>NZ_JAVSJB010000145.1:0-215 GCF_032027545.1 Pseudomonas oryzihabitans | reverse complement strand
GGATAGCTACGGTGGCGTGACCGATACCCTGAGATTCGGCGAAGGGATCAAGGCCAGTGATATCAGCATGCGCAAGGAGGGTACCGACCTGGTATTCGTGCACAGCAATGGCACCGATCAGGTCACGGTGAAAGGTGTGTTCAATGGTGCTAACAGCTCGGCCAGTGCATTGGATTATCGGAACCTGGAGCGTGTGGAGTTTGCCGATGGCACGG
>NZ_JAVSJB010000144.1:0-217 GCF_032027545.1 Pseudomonas oryzihabitans | reverse complement strand
AGGACACCATCTACTACGCGCACGAGGGTCGTGCCAACAAGCAGGATGTCGTGCAACTGGTGGGGCTGAATGCGGAGGATGTTCTCATCAGCCGCAACAGCAACGATCTGATAATCCAGGTGAAGGGCACCACCGACAGCCTACGCGTGGTGTACCACTTCTCTGGTGACGCCACCGCGGGTTATCAGATCGATCGCATCCTGTTTGCCGATGGCAG
>NZ_JAVSJB010000143.1:0-217 GCF_032027545.1 Pseudomonas oryzihabitans | reverse complement strand
TCCTAAAAAAGGCTACCGCGCTCTTGATGGCCGAGGAACACGAGCGCTCGCGTTGATCGATCAGTTTTGCAGCGAAGCGCCTGTCGAACTGCTGTGCTCGGTATTTGAAGTCACCCGCTCGTGCTACTACGCCTACCGTCGCAGGCAGCGCTCACCGGACATTGCCCGGCTAGCGTTGCGGGTGCGCGTGGGCGAACTCTTTACCCAGAGTCGCCGC
>NZ_JAVSJB010000142.1:0-228 GCF_032027545.1 Pseudomonas oryzihabitans | reverse complement strand
CTTTGAACAACGTACTGGGTTTACACAGCTAGGCCTCCTACTATGAACGCGCTAGTCAGCGCGCTGCCAACCCGAGTCGTTCGCCCGACCGCGCTGTCTCATAAGCGATAAGACCATGGCTCACCGACCACACCCCGCTTGTCACACTCGACGGTCGCTAGCTGGCAAGATCTTCGAAAGAGAAGGTTATCAGTCGAGAGCAACGTCTCCTGAACGACAGCTCTCGAC
>NZ_JAVSJB010000141.1:0-236 GCF_032027545.1 Pseudomonas oryzihabitans | reverse complement strand
TCGTTCAGCAGTTCGGCGATTATGTGGCGGCCAAGCATCAGAGCGAGATCGCCTCGGTCTCCAGTGACACCCTGAGCAAGAACGACCAGTGGGCGGCCTTGCAAGGTCGCGCCAACAGTGGCCTTGTAGATGTAACCTTTGCCGACGCGCTAGGTGCTCTGCCCGCGGGTCGGGCGGTGAGGGCGGGTACTGCCCTGAGCACGACCCTGCAAGCCACGGCGCGCGAGGCGGAGGAA
>NZ_JAVSJB010000140.1:0-240 GCF_032027545.1 Pseudomonas oryzihabitans | reverse complement strand
CAGCTGGGATCAGGCAGCGATCAAAGCCCAGGTGCTGCAAGGTACTGCGGGTGACGAAACGCTGTGGGGCTTTGGTACCGATGACACCCTGGACGGTCAGGCGGGTGATGACACGCTCAATGGCGGTAGCGGCAATGACACCCTAAACGGTGGAGACGGAGCCGATACCCTCAGCGGTGACGAGGGCAACGATATACTGCACGGTGGTGCCGGCAACGACGTGCTCTACGGTAGAGACGG
>NZ_JAVSJB010000139.1:0-243 GCF_032027545.1 Pseudomonas oryzihabitans | reverse complement strand
GAGCGGGATCAACTGTGCGACCCGGTCGCCCGAGGTCCCATGCGGGCATGAATGCGGACGTGATGACCGCTCCAGCAGACCGGACTCGCCTTCCTCACGACAGCGCCTGAGCCATCTGTAGGCCGTGCGGACGCTGACTCCCCGCCGCTTGTGCTGCCTCCTCGGCGCGCAGCCCCGTGAGCATGCGTTGTACGAGAAGGGCTCGACCTCGAGGGGTAAGACGGGCATGTTTATGTAGGTTCA
>NZ_JAVSJB010000138.1:0-245 GCF_032027545.1 Pseudomonas oryzihabitans | reverse complement strand
CCTGGACGTGGCAGCAGATCACCCAGACGGGATTGATCACGAAGGGCGGTACCGATGATGACAGCCTGGCCGGCTGGGCAGGCAAGGACATCATGTATGGCGAGTCTGGCAATGACACGCTGGATGGAGGCTCGGGCAGCAACCAGCTGTATGGCGGCGCCGGCGATGACGTCCTGAAGGTCAGCACCAATGCGAGCAACAACCTGCTGGCGGGAGGGACGGGGGATGACACCCTCAATGGCAGC
>NZ_JAVSJB010000137.1:0-246 GCF_032027545.1 Pseudomonas oryzihabitans | reverse complement strand
TGGCAACGGAGCCCGACTGATGGGCGGTTTGTAGTGGAGGCTGGAATGCGGCCTGTGCCAACCGTAGTGATGCAGCCACGCGGGTAGGTGCCGGGCTCGCTGCTCGGAGCTGTCGTAGCAGCGAGCCTAGGCCCACTCACGCAGACTCGCCTGGTTGAAGCGCTCGGCCTTGCCGTTCGTACGCGGCGTCTAGGGTTTGGTGCGGAGGTGGTTCAGCCCGAGCCGAGCACACAGGCGCCGAAACGA
>NZ_JAVSJB010000136.1:0-256 GCF_032027545.1 Pseudomonas oryzihabitans | reverse complement strand
GCACTTGCACTTGCACGGGAGCACCTGGCGCATCGGCTGCACCAGGTGCGATGACGAGGTAGCGCTGTTCATCCGCCTGGGATTGCTGAACCAGTTGGCGTATCGGTCCTACCGCATTCACGATAGCTGCGCCGGCGGGATTGGTTTGAAAAGCGGCGAGAGACTCAAGAGCGCCGCTACCGTCTGCATGACGAGCCAACGCTAGTACATAGGGCTGCTTGGCCACCAGGCCCGTAACCGAGGCCTGCAGGACCTG
>NZ_JAVSJB010000135.1:0-260 GCF_032027545.1 Pseudomonas oryzihabitans | reverse complement strand
CGCAGCCCCTGGCGAAACTCGGAGCTGCCGGCGAAGCGCTCGCAGAAGTCCTTGAGCGGCAGCTGCCCGATGGGGTGGCCCGACAGGCGCAGCAGGGTATGGAGCTCCGACTCTCGATTGAGCACCGGCGTCCCGGTCAGCAGGTAGCGGTTGGGCACCTTGGCGGCGATGTCGAATCCATTGCGGGTCCAGGCGGCCGTGGGCTCCTTCAATCGGTGTGCCTCATCGATGATCATCACCGCGAACTGATCGGCGATCGC
>NZ_JAVSJB010000134.1:0-263 GCF_032027545.1 Pseudomonas oryzihabitans | reverse complement strand
TGAAATGACCCCCAAATGTTGGACAGGGTTGGTTTCAAGCAACGAGCACTGGTCTGAACGGGAACTAGAGAGGTGGCCTCTGCGAGATCGCCTCACGCAAGGTATCAAACGATGCTTCGCTAGGACTCACCAACGCAAAGTTGTAGCCCTGTCCTGACCAATAGTCAGCCGTAACATCGCTTTCCCTACGAGATCCGTGGCCAACGTCGCGCTGGCTGTTGGGATGCCGCACATAGAAGATCACTTGGCGCCCTTTCGTATCC
>NZ_JAVSJB010000133.1:0-265 GCF_032027545.1 Pseudomonas oryzihabitans | reverse complement strand
GGCTCCCCCGTTGAGGATGTCGTTGCCGTCTCTACCGTAGAGCACGTCGTTGCCGGCACCGCCTTGCAGGGTGTCGTTGCCCTCGTCACCGCTAAGGGTGTCGGCTCCGTCTCCACCGTTCAGGATGTCGTTGCCGCTACCACCGTTGAGGGTGTCGTCACCCGCCTGGCCGTCCAGGGTGTCATCGGTACCAAAGCCCCACAGCGTTTCGTCACCCACAGTGCCTTGCAGCACCTGGGCCTTGATCGCCGCCTGATCCCAGCTA
>NZ_JAVSJB010000132.1:0-275 GCF_032027545.1 Pseudomonas oryzihabitans | reverse complement strand
CCCGGCCAGGCGGTGCCGGCCAGGAGGATGTCCCAGCCATAGAGGCTGGCGGCCTTGGACCTGAGCATCTTCCACAAAAAGGTGGGCTTCACCAGGCGCCACAGGTGGCGCCCCATGTTGTCCGGCCCGACGCTGAAGAAGAAGGTGGCCTTGACCCCGGCTTCGTCCAGCAGGTCGAGCAGCCGCGGTACCCCTTCGCGGGTGCCGCGATAGGTATCCACGTCGATGCGCAGGCTGGCCGGGATCACGGGGTTCATCACGCCTCCCGCTGGGCC
>NZ_JAVSJB010000131.1:0-292 GCF_032027545.1 Pseudomonas oryzihabitans | reverse complement strand
CCCGTGCTGTCATCCGAGAAATGCGAGCTGACCCGCAGGGTTTCACCGGTCTCTCGTACCTGGATGTACAGATCGTCCGACTCTCGCCACACCCGCACGTCCGCCACGTTCAGCCCATCCAGCCGGATCACGTCCTGCTTGTTGGCCGTGGTGTCGTTGTAGGCATAGTTGTAGATGGTGTCCTGGCCCGAGCCCTTGCCGAACACATAGGTGTCCGAGCCATAGTTCCCTTCCAGATAGTCGTTGCCTACCCCACCCTCGAGGATGTCATTGCCATTACCACCGGACAGGG
>NZ_JAVSJB010000130.1:0-297 GCF_032027545.1 Pseudomonas oryzihabitans | reverse complement strand
GCCCACCCGTGGCAAGACCACCCGCTCGCCGGCGGCCATGGCCTGCTGCAGGCAGTTGGAGTCGTCGGGTTCGACACCGATCACCCTGATTTCGGGGCGCAGGTATTTGACGTACGCCGCTATACCAGCGATCAGCCCGCCACCGCCGACCGGGACGAAGATGGCATCCAGCCGCCCGGGATGCTGGCGCAGGATCTCCATGGCCACCGTGCCCTGGCCGGCGATGACGTCCGGATCGTCATAGGGCGGGACGAAGGTATAGCCCTGCTCTTCGACCAGGCGCAGGGCCTCGGCCAA
>NZ_JAVSJB010000129.1:0-297 GCF_032027545.1 Pseudomonas oryzihabitans | reverse complement strand
CTGGCCGAGGCCTTGCGCCTGGTCGAAGAGCAGGGCTACACCTTCGTCCCGCCCTATGACGATCCGGACGTCATCGCCGGCCAGGGCACCGTGGCCATGGAGATCCTGCGCCAGCATCCCGGGCGGCTGGATGCCATCTTCGTCCCGGTCGGCGGTGGCGGCTTGATCGCTGGTATAGCGGCGTACGTCAAATACCTGCGGCCCGAAATCAGGGTGATCGGTGTCGAACCCGACGACTCCAACTGCCTGCAGCAGGCCATGGCCGCCGGCGAGCGGGTGGTCTTGCCGCGGGTGGGG
>NZ_JAVSJB010000128.1:0-299 GCF_032027545.1 Pseudomonas oryzihabitans | reverse complement strand
TCCGTGGTGATCCCCGTCTACAACGAAGAAGCCAGCCTGCCGGAACTGCTGCGCCGCACCCGCGCCGCCTGCCGTCTGCTGGACTGCCAGGTGGAAATCATCCTGGTCGACGACGGCAGCCGCGACCGCAGCGCCGAGCTGCTGCAGCAGGCCGCCAGCGAGCCGGACAGCCCCGTGGTCGCCGTGCTGCTCAACCGCAACTACGGCCAGCACTCGGCCATCCTCGCCGGCTTCGAGCAGGCCCGCGGCGATCTGATCATCACCCTGGACGCCGACCTGCAGAATCCGCCGGAAGAGAT
>NZ_JAVSJB010000127.1:0-299 GCF_032027545.1 Pseudomonas oryzihabitans | reverse complement strand
GCGATTTCTCCCGCTCCAAGCGATTGATCCGCGCTTCCAGCTCCTGGATCCTCTGCTGCTCGGGCGTAAGGGCCTTGCTCGCCGGTGTGACTCCGCCGCGCTCTGCCTGCAGTTGATTGACCCAGCGGCGTAGTGCCGACTCGACCAGCCCCAGCGAGCGAGCTGCTTCGATACAGCTGTAGCCCTGATCCAACACCAGGCTTGCGGCCTCGCGCTTGAACTCGGGCGTGAAAGAACGACGTTGTTTGCTCATGGAACACCTCTGTGTGGCGATCATCTTCGCCTAAAAAGGTGTCCGG
>NZ_JAVSJB010000126.1:0-310 GCF_032027545.1 Pseudomonas oryzihabitans | reverse complement strand
ATTGCCCAGGCGCGGGCGGAACAGGGCGCTGCCGCGACAATCGCTGTTGTACCTGAGGCCGAAGGCCTCCTTGGCCAGCACCACCCGCGGATCGGCCCGCCAGCCAGCAGCGGCGGAGCAGTCGACCTTGGCGCCGAGGATGTCCTCCAGGGCGTGCAGGCCACGCCCGAATTCCTCGCCCAGGCGCTCCAGGCTCCAGCTGCCGGTATGGGCCTGCCAGGCATGGTGATCCCAGGCGTGCAGCCCGACCTCATGGCCCCGGGCACGGGTCTCGCGCATCAGGTGGCCGAGGTCGCGGCCGATGGGCCGG
>NZ_JAVSJB010000125.1:0-310 GCF_032027545.1 Pseudomonas oryzihabitans | reverse complement strand
TCGGCCCATCGGCCGCGACCTCGGTCACCTGATGCGCGAGACCCGCGCCCGCGGCCACGAGGTCGGCTTGCATGCCTGGGACCACCACGCCTGGCAGGCCCACACCGGCAGCTGGAGCCTGGAGCGCCTGGGCGAGGAATTCGGGCGTGGCCTGCACGCCCTGGAGGATATCCTCGGCGCCAAGGTCGACTGCTCCGCCGCCGCCGGCTGGCGGGCCGATCCGCGGGTGGTGCTGGCCAAGGAGGCCTTCGGCCTCAGGTACAACAGCGACTGCCGCGGCAGCGCCCTGTTCCGCCCGCGCCTGGGCAAC
>NZ_JAVSJB010000124.1:0-313 GCF_032027545.1 Pseudomonas oryzihabitans | reverse complement strand
CAGGGCGACCTGCTCGTCAAGAACGCCACCGCCATCAGCAATGCTAAGGGCCGCCTCAACAGCGGCGGCCTGCTGACCCTGCTGGTCGGCGGCCTGGACAACAGCGGCGGCGGCACCGTAGCCGCCCAGGGCAAGCTGCTCATCACCACTGCAGGCCAGGTACTCAACGGCAGCGACGGCCTGCTGGCCAGCCAGGGGGGAGCCCTCGACCTCACCGCGGGCAGCCTCGACAACGCCAACGGCACCCTGCAAAGCGCCGGCGACCTGACCCTGGCCACCGGCACGGGCGACATCGGCAACGTGGGCGGCAAGA
>NZ_JAVSJB010000123.1:0-313 GCF_032027545.1 Pseudomonas oryzihabitans | reverse complement strand
GGCGGTGTCTTCCGGGGCGATGGCGACACGCTGCTGGGCGACGATGGCGCCGGCATCGGCCCGCTTGACCATGCGGTGCAGGGTCACGCCGGTCTCGGTCTCGCCGTTGACCAGCACCCAGTTGGCCGGGGCGCGACCACGGTAGCGCGGCAGCAGCGAACCGTGCAGGTTGTAGGCGCCGCGCGCGGCGCAGGCCAGCACCTCTTCGGAGAGCAGGTGGCGGTAGTAGAAGGAGAAGATGAAGTCCGGCTCCAGGGCGCGGATGCGCTCGATCCAGAGCGGGTGGTTGACGTCTTCCGGGGCGTGCACCGGG
>NZ_JAVSJB010000122.1:0-313 GCF_032027545.1 Pseudomonas oryzihabitans | reverse complement strand
CCTTGCCGCCCACGTTGCTGATATCGCCCGTGCCGGTGGCCAGGGTCAGGTCGCCGGCGCTTTGCAGGGTGCCGCCGGCGTTGTCGAGACTGCCGGCCGTGACGTTCAAGGCACCGTCCTGGCTGGCGAGCAGACCGTCACCGCCGTTGAGCACCCGGCCGCTCGTGGTGAGGCTCAAGCCGGTCTGGCCGGCGACGGTGCCGCCGCTGCTGTTGTCCAGACCGCCGACCAGCAGGGTCAGGAGGCCGCCGCTGTTGAGCCGGCCATGGGCGTTGCTGACGGCAGTTGCGTTCTTGATCAGCAGATCGCCCTT
>NZ_JAVSJB010000121.1:0-313 GCF_032027545.1 Pseudomonas oryzihabitans | reverse complement strand
AGCGGTGTCGTCGGGGGCGATGGTGACCCGCTGCTGGGCGACGATGGCGCCGGCATCGGCCCGCTTGACCATGCGGTGCAGGGTCACGCCGGTCTCGGTCTCGCCGTTGACCAGCACCCAGTTGGCCGGGGCGCGCCCGCGGTAGCGCGGCAGCAGCGAGCCGTGCAGGTTGTAGGCGCCACGCTTGGCGCAGGCCAGCACCTCTTCGGAGAGCAGGTGGCGGTAATAGAAGGAGAAGATGAAGTCCGGCTCCAGGGCGCGGATGCGCTCGATCCAGAGCGGGTGGTTGACGTCTTCCGGGGCGTGCACCGGT
>NZ_JAVSJB010000120.1:0-320 GCF_032027545.1 Pseudomonas oryzihabitans | reverse complement strand
ACGTAACGCTGCCCTAGCCCCTTCATCATGAGCCCTGCACTATTAGGGCTTTCGGGCGTGACCAACAAATGAACATGATTGGTCATCAAGCACCAGGCATGGATCGCACATCCATGCTTCTTTGCTTGCTCCACCAACACATCCAAATAAAAGAGATAGTCCTCGTCAGCGTAAAAGCACGCTGAGCGATTATTACCCCTCTGAATCAGATGAAGTGAACATCCTGGCAAAGAAACGCGTGCTCGACGTGGCATAAGGATCTCCCTCCATAGAGCTCCTAAATCCTAAATCGATAAACGTGGTCTGTCCCCTATTGTCTC
>NZ_JAVSJB010000119.1:0-323 GCF_032027545.1 Pseudomonas oryzihabitans | reverse complement strand
TGCCACCTTAACCGGGCAACCTGGGCTTGATATGAGAAATTAATCACAAAGCCGTAGTGGCATTGTGATATCAGGTGATGAACGGGGGAACTTTGCGGGCGAACGGCTGTAGCGAAAATCTTCGCCTGGACACTTCGTAACTACCCAGCGAAGCCATCTGGAATGCCACTCTACGCCGTCTGTAAATCGACGAAACGAATATCTAACGCCAAAAAAATGACAGAACACTAGTCCTTTAGAGCGAATGTTCTGCTACCGCCGAAAAATCGAAGGTTATAGTCAATGCCTATCGGTGTTTTTATAGCCACCGATACATCACATAA
>NZ_JAVSJB010000118.1:0-323 GCF_032027545.1 Pseudomonas oryzihabitans | reverse complement strand
CTATGTGATGTATCGGTGGCTATAAAAACACCGATAGGCATTGACTATAACCTTCGATTTTTCGGCGGTAGCAGAACATTCGCTCTGAAGGACTGGTGTTCTGTCATTTTTTTGGCGTTAGATATTCGTTTCGTCGATTTACAGACGGCGTAGAGTGGCATTCCAGATGGCTTCGCTGGGTATTTACGAAGTGTCCAGGCGAAGATTTTCGCTACAGCCGTTCGCCCGCAAAGTTCCCCCGTTCATCACCTGATATCACAATGCCACTACGTCTTTGTGATTAATTTCTCATATCAAGCCCAGGTTGCCCGGTTAAGGTGGCG
>NZ_JAVSJB010000117.1:0-326 GCF_032027545.1 Pseudomonas oryzihabitans | reverse complement strand
GCGCCCCGGATGAACAACCTACTGAGAGATCACAACTAGACCGGCTTGAGGCGAAAGATTCTTTCGCACCTGACTACCCCTGGAAGCAACGGCGCTGTCGCTACGCTTCTGTAAGATTCTTACACGGTGGCGACGGCAGCTAGCGTCCCCCGCGCACAGAGCAGGCCTAGTCTCGGCTATCTCGATGGTTCCGGATTCTAAAATTCATTCAAAATTATAGAGATACGAAATCGGAGCCAGCGGTTAGGAGCAATCGACCCAGTGTTGCTACTGCCGTAGGCCATTTCGCGGCCAGAGGCGGACGTCGACAAGCGACCGCTACCGAC
>NZ_JAVSJB010000116.1:0-327 GCF_032027545.1 Pseudomonas oryzihabitans | reverse complement strand
GATGGCTCAGGCGCTTTCGTGAGGAGGGCAAGTCCGGTCTGCTGGAGCGGTCATCACGTCCGCATTCATGCCCGCATGGGACCTCGGGCGACCGGGTCGCACACTTGATCCCGCTCCGCCGATCTCGCCATACCTATCGACCGCTTGCCCAACGACGCGGCGTGGCCGTCAGTACCATTGCGCGTCGTCGCAAACAGGCAGACTTTCATCGTTTGGCCGAGCTGGAGCCCGCCCCTGGGGTGGTGCGCTACGAATATCCCAAAGCCGGCGACCTGCTACATCTGGATATCAAAAAGCTTGGCCGATTCTGGAGGCCCGGCCATCGAA
>NZ_JAVSJB010000115.1:0-333 GCF_032027545.1 Pseudomonas oryzihabitans | reverse complement strand
CGAATATCCCCAAGCCGGCGACCTGCTCTATCTGGATATCAAGAAGCTTGGCCGATTCTGGAGGCCTGGCCACCGAGTGACGGGGGATCGCCAGCAGGCCTGCGAGGGCGCCGGCTGGGAGTTCGTCCAGATGGCCATTGATGAGGCGTCCCGGCTGGCCTTCACCAGCCTGCACCCGGACGAACGCGGCAGTAGCGCCTGTCGAGCCTTGTTGCAGGCGGTGCGCTACTACCGCGGGCTGGATATCCGCTTTGAGCAAGTCATGACAGATAACGGCGCCTGCTACCGCTCTCACTCGTTTCGGCGCTTGTGTGCTCGGCTCGGGCTGAAACA
>NZ_JAVSJB010000114.1:0-348 GCF_032027545.1 Pseudomonas oryzihabitans | reverse complement strand
GGCGTCGGGAAAGGCGTCGCCATGCAACACCACCTCGCCGCCGCGGGACTGGACGCCGATGACTTTGAGTTCCGGGGTGGTGCGCGGCATGACGATGATCGCCCGCACGCCCAGTTCGCGCGCCGCCAGGGCCAGGCCCTGGGCATGGTTGCCGGCGCTGGCGGCGATCACGCCACGCGCCTTTTCCGCGGTCGAAAGACTCGCCAGCTTGGTGTAGGCGCCACGGACCTTGAAGGAGAACACCGGCTGCAGGTCTTCGCGCTTGAGCAGCACCTGGCAGCCCAGCCGCTCGGACAGCGCCCGCGCCGGTTGCAGGGGCGTTTCGATCGCCACGTCGTAGACGGGGGC
>NZ_JAVSJB010000113.1:0-349 GCF_032027545.1 Pseudomonas oryzihabitans | reverse complement strand
AGCCCTGGCCAACGTCAAGGGTGCCCTATCCGCGGCCGGCCTGGACGTCGAAGCCGCCAGCCTCGACAACAGCACCGGCCTGCTCACCAGTCGCCAAGGCCTGAGCGTGACCCTGACCGGCAAACGAGTCGATGGCCAGGGGCTACTGCTCAACGACCAGGGCCAACTGCTCAGCGACGGTACCCTGGACCTCACCGCTGCCGACTTGGACAACCGTCAGGGCCTGGTCTTCAGCGCCGGCCAGCAGACCCTGACCGTCACCGGTGGTGCGGTGCAGAACGGCGGCGGGCAACTGGTCGCCGATGGCGGCCTGACCCTGAGCAGCGCCAGCCTGGCGAACGCGGCGGGC
>NZ_JAVSJB010000112.1:0-349 GCF_032027545.1 Pseudomonas oryzihabitans | reverse complement strand
GGCCTTGACCAATGCCAAGGGCGCCCTGTCCGCAGCGGGCCTGGACGTCGAAGCCGCCAGCCTCGACAACAGCACCGGCCTGCTCACCAGTCGCCAAGGCCTGAGCGTGACCCTGACCGGCAAACGAGTCGATGGCCAGGGGCTACTGCTCAACGACCAGGGTCAACTGCTCAGCGACGGTACCCTGGACCTCACCGCTGCCGACTTGGACAACCGTCAGGGCCTGGTCTCCAGCGCCGGCCAGCAGACCCTGACCGTCACCGGTGGTGCGGTGCAGAACGGCGGCGGGCAACTGGTCGCCGATGGCGGCCTGAGCCTCAGCGGCGCCAGCCTGGCGAACGCGGCGGGT
>NZ_JAVSJB010000111.1:0-384 GCF_032027545.1 Pseudomonas oryzihabitans | reverse complement strand
ATGGTCTGAACGTAGCGGATGTGCGGGTGTGGCGAGAGTCGGACGATCTGTACATCCAGGTACGAGAGACGGGTGAAACCCTAAGGGTCAGCTCGCACTTTTCTGAGGACGGCAACAGCCTCTCAGGCTATGCCATCAACCAGGTGCAGTTCGCCGATGGCACGGTGTGGGATGGCAAGCAGCTCAAGGCCTGGGTCACCCAGGGCAGTGAGTTCAACGAAACCCTGATGGGGTATGCGACGGCCGATACGCTCGCTGGCCTGGCCGGCAATGACAGCCTGTACGGCCGCGGCGGTGACGACGTGCTCGACGGGGGTGAGGGCCGTGACAGCCTGTACGGTGAGGACGGTAACGACACCCTGCAAGGCGGCGCCGGTAACGACA
>NZ_JAVSJB010000110.1:0-394 GCF_032027545.1 Pseudomonas oryzihabitans | reverse complement strand
CCTGATCCGCAATCGCCAGGATCGCCTGCTCGAAGACCAGCAGAAGCGCCTGCAGGAACTGCAGGATCTGCCCGGCCCGGCCGCCACGCCGGCGGCTCCGCCGCCTTCCGACGAAGGCCGCTGCTTCACCCTGCGAACCATCGTGCTGCAGGGCGCCGATCACCTCTCTGCGGCCGAGCGTGCCCGCCTGACCCGCCCCTACGAGGGCCAGTGCGTCGGCGTCAACCAACTCAACGCCCTGCTCAAGGCGGTCACCGATGCCTATCTGGCGCATGGCTACGTCACCAGCCGCGCCTATCTGCCGCAACAGGATCTGTCCCAGGGCACCCTGACCATCCTGGTGGTGGAGGGCAAGCTCGAGTCGATCCAGCCCGCCGATGGCAGTGGCCTCACG
>NZ_JAVSJB010000109.1:0-394 GCF_032027545.1 Pseudomonas oryzihabitans | reverse complement strand
TGTCAGGCCACTGCCGTCGGCGGGCTGGATCGACTCGAGCTTGCCCTCCACCACCAGGATGGTCAGGGTGCCCTGGGACAGATCCTGTTGCGGCAGATAAGCACGGCTGGTGACGTAGCCATGCGCCAGGTAGGCATCGGTGATCGCCTTGAGCAGGGCGTTTAGCTGGTTGACGCCGACGCACTGGCCCTCGTAGGGCCGGGTCAGGCGGGCACGCTCGGCCGCAGAGAGGTGATCGGCGCCCTGCAGCACGATGGTTCGCAGGGTGAAGCAGCGGCCTTCGTCGGAGGGTGGCGGAGCCGCCGGCGTGGCGGCCGGGCCAGGCAGATCCTGCAGTTCCTGCAGGCGCTTCTGCTGGTCTTCGAGCAGGCGATCCTGGCGATTGCGGATCAGA
>NZ_JAVSJB010000108.1:0-418 GCF_032027545.1 Pseudomonas oryzihabitans | reverse complement strand
AAACGGCAGTCGGCGGATACCCATTGGGGCGGCACTTTTTTCGCAGCGTCTTGGGCCTCTGGCGGATGCGGCACAGCCAATCCCTATACGGGTAGCTGCAGCTGTCCTGTTGGGTATCAGACCTACAACCAATTTTCCATTGCGGTCGGTGGCTGTCAGCCCTGCATCTCATACGGCTGCTTCAAACCTTAAGACACCAACCCCAGCCGTAGCGCTAGAACTTGCAGCAGAAGATCGTCGCGTAATCGTTCTGACCAATGATCAGTCCGGGTGTGCTTGCACCGCGCCACCCACTGCCGGTCGTATCCCAACCGGTCTTGGTATAGCCCACTGGACACGCGTAGGTCGTCACGTCATTGGCGCTATACCCTGGAATGTTATAGGCGGCGCAGGTAGGTGCGCTGCCTCCATTGCGACG
>NZ_JAVSJB010000107.1:0-418 GCF_032027545.1 Pseudomonas oryzihabitans | reverse complement strand
CGGCGCAATGGAGGAAGTTCGCCAACGTGCGCGGCGTACAACATCCCCGGCTATAGCGCCGATGATGTCACGACCTATTCATGCCCCGCCGGCTATACCAAGACTGGATGGGATACGACGGGCAGCGGGTGGCGGGGAGCCAGCAAGCCGGGACTAGTGATTGGCCAAAACGACTACGCAACCATCTTCTGTTGCAAGTTCTAGGACATTGAGCACGCGCGTTGTCTCATGGTTTGTAGCAGCCGTAAGAGATACAGGGTGCACACCCACCCGTCTGAATCGAGAACTGGTTGTATGTCTGATAGCCAACCGGACAGCTACAGGCACCCGTGTAGGGATTGGCTGTTCCACAACCGCCCGAAGCCCAAGACGCTGCGAAAAAAGTGCCACCCCAGTGGGTATCCGCAGTTTGCCGTTT
>NZ_JAVSJB010000106.1:0-460 GCF_032027545.1 Pseudomonas oryzihabitans | reverse complement strand
TGAAATGACCCCCGAAAGTTGGACGCTGCCTTGAAGGCGTACCATGCCCAAGTACTCTCTAGCGTTCAAATTGAAGATCGTCGCTCAGTACCAAAAGGGCGATTGCAGCTACGGCCACCTCGCTAGGGTGCATGACGTCAGCGTGGTGCAGGTAAAAGGATGGATTGGCGCCTATGCCAATCACGGAAAAGCGGCTCTACAAAAGCGTTATCGTTATCACAGCATCGATTTCAAGATCGAGGTGGTGCGACAGATCGTCGAAGGCCTATCAATCCGACGGGCTAGTGAGCGATTTAGTCTCAATCGCTCCCAAATGCAGCGCTGGGTCGATGCGTGGCAGAGGTATGGTATCGAGGGGTTGGCCAGCAAACGCAGAGGTGACTCCTTGCCCCTTCTTCCCGTTCCAGATCCATCCGCTTTCAAGCCCCACATCGCAAACCCAGTCCGAGAGCTGGAAAAG
>NZ_JAVSJB010000105.1:0-482 GCF_032027545.1 Pseudomonas oryzihabitans | reverse complement strand
AGCTCCCCCGTTGAGGATGTCGTTACCGTCTCTACCGTAGAGCACGTCGTTGCCGGCACCACCGTGCAGGGTGTCGTTGCCCTCGTCACCGCTAAGGGTGTCGGCTCCGTCTCCACCGTTCAGGATGTCGTTGCCGCTACCACCGTTGAGGGTGTCGTCACCCGCCTGGCCGTCCAGAGTGTCATCGGTACCAAAGCCCCACAGCGTTTCGTCACCCACAGTGCCTTGCAGCACCTGGGCCTTGATCGCCGCCTGATCCCAGCTACTGCCATCGGCAAACAAGATGCGATCGATCTGGTAGCCATAGGTAGCGTCACTGTAGAAGTGATACACCACGCGCAAGCTGTCGGTAGTGCCTTTCACCTGGATCACCAGGTCGCTGCTGTCGCGGCGGATGAGGACATCCTCCGCATTCAACCCTACCAGTTGCACGACATCCTGCTTGTTGGCACGACCCTCGTGCGCGTAGTAGATGGTGTCCT
>NZ_JAVSJB010000104.1:0-526 GCF_032027545.1 Pseudomonas oryzihabitans | reverse complement strand
CGGTAGAGCACCATCGCGGCGGCGCCGGTGTCCGTGGCCATGAGACGACCACCCACTGGGATCAAGCCGAAGCGCTCCAGGTTAGGGAGGGCGGGCGCCTGCACAAATGTCCTTTCAAGCCAATGCTGAATCGCACCGTCCTGGCCGGTTACATCGACTGGCGGCCGCCCCTCGGCGCTCGCAAATAGTCGATAAGCCTCCACGGCATCCGCCATTGGAACGTGCGCCCGCCGCAGCATCGATTCCCGTGCCTGCCACCCTAAGCCGCTACCCAGGCCTAACGTCAGCACTAGCGAAGCGAGATAAGTCATACGTCTTTTACGTCTGGCGACTATCCGGTGTCGCACGACTGCTGGCATAAGGTGTGTCGGTAAAGGCTCAAGCACGGGAGAAAAAATCAGCCGTAGCCGACGATTCTGCTCGCGGATATCAGCTACCCGTGCGGCATCTTCCGGATGGGTTGCAAGATAGCGCATCACCTCCTCGTGCCGCAGCGCATCCAACTGATTGTCGGCATAAGCCATCA
>NZ_JAVSJB010000103.1:0-549 GCF_032027545.1 Pseudomonas oryzihabitans | reverse complement strand
GAAAACCGCCAATCACGGCCGTATCAGCGATACGCTTTCCATCAGCGAGCGGCCGGCCATGGTTGAGGATCGCGCGGTACCAGGACACTGGGAAGGTGACCTGTTGTGCGGCAGCAAAAACAGTCAGATTGCCACGCTGGTAGAACGCCACAGCCGCTACGTGATGCTGGTAAAGGTGGCAGGGAAAGACACCCAGACAGTGGTGGATGCGCTGATCGAAAACGCTCTGAGACTGCCTCAGGAGCTCTATCGCTCCCTCACCTGGAATCGAGGTAAGGAGATGGCCGCTCACAAGCGATTCACTTTGGCGACGGACATCCAAGTTTACTTCTGTGATCCCCAGAATCCTTGGCAGCGTGGAACGAATGAAAACACCAACGGCCTTTTACGGTAGTACTTTCCAAAGGGAACTGATCTCTCGCTCTATTCGCAGGACGAACTGGATGAAGTTGCTCGGCAGTTAAACGAGCGCCCCAGAAAGACCCTGGGGTACTCGACTCCCGCCGAGTGTTTTAACCACGCTGTTGCGTCGACCGGTTGAATCCACAA
>NZ_JAVSJB010000102.1:0-550 GCF_032027545.1 Pseudomonas oryzihabitans | reverse complement strand
TATCCAGGCCCAGCGCCTGGACCTCACCGCCGCCACCCTGGACAACTACAACGGCAAGGTCTCGGCCCTGGGTGGCAATGCCCTGCTCAAGACCGGCAGCGTCGACAACCGCAACGGTAGCCTCTACGGCAAGGGCCTGGTCCAGGTCCGTGGTGGCAGCTTCGACAACAGCGGCGACAACGATGGCCAGGTCTTCGGCAGCCAGATCGACTTCGGCCTGAGTGGCGCGCTGAACAACCGCCTGGGCATCATCGAAAGCAGCAGCACCCTGAGCCTGGCGGCCGCCAGCCTGGACAACACCAACGGCCAGCTGCGCGCCCTGGGTACCAGCGGCACCACCCAACTGACCCTGGGTGGCTGGCTGGACAACACCAATGGCCGCTTGGAAAGCGCCAACTCGAATCTGCAACTCTCTATCGGTGGCCTGACCAACACCAACGGTACCCTGCTGCACGTGGGCACCGGCACCTTCGGCCTAGGCCTGCCGCTGCTGCAGAACTCCGGTGGCAGCGTCACCAGTAACGGCACCCTGACCCTGAACGGCAGCAAC
>NZ_JAVSJB010000101.1:0-550 GCF_032027545.1 Pseudomonas oryzihabitans | reverse complement strand
ACTGCTGCCGTTCAGGGTCAGGGTGCCGTTACTGGTGACGCTGCCACCGGCGTTCTGCAGCAGCGGCAGGCCTAGGCCGAAGGTGCCGGCGCCCACGTGCAGCAGGGTACCGTTGGTGTTGGTCAGGCCACCGATGGCGAGTTGCAGGTCTTGGTTGGCGGTTTCCAGCCGGCCATTGGTGTTGTCCAGCCAGCCACCCAGGGTCAGTTGGGTGGTGCCACTGGTGCCCAGGGCGCGCAGCTGGCCGTTGGTGTTGTCCAGGCTGGCGGCCGCCAGGCTCAGGGTGCTGCTGCTTTCGATGATGCCCAGGCGGTTGTTCAGCGCGCCGCTCAGGCCGAAGTCGATCTGGCTGCCGAAAACCTGGCCATCGTTGTCGCCGCTGTTGTCGAAGCTGCCGCCGCGGACCTGGACCAGGCCCTTGCCGTAGAGGCTGCCATTACGGTTGTCGACGCTGCCGGTCTTGAGCAGGGCATTGCCACCCAGGGCCGAGACCTTGCCGTTGTAGTTGTCCAGGGTGGCGGCGGTGAGGTCCAGGCGCTGGGCCTGGATG
>NZ_JAVSJB010000100.1:0-558 GCF_032027545.1 Pseudomonas oryzihabitans | reverse complement strand
TCCGTGCTGTCATCCGAGAAATGCGAGCTGACCCGCAGGGTTTCACCGGTCTCTCGTACCTGGATGTACAGATCGTCCGACTCTCGCCACACCCGTACGTCCGCCACGTTCAGCCCATCCAGCCGGATCACGTCCTGCTTGTTGGCCGTGGTGTCGTTGTAGGCATAGTTGTAGATGGTGTCCTGGCCCGAGCCCTTGCCAAACACATAGGTGTCCGAGCCATAGTTCCCTTCCAGATAGTCGTTGCCCGAGCCACCGTCGAGGACATCATTGCCGTTACCACCGGACAGGGTGTCGTTGCCGGCGCCGCCTTGCAGGGTGTCGTTGCCGTCTTCACCGTACAGGCTGTCACGGCCTTCGCCCCCGTCGAGCACATCGTCACCGCCACGACCGTACAGGCTGTCGTTGCCGGCCAAGCCAGTGAGCGTATCGGCCGTGGCATAACCGGTCAGGGTCTCACTGAGCTCGCTGCCCCGGGTGACCCAGGCCTTGAGCTGGTCGCGATCCCAGGCCGTGCCATCGGCAAACTGCACCTGGTTAATGGCATAGCCATAGAGG
>NZ_JAVSJB010000099.1:0-617 GCF_032027545.1 Pseudomonas oryzihabitans | reverse complement strand
CGGCGAACTCAAGCAGCAGGGCGGCCGCCTGATCGGCGAGGCCGCCCTCCACCTCGACCTGGGCCGCACCGGCGGTAGCGGCAACCTCGACAACACCGGCGGCCTTATCACCACCACCGGCCTGCTCAGCTTCGCCCACCTCAACCAGGTGACCAACACCGACGGCGAGATCGGCAGCAGCCAGGCCTTCACCCTGATCGCCCAGGCCCTGGACAACACCCGCGGCAAACTCATCAGCCAGGGCCTGCTCAAGGTCCAGGCCAGCACCCTGACCAACAATGGCGGCCTGCTCTCCGGCTGGCAGGGCCTCACCGTCACCGGCGGCAGCCTGAGCAACCGCCAAAGCGGCACCCTGTCCAGCAAGGCCGGGGACCTCACCGCCACCCTCACCGGCGACCTGGACAACGGCGATAACGGCGCCCTGGTGAGCCAGGGGGCGCTGACCGTCACCGCGGCCAACCTGACCAACACCGGCGGCCTGCTCTCCAGCGGTGGCGCCCTGACCCTGACCATGACCGGTACCGGTACCGGCACCCTGCAAAACGGCCCCAAAGGCCTGATCGATGCCGGCACCACCCTGAACATCAGCGCCGACCACGTTGCCAACACCGGGGGAG
>NZ_JAVSJB010000098.1:0-620 GCF_032027545.1 Pseudomonas oryzihabitans | reverse complement strand
GGGCGAATTCAAGCAGCAGGGTGGTCGCCTGATCGGCGAAGCCGCCATCGGCCTGGACCTGGGGCGTGCCGGCGGTACGGGCAACCTGGACAACACCGGCGGCCTCATCACCACCACCGGCCTCCTCAGCTTCGCTCGCCTCAAGGATGTCACCAACACTGCCGGCGAGATCGGCAGCAGCCAAACCTTCACCCTGATTGCCCAGGGGCTGGACAACACCCGCGGCAAACTCATCAGCCAGGGCCTGCTCAAGGTCCAGGCCAGCACCCTGACCAACAATGGCGGTCTGCTCTCCGGCTGGCAGGGCCTCACCGTCACCGGCGGCACCCTGAGCAACCGCCAGAGCGGCACCCTGTCCAGCAAGGCAGGGGACCTCACCGCCACCCTGACCGGCACCCTGGACAACGGCGACAACGGTGCCCTGGTGAGCCAAAAGGCGCTGACCGTCACCGCGGCCAACCTGGCCAACACCGGTGGCGTGCTCTCCAGTGGCACCGCCCAAACCCTGACCGTGACCGGCACCCTGCAGAACGACGCCCTGCAGAACGGCCCCAAAGGCCTGATTGATGCCGGCACCACCCTGAGCATCAGCGCCGGCCACTTTGCCAACACCGGCGGTA
>NZ_JAVSJB010000097.1:0-637 GCF_032027545.1 Pseudomonas oryzihabitans | reverse complement strand
CGTCGGGGGCAGTGTGGTCCAGCTCAAGAACACCCCTGGCAAACCCTGGCGGGCGTCGCTGTCGCGCAACAACAACGGCCAGGCCAGCACCGGCGAGCAGCAGTGGGGCCTGGGTTTCGAATGGGACAACCCCCTGGGGCTGGCCGATCAGCTGGTACTGCGCGGCGGTCACGACGGGGTGAGCGATAGCCACCAGCTGTCGAAGAATGGCTATCTGGCCTACAGCCTGCCCTGGGGCTGGTGGACCTTCGACTACAACTACAGCCAGAGCCGCTATCGCTCCCAGGCCGAGTCGAACGGCTTCGCCTTCGAGCAGAGTGGCCAGAGCGAGAACCAGCAATTCAAGGCCGAGCGAGTGGTGCACCGCGACGCCGTGAGCAAGACCGCGCTGAGCAGCGGCTTGTCCCTGCTGCACACCGACAACTACATCGAAGACAGCCGCCTCGCCGTCAGCAGCAACCGCATCACCGAGTTGCAGGTCGGGTTCAACCATGGCCGGCGCTTCGGCAATGCCTTCGTCAACCTCGACCTAGGCTGGCAGCGCGGCATCGGCGCCTTCGCCGCCCAGGGCGACCTCACCCACGGCCCCGGCCAGCCCACGGCGCGCTACCGCAAGTACACCGCCACCCTGAGTTAC
>NZ_JAVSJB010000096.1:0-637 GCF_032027545.1 Pseudomonas oryzihabitans | reverse complement strand
ATAACTCAGGGTGGCGGTGTACTTGCGGTAGCGCGCCGTGGGCTGGCCGGGGCCGTGGGTGAGGTCGCCCTGGGCGGCGAAGGCGCCGATGCCGCGCTGCCAGCCCAGGTCGAGGTTGACGAAGGCACTGCCGAAGCGCCGGCCATGGTTGAACCCGACTTGCAGCTCGGTGATGCGGTTGCTGCTGACGGCGAGGCGGCTGTCTTCGATGTAGTTGTCGGTGTGCAGCAGGGACAGGCCGCTGCTCAGCGCGGTCTTGCTCACGGCGTCGCGGTGCACCACTCGCTCGGCCTTGAATTGCTGGTTCTCGCTCTGGCCACTCTGTTCGAAGGCGAAGCCGTTCGACTCGGCCTGGGAGCGATAGCGGCTCTGGCTGTAGTTGTAGTCGAAGGTCCACCAGCCCCAGGGCAGGCTGTAGGCCAGATAGCCATTCTTCGACAGCTGGTGGCTGTCGCTCACCCCGTCGTGACCGCCGCGCAGTACCAGCTGATCGGCCAGCCCCAGGGGGTTGTCCCATTCGAAACCCAGGCCCCACTGCTGCTCGCCGGTGCTGGCCTGGCCATTGTTGTTGCGCGACAACGACGCCCGCCAGGGCTTGCCAGGGGTGTTCTTGAGCTGGACCACACTGCCCCCGACC
>NZ_JAVSJB010000095.1:0-647 GCF_032027545.1 Pseudomonas oryzihabitans | reverse complement strand
TGGGCCTGTTCACCACCTGCCTGCGCAACGCCAACCTGGGAGCGGCGGAGCGGCAGCTGGTGGACAACGTCGACCGCTCGCTGGAGAGCCTGGAAGGGCTGTTCCGCTCCCTGCTGGACATCTACACCCTGGACCAGGAGCAGATGCGGCCCCAGGTCCGCCCCCTGGACCTGGATGCGCTGCTCGCCGACGTGGTGCAGCAGAATGCTGCCACGGCGAGTCGGGCGGGGGTGGAGATTCGGCTACGGCCCAGCCACCTGCAGGTGAACAGCGATCCGGCGTTGCTGACCACCGTGGTGCAGAACCTGCTCTCCAACGCCTTCAAGTACGCCGCGGGCAGGCCCGTGCTGCTGGGCGTGCGCCGCGTCGGCGCCCTGCGCAGCCTGGTGCTCTACGACCAGGGCCGCGGCATCGCGCCCGAGCACCTGCCGCATCTGGGCGAGGAGTTCTACCGGGTACGCGAGGACCGCGACCGCGACATCGAGGGCGTCGGCCTGGGACTGAACATCGTCCAGCGCATCGCCACCCTGCTCGGCCTGCGGCTGGTCATCCGCTCGCGCCGGGGGCGGGGCACCCTGGTCGCCCTGGAGGGGCTGGTGCCGGTGGCCGGCGAGCTGCCGTCCAGGCAGGTACCTAGGCCGCCAGCC
>NZ_JAVSJB010000094.1:0-674 GCF_032027545.1 Pseudomonas oryzihabitans | reverse complement strand
GGCTTTCCTGTTACTGGACCTGGCGCAGTGGCGCCGAAGAAGGGGAAGGGGTGGGGGCGCGGAAGACTTGTTCCACGTGGAACCGGGGCCGGGCACGGACATCGTGGTACACCCGGCCGAGGTATTCGCCGAGCAGACCGAGGCCGACGAACTGGGCGCCGGTGAAGATGAACAGGATGGCGAACAGCGAGAACACCCCATCGGCCGCCCACTCGGGGCCATGGGCAAGGCGCAGGACCAGGATCAGCGCGGCGAAGAGGAAGCCGAACAGGGCCAGGCCACCGCCAAACAGGCTGAGCATGCGCAGCGGGGTGGTGGTCATGCAGGTCAGCAGGTCGAACATCAGGTTGATCAGCTTGAGGAAGCCGTACTTGGAATCCCCGTGTTCGCGCTCGGCGTGGGCCACCTCGATCTCGGTGGTGTGGCGGGCGAAGCTGTTGGCCAGGATCGGGATGAAGGTGCTGCGCTCGTGGCAGGCGAGCATGGATTGCACCACTTGGCGGCGATAGGCGCGCAGCATGCAGCCGTAGTCGCGCATGGCGACGCCGGTGGAGCGCTGCACCGCGTGGTTGATCAGCCGCGACGGCAGGGTGCGCAGGTAGGAGTCCTGGCGCTGCTGGCGCACGGTGCCGACCACGTCGTAGCCCTGGGCGGCGGTGTGCACCAGGCGCGGA
>NZ_JAVSJB010000093.1:0-678 GCF_032027545.1 Pseudomonas oryzihabitans | reverse complement strand
TGTGGATTCAACCGGTCGACGCAACACACTAAATCCTGCGTAGGCAGGAGGGTGTTGCAGATGAAGCAAAGACCACGGATTTACTACACCGAAAGCCAGAAAGCGTTGATGTGGGATCGCTGGAAGGCGGGTGATTCGCTCCAGCAGATTGCGCAGCTGTTTGATCGAAACCATTCCTCGATCCAGCGAATTCTCGCGGAGACGGGAGGTATCCGCCCAACTGCGCGAAGACGCTCCCGATTGGCACTCACCCTAGTGGAGCGCGAGGAGATTTCACGGGCTGTCGCAGTTGGCCTGTCGATTCGAGAGAATGCGACCCGCCTGGAGCGCGCTCCATCCACCATCAGCCGCGAGATAAACTGCAACGGTAGCCGTCGGAGCTATCGAGCCAGCCAAGCCTAACAGGCAGCCTGGGAACGGGCCCGTCGTCCCAAGCACTGCAAGCTTGCCCAGTCCCCAAAGTTGGCGCAGCTTGTTGCGCAGAAGCTCCAGATCCAGTGGTCACCTGAGCAAATCGCTGGATGGTTGAAGCGCACCTACTCGGACGCGGCCTATCAGGTGCCACGAGACCATTTATCGCAGCCTCTACATCCAAGCCCGTGGCGCATTGAAGAAGGAATTGCTGGAGCATTTGCGCCGCCGCAGTCGAGCCCTGCGCCGCTCGCGGCATCACACTCA
>NZ_JAVSJB010000092.1:0-682 GCF_032027545.1 Pseudomonas oryzihabitans | reverse complement strand
GCGGCTGGCAGCCGCAGCCTCACGCATCAACTGCGTGAAGAAGGCATCATGATTGGGCGATTCAAGGTGCGTGCGCTGATGAGCGAGATGGGCTTGGTCAGCAAGCAGCCTGGCTCACCTGTCTGCAGACGGAGAACCGAAGAACGGCCAGACATACCCAACAGACTGGAGAGAACCTTCGAGACTTCGTCACCGAACCAGATGTGGTGTGGCGATATCACCTATGTCTGGGCGCAGGGTCGCTGGCATTACGTCGCGGTAGTCATGGACTTGTTTGCCCGTCGCGTCGTGGGATGGGCGTTTTCCGCCACACCCGAGGCTGATCTGGTCATCCAGGCCTTGGACAGGGCTTACGAGCAGCGCGGTCGGCCTCGAGAGGTGCCCTTTCACAGCGACCAGGGGAGCCCATATGGCAGTCGACGCTTTCGCCAGCGGCTCTGGCGTTACCGCTTCAACCAGAGCATGAGTAGACGAGGTAACTGCCTGGACAACTCACCCATGGAGCGGCTGTTCCGCAGCCTCAAAACGGAATGGATACCAACCCTGGGTTACCTGAGTGCTACGCAGGCACAACAGGACATCGGCCGGTTCCTGATGCAACGCTACAACTGGCAACGGCCGCATCAATTCAATGGCAGGCTATCGCCTGCCATTGCCGAGGAACGACTTAAACCAGTGTCCG
>NZ_JAVSJB010000091.1:0-683 GCF_032027545.1 Pseudomonas oryzihabitans | reverse complement strand
GGCTACCAGCCCACCACCAACATGATCTCCGTGCCGGTCACCTACAAGTCCATGCAGAACAAGGACATCGACGTCTTCCTCGGCAACTGGATGCCCAGCATGGCGGCCGATATCAAGCCCTATGCCGACAACGGCAGCGTCGAGACCGTGCGCGCCAACCTGGAAGGCGCCAAGTACACCCTGGCGGTACCCCAGTACGTCTATGACGCCGGGGTGAAGAGCTTCGCCGACATCGCCAAGAACGCCGACAAGTTCGACGGCAAGATCTACGGCATCGAGCCCGGCAACGACGGCAACCGCCTGATCCAGGGCATGATCGACAAGAACACCTTCGACCTGGGCAAGTTCAAGCTGGTGGAATCCAGTGAAGCCGGGATGCTGTCCCAGGTGCAGCGCGCCGAGCGGCGCCAGCAGTGGGTGGTGTTCCTCGGCTGGGAACCCCATCCGATGAACACCCGCTTCAAGATGGCCTATCTCTCGGGCGGCGACGACGTCTTCGGCCCCAACTACGGTGGCGCCACCATCTACACCAACGTCCGCAAGGGCTACGTGCAGGAATGCCCCAACGTGGGCAAGTTGCTGACCAACCTGTCCTTCACCCTGGACATGGAAAACCAGTTGATGGACAAGGTCCTCAACGAGAAGCAGAACGCGAATGCGGCGGCCAAGGTGTGGCTCAAGGC
>NZ_JAVSJB010000090.1:0-707 GCF_032027545.1 Pseudomonas oryzihabitans | reverse complement strand
AGCTTTCCTATTGCTGGGCTTGCTAATTATTGGGCTTTCTTAATTACTGGGCTTGGCGAAGCGGCGCGGACGAGGGGGAGCCGCCAGGCGCACTGATGATTTGTTCGATGTGGAATCGCGGTCGCGCGCGGACGTCGTTGTACACCCGGCCGAGGTACTCGCCGAGCAGACCGAGGCCGAGGAACTGGGCGCCGGTGAAGATGAACAGCACGGCGAACAGCGAGAACACGCCATCGGCCGCCCAATCCGCACCATGGGTAAGGCGCAGGAACAGCAGCAGTGCGGCGAAGAGGAAGCCGAACAGGGCCAGGCCAGCGCCGAACAGGCTGAGCATGCGCAGCGGGGTAGTGGTCATGCAGGTCAGCAGGTCGAACATCAGGTGGATGAGCTTGAGGAAGCCATATTTGGAATCCCCGTGCTCGCGCTCGGCGTGGGCCACCTCGATCTCGGTGGTGTGGCGGGCGAAGCTGTTGGCCAGGATCGGGATGAAGGTGCTGCGCTCGTGGCAGGCGAGCATGGATTGCACCACCTGGCGACGGTAGGCACGCAGCATGCACCCGTAGTCACGCATGGCGACGCCGGTGGAGCGCTGCACGGCGCGGTTGATCAGCCGCGACGGCAGGGTGCGCAGGTAGGAGTCCTGGCGCTGCTGGCGCACGGTACCGACCACGTCGTAGCCCTGGGCGGCGGTGTGCACCAGGCGCGGG
>NZ_JAVSJB010000089.1:0-730 GCF_032027545.1 Pseudomonas oryzihabitans | reverse complement strand
CCGGCTTGGGTTTGCGTTTCAGGGTTCGTGTTCGCAGCGGGATCACAGGCCGCATCCGGTAACGGTCACAGTACCGGCGCAAGTGCTTGGCATCGTAGCCCTTGTCTGCCAGTCACCAGCGGCAGCGCTTGCGGGGACGGCCTGGCTTGCCAGGGAGGCGAACTTTATCCAGCAGTGCCTGGGCATTGGACATGTCGCTGGCCTGACCCGGCGATAACACAAAGCGTAGGGGGCGCCGTTGGTGGCGCAAACCAGGTGGATCTTGGTGGTCAGGCCGCCTCTGCTGCGCCCAGCGCATGGTCTACCGGCTCTTCTGGCCCCTTTTTTCCCGGCGCCAGAAGCGGCTCGGGTAGCGCGCACGGCAGTGGAGTCAATCATCCAGGTGTCCAGGTCAATCAGCCCTTCCTGATTCAGACGAACATGTAAGCGCTCGAGAACCCAATCCAACGTACCCTCATCTCGCCAGTCTCGAAACCGCTGATACACCGTCGACCAGGGGCCGAACCGCCCTGGCAGGTCGCGCCAGGCGGGGCCTGAACACAGGATCCAGAAGAGGCCATTGAGCATGAGTCGGTCATTACTGCGTGGCCGCCCCCTCTTCAGCTCGGGCGAAACGATATCTGCGATCAGCTCCCACCCTTCGCCCGGTAGTTCGTAACGCTTTGCCATGCGGCCCTCCAGCCTGTCATGGCGCCAATTCTACTCGCTCGGATTTTTCGTACAGAACCTA
>NZ_JAVSJB010000088.1:0-749 GCF_032027545.1 Pseudomonas oryzihabitans | reverse complement strand
AGTAATAGGGGACAGACCACATTTTACTACTAGATATCGGGCGTGCTCTTGGGGCGTCCTGGCTTCCCTTTTGTGACTCTTCGCCCCAACGCGGCCTCCACTTCGGCAGAAAACTTCGGACTTCCCAGTGCGTAGTTCCCATTCGTCGCAGCACGTATTTGATCAACTAGCCCTGGCTCTAGCTGATAACGGAACAACTCCCTATAAGCCTCAGCTCTGAGCACCTCATCTCGACCCAACGCTTGGTAGAGTGAGTGTGGGCAAGCCGGCACCGAGGGCTCACCCTGTGCGTTAACCCGATAGCTGGACCAGCGATATTCCGCCGGGTGCTCAACCATACCGGCGCGGATAGGGTTCATCTCAATGTATCGATAACAAGCCAACACATAAGCTTCCTCCTGCATGAGGCAAGAGCGGAAGCGACCTTCCCACAGCGTACCGCTACGGCGGTAAGTGCGATTCACATACTGTACGTAACGCTGCCCTAGCCCCTTCATCATGAGCCCTGCACTATCAGGGCTTTCGGGCGTGACCAACAAATGAACATGGTTGGTCATCAAGCACTAGGCATGGATTGCACACCCATGCTTCTTTGCTTGATCCACCAATACATCCAAATAAAAGAGATAGTCCTCGTCAGCGTAAAAGCACGCTGAGCGATTATTACCTCTCTGAATCAGATGAAGTGAACATCCTGGCAAAGAAACGCGTGCTCGACGTGGCATAAGGATCTCCCTCCATAGAGCTCC
>NZ_JAVSJB010000087.1:0-752 GCF_032027545.1 Pseudomonas oryzihabitans | reverse complement strand
GGCCGGCGGGTGCTGCAGAAGACCCCGTTCAGCTTCGACGTCTCGGTGTGGGAATTCTTCTGGCCGCTGCTGACCGGCGCCACCCTGGTGGTGGCCGAGCCGGGCGCCCACCGCGATCCACGGGCGCTGCGCGAGGTGATCGTGGCCGAAGGGGTACAGGTGCTGCACTTCGTGCCGTCCATGCTGCAGGCCTTCCTGGCCGCTGGCGAACTGGCGCGCTGCCCGAGCCTGGACCAGGTGATCTGCAGTGGCGAGGCCCTGCCGCGCGAACTGCAGCAGGCCTTCCACCAGGCCCACGGGGCCGCGTTGCACAACCTCTATGGTCCCACCGAGGCGGCCATCGACGTCAGCCACTGGCCATGCGATCCCGCAGACGAAGGCCTGGCGGTGCCCATCGGCCGGCCCATCGCCAACCTGCGCCTGCTGGTGCTGGACCCCTGGTTGGCGCCGGTGCCGGACGGGGTGACCGGCGAGCTGTACATCGGTGGCGCGGGCTTGGCGCGTGGCTACCACGGCCGGCCCGGACTGACCGCCGAACGCTTCGTCGCCGATCCCTTCACGCCTGGAGCACGGCTGTACCGCACTGGCGACCTGGCGCGTTGGCGGGCGGACGGCGCCCTGGACTACCTGGGGCGGATCGATCACCAGGTGAAGATCCGCGGCCAGCGCCTGGAACTGGGCGAGATCGAGGCACGGCTGCGCGCCCATCCGGCGGTGGACGAAGCGGTGGTGGTGGCACGGGCGGGCGAGGG
>NZ_JAVSJB010000086.1:0-774 GCF_032027545.1 Pseudomonas oryzihabitans | reverse complement strand
TGCCAGTTGCGACCTGGCCCCGCTGCGCGCCCTGGCCCGCGAGCATGGCGTGGCGCTGATCGAAGACGCCGCCCACGCCGCCGGCACCCGCTACCAGGGCGAGCCCATCGGGATGCGCGGCACCGCCATCTTCAGCTTCCACGCCATCAAGAACCTGACCTGCGCCGAAGGCGGCATGCTGGTGACCGACGACGCCACCCTGGCCGAGCGGGTCCGTCGGCTGAAATTCCACGGCCTGGCGGTGGACGCCTTCGACCGCCAGGCCCTGGGTCGCAAGCCCCAGGCCCAGGTGCAGGAACCCGGCTTCAAGTACAACCTCTCGGACATCCACGCCGCCCTGGCGCTGGTCCAGCTGGATCGCCTGGGCGACATCAACAGCCGGCGCCGGCTGCTGGCTCAGGCCTACACCCAGCGCCTGGCGCACCTGCCGGTCGCGCCGCTGGCGCTACCGGACTACGCCCAGACCCACGCCTGGCACCTCTACATCCTGCGCATCTGCCCCGAGCGCTGCGGCCTGGATCGCGAAGCCTTCATGGCCGGCCTCAAGGCACGCGGCATCGGTACCGGCATCCATTTCACCGCCACCCACCTGCACCCCTGGTACCGCGAGCGCTGGCCCGAGCTGGCGCTTCCCAACAGCGAATGGAATTCGGCGCGGCTGTGCTCCATCCCGCTGTTCCCCGACATGACCCTCGCCGACGTCGACCGCGTGGTCGGTGCCATCGAAGACCTGCTGGAGAAAGGCGCATGAAGCCCTATGCCATCGACCGGGTA
>NZ_JAVSJB010000085.1:0-808 GCF_032027545.1 Pseudomonas oryzihabitans | reverse complement strand
CTACAATAAGGAGCGAATCAAATTGGCACTGGGTGGGCGCAGTCCAGCTGAATATCGTCTGGCAATAGCGAAAGCTGTGAATACCTGTGACGAATAGGACGTTTGCCTCATAGCTACCGCAGAGTCGATCGGTTTCTAGACCCTCGGCGTTTGAGGAGTGCAGGCATGCTCCGGGTCTCAATAAGCAGTGGCAGGCATGTCGGCTTCAAGAACGAGCCATCTTCAAAGTCATCTGCTGCGCTGCTATGATCCGCTAAGGAGATGGCATTCCTCCTCAAACCGCCTCGTGCTGATGATGCCTACGTAACCCCTTGGCAGGGTGCGTAGGTGCGCCCTGTCTTTTTCGAGGACAGCGCTATGCACCGACCATATCCCTCCCCGGCCCCTAGTCTTCCATTCCCCTTGGGAGACGTTCCATGCTGAAGCCGCTCATAGCCATCGCACTCGGTGCGACCTTGGGTGCCTGGCTCCGTTGGATACTGGGCTTGAAGCTAAATGCCTGGTTCCCGTCGCTCCCGCCTGGGACGGTCGTTGCGAATCTTGTAGGTGGCTACATCATCGGAATGGCCGTAGCCATCTTCGCTGCTTGGCCCGGGATTGCGCCTGAATGGCGGCTGTTTCTGATCACCGGATTTTGCGGCGGCTTAACCACCTTCTCGACGTTTTCTGCTGAGACACTGATGCTAATCCAGCAAGGAAGGCTGCTCATGGCGCTGACTGCAATCAGCGTTCATGTCGTGGGGTCCCTGTGCATGACAGCCCTGGGTATCTTGACCATCAACCTGCTGCACCCACGCTAAAGGCAATA
>NZ_JAVSJB010000084.1:0-808 GCF_032027545.1 Pseudomonas oryzihabitans | reverse complement strand
GATTGCCTCTAGCGTGGGTGAAGCAGGTTGATGGTCAAAATACCCAGGGCTGTCATGCACAGAGACCCCACGACATGAACGCTGATTGCGGTCAGCGCCATGAGCAGCCTTCCTTGCTGGATTAGCATCAGTGTCTCAGCAGAAAACGTCGAGAAGGTGGTTAAGCCGCCGCAAAATCCGGTAATCAGAAACAGACGCCATTCAGGCGCAATCCCGGGCCAAGCAGCGAAGATGGCTACGGCCATTCCGATGATGTAGCCACCTACAAGATTCGCAACGACCGTCCCAGGCGGGAGCGACGGGAACCAGGCGTTAAGCTTCAAGCCTAGTGTCCAGCGGAGCCAGGCACCCAAGGTCGCACCGAGTGCGATGGCTATGAGCGGTTTCAGCATGGGATGTCTCCCAAGGGGAATGGAAGACTAGGGGCCGGGGAGGGATATGGTCGGTGCATAGCGCTGTCCTTGAAAAAGACAGGGCGCACCTACGCACCCTGCCAAGGGGTTACGTAGGCATCATCAGCACGAGGCGGTTTGAGGAGGAATGCCATCTCCTAACCAGATCATAGCAGCGCAGCAGGTGACTTTGAAGATGGCTCGTTCTTGAAGCCGACATGCTTGCCACTGCTTATTGAGACCCGGAGCATGCCTGCACTCCTCAAACGCCGAGGGTTTAGAAACCGATCGACTCTGCGGTAGCTAGGAGGCAAACGTCCTATTCGTCACAGGTATTCACAGCTTTCGCTATTGCCAGACGATATTCAGCTGGACTACGCCCACCCAGTGCCAATTTGATTCGCTCCTTATTGTAA
>NZ_JAVSJB010000083.1:0-857 GCF_032027545.1 Pseudomonas oryzihabitans | reverse complement strand
CAGGTTGCCTATCTGCAGGTCAAAAACGCCTTTCTGCGCAAAGCCATGAGCTTGGGTCTCAAGGACAGTGACCTGGACAATCAGCAGAAAGCACTTATCGTGCAGGAGTTGCGGTCACGATATCCACTTGATGCGCTTCTTCAGGGAGCATGTCTTCCTCGAAGCAGCTTCTACTACCACCTCAAGGTCACTCGCCAACCAGACAAACAAGGTGCCCGCAAAGAGAGCATCCGGACGATGTTCGCGCATCATCGGGGTCGCTATGGCTATCGCCGCATCACGCAGGCGCTACGCAATCAGGGGCAGCAGATCAATCACAAGGCAGTACAGCGGCTGATGGGCGAAATGTCGTTAAAGTGCACGCTGCGACGCCGTCGCTATCGTCCATTCACAGGGCCGGAGTCCTGCGTGGCGCCTAACCTGCTGGAACGCCGCTTTACCGCACCGCAGCCCAATCAGCGGTGGGCGACTGACATAACGGAGTTTCGTGTCAATCAAAACCGGCTATACCTGTCACCGATTCTTGACCTCTTCAATAAGGAAATTGTGGCTTTCGAGATAAGTGAGCGCCCATCGTTCGAGATGGTCTTACGTATGTTGAAAGACGGATTGAAGACCCTTCGGCCTCATGAGAAACCGCTCATCCACTCCGATCAAGGCTGGCACTATCAATACCCTGCCTACCAACAGCTGATCCGTCAGCATGGACTGACTCAGAGTATGTCAAGGCGAGCCAATTGCCTCGACAATGCGGCAATGGAAAGCTTTTTTGCAGTACTAAAATCTGAGCTTTTCCACTGCAACAGGTTCTCAAGCGTAGAGGAGCTGGCAGTAGCAATTCGGGCCTATATCGACTA
>NZ_JAVSJB010000082.1:0-969 GCF_032027545.1 Pseudomonas oryzihabitans | reverse complement strand
CACCGGCCCATAGAACCAGAAGGGTCGCTCGTGCTGGGCGTCGTCGCTGGCGAAACGCTGGATGTGCTCGTGCCAGAAGAAGAAGTTCCAGTAGTCCGGATCGCGGTGGGCCACCAGCAGCGCCCAGGGCGCCACCACCAGGGCCGCGACGATGACCGCCACGGGACCGCGGCAGATCAGCTCGAGGAACCGGCGTTGCCAGAGGAAGAAGGGCAGTGCCACCAGCACGGGCAACACCAGGGCGAGGAAGCCCTTGGTCAGCAGGCCGCAGCCGCAAGCCAGGCCCAGCAGTGCCCAGTTGCCCAGGGCTACGCCACGAGTGGTGGCTGCCTGGGCCTGCCAGAGGGCGAGCAAGGCCAGGGTCGTCCAGAAAGCGAATTGGGCATCCAGGGTCACGTAGGTAGACGACGCCGCTACCGCAAGGCAGGACAGGTAGAGCACGCCGGCCAGCAACGCCAGGAGACGCTCGCCCCAGATCAGGCGGGTCAGACGGACGACCAGGGCGGCGGTGGCGAGTCCGGCCAGTAGCGGGACCAGGCGCACACTGAGCAGCGAATCGCCCAGCCAGGCCTGGGCGATGGCCTGGGTCCAGTAGCCGCCGATGGGTTTTTCGAAATAGGGCAGGCCGAGGAAGTGGGGCACCACCCAGTCGCCGCTGCGCCAGAGTTCCTGGCCGATCTGGGCATAGCGCGATTCATCGGGAATCCACAGACCCCGCCAATTCAAGGGCAGCACGTACGCCAAGAGCGCAACGGGTAGTAACAACAGCAAACGCACACGACTCATTGTTGAACTCCTAACCATCCCTGGCGCCCTGCGAGGCTGCCGCGGACAACGCTTCCTTCTGGAAGCCCTTGTGGATCATCGGGCAGGCGTTCGCCTAGCGTCCCGAAGTGGATGTCCCGCTCCCGCGCGGCCTTGAGCAGGACGCGGAAATCCTCGGCGAAGGCGATGCCTTCCACCTCGGCG
>NZ_JAVSJB010000081.1:0-969 GCF_032027545.1 Pseudomonas oryzihabitans | reverse complement strand
GATCGGCCCATAGAACCAGAAGGGCCGCTCGTGCTGGGCGTCCTGGCCGGCGAAGCGCTGGATGTGCTCGTGCCAGAAGAAGAAGTTCCAGAAGTCCGGATCGCGGTGGGCCACCAGCAGCGCCCAGGGCGCCACCACCAGGGCCGCGACGACGACCGCCACGGGGCCGCGGCAGATCAGCTCCAGGAACCGGCGTTGCCAGAGGAAGAAGGGCACGGCCACCAGCACGGGCAGCACCAGGGCGAGGAAGCCCTTGGTCAGCAGGCCGCAGCCGCAAGCCAGGCCGAGCAGTGCCCAGTTGCCCAGGGCGGCGCTGCGGGTCGTGGCGGCCTGCGCCTGCCACAGGGCGAGCAGCGCCAGGGCCATCCAGAGGGCGAACTGGGCGTCGAGGGTGACGTAGGTGGCCAGGCCCGCCACGGCGACGCAGGACAGATAGAGCACCCCGGCGAGCAGGGCCAGGGTGCGGTCCTGCCAGATCAGGCGGGTCAGGCGCACCACCAGGGCTGCGGTGGCGAGACTGGCCAGCAGCGGCACCAGGCGCACGCTGAGCAGCGAATCGCCGAGCCAGGCCTGGGCGATGGCCTGGGTCCAGTAGCCACCGATGGGCTTCTCGAAGTACGGCAGGCCGAGGAAGTGCGGCACCACCCAATCACCACGGCGCCAGAGTTCCTGGGCGATCTGCGCATAGCGCGATTCGTCCGGAATCCACAGGCCGCGCCAGCCGAGTGGCAGCACATAGGCCAGCAGCGCCAGCGGCAGCAGGGCGAGCAGGCGCCGACGACTCATGCCTGTACCCCTAGCCAGCCCTGGCGTCCGGCCAGGCTGCCGCGGATCAGGTTGCCCGCCGGCAACTGGCGCGGATCGGCCGGCAGGCGATCGCCCAGGGTGAGGAAGAGCACGCCCTGCTCCCGCGCGGCCTTGAGCAGGGCGCGGAAATCCTCGGCGAAGGCGATGCCTTCCACCTCGGCA
>NZ_JAVSJB010000080.1:0-982 GCF_032027545.1 Pseudomonas oryzihabitans | reverse complement strand
CGCCAGCTGTGACCTGGCCCCGCTGCGCGCCCTGGCCCGCGAGCATGGCGTGGCGCTGATCGAAGACGCCGCCCACGCCGCCGGCACCCGCTACCAGGGCGAGCCCATCGGCCTGCGCGGCACCGCCATCTTCAGCTTCCACGCCATCAAGAACCTGACCTGCGCCGAAGGCGGCATGCTGGTGACCGACGACGCCACCCTGGCCGAGCGCGTGCGCCGGCTGAAATTCCACGGCCTGGCGGTGGATGCCTTCGACCGTCACGCCCTGGGTCGCAAGCCCCAGGCCCAGGTGCAGGAACCCGGCTTCAAGTACAACCTCTCGGACATCCACGCCGCCCTGGCGCTGGTCCAGCTGGATCGCCTGGGCGAGATCAATGGTCGGCGCGAACACCTGGCTCAGGCTTACCAGCAGCGCCTGGCCGGGCTCCCCGTATTACCGCTGTCGGTACCGGATTATCCTCAGACCCACGCCTGGCACCTCTACATCCTGCGCATCTGCCCCGAACGCTGCGGCCTGGATCGCGAAGCCTTCATGGCCGGCCTCAAGGCACGCGGCATCGGCACCGGCATCCATTTCACCGCCACCCACCTGCACCCCTGGTACCGCGAGCGCTGGCCCGAGCTGGCACTTCCCAACAGCGAATGGAATTCGGCGCGGCTGTGCTCCATCCCGCTCTTTCCAGACATGACGCTGGATGACGTCGAGCGGGTTGCCCAGGCCATCGAAGCCGTGCTTGCGCAGGGTCCTGGCTAGCAGCGCCTGCCTCAAAACGCCTCCTAGAGCCCGTTCAAAGGCTCGCGAGCTAGAGACAAACAAGGCAAAAAATGGCTGAGGAAGCGGAGTTTACGAGTGGTAAATGAGCATTCCGAAGTCATTTTTAACGCAGTTTGGCCGACGCGCAGCAGACTTTGAAAAGGCTCTTAGGCATTACTCAGAACCTATTGGAGAAGGCGTATGAAGCCCTATGCCATCGATAAGCTG
>NZ_JAVSJB010000079.1:0-1099 GCF_032027545.1 Pseudomonas oryzihabitans | reverse complement strand
AGGCGTGGATCGGCTGGCGCAGGTCATGACTGGCCTGGGCCAGGAAACGCGCCTTGGCCCGTTGCGCGACTTCGGTTTCGCGCAAGGCCCGCTGCAGCTGTTCGAGCAGATAATAGATGTAGCCCGGGACGATCACGGTGGTGATCAGCAGTGCCAGGGGGACCGCAGGATGCCGCAGCAGAAAGGGCGTGAAGGGGACCACCAGGGCCAGACTACCCAGCGCCAGGGCGGTCGCCAGCAGCAGATAGCCCCGCCCGTAGCGCAAGCCGTTGCCGACCGTGATCCACAGGATCACCCCATGCAACGCCAGCAGCTGTTCGCCGGCGAGGAACATCGAGTAGGTCAGGGAACCGTAGTCGAAGCTCATGGCGAGCAAACGGCGCCAGTGGCGGATGCCGGGGCGACGCTTGATGTGCCGCCAGAGCCAGATCGCCGCGAACATGACCCCGATGTAGCAGACGAGGATTCGCTCCAGGCTGCTCCGATCCAGGCCGCCGCAGTAGTACAGGACGATGATGTAGAGAATCGCCAGGCTGGCCACCACCAGGCGAATATGCGCCTGGCCCAGCTCGGCGTCCCGCCAATGCAGCGCTGGCAGGTCGTTGCGGATGTCCAGGAGCAGGCGAGACTTCAGCATGGTACTCGTCCAGGCGGCGGGCTCGAAAACTCGGGCGTACACCATGCAACCCCGGCTGCCTGTTGCAAGGCCTCAGGCCTCCACCGGCGGGACCGTCGATTCCAGCCGGAAGCTCCGCAGTAACGCCCGCAGCTCGTGGGGCCGGACCGGCTTGGACAGGATTGGTACCCGCGGATCGTCGATAGCACGCTGCACCTGGGTCACGTCGTGTCCGGAGATGACGATGGCCGGGACGTGCTGGCCCTGCAGGTCACGCAGGTAGGCCAGGCAATCGGCGCCCGAGGCGGTGCGGTCGAGGTCGAAGTCGGTGATCACTAGGTCGCAGGGGGTGAAGCCCTCGGGAATGCCGCTGGCGGTCTGCACCTCGCAGCCCCAGTGGCGCAGCAAAGTGGCCGTGGCCAGTAGCACGCTGGCTTCGTCCTCGATCAGCAGGATGCGCAGGCCCGACAGCGGTTGCGCGCC
>NZ_JAVSJB010000078.1:0-1117 GCF_032027545.1 Pseudomonas oryzihabitans | reverse complement strand
GGAGCGCTTCCAGGGCACCTTCCGCAGCATGGCCGAAGGCGTCAATGCCATGGTCGCCGGCCACCTGAGCGATTCGGCCAAGGCCATGGCCTGCGTGAAGAGCTTCGGCGAGGGCAACCTGGCCGCCCAGCTGGAACGTTTCCCGGGCAAGAAGGCGGTGATCAACGACAACCTCGAGCAGGTGCGCGGCAACATCCAGCGCCTGGTCGAGGACGCCAACCAGTTGAGCCAGGCCGCCATGGCCGGTCGCCTGGACACCCGCGCCGATGCCAGCGCCCACCAGGGCGACTTCCGCCGCATCGTGGCCGGCATCAACGGCACCCTGGATGCCATCGTCGCTCCGGTCAACGAGGCCATGGCGGTGATGGGTGGCCTGGCCCAGGGTGACCTGAGCCGAACCGTGGACGGCGACTACCAGGGTCAACTGCTGGAGCTGAAGAACTCCGTCAATGGCACCGTCGGCAAGCTGAACCAGATCATCGGCGACGTGCGCCTGTCGGCCGATGCCCTGGCCAGTGCCTCGGAAGAGATTTCCGCCACCGCCCAGAGCATGAGCCAGGCCAGCACCGAGCAGGCGGCGTCCGTGGAGGAAACCAGCGCCAGCGTCGAGCAGATGTCGGCGTCCATCGCCCAGAACACCGAGAACGCCAAGGTCACCGATGGCATGGCCGGCAAGGCCGCGCGCGAGGCGGGCGAGGGTGGCCAGGCAGTGGGCGATACCCTGGTGGCGATGAAGACCATTGCCGACAAGATCGGCATCGTCGACGACATCGCCTACCAGACCAACCTGCTGGCGCTGAACGCGGCCATCGAAGCGGCGCGCGCCGGCGAGCACGGCAAGGGCTTCGCGGTGGTGGCCGCTGAGGTGCGCAAACTGGCCGAACGCAGCCAGGTGGCGGCCCAGGAGATCGGCACCGTGGCCAAGAGCAGCGTAGCCCTGGCCGAGCGCGCCGGGTCACTGCTCGACGAAATCGTACCGTCCATCAGCAGGACCTCCGATCTGGTGCAAGAAATCGCCTCCGCGTCCGAAGAACAAAGTAGCGGAGTGGAGCAGATTAACGGCGCCATGCTGCAACTGAGCCAGATCACCCAGCAAAACGCCTCGGCCTCCGAGGAG
>NZ_JAVSJB010000077.1:0-1151 GCF_032027545.1 Pseudomonas oryzihabitans | reverse complement strand
ACCCTGAGCGCCAAGGGCGCCGTGACCCTCACCACCGGCGTCCTGGATAACAGCCAGAAAGGCCGCCTGGTCGGTGGTGATACCGTCACGGTCACCGCCCAGCGCCTGGACAACAGCTCAGGCCTGGTTTCCAGCGCCAAGGCCCTGCACCTGACCCTGACCGGCGCCCTGACCAATGCCGGCGGCCAGCTCCTTGGCGAAGATACCCTGGGCGTTAATGCGGGCAGCCTGGACAACCGCCAGGGCACGGTGTCCAGCGCCGGTCAACAGACCCTCACCGTCACCGGCGGCGCCGTACAGAACGACAAGGGCCAACTGGTCACCGACGGCGGCCTGACCCTGAGCAGCACCAGTCTGGACAACGGCACCGGTACCGTCAGCGCCAAGGGGGCTGTGACCCTCACCACCACCGGTGCCCTGAGCAACGCCCAGCAAGGGGCGCTGGTGGGTAGCGATAGCCTCACCGTCACCGCCGGCAGCCTGAACAACGCCGGGCGCCTGGCCAGTGCCAAGGATCTCGCGGTCACCACCGCCACCCTCACCAACAGCGGCGAGCTCTTCAGCCAGGCCGGCCTGACCCTGGACCTCGAGAACGGCACCCTCACCAACAGTGCCGGTGGCCTGATCACCGCGCCCGGTGCCCTGCTGCTCAAGAACCTCAAGACGGTACGCAATGCCGGCGAACTCAGCAGCGGCCAGGCCTTCACCTTGACGGCCGACAGCCTGGACAACAGCGGCGGCAAGCTGATCAGCAACGCCGACCTGACCCTGCGCATCACCCGTGCCTTGACCAACGCCAAGGGCACCCTGTCCGCCGCCGGCCTGGACCTCAAGGCGGCTAGCCTGGCCAACCAGGGCGGGACCCTGGTCAGCCGCGGCGCCCTGGACGTGACCACCACCACCGGCCTGCTGGACAACAGCGCCGATGGCCTGCTCAGCGCCGCAACCACCCTCGACGTCACGGCCGACACCCTCGACAACGCCGGCGGCAGCCTGCTGGCCAAGGGCGCAACGACCGTCACCGCCGGCCAGCTCGACAACAGCGCCAACGGCCTGATCAATAGCCAGGCCACGCTGACCCTCACGGCCGACCGCCTGGATTCCAGCAACGGCGGTGAAGTCTCGGCCAAGGGCGATGTGCAGCTGACCCT
>NZ_JAVSJB010000076.1:0-1182 GCF_032027545.1 Pseudomonas oryzihabitans | reverse complement strand
TGTAGGAGCAACTGTCTTCTCAAGCGGGCTCAGATCGCCAAGGAGTACCGTCCCTGAGCATGGCATTGAGCCGAATCAGCAAGACGCGTAGGCAGGCGATCAGGGCTACCTTGGCGGGTTTTCCACGCTGGCGCAGGTCTTGGTAGCGTCGTTTGAAGTCGGCCTGGTGCCGCACCACCGACCAGGCCGCCATGTACAGCACACGCCTGACCGCGGAGCGGCCCCCGGCTATGCGTCTTATGCCTTTTTTGGGGCCGCTGTCGGCGTTGTAGGGCGCCACGCCCACCAGGGCGGCGATCTGGCGCCGGTCCAGGTGGCCCAACTCCGGGAGATAAGCCAGCAGATTCGCCACGCTGACCGGTCCGATTCCGCTCACGCTGCTCAGGCGCCGGGTGCGCTCATCGTCCAGCTCACGGCAGGCCTGGGCGATGTACTGGTCCAGCGAGGCGATCTGCTGAGCGAGGAAGGCCAGGCAGTGGCGAATATTGGCCTGCACCCTCGGAAGGGTCGCCTGGGTGAGGCGACGCCGGTCGTCGTCCCGTTGGGCGACCAAGTGGGTGCGACGCTTGACCAGCTCCTGTAGCGCCTGGGCTTGTGTTGTTCGCGGTTGATAAAGCGGTGCTTCGAGGACCTGGGCCTGGCGAGCCAGCAACGCGGCATCCAGGGGATCGGTCTTGGCCTGGCTCCCCATGGCCTCGGCGAAGGCGCGCGCCTGACGCGGATTGATCCGCACCACCGGCAGACCAGCCGCTGCCAGATAACGCAGCACACCCGCCTCAAAGCCTCCGGTGGCTTCGAGCAGCACCCGTTGAACCTCATAACCGCTGAGCTCATCGAGCAGGTGCGCCCAGCCCTCGGGCGTATTGGCGTAGCCGCGCTGCCGCCTATCCGGCAACACACAAATGGCCAGGGTGTCCTTGGCCACATCGATTCCTACCTAGGCTGCCTTCATCGTCCGGTCCTCCTATACTGATGAAGAGAGCGCCCCTGACGAAGGCCCACGCTTGTGCGGTTCGAGGTAGAAGCTCGATCAACTGTTCGGGCTGGGACGTCAGAGGTCAGCAGGGGGCGGGACCGGCTCCTACACGTGCTCGAAACACTGCGGCCCTACAGCCTGCCCCCTGCTGCTCTCACCTCCATCCTAACGGCAAGCCAAGACACAAGCGGCCCATGGCCGCGATG
>NZ_JAVSJB010000075.1:0-1190 GCF_032027545.1 Pseudomonas oryzihabitans | reverse complement strand
TTCGAACGTAACAAACCGCACCTGAACGTGGGCACCATCGGTCACGTCGACCATGGCAAGACCACGCTGACCGCAGCGCTGACCAAGGTCTGTGCCGACACCTGGGGCGGTTCCGCTCGTGGTTTCGACCAGATCGATAACGCGCCGGAAGAAAAGGCTCGCGGTATCACCATCAACACCTCCCACGTTGAGTACGACTCGGCGATCCGTCACTACGCGCACGTCGACTGCCCCGGCCACGCCGACTACGTGAAGAACATGATCACCGGTGCTGCCCAGATGGACGGCGCGATCCTGGTTTGCTCGGCTGCTGACGGCCCCATGCCGCAGACCCGCGAGCACATCCTGCTGTCCCGTCAGGTAGGTGTTCCCTACATCGTCGTGTTCCTGAACAAGGCCGACATGGTTGATGACGCCGAGCTGCTGGAACTGGTCGAGATGGAAGTTCGCGATCTGCTGAACACCTACGACTTCCCGGGCGACGACACCCCGATCGTCATCGGCTCCGCGCTGATGGCCCTGAACGGCAACGACGACAACGAAATGGGTACCTCTGCCGTGCGCAAGCTGGTCGAGACCCTGGACTCGTACATCCCCGAGCCCGAGCGTGCCATCGACAAGCCGTTCCTGATGCCGATCGAAGACGTGTTCTCGATCTCCGGTCGTGGCACCGTGGTCACTGGTCGTGTCGAGCGTGGCATCGTCAAGGTCCAGGAAGAAGTCGAGATCGTGGGCATCAAGGCCACCGTCAAGACCACCTGCACCGGCGTCGAAATGTTCCGCAAGCTGCTGGACGAAGGTCGTGCAGGCGAGAACGTCGGCGTGCTGCTGCGTGGCACCAAGCGTGAAGACGTCGAGCGTGGCCAGGTTCTGGCCAAGCCGGGCACCATCAAGCCGCACACCAAGTTCGAGTGTGAAGTGTACGTGCTGTCCAAGGAAGAAGGCGGTCGTCACACCCCGTTCTTCAAGGGCTACCGTCCGCAGTTCTACTTCCGGACCACCGACGTGACCGGCAACTGCGAACTGCCGGAAGGCGTCGAGATGGTGATGCCGGGCGACAACATCAAGATGGTTGTCACCCTGATCGCTCCGATCGCCATGGAAGACGGTCTGCGTTTCGCCATCCGTGAAGGCGGTCGTACCGTCGGCGCTGGCGTGGTTGCCAAGATCATCGAGTAATCGGTTGATCT
>NZ_JAVSJB010000074.1:0-1295 GCF_032027545.1 Pseudomonas oryzihabitans | reverse complement strand
GACTGCCAAGGCGGTTCGACCGCCCGAAATACCGGCAGCACAACATCATCGAGAGGATGTTTGGCTGGCTGAAGGAGAGTCGCAGGATCGGTACTCGCTACGACAAGCTGGCAAAAAGTTTTGCTTCGATGGTCACGCTGGCTTGCGCGCTGCGCTGTTTACGCCAGTATTTTCGTACAGAACCTAGAAAAGGCTGGCCTTTCTGATGTCGAAGGTGTACCATGTACACCTATACGAAAGGAATAGTCATGAGCAACGGGATTGAGTTCATCGAGACATTGATCTTCACCCGGCAGATCCGGGAGATCGCCACGGACGAAGAACTTCGGCAGCTGCAGCTCGACTTGCTCAACACCCCGGACAAAGGCGATCTCATTCAGGGCACTGGCGGCCTGCACAAAGTACGGATGGCCACAGGTCATCGCGGCAAGAGCGGCGGCTCACGCGTGATCTACTTCCTGGCCACCGCCGAGGTGATCTACCTGGTGCTGGCCTATCCGAAAAGTGTCAAAGACTGCCTAACCGCCGCTGAAAAAGGTGAGTTGAGGCAACTGGTCAAATTATTAAAAGGCGAGGTGTGACATGAGCTTTTTTAACGAATTGAAAGACTCCATGACCGAGGCCGTCGACATTAAGCAAGGCACCCGCGTGGCTACCCGGAGTACACGCTTGGAGCGGGCTGACGTGAAGGCCATTAGAACCCAGCTTGATGTGTCGCAAGACCAGATGGCCGAGGCGCTTGGGACCAGCGTCGATACCATTAAGAGCTGGGAGGCCGGACGGCGCAATCCGACCGGATTGGCGGCTAAAGTATTGGCAACCATCCAAGCCAACCCCAGTTTCTTTCATGAGCTGGCCACACATTAAACGAGCAATTTGGGCGGGGCTGGTGAATAGACCCACGCTGTACAAAAGGCCTGGTTCGTTGTTAGGGACGTTCCAGGCCTTTGAGTGCCTGCCACGAAATAATAACCACCTCAGTGGCGCCGAACTCTTCTTTCAGAAGCTCGCAGACCATTTCCAAATCCGACCCATACTCGATGGCGTTAATCATAGGGACAAGAGAACCCAAGTCCACGACCGTCATCCCCATGGTCGCTTTAAAACTCACATAGTAAAGAAAATTTGGAATATGGTTAATCATTTTCATTAATAAATGTCACCAGTTAGCCTGGGATAAAGACGAGCTTTCGGTAATCATATACGTAATTCCAAGCCAGGAGCGCGCGGAGATACGTAGGATTAGCGTAATCAGCGGGCAACCGTATCTGCAAATAGACATAGCTTCTCCACCA
>NZ_JAVSJB010000073.1:0-1460 GCF_032027545.1 Pseudomonas oryzihabitans | reverse complement strand
GATGTTGCCGCTGGCGGCGGTCTGGGCCAGGGTCAGCTGGCCATTGGCGTCGAGCTGGATATCCCCGGCGCTGGCCGCCAGGTTGCCGGCCAGTCTCACCCCTACCCCGGCCTCGGTGCCGACCAGGCGGATGGTATTGGCGTACATGCCGCCCAGGGCGGAGGAATCGATGGCCAGTTGCGGTGCGTCACCCGGACTGGCGGTGCGCGGGGTGGCGGCGAGGCTGTCGGCGGCGACGTCGTTGCGGCCGGCGATGACGTTGAGCTGGCGGGCGTGGAGCTCGGCGTTGAGCTTGGCCGAGCGGGTGACGATGTCGAACTGGTCGACGTTATCGGCATTGAGGCCGTTACCTTCGAGGCTGACGCTGCCGCCGTCCACCTGGAAATGGTCCAGGCGATTGCCGTCGAGGATCGGCTTGCCGGTGGTGAGGGTGACCCGAGGCGTGTTGATGAAACCGCAGCCGTTGCAGGTGATGCCATAGGGGTTGGCGACGATGACCCGTGCCGCCTGGCCGGCGACCTCGGTATAGCCCTTGAGCTGGCTGGGGCTGCCGCCCACGACCTCGTTGAGGATGACCCCGGCCGCCCGGCCCTGGAGGTTGGGGTTACCCACGATGATGCCACCCAGTTGGGTGTTGCCGGTGCGGTCGGTGACGTTGTTGAGGATGACGCCCCGGCTGTCGACGTTGTAGTCCTGGAACTGGTTGTGCGACAGGCCATTGGCCCCGGGCGTGGCGATGTTGACGATGGGCACGCCATTGCCGGCCTGATCGAGACGGGCGCCATTGCCATTGCTGACGGCGATGCCGTCGGCCTGGGCCCAGATCGGCTGCCAGAACAGGGCATTGACCAGCAGCAGCGCCAGGGCGCGCTTGGAAATGCCGCAGAAGGTCTCGCGTGGCTTGAGCTCGGCGCTGGGCTGGGCGGCGAGAAAGTCGAGTTGGCGGACGTCCATGTCAGATCCTCGGTAACGCGTGGGCAAAGATGAAAAGTTGCAAGCGACAGCGGCGACGGGCTTTACAAGAAGAGGTCGACGCTGAAGTAAACGGGATGCTCACGCTCCGGCAGGGCGTCCGGCCGCTCCAGCGAATGGGCGAAGGTCACACTGGCCGACAGGTAACGCCCCCGGGCGAACAGCTCCAGGGAGTTGCTCGACAGCCGTCCGCGCACCTCGGGGTTGTAGCGGCCCCCGTGGATCACGCCCTGGTCGTAGCCCAGGCCGGCGCCGTACTGGCTGAACAGCGGCTGCAGCCAGGCCCAGGTCACGGCGCGGCTCCAGCGCAGGTCGTTACGCCAGTAGCCACCGGTATCCCCGGAGAGCGATTGATCCTTGAAGCCCCGTACCGACGACAGGCCGCCCAGGCTCAGCCGCTGGGGGCTGTAGAGCACGTCTTCACTGCGTTGACCGGTGGCCAGGCTGCTGACGCTAAGGTTCTCGCCCAGCAGCTGGAAGCTCTGCAG
>NZ_JAVSJB010000072.1:0-1484 GCF_032027545.1 Pseudomonas oryzihabitans | reverse complement strand
AGGGCTTCGCGCAGGAAGAAGTCCAGCGTCTTGCCGACGGTGGCGGCCATGGCGGTGGTCGGCTGCCAGTCGATCAGGCGGCGGGCGTTCTCCACGCTGGGCTTGCGATGGGCCACGTCCTGGTAGCCGTCGCCGTAGAAGCTCTTGCTCTCCACCTCGCGGAAGCCGGCGAAGGGCGGGAATTCCTGGCGTAGCGGATGGGCCTCGAACTGGGCCAGGAGCTCCTCGGCCAGCTCGCGGATGCTCGCTTCGTTGTCCGGGTTGCCGATGTTGACGATCTGGCCGTCGCAGCGCCCGCCCTGGTTCTCGATGATGCGGAACAGCGCCTCGATGCCGTCGTCGACGTCGGTGAAGCAACGCTTCTGGGCGCCGCCGTCGACCAGCTTGATCGGGGTGCCTTCCACCAGGTTGAGGATCAGCTGGGTGATGGCGCGGGAGCTGCCGATGCGCGCCGAGTCCAGGCGATCCAGGCGCGGCCCCATCCAGTTGAACGGACGGAACAGGGTGAACTTCAGGCCCTTGGCGCCATAGGCCCAGATGACCCGGTCGAGCAACTGCTTGGACACCGAGTAGATCCAGCGCTGCTTGTTGATCGGACCGACCACCAGGTTGGAGCGGTCTTCGTCGAAGCGCTCGTCCTGGCACATGCCGTACACCTCGGAGGTGGACGGGAAGATCACGCGCTTGCCGTACTTCACGCAGTGGCGAACGATCTTGAGATTTTCCTCGAAGTCCAGTTCGAACACGCGCAGCGGATTGCGGGTGTATTCGATGGGGGTGGCGATGGCCACCAGCGGCAGCACCACGTCGCACTTCTTGATGTGGTATTCCAGCCACTCGGTGTGGATGGAGATGTCGCCTTCCACGTAATGGAAGTGCGGATTGGTCTTGAGGCGTTCGATGGCGTCGGAGCCGATGTCCAGGCCATAGACGTCGTAGTTGCCGTCGGCCAGCAGGCGCTCGGAGAGGTGGTTGCCGATGAAGCCGTTGACGCCGAGGATCAGCACCCGGGTGCGGCGCTTGGCGCGGCGGTCCTGGCGATGCAGGCGGGCCCCGGCCACCAGGCCGGCTTCGCGGGCCAGTTGCGGACCGGAGAGGTACAGCCCGGCATCGCCGAGCTGGCCGGCGCGCACTTCCAGGGCGCCTTCGCCACAGGCGATGCGCAGGGGTTCCAGGCTCAGCACGCTGCCGGGGGCCTGGCCATGGTGCTCGGCCAGTGCCTGGGCGCTCCAGACGATCAGCTTGCGATCGCCGATCCAGCCGAAGGCGCCCGGATAGGGCTGGGTCACGGCGCGGACCAGGTTGGCCAGCTCGGTGGCCGGACGCTGCCACTGCAGCTCGCCGTCGGCGGCGCTGCGACGGCCATAGGTGCTGGCCTGGCTTTCATCCTGCTCGCGCTCCTGCAGGGTCCCGGCGGCCAGGGCCGGCAGGGCCTCGCGCAGGAGTTCCTGGCTGGCTTCGCGCAGCTTGGCGTGCAGGGTCAG
>NZ_JAVSJB010000071.1:0-2066 GCF_032027545.1 Pseudomonas oryzihabitans | reverse complement strand
ACAACCTTATATTCTGGATTCTGCTGCAGCGCAGCCCGAACACGGTTTAGCGTTTCAAGAACAGAGCTTTGTGTCGAAGAACTCCAAATGGCCAACTTTGTCTTAGCATCGATTAACAGGAGAGAAGATCCATCAGCTCCAGCTTCGACACCATCGAACTTTATAAAATTGATCCCATTGCTATTAGGGTTGTCGTAACGCAAAGCCGGCACACCAGGCCTTCCAGTGGACAGATCGGTGACATACATCTTCAGAAAGCAAGAAAAGTCTAGTACAGGCGAATCTTGTACTTTACCAAAAATCTCAACAAGCAATTTAATTCAAAAATATATCAAGAAACTATGCAGATAGCGGTTACACACTGATCTGGCCGAACGTCCAGAGGCACGCCCCAACCCGTAACTTCAGCCAATCCATAATGACTATCAGTATAAAACCACCCTTCTGACTCATCAAATTCTAGACTCGTGAAAGCTAGTAAATTCGAAACAGGATTACCCAGCCCTACGTTTCCCTTGAGTTTTCCTTTATACACAAAATTACTAGCCAGATCTCCCGAGAAGCTAAAATCATAGACCTTTATTGCACGTATTTTTCCATCCTGAACACCAATAGAAAGAGCTGGAGTTTCTCTTTTTAAATAATTTACCAGATCAATATCTTTCAATAAAAAGGAGCACCCTCCATTTCCATCGCGGCCAATATTGCACTTCATAACCAAAGAAGGCCCATCACAGAATTTATAAACCGCACCATCTTTATCAATAGCGTACCTTGCAAGGGCAGAAATAAAATTCTCTACGCTGATCCCCAATGGTATTCCTGCAATAGAGACCCCAGGAATAATTAAAGCACTCCAAGAAATCGAAAAATTATCCAAACTCATTGCATTGGTACCCAGACATTTTTTTCAGAATTAAAAATTACGTTTCGTCCCTGCGGATCAAAATAGCTCGTATTGGCATCATAGATAGTAGAATAATAGGGGACAGACCACGCTTCTACAAAAGAACGGGTGCGCTCTTAGGGCGCCCTGGCTTACCTTTTGTGACTCTTCGCCCCAATGCGGCCTCCACTTCGGCAGAAAACTTCGGACTTCCCAGTGCGTAGTTCCCATTCGTCGCAGCACGTATTTGATCGACTAACCCTGGATCTAGCTGATAGCGGAACAACTCCCTATAAGCCTGAGCCCTGAGCACTTCATCTCGACCCAACGCTTGGTAGAGTGAGTGTGGGCAAGCCAGCACCGAAGGCTCACCCTGTGCGTTAACCCGATAGCTGGACCAGCGATATTCCGCCGGGTGCTCAACCATACCGGCGCGGATAGGGTTCATCTCAATGTATCGATAACATGCCAACACATAAGCTTCCTCCTCCATGAGGCAAGAGCGGAAGCGACCTTCCCACAGCGTACCGCTACGGCGGTACGTGCGATTCACATACTGTACGTAACGCTGCCCTAGCCCCTTCATCATGAGCCCTGCACTATCATCCTCTTAGCAGGTAGAAAAAACCTGCCCCTCTTCCCGCAAAGAGCAGCTGTAAATCAGCTACCTACTCCACTACATATCAACACCAAGTTGATCCGCAACTTCTCTAAGGCGCAGGGAGACATCAAGAATCTCCTTCTTACTTAACCCGCAATACGTCGAGAGTGAACTTTCCGGCACATTTTGCACCAGAGCTAAGCCGCATGATATAAAATATCGCAACTCCTTATGCGTGATTTCAAGACGAACATATTCAAGATCATCATTAATTAAAGTCATTTCTTAGGAACCTGCGATTTAATGTAATTTTCCCAGCCAACGCCCCCTTGTCGGGTCTGAATGCCGTAGCCTCACCTCTTTGCCCTCTAATAACAATAGTCTTAGTTGAATCATCAAGATAGTAAACCGTACCATCAACCGCTTGGCGGCGCTCAATTGCTGGATTGGAAACGATTCCTTCTACAAAGCTCTGAAATTGACTTTTTGTGCTGATACCAAGATCAGCAAATTCCTGCCGTTCAACTACGTGCTTCTGGAACGCATGCCCACTCGCTACCTCCTCAGCCAAAAGCTGGG
>NZ_JAVSJB010000070.1:0-2089 GCF_032027545.1 Pseudomonas oryzihabitans | reverse complement strand
TCCAATCGAAATACTAATAACCAATAACCATCGAGGTCCAGCATGCTCAGACAAGTGTTGATTGCCACTGCCATTTTCTCCATGACAGGGCTGGCCGTGGCGGCCACGCCCGCCAAGGTTGGCGACACCACCTTGGGTAAGGTGCTTGTGGATGAAAAGGGTATGACGCTTTACACCTTCACCAAGGACAGCGAGGGTAAGTCCGCCTGCAACGGCCCGTGCGCCAAGAACTGGCCGCCGCTGATGGCACCGGCAGGGGCCAAGAGCGGTGACGGCTATACCGTAGTACAGCGTGAGGATGGTAGCCAGCAATGGGCCTATAAGGGGCAGCCACTCTATACCTGGGTAAAGGACAGCAAGCCCGGTGAAACGACCGGTGAAGGTGTCAATCAAGTCTGGCACGTCGCGAAGCCTTGATCGTGGAGCAGTCCCTGCGGACAGCGGGGACTGCTTATCTATTTAGTAGATTACTTTTTATATCATATTCAATTTTTCAGATAATCGAGCCGGGCTAGACTGTTTGCATTCCTCAGCGGAGCTCACCTCATGACATTAAAGGATGCTATAGCCCTGCGCACCGGCGGCAAGCCGCTCAGCCAGCTCAAGCAGCCGCTCGAAGTCGTTCGCCAGTTCACCCCCAACTGGTTTGCGGCAACGATGGGCACCGGTATTTTGGCAATCGCCTTAGCGAGTTTTCCCGCGTCGGTACCCGGCTTGCGTCTGATCGCCGAAGGACTGTGGCTGTTCAACATTTTGCTTTTCGTTCTATTCAGCGGCTTGTATGCCGCTCGCTGGATCTTGTTCTACAACGAAGCCAAGCAAATTTTTGCCCACTCCACCGTATCGATGTTCTTCGGCACCATTCCGATGGGGTTGGCAACAATCATCAACGGGATGCTGATCTTTGGGCTGCCACGATGGGGTGAGGTGGCTGTCACGATTGCCACCGGACTTTGGTGGGTCGATGCGGCCATGGCACTGGTTTGCGGAGTAGCGATTCCGTACCTGATGTTTACTCGTCAGCAGCACAGCATCGATCAAATGACGGCGGTATGGTTGCTACCTGTGGTAGCCGCCGAAGTGGCCGCTGCCAGTGGCGGGCTGTTGGCACCGCACCTAGCCGATGGCGGGCACCAATTCACCGTGCTGGTGACCAGCTATGTGCTTTGGGCCTATTCGGTACCTGTCGCCCTAAGTGTCCTCGTGATCCTGCTATTGCGGATGGCACTGCACAAGCTGCCTCACGAGAACATGGCTGCATCGAGCTGGTTATCGCTTGGCCCCATTGGTACAGGTGCGTTGGGTCTGCTCGTGATGGGCAGCGACGCGCCGGTCATCTTCGCTGCTCACGGTATGGCCGGAATTGGCGCCGTCGCGCAGGGGCTAGGCGTAATTGGCGGGATCCTACTATGGGGACTCGGCTTGTGGTGGATGAGCCTTGCCATACTGATCACGCTGAAGTACGCGCGCCACGGCATCCCTTTCAACCTGGGATGGTGGGGTTTTACTTTTCCACTGGGCGTCTATGCCGTCACGACGCTACGTTTGGGAAGCACGCTTGGGTCAGGTTTCCTTACCGTCTTCGGTGCCTTTTTGGTCGTCGCCTTGACTGCTCTGTGGGCGGTGGTCGCGGGACGCACCCTAGCCGGTGCCTACCGCGGGACGCTGTTCGTCTCGCCTTGCATTGCTCATCTGCAACCACGCAAATGAGGTCGATTAGGTGGCGCCTCGCTGAGCAACGCTACCAAGCTAGGACCATCAGCCCACTCTCTACGACGAGTGAGCTGATGAGTCCGCAAATGGGGCTCAGTGAAAGCCATCCCTTGATGCCGTTGGTTACCGCGGCCGCCTTAACCGATTCAAAGGTGCGTCAGCTCAGGACGAGGATGACTCTGTCTCTTGGGAAGGGCGGTGGCGTCCTACCGTGCCAATCTCGGCAGGCGTCTTGATGTAGAACAGTGCCAAGTCTTCCGATTCGAGGCGTTGAAACAGCATGTCGTGTTGAATTTGAGTCAGCGCCATCGTTACCTGGATGGGCTGATCGGCAAGCTCAAAAAAATGAGCGGAGTGGCGTTTTCCATCTTGGCCA
>NZ_JAVSJB010000069.1:0-2090 GCF_032027545.1 Pseudomonas oryzihabitans | reverse complement strand
CCTAGGCCTCGGCCGCCATGGCGGCCCGGCGCAACTGAGCGTTCTCGCCACCGGAACGCACGAGCTGCTTGAAGCGTCTTTTGAAAGCCAGGCGGGCAACGGCCGGCGGCCAGGGCGCTACCTGGATAGGAAGCGGCTGGATTCCCTCGAGTGACGGCCAAGGCGGACCCGATGGCAGCAGGTCGCGTCGTTCCGTTGCCATCAGCACCAGGTCTGCCACCTTGATGCTGGCCGGCATCTGCACAGCGATCTCGAAGCGCGCTGCGATGACCATCCAGATCCGCGCCTCGATCACCTTCAAGCCTGGCAGCAGGTCCTTGAGGGGACTCACCATGTCGCCCACATAGGCCTCGGCGGCATCATGCAGCAGCGCGTGAAGCGCGTCCGCCGGCGGGACCAGGTGGCTGGCCAATACGCTGTGCTGGCCCACGCTGTAGTGGGTCTGGGTGTACCCTGCGAATCTGCAGATGTTCGCCAGCGCATGGGCGATGTCATCCAACACCACCACGTCGGCTTCAGGGGCCAGCAGGTCAAATTGCTTTCCGGACTGGGTGAGGATCCAGCTTGCGCTCATTCGCTACTCCCGTGAGGAGAAAGACTAAGGTAGTGGCCAACGTAACCCATCCCCGTCGACACGCTAGTGCCAATAGCCGCCTGTGGGGGGCCTCAATAGCGAGGGCTCTCCTCCGCCGAGGCAGTTCTCTACGCCGCGGTATCGTGGAAGGCAGCCGAAGCTCAACCGGCGAGCTGGGCGCAGCGCAATGCTAGCTTGTGGTGGTAGTCGGCACCGGTGCAGGTGCGCTCCAGGCGGATGACGTTGTCCAGCGGCACATCACGCCCGCTGCGCTCGGTGGCGGCCTGTGCCAGCGCGGCGAACATTCGGACGACATCGGCGGGCGCGAGATATCTCGGATCATGGGCGAGATCACCCTCTGCGGTTCCGAGTGCTTGCAGCGCCCGCCGGATGATTCCTGCAAACGGTTCATAGTCAACTTGGGGCACGATCATCTCCTTCAAGGGTTTCCGCGTAGCGTAATGCGGTCCGGATGAGACGATGGCTGCCGATGGCACGCGTGGCCTTATGCGTTTTTTCGATCACGCGGCGAAGGCCATTGCGCGCAAGATTCAGGCTTGTCGCCTCTCCGTCCGTGGCTTCGAAAAGCGCGTACAGAATACCGTCGGCTTCCTGCAAGGCATCTAGGTCCTCGGCCGACACGGAGATCGTTGCGCCGCTCGTGGCCGGTCCGCCCGGTCGATGGCGCCTGCACTCGAAAGGTAGCTAGCAGCGAGCATCCGTCGATGCTCCCGGGTGCTCTGGGCTGCGGCCTTCGCTAGGCAGCGACGGCGCTGCGCCGCCTTCACCGTTGCGCCTTGAAGTAAGTCGTTCACGTCGCTCTTCTCCTGAGCAAAGGGTGTTGCCCTGATCGGCCAGGTAGCGCCGCCACCGGCCGAAGCGATGTCTCGACGCAATGCGCCAAGCGGTCCTTTCGTGGTAATACAAGCCATTCGTCAATGCACATCCTGTATGTCGGACCGAGTGGCGAGTGCGGCGCGTACGCGCTCGATGATGGGCCTGGCACTGAAAGCCTGTTCACCCTGGAGCTGTGGGGCTTCAAGGAGAACCCGCACAGCGTCCTCCAGCTCTGTACCCTGAGCGCCCTTTGCTTCCGGCTGCTCGGCCATGGACGAGGTGTTGCGGGCGAGGAAGGCGTTTAGGAGGACGGCTTCTTCCAGCTCCTCAAAATTTCCGTCAATGCCGTATCCGTTCTTTTCGGCGAGACGTGCCATCCAAGGCTGTAGCTTCTTCAACAGCTCCTTAGCTTCCCCCAGCTGCGTGTCGGCGCCGTCGCGCCGCTTCAGCAGGCTGATTACCCTGTCCCGCTCCGCACGAGCCAGGGCTAGGGCTTCGCGCTGCGCTTTGTCGTGGGCGCGCAACGCCTCCGCTGTACATGGAAATCGCCCTACCATTCGGCTTCGTAACTCATGCGCTGCAACAGCTGCACGAACCGGCGCCAGGTTTGCCCTTTGCGCTTGGGGTCAGGCACTAGGAACTGGTTGTGGACCGGATACGGCCGTGATTGGCGGTTTTT
>NZ_JAVSJB010000068.1:0-2113 GCF_032027545.1 Pseudomonas oryzihabitans | reverse complement strand
AAGTGCAAGTGCAAGTGCAAGTGCCCCAATCGAAACACTAATAACCAATAACCACCGAGGTCCAGCATGCTCAGACAAGTGTTGATTGCCACTGCCATTTTCTCCATGACAGGGCTGGCCTTGGCGGCCACGCCCGCCAAGGTTGGCAACACCACCTTGGGTAAGGTGCTTGTGGATGAAAAGGGTATGACGCTTTACACCTTCACCAAGGACAGCGAGGGTAAGTCCGCTTGCAATGGCCCGTGCGCCAAGAATTGGCCGCCGCTGATGGCACCGGCAGGGGCCAAGAGCGGTGACGGCTATACCGTAGTACAGCGTGATGATGGTAGCCAGCAATGGGCCTACAAGGGGCAGCCACTCTATACCTGGGTAAAAGACAGCAAGCCTGGTGAAACGACCGGTGAAGGCGTCAATCAAGTCTGGCACGTCGCCAAGCCTTGATTGTGGAGCAGTCCCTGCGGACAACAGGGGCTGCTTATCTGCTCGGTAGATTACTTTTTAAATTATATTCAATTTTGCGGATAATCGAGCCGAGCTAGACTGATTGCATTCCTCAGCGGAGCTCACCTCATGACCTTAAAAGATGCTATAGCCCTGCGCACCGGCGGCAAGCCGCTCAGCCAGCTCAAGCAGCCACTCGAAGTCGTTCGCCAGTTCACCCCCAACTGGTTTGCGGCAACGATGGGCACCGGTATCTTGGCAATCGCCTTAGCGAGCTTTCCCGTGTCGGTACCTGGCTTGCGTCTGATCGCCGAAGGACTGTGGCTGTTCAATATCTTGCTTTTCGTTCTATTCAGCGGCTTGTATGCCGCCCGCTGGATCTTGTTCTACAACGAAGCCAAGCAAATTTTCGCCCACTCTACCGTATCGATGTTTTTCGGCACCATTCCAATGGGCTTGGCAACAATCATTAACGGGATGCTGATCTTCGGGCTGCCACGATGGGGTGAGGTGGCTGTCACGATTGCCACCGGACTCTGGTGGGTCGATGCGGCCATGGCACTGGTGTGCGGAGTAGCGATTCCGTACCTGATGTTCACCCGTCAGCAGCACAGCATCGACCAAATGACAGCGGTGTGGTTGCTACCTGTGGTGGCCGCCGAAGTGGCCGCTGCCAGTGGTGGCCTGTTGGCACCGCACCTAGCTGATGGCGGGCACCAATTCACCGTGCTGGTGACCAGCTATGTGCTTTGGGCTTATTCGGTACCTGTCGCCCTAAGTGTCCTCGTGATCCTGCTATTGCGGATGGCGCTGCACAAGCTGCCTCACGAGAACATGGCTGCATCGAGCTGGTTATCGCTGGGCCCCATCGGCACGGGTGCGTTGGGTCTGCTCGTGATGGGCAGCGACGCACCGGTTATCTTCGCTGCTCACGGTATGGCCAGAATTGGCGTCGTCGCGCAGGGGCTAGGCGTAATTGGCGGGATCCTACTGTGGGGACTCGGCTTGTGGTGGATGAGCCTTGCCATACTGATCACGTTGAAGTACGCGCGCCACGGCATCCCTTTCAACCTGGGATGGTGGGGTTTTACTTTTCCATTGGGCGTCTATGCCGTCACGACGCTACGTCTGGGAAGCACGCTTGGATCAGGCTTCTTTACCGTCTTCGGCGCCTTTTTAGTCGTCGCCTTGACTGCTCTGTGGGCGGTGGTGGCGGGACGCACCCTGGCCGGTGCCTACCGTGGGACGCTGTTCGTCTCGCCTTGCATTGCTCATCTACAACCACGCAAATGAGGTCGATTAGGTAGCGCCTCGTTGAGCAACGCCACCAAGCCAGGACCATCAGCCCACTCTCTACGACGAGTGAGCTGATGAGTCCGCAAATGGGGCTCAGTGAAAGCTATCCCTTGATGCCGTTGGTTACCGCGGCCGCCTTAACCGATTCAAAGGTGCGTCAGCTCAGGACGAGGGTGACTCTGTCTCTTGGGAAGGGCGGTGGCGTCCTACCGTGCCAATCTCGGCAGGCGTCTTGATGTAGAACAGTGCTAAGTCTTCCGACTCGAGGCGTTGAAACAGCATGTCGTGTTGAATTTGAGTCAGCGCCATCGTCACCTGGATGGGTCGATCGGCAAGCTCAAAAAAATGAGCGGAGTGGCGTTTTCCATCTTGGCCG
>NZ_JAVSJB010000067.1:0-2216 GCF_032027545.1 Pseudomonas oryzihabitans | reverse complement strand
GCTCCTCAGGAGTAGGAGGTCGATACATCATTTCAATACTCGCAAAGCGGCGGTAGCCAAAGGACTTTCGTGGATCTGTCTCAAGGCCGCGCGTGCCCGCGCCAAACGAGACATGACGGTTCCCAGCGGAATGCCAAGCGCCTGTGAAACATCGCGGTAGCTCATGCCTTCCACCGCGACCAACAGCAGCAGGGCACGCTGTTCGTCATTGAGTCGCTCAAGATTCGTCAACGCTTCTTGATCCAGATAGATTGTCTCAGCCGAAGGCTCAACAGGGATCTCTTGGAATCCCAGCCACTCCAGCAGACGACCATAGCGGCGCTCACGACGTCGGCCATCAACGAATTGGCGGTACAGGATGGTGAACAGCCAGGCTCGCAGATCACCGTCGGGACAGCGCGTGTTCCCATGCGTAAGCGCCCGTTCTAGACAGCTCTGGACCAGGTCATCGGCGCTGGCTTCGTGACGAGTAAGGGATCTTGCGAAGCGACGCAGAGACGGTAGCAGCTGAGAAAGCAAGGCGTCATCAAGCATGGACATTCCCCTGGTATCGCTGACAGACGCTTGAGCTGACCTTTTATTCCCCACAATTTTTATTTTCGTAGGTATGGAATAACCCAGACCGTACAGACGTCTGCACTGGAAACTCACCAATTGCTGGAGCGCCACGTGTTTTCAGTCAAGCACCCTTTGTTGGCAATCCCCCTTCTGGTGCTCGCGCTTCCCATTGCCTGGGCCGAACCTGATAGCAGCGCCGCCGCGGCGCAGGCCGACAACCGCCAGGCCATGGATCAGATGATGGCCGCGATGCATATGCCTAGCAGTGGCGACGTAGACCGCGACTTTGTGACCCAGATGACGGCACATCACCAGGGTGCGATCGATATGGCGCGGATCCAATTGCGGTATGGCCATAACGAACGCCTACGCCGTCTGGCCCAAGAGATCATTGTTACCCAACAACAAGAAATCGCCGTCATGCAGCAGGCGCTTTCTGAATTGCCCGCCTCTCCAACTCGGTAATCCTTATGCCTCGATTGTCGCTCACCCCGCTCGCCGCTGCGCTGTTGGTAATCTCCTGCACCGCTTCAGCCGGTCAAGTTCCACGTGCTGCCGCACAACCGGACATCACGATTAGCGCCCAAGACCGTGTGTATACGGCGGAGCAGTTCTCCAACACGGTATCGGTGATTGATCCCAGCACGGAAAAATTGCTCGGCGTCATCACCCTAGGCGACAGCCAACCCAAGAACTTGAGCCCTCTGTACAAGGGGGAGCTACTGGTGCATGGCTTGGGATTTTCGCCAGATGGGAAAACCTTGGCCACCGTAGCGATAGGCTCGAACTCCGTATCCTTCATCGACACCGCCAACAACCAGGTGAAGGGTAAAACCTATCTGGGTCGCGCGCCTCATGAAGCCTTTTTCACCCCTGACGGTAAAGAGCTTTGGGTCACGGTACGGGGCGAGGACTATATCGCCGTGATCGACCCGGTGACTTTCAAAGAGAAGACGCGTATTGGTGTACCGCCAGGCCCTGGCATGCAGATTTTCTCCCCTGATGGCCGCTATGGCTACGTCTGCTCCTCGTTCACACCGGAAACCGTAGTGGTTTCGGTTGCCGAGCATCGAATTGTTGGCCGCGTCGCTCAGGCGAGTCCCTTCTGCCCCAACATCGCTGCGTCTGCAGATGGCCAACAGGTCTGGTTCACCCTAAAAGATGTCGGTAAGACCCAGGTGTTCGCAGCCAAACCGCCGTTCGGCCTGATTAAGACGCTTGATACGGGCGCGATCACTAATCACGTCAACTTGGTTCGCAATGCCCACGGAAGCTTCGCCTATGTAACGGTAGGTGGGGAAAATCGAGTCAAGGTCTTCCGAACCGATGACTTCAGCCAAGTCGCCAGCATTCCTGTTGGCGCTTTGCCCCACGGTCTCTGGCCGTCAGGAGATGGCACCCGGCTGTACGTGGGACTGGAGAATGCTGACAGTGTGGCCGTCATCAATACGCTGACGAATAGCGTTGAAACCACTGTACCCGTGGGGCAGGCGCTTCAGGCTTTGGTCTACGTTCCCAACGCCGCTACCCAGGGCGCTGGGTTGGCAAATCTCAAGCCTTTAGGGAGCGCTGCCAAGAGTATTCAGATCGCCCTGGCTCCGCCGGGTGAACACCCGCGTCATACCACTCAGGTGACACTTTTCGACCAGGGCTTGACG
>NZ_JAVSJB010000066.1:0-2217 GCF_032027545.1 Pseudomonas oryzihabitans | reverse complement strand
ACTCTTCAGGAGTAGGAGGTCGATACATCATTTCAATACTCGCAAAGCGGCGGTAGCCAAAGGACTTTCGTGGATCTGTCTCAAGGCCGCGCGTGCCCGCGCCAAACGAGACATGACGGTTCCCAGTGGAATGCCAAGCGCCTGTGATACATCGCGATAGCTCATGCCTTCCACCGCGACCAACAGCAGCAGGGCACGCTGTTCGTCATTGAGTCTCTCAAGATTCGTCAACGCTTCTTGATCCAGATAGATCGTCTCAGCCGAAGGCTCAACCGGGACCTCTTGGAATCCCAGCCACTCCAACAGACGACCATAGCGGCGCTCACGACGTCGGCCATCAACGAATTGGCGGTACAGGATGGTGAACAGCCAGGCTCGCACATCACCGGCGGGACAGCGCGTGTTCCCATGCGTAAGCGCCCGTTCTAGACAACTCTGGACCAAGTCATCGGCGCTGGCTTCGTGACGAGTAAGCGATCTTGCGAAGCGACGCAGAGACGGTAGTAGCTGAGAAAGCATGGCGTCATCAAGCATGGACATTCCCCTGGTATCGCTGACAGACGCTTGAGCTGACCTTTTATTCCCCACAATTTTTATTTTTGTAGGTATGGAATAACCCAGACCGTACGAACGTCTGCATTGGAAACTCACCAGTCTGCTGGAGCGCCACGTGTTTTCAGTCAAACACCCGTTGTTGGCAGTCACCCTTCTGGTGCTCGTGCTTCCCATTGCCTGGGCCGAACCTGATAGCAGCGCCGCCACGGCGCAGGCCGACAACCGTCAGGCCATGGATCAGATGATGGCCGCGATGCACAAGCCCAGCAGTGGCAACGTAGACCGCGACTTTGTGACCCAGATGACGGCACATCACCAGGGTGCGATCGAAATGGCACGGATCCAATTGCGGTATGGCCATAACGAACGCCTACGCCGTCTGGCCCAAGAGATCATTGTCACCCAACAACAGGAAATCGCCGTCATGCAGCAGGCGCTTTCTGAATTGCCCGCCTCTCCAACTCGGTAATCCTCATGCCTCGATTGTCGCTCACCCCGCTCGCCGCTGTGTTGTTAGTAATCTCCTGCACCGCTTCAGCCGGTCAAGTTCCGCGTGCTGCTGCACAACCGGACATCACGATTAGTTCCCAAGACCGTGTGTATACGGCGGAGCAGTTCTCCAACACGGTATCGGTGATTGATCCCAGCACGGAAAAATTGCTCGGCGTCATCACCCTAGGCGACAGCCAACCCAAGAACTTGAGTCCTTTGTACAAGGGCGAGCTACTGGTGCATGGCTTGGGATTTTCGCCAGATGGGCGAACCTTGGCCGTCGTAGCGATAGGCTCGAACTCCGTGTCCTTCATCGACACCGCCAACAACCAGGTGAAGGGTAAAACCTATCTGGGTCGCGCGCCTCATGAAGCCTTTTTCACCCCTGACGGCAAAGAGCTCTGGGTCACGGTACGGGGCGAGGACTATATCGCCGTGATCGACCCGGTGACTTTCAAAGAGAAGACGCGAATTGGCGTACCGCCAGGCCCTGGCATGCAGATCTTCTCCCCTGATGGCCGCTATGGCTACGTCTGCTCCTCGTTCACTCCGGAAACCGTAGTGGTTTCGGTTGCCGAGCATCGAATTGTTGGCCGCGTCGCTCAGGCGAGTCCCTTCTGCCCCAACATCGCTGCGTCTGCAGATGGCCAACAGGTCTGGCTCACCCTAAAAGATGTCGGTAAGACCCAGGTGTTCGCAGCCAAACCGCCGTTCAGCTTGATTAAGACGCTTGATACTGGCGCGATCACTAATCACGTCAACTTGGTTCGCAATGCCCGCGGAAGCTTCGCCTATGTAACGGTAGGCGGAGAAAATCGAGTCAAGGTCTTCCGAACCGATGATTTCAGCCAAGTCGCCAGCATTCCTGTTGGCGCTTTGCCCCACGGTCTCTGGCCGTCAGGAGATGGCACGCGGTTGTACGTGGGACTAGAGAATGCTGACAGTGTGGCCGTCATCAATACGCTGACCAATAGCGTTGAAACCACTGTACCCGTGGGGCAGGCGCCCCAGGCTTTGGTCTACGTTCCCCGCGCCGCTACCCAGGGCGCTGGGCTGGCAAATCTTAAGCCGTTAGGGAGCGCTGCCAAGAGTATTCAGATCGCCCTGGCTCCGCCGGGTCAACACGAACGTCATACCACTCAGGTGACACTTTTCGACCAGGGCTTGACT
>NZ_JAVSJB010000065.1:0-2522 GCF_032027545.1 Pseudomonas oryzihabitans | reverse complement strand
ACCTGTGTGGCGGGTACGTTCGCGGTTGGATTGGCCGGATCGGTGTGCGTTTCCAGCGGCTTGGTAGCGGGTACAGTGGCCACAGTCACCACCGAGTTCGAGGCAGTGGATACAGGCTTTGTGGCGGCCGTGGTCGGGGGAGCTGCTGGCGCAACGGCGTAGCGCTGACCCTCCGGCAATTGATAGCCCGGGCGGAGCACGAAGCACACCGACCGCATGACCTCGTCGACCTTCACCTGCCAGGCGGGGCCTGCCAGCACCTGCAGGGTGTTGCGCAAACTCATCGGCCCGAGCTTGTACTGGGCAGCCGGAAGCGGCCGGGTGAAGAGGATGTTGACGTGCCCCTGCTCTGGGCCACACAGGCTGTAACCGGAGCGGTTGACCACGTACTGCATGGCGTCGCGAACGGTCGGCTTCATGTTGGCCGGGATGTTCACGTCGATGATCTGTGCCATCAGGTCCCGCTGCTCGGTCTCCGGCGCGGTGTTGACCAGGGTGTAGCGGCCGTACCGGACCTGGGGCTCTGACACAGCGCCCTTCGGATAGAGATCGGGTTGTAGCAGCTCCGGATTACGCGAGCTGTCGGGGCCGGGTGCGCTGGGCGCAGGCTCCTGCTGAGCACAGCCTGCCAGTGCGACGGCGAAGGCGAGCGGCGAGAGGGTGGTAAGCTTCCAGATCATGTGCGGTGAGGCCCCATTTCGTAGTGGGGCTCACGGTGCCAGTCACCTGTCTGGAAAGCAGGAGATAACCGTATCTGGAGCGAAAGAGGTTAGTCGCAGGCAAAAAAACCCCCGCAGGGGCGGGGGAGGGGGGAAGACTGAGCTTGAAGCTTTCCAGGTATCCTGACCTGGAGGGAGAGCCGATTCAGCGACTCATAGGTAATGAGTCCTGGGCGCCATAGAGTTCAACTTTGTTTCAAATGGTCGCGGATGTGTCGGACCTGCTCGGCGACATAATAGGTATCTGCAAGGCGCTGGGCGTCGACGTGCAGGATAACGACTGTCGTCCTGTGCTTGGGCATCACACGCACGGCCACGGCACCATCGGGCCCTATCGGGCTCAATAGGCAGTTGCAGTCAGGAAAGTTCTTCTCCAGCTGCTGCAGCAAGCGCTGCGCGCTGTGACGCCGTGTGATGTTGTCGCTCATGATGCAGGCACTCCTGTCAGCCTATAGCCACCATGGGCGGACTCAAGCTGTTCCGGTAAGACCTTCAACCACCGGCCGGTCGAGCAGGCAAAAAAATCCCCCGCGAGGGCGGGGGTAGGTCAGTGTTGAAGCCTCAATTTCGAGTCGGAGCAATGGACTCGCGGTAGTTGACTCAGCCGAACCGGTATTGTTCATAAGAAGATCATCGAAATATGCGATGCTAGAGCCTTTCCAGCAGTAATGTGTCCTATGCCCACTTCCCGAAAACCTCCTCTCACCACAGGTCGTACGGCCAAGCCCGAATCACTCCGCGCCGCTCACCAACAGATCAGCCGTAACGACGGCACGTTGGCCGACATTGCAGCCTTGATCGAGCTCCAAGGAAAGGCGCACACCTCCCGGAGCAATCCTGCCCAGCCTGTTCGCTTCAAGGCAGAGCCTGACTCAGCGGAGCGGGATCTATTTCCTGACATGGTGATTCAACACCAAAGCAAAGGTGCGACTCAGCAACCACTCTTTGGTATCCCGCTCGCCGCTGTCCTGAGCTGCGTGCTGATCGTAGGGGCTGCTTTAGGCGTCCCCCTGGGCGTTCTGACCTACGGAACTGTCGTGTATACGGCAGTGATGGAAGGCTTGGCAGCGTTCTAGATTCTGCCGGGCCTTCCGGGCGTGAAGATCGTTGCGCTGTCTTCACGCCACCATGCTGTCTGCCAGCTGATGCTGTGCCTGCCTCACGGCGTCCGGCTCAATCAAATCCTGAGCGATTCGCCGTTTGTCCTGCAGCATCTGCCACAGCTGCAGGTCGATGCTGTTTTCCACCAGCGGGATCTTGACCACCACCAGGCGCCGCTGTCCATTGCGGTAGGCGCGGTCCTCGGCCTGGTCCTGCAGCCCCGGCGTCCAGGGCAGCCCCAGGAAGAATACGTAGTTCGCCGCGGTCAGGTTGTTGCCGGTGCCGGCCGCTGACGTCGTACCGATGAAGACCCGGCAATCAGCTTCCTGCTGGAAGCGATCGATCGCCTTCTGCCGCTTCGTGAGGCTGTCAGTGCCTACCAGCGTGACGCATCCCAGGCCTGCGGCCTCGCACAGCTGCTGCAACGTGGCCACCGTCTCCTTGTATTCGCAGAAGAGGATCACCTTGTCCTCGGGATCCAACTCGCCCAGCCGCTCCATCACCACCGGTACCTTCACGCGCTCCAGGAGCTGGCGAAGTCGACCCAACCGCGCGAACACGGGCTGATCGGCGTTGCGGATGGCGTTGTACTCGACCTGCTGCGCCTCATCGAGCACGACCGGCACGGTCTGCCGCTGCTTACCCTTGAGGTCGGGCAGCACGTCCTTGCGGCGGCGTAGCATCCAGTCGCCGATCTCAGCA
>NZ_JAVSJB010000064.1:0-2686 GCF_032027545.1 Pseudomonas oryzihabitans | reverse complement strand
GCCCTGAAGGGCCAGGGCCTCGACGCCCAGGGACCACTCTATGCCGGCGGCAGCGTCAACGCCCAGAGCGGCGGCGATCTCCAGGTGCGCCAGAGCGTGGCGGCCGGTAACGCCATCACCCTGAGCGCTGCGGGTCAGCTCACCAACGGCGGCATCGTCGAAGCCGGGGTCAACCCGGACAACAGCCGCAATGCCGCGGGCGACGTCAGCCTGCAGGGCGCGCACATCAGCAACCGCGGCTCCGTGATCGCCAGCCGCACCCTCACCGCCACCACCGCCGGCACCCTCGACAACAGCGGTTCCACCCTGAGCGCTGGCAGCCAGGCGCGACTCGCGGCGGCGTCGGTGGGCAATGCCCAAGGCCGCATCCAGAGCCGTGGCAGCCTGAACGTGCAAGCCACGACCCTCGACAATACCCAGGGGGTAGTGACCAGCGTCGGTGCCCTCACAGCCAATCTCGGGCAAACCACCAATGGCAACGGCGAGCTCTCCAGCCAGGATCGTCTGAGCCTGCAAGGCCAGGGCCTCGACAACCGCCAGGGCAAACTCATCGGCACGACGGGCCTGGACCTGACCCTCACCGGCACCCTGGACAACCGCGGCGGCAACCTAGTCAGCCATGGCGATCTGCAGGCCCGGGTGACGGGCACCCTGGATAACCGTCAGCAGGGCAACCTCTATGGCGCCGGTGCCAGCGTCCTGAGCTTCGATCAACTGCTCAACGCCCAGGGCGTCCTGGCCAGCGATGCGACCCTGACCCTGACGGGCAACCAGGTCAACAACGACGGGGGCCAGCTCGGCAGCCAGGGCAACCTGACGGCGACCCTGGGCCGCTTCGACCAGCTCGATGGCCAGTTCATCAGCCAGGGCCAGCTGACCCTCATCGCCGACAGGTTGGGCAACACCGGCAATGCACTGGTGGCCGGCAAGACCGGCCTCGAGCTGCGGGTGGGCGCGATCGACAACCGTGGCGGCGAAGCGTCGAGCCAGAGCGGCAACGTCAGCCTCACCGGGCAGAGCCTGCTCAACAGCGGCGGCAAGGTCATCGCGGGTGGCGACCTAACGGCCACGATGGATACGGTCGACAACAGCACTAGCGGCGTACTGTCCGCCCGGCAAGGACTGCGGGTGACCGGCGCCAACCTGAACAACAGTGCCGCCGGTGTGTTGAACGCCGGCGGCGACCTCCAGGTGACCCTGAGCGGCGCGCTGAACAATGCCCTGGGTAAGCTCCTCGCCCAAGGCGGCCTAACGCTCGGTAGTGCCAGCCTGGACAACCGCCAGGGCCTGGTCTCCAGCGTTGGTCAGCAGACCCTCACCGTTACGGGCGGCACCGTGCAAAACGAGGGGGGACGTGTCGTGACCGACGCGGGACTGAGCCTGACCAGTGCCCGACTGAACAACGGCAGCGGCACCCTCAGCGCCAAGCAAGCGCTGAGCCTGACCACCGGCGTACTCGACAATACCCTAGGCCGGATCGTCGGCCAGTCCTCCCTGGATCTTACGGCCACTGGCTTGGATAACCGCCAGGGCCTGGTGTCCAGCGTCGGCCAGCAGACCCTCATCGTTACCGGCGGTGCGGTACAGAACGACAAGGGCCAACTGGTCACCGACGGCGGCCTGACCCTGAGCAGCGCCAGCCTGGACAACGGCACCGGTACCCTCAGTGCCAAGGGCGCTACCACCCTCACCACTACCGGTGCCATCACCAATGCCCAGGGCGGCCGCCTGGTCGGCAGCGATAGGTTCACGGTCACCGCCGGCAGCCTGACCAACGCCGGCCGCTTGGCCAGCACCAAGGATCTCGTGGTCACCACAGCCAGCCTCACCAACAGCGGCGAACTGTTCAGCCAGGCCGGCCTGACCCTGGACCTCAAGAACGGCACCCTCACCAACAATGCCGGTGGCCTCATCACCGCGCCGGGTGCGTTGCTGCTCAAGAACCTCAACACCGTGCGTAACGCCGGTGAAATCAGCAGCGGCCAGGCCTTCACCCTGGCCGCCAACAGCCTGGACAACAGTGGCGGCAAGCTGATCAGCAACGCCGACTTGACCCTGCGCATCACCCGTGCCCTGGCCAATGCCAAGGGCACCCTGTCCGCGGCCGGCCTGGACGTCCAAGCCGCCAGCCTCGACAACAGCGCCGGTTTGCTCACCAGCCGCCAAGGCCAGCGGGTAACCCTGACGGGCGCCCAGGCCGACGGCGAGGGGCTACTGCTCAACGACCAGGGCGAACTGCTCAGCGAGGGTACCATGGACCTCACTGCCGCCGACCTGGACAACCGCCAGGGCCTGATCTCCAGTGCCGGCCAGCAGACCGTCACCGTCACCGGCGGCGCCGTTCAGAACGAAGGCGGCCAACTGGTCACCGATGGCGGCCTGACCCTCAGCAGCGCGAGCCTGGCCAACGGCAGCGGCACCCTGAGTGCCAAGGGCGCCGTAAGTCTGACCACTACCGGTACGCTCGACAACGCCCAGACCGGGCGCCTGATCGGCAGCGACACTGTTACCGTCACCGCCGGCAGCCTGAGCAACGCCGGCCGCCTGGCCAGTGCCAAGGATCTCGCGGTCACCACCGCCAGCCTCACCAACAGCGGCGAGCTGTTCAGCCAGGCCGGCCTCACCCTGGACCTCAAGAACGGCAGCCTGACCAACACCGGCGGTGGCCTGATCACCGCCCCCGGTA
>NZ_JAVSJB010000063.1:0-2869 GCF_032027545.1 Pseudomonas oryzihabitans | reverse complement strand
ACCCTGAAGGGCCAGGGCCTCGACGCCCAGGGACCGGTCTACGCCGGTGGCAGCGTTAGTGCCCAGAGCGGAGGCGACCTCAATGTGCGGCAGAGCGTGGCCGCGCGTAATGCCATCGTCCTGAGCGCCGCCGGGCAGCTCACCAATAGCGGTATCGTCGAGGCCGGGGTCAATCCCGACAACAGCCGCAATGCCACGGGCGACGTGACCCTGCAGGGCGCGCAGCTCACTAACCGAGGCTCGGTGATCGCCAGCCGTACCCTCACCGCCACCACCGGCGGCACCCTCGACAACAGCGGCGCCACCCTGAGTGCTGGTAGTCAGGCGCAACTCACGGCGACGGCCGTAGGCAATGCCCAAGGCCGCATCCAGAGCCGTGGCAGCCTGAACGTGCAAGCCACGACCCTCGACAACACCCAAGGGGTGGTGACTAGCGTCGGTGCCCTCACAGCCAACCTCGGACAAACCACCAATGGCAACGGCGAGCTCTCCAGCCAGGATCGTCTGAGCCTGCAAGGCCAGGGTCTCGATAACCGCCAGGGCAAGCTGATCGGTACTTCGGGCCTGGACCTGACCCTCACCGGCACCCTGGACAACCGCGGCGGCACCCTGGTCAGCCATGGCGATCTGCAGGCCCGGGTGACGGGCACCCTGGATAACCGTCAGCAGGGCAACCTCTACGGCGCCGGTGCCAGCGTCCTGAGCTTCGATCAACTGCTCAACGCCCAGGGCGTCCTGGCCAGCGATGCGGCTCTCACCCTGACGGGCAGCCAGGTCAACAACGACGGCGGCCAGCTCGGCAGCCAGGGCAACCTGACGGCGACCCTGGGGAGCTTCGACCAGCTCGATGGCCAGTTCATCAGCCAGGGCCAACTGACCCTGATCGCCGACCGGCTGGGCAACACCGGCAATGCACTGGTGGCCGGCAAGACCGGGCTCGAGCTGCGGGTGGGCGCGATCGACAACCGCGGCGGTGAAGCGTCGAGCCAGGGCGGCAGTGTCAGCGTTACCGGGCAGAGCCTGCTCAACGGTGGCGGCAAGGTCATCGCCGGCAAGGGGCTGACGCTGAACCTGGCGACGGCCGACAACAGTGCCAAGGGGGTGCTGAAGGCAGGGGAAAACCTGCAGGCGACCTTGACCGCGGCGCTGAACAACTCCAGCGGCCAGCTTCTGGCGGGCGGCGGGCTGGTCCTGGGTAGTGCCAGCCTGAACAACCTGGGTGGCCTCATCAGCGGGCAGGGGGCGGTGGCGGTCACGACCGGTGCCCTGGATAACACCCAGGGCCAGCTCCTGGGGCAAGCCAGCCTGGACGTGACGGCCGCGAGCCTGGACAACCGCGAGGGCCTGATCTCCAGCGTCGGCCAGCAGACCCTCACCGTTACCGGCGGCGCCGTGCAGAACGACAAAGGCCAAGTGGTCACCGACAGCGGCCTGACCCTCACCAGCGCCAGCCTGGACAACGCGGCCGGCACCCTGAGCGCCAAGGGCGCCATGACCCTGGTCACGGGCGACCTGGATAACAGCCAGGCCGGCAGCCTGGTCAGCGGAGACCGCCTGGCGGTGTCGGCTCAGCGGCTGGACAACACCTCAGGGCGAATCTCCAGTGGCCAAGACCTGCAACTGACCTTGGGCGGCGCGCTCGATAACGCCCAGGGCCGGATCGTCGGCCAGTCCACCCTGGATGTCACGGCCGCGAGCCTGGACAACCGCCAGGGCCTGATCTCCAGCGTCGGCCAGCAGACCCTCATCGTTACCGGCGGTGCGGTACAGAACGACAAGGGCCAACTGGTCACCGACGGCGGCCTGACCCTGAGCAGCGCCAGCCTGGACAACGGCACCGGCACCCTGAGTGCCAAGGGCGTCGCACTACTCACCACTACCGGCGCCATCACCAATGCCCAGGGCGGCCGCCTGGTCGGCAGTGATACGTTTACCGTTACCGCTGGCAGCCTGAACAACGCCGGCCGTCTGGCCAGTGCCAAGGATCTTGCGGTCACCACCGCCAGCCTCACCAACAGCGGCGAACTCTTCAGCCAGGCCGGCCTGACCCTGGACCTCAAGAACGGCACCCTCACCAACAACGCCAGTGGCCTCATCACCGCGCCCGGTGCCCTGCTGCTCAAGAACCTCGGCAGCGTTCGCAATGCCGGCGAACTCAGCAGCGGCCAAGCCTTCACCCTGACGGCCGACAGCCTGGACAACAGCGGCGGCAAGCTCATCAGCAACGCCAGCCTGACCCTGCGCATCGCCCGCGCCCTGACCAACGTCAAGGGCGCCCTGTCCGCGGCCGGCTTGGACGTCGAAGCCGCCAGCCTCGACAACAGCGAGGGTCTGCTCACCAGCCGCCAAGGTCTGAGCGTGACGCTGACGGGCCAGCGGGTCGACGGCCAGGGGCTACTGCTCAACGACCAGGGCGAACTGCTCAGCGAGGGTACCCTGGACCTCACTGCCGCCGACCTGGACAACCGCCAGGGCCTGATCTCCAGTGCCGGCCAGCAGACCCTCACCGTCACCGGCGGCGCCGTGCAGAACGAAGGTGGCCAACTGGTCACCGATGGCGGCCTGACCCTCAGCAGCGCGAGCCTGGCCAACGGCAGCGGCACCCTGAGTGCCAAGGGCGCCGTCAGCCTGACCACTACCGGTACGCTCGACAACGCCCAGACCGGGCGCCTGATCGGCAGCGACACCGTTACCGTTGCCGCTGGCAGCCTGACCAACGCCGGCCGCCTGGCCAGTGCCAAGGATCTCGCGGTCACCACCGCCAGCCTCACCAACAGCGGCGAACTCTTCAGCCAGACCGGCCTCACCCTGGACCTCAAGAACGGCAGCCTGACCAACACCGGCGGTGGTCTCATCACCGCCCCCGGTG
>NZ_JAVSJB010000062.1:0-3885 GCF_032027545.1 Pseudomonas oryzihabitans | reverse complement strand
CTGGCGGCCACCGCCGAGGAAATGAGCGGCCAGGCCGAACAACTGCAACGGCTGATGAGTTTCTTCCACACCGGTGAAGCCCGCGCGGTACAGGATCTGGACCGCGCGCTGAGCACCGTCCGCCCGAAGACGAGTCGACCCGCCGCGGTCCAGGCGGCGCGTACCGGTACCCGCTCGAATGCACCGGAAGGCTTCGCCCCCTTCGAATCCTGAGCCGCGACTCTTGATATTCCGCATTCCACTTCTTTGACCTTAAGGCCGTCTGCGACGGCCTTGCCGAGGCTGCCGCCATGACCACTGCCCAAAAACTGATCGCACTCATGTTTGCCGCACTTATCGGCGTCCTGCTCCTGGCAGGGGCGGGGCACTACCAGGCTACGCAGCTTGCCAACGGCTTCACTGCCAGCACCGAAGATGCCACCGCTCGCATGAGAGCGCTTGGTGAGGTTGTCGACGGCCGTGGCGATCTGCTGGCGGCGTTGTATGGCCGCGTCCTGGCGAGCGATGCTCGGGGAGTGGCCGTAGGCGATCAGCAGCTCGCGAGTGCCAGGCAGCGTATCGAGCAGAACCTGGCGCGCTACGACAACCTGGTCACGGATGAGCGGGATCGGGCGCTGCTGTCGATGGATCGCACCACTGCCAACGCCTTGCTGACCTTGAGTGGACAGGTGCTGGCCCTGCTGGCGCAGAATCGTAACGACGAGGCCCAGGCCCTGCTGCGCAACCAAGCGGAGGTCATCGGCGCCTTCGGCAAGGCGGTGGATGAGCACAGCCACTATATCCATGCCCTCATTCAGCAAGGCCAGCAGGTTGTCCTGCAGGCCAAGAGCGAGGCAGGCGTGGTGAGCCTGGGTATCGCCTTCGCGACGCTCATGGCCCTGCTGCTGCTGGGCCTTGGCCTGCGCACCCTGTTGCGGCAACTGGGCGGCGAGCCAGCCCTGGTGAGCGAGCTGGCCAGCCGCATCGCGGCAGGCGAGCTGCCCGATGACATTGCCCCGCAAGCCGGGACAAGACCAGCCTGCTGGCGACCCTGCACGGTCTGGTCGACACTTTACGCGGACTCAGGACGGAGCTGTCGCGCATGGCTCAGGAGCACGTGGCCGGCGACATCGACGTTTGCATCAAGGCGGAACGTTTCCAGGGCTCCTTCCAGGAGATCGCCACCGGCATCAATGCCCTGGTGGCCAGCCACATCAAGGTCAAGAAGCAGGCCATGGCCTGCGTCAAGGCCTTCGGCGAGGGCGATCTCTCGGCGCCGCTGGAGCGCTTCCCTGGCAAGAAGGCCTTCATCAACGACGATATCGAGCAACTGCGCAGCAATATCCAGGGACTGATGGAGCAGATGCAGCGGATGTCGCGCGAGCACGATGCCGGGGACATCGACGTCTACATCGATGCGGAGCGCTTCCAGGGCTCCTACCGCGACATCGCCGTTGGCATCAATGCCATGGTGGCCGGCCACATCGCGGTCAAGAAAAAGGCCATGGCCTGCGTCAAGGCCTTCGGCGAGGGCGATCTCTCGGCGCCCTTGGAGCGCTTCCCCGGCAAGAAGGCGTTCATCAACGACACCATCGAGCAACTGCGCAGCAACATCCAGGCGCTGATGACCGAGATGCAGCATATGTCGCACGAGCACGATGCCGGCGACATCGACGTCTGCATCGATGCGCAGCGCTTCCAGGGTTCCTATCGCGAGATCGCCATCGGCATCAACGCCATGGTGGCCGGCCACATCGCGGTCAAGAAGAAGGCCATGGCCTGCATCAAGGCCTTCGGCGAGGGCGACCTCTCGGCGCCGCTGGAGCGCTTTCCCGGTAAGAAGGCCTTCATCAACGACAATATCGAGCAGGTGCGGATCAACATCCAACGGCTGATCGACGATGCCCAGCACCTGAGCGAGGCGGCCATTGCCGGCCGCCTGGACACCCGCGCCGATGCCAGTGCCCACCAGGGCGACTTCCGCCGCATCGTCACCGGTATCAATGGCACCCTGGACGCCATCGTCGCGCCGCTGAGCGAGGCCATGGAGGTGCTGGCCGGCATGGCCCGGGGTGACCTGAGCCAGGCGATCACCGGCGACTACCAGGGGCAGTTGTTGCAACTCAAGGAGTCGGTCAACGGCACCGTCGACAAGCTGAGCCAGATCATCGGCGACGTGCGCCTGTCGGCCGACGCCCTGGCCAGTGCCTCGGAAGAGATCTCCGCCACGGCCCAAAGCATGAGCCAGGCTACCACCGAGCAGGCGGCGTCGGTGGAGGAGACCTCCTCCAGCATCGAGCAGATGTCGGCGTCCATCGCCCAGAACACCGAGAACGCCAAGGTCACCGACGGCATGGCCGGCAAGGCCTCGCGCGAGGCGGCGGAAGGTGGCCAGGCGGTGGGTGAGACCCTGGTGGCGATGAAGACCATCGCCGACAAGATCGGCATCGTCGACGACATTGCCTACCAGACCAACCTGCTGGCGCTGAACGCCGCCATCGAGGCGGCCCGCGCTGGCGAGCACGGCAAGGGCTTCGCGGTGGTGGCCGCCGAGGTGCGCAAACTGGCCGAGCGCAGCCAGGTGGCGGCCCAGGAAATCGGCACCGTGGCCAAGGGCAGCGTGGCCCTGGCCGAGCGCGCCGGCACCCTGCTGGACCAGATCGTGCCCTCCATCGGCAAGACCTCGGAGCTGGTCCAGGAAATCGCCGCGGCCAGCGAAGAGCAGAGCAGCGGCGCCAGCCAGATCAACCAGGCCATGCTGCAACTGAATCAGATCACCCAGCAGAACGCCTCGGCCTCCGAGGAACTGGCGGCCACCGCCGAGGAAATGAGCGGCCAGGCCGAGCAACTGCAACGCCTGATGGGCTTCTTCCATACCGGCGAGACCCGTGCGGTACAGGACCTGAATCGTGCCCTCGGGGCTGTCCGGCCCAAACCGACCTTGTCGGCGGGCCAGATGCTGCGCAATGGCACCCAAACCCATATACCGGACGGCTACACCGCGTTCGGCTCCTGATTTTTGAACTCCCGGCTGCGCCCGCGCGGCCTCCCCGAGATTGCCGACATGACTGTGATCAAGAAAATGCTGTTACTGGTGCTCTCCGCACTGCTGGGTATCCTGCTGCTGGCGGGGGTCGGACAATACGAGATCGAGCAGGTCTTCGATGCGGCCAACTATGGCAACGACAACACGGTGCCCAGCCTGAAGGCACTCGGTGAGGTCAATGACAGCCGCTCCGATTACGTTGCCGGGATCTACCGCCACGTGCTGTCGAGCGATGAACAGCGGATGACCGAGGTCGAGCAGGACATCGCCGATGCCAAGCAGCGCCTGGAGCAGAGCCTGACCAAGTACGAAACCCTGCTTTCGGACGATCGCGATCGCGCCTTGCTGGCGACCGACCGCACCGCTGTCAACGCCCTCTTTACGCTCGGCCAGCAGGTGGTGGCCCTGTCGCGGCAGAATCGCAACGACGAGGCCCAGGCGCTGATACGTAGCCAGATGCAGGTGCTCAATGCCGTCAACAGCGCCATCGACGCCCATGTCGCCTACAACCAGGGCCTCGCCCAGCAAGGGGTGCAGCTGGCGGTGAAGACCAAGAGCCAGGCGACCTGGCTGGCGATGATCATTGCCGCGGCCACCCTGCTGGCAATTGGTCTGCTAGGCTTCTTCATCACCCGCAACCTGCTGCGGCAACTCGGGGGCGAGCCGGCCCAGGTGGCCGAGGTGGCCGGTCGTGTGGCGGCCGGTGATCTGCCGGACGCGCTGGCTCTGCGCCGTGGTGACAAGACCAGCCTGATGGCCGCCATGCAGAACATGGTCGATACCCTGCGCGGGCTGGTGGCGGAAATGACTACGGTGGCCAGCGCCCATGACCGTGGTGACACCGATGTCCGTATTCCGGC
>NZ_JAVSJB010000061.1:0-3962 GCF_032027545.1 Pseudomonas oryzihabitans | reverse complement strand
TGCTGCTGCAAGTGACAGCGCCTATGGGTTCAACTTTGGTTTGACAGCAAGGGAATCCGGAGCGGCTGCGAGAACCGATATCTCGGATGCTATGCGTGCCGATCCTTACCATCCGGATTGGAAGAATTATGTTGGCGGTGAGGCTAGGGCGGTTGGGGCTGACGTACCACGTATAGATGGCGGTACTCCAGATCTATTAGACACTACGTCCAGTGGCCCGATTTGGTCATCAACTAAAAGCAAGTCAGCAGTTGAAAATGCATTGGGGCATTGGGATAAACACAAAAGTGAATTCCCAGAGCTTCAGAATGCAAAGCAATATGCAGAGGAAGCCAAGAGCTTCTTAATAAATCCACCTCAGGGCACTCTAACAAAAACCAATGCTCGAGGTGATACACTTAGATACGACCCTGGTACAAATACATTTGGTGTATTAGGGCAAGATGGTGCGCCTAGAACAATGTTTCGCCCTACAGATGGGATTAATTACTGGAATCGGCAGTAGGAGGTTGATCAGTGAGCTACCCTTGTCCTTGTTGTGAGTATTTGACATTCGATGAAAAGCCTCCTGGAACTTTCGAGATTTGCCCTGTTTGTGGATGGGAAGATGACGAAGTACAATTTCGTGATCCGACTTACGGCAGTGGCGCTAATACCGTAAGCCTTGAAGAGGCCAGGAAGAATTTCGGTGCTATCGGTGCTATCGACAAAGAAAGTTTGGGTTCTGTTCGTAAGCCATTGCTGGAAGAGATTCCGGGCTAAATTTGCAGAAACTTTGGATGGTGCTCGTGCTGGAGAGTTCCCCGCCGTGGGTTATGGTTCACGAGGGCAACCAATAGTTGATTATGGTTAAGGTTTTGGTGTCGATGCTTCCTCAGGCTTGGCAACAAGATATGGGGCAATACATTCAAGAAAAAATGGAGCGCATATTGTCCCAACAAATCCTAATACTGTAGGGGCGAAGCCATGAAAACGCCGCCTGATTGGCTGGTTTTGTGTGTGTGGCGTGCTCTAATTGGCGAAATATATCCTGAAATAAGAACGATCGCTCTTTCTCTTTCTGATGATCGAACCTTGCTTGTTTTTTATTATCTCGACAGGCAACCCGCAGGCTTTGATTGGGAAAGTTTAGAGGTAGTTGCTATAAATATTTCAGCTTCAATTAGTCAAGATAAAATTCCTCGTATAGAGCTGGGCTGCAGTTTGAGTCGTGCCCGATAGGAAGTCTTGAGCGACTTGGGGGCTTTGTCTACTGTCGTCGAGAGTATGATTTGTAGAAACGTGGCAATATCGGCGCCACGCTCAAGGACACCCTGAGCAGCGACGGTATGAAAAACGCCATGATTGCGGCTGGTACGGCTGGTGTCATGAGCTACGCCAGTAGCAACTGGTTCAAGACCACCGTCGATCCTGTTTCGGGCAAGGTGACTGGCGCCATCCCCGACCTCACCAACCCGGGCAACTTCACCCGCTTCGCCGAAACCCAACTGCTCCAGGGCGCCGTCAAGGGCACCCTCTCCGAAGCCCTGGGCCAGGGCAAGTTCAGCGACAGCCTCAAAGGCAGCGTCTTCTCCATCCTCCAGGCCGCTGCCTTCAACCAGGTCGGCGATCTGGGCAAGCAATGGAAGCTCGAAGACAGCGGCCTAGGCAAGACCGCCATGCACGCCGTGGTGGGAGGTCTGCTCTCCGAAGCCATGGGTGGGGATTTCAAGACGGGTGCTGTAGCGGCTGGGGCCAATGAAGCCCTGATCGAAACGCTGGACAAGAGCCCGCTGCTCGCGGGTGCGGACCAAACCGAGCACCAACGGCTGGTCAACATGGCGTCGCAATTGGTGGGGTTGGTGGCGGCGGCGAGTGTGGGCGGCAATGTCCAGCAGGGCGCCGAGATTGCCGGCAACGCCCAGGCCTACAACCGGCAGTTGCACAGCTTTGAGCGCCAAATCCTTGATGAAAAAGCCCAGGAACTGCAGCAGACCTTGGGCAACACCAAGAGCGGCGAGAGCTGGGAAACGCTGCTCACCCTCGTGGGCGGCGCTGCGGTAGACAGTGAGGACAGCCAGAAGCTTGCTGCTCTCCAGGCGAGTTTGAAGGATAGCAATCCGGAAAGCTGGAGCCTCAAGCAGGACCTGATGCAAGCCCAGCAGGTCATCGATCAACTGAAAGGCCAGCGGATCGCCCTGAACTGGAGCAACGGCAATCCCATCGTCGCGGACGGAGATCGTGTCTATGCCTTTGCCGCGACGGACGCCCAACGGCAGGACCATGCCCTGTTCGATGTGGCGAGCAACACCGGCCTGTACAACGCACCGGGCAACGATCCTGTCGTGCCGGACAAGTACGTCCAGCAGTTCGGCGATTACGTGGCGGTCAAGCATCAGAGCGAGATCGCCTCGGTATCCAGTGACACCCTCAGCAAGAACGACCAGTGGGAGGCCTTGCAAGGTCGCACCAACAGTGGCCTTGTAGATGTAACCTTTGCCGACGCGCTAGGTGCTCTGCCCGCGGGTCGGGCGGTGAGAGCGGGTACTGCGCTGAGCACGACCCTGCAAGCCACGACGCGCGAGGCGGAGGAGTCGATTGCGGGCGGCTTGGCCAAGGCGGTATCGCAAGACACCAGCCGTACCGGCGTGCCGCAGTGGACGGTTGCTGCTGAGGACACCTATGGGGCGCGGCTGGCGGGATCGTATAAGGTAGGGGATACGGCCTATAACGGTCGGATCTCCGATGTAGCAGAAGATTTTTCTTACGGACTTAGAGAAAGTGGTGCAAAAGGAGAGGCACCTAAGACTGAAAGATATTTTAGAGTCGAAGGCGGTGGCTCCGGCTCAGCAACGAGCCAAAATCGAATTACTGTGAATGCCGATGACAGTATTAAAATTAATCCAGGGTGCTCAGGGCAGCTTTGTGTCAGCGTGGGGAGTGCTGATCATGCTAGCTACTTTTTAACTAACAAACGTCCAGATGGGTCGGTAGTAGTGTTTGAAGTAGATGCAGGTCTGCATAAGCAAATAATGGATAGTGCGATACCTCAGCGCCCGATTCCTGGCGTTCCACGAGACCCGTCGGCACCCAAAATTGTAGATCCGAATCAGCCGGGTGTTGCTTTAGAGTTACCCAAGGTGTGGGAGTCGTTACTGGAAAATCACTCGAGTAATGCGCGCGCATACTCTCACGACGAATTTTTGAAGGAGTTTGGGAGATGACTCAGTGGCAGTTGTTGGTCGATGATTTGTGGAGTGGCGAAAAAAGTATCTGCTTCTTTGTTCATTCAGGTGAGTGCTTCTGGGTTGTGGATGATAAATTTAACTTCAGCTTGGATGCGGAGAAAGATTATCGGGCATACCTTGATAAGGGGCATATAACTCAGGAACAATACGCGTCGGCATGCATGTCGTTCAGAGGTGGTGTTCTCAAACTTACTGCTGAGAGTTTTTTGAAATACTTAAAGGCAGAGGGGCGGCAGGTATTGTCGCCGCAAGATCTCAAAAACATGTTCGTATACGGGGCTGATTTGAACGAATGCTTGCATGGGAAAATTGAGGGCTACTATCTTTCCGGTGCCGACCTGAGTCCGGCAGATTTTGGTGAGGCCAATGCCCTTGCCTCTAGGCTTCCAGTCTTCTATGTAAACTTTGATCGAAAAATCTACATGCATATGGATTATGGTCGGGCGCATGAGGACTTGGTCTACTCAGACTGGTTCGCTAAGTTTTCGGACTTTTGTCATTTAGTGCCAGATGGACAGAGGTATTGGGTTCTAAGGGGGATGGACTGCTGGAAATATAGGTTTTTGCAAACGGTATAAGGTGCAAAAGCAACAGACGCAGTCGGCGAAACGGCTGGTTCGATTAGAAATGTTAATCCAGGCTTTCCGGAAGCCGGTCGCACTCATAATTGTGTGAACTGTGCAATTGCTACTGATGCAACTTTGGCGGGAAATCCAGCTACAGCTCTTCCGATAA
>NZ_JAVSJB010000060.1:0-4181 GCF_032027545.1 Pseudomonas oryzihabitans | reverse complement strand
TCACTATACGTCACCGCTTTCCTCACGCATCTCTCGATTAAGCGCTACCAGATGCGCATTCTCTTAAGCACGAGGACTTAGCGCGCGATCCTGCCACGCAAAATAGCCGCTAGCAGAAACCTTGAAGCAATGGTACATCACGCGTAACCGGGTATTGATTGCGGCAACGCCGGATCACCATGTACCGCTCGATGATTCTTTGGCAAAGTACGCTGCCGCGTCTCTTAAAAAAACATGTTCCTTGGTTAATCGGCCTGCTCATACTTGAGACGGACAAGCTCGTCGTCTCACGGGATGTCCATGCCAGGAAAACTTTTTCTGCAATAGGCTGGGCCTCGCGTACCCGAGGGTTTACCAGGCTCGGGGCCATGCCGACCTCTTTGCGCTTTGGCGGCAACTGGCTTCTAGGCGACGGACCAAATTAACGGCCTACCCGGTCGAATTCGAGATATATTTCATGCGCCTAGACATGAACACTCCTGCAGTTCGACATGAAGTTACTCGAAAGTGTCCACGCTAACAGGATGGAACCGTACCTAACGCTGTTCCAACCCAAGATGACATAATACTTACTTCACCTATCCCTATGTAAATCACTCTGGAGGATGTAGGCAAAACAAACCTCGCTCATGAGTCTGCTGTCTAGCCGGAGATATTGACTGAGCAGCTGAGCCTTAAAGAGACGTAGTAGCCTAAACCCTTGCAAAAGCTTTTGGAAGAAAACCACTTATATGGTCGGTCATCAATACTTATGTAAGCCTAATCGTTTCGTTTTCCAAATACCTAGACCTTCTCGCCACGCCCTAGCTTAGAGATGATTTTTCCGTCTGGTTGATCTTTAACATCGCGCCTATCAGAGTTCTCGAAATCTTTCAATTATGAGGCCGACTTTAATGAAGGCGCCGGCGTAGTAGTCGTCACCAGATTAGTTGTGTTTAGTACGCTCGATCGAAACTCAGCTAAATAGAGCTCTTTTCCCCATTCGTGTGCGACAACGCCCCGACAAACCCCGATGTTTCATTCGGAAAAACCTATAGAACAAGATCATTCTAAACTACTGGGTTAATGTTATTAGGAACATTCATCTTGTTCTGATTTTTCATCAAATGCATGCTAGACTCGCTCCGTAAGGAAAAATTTTTAATTTTTGATAGATTGACCGTTCAAGCGTCAGTTATACGTGTTGGGATTTTCGCCGCTCATGAAACAGCTTCAGCGCAATAACCACCCCGGCAAGAATGGCCGTCATTCCGTTGGCAGTCATGACTGGAATATCCCCTTTCTGGAGGCCGTACCAAGTCCAACAGGAAACTCCGAAAAATAGAGCTGCCCACATACCCAACGACAGGCCGCTGGTGTCCTTGTTTTTTACGATGTGTAACACCTGGAGCAAAAAAGAACCGGTCGTCACCCATGCCGCTAACGTTCCTAAAGCAGCTGGCCATGGCGTTAGAAAAAAAATGCTTAAAGCAGCCATTATTATCGTTACTGCCACGATAAGAAAATTCTTCACGGCTCGCCCTGCATAGATGCCATTGCAACATCGACACGTGCAAGTGCATGACGTAAATCGTCTACGAAGGTTGGCTGATCACTGATCCCGCCGAAGATTTTTTTTGTCCTCGCGAAAGCGCTGAGAGGGTCATTAGAGGTGAAGATCGTATTGAAGTCAACGCTGTTCAACGCTCGATCCTGATACTCAAAAGCCAGTTGACCTTGGTGACGTTTATGCATGAAGCGGAACCATAAAGCAGGAAGTATTAAGGTGGCTTTTGGCGTATGCCCCATTTGATAACGAGCTTTTAAGGTTGGAATAATAAATTCATGTAGTTTGGCGATACTGTCGGATGAAACGCGCTGATTGGTATCGCGAATCCAAGTGTTACTAAAGCGCTTCAGGATAGTGGCGCTATAATAGTCAACATCAATTTCCGTAGGCTGCAGTGCAGGCTTCACATCTTCCGAAACGTAGGATCTGATCCATGTTTTGACCTGAGGTAGCAAGCTCTCATCAATATATTGTTTACCCAGTAGGGCACCGGCCCATGCTACGCCGCTGTGACTGGCGTTCAGAACGCGGATTTTCGCCTCCTCGTAAGGGGTCACGCTAGAAACAAACTCCACGCCTACGTTTTCCAATGGAGGACGGCCAGCGATGAAGTCGTCTTCCAAAACCCATTGGGAAAAAGCTTCGCAAGAGACCGGCACTTGATCGTCATGAATACCATCATCCGTCAGCCGCGCATGAATCGCTGTATTGATCTTCGGAGTAATGCGGTCAACCATACTGTTTGGAGCGCTGGTATTCTGCTGTATCCAATTCAGTAATGGCAGATCATTCTTTGCCGCAACGAAATCCAGCAAGCCGCGATAGAAACTGGATCCGTTATTGCGTAGGTTGTCGCAACTGAGCAGTGTCACAGGTTCACCACCACTAAGCATGCGCGCCCTCAATATTTTACAGAGCGCACCATAAAGCGTGGAGGATTCTCCTCGTTCACTCAGATCTGCCAGAATAGCGTGATGCTCAACGTCAAGATGGCCATCCTCCTTGAGAAAATAACCTCCCTCGGTAACAGTAAAGGAAATGATTTTAGTACGCGGGTTAGCTCCCTGTGCAATCAACGTACGCAGCAATTCATCCCAGAGAATAACCTGATCAACGACAGTAATTGTCTGGTACTGCTTATCGCCCTCGGGTGATATAATCTCCAGCGTGTAACGGCCTTGTTGTCTGGCTAGTTGCTGGAGCGTCAGCTGTGTAGCGCTGTTGCGAATGTTGGCGAGGGAAAGACCCCACTCGCAATGCCCGGCATTTTTAAGTAAGTTTAGATACCAAGCTTGGTGAGCTCGATGGAACGCACCGGCGCCGAGGTGAAGCCAAATTGATTTTTCAGGTACGAGTCTATTCAAAATATATCCTTGAGTAACGAGGTGACTACTACATTGCACCTTAATTGTGAATGATTCTCGGCCGCTGTTGACGGCCCAGTTTTTATCGCATATAAGAGGTTTCAGCGCAACCTGTAGCTACGATGCAGGTTGCGAAAATATGCCCTGCGGTCAAGGCGCTGAGCGTTGATTGATTGGGGATGACAAGAGTTAGTATGGTATAACTAATCATCTAAAATTGACAATAATAGTGCTCTTTGATCGTTTTTTCAATAATGGGACGGGTTATGTCGTAATCCGTCGCCGCCATGGGTTGAATTGTTCTCTAAATAGAACAGGTGAAGCAGCACTCCGGACACAGTTTTCTATATTGGTGCCGCTCTGTAGCTATAGTACACTTTATGTGCTCGCCAAGATAATTGGCGTCTATCGATTAGACTTTGTTTGAAAAGTCGATTCCGAGGCAACCCTAAACGCGGCTTTTCGATAGACCGGCGTATTAAATAGACGCACGTACTACAAGCGCAATGCGATCGAGCGACTAGTCAGCTAACTTTTAACCAATTTATCGCATGTTCGAATCCTGCACGAGCCACCTTTATAATTCGTGGTGAGCCTTTTCCACTCGAAAAAGAGTTTTGCTGGGGAGAAGCAGATACATCGCAGCGCGGACAGCAGCCGTCTGTCGCAAAACATAACTGCACGTCTTCTTGATGTCAATTTGCAATAGCGCATAGCCATAACCCACACGCCTGTGCGCTTTTTCGTGCGCGCCTGTGGGAGCTCTAGGCAGAATCTATCGATCATGCACGTCCACCCCTTGAGATGCGCGCCACAGATTCCGACTAGCGGTAGTAGGTTTGGTATGGATCGCAGGGCTCGGCCGCCACGCATTTCCTGACCTGCTCGAGCTCTCAGCTGTGGAGAAACAATTTGAGACGGCCGGTGGTAGATCGGTAACCTGGATCCGCGATACCTGCCAATGCCGGGATAGGTATCGTTGTCGCCTGAGTTAGATGATGCAGCAAGGCCGATATAGGCTCCTGCATGGTTTTAAGATTCGGTTCAGCTAACGCCGCCCTCTCATGACTTGGCGGGCTATCTCAGACGGAACCGCCTGCGTTTCTGGGCGAGCAGTGGCTGATCTTGAAGTGGAGCTCTCGGTAACTGCAACCGCTGGACTCACCCGATCTGGCCGATCAATAACCCACTGCGGCATTTCCTTAATTTTAAGGTTATCTGCCTCTATGCTTGGCGCCTCGATCAGATGTGTAGTGGTCAACTAATCC
>NZ_JAVSJB010000059.1:0-4317 GCF_032027545.1 Pseudomonas oryzihabitans | reverse complement strand
AGCAATCCTGAGATGGCCGAGAGGACCAGGCTACCCTTCGAATGCAGCTGAAGGGGAGGAACAGTGTGGGCCAACACACCAGGTTGGCCCGAAGTACAGTGTGCACCGAACCTTCTGTGAGCCCTATGTGCCTTTGAACCCGCTTATCACGAGTTAGACGGCTGCGTGTCTGCTGCAGAACAGGGAGACACAGGGAGAGCATCACGCAAAGATCTACACGCCCTACCCGATGCTTAGCGTGCTCTTGGGGGTGGAGCTTCAGGACCAGGTCGAGAAACTCCGGGGTTGCCACTGATGACCGCCAGTGCGCGAGCGGGGTGGAACGCTTTCATTATGGGGCTGTGACCGTGACAAAGGCAAGAAAGCTCCCGCCGGCCCTGGAGCCTACGCCGAAGCGCTGCTGCGCTTGGCTTTTCCTGGGCCGCCCTTGCCTTTCCCTTTTGACGTTTCGATGTTCACCAGGCCCGTGCAGTCGGGATAGCGCAGGCAGGACCAGAAGTCGCCGCTCTTACCCTTTCGCTGCGCCATCTTGCCCTGGCAGAGCGGGCAGTGCGGACCCTCCGGGACCTTGATGTTGAGCGTGGTGTGGCGGTACTGGGTGACCAGCTTGCCGATCCAGGCGCCTTGCTTGGCGATGAAGTCATCCAGCTGCAGGGTGCCGGCCTCGATCATGTCCAGGGCCTGCTCCCAAATGGCGGTAGTGCCCGGGTCGGCCACTGCCGGTGGCACCGCAGCGATCAGCGAGACACCGGCGTCGGATGCCCACAAGGACTTACCCTTCTTGAGCAGGAACTGACGATCGATCAGTCCCTGGATGATGCTTCCCCGCGTGGCCTCGGTACCGATGCCGGTGGTTTCCTTGAGCTTGGCGGCCAGCCGCGGGTCAGTCACCAGCTTGGCCACGGTCTTCATCGCCTTGATGAGATCGCCTTCGGTGTAGGGCTTGGGGGGTTGCGTCTGCTGCGCCTTGAGCTGAGCCTGCTGCACCTGGGCGCGGGAGGCGTTCTGCAGCGGCGGCAGGATCTGCGAGCGATCCTTCTCCTTGCTGTCCTCATCATCCTCAGCGGCAGGCGCGGCCTGGAACAGCGTTTTCCAGCCAGGCACGACGATGCGCTTGCCCACCGCCCGCAACGCCACCTGGTTGCAGTCGAAATCCGCCACCGTCCGGTCGAACTCGTGGTGGGGCATGAACTGGGCGAGGTAATGCGCGCGGATCAGGCTATAGACCGCCCGTTCCTTGTCGCTCATGGCCGCCAGGTTGGCGGGCTCCAGGGTCGGGATGATGCCGTGGTGCGCGGTGATCTTGGCGTCGTTCCAGGCACGCGAGCGCTGCGCCGGATCGATGCTGGCCAGCACCGGGGCAATGGACGGGTCCGTGCGCCGGATCGCATCGAGCACGGTGGACACCTCCGGCAGCATGCTGGTGGGCAGATAGCCTGAATCGGTCCTGGGGTAGGTCGTCGCCTTGTGCGTCTCATACAGCGCCTGGGCGACGTTCAGGGTCTCCTGGGCCCCGAGGCCGAGCTTCTTCGAGCAGATCTCCTGCAGCGTGCCCAGGTCGAAGGGCAGGGGTGCCACTTCCTTGACCCGCTCGGTCTCGACCGACACCGCAATGGCGGTAGACCCGTCAGTGAGGCGCGCCTGCGCCGCCTGGGCATGAAGCGGGTCCAGGCAGCGCCCTTCGTCATCGGTGATGTCGCGGGCAGGTCGCCACTGGGCGGTGAAGGTCTGGCCGTTGGCGGCCAGCAGTACGTCCAGGCTCCAGAACGGCACCGGGATGAAGTGGGCGATCTCCCGATCGCGGTCGACCACCAGGCGCAGCGTAGGCGTCTGCACCCGTCCTACCGACAGCACCCCGCTGTAGCCGGCCTGGCGGCCGAGGAGGGTGAACAGCCGGGTGAAGTTCATGCCGATCAACCAATCAGCCCGGGAGCGAGCCAGCGCCGAGTGATACAGGGAGAAGGTCTCAGCCCCGGGCTTGAGGCTCGCCAGGGCCTGGCGGATCGAGGCGTCGTTGAGCGCCGAGAGCCACAGCCGCTGAATGGGCCCGCGATAGCCGCAATGGTCCAGCAGCTCGCGGGCGATCATCTCGCCCTCGCGATCGGCGTCGGTCGCGATGACCAGTTCGGTCGCTTCCTTGAGCAGCGCCTTGACGACCTTGAACTGACTGCTGGTCTTGGGTTTGACCTCGACCTTCCAGCTCGCCGGCAGGATTGGCAGCGCGTCCAGAGACCAGGACTTCAACTGCGGATCGTAGGCCTCGGGCGGCGCCTGCTCGAGGAGGTGGCCGATCCCCCAGGTGACGACCACGCCTTGGCCGCGAATGCAGCCCTCACCGCGCCCAGTGGCGCCGAGCACTCGGGCAATGTCCTTGCCCTGGCTGGGCTTCTCGCACAAAAACACACGCATGGGATTCCCCTGTCGATGGCCATCTGGCCTGCACGGCGAACCGTGCCTGGAGCCGGATGAGACGTCAGCGCGGAACCGCATCTGGCTCAGGAACGGTTGCGCGGAATCGCTACTGGTAGGCGAGCGCTGAGCCGTTGGGAATAGTTGCGGGAACAACGACACCCATGTTGCCGCTGATGGGACTTTGCAGCTTGCTGGCTACGACCGTGCCGATAGCTTGAGACTGGGTCAGGTCAACCATCTTGCTGACCAGCCCGCTGGGCGGCGTGGGGTAGTAGGTGAAGCTCTGGCCGGCGCTCACATAGCCGGAGACGTTTGGCAGCTTGCGGTACCAGGTGGGCAGCGCCAGGACCGAATCGACGGGCGCGCCGGTCATGGTCGGATTGGCGTGCGCATACTCAGCCAGGGCATTGCGATAGGTGAGCAGGTTATAGGCCAGCGCGTCGAGATCGACCGAAGCGGTTCGGTTGCTGGAGGTGCGTTCAGCATCGGCGAGTAAGCCAACAGTGGCCGTCATGACCGCAAGGATGATCCACAGTATGGGCATGGTGATGCGTCCGAAAGAGGGAGGCCTATCAGGCCCATACCCAGTCTGCGAGTGCCAGCTACAACCGCTAACGCGTGTGAAAGGGTTGCGCCAGAGCTGACGACCTCGGTATTCCCCTCTAGACTCGCCTGCCTGTTTGACGGCAGCAGGTGGGTGGCGTGGTAATGACCTTGGATGCAGCGCTCGAGCGCTATCGTAGTCAGGTCTCGGTCTTGAAGAAGGGGTATGTGCAAGAAAGCTATCGGATCGAGCAACTGCGCCGTGCACCGATAGCAAGCCGAATCCTCTGCGAGATCACCTCGGTCGATATCGCGAGTTACCGCGATACACGGCTTCTGCAGCGCAACGCCAAGACAGGCCTTGTGCTATCGAGCTCGACCGTTCGGCTCGAGCTCGCCTTACTGTCCAATCTCTTCGACATTGCACGGATCGAATGGGGCGCCTGTGAGCACAACCCGGTTACGCAGGTCCGAAAACCCAAGCCGCCTCCAGGGCGAGATCGCCGGCTCTTGCCACGAGAAGAGCGATTAATTATGCGCTACGCCCATGCCCACCCTAATAGAGATCTCGCCGCGCTCGTCAGCCTTGCGCTCGAAACCGCGATGCGCCAGGGAGAACTATTGGGCTTGCGTTGGGAGCGCGTGAACCTGCGCAGCCGTATCATCCACCTCGATGACACCAAGAACGGTACCAAGCGCGACGTACCGCTAAGCGTCAAAGCGCGCAACGTGTTGCTGCGGTTGGAGCCTCAAACCTCGGGTGAGGTATTTCATTACACCGCCAACGGCCTCAAGAGTACCTGGCGCTTCATGCTGCAAAAGCTTGGCATCGTCGACCTACATTTCCACGATCTGCGGCATGAGGCGATCTCGCGATTGTTCGAACTGGGCACCCTCGACCTTATGGAAGTGGCGGCCATCAGCGGGCACAAGTCCCTGAGCATGCTAAAGCGCTACACCCATCTGCGCGCAACGCGGCTAGTCCGAAAACTGGAGGGGCATCGTAACCGCGGTCGGCAAGCCGTGCTGGACCTCCTGGTGCCCTATCCCGCGGCCTGGACGCCGGCGAGCCGCGGCTACCGCGTGATCGTCCCCGACTTCCAAGGTGTGTGTGCTGAGGCGCCGACGCTCGAGCAGGCACTAGAGGCTGCGCAGGCTCAACTCCTTAAGCACATCCTCTGTATGTTCGTGCAGGGCCAGGCCATTCCCCAACCTGATGAGTATCTGACGCTTCTCCCCACGGCGGCCAAGATCGTGATGTTGCCTAGTCTGGATGTCGAGGTCGCAAAAGACGGCCTAGTCGCTGCCTGACACTTTTTTACCGAATAGTGTCAGGCAGTGTGCGGGCCATTTCATGCTGTT
>NZ_JAVSJB010000058.1:0-4526 GCF_032027545.1 Pseudomonas oryzihabitans | reverse complement strand
CTGAACAACGTACTGGGTTTACACAACTAGCGCTGATCAATAAGTCATGCAGACGAAGCCGTCTATCCTCGATGTATTTTTAGATCGGGTGATGACAGAGAGCCTTGGCTGCGTACTCGAACCCCGTGCCCTAGCTTCTTCCAAAGCGCATGCAAGGTCTCCAGGCAAGCCATTCCCGGCTGACCGAACGTTTTGGAACCATTGAGATGCGGCATCACTGCGGATTCGAATTCTGTAAAGCGCCATGGCTTGGCTAGCAAGCAGATGTCAGCAGGCAGAGCTGACCTACCAGGGTCCGCAAGCCCAGAAATCGCTATAACCGGAAGAGCAGGTCTCACTTGGTGGATGAGCCACGCTAGCCCTCGTCCATCCATCCTGCCTCGCATCCGCACGTTTATGATTGCCAGCGTGAGCCTGTCCGGATGAAGTCTGAAAAGATCAGCTGCCTCCTCAACAGTCGGGGTCCCGATTACAGAGGCTCCTAAAAGCTCCAGCAACCGGCAGGTGAGCTCACGCGTGAGTTTGTCGTCTTCTACGACAAGGACAAGGGGCTTGCACATGAGGTAAGAGCCTCCAGGGTACCCATGAGAGACAGCTTATCGCGCAAATTATTATCGAGGCCAGACAGGCGGATTAAGCCACCGATAGGCGGCGCCTCGCCAGGGCAGGCGAGTACGCTCAAGCCTGTTGTAAGCAAGGAAGCTCGGTGATGGCTACTGGCTGGCTCCCGAAACCCAATCCAGATATCGACGCTGCCATGCCCCCTTTGCTTGCAGCAATGAAGCAGGCAAGAGAGCTGGCCCCTTTGTCGCTTCACTACCCCATTGGGGGGCACATGCCCAGTGGCATTACGTGTGCAGATATGCGTCTGGCAGAGGACCTCGCCACCTTTCTACTGGTAAATAATCACCGCTATCGAGCTGAAGCCCATCTCATAGGTCATCTTGACTCACCGTGAACCTTCCTTCACTGCCAGTATCTCTGAACCAAGGCATTGCTAGCGCTGGATGATTGGTTACCTGGATTCCAGCGTGGGTGACTGCTCTCCGTTTTCGAAGCCGTTACGCCTAGCCGCTGTGCGTGAAATGCTATTTCCTTACGCTGTATGCGCCCTAATGAGCGCCCACAGGATCTGAGTTAACGGTCGCAGCATGCGACGAGGATGATGGGCTTGTCTGAATCAAATGTGCAGTCAATGCCTCGCAAGTGGCTTGAACGTGAGGTCATTAGGCTGCGGGGAAAAGGCCATCACAGTGGCCTTGATACCCTGCGCAAGCTCGCTATCTTCGATAGTGCGCTCGACTTCGCCATGATCGTGACCGACCCTACAGGCATCGTGACGGACTGGAACATCGGGGCTGAGCGAATTTTGCACTGGACAGCGCAGGAGATGCGCGGTCAAGACGCCTCCCGTTTTTTCACACCTGAAGACAGGGCCAATGACCGGGTTGAAGTGGAAATGCAAACAGCCCTTCGTGAAGGTCGCGCCGCTGATGTCCGCTGGCATCTACGTAAAGGGGGCGAACGCTTTTGGGCATCGGGTGAAATGATGCCGCTCTTGGACGAGCAAGAGGGGCATATCGGGTTCGTCAAAATCTTGCGAGATCGGACGGAGGAGCATCTTGCTCAGACGGCGAAGCGTCAGCGCGAGAAGCAACGCCGCGCTTTGCTTACGCTTAGCGATCAGTTTGATCACCATGCACAAGATGCCAAGGTGCTAATCAATGCAGCCTGTGAGATCTTGGGTGAGACGCTGGAGGTGCATTTAGTTGGGTATGGGCTAGTCGACCCTGAAGTCGAGAGCATTACGGTAGAGCGTGACTGGACACGAGGGTCATCCCCATCCATTGCCGGTACGCTGTACTTCCGCGACTACGGCTCTTACATCGAAGACCTCAAGCGTGGAGAGATGGTCGTTGTCTGTGATGCTCGCACTGATCTGCGGACTGCCGCTTATGCGTCTGCGCTGGAGCAACATGGCGCACGCGCCTTCGTAAATACCCCGCTGTTCGAAGACGGACATTTTGTTGCGCTGCTTTATGTCAGCACGAACGAGCCTCGCGATTGGAGTGAAAGCGAACTCCACTTTATTCGCGAGGTTGCCGCCCGGACCCGCGCCGCCACAGCACGGCGCCTGGCGGAACAGGCACTACGTGTCAGTGAACATCGGCTTGCAGCTTTGATACAGGCATCATCAGAGGTGCGCTTTCGCGTCAGTGCAGACTGGTCCAAGCTCTACGAGCTTTCGGGGGCGGGCTTCGTATCTGATACCACCGGCTCTAGCGATACGTGGCTGACCTCCTACATTCCCCCTCAAGACCAACCTCGGGTCCGTGAAGAAATCGCACGAGCCATACACTCTAAGTCGCCGTACGTTTTAGAGCATCAAGTCAACCGAATGGATGGAACGGTTGGCTGGGCATCGACTCGCGCGGTCCCTCTGCTCGACACTCACGGTGCAATTATCGAATGGTATGGTGCCGCGGCCAATATCACAGAGCAACGGCACGCAGAGCTTGCGTTACGCACGCTCAACACCACCTTGGAGCAACGCGTTGAGGCGCGTACGGCAGAGCGTAATCGCATCTGGCAAGTCAGCCGCGACATGCTTTTAGTATCGGACCTTGCGGGTGTCTGGTTGGCGGTCAATCCCGCGTGGACAACGTGTTTAGGTTGGGATGAGGATGAACTTCTCGGGACAACCTCCGCTTGGTTGGAGCACCCAGAAGACCAGCCACTCACCCGTCAGGAGATTCAGCAGGTAGCCAAGGGCAACCCTACCACGTTGTTTGAGAACCGCCTTCGCACTCGCGCGGGTGACTACCGAACATTAGCGTGGACGGCAGTCTGCTCCGGAGACAAGATTTATGCCGTCGCTCGTGATGTGACGGATGAGCGTGTACAAGCAGCAGCGCTGGCTGTCACTGAAGAGGCTTTGAGACAAGCGCAAAAGATGGAGGCGGTTGGCCAATTGACGGGGGGAATCGCGCATGACTTCAACAATCTTTTGGCCGGTATCTCTGGGGGACTGGAGCTGCTGAGTATTCGTGTCGATCAAGGCCGGTTTAACGACCTCGACCGTTACATCTCGGCTGCCCAAGGTGCGGCGCAGCGCGCCGCTGCCTTGACTCATAGGCTTTTGGCCTTCTCGCGGCGTCAACCCCTTAAGTCAAAACCTGTCGATGCGAATGAGCACATACAAGGGCTGCTCGAATTGTTGACGCGTACCGTAGGTCCCGCGATCGAGGTCAAGACCGTGCTCGGCCACGACCTCTGGCCTGTCGAGGTAGATCCTTCACAGCTGGAAAATACCCTGCTTAATCTCTGCATCAACGCACGCGACGCGATGCCTGACGGCGGCTTCATCACCATTACGACGGCTAACAGGTTTGTCGCCCAGGCAGAGGCTAAGAGGGACGACATCCCCACAGGAGACTACCTAACGGTATCCGTTACCGATACTGGCACCGGCATGACGCCTGAGGTTATGGCAAAGGTGTTCGATCCTTTCTTTACCACCAAGCCTATCGGGCAAGGGACGGGGCTGGGATTGTCGATGATCTATGGCTTCGCCAAGCAGTCCAACGGGCAGGTGCGAATTTGTTCAGAAGTAGGCTTCGGAACAACCGTAACTCTTTACTTACCACGCTATACCGGAGAGCTGGACCAACAGGTCGAACAGGCTAGGCCACAAGGGTTGCGCCCTGCTGTAGAGGGCGAAACTGTATTGGTGGTAGAAGATGAGCCGACGGTACGCCTGCTGATTACCGAAGTGCTCGATGACTTAGGGTACGTCGCCATTGAAGCTGGAGACGGTGCCGGGGGGCTTGCCGTTCTCCAGTCGGATGCCCGCGTGGATCTGCTGATCACCGATGTGGGGTTGCCGGGCAGTCTCAACGGTCGACAGGTAGCGGATGCAGGACGCGTCAGCCGTCCAGGACTGAAGGTCTTGTTTATCACCGGCTACGTCGATGTCCCGTTTTCCAAACAGGAAGAAGTGCCAGACGGCATGGCTGTGCTGATCAAACCCTTCAGCTTTGACTCTCTGACCTCTCGACTCCGAGAAATGCTTGAGAACAAGGGCGACACTACCCCTACAGGGTAATACTGACTACACCTAGAATCGCAACCAGATAATCGCTCTTCTGATGGCACCGGAGGAGCGCCTGTGAAGATGTTCGTGCATCTCGCGGAACTATGGGTGTGAGGTGAATTAGGGATACTCATTTAACGCCCACAGCTCCGCAAGCAGAGACTAAGGCTAGCAAATGGGTTAGCGCATTAGCTGACTGCGGACTATCCATTATCGTCTAACCTATGGGTAGGCATGCCATTCATGGGGTTCGCTATGGATAGTCTGAGGGAGCGGCTGGAGGCGCTGGATCCTCCGGTCAAGTCATTTCTAGAGTGGCGTGCCGACGGCTGGCTCGTTTGCTTGGTAGATCCTTCGGTGCCTGCAATGGTCTCGCGCGTCATCGAATGGTGTGTGATGAGCGACCTAGGCCAGTGGACTGGCCCCTACAAAA
>NZ_JAVSJB010000057.1:0-4937 GCF_032027545.1 Pseudomonas oryzihabitans | reverse complement strand
CAGCGCCTTGAGGATCTCGCTGGTCACCGCGGTGGTCACGGTGATGTCCGTCCAGCCCACATCGGCGAAGCGCACCTTGCCACAGGATTCCGGCTCAGCGGCAAAGGCGGCCAGCGGAACCAGTAGGGCGATACCCAAAAGTCGACGCGAAATACCTTTCATGCGTGGATCTCCGAACGGTTATTGATTGATTGTTCAAACAAGATTGGCAGAAGCCAGCTTGTAGCAAATCCGGGCCGACTTCGACTATCACCGATGTCGCTGCCGATGCGGGGTGCGTCGTCGATAGGGGTGAAGGCGTCGTTTACAAGCTGTCGCCGTCGGAAGATATCACGGCACCTGGGGACGAATGGGCTCTATGTCGGGCTGCAACGCAGCGGACTCCGCTGAATCCGGCCCTTCAAGAGAATTGGGATTCGGCGGAGCCGTCATCGCGAGGAGTCTCAGGGTAACCGATAGACCAGACAGACGTTGCCGTTCAGACGGCGTACCACCTCCGGTTCGAGCTTTTCCAGACGGGTACCGGTGAGCAACTCACGGTCCTGCTTGGCGAGCACTATCCAGGAGCCCGCGGGAAGGCTGTCCAGTTGGGCTTTCTGCTCGCGCGCGACGAAAATGGGCTGCTCATCGTGCTTCAGGTTCATCATGTAGCGGATCGCCCAGGCGTCACGGTCGATACCGAAGAACACCAGGGGGCCAGGATGCTGTTCCCGCAAGCCCTCTACCTGGGTGACGAAGCCGCGGGTGTCGTACTCCAGGTCCTGAACCGGCTCGACCACCACGACCAGCATCGACCACAGGGCGGCGAAGGCCAGGGCGCTGAGGGTCAACAGGCGCCTGGCCCCATGCTGGCTGCGCCACTTGAGCAGGCTGAGCAGTTGAAGCCCGGCAAAGAAAACGATGAGGATGGGCAGAGACAGCTGGGGCCAATAGCCGTGTGCCTGCCAGAGATGCCGGCCGACCAACAGGGCTACCAGCGCCAGCCCCGGCAACAATCCCACCAGCAGCCGATAGGCCACCGCCATCCAGCGTAGCCGGGACGCCGCCTGCAACAGGGCAAAGGCGGCGATCGCGGCCAGGAAGGGCACCATGGGGACTACGTAATAAGCCCGCTTGAAGTTCGGGATGGACAGGCCCACCAGGATCACCAGGCCGCAGCCGGCGAGCCATAGCAACTGGCGCCGGTCGGGGCTATCCGGGCTGAATAGCAGTTCGCGCCGCCAGGCCCACAGCGCCAGTAGGGCCAGCGGCATCACCGGTAGATAGCGGTACAGCCCCAGTTGCAGATAGAACCAGAAGGGCTTGCCGGTCTCGTCCAGGCGCCCCGTGACCTGCATGTGCCAGACGTCGGCGGCGAAGGTCTCCCCACCCTCCAGGCGGGCCAGTTGCATCAGCGTCCACCAGCACGCGGCCAGCAGGATTAGGCCCATCACGCCATAGCCGATCAGGCTCCGGAGCGCCGCTGGCCGGCGTGGCGGATCGCACCAGGCGGTCACCAGCCAGTACAGGCTGACGATGGCACAGGGCTCGATCAGTCCCAGCGGCCCGCGGATGGCGAAGCCCAGCACGAACAGCGGAAACACGAGCAGGCGCAGCCCGGGACGCTGGTCGCGGTCGGCGCGGTAGAACAGATAGAAGGTGGCCAGTACGACGACGGCGACCAGTTGATCCAGGCACACGGCCCGGGCCTTCTCCAGCCACTGGGGCGTCAGCACGATCAGCAGTATCGTCAGCAGCGCCCAGGCACGACTGCGGTCGGCGAGGATTCGGTAGGTCAGGCTCAAAGCGCCGGCCGAGGCCAGCGCCGTGGGCAGCACGTTGGCGAGGTGATTCGGCGCGCCGATCAGCCGGGCGGCGAGCCAGCTCAGCCAGGTCGCCGTACCGGGATAGTCCGGGTAGGGCTGCCCATAGGTCGTCGGGAAGAACGCCGGGCCGTGGCGGAACATCTCGTTCAGGAACACTGCCCACCGGTAATCGAAGCCCTGGGGCGCCTGATCCCAGATGCCCAGGGTGAAGAGCAGTATGGCGACCGCGAACACCAGCAGGCTTTCGGCGCCCAGCCTGGCACGAGAGGCGGTCGATGACGGCGGATCCAGGGTTAACGACAGCGTTTTCATTGAGCCCTATCCGCCGGAACCGCGGTGTCGGTGAGGGGCAGGGATTGGCCACGGCCGATGGCGAAGTAGTCGAAGCCGCGGCGCGCCATGCGCTCGGGGTCATAGAGGTTTCGGCCGTCGAAGATCAATGGCTGTTTCAACTGCTGGAGGATGAGATCGAAGTCCGGTGCCTTGAACTGCTGCCATTCCGTACAGATGACCAGGGCATCGGCGCCGGCCAGGGCGGCCTCGGGGGTACCCATCAGCGCCAGGCGCTCGCCGTGGCCATAGAGCCGTTGTGCCTCGGCCATGGCCACCGGGTCGTAGGCGCGAACGCGAGCACCTGCAGTCCACAGCGCTTCCATCAGTACCCGGCTCGGCGCATCGCGCATGTCGTCGGTGTTCGGCTTGAAGGCCAGGCCCCAGAGCGCGAAGGTGCGGTCTTGCAATTCCCCTTTGAAATAGCGCCGGATACGTTCGAAGAGCTTGGATTTCTGCCTGACATTGATCGCTTCCACCGCCTGTAGCAGGTCCAGCGAAAGTCCCTGCTCTGCACCGGTCCGGATCAACGCCTGCAGATCCTTGGGGAAGCAGGAGCCGCCGTAGCCGCAGCCGGGATAGATGAAATGGCTGCCGATGCGCGGGTCGGCGCCTATCGCCAGGCGCACCGCCTCGATGTCGGCACCCACGTGCTCGGCCACCTCGGCGATCTGGTTGATGAAGCTGATCTTGGTGGCCAGCAGGCTGTTGGCGGCGTACTTGGCCAGTTCGGCGCTGCGGATATCCATGAACTGGATGCGATCATGGTTGCGGTTGAAGGGCGCATAGAGCTCCCGCATCAACTCACGCGCCTCGGGCGAGTCGGTACCGACGACTATCCGGTCGGGCCGCTTGCAGTCGGCAATGGCGGCGCCTTCCTTGAGGAATTCGGGGTTGGAGACCACCTCGATGCGCAGGGTACGACCTTCCTCGACCAGCACCTCGTCGATGATGGCGCGTACGCGATCGCCGGTGCCCACCGGGACGGTCGACTTGTTGACCACCAGCAGGGGATCGCTTCCGCGGTGCTCCAGGCGTAGGCGGGCAATGCTCTCGGCCACGGCGAAGACGGCCGTGAGGTCGGCGGAACCATCCGCGGCCGGGGGCGTACCGACGGCGATGAACTGGACGTTGCCGTAGGCGACCGCCGCTGCCGCGTCATGGGTGAACTCCAGACGGCCATCGGCGAGATTGTTGCGCACCAGTTCTTCGAGACCTGGTTCGTAGAGGGTGATTTCCCCGCGTTTGAGCCGGTCGATCTTGTTCTGGTCGATATCCATGCACAGGACCTGGTGGCCCACTTCGGCCAGCACGGCGGCCTGCACCAGGCCGACGTAGCCGATGCCGAATACGCTGATGTTCATAGGGTATTCCTGAGAGAGGAGGAGACAGGGGGGCGGTCGCTACCGACGAGGGCAACGCCGATAACGATCAGCGCTATGCCCAGTAGCGGGCGCACGGAGGTGGATTCGGCAGCGCCCGGTAGCCAGAGGGCGCCGAGATGGACCAGCACGTAGGAAAGACTCAAGGCGGCGTAGGCGCGGCCCAGCGGTATCCTTGCCAGGGCGATCAGCCAGGCCAGCATCGACAGCGCATAGCAGGCCACGCCAAACGCCAATTGCACGCCGGCGGTGCTGAGCAGCGCGGCAGGATGGGTTGGCCAGCTAGACACGGGGGGTAACTGCACCAAGGCATAGCGCAGGGTCAGCTGGGCCACGGAGGTCAGCCCGATGCTGGCTAGGAGAGCGATCAGGCTGCTCACGCCGGGCCACCCAGCAGCCCTGCGCCTAGCACGATGCACAGGCAGCCCCACCAGGCTCTGCGACCTATCCGCTCGTTGAACGCCACACGAGCGAGGATCGTCACTGCCAGAATGTTGAGTGACAGCAATGGGTAGGCTATGCCGACCGGAACGCGTTGCAGCACCGCGAACCAGAGCAGCAGGGCGCTTCCCATGCAGGCCAGTGCCAGCCATAGCCACTTCGAGCGTATGAGAGCGGCTAGCCCCGATCCTGCATTCGCCGCCTTTTTCTGCCCGAATTGGCTGGCGCTGGTGAGCAGGATGACGGCCAGGATCAGCATCCCTTCCGTGGCCGTCACGGCGCTGTCCTCGGGTAGACCAGCAGCACGAGGCGTTCCTTGACGACCTTGTCCGAGGTGGCCGGCAGGCTCGCCAGCAGGCGGTCGTCACTGTCGCCACTCATCCGCAGGAGCACAGCGATGGAGCCTTCGCGACGATGGTCCTCGATCCAGGCGGGCAGCTCGCCGTCGGCCAGCAGGCGACCGCTGTCGGGCCGGCGTTCGAAACCGTACTTCAGCTCTCCTGGGCCGCCGACGATCACGACGTCCGAGCGGCGAGTTGCCCACGCCATGCTGGCCGCTACGCCGAGGTCGTTACTGACCAGCAGATGGGCCGGTTGCAGCTTGCGCAGCTGATCCTGGACGAAGACGCTGGGCAGCTTGTTGTAGACCAGGCCCTTGGGCAGGGCGACGGTGAGCAGGGGCAGTACCAGCCACATGGCCAAGGCCGGGGCCAGGGCGGTTTCCTTCGGCCACAGCAGGGCCCCCAGGCCGGCCAGCACGAAGCCGAGGGGCGCCAGCAGTGCCAGTCCCCAGGCCAGGTTATCGGCGCCACCATAGATGCGATCGTCGAACACCATCAGGGCAGCGAACCCCAGGACACCTAGCAGCAGGTTGAGAGCACCGTTGAGCCGCAGCATCCGCCATTGACCACCCCGATAGGCGTCGAGGAGGACCTTCGCCAGCAGCGGCACCAGGGCCGCCATCGCCGGCAGCAGATAG
>NZ_JAVSJB010000056.1:0-5103 GCF_032027545.1 Pseudomonas oryzihabitans | reverse complement strand
GGCTATGCCGAGAGGACCAGGCTACCCTTCGAATGCAGCTAAAGGGGAGGAACAGTGTGGGCCAACACACCAGGTCGGCCCGAAGTACAGTATGCACCGAACCTTCTGTGAGCCCTATGTGCCTGTAAACCCGCTTATCACGAAGTTAGACGGCTGCGTGTCAGCTGCGGAGCAGGGAGACACAGGGAGAGCATCACGCAAAGATCTACACGCCCTACCCGATGCTTAGCGTGCTCTGGGGGTGGAGCTTCAGGACCAGGTCGAGAAACTCCGGGGTTGCCACTGATGACCGCCAGTGCGCGAGCGGGGTGGAACGCTTGCATTATGGGGCTGTGACCGTGACAAAGGCAAGAAAGCTCCCGCCGGCCCCGGAGCCTACGCGGAAGCGCTGCTGCGCTTGGCTTTTCCTGGGCCGCTTTTGCCTTTCCCTTTTGATGTTTCGATGTTCACTAGGCCCTTGCAGTCGGGGTACCGCAGGCAGGACCAGAAGTCGCCGCTCTTGCCCTTTCGCTGCGCCATCTTGCCCTGACAGAGCGGACAGGACGGACCCTCCGGGACCTTAATGTTGAGCGTGGTCTGGCGGTACTGGGCGACCAGCTTGCCGATCCAGGCGCCTTGCTTGGCGATGAAGTCATCCAACTGCATGGTGCCGGCCTCGATCATGTCCAGGGCCTGCTCCCAAATGGCGGTAGTGCCCGGATCGGCTACTGCCGGCGGCACCGCGGCGATCAGCGAGACGCCGGCGTCGGATGCCCGCACTGCCTTGCCCTTCTTGAGCAGGAACCCACGATCAATCAGGCCCTGGATGATGCTGGCCCGGGTGGCCTCGGTGCCGATGCCCGTGGTCTCTTTGAGCTTGGCGGCCAGCCGCGGGTCGGTCACTAGCTTGGCCACGGTTTTCATGGCCTTGATGAGATCGCCTTCGGTGTAGGGCTTAGGTGGTTGCGTCTGCTGCGCCTTGAGCTGGGCCTGCTGCACCTGGGCGCGGGAGGCGTTCTGGAGCGGCGGCAGGATCTGCGAGCGGTCCTTTTCCTTGCTGTCCTCATCATCCTCAGCGGCAGGCGCGGCCTGGAACAACGTCTTCCAGCCAGCCACGACGATGCGCTTGCCCACCGCCCGCAACGCCACCTGGTTGCAGTCGAAATCAGCCACCGTCCGGTCGAACTCGTGGTGGGGCAGGAACTGGGCGAGGTAGTGCGCGCGGATCAGGCTGTAGACCGCACGCTCCTTGTCGCTCATGGCCGCCAGGTTGGCGGGCTCCAGGGTCGGGATGATGCCGTGGTGCGCGGTGATCTTGGCGTCGTTCCAGGCCCGTGAGCGCTGCGCCGGATCAATGCTGGCCAGCACTGGGACAATGGACGGATCGGTCCGGCGGATCGCCTCGAGCACGGCCGGCACCTCCGGCAGCATGCTGGTGGGCAGGTAGCCGCAGTCGGTCCTGGGGTAGGTCGTCGCCTTGTGCGTCTCGTACAGCGCCTGGGCGACATTCAAGGTCTCCTGGGCCCCGAGGCCAAGCTTCTTCGAGCAGATCTCCTGCAGCGTGCCCAGATCGAAGGGCAGGGGCGCTACCTCCTTGAGCCGCTCGGTCTCAACGGAGACGGCGATGGCGGTTGATCCTGCGGTGAGACGTGCCTGCGCCGCCTGGGCATGGCATTGGTCCAGGCAGCGCCCCTCGTCATCGGTGATGTCGCGGCTGGGCCGCCATTGGGCGGTGAAGGTCTGGCCGTTGGCGGCCAGCAGCACGTCCAAGCTCCAGAACGGTACTGGGACGAAGTGGGCGATCTCCCGATCGCGGTCGACCACCAGGCGCAGCGTAGGCGTCTGTACCCGCCCTACCGACAACACCCCGCTGTAGCCGGCCTGACGGCCGAGGAGGGTGAACAGCCGGGTGAAGTTCATGCCGATCAACCAGTCTGCCCGCGAACGTGCGAGTGCCGAGTGATACATGGAGAAGGTTTCGACCCCGGGCTTGAGGTTGGCCAGGGCTTGGCGGATCGAGGCGTCGTTGAGGGCGGACAGCCACAGCCGCTGGATGGGGCCGCGGTAGCCGCAGTGCTCCAGCAGCTCACGGGCAATCATCTCGCCCTCGCGATCGGCGTCGGTGGCTATGATGAGTTCGGTCGCTTCCTTGAGCAGGGCCTTGACCACCTTGAACTGGCTGCTGGTCTTGGCCTTGACCTCGACCTTCCAGCTTGCCGGCAAGATCGGCAGTGCATCCAGGGACCAGGACTTCAGCGCTAGATCGTAGGCCTCGGGTGGGGCCTGCTCGAGGAGATGGCCGATCCCCCAGGTAACGACCACGCCCTGGCCGCGAATGCAGCCCTCACCGCGCCCAGTGGCGCCGAGCACCCGGGCAATGTCCTTGCCCTGGCTGGGCTTCTCGCACAAAAACACACGCATGGGATTCCCCTGTTGATGGCCGAGTGGCCTACAGAGGAACCGTGCCTGGAGCGGCATGAGGCGTCAGCGCGGAACCGCAATTAGCTCAGATTCGGTTGAAGTGAGAGATTTTTGTCTGACTAATGATTTCCGGCGAGAGGCTCTACAGCTGGCGTTTTTGCGCTTCATGTCGGTGAACGGTAGTGTCAATATGATATCGAAATGTGATCTTTGTCACGGAATGACAGGCTATGGGCGAAACGTAGGTTTTTGAGATTGCTTACACGACGGGTGAACTCAGGTTTTTGATCGTGAGAGCTGATCGGCTTTCGCGCAGCGATGCCTATGCGGAGATCTGCTTCGCCGAGCGATTGCTGCTCGGCCATAAGCCCTCTGACCCAGCGGTAACCTTTGAGGCACTCGCTAGGTCAGTTGGCATCGAGCTCGTCCACTTCCACACTATGCGTAGCGGCGGTCCTAAACCGATTTGCCAGACATCAGCGCTATCCAGCAACAACGCTACCTAGGCTTGCCAGGTCGATGCAATCCCGGATTGAACGACGCCAGACCGCGTGATCCAAGGCGCTGCATCAATTCAACACGCTCATGGTCAGCGTCTTCACGGGCACCCGCCATATCACGCTTGAAGTCATTCACATGCTCAGCCAGCTTGGTTCGATCCTGAAGGTCGGCTTGTTTTAGTACACGGGTGACCTTGGCCGCTTGATGGGCAACAGTCACGACAGCGGTCTTGTCAGCAGACCGGATGACTGCTTCGACCGAATAGGGCGAAAGCGCGGTTCTCAGTAGATCGACTCCATGCTCCATTACTGCTCCTCATATGGGCATAAACTATCGGAGTGATAGAGATGTGCTATCAGTCTGAAAGGTTCATGCCAGAGCATGATAAGCGATAAACGGCTACTGATAGGCGAGCGCTGAGCCGTTGGGAATGGCTGGGGGAACAACGATACCCATGTTGCCGCTGATAGGACTCTGCAGCGTGCTGGCTACTACCGTGCCGATAGCTTGAGACTGGGTCAGGTCGACCATCTTGCTGACCAGGCCATTGGGCGGCCTGAGGTAGTAGGTGAAGCTCTGGCCGGTGTTCACATAGCCGGAGACGTTCGGCAGCTTGCGATACCAGGTAGGCAGTGCCAAGACAGAATCGGCCGGCGCGCCGGTGACGGTCGGATTGGCGTGCGCGTACTCGGCCAAGGCATTGCGATAGGTGATCATGTTGTAGGCCAGTGCATCGATATCGACGGCAACGGAGCGAGTGTTGGAGGAGCGCTCGGCATCAGCCAAGAGCCCTACGACAGCGGTCGCTATCATTAGAATGATCCAAAGCATGGGCATAGCGTTGCTTCCAGGAGATGGACGCTTATCAGGCCTGCATCCTGTCCACGGCCGCTAGCAACAACCGCTAACGCTTGTGAAAGGGTTGGGCTAGAGCTGACGACCCTTGTATTCCCCTCTAGACTCGCGCGCCTGTTTGACGGCAGCAGAGGTAAGAGAGTGGAGATGACCCTGGATGAGGCGCTTGAGCGCTATCGTAGTCAGGTCTCGGTCTTGAAAAAGGGATACGTTCAGGAAAGCTATCGGATCGAGCAGTTGCGTCGTGCCCTAATGGCGAAGAGGGCACTTCGGGAGATCACATCGGTTGATATTGCCACCTACCGCGATGCTCGCCTTCTGCAGCGAAACCCGAAGACCGGAGTGGTGCTGTCGACATCCACCGTTCGGCTCGAATTGGCGTTGCTCTCCAACCTGTTCGACATCGCGAGGATAGAGTGGGGTGCCTGTGAGCAGAACCCGGTTACCCAGGTTCGCAAACCCAAACCCTCGGCCGGACGAGATCGTCGGCTACTGCCGCGAGAAGAGCGGCTAATCATGCGCTACGCCCATGCCCATCCCAATAGGGATCTGGCCGCGCTTGTCAGTCTTGCCTTGGAGACCGCCATGCGCCAGAGCGAACTGTTGGGGTTGCGATGGGAGCGCGTCAACTTGCGTAGCCGGATCATCCACCTTGATGACACCAAGAATGGTACAAAGCGCGACGTGCCTTTGAGCGTTAAGGCTCGCAATGTGCTGATGCGTTTGGAGCCCCAGACATCAGGGGCAGTATTCCGGTACACCGCCAACGGTTTCAAAAGCACATGGCGCTTCATGCTGCAGAAACTCGGCATTGTCGATCTGCATTTTCACGACCTGCGGCATGAGTCGATTTCGCGATTGTTCGAGCTGGGCACTCTTGACCTCATGGAGGTAGCGGCCATCAGCGGGCATAAGTCGCTGAGCATGCTCAAACGCTACACCCATTTACGGGCAACGCGGCTTGTCCGCAAGCTGGAAGGGCATCGTAATAGGGGGCGGCAAGCTGTCTTGGATGTGCTCGTCCCCTATCCAGCGGCTTGGATGCCAGCCGCCCAGGGGTACCGAGTGATCGTGCCTGACTTCGAAGGCGTGTGTGCCGAAGCCCCAACACTTGATCAGGCACTGGAAGCCGCGCAGGCGCTATTGCTCAAGCACCTTCTTTACCTATTCGTGCAGGGCCTCGCCATCCCTCAGCCCGACGAATACCTAACGCCTCTACCCGTTTCTGCCAAGGTGGTGATGCTGCCTAGCCTTGACGTCGAGCCCTTACAAGCCAACCCCGCGGCTGCCTGACACCTTTTTACGGAAAGATGTTAGGCAGGTGAGCTGCTCGTGAATGGATGCTGC
>NZ_JAVSJB010000055.1:0-5212 GCF_032027545.1 Pseudomonas oryzihabitans | reverse complement strand
CTCCTCCGCCTCGCGCGCCGTGGCTTGCAGGGTCGTGCTCAGGGCAGTACCCGCCCTCACCGCCCGACCCGCGGGCAGAGCACCTAGCGCGTCGGCAAAGGTTACATCTACAAGGCCACTGTTGGTGCGACCTTGCAAGGCCGCCCAGGCATCATCCTTTGCCAGAGTACTACTGGAGACCGAAGCGATCTCGCTCTGATGCTTGGCCGCCACGTAATCGCCGAACTGCTGGACGTACTTGTCCGGCACGACAGGATCGTTGCCCGGTGCGTTGTACAGACCGGTGTTGCTCGCCACATCGAACAGAGCATGGTCCTGCCGTTGGGCATCCGTCGCGGCAAAGGCATAGACACGATCTCCGTCCGCGACGATGGGCTTGCCGTTGCTCCAGGTCAGGGCGATCCGCTGGCCTTTCAGTTGGTCGATGACCTGCTGGGCTTGCATCAGGTCCTGCTTGAGGCTCCAGCTTTCCGGATTGCTGTCCTTCAAGCTGGCCTGGAGAGCAGCAAGCTTCTGGCTGTCCTCACTGTCTACCGCAGCGCCACCTACGAGGGTGAGCAGCGTTCCCCAGCTCTCGCCGCTCTTGGTGTTACCCAAGGTCTGCTGCAGTTCCTGGGCTTTTTCATCAAGGATTTGGCGCTCAAAGCTGTGCAACTGCCGGTTGTAGGCCTGGGCATTGCCGGCGATCTCCGCGCCCTGCTGGACATTGCCGCCCACACTCGCCGCCGCCACTAGCCCGACCAATTGCGACGCCATGTTGACCAGCCGTTGGTGTTGGCTCTGGTCCGCGCTGGCCAGCAACGGGCTCTTGTCCAATGTTTCGATCAGGGCTTCATTGGCCCCAGCCGCTACGGCACCCGTCTTGAAATCCCCACCCATGGCTTCGGAGAGCAGGCCTCCCACCACGGCGTGCATGGCGGTCTTGCCCAGGCCGCTGTCTTCGAGCTTCCATTGCTTGCCCAGATCGCCGACCTCGTTGAAGGCGGCCGCCTGGAGGATGGAGAAGACGCTGCCTTTGAGGCTGTCGCTGAACTTGCCCTGGCCCAGGGCTTCGGAGAGGGTGCCCTTGACGGCGCCCTGCAGCAGTTGGGTTTCGGCGAAGCGGGTGAAGTTGCCCGGGTTGGTGAGGTCGGGGATGGCGCCAGTCACCTTGCCCGAGACCGGATCGACGGTGGTCTTGAACCAGTTGCTGCCGGCATAGCTCATGACGCCTGCCGTACCGGCGGCGATCATAGCGTTTTTCAGGCCGTCGCTGCTCAGGGTGTCCTTGAGCGTGGCGCCGATGTTGCCACGGTTGTTGATCAGGCTGACGGCACCCGAGCTGGCCATGGAGGTCAGCGCCGCTGTCGCCGCGACGTTGGCCCAACCAGCAGCCACTGCCGTAGTGGTTGCAGCGGTGGTCGCCGTGGCTGCGGTCGTGACGGTACCCGCGGCGGCCATGGCGGTACCCGATCCTGCCGTTGCGCCCGCTGCAGCTCCTACGGCAGCACTCGCGGCACCCGCGGTCAGCACGGTGACGACGATGATCACCGCCAGCATGGCGCCCTGGCCCAACCCCGAATGGCTGTACTTGAAGGAGTCATGGATCTCCTTCACCTGCCGCCAGTCGATGTCGCCCTGGGCTTCGGCCTGCTTGATCCAGGCCAGGTTGGGATCAGCCTTGACCATCGCATCCACGGTCTGGCTGACGGTCTGGGCGTTGATGTCCTTGACGTCGATGTGGATCTTGTTCGCCGCCTGGATCGCCAATTGCCCCTGGGCCACCAGCTCGCTCTGCCTGAGCGTCTCGTCGGTGTTGCCCTTACCCTTCATGCTGGTCCAGGCCAGGCTGTTACTGCTCTTCTCGTGGCTCTCCTGATGCAGGTCCTTCACCGCTTCGAAGGTGATGTCGCCGCCACTATCAAGCGTTAGATCCTTGCCGCTGCTGAGCTTGGCGGCCTGGTAGGTCTGGTCGCCTTCGCTCTTGAGGGTGATGTCGCCGCCGGCCTTGATCTCGCTGCCGAGGTTGCGCACGTCGGTCACTTCGTCGCGCTTGGTTTTCTTCGCGCCGAAGCTGCCTTTCTTCTTCATGTCGTACAGCGAATAGTCGCTGTCCTGGGCGGCCAGGACGTTGAGGTCCTTGCCGGCGTACAGGTAGGCCTCGTGGGCGGCTTCCACCTTGCTGGCTACCAGGGTCAGGTCGCCTTGTTTCGCCATCAGGCTGACGTTGCCGCCCGCGGTCAGGGTGGTGATCTGCTGGTCGACGTAGTCTTCCTGACGGGTGACTTTCTTGCTCTTGCTGTAGCTGTGGGTTTCGTCGGCTGCGGCGGCCAGGGTGAGGTTGTCCTGGGCGGTCAGGGTGGCGTTGCCGCCGGCACTGAGGGTACTGGCGACGGCGGTGAGGTCGCGGCCAGCACCGATGCCCAGATCACGCCCCGCCGTGAGGCTGCCGGTCAGCTGGGTGATGCTGGAGCGGGTGTTGTTGGCACCACTGCTGCGCCCGGTCTGCGTCTGGGCGCTGACCAGGTTGACATCGCGACCGGCGATCAAAGTGGCGTTGCCACCAGCGCTCAGCACACTGCCCACGTTGTTGATGTCACGCCCGGCAGTAAGGCTCAGGTTGTTGCTGGCTTCGATACGGGCGGCGCTGTCGGCGTAGTCTTCTCGCAGGTTCTGGCCGGCATAACTTGCCGTATGGGTAGTGACGGTACGTTCGTTGAGGATGTCGCCTTTCGAGGCCGTCAGTTCAATGTCACGCCCGGCGATGATACCGCCCGCACGGTTGGTGATGTCCCCCAGGGTGCTGGTCAGGCTCAGTCGATCACCGGACTGGATCAGGCCGCTGTTGACCAGGTTGTTGGTGGCCGTAGCGGTGAGGTTGTTGGTGGCTCTCAGAGTGCCGGCGTTGGTCAGGTCGTTGCCGGCGATCAGGGTGACGTCGCTGCCTTGGATGAGCGCGCCGTTGGGCGCCAGACGGTTGTTGGCGTGGGCCAGGTAGAGCACGGGGACCAGCACGTGCTCGCCGTTGATAACCTGGTCTTCCATCCAGACGATGTCGTGGGTCAGGGCCGCGACCTGTTCGGCGGTGAGGCTGACGCCCACGCTGAGGCCCAGCGCCTGCTTGCTCTGCAGGGCGTTGTCCATCAGGTACTTGAACTGGGCTTCATCGCTATTGAGGCCGGCGATGAAGCGTTGGCCGGTGCGAGCGACGATGGCCTGCTGGATCAGGCGCTGCTCGTAGAGGCCATCGCCCAGGCGTTTCCAGCTGGTGTCGGGGTTGTAGTTGAGGTTGCCCAGCAGGTAGTCCGAACTCATGAACTGCTTGAGGTCGGTCAGCGCCGGGTTGGTTTCCACCAGGTAGCGATGCGGTAGGTTGCTGCCCATCGCATAGGGAATGGGGGTCAGAGCTTCGCTTTGCACCGTACCTTTGGCGGCCACTATGTCGTGAAGACCACCGCCGGTCAGTGAGTCGTGCATCTTGCCGATCACGGCGACCGGAGAACGCATGCCGGTTCCGGATTCGAGCGCTGCTTGCCCATTACTTCCCGCCGCGTTGCCAATCTGGGCGGGCAAGGGAGCCAGGATAGCCGGCTTGGTAAAGGCGATGCCGTCGAGCTGAGCCTTGTTGGAGACTGAGGTGTCCGCCGCTTTCTCCGCCTGCAGCGACGCAACGTTGCCCGTCTGGGTACTCAGCAGTTGCTGGACAGTGGCGTCGCTACGGCCGGCGTTGTACTTGGCTACCTGAATGGTGGCCTTATCCTCGGCAGCGACTTGAGTACTACGAACACCCTCCACCTGGGTGAGGGTCTTCAGCTCGCCCTCACGGCCTTGTTGGCTGCTGAGACGGAAGAGGCCGTTCTGGCCGGTGGGTAGGGAGAAGCCGGGGAGCGTGGTGGGGTTGACTTGTTGCTGGGCTAGGTTAGGTGGTAGTTGAGAGTTAAACTGAACTACTGTTGGCGAAACGAGTGTGTTGCCGCGAACATCTTGTGTCTTATTAGCGCCCGCACCATAGCCATAATCTTGCCGTACAACACTATTCTCTAAAGACTGAGACGCTTGAATATAAACTTTACCGCCCGCCTGCACAATGGCGGACTGAGTAGCTCCGCCTCCCGCTGCAACTTCGACATCACTCACCAGATGTCGAGAGTCGAGCGTAGCTGGCAAAGGTACCAAATTTCCACGATCATAGAGCGACAACCTCTCTACATCCGTTCCCAGCGGCAGGTCAAGCTCACGACCAGTAACGGTATCTATCAGCGTATAAAAATACTCTCCGACTCCATCACTATTATAAGAATGTCCGCCTTCGACTCGTCCTTGTCGTATCTTGCCAGAACCATCGGTATAGGCTACTAACGTCGGATAATCCTTATCATTTCTTTGAACATAATTCATACCGTCCCCCCTCATAAAGCGGAAGAACGTACCATCAGTTATATCTACAAAATGAAAAACACGAGTCCTTTCGATAGTTCCTGCAGAGCCACCGAAATTCTTAAACTCACTCGAACTGATAGAAATATCATTTCGAGCAGCTACAGAACTTCTGTTATTTGAAAAGGAACCGCCATCGAAAAATAGACTCCCGCCGGACGAGATAAAAGCAGAAGGAGAGTCATCTGTCACAGTGCTCTCGTATTGCTCTCTAACCACATAATCAACAGTAAAGTAATCCCCTCTGCAGTCGTAGCAGAGAGGTGCCAAAGTTCCGGAAACCAGCGTACGCCCTAGAGCAAAGCTTTCGCGTCGATTCTCCAGCACATTAGCTTTTATGGAGAAGTCCCGATTACTCTCTAAAGTGCCAGATATATTCTTAAATGAAGCTGCTTGGCTGGACCCGTTGTAGCCTCTAGCATCTATAGAACCAAGGCTATAGACGTCAGCCCGGCTATTAGTGAATTCATTCACCCACAGCCCCATGTCGCCGCCACTGAAGATCAGGCTGCTGTTCTGGTTGGTCAGGCTCGGGGTGTTGATCGTGAGGTTGCCTGAGGCGCCCAGGGTGCCCTGGTTGACGACTTGTCCGGCATTGAGGGTGGCGTTACCCGCCGAGGTGATCCGCGCCTGGTTGCGCAGCAGGCCGCCGATGGTGAAGGTGGTGGTGCCGCTGCCAGCCGTCAGGCGGGCATTGGCGTTGTCCAGCAGCAGTTGCCCGGCGCCCAGGGTGAGGTCGTTGCCGCTGCTCAGGCGCCCGGCGCCCTGGTAGGTGCCGCCCAGGGTCAGGCTGAGG
>NZ_JAVSJB010000054.1:0-5301 GCF_032027545.1 Pseudomonas oryzihabitans | reverse complement strand
GGCTGCTGCCGATAACGCCTCTAGATTTACCTTTGGTTTGACGACGAGGGAATCCGGAGCGGCTGCGAGAACCGATATCTCGGATGCCATGCGTGCCGATCCTTACCATCCGGATTGGAAGAATTATGTTGGCGGTGAGGCTAGGGCGGTTGGGGCTGACGTAACGAGAGAAACACCAAGATGGACATTGGGTGATGATGTTTATGCCAATACTGTAAGGGGCAACGAACCTGCATGGTCTACAGTGAGGTCTCGCTTCTGGAAAAATGAGGCGGCTGCGCCAGGGGCTGCTGAAAAATACGGCACTGAAAATATTATTCGTATGAGTAAGGGAAGTGCGCCGCAGCGATACAATGCCGATAAAGGTGGGCTTGAATCTATGGAGTTGAGTCATGAGCCAATTCCAGCCCGTGATGGTGGACAAGAGTTTGTTCCTCGTTGGCCGCAAGACCATGCAGCAGTAGATCCTTTTAGGAAGCCAGGGTATTAATACTTTATGGAAACTCTTTCTTCAATCTTTCAGCGCACTTTTGGTGCTCCTATTGAAATGGATGGGCGTACTATTATTCCGTTATTTCAGATGAGCTTGTCATCTGGGCGAAAGGATCTATTGGTTCGGAGATTGAATTTTTCGTTGGAGCCTGTTGTTGGGTTGCGAATTAAGGCTGTAAAGGGAAAGATTGAAGTAAATGGTTGCAGTCATTCAGAAATAATTCTTTGGGCTGATACTAGTCCCGATGTGGTTTTGCTTTCTGTTTTTTCTAAGTCAGGCTGTGATGTGAAGATTTGGAATGTCTGGCGTTCCGGCGACTTAGTTCAGGCTTGGGTTGGCAATGCTGGCTTAGTTGTTGCAGAAAATAAAAATTCAGTCAGATTAGAATGCAGTGGCGGCAATGAAAATATTGATTTCTGTGCGCTAGTGGTTCAAATAGATTTTTTGGAGTGATGGGCTCCAGAAAAGGGGACAGATTATTTTCCCCCGGCTAAACCTCACCAGCACCACGGATTAAATCTGCCGGCGATGTCAACCTGCTCAGCGCCCAGACGCAGACCGGGCGTAGCAGTGGTGCCAACAACACCAGTTCCAGCATCACCCAACTGACCGGCAGCCTCACTGCCGGGCGTGACCTGGGCATCGGTGCCGGACGCGACCTCACCGCCGTCGCCACCACCCTCAGCGCCGGGGGCAACGCCAGCCTGGCGGCCCAGGACAACCTCACCCTGGGCGTGGCGGCCAACGAAAGCCACAGCTACAGCAAGAGCAAGAAGATCACCCGCCAGGAAGATCACGTCGACCAGCAGATCACCACCCTGACCGCAGGTGGCAACGTCAGCCTGGTGGCGAGCCAGGGCGACTTGACCCTGGTGGCCAGCAAGGTGGAAGCCGCCCACGAGGCCTATCTCTACGCCGGCAAGGACCTCAACGTCCTGGCCGCGCAGGACAGCGACTACTCGCTGTACGACATGAAGAAGAAGGGCAGCTTCGGCGCGAAGAAGACCAAGCGCGACGAAGTGACCGATGTGCGCAATATCGGCAGCGAGATCAAGGCCGGCGGCGACATCACCCTCAAGAGCGAAGGCGACCAGACCTACCAGGCCGCCAAGCTAGCGAGCGGCAAAGACATTACCCTCGACAGCGGCGGCGACATCACCTTCGAAGCCGTGAAGGACCTGCACCAGGAGAGCCACGAGAAGAGCAACAACAACGCCTTCTGGGTCTCGTCCAAGGGCAAGGGCCAAACCGATGAAACCCTGCGCCAGACGCAGATCATCGCGGAGGGTAAGCTCAGCATCCAAGCCGTCGAAGGGCTGAAGATCGACGTCAAGGAAGTCAACGGTCAGACGGTGAGCCAGACCATCGATGCCATGGTCAAGGCCGATCCGAACCTGGCCTGGATCAAGCAGGCCGAAGCACGCGGTGACGTCGACTGGCGGCAGGTCAAGGAGATCCACGACAGCTTCAAGTACAGCAACTCCGGCCTTGGCCCGGCGTCGCAGATGATCATTGCCATCGCGATGGCCGTCATCATCGGTCCCATGGCCGGTGGTCTGATGGGAGGCACCGTCACCCAGGCCGCCATCACCACTGCCGCGACCAATGCCGCCGTCAGCACCATCAACAACCGCGGCAACCTGGGCGCCGTATTCAAGGACGTGACGTCTTCGGACAGCCTCAAGAGCTACGCCATGGCCGGGGCTTCCGCGGGCATCCTGCAGATGGCCGGCTACGACGCGACCAAGCTCAAGTTCGATACGGCCAGCGCCCAGGCCGTCGGCACCAAACTCATGGCCGACACCCTGGCGCGCACCCTGATCTACGGTGGCAGCTTCCAGGACAACCTCAAGCAGGCAGCCCTGGGAACCGCCGTCGGTATCGCGGGCGCCAATGCGGCGAATGCAATCGGCGACTTGGGTCGCGATCTGGGTTTGGCTAGCGGTAGCGTCACCAAAATTGCCCTGCATGCCGCTCTGGGTGGCCTGATGGCGGAAGCCATGGGCGGGGACTTCCGTAGCGGGGCTTTGGCGGCTGGTGCCAGCGAAGCCATGGTGGGGATGCTGGGCGATAAATTCCTGCCGCCGGGCGTTGAAAAGGGTAGTCCAGAGTATCAGCGCGGCATGAGCAACCTGTTGGCCGCTTCGCAATTGGTTGGCGTGCTGGCGGCAAGCTTGAGCGATGGCGATATGCAGGCTGCTGCCACAGTGGCGGCCAATGCCACGGCGAATAACTATCTGCGCCACCAAGACGTGGAGAACCTGGCCAAGGAGCTGCAAGGCTGCGAGGCACGGGGCGATTGCCAAATCGTCCGCGACAAGTATCAAGCCATCAGCGACGCCAACAGCGCGCGTGCCAAGAATTGCCAGCAGACGGGTGACTGCCAGCAGATTGCGCAAGAGATCCAGGACGGCCGGCAAGCGATGGATCAGCTTCGCGGCCCCATCTCTAGTGAGGTGGAGCAGCAGTTCGGCAATCAGCAGTGGCAGGACGGAAAGACTGTCCAGGGCAACATCCTCGACTCTGCACACAAAGCCTTGGAAAGCCAGCACGAACGTGAACAAGCGCAGGCGCGCCAAGACGCTGAGCGGCTGAAAACTGACCCTGCAGCTCTAAAACAGGAACTGAATGCCCAGGCCACGGACCTGGCACGGAAGGACCTTGAGCAGCAGATGGCCAGCCAGGCCGACCAGCTGCGTGACAAGTTGGCTAACGATGCCGCTCTACGGGCCGAGGTTGGCGACCTCTTGGACTACCAGCAACGGCTGGCAGGTGCGGCCGCCAATGTCGCCGGAGGAGCCAAGCTCATCGGCGAAATGCTCGAGCCGAGTGTCTGGGACCTGCTGAGTCCAGCGGCCAAGGCGGTCAAGCTAAGCATGATCGTGGCCGCCATGAAGGGAGGTGCCGCTGAGTTCAAGATTGGCAGCCAAGTAGCGGGCGAATTGGCTACTATCGAGCAACTGTCAGGCAAGCTGAATGACCTGAATGCCGGTAAGTTGCCTGGCGAAGCGGAGCTGTCGAAGTATTATGACAAGACGCCGTTGGGGCAGGCGATCAGTGAAGCAAATAAGACAGGACTTGGAGGAATAAAAGCTGGAGCAGGGACACCTGAGACTCCAGCTACGTCTGCAATTGCTCGTGATGGCTTGAGAAACGATTTAGCTGTACAGGCAGGTATACCACGAAGATTAGATCAGGTATGGGGTGCCTCGGTCGACGATCTCGTGCAGGCATATAAGATGGATGGTGCTACTCTAGTACCCAAGCCCGCACTCTCCGGTACGTCCGGCAAGGCTCAAGCCTTTACAGTTGAAGGGCATCCAACTATAAAAGAAGTTCAGGTCCATCCTGGAGGTGGTGCGCATGACGCGCCATACTATAAGTTTACGTACAAAGACGGGGCTGAGGTTAGAGTTATTGATCCATCCTCCGGATTTAAGCCAGGCACTATTACTAGCGCTCAGCAGTATTTTGATGCTACCGGGAACAGGTTGAGGTATGAAGCCGGTCGGTGGAAGCCTTGGGAGTAAAGCAATGTCTATTTATGTTCCTGACTTAATTGCAGAGCTGGTTCCTGCTAAAGCAGCTGCTGGATTCGAGGTTGGCGATGACTTCAACTCAATTCTAAAGCGAGTGGGTTTCGTTGGATGGCACAACAAGGACTCGGAGCTAGATGGGAAAATTTACTCGAACACTGGTTGGATTGGTGTGAGATCGAGATCTGGCTTTCCTGGTGGCCCTTACACATTGGTTCAGTCACTTATATATCTGGATGATGTGGTTTGCCTTGAGTTTGAAGAAAACTTTAAATTATATAGAATAGATGTGGGGAGGGGGTATAGAGGTGGTTTTTTTGGGGTAAGACCCGGGGATGAGCTCCGGGCCCTAGAGCGCGCTGGGTTCGATGTTTTTTTTAACGACATGGATGATAATTTCCTTCTTATTAAAGAGGGTAAGGTGTTGGAGGGGATTAGCTTTTCAACGAATTATCGCTCATCTTTGAGCAATGCTCCTGATCAAATCGTTGAATATATATCTATACATGATTGGTCTCTTCGGTAAAATGCGAAAAAGAAGAAAAAAGAGACGGATTTATTTTCCTCGTCTAAGACTCGCCGGTCGCGACGTCAACCTGGTCGGCGCTCAGACGCAGACGGGCCGCAGCAGTGGTGCCAACAACACCAGTTCCAGCATCACGCAACTGACCGGCAGCCTTACCGCCGGGCGTGACCTGGGCATCGGTGCCGGGCGCGACCTCACCGCCGTCGCCACCACCCTCAGCGCCGGTGGTAACGCCAGCCTGGCGGCCCAGGACAACCTCACCCTGGCTGCCGCAGCTGACGAAACCCCCAGCAAGAGCAAGAGCAAGAAGATATGGTTCAGGCTACGGCGCCCACGGGAAAGAGACGAGGATCAATAATGATTAGTCTTCCAGAGTTGAATGAATTGCTTGTTGCTCATAACTGCTTGCATACCATCAGCATTCAATTGAACGCTGATGGCATGGGTTATGATTTGTCTCTGTCTGTTTCGGCCTCTGAAAATGTAGGGGCTGATGTTGTGAGTATAAAATTTATTGATATTAGCCAGTTTATGTTCCGTGATTTTGGCGGTGGGCTAACTCAGCTCATGCATATGAATGTTAATAAGATGAATTCGGGCTTCGATAGGGTGCGTTATCAACTTAATGAGCTTGAGGATAAAAAAATCTCGTTCTGTTTTTCATCATTTTCGCTTGATTAGCTGGTGCAGGGACACAGGGACACAGGACAATAGGGGACAGACCACGTTTATCAATTTAGGATTTA
>NZ_JAVSJB010000053.1:0-5673 GCF_032027545.1 Pseudomonas oryzihabitans | reverse complement strand
CAAAGACAACACCCCCGCCAGAGTGAACTGAGCGGGGGTGCTGGGTGTTAGGCGCTTGACGATGACCTACTCTCACATGGGGAAACCCCACACTACCATCGGCGATGCATCGTTTCACTTCTGAGTTCGGGAAGGGATCAGGTGGTTCCAATGCTCTATGTTCGTCAAGCAATTCGGTTGGCTGACCAGGTGATGGAGCGTACCTGGCTGGCCCAATTGGGTCGGTGATCGAAGTAGACAACTCGTCTGGGGTCTTGCGAACCCACGCGCCGTTTTCGGCGTCGTCTTCCTCACGCTCTGACACGCGGTCAGATTGTTTGGGTGTTATATGGTCAAGCCTCACGGGCAATTAGTATCGGTTAGCTCAACGCCTCACAGCGCTTACACACCCGACCTATCAACGTCGTAGTCTTCGACGGCCCTTCAGGAAGCTCAAGGCTCCAGTGAGATCTCATCTTGAGGCAAGTTTCCCGCTTAGATGCTTTCAGCGGTTATCTCTTCCGAACGTAGCTACCCGGCAATGCCACTGGCGTGACAACCGGAACACCAGAGGTTCGTCCACTCCGGTCCTCTCGTACTAGGAGCAGCCCCTCTCAAATCTCAAACGTCCACGGCAGATAGGGACCGAACTGTCTCACGACGTTCTAAACCCAGCTCGCGTACCACTTTAAATGGCGAACAGCCATACCCTTGGGACCGGCTTCAGCCCCAGGATGTGATGAGCCGACATCGAGGTGCCAAACACCGCCGTCGATATGAACTCTTGGGCGGTATCAGCCTGTTATCCCCGGAGTACCTTTTATCCGTTGAGCGATGGCCCTTCCATACAGAACCACCGGATCACTAAGACCTACTTTCGTACCTGCTCGACGTGTCTGTCTCGCAGTCAAGCGCGCTTTTGCCTTTATACTCTGCGACCGATTTCCGACCGGTCTGAGCGCACCTTCGTACTCCTCCGTTACTCTTTAGGAGGAGACCGCCCCAGTCAAACTGCCCACCATACACTGTCCTCGATCCGGATGACGGACCAGAGTTAGAACCTCAAGGTTGCCAGGGTGGTATTTCAAGGTTGGCTCCACGCAGACTGGCGTCCACGCTTCAAAGCCTCCCACCTATCCTACACAAGCAAGCTCAAAGTCCAGTGCAAAGCTACAGTAAAGGTTCACGGGGTCTTTCCGTCTAGCCGCGGATACACTGCATCTTCACAGCGATTTCAATTTCACTGAGTCTCGGGTGGAGACAGCGCCGCCATCGTTACGCCATTCGTGCAGGTCGGAACTTACCCGACAAGGAATTTCGCTACCTTAGGACCGTTATAGTTACGGCCGCCGTTTACCGGGGCTTCGATCAAGAGCTTCGCTTGCGCTAACCCCATCAATTAACCTTCCGGCACCGGGCAGGCGTCACACCCTATACGTCCACTTTCGTGTTTGCAGAGTGCTGTGTTTTTAATAAACAGTCGCAGCGGCCTGGTATCTTCGACCGGCATGAGCTTACGGGGTAAACCCTTCACCCTCACCGGCGCACCTTCTCCCGAAGTTACGGTGCCATTTTGCCTAGTTCCTTCACCCGAGTTCTCTCAAGCGCCTTGGTATTCTCTACCCGACCACCTGTGTCGGTTTGGGGTACGGTTCCTAGTTACCTGAAGCTTAGAGGCTTTTCCTGGAAGCATGGCATCAACCACTTCTCCTTCTAAAAGAAGGATCGTCATCAGCTCTCGGCCTTGACCGTCCGGATTTACCTAAACGATCGGCCTACCACCTTAAACTTGGACAACCAACGCCAAGCTGGCCTAGCCTTCTCCGTCCCCCCATCGCAGTAACTAGAAGTACGGGAATATTAACCCGTTTCCCATCGACTACGCCTTTCAGCCTCGCCTTAGGGACCGACTCACCCTGCGTCGATTAACGTTGCGCAGGAACCCTTGGTCTTTCGGCGTGCGAGTTTTTCACTCGCATTGTCGTTACTCATGTCAGCATTCGCACTTCTGATACCTCCAGCAAGCTTCTCAACTCACCTTCACAGGCTTACAGAACGCTCCTCTACCGCATCACCAAAGGTGATACCCGTAGCTTCGGTGCCTGGTTTGAGCCCCGTTACATCTTCCGCGCAGGCCGACTCGACTAGTGAGCTATTACGCTTTCTTTAAAGGGTGGCTGCTTCTAAGCCAACCTCCTAGCTGTCTAAGCCTTCCCACATCGTTTACCACTTAACCAGGACTTTGGGACCTTAGCTGACGGTCTGGGTTGTTTCCCTTTTCACGACGGACGTTAGCACCCGCCGTGTGTCTCCCATGCTCGGCACTTCTGGGTATTCGGAGTTTGCATCGGTTTGGTAAGTCGGGATGACCCCCTAGCCGAAACAGTGCTCTACCCCCCAGAGTGATACATGAGGCGCTACCTAAATAGCTTTCGAGGAGAACCAGCTATCTCCGAGCTTGATTAGCCTTTCACTCCGATCCACAAGTCATCCCCTGCCTTTTCAACGGAAGTGGGTTCGGTCCTCCAGTCAGTGTTACCTAACCTTCAACCTGCTCATGGATAGATCGCCCGGTTTCGGGTCTATTCCCAGCGACTAGACGCCCTATTAAGACTCGCTTTCGCTACGCCTCCCCTATTCGGTTAAGCTCGCCACTGAAAATAAGTCGCTGACCCATTATACAAAAGGTACGCAGTCACCCAACAAAGTGGGCTCCCACTGCTTGTACGCATACGGTTTCAGGTTCTATTTCACTCCCCTCTCCGGGGTTCTTTTCGCCTTTCCCTCACGGTACTGGTTCACTATCGGTCAGTCAGGAGTATTTAGCCTTGGAGGATGGTCCCCCCATATTCAGACAGGGTTTCTCGTGCCCCGTCCTACTCGATTTCATTGATAAGAGCGTTTCGCGTACAGGGCTATCACCCACTATGGCCGCCCTTTCCAGAGCGTTCCGCTACTCTCAAATCAACTTAAGGGCTGGTCCCCGTTCGCTCGCCACTACTAAGGGAATCTCGGTTGATTTCTATTCCTCAGGGTACTTAGATGTTTCAGTTCCCCTGGTTCGCCTCTTAACCCTATGGATTCAGGTTAAGATACCTAGGTTATCCTAGGTGGGTTTCCCCATTCAGAGATCTCCGGGTCACAGGTCATTTGCCACCTCACCGAAGCTTATCGCAGGCTATCACGTCTTTCATCGCCTCTGACTGCCAAGGCATCCACCGTATGCGCTTCTTCACTTGACCATATAACCCCAAGCAATCTCGCTGACGTCCAAGGACGCTACCGATCTGCAGGCGTTAAATGAGTGAAGACGACATTTCGCCGAAAACTTGCGCTTGAGTTCGCAAGATTTTACCTTGACGACACTGATTGCCAGTGAAAACAATCAATGCAGTCTACTTCTATCACTTTCCCAATTTTTTAAAGAACAGTTCTGATCAAAGACCAGACATCAACGTTTCACTTCCCACCCTTTCAGTGGCAGTAAACGCTCATGTCTGAGCTTTCAAGCAATCGTGTTAGTCAGTTTACCGTACGGCGACGCGCATGGGCCACCAAGGAAATGGTGGAGCCAAGGAGGATCGAACTCCTGACCTCCTGCGTGCAAAGCAGGCGCTCTCCCAGCTGAGCTATGGCCCCATCGATTGGTGGGTCTGGGCAGATTCGAACTGCCGACCTCACCCTTATCAGGGGTGCGCTCTAACCAACTGAGCTACAGACCCAATCGTCTTACCTTGAGTCAAGCTAACTCAATTGCTCTTCTATCAGTGAATCAAGCAATTCGTGTGGGAGCTTGTCAGCAAGCTGACATCTTCGATTAAGGAGGTGATCCAGCCGCAGGTTCCCCTACGGCTACCTTGTTACGACTTCACCCCAGTCATGAATCACTCCGTGGTAACCGTCCTCCCGAAGGTTAGACTAGCTACTTCTGGAGCAACCCACTCCCATGGTGTGACGGGCGGTGTGTACAAGGCCCGGGAACGTATTCACCGTGACGTTCTGATTCACGATTACTAGCGATTCCGACTTCACGCAGTCGAGTTGCAGACTGCGATCCGGACTACGATCGGTTTTATGGGATTAGCTCCACCTCGCGGCTTGGCAACCCTTTGTACCGACCATTGTAGCACGTGTGTAGCCCTGGCCGTAAGGGCCATGATGACTTGACGTCATCCCCACCTTCCTCCGGTTTGTCACCGGCAGTCTCCTTAGAGTGCCCACCATTACGTGCTGGTAACTAAGGACAAGGGTTGCGCTCGTTACGGGACTTAACCCAACATCTCACGACACGAGCTGACGACAGCCATGCAGCACCTGTGTCTGAGTTCCCGAAGGCACCAATCCATCTCTGGAAAGTTCTCAGCATGTCAAGGCCAGGTAAGGTTCTTCGCGTTGCTTCGAATTAAACCACATGCTCCACCGCTTGTGCGGGCCCCCGTCAATTCATTTGAGTTTTAACCTTGCGGCCGTACTCCCCAGGCGGTCAACTTAATGCGTTAGCTGCGCCACTAAGATCTCAAGGATCCCAACGGCTAGTTGACATCGTTTACGGCGTGGACTACCAGGGTATCTAATCCTGTTTGCTCCCCACGCTTTCGCACCTCAGTGTCAGTGTCAGTCCAGGTAGTCGCCTTCGCCACTGGTGTTCCTTCCAATATCTACGCATTTCACCGCTACACTGGAAATTCCACTACCCTCTACCGCACTCTAGCCAGACAGTTTTGGATGCAGTTCCCAGGTTGAGCCCGGGGATTTCACATCCAACTTATCAAGCCACCTACGCGCGCTTTACGCCCAGTAATTCCGATTAACGCTTGCACCCTTCGTATTACCGCGGCTGCTGGCACGAAGTTAGCCGGTGCTTATTCTGTCGGTAACGTCAAAACTCACAGGTATTCGCTGTAAGCCCTTCCTCCCAACTTAAAGTGCTTTACGACCCGAGGGCCTTCTTCACACACGCGGCATGGCTGGATCAGGCTTTCGCCCATTGTCCAATATTCCCCACTGCTGCCTCCCGTAGGAGTCTGGACCGTGTCTCAGTTCCAGTGTGACTGATCATCCTCTCAGACCAGTTACGGATCGTCGCCTTGGTAGGCCGTTACCCTACCAACTAGCTAATCCGACCTAGGCTCATCTAATAGCGTGAGGTCCGAAGATCCCCCACTTTCTCCCGTAGGACGTATGCGGTATTAGCGTTCCTTTCGAAACGTTGTCCCCCACTACTAGGCAGATTCCTAGGCATTACTCACCCGTCCGCCGCTTAATCGAGGAGCAAGCTCCTCTCATCCGCTCGACTTGCATGTGTTAGGCCTGCCGCCAGCGTTCAATCTGAGCCATGATCAAACTCTTCAGTTAAGTAGACTGATCGGGTTTTGAGAAAACCCTAAACGTGGCTCAGCAATCGCAAAAAACTCATGAATTCACGAGTTACTTGTGTTGCTGATAATCTTGCGACATCAGGCTTATCTCACAAGCACCCACACGAATTGCTTGATTCAACTTGTTAAAGAGCAGTGGCTGCGACCGTGTCGTCAACCGAGGCGCGCATTCTACGCTAGCCTCACATCCTGTCAAGCGTTGATTTGAACTTTTTCGTTTCAACTCAACCACTTGCACCACCTCGACCAGATCAACCGATCGCGGCAGCGGGAGGCGAATCCTACAGCATCCCAGGACGCTGTCAACCCCTCCCCT
>NZ_JAVSJB010000052.1:0-5697 GCF_032027545.1 Pseudomonas oryzihabitans | reverse complement strand
CGGCCTGCACCTGGTGGGCTACGTCACCGGCACGGCCAAGGTCGAGGACCTGCGCGGCTGGCTGCGCGAGGCGCTGCCGGACGTCATGGTGCCGGCGCAGCTGCTGGTGCTGGAGGCCATGCCGCTGTCGGCCAACGGCAAACTGGATCGCAAGGCCCTGCCGGAGCCCGGCTGGCAACCGCGGCTGCATCAGTCGCCCCGTACCGAGCTGGAAGCCCGCCTGGTGGCGATCTGGGAGGAAGTCTTCGCCAGCGCGCCCATCGGCGTCACCGACGACTTCTTCGAATTGGGCGGGCATTCCCTGCTGCTGACCCGCATCGGTCTGGCCATCCGTGAGCGCCTGGGCGTCGAACTGCCGTTCCAGCGGTTGTTCGAGGCCACCACGGTGGAACGTCTCGCCCTTGAATTGAGTACCGAATCCGGCACCGCGGCCCGCGACGAGCTGGCCCTGATGGACGACCTGCTGGACGAGTTGGAGAACCTGCAATGACCGATCTGCCCACGCCGGCCGCGCAACTGCGCGCCATCGCCGAGCGTCTCGCCGCGCTGCCCGAGGCGCGCCAACTCGACTTCCTGCGCCAGTTGCGGCAGAAGGGCGTACGCCTGGAGCGGCTGCCCATCGTGCGCCAGGCGACGACCTGTGCGCCCTTGTCGGCCGCCCAGCGCCGACTCTGGTTCCTCTGGCAGCTCGATCCCCAGAGCCCGGCCTACAACCTGCCCAGCGCCCTGCGCCTGCGCGGCTCCCTGGACAGGGCGGCCCTCGCCCGCACCTTCGCCGCCCTGGAGCGCCAGCACCCCAGTCTGAGGACCCTGTTCGAGACGGATGGCAACGCCGTCTGGCAACGCATCCGGCCGGCGGCCGAGGTCGCCCTCCAGGAGCTGTCGCTGACGGCCCCGGAAGGCGCGGCGCGGGAGAGCGAAGCCCGCGAGCGCCTGCTGGCCGCCGCCCTGCAACCCTTCGACCTGGCCAAGGGGCCGCTGCTGCGGGTGACCCTGGTGCGCCTGGCTGCCGACGATCACCTGCTGCTGATCAATGTGCACCACATCATCGCCGATGGCTGGTCCCTGGACCTGCTGCAACGGGACTTCGCCACCCTCTACGCCGCCTACAGCGCCGGCGCGGAGCCTCGGCTCGCGACGCCCCCCATCGACTACAGCGACCATGCGCGCTGGCAGTCCCTGTGGTTGGCGGCAGGCGAGGGCGAGCGGCAACTGGCCTTCTGGCGTGAGCACCTGGGCGACGGCGACCGCCCCCTGGCCCTGCCCACCGATCGACCGAGACCGCCGCAGCAGAGCTACCGGGGTGCCAGCCGCACGCTGACCCTGACCGCCGCCGAGGTGAAGGCGCTGCGCGAACTGGCGCGCGGCGCCGATGCCAGCCTGTTCATGGTGCTGCTGGCCGGCTTCAAGGCGGTGCTGGCGCGCTTCAGCGGCCAGGGCGACATCCGCGTCGGCATCCCGGTGGCCGGGCGCACGCGCAGCGAAACCCGCGAGGTGGTAGGTCTCTTCGTCAATACCCAGGTGCTGCACAGCGACCTGACGCCCCGGCAATCCTTCGCCGACCTGCTGGGCGCGCTCCGGCGTAACGTGCTGGCTGCCCAGGATCACCAGGACCTGCCCTTCGAACAGGTGGTGGATGCGCTCCGTCCGGAGCGCAGCCTGGCGCACAATCCCCTGTTCCAGGTGGCCTACAACCACCTGGCACGCCAGGCCCCGGCCGCTACGCTTGGCGAACTACGGCTGGAGCCGCTGGAACTAGACGGCGAGATCGCCAAGTTCGACCTGATGCTCACCACCGAGGAGCAGGGCGCGGACGTGCGCCTGGTGCTGGCCTACGCCACCGACCTGTTCGAGGCCGCCACCGCCGAACGCCTGCTGGAGCATCTACGACGCCTGCTGAGCGCCGCCTGCCGCGCGCCGCAGCGGGCGCTGGCCGACCTGGCGGAACTGCCGGCGGCCGAATGGTCGGCCTTGCAGGCCTGGAACGCCACCGCCGCACCGCTGCCCGACTGGACCCTTACCCGGGCTTTCGAGGCCCAGGTCCGGCGCACGCCGACGGCCAGCGCCGTGGTCGCTGGCGACGTGGCGCTGGATTACGCCACCCTCAATCAGCGGGCCAACCGCCTGGCACGTCTGCTGCGCGCCCGTGGCGTGGGCCCGGAGGTGGCGGTCGGGGTCGCCCTGGAGCGCACCCCCGAGTTGCTGGTGGCGCTGCTGGCGGTGCTCAAGGCCGGCGGCGCCTATGTCCCGCTGGACCCGGAATTCCCGGCTGAACGGCTGCGCCTGATGCTGGAGGACAGCCAGGCCGCGCTGCTGCTCACCCAGGCGTCGCTGCTGGAGGAACTGCCGGCCACGGCGACGCCGACCTGCTGCCTGGATCGCGACGCCGCGGCGCTGGCCGACCAGGCCGACACCGACCTGGCGTGGACGCCACGGGCCGAGGATCTCGCCTACGTCATCTACACCTCCGGCTCCACCGGCACGCCCAAGGGCGTGGCGGTACGCCACGGCGGGCTGGCCAACTTCCTCGCCAGCATGGCGCGGTCGCCGGGCCTGGCAGCGAGCGATCGCCTGCTCGGTCTCACCTCGCTGTCCTTCGACATCGCTGGCCTGGAGCTGTATCTGCCGCTGCTGGTGGGCGCGCGGGTGGTGCTGGTCTCGCGCCTCCAGGCGCGCGATCCGGAACTGCTGCTGGGCGAGATCCGGCGCCAGGGCGTCAGCGTGATCCAGGCGACCCCCTCGACCTGGCGCCTGCTGCTGGAGCACCCGGATTTCGCTCGCCTCGACGGCTGTCGCCTGCTCTGCGGCGGCGAAGCCCTGCCGGAGGAACTGGCTAACCGCCTGGCCAGCCAGGGCACGGCGCTGTGGAATCTCTATGGGCCGACCGAGACCACCATCTGGTCGGCGGCCTGTGCGGTGACGCCGGAGGGCCCGCCGAGTCTCGGCCAGCCGCTGGCCAATACCAGCCTCTGGGTGCTGGACGCGGCGCTCAATCCGGTCCCCCTGGGCGCCGCTGGCGAGCTCTATATCGGTGGCGCCGGCCTGGCCCGCGGCTACCAGGGGCGTCCCGGCCTGACCGCCGAGCGCTTCGTCGCCGATCCCTTCGGCCCGCCCGGGGCACGCCTGTATCGCACCGGCGATCTGGCGCGCTGGCGAGCGGACGGTCGCCTCGACTACCTGGGGCGGCTGGACCAGCAGGTCAAGATCCGCGGTCTGCGCATCGAGCTGGGCGAGATCGAAGCCTGTCTCAACGCCCTGCCGGGGGTACGCGAAGCCGCGGTGGTGGTGCGTCGCCAGGGCCAGGCGCAGCACCTGGTGGGTTACTGGGTGGATGCGGCGGTGGTCGACGATACCCGGCGCCAGGCGCTCAAGGCGGCCCTCGCCGAGCGCTTGCCGGACTACATGGTGCCGACGCAATGGGTGGCCCTGGCGCGCCTGCCACGCACGCCCAACGGCAAGCTCGATCGCCAGGCGCTGCCCGAACCGGAGTGGCAGGGGCGTGCCCTGCGCCTGCCACAGACACCGGCGGAAGTTGCCCTGGCCGCCATCTGGCAGCGGGTGCTGGGGGTGGAACAGGTCGGCCTGGACGACAACTTCTTCGAAAGCGGCGGCGACTCCATCGTCTCCATCCAGGTGGTCAGTCAGGCCCGCGAGGCCGGCTGGCGCCTGACCCCACGCCAGGTGTTCCAGCACCAGACGCTGGCCGCCCTGGCCGCGGCGGCGCAGCCAGTGGCCCAGGTGCCAGATCAGCCGCTGCCCAGCCAGGAAGAGGGCCTTGCGGCGGTGGTGGCGGCCGGACTGGACCCGGCGCTGTTCGAGCGGGTCGAGCCCCTCGGCCCGCTGCAGCTCGGTCTGCTCTACCAGGCGCTACTGGCCGGCGACGGCACCTACGTCAACCAGCTGCGCCTGGACGTCGGCGGGCTGGACGTAGCGGCCTTCACCGCCGCCTGGCAAGCGGCCCTGGAGCGCCATGCCAGTCTGCGCACGGCCTTCTTCTGGGAAGGACGCGAGACGCCGCTACAGGCCCAGCGCCGCCAGGTGGAACTGCCGCTGACCCTGCTCGACTGGCGCGACCGCTCCACCTGCGCGGCGGATCTGGAGCAACTCGCCGAGGACGACCGCCAACGCGGCTTCATCCTCGCTGAGGCGCCGCTGCTGCGGCTGACATTGGTACGTCGCGGCGACGACGAGCATCACCTCATCTATACCAACCACCACCTGCTGCTGGACGGCTGGAGCAACGCCCAACTGCTCGCCGAGGTACTCGAACAGTACAGCGGCGGCCAGCCCGCCGCGCCCCAGGGGCTGGCGGCCTACCGCGCCTGGCGCGCCGGCTACGCACCCGCCGCCGGGGAAGCCTTCTGGCGGGCGCAATTGGCCGGCCTGCCGGCGCCTACCCGGCTGGCGGCCAGCGCGCCCACGCTGGCGGCCGTAGGTGTCGCCCAGCTGCGCCTGGAACTGCCGGCCGCGGCCACCGCGGCCCTGGTGGCCTGTGCCCGGAGTCGCAAGGTCACCCTCAATACCCTGCTGCAGGCTGCCTGGACCCTGTTGCTGCAGCGCCATACCGGTCAGGCGACGGTCGCCTGCGGCGTGGTGCTGTCGGGCCGGCCAGCCGAGGTGCCGGGTATCCAGCGCCAGCTCGGGCTGTTCATCAATACCCTGCCGCTGATCGTCAGCCCGCCGGCCGCCCAGCCGCTCGGCGACTGGCTGCCGGCGCTGCAGGAACTCAACCTGGCGCTGCGCGAACACGAGCCGGTGCCCTTGCAGGACATCCAGCGCTGGGCGGGGCAGGGCAGTGACGGTCTGTTCGACACCCTGCTGGTCTTCGAGAACTATCCGATCGCCGCCGCCCTGGCCCAGGCACCCGCCACCCTGAGGTTCTCCGGGGTGCGCACCGCCGAACTCAACCATTATCCGCTGACCCTGATGGTCGGCCAGGGCGAGACCCTGAGGCTGAGGTTCGACTATCGCCTCAGCCATTTCAGCGCGCCCCAGGTCCAGGGTTTCGCCCGGCAACTGGACGGCCTGCTGCAACACCTGCCCGAGCTGCTCGACCAGCCGCTGGGCGAGCTGTGCCTGTTGGACGCCAGCGAACGCCAGGCCCAGGTCGAGGCGCGCAACCAGACCGCCGTGGCCTATCCGCGGACGCCGTTGCTGCCGGCGCTGCTGGCCGAGCAGGCGCGGCGCAGCCCCCAGGCCCTGGCCGTGGTCCAGGGCGCGCGGCGCCTGGACTACGCCGAATTCGACGCCGAGGCCAACCGCCTGGCGCACTGGCTGATCGCCCAGGGCGTGGGCCCCGACGTCCTGGTGGGGGTGGCCGCCGAGCGCTCGGTGGAGCTGGTGCTGGCCCTGGTGGCGGTGCTCAAGGCCGGCGGTGCCTACGTGCCGCTGGACCCGGATCATCCTGCCGAACGCCTGGCCTATCAGCTCGAAGACAGCCAGGTGCGGCTGCTGCTGACCCAAAGTCACCTGCAGGCCCGGCTGCCAACCACTAGCGTGCCCCAGTTGCTACTGGACGACCGCTCGGCCTGGCAGGACCAGCCGGCGCAGGCGCCCACCCCGGCGCTGCACGGCGAACACCTGGCCTATGTGCTCTACACCTCCGGCTCCACCGGCCGGCCCAAGGGGGCCGGCAATACCCAGGCGGCGCTGCTCAACCGCCTGCAGTGGATGCAGGAGGCGTTTCAACTGCGCGAT
>NZ_JAVSJB010000051.1:0-6039 GCF_032027545.1 Pseudomonas oryzihabitans | reverse complement strand
CGCCGAGATCGGCGATTGGATGCTACGCCGCCGCAAGGACGTGCTGCCCGACCTCAAGGGCAAGCAGCGGCAAACCGTGCAGGTGGTGCTCGATGAGGCGCAGCAGACCGAATACAACGGCATCCGCAATGCCGACCAGCCCGTATTTGCGCGGTTGGGTCAGCTTCGCCAGCTCCTGGAGCGCGTGAAGGTGCCGGTGGTGATGGAGCTACTCGGCGAGTTGGATCCCGAGGACAAGGTGATCCTCTTCTGCGAGTACAAGGAGACGGTCACCACGCTGCAGAAGCTGTGCGAGGCCGCAGGGCTGGGATGCGTCACGCTCGTCGGCACTGACAGCCTCACGAAGCGGCAGAAGGCAATCGATCGCTTCCAGCAGGACGTCGATTGCCGGGTATTCATCGGCACGACGTCAGCGGCTGGCACCGGCAACAACCTGACCGCTGCCAACTACGTGTTCTTCCTGGGCCTACCCTGGACGCCGGTCCTGCAGGACCAGGCTGAGGATCGGGCCTACCGCAATGGGCAGCGGCGCCTGGTGGTCGTGAAAATCCCGCTAGATGAGAACAGCATCGACTTGCAGCTATGGCAGATGCTGCAAGATAAGCGGCGGATTGCCCAGGACCTGATCGAGCCTGATGCAATCAAAAAAGCCATGAACGACTTGCTAGAGAACTATGCTTTTTAGCGACGTGCTCATAGCCCAAGTGCTCCCCGCGCGACTGCAACGTGATTTTTCGTAGCATAGCTGCCTGATGTACATATTACCTCCCGCGCGTGGCACAACTACTTATATGATGCCCAGCGCTGAAGTCCGATTGTCACACTGCAGTTCGGTATCCGAGGCTAAGTGATTCGGGTTACATGAGCCTCCATTTATGAAATGTTATTAGCTTGCTAACTAAATACAGTCTTCGGTGAGCTACTCCAAAAACGATCCGTCACAATCGCTGTAGGCAGCCCGACTTACACGTACACTTGTTCTGTACTCAGTTTTTGATCCGCTAGCTTAGTCAACGCCTTGATCAACGGTTCGGAGTCATGTCCTACAACAATGTAAACTGGGATGACCTGCGCATCTTTCTTGCCTTGGCCCGCGCCGGTAGCCTGGCCAGGGCGGCTAAGCGACTGAAGGTCGATCAATCCACTGTCAGCCGCCGCCTGGCGCACTTGGAACAGGCCCTCGGCGCCAGCTTGTTCGAGCGCACGCCCAAGGGCTTGCAACTCAATACCCTGGGGCACCAGGTTCTCGCCGCCACCAACCCCATGGACAGCGCCTATACCGCCGCGCTGGCCAGCCTTGGCGGTCAGGCGCGAGAAGCCGCCGGGCCGGTACGCATCGGCACCATGGAAGGTATCGCCTCCCTCTATCTCACCCAGCACCTGCCACGCTTCAGCCAGAGCCATCCGCGCATCACCCTGGAGCTGGTCACCTCCACCCAGCAACTGCACGTCACCCGGCGCGAAGCCGACATCTTCCTGAGCTTCTTCCAACCCAGCGGGCGCGGCCTGGACGTGGAGCACCTGGGGCGCTTCGCCCTGCACCTCTACACGTCGGCGTCCTATCTGGCGCGCCTGGGCGAACCGCGCACGGTGGCCGAGCTGAGCGCCCACGAATTCGTCGGCTACATCGACGACCTGGTGCAGATCGAGGCGGTACGCTGGCTGGAGGAAGCCGTCCCCGAGGCTCAGGTGGTGTTCCAGTCCAGCAGCATGCTGGCGCAGATGTTTGCCGCCGCCGCCGGTAGCGGCCTGGTGCTCTTGCCCGAATTCGCCGGTGCCCAGCGTTTCGGTCTGCAACGCATCCTCGCCCGGGAAGTGGAGGTCCGTCGTGACCTCTGGCTGAGCGTGCACCACGACCTGCGCTACGCTCCGCGCATCAAGGCCGTGGTGGGCTTTCTCCAGCAGCTATTCGCCAGCGATCCGCTCTACGCCTATTGAGGGCCAGGGACTCGCCAAGGCGTTCTCACCCTGCCAGCGCACCGGTTGGTGCCGACGGCGCTCCACCTGCAGGTCGAAGATATCGAAGCGGTTGTAGTAGCCGACCACGTCGTGGAATTGCTTGGGCTCGATGCAGCGATTGAGATCGAGATCGGCGTAGAGGATGCCCTCCTCGTGCTGCAACATTCCGCCGAGCTGGCTGCCGGTGGGGTCGAGGAACAGGGTGGCGCCACGCGGCGTGTCATCGAGGATAGTCGCCACCGCTGGATCGCGCGCCAGGAGGAATTCGCGCATCCCCGCATCCATGTAGCCCGCGCAGAGGATGCCGAAGGCCTTGGCCTCGAACGAATGGGCGCCCGCGCGGATGCGGTTGGCCGCCACGTTGTCGAAATTGCCACCGTCCGCCGGTGGACGCGTCGGCCATAGCGCCGGCCAGCAGGAGATATGCAGTTGCTCGCCCTGGGCCATCAGGGCGTAGCGCGCCAGGGGATTGGTGTTCTCCCCGCAGATCAGGGCGCCGATCCGGCCGATGCGGGTATCGGCCACCCGCAGACCCTCGCCATCGCCGGAGGCCCACACCAGCTTCTCGTAGAAGGTCGGCACCAGTTTGCGGTGGTGCACCAGCACCTCCCCCTCGTCGCCGATCAGCACGTTGCTGTTCCAGATACAGCCCGCGCTCACCTCGCTGCGTTCGCTGAAGCCCAGGGAGACGAACACTCCGCGACGCTTGGCCTCGGCGCGGATCGCCGCCAGCTCGGGCCCGGCGGGATAGAGGCTGTTGTGCACCATGGCCTCGAACAGATCGTGGTTGAGCAGCGGCGACCATAGCGCCGCCCAGATGGGAAAGGCCGGGATGTAGGATTCGGGAAAGACCACCAGCTCGGCGCCGTTGGCGGCGGCCTCGCGAATCAGGTCGATGGCCTTGGCGGTGGTAGCGGTTTTATCCAGGAACACCGGCGCGACGTGGCACGCCGCCGCCTTGAGCGAAGCAAGAGAGGTCATGACAGAGCCCTTCTAGGGAGGAAAGGGCCGGGCGACACGCGTCGCCCGGCAGGATCAATGGGCGACGGGGCCGTCGATACCCAGGCCGGTGTGTTGGCGCACCAGCATCTCGGCCCAGCGTCCTTCGCTGAGCGGATCGCGGCGCAGCAGCGACACCAGGATCACCAACAGGAAGCCCAGCGGAATGGAGATCAAGCCCGGATTGCGCAGGGTGATCAGCGGCTGGGCCAGGCCCACCAGGCTGGTCGCATCCGGGGCGATACCGGCCACCGTTTGCCGTGCCTGGGCTTGGCTGGCTTCCACGGCGGCGCGCTCGGCACCGACCGGCAAGGCATCCAGTCGTTGTTGCAGCTGAGCGACCCGCTGCTCCGCGGCAGCCCGCACGGCCTGGGGATAGGTCATGTTTGGTGAGACCAGCACCAGCACCACCGCCGCGAGGGTGCCGCCGATCACGCCGGCCAACACCCCGGCGGTGGTGCAGCGTCGCCAGTAGAGGGTCAGCAGCAAGGCTGGCAGATTGGCCGAGGCCGCCACCGCATAGGCCAGCCCCACCAGGTGGGCGACGTTCTGTCCCTTGGCCAGGATGCTGAGCACGATGGCGACCAGGCTGACTGCCACGGTGGCCAGGCGGGCGGCCAGCAGTTGCTCGCGCTCGCTGACCTGACCACCGCGCACGGCGCCCACGTAGATATCGTGGGCCAGCGCCGAGGCGGCGGCCAGGGCCAGCCCGGCCACCACCGCGACGATGGTGGCGAAGGCCACGGCGGCGACGAAGGCCAGCAGGAAGTTGCCCAGCAGACTCTCGGCGCCACCGCCGAGGAATTGCGCCAGCAAGGGTGCCGCCAGGTTGCCGCCCTTGTCGAAGCCGGCGATGGTCGCCGAGCCGACGTAATAGGCGGCAGCGAAGCCTATGCCGATGATGAACAGATGGCAGACGCCGATGGCCAGCATCGCCCAGAGCACCGAGCTGCGTGCCCGCTCGGCATCGCTCACGGTGAAGAACCTCATCAAGACGTGGGGCATGGCCGCGGTGCCCAGTACCAGGGCCAGCCCCAGCGAGAATTGCTCTACCGGATTCTTCAGATAGAGACCCGGTTCGAAGAAGGCGCGCGTCCCCTCCTGCCCTGGCGCCAGGAGCCCCAGGTAGGTACGCAGCGCCGGATCAGCGGCCAGGGTGCCGAGAAAGGTAGGAATGCGGAAGCCGAACGGCGCCCAGGCCAGGGCCACCAGCAGGAAACAGGTAAAGATCAGCAACACTGCCTTGATCAACTGCACCCAGGTGGTCGCCAGCATGCCACCGAAGAACACGTAGATCAGCATCAGCGTCCCGACCAGTACCACCGACCACTCGAAAGGCACCCCGATCAAGGCCTTGATGATCACCGCACCACCCACTACCTGGGGGATCAGGTAACAAATGGCTACGACCACGCTGGAGACGGCGCCCGCGCTCTTGGCCGCCCGGAAGCCATTGCGAAAGGCCAGGACATCGCCGAGGGTGTAGCGCCCCAGGTTGCGGCAAGGCTCGGCCACCAGCAACAGCACGGGGACGAAGCCGACGAAGAAGCCCACTACATAGAGGATGCCGTCGAAGCCATAGAGGGCGATCAACCCCGAGACGCCGAGGAAGGCCGCCGCGGACAGGTAGTCTCCGGCGATGGCCAGGCCATTCTGCCGACCGCTGATCCCGCCACCGGCCGTATAGAAGGCACTCGCCGAACGGTTCTGGCGCGCCGCCCAGGCGGTGACCAGCAGCGTTAGCAGCAGGATGGCGCCGAAGACGCTGAAGGTCAGGGTGCGATAGTCGGCGCTCACCACGGCTTCGGCGGCGAAAGCCGGGGGCGCCATTGTCCAGAGCGCCAGGAGCGCCGCTCCCGGCCCTACAAGGTGACGACTCATGGCTTCACCTCCGCCAGATAACGCTGGCGCACCGCCTGCAAGCGGGCATCGATGATGCGGGTACCGCGCAGATAGGCCAGCGCCAGCAGGGCGCCCACCGGATACTGCGACAGCGCGAAGACCAGGCCGACATTCAGCTGGCCCACCAGGCTTTGCTGGAACAGCGGCTTGAGCAACGAGGCCCCCAGGGGCAAGGCGAAGTAGTACAGGGCCGCGACCACCATGAGCACCGTGACCAGCCGCGCCTTGGCGCGCGTGGTGGCGACGAACTCCGCATCACGGCTGATGAGTTCCCAGAGGAGGGTGGAAGGGGTGGACATGATCCGTACTCCAGACGACGAAGGACGGCAGAAGGCAAGGGCCGCAAGCGACCAGACCACGACGGCGTTTTATAACGCTCTAAAAGTTTCAACTCCTTGATTGTAAGGTCGAAGGCCTTGCGTACTAATTGGTATTTACGAAATACAGCTTGTAAATCCGCAAGCAGATAGGGGCAAGCAGCTTTTGCTAAAGCCGGTCTACCATTTGTATTAAGAGACCAAAATTTCCCTCCGCTGAACGATGCCCGGTACGTTTAATTTAGGCTGTTGCATATCTGCAGACAGCAGACAGCAGACTCGCGACCGAACTAGCGAGAAGCGGTTAGGTCATTGTTTATGAGTCGCTGCATAGACTCCACTCTAGGTCAGGACACCTGAGAAAGGTTCAAGCTCAGTTTTCCCCCCACCCTCCGCTCCTTCAGGTTTTTTTTGCCCGCGGCTAACCTCTTTCGCTCCAGATACGGTTATCTCCTGCCTTCCAGACAGGTGCTTGGCACCGTGAGCCCCACTACGAAATGGGGGCACACTGCACATGATCTCGAAGCTCACCACCCTCTCGCCGCTAGCCTTCGCCGTCGGACTGGCAGGCTGTGCCCAGCAGGAGCCTGCACCCAGCGCACCCGGCCCAGACAGCTCGCGTAATCCGGAGCTGCTACAACCCGATCTCTATCCGAAGGTCGCTGTGTTAGAGCACCAGGTCCGGTACGGCCGCTACACCCTGGTCAATACCGCGCCGGAGACCGAGCAGCGGGACCTGATGGCCCAAATCATCGACGTGAATATCCCGGCCAACATGAAGCCGACGGTTCGCGACGCCATGCAGTACGTGGTCAACCGCTCCGGTTACAGCCTGTGTGGCCCTGAGCAAGGGCACGTCAAC
>NZ_JAVSJB010000050.1:0-6508 GCF_032027545.1 Pseudomonas oryzihabitans | reverse complement strand
GGGTTTGTCTGAAAAGTCGTGTTTGTTAGGCTGGCTCTGTAAGAGCAGCGTAGGCAAACATGACCGGGCGTTACGACCTTTCGAATGAGCGCTAGACGATAATCGAAGAGATCATTTCCCCACGCCAGAGGATGGGGCGCCCACGCCGCGATGATCGGCAAATGCTCAGTAACATCTCTGGCTTCTGTGCACGGGCGCCAAATGGCGTGACCTACCCCAGCGCGATAGTCCTTGGAAGACTGTCTACCAGCGCTTCCGGCAATGGCGCGATGACGGTAGCTTCAAGCGCATCTTGGCGCATCTACACCTGAAGCTGTGCGAGGGTCGCTATCTGGACCTAAACACCTGGATGATCGACTCCACTACGATTCGTGCCACACGCGCAGCCGCGGTAAGCGGAAAGAAAGGGGTCGGACGAATCGCTAGATCATGCGATGGGCCGTAGCCGTAGTGGACTGGGTACCAAACTCTATCTGCTCTGTGATGCCAAAGGAATTCCGCTCACCTTCACATTGTCATCAGGGCAGCAGGCCGCCTCGCGACACTTCATTCCTCTGCTCGAACAGGTACGACTGCCAAGTGCCAAAGGTAGGCCGCGTAAGCGCTGCCAACGCATCGTGGCTGACAAGGGATATGACAGCGAAAGGCGCCGGCATCACTGCGACCGTATCGGTATTCAACCGGACATTGCTCGACGCAAGATGCGTCGTAACCCACGTCCAGGCTTGCTTCGGCTTTTCGATCATCCTGCGTACCACAAGCGTAATGCGATTGAACGCCTGTTCAGCTAAATCAAGGAAAAGCGCCGGCTTTGCACTCGATTCGACAAGCTGGCCAGCAGCTTCCAAACAATGGTCATTTAAGCTTGCATTGATCGCTGCTGGCGCGTCGAATTTTCAGCCAAAGCCTAGGTTGGCCGGCGCAGTCAGGAGTAGCAGCCCGGCGGCATGCACCAGAGGAGGGGCCGCAGAATCGATACAATTAGACGCCTTTTTTAGACCTGGCCTAGGACGCGACTGGGCCCTTATTCGTCACACTCGGAATCGACGATTCTGCCAATTGAGCTCTACCGCCAGTACCGACAGCCGCTGGCTGGCCGCCTGGGTCTGTTCGGCGCCGGCTGCGGTCTGCACTGACAGGTCACGAATCCGCACGAGGTTGCGATCTACCTCGCGGGCGACTTGGGCCTACTCCTCGGCGGCGCTGGCAATCACCAGGTTCCGCTCATCGATGCCCGATACCGACTGGGCGATGGTCTCTAGTGCGGAGCTGGCCGACTGGGGCTGCTGGCGGGTCTGGCGGGCCTGGTCCGCTGGTCAGGAGGGCATCCACCGTCTGGTCGGTGCCCTGCTGGATGCTGCCGATCATCTCCTCGATTTCACGCGTGCTGTCGCCGGTACGCTGAGCCAAGCCGCGCACTTCGTCTGCGACTACGGCTAAGGCGCGATCGGCATCACCAACTCGGGCGGCCTCAATCGCCGCGTTCAGGGCCAGCAGGTTGGTCTGTTCAGGCACCGAGCGGATGACGTCCAGGACCTGGCTGATATTGCGGGTCTGCTCGGCCAGCTCCCGAGCGCGCTCGCCGGCGTCCATGACGTTCTCGGTTAGGGTCTCGATCGCAACCAAGGTATTGCCCAGCTGCTGCTGGCCGCCCCGTGCGATATTGGCGGCCTGCCGGAACTCGGTAGAGGTTGACGTGGCGTTGCCGGCCACTTCGTCGACCGCCTGACTCATCTGAGTCACCGCGGTGGCGGCCATCTCGATTTCGCTGTTCTGCTGCTGCAGACCGATGGCGCTTTCCTGCATGAGCGCGGTCATTTTCTCGGCAGCCGAGGCTACCTGCGTGGCCGAATGGCCCAGGTGGCCCAGGTGGCCCAGGGTGTCGCGCAGGATGGTCTGCATCTGCTGCATGGCCTGCAGCATCTGAGCTGCTTCATCCTGGCCGCGGGTGTCCAGGGTCTGGGTTAGATCGCCGCTGGCGATCGTGTTGGCTGCGCCTACGGCGGCGGTGATCGGCCGCCGGGTCATGCTCACGGTCAGACGCCAGGCCAACAGCAGGGTCAGGCTCATAGCGAGGCCGATAGCCAGCCAGGTGATGGCCTTTGATTGGTTATAGGTGGCGCTGGCGCTCTCGGCAGAAGCCTTGATGTCATCCAGATTGATCTTGCGCAACGACTTGGAGCTCTCAATCATCCTGATACCTATCTGAGCCATACCGGTATTCACCAGATTGCGTGCGTCCTCCACCTTGCCCGCAGCCATTAGGTCAGCAAGCTGATTGATATCCCTCTGGTAGTTTCGGTAGTCCTGGCGCACCGCCTCGAAGGCCTACCGCTCACGATCCGCGCCGATTAGCTTGTCATAGCGGCCAAAGACGGCCACAACATCACTGCTGATGTCGTCGATCTTCTTGCGCGTATTGGCCACCGTAGGCGCCCTGGAATGGCCAGCAGGCGTAATGCCTCGATCCAAGTGCGGGCCAGCTGCTACGTTATCGGCCTCGACGATCCCCGGAATATCGTCAGTCTGGACCTCCAATTCCTGGTCGCGAAGCTGCGACATCTGAGTGACGTCGAGGATACCCTCTCGGGCAACTGGCAGGGCGAGGACGCCAAAGCACGTGGGCTGCAGGTAGCGATGCTGAAAGAGCGTAAGGACATATCCGTGTACCTAATGGTGAGTGTGATAAGCACAGCGGCAATAGGTCTGGTTACTTAAGCGAATGCCTCAAGAACGGGGTTTTCATCTGACAGGCGGTTGGAGAGACTAGAAACGTAAAGGCCCGCGACCTGATGACGTGTAGGCTTAATATTTGAGAACATCATAGTCCGGCCTGTGAAAAATCGGCCCGCCCGAGCACAGAATCTAGAAATCGCCATTGAGCATTTGCCGATCATCACGGCGTGGGCGCCGCATCCTCTGGCGTGGGGAAATGATCTCTTCGATTATCCTCCAGCGCTCATTCGAAAGGTCGTAATGCCCAGTCTTGCTTGCCTCCGCCGCTATCACAGAGCCAGCCGAGCAGAATATGACTTTTCAAATAAACCCTAGGATGTCCTCTGGCATGAACTCTTTGGCCTTCTTCTTAAGCGGCTTCCGGCGTTGAGCTTTGGTTTGCCTCGGATTGCCCGGCGCTTGATATCGACGATAGCGCCCTGGTTAACCTCGGGCAGTTGATCGAAAACGCCACAGGGGAGGGGAACGCCGTCCGATCTGATTTCTATGCGCCCACATGGATAGTGATAGATGTGCACGTAGTGGCCTGCCAGGCCTCGCGTCTGCGGCGCGTCGTCAATCAGGTAGAGGCGTTTGTCGTACTGCAGGGTTAGTCTTTTCGAAACCCGCCGGGGCTCGCGCCAGGTGTGGATCAACGAGAGATCTTCATCGTTACGTACTGGGCGGTGGGCATCGAAGTCCGAGCGGGCCGGTTTGCCAAAGCGACGATTGTAATCGGCCATGAACAGCGGCAGATAAGCGATGGCGGCCTCGACGGTGCTGATGTTGCGCAGCATCAGTTCCTTGACCAGGCGATCCTGTAAGGTGAGATGGGCTCGCTGGACGCGGCCCTTGGCCTGGCTGGAGTTGGCGCAGAAGGTATCGATGTTCAGCTTGAACATAGCCATGGCGAACTAGGTGTGGCCATCGCCACCCTGAGCATCTTTGCTGTTGACTCGAAACATACTGGCCTTGTCGCTGTAGAGCGCCAAGGGCTTACCGTGCTGCTCCAGGTAAGCCTGGGTAGCGGGATCTGAGTAGCAACGGAGCAGAAACTTACATAAGATTTTCAGCACCGTTGTTTGATAGACCTTGCTTATCGGCCCATCCTCCCCGCTTCATATAAAATTAGACGGCAGGGAGTTTATCAGCTATAGGTTTCTGTACGGGTATTTATAAATTTTGCCTGCCTTTCTTGGGTTCCCGCGATGGACTCCGCCGCGTTACAGAAAACCGGGATTTGTTGCGACGTTTTTGAATAGAGTCCTGATCGCTGAGCGGCGTTTCGCGATGTCGGAAACGGATAAACAAGCTATGCTTGTTGTATTTGATTGTGATGGTGTTCTCATTGATTCAGAGACCATTTTCTGCACCGTTGATGCGGAAGCCCTGACCCGGCTTGGGCACCCGACTACCGCCTCCGAAATATCAGAGCGGTTCGCGGGTGTGCCGCACCAAACCGCCTGGAGCCAGCTCAGCGCGCAGCACAATCTGAAACTGCCGGCAGACTGGGTCGAAAATCTCTTGTTGGAGTGTGACCGGCGCTTTCAACATGAACTGGCACCGATCCCTGGAGCCGCAAATGCCATTAAAGCAATCGTTGATAGAGGCGATCAGGCTTGCGTTGCCTCATCAACGGAACTTCCCAGCCTTCGAGGCAATCTAGACCGCGCCGGCCTCTTAACATTTGTTGAGCCGAATGTGTTCTCCGTCAGCCAGGTCAAGCGCGCAAAGCCCGCGCCCGATATCTTCTTGTATGCGGCGTCTCAAATGGGATTTGATCCGAGCGAAACGGTCGTCATCGAGGATTCTGTCATCGGTGTTCTTGCCGCCAAGCGAGCCGGAATGAGGGTTTTTGGCTTCACGGGAGGGGGGCATGCCTACAGCTCTCTCGGATCTCGCCTGTCGGAGGCAGGCGCTATGCATGTCTGCAGATCAATGGACGAGGTGACGGATTGCCTCTCATCCCAGTAGCTTGTGTAGGTTTTCTGTTCCGTTGCTACTCAAACCCCGTAGCCTGGAAGTAGCTGAAGATCGACTTGCTGCGGGCGAATGCCAGGTGCATCAGGCGACTGGTGGCGTCGTCGATGTAGACCAGCAGGGTGCATGCCGGTGCTCGGTCCTCGAACCATTGATGATCGCTGCCATCAATCTGGATAAGCTCGCCCAGGCAGGCTCGGCGATTGCGTGGCTGGTAAACCTAGGGCGGTCGCTGCCGACGTGGCGTCCATAAGCCAGCATCCATCATGATGCGCCTGACCGTTTCCTTGGCCAGGCGTAGGCCGTGACATTCAACGAGCTTTTCGGCCGCAAGCGTGGGACCGAAATCCTGGTAGTGCTGCCGGATCAGAGTGATAACGTGCTACTCAAGGCCAGGCCGCAGCTGATGATTGCTAGGCTGGCCGCGCTTACGTGAGGTCAGGCCCGAAACGCCGGCATCCCGGTAACGCTGCACCAGGCGGTGCACCTGCCGGGTACTTAGCTGCAGGCGCTGGGCAGCGCGGGTGGGTGTGAGGAAACCCTCTGTCAACGCCTGGATGACCTTGAGGCGATCGACTTCGCGTGAGCTCATCGTGATCCGCTCGTAGGCTGACATCCTGATCGCTCCGCATCGCCTGTAAAGCCGGTAGGCTAGCCGCCTGGCTGGATCGCGACATTACTATTTGGCCGTAACAAGTTGCCTTCCACTAATAGCGATTACGTTAAAGGTTCCTACAGCCGGGTTGGGTTTGGTGAGCAAGCCCCAAGGGCCTGGCCACCGAAAGCGTAGGCTGTGTCAGGCCAGATGCCTGGGATTGGTGACTACCCAGCTCGTTTTGGCTGGAAAGTCGCTGCGCTAAGCGGCTATCGTCTAAGGCGACACTGACCCTTCCTGCAGTCAGCAGAATCGCGGACTCATCGGTGATCGGGATGCACCGCCGCTGCGGTCACCGCTAGAACTTCTTCCTTCCTCATCTTGCGCATTACGAAGTTGCGGCGAATAGGGTCATAGACCGTAAGCATGCGGCGATAGACATCCAGAAGAAGGCAGTGGCTGTTCAAGCTTCTTCCAGAGAAGCGGCTAAAGCGTTTCAAATCGTCAATAAGATGGCCAGCAATTCCGTAATGGGTGGTTTCGTTATTCCCGTCGAAGCCGATAAACGTCGCACAGTGACCACCCGGCGAGGCCTTAATTTCATCCTGATCGCTAGTTGTGATCTCTCAGTAGGTTGTTCATCCGGGGCATTCCCGGAATTCTGGAAGCGCGACCAACACAGCCTTCCAGGAGCCTCGGATGAACCTGCATAAACATGCCCGTCTTACCCCTCGAGGTCGAGCCCTTCTCGTACAACGCATGCTCACTGGGCTGCGCTGCGCGTCGAGGATGCGGCACAAGCGGCGGGAGTCAGTGCGTACGGCCTACAGATGGCTCAGGCGCTGTCGTGAGGAAGGCGAGTCCGGTCTGCTGGAGCGGTCATCACGTCCGCATTCCTGCCCGCATGAGACCTCGAGCGACCGGGTCGCACACTTGATCCCGCTACGCCGCTCTCGCCATACCTATCGACAGATCGCCCAACGACGCGGCGTGGCCGTCAGTACCGTTGCGCGTCGTCTCAAACAGGCAGACTTTCGTCGTTTGGCCGAGCTGGAGCCCGCCCCGGGGGCGGTGCGCTACGAATATCCCAAGGCCGGCGACCTGCTCCATCTGGATATCAAGAGGGGTGGCCGATTCTGCAGACCTGGCCACCGAGTGACGGGGGATCGCCAGCAGGGCTGCGCTGGCGCCGGCTGGGAGTTCGTCCAGATGGCCATC
>NZ_JAVSJB010000049.1:0-6827 GCF_032027545.1 Pseudomonas oryzihabitans | reverse complement strand
CCACTACCGTCTCTCTTGATAGCTGGCTGGACCCGCAAAGCTCAGTCTAGGCTGGAGTTCTGAAGAGTTCCTACCAGCCGTTCGACGGTCAACTAGACCGTCTATCTTGCGCGTCTAAAGATTGCCGCGATGATACAGATATCCTCATGGCAGCTCCGCAGGATGGCTTCTCCCTCACCAAAATTCACGAGTCGATAATGAAAATAGCAACCCGCCTTTATCTCGCCTTCGCGTTCCTGTGTCTTGTGCTGGTAGCGCTTGGGGCCTTCTCCTACTCGCGAATGGCCTTAGTGAGCGCATCTACCGAGGAAATTTCTGGCAAGCTGCTACCGAAAGTTACGTTGTCACTACAGATCCAGTCTTGGATGAACGAATTTCGCACCGTAGAATACGCTCGCGCTATTTCTCCGGATAAAGTTTGGCTGGATCAAATGGACAAGGTGGCTGATGATCGTCTGCCGCGCATCCACGGCATGCTTACCCAGTATCAGGCCTTGGCCGTCACTCCTGAAGAACAGAGTATTATCGCTCAGATGATTCAGGCGTTCGATATTTATGCCAAAGAGTCCGAAAAAGCTGCAGTGGTGGCCAGAACATTTGACGCCATGGGGACGCGCAATGTGTTGGAAGGTGAAGAGCTCAAGCAAATCAAGATCATTCGCGATGGATTGGACAGTCTGGTTCAGATTAACAATGCTAAGAGTCATAACAATGACGTTGTTGCTGACCGAACCTTCGCTTCAGCCACCCAAGTGTTGGCATTCGTCATTATGATCGCCTTTATGGTGACTGTGCTGCTGTCCCTGTATTTAGTACGTTCAATCCAGCGACCTATCGACGTAGCAATACAAAGCGCTCAGCGCATAGCCTCGGGCGATCTCCGTCATTCGATCAATATAGATTCGACTGACGAGATGGGAACCCTTCTGCAAGCGCTAGATACTATGCAAAGTGGGCTACGTAGCACCTTGCTACAGGTAGCTTATGGCGCTAAGCAGCTCGCCGCGTCTTCTGAGCAGCTAAATGCTATCACCCGAGAAAGCAACAAAACCTTGATTGAGCAGGATGGTGAGATCAATCAAGCCGCGACTGCCACCACCGAGATGTCCGCCGCAGTTGAAGAAGTCGCTGGCAATGCTGCGGAAACCTCTGACTCTTCGCAGCGCGCTCATGACCAAGTGCAGGCAGGATGCCAAATCGCACAAGATGCCGAAAAAACTATGGTTGCGATGGTAGAGACCATTGCCAGCTCTTCGCAGAGTATCGAGAGCCTCGCTACCAGTGTTGGCGAAATCGGCAAATTGCTTGACGTTATCGGCGGTATTGCCGGTCAGACCAATCTCTTGGCACTCAACGCGGCGATTGAGGCGGCCCGTGCGGGCGAGCATGGCCGCGGCTTCGCTGTGGTCGCCGACGAGGTTCGTGCTCTGGCTGCTCGCACTCAGGCATCTACTGGCGAGATTGAGCAGATCATTAGCGGCATCAATAGTCTAACACGGCAGGCTGTGGCTGGTATCGCTGATTGCCGTACATTAGCTGATAATACTAGGATCGCCACTCAAAGCACGGGGGATTCGTTGCTGGCCATTGGCACTCGTATCATTGACATTCGCGATCGCAATCTAGTTATAGCCACGGCTGCTGAGGAGCAGGCTCAAGTTTCGCGAGAGATTGACCGTAATTTAGTTAGAGTGCGCGATTTGTCGGCTCAATCTTCCTACGGTTCGCAAAAAGTAAATGCGTCAAGTACAGAGCTATCTGAGCTAGCAGTACAATTTAATCAAACCGTCGCCCAATTTCAGCTTTAGATAGGACGCATCTCGCTTTGATACTTCATTTTAGGGCTAAGTAGACATAGCGCTCAGTCAGCCACTATAAATATCCGGGCTCGATAAATGAAAAGACCGGCATAGAGTCGGCCTTTTCATTTCAGGAAAGAGCTCGAAGTGAGGATAGAAAAGCTTCATTTTGCTAACTTCGATTTCTTCCTAGACGCAATTTAACGTACGTTTCGGTTTCTAGCCAGCTATCAAGAACTGCGCGATCAGGAAAAGAAAGTGCGCATTAGATCCAACCAATTTAACTGTTAACTAATACGCCCCACCACACTACTTAAAATATCGTCCGTTGTCCGCATTTGTAAACCTTCCAAATGGGCTTTCCGGCAGGCCATGAAACTTATTGAAAGCATAATCATCTTTGTAATCGTATGCAATGACCGAGAACTAAATATAGCTATCTCTTGAAAATCTGAAAAGCCAGCGTGAGTCCCGCAGACACGTTACATTCGATCCGTAAAATGAGGCCCCATGAAGCAGATGACCTCTGCCAACGCGGAGTACGCCGGCAAACGTAAACAGACTCGAAAAGAGCTGTTCCTAATCGAGATGAATAAGGGTAGTGCCGCGGCAGGGAATGTCCCGGCAGATCGAACCGCATTACCGCAGGGGTGGGAGAGGTAGCACCCTATGCCTTACAGGCCATGCTGCGTGTGCATCTGTTGCAGAACTGGTTTGGCTACAGCGATCCGGCCATAGAAGAGGGCCTGTATGAGACCACGATTTTGCGCCAGTTTGCCGGCCTAGAGCCGGAACGCGTTCCTTTCAGACCACGAACCTCAACTGCTGGCATTCGTAAGAGAAGCATCAGCTGGAAGCTGGCATCCTCCGGGTTATTACCAGTTATCTTCCGGACAAGGACCTGTCGTTACTCCAAGGCAGTATCTTTGATGCTGCGATCATTCATGCCCAGCTTGAAAAAGAACAGGGAGTGGCAAGCGCGCCGCTAAAATGAAGTAGGACAATCAGTACTACTTCGGGATGAAGGTGTACATCAGCTCCGATGGCGACTTGGGCGTGGCGCACCACGTGCACGGCATAGCCGCAAATGCGGCGGACTTCATACAGGTCGCCGGTGAAGAAAACGCGGTTCGATTTTATTCAATGTTGGGCTTTTCAACCCTCGCTCCAGAGCTGAGGCAAGTCCGGCTAGCCATCTGAGAACAACTCCCGGGGGCAGACCACATGCCCTTCTGATCCGCCGCAGTGCATCGGCCAACGATGGATTGAACGCCGTCATTCTGAGCTTTCCCCATGCTTTTACTGAAATTCGCATTGGTGGCTTTCTTCAAATGCAGAAGGCCTGATCCGTGCCTTTCATAACTTCCGGGCATGTGCCTTCGTGCTTCCACGCTCCTGTGTATGCTTGGGCTTGCGTATCCCTGCTTGCGAGAGAACGCGGTAAAGCGTCTCTTAAGCTTTGTGCATCCGTGAGAATGAAACCGTGACCCCGCTCATCACCACAGACGAGCGCACGCGATTAGTGGCCAATGGCCAGGCTCGCGCCGCCGGGCGGGACACCGACCCGCTGCCCGTGGCGCACCTTCTCACCCCGGATGCGAATGCCACATCTGGCTTCTGTCCTCGCTCGCCCTAGCCGATGGCGATACCGCCCACAGCCTGATTGACCCGGGGATTGGCATGCCCTCGATGGGCACGGTGAAACTGTCCGACCCGGCCCCCATCTTCCGGCCGCGCCAGCAGGCCGTGATGCGGGATCGCTACTTCCAGCCGGTGCAGCACCTGTGGGAATACCTAAGAATGGCCGAAGACAACGGCTCGCCACAGATCGAATGCCCACCAACCTCGGCGCACTGTATCTATTTCGGTCTAGTCTGTGACCCGTTCGGTCTGTATCGGCAGTATTGCACCATAGTGGCGCATGCCTGATTGAAACGGGCGTGAAGCTTAGCGCGGGCTGCGGCAAGCTGATCGACGCGGCATGCCATTGGAGTGCGTTGCCGCCGTCGCACTCGGACGATTTCAGCAACGCATCGGAGTTCATCGGCCTTGAAATTGCAAGTTTACGCTTCACCTATAACGTTTGACAATGTTCGCGTAGGTTCTGTACGAAAAATGCCTGCGCTCGGTGATGCTTTGTTGAAAAGGCTTCGGAGTGCTATTTTACCGCTAATGAACTCCGCTTCCTCAGCTTTTTTGCCTAGCCTGATATTCGCTCGGCGATTTTTTGTACAAAACCTAGCACTAGGCGAAGCGAGCAGCTGCGCCGAAATAGCCATTTTGAACTCCATTTTTCAACGAAAATGGCAATTAAAATGCCTTGTAAATGGTGTTTTCATAGCTGACATGAGCGTTTAGCGGGTGACTACCAATCCGCAACCTGCCCCATTGCTGGGTTTTCGCTTGAATTTTTTCAATCTTATTCTTCGCGGTGGCGATCAGACAGAACCTGTGATTTCGCGGCTGTGAAAATTTACGGGGCGGGCGTTGTCCAGTACAGAGGCTATGAAGTTTGCGACCACCCTCTGCCCCTCAGGAGCGCAGACCGGAATCCAGCCGACAAGAAGCGATGGTGGTATCAGCCGCTTGCCAGCATTTCAGACAAAGCATGTAGTGCTAGAGCAGCTAGCAGGCACGCGACAATGAGTACAGCGATGGCGAGAGCAAGCATAAGGTAACGCTTCATCTATCCTCCTGGAGGCAGTCACTTAAGGCTTAACTGTGGAGCAGAATGAGAGAGGCCCCGCCTGAGCTGGACTAGGACGGGGCCTCATACCTGCCACCGGCTCCGCTGCTGTGGAGGTCTGAGTCGCGCAGGCTGTCGGGGTTGGTCTGATGCACTTCCGGGAGGGGCACTCGCCGACTAATCCCCCTACCTGATTACCACGCTACAGGTTGGCTCAGGCGCCCAAATAATGTTAGCACGGGCACGGATCAGCTTCAGCAGCAGCTAACGCAGTCACCATTGCCACGGCAAATAATTAGCGCGTGCTTTGGGCTACCCACCTTGGGTCCTTTCCCCCTGTATGGCCCGGGGACATGGTGAACACCTGTTCGGAGACAGGATGGACACATCAAGCTGTGGTATTTGGCGGGTGGGAGCAGGCCAATGCCGTGGCAGGAGAGGTCCACGATGGAGTTACGCTAAGAATTTGTTGGCTTGGCACAACAGGCGGGAGCGAATGTACGCTTGCTGTGCTGCCGTTTCGGTATCAGCCCGACGACAGGATACAAATGGCTGGCGCGTACAGAGCCGGCGAGGCTTTGACGGATCGTTCGCGCCGTCCGGCGACGTCGCCAGGACGCTGTGCACCGGGCCGGGAGGCGCCGGTCATGGCCTTGCGCGCGCAGCACCCGGCCTGGTGAGCGCACAAGCTGGCGCGGTGGCTGGAAAATCAGGGCGTGCCGATGCCGGCCATCAGCACGGCGCATGCGATCCTAGTCCGTCACTGTGCGGTGAGCGCGGCGGCTTCAGAAGCGGCCAAGCCCTGGCAGCGCTTCGAACACCCGCAGCACGCCAACGATCTGTGGCAGATGGACTTCAAGGGTCATGTGCCCCTGGTGCGAGGACGCTGTCATCCACTGACCGTATTGGACGACCATTCGCGCTACGCGGTGGTGTTGCAGGCCTGCGGCGACGACCGGGAAGCCACCGTGCGCCAGTGCATGATCGCAGCGTTCGAGCGCTATGGCCTGCCGGCGCGGATGACCATGGACAACGGCAGCCCCCAGGGCACGGACGGCCAGCACTACACCCGGCTGGACGTCTGGATGATGGGTCAGGGCATTTGGGTCAGCTATTCGCGGCCCTATCATCCGCAGACGCAGGGCAAGGACGCACGCTTCCACCGCACGCTCAAGGCCGAAGTCCTGCAAGGCCCACCGTGGGCAGACCTGGACAAGGCGCAGCGGATATTTGACCACTGGCGACAGCTCTACAATGTCCAGCGGCCGCATCAGGCGCTGTGCATGCAGGTGCCCCAGACGCGCTATCAGCCCAGCCCCGTGCCTATTGCGCCACGCCGCCCGCGCCGCGGGACGCTGAAGGCGGTATCGTACGCAGGGTGCGCGACCAGGAACTTATCCACTGGCGAGGCCAGGAGTAGCACGTGGGCAAGACCTTCATTGGCGAACCCGTGCTGATTCGTCCCGAGGGCGTGGACGGCTAGTACGACGTGCTCTGGCGCACCTGGCGAATCGCGTGTCTGAACTTACACACCCGGACGGCGACGACGGGACGTTCCGTCGCCTAACACCTGTCCACCATGCCTCCGGGCTATACACCTCCCGGGGGGGCCGGTTGGGGGTAATTCAGGCCCGGCCTTTTCTCTATTCGCGAACATTTTTTCGGAGGTTGTTTGTTGTTTATCGTCCGGCTACAACCCGCATGGCTGCTAAGTTCTTTGCTGGAAATACAAAAACCCGCGCAGTTGCTGGATAGGCCCAGTAGGCGCAGGACGATCCTGCCGCTAAAGATTCATTTGCGGCGACCGATTTAGAGCTTGTTCACCAAAAGGTATTTCGGCTGTGCTAAAAGACCATCAAGCGTTGCAGGTCGCTTATCGACTGCTGCAGCAGAACAGTGAAGCCATCAGGGCGATTTCATCTAGATCGCCTGGCACGGCTCCACTAAATGACCAATTGCTGACGCTCAATGACGCCATGTCGGAGCTCATAGCTGAAATGGCGTTCCTTCTTGAGCGAGGCGAGCTGAACTCAGAACTCCTCGTGATGCGCGTTGAAGAGATACTCGGCCCCCTAAGCGCAGCTCATCGTGCTCATCTAGCATCACGTCCAGCAGCCGAGAATTGATATCGGCGTTGCCCTTGCGGGCAGATGCAGCGTCCCAGCCATTCGCGACTTCGTGGGACGCTTTGGCGTTACCACAATGCTTGGCATCTTAGGCTGGAATCGAACCAACTCGGACCTGGGTGATAGGTCCGGGAGGCCGAAGACAACTACATCGCCAATGTGTCTCGCTTCCGGTTGTTATAGGAGGCACAGGCCAGAACTGGCGCGGGTTTTGGG
>NZ_JAVSJB010000048.1:0-7038 GCF_032027545.1 Pseudomonas oryzihabitans | reverse complement strand
ACGCCCCGGATGAACAACCTACTGAGAGATCACACCTAGCGATACACCACGGTGAATGGCTAGGCCGGCCGGAGCGTATCGATCAGCAAGCCTACCCGCGCCAGGCGCCCACGCTTGATGCAGCCGATCGCCATGCGCTTGTTCGGCATCGGCCGGCGCGTGGCCAGGTCCACCCGATCACGCAGGAGAAGGCCTACCGAGTCGATTTGCAGATCGATCAGTTGGACGTGCGGCCCCGAAACCGGACAGGTCAGGACGTGGTACCAGGTGGATGAGCATGAGCGGCTGCCTCGGGCATGGGGGCGCTAGCCGGCCGGCAGCTGGGAGCTCGCTCGCTTGAACAGCGGATCGGCGCCCTCGAAGACGTCATCCGGCGCTTCCGGCCACTCCCGGCGGATGGCCTCGAAGTCGCCTTCGTTCCAGCAGCGCAGGAAGGTCATGCCCTCGTCGGTCTCCAGTGCGAAGGCGATCGCGGCTGTGGATGCGTCAGGTGCCTGGTTGACTTTCTTCAGCGCATCATTGATCGCGGCGGCGTAGCCTTCACGGTAAGCGTCATCCGGATGGGCCTTGGTGGGGCCAGCCGTGGGGATCAGTGCACCGATCATGTTGTACAGGTCAAGCATGGGGCCGTCCTCGATAGGAGTGGTCCGTCCCAGATCAACGCGCTTTCCCACTTGGCAGCAAAGGCGTCGACCCGGGCGGTCGGCCTAGTGTGCGGCTGCGGCTGCGGCCGCGGCTGCCGCTGTCAGCGCAAGCGTCGATTCACGCCCTTCTTGGTAGGGGATTCGGGGGTTGCCCGAGATGCTGCATCGAGCTCGGCTTGGAGCTCACCAGGCGTGCCGATGAGCTCTGCCAGGAGCTGCCGGGCCAACGAGTGCGCATCGTGATCCGCCGCCGGCGCCGTGCGAGCGCGCGCTGGCCCATCAATTGTCGGGCCCGGTGCCCGTGCACGAGGTTCAGTCATGTTCACCCTCCGAAACGTGGGCCGCTGACTGTCGTTCCGGTAGCTTGCAGCGTCAAGAGGACATTCAGCCAGCCGCCAGCACCTGGAGTCGTCGATAGGCGCCGGTGGCGCATCAGGCCGGCGGGGTGTGCCGACGCGAACGTTCCGCAGCCAAGAAGCCCTTCACGAGAACCGAGCCCCAGCTGTAGAGCGTCTGTCCAAACACCCCGTAGTAGAAGACGAGTAGCCAGGGGCCCGGTGTAGGCGCGTCGAGCATGCGTGCCAATCCGAAGGGGCGCCGGCCAGGGATGCAATCAGCACGAGGAAGAGGAGGTAGTCACCCATCTGGCTGCTATGGCTAACCGGTGCCGAAACCGGCCCCGGTGCTTTGAAGGGCATGGTGTCCCAGGTCTCAACCAAGCACAGCGCGTTACGAACGGCCGCCGGCGCCAGGGAACCTTTTGGATCGACATCCAACCGCAGCGCCTGGATCCCTCGCTGGTCGGCTCCATCGGCGTGACGGCGGCGTCGTTCGGCTTCGTCGACCTGATGAACCGCATCGGGGTTGAACGCCGGGCCTACACTTCCGGCGCGCACAAGGCATTCCTGGATCCGTTCCAGCCGAAGAACCCCGAAGAGACCGTTTTCTGGAACGACGTGCTCAAGCAGACGCACCAGCAGTTCATCCAGTCGGTGAAGACCGGCCGCGGCGATCGCCTGAAGGATGCCGATCATCCGGAGCTGTTCTCCGGCCTAATCTGGACCGGCGAGCAGGCCAAGCAGCTGGGCCTGATCGATAAGCTGGGAGATGTCGACTACGTCGCCCGAGACCTAGTGGGCGCCACGAGCCAGGTCGACTTCACCGTCAAGGACAATGCCTTCGATCGCTTCGCTAAGCGCCTCGGTGCTTCCGCCGCGCAGCAGCTGTCGATGGCACTCGGCTTCAGTGGCGTATCGCTTCGGTGAGTCGGTGAGAAATGGCGGCGACCGCCGGCCTACCTGGAAGCGATAGCTGCGCCTGTCAATGCATCAGGCGCGGTCGCTGCCTGCAGCGGCCCGTAAGAGCTATTTCGCCTTATGTGGGGCACGCAGTTCAGGATTGAAGGACTCTAAACCACGCGAGCCGAGGCGCCGCGTCAACTTCGCGTGCTCTTCTTCACCGCCCTCACGGCCTGCTGCCATATCGCGCTTGAAATCATTGATGACATCGGCAAGCTTGGCCTGATCCTCCAGATCTGCAAGCTTCACAGCGCGGGTGACCTCCGCCGCCCCATAACTCACCGTTACCACCATGGCTCTGTCTGCCGGACGAGGCGCGGCTGTCGTGGTGTAGGGCGCTAAAGCCGTTCTAAGCCGATCGATTCCTTGTTCCATGACTTCTCCTTGCTATGGGCAGTGGTTACCTAGGTCATAGAAATCATCGATTTCGGTTAAAGATTAGGCCGCAGCCTAAAAGCTGAGGGATCGAGGCTCCGAAAGCGCGCCGGGCCTTGCCGAAGTGACTGCTGATCTGCCGCTAGGGATAACCCGACCACCACCTGAGCGGCACGCCCACCAGCTTTCAGTGTGAGGCTGCCCTTCGCCCGCTTGGCAGTTGGAAATTGTGCCGGACGGACAAAACCACGACCGGTGATTGACCGGCCTGGATGTCAGCTTCCAGGACAGCGGCCATGCGTATGCCCTGCGACGCCGCATTGTTACTCAGATTGCATCTGGAACGGCCCAGGCGCTTCAACGAGTATATATGAGCGCCCCCGTTTGCCAGGCGGACGTATGCGATGACGGCCAAGACGGTTGCAGCTATATGTCCGGCCTTAACACCACTCAAGTGGCGGGCCCTAATGAGCTCCGCTGACTCATGCCTCATTACCTGTGCGAACTCAGGGTTCGATACTTTTTTCAGGCTTGATGAGTCCCGGTCCGACCTGTGCTGCCATTACCTACGCTGCCTGCGCAACCCGTGCAGGTTTACCGCTGCTCTTCCATTTCTACGAGCCGAGCCATACCTGTTAAGACACCGACGTCGAAGCCCAAGGACATTGATAGGGGCGGCCATGCGCCAAGACGGCCCAGATGGTTCGCGCCATCTTGTTAGCCAGGGCCACGACCGCGACATTCAGCGGTCGCCGTCTTTGCACCTCCCGTATCCAAGGCCCTGGGTCCTTCGCATTCTGAATGACACTGTGCGCCCCGTTGATCAGCAACTTGCGCAAATACCTGTCGCCTCGTTTACTGATCCCCTGCAGATTAATCTTACCTCCCGTGCCGGTCTGTCGCTGCACCAGGCCGGCCCGGGCGGCAAACTCGCGGCCCGATCGAAATGCCCGCGGATCGCCCATGGCCGCCACGGCAGCCGTCGCGGTCAACAAGCCCACGCCGGGAATCTCACCCAGCGCCTTCACACCCTCATCGGCGCGGCTCAACTCGCGAATCCGTCGCTCGATGGCAGCGATGCGCTCTTCGAGTCGGTCAAGTTCAAGCTATCGATGAGTACGGCCGGCAGCCGTTCGGCCAAGCGGATCAAGATCTCGGGCAGCGCCCGGTTCAAGGCCGCCTGGCCCTTACTGATGATTTCGCCGTACTCCGCGATCAAACCGCGCAGGGCATTGCCCTGCATCTGCTTGCACTTGCGCAATTGCGAGCGGATCCGGTGCAACGCCAACATCGCCTGTTGGGCTTCACTTTTGACCGCCACAGCGCGACTTGGCTGCTGCACGGCGCGCCAGATGGCCTGGGCATCGGCCACGTCATTCTTATTGCGCAGATTGAAGGCCTTGACGTAGGCACCCGGCATCAGCTTGACCTGGTGCCCCATGCCCAGCAATTGCCGCGCCCAATGATGAGCGCCGCCGCAGGCTTCCATCCCGATCAGACAAGGTGGTCGGTTGGCGAAGTGGGCCAGGAAACGCTCGAGTTTGAGCGTCTTGTTCACCACCTCTCCGCTACGATCCTCCACGTAATGCACCTGGATGACGTGCTTGGCAATGTCGATACCGACCGGCATGGGTTGCATGGCGCCTTCCTCCGCTGGGTGGGAAATCTTCATTCGCTAGACCTTAGCCTAATGCCTGGGCCCCTTCACCTGGATCCGATCTGGGCGTGTAAAGAGGAGGCGCTCATCTCATTTCTATGACTCGAATGACCAAACGGTGCCCTCCTCGGCGACGCAAACTACGTCCTGTGATGATGCTCATCCTCTGAATTTATGGGATCTGATTTCTTTCTTGATACTCGACTAGCGACCAAGTGATGGGCCAACAGATACACCGCGATACCCAAGGTGCCGATAAGCAGCATAAGACCGATCTTTTCGTGTGCGAACATCGAGAAAACCCTCGCGTTAGACGATAAGGACATGATTGCCTATGTCTGTAATTAAACAAATAACCTGAGCCTAGCCCTCGATGCCAAGAATGCAAATTGACCGGCCGAGCCCAACCGACCCTCTGGGTCGCCTAGACCAATTTCGCTAGACCTTAGCCTAGTGCCTTGGCCTCTTCACCTGAACCGATACGGCGTACAAGGAGGGAGGCGCTCATCTCATTATCTGGGTAGCCCCTTCCACACGCTGCCTAAAACGCGTGCACCACTGGCGCTCGATAGCGGATTTAACAGTAAGAACGAAATCTACCAAGTGGCGGGCGAGCCCGGTGCGTTACCGGGCCCAAGATCCGTCAGACCTTGAAGCGAGCAGTCATCTCCTGCAGGCGACACCCAATGCGGGCCAGCTCCATGCTCGAGGACGCCGTCTCCTCACTCGCTGCCGCGGTCTGGTCGGAAATGTCGCGGACGTTGGTGACGCTGCGGCTGATCTCTTCTCCTGCTGAGCTTTGCTGTTCGGTCGCGCAGGCTATCTGCTCATTCATCGACTCGATGCTTTTCACCGACTGGGTAATGCGTTTAAGCATCTCGCCAGCCTCGCGGGAAAGATTCACGCTGCTGCCAGTGAATTGCACGTTCTGCTCCAACACCGCGGCCATTCGGTCCGTGCTTTGATTTAGGCCGTCGATCAGCTGAGCGATCTCGTCGGTAGAAGCGCGCGTGCGCTGCGCCAGACCTCGGACCTCATCCGCCACCACGGCAAAGCCGCGACCTGCTTCACCGGCCCGGGCAGCCTCGATAGCTGCGTTCAGCGCCAACAGGTTGGTCTGCTCGGCGACCGACTTGATCACCTCCAGAACGCCACCAATGCTATCGGCTTGGTCGCGCAGCGCGGCCATGGCAGCTTTGGTCGAGTCCATCTCGTGAGCGAGCAGCTCGATCTGATTGACCGCCTTGGTGACAGCCCTGTCACCCTGCTGCGCCTGCTGGCTGGCATCCATCGCCGATTTGGCCGCCTCACCCGCGTTACGCGCAACCTCATGGGTGGTCGCGGTCATCTCCTGCATAGCGGTAGCGATCTGATCGGTATCGACCTTCTGGGATTGCACGCCAGCACTGGTCTGCTCAGTGACCGCCGACAGCTGCTCCGCCGCACTCGCAACCTGAACGACTCCGTCCTTCATTTCACCGATCAGGCCGCGAAGACTGGTGGTCATCCGCTGCATGCTGTTCTGCAGCATGCCCAGCTCGTCTCTGCGGGTAACCGTCTGGTAATGAGTGAAGTCACCACTGGCAACGGTCTCGACCAGCGCAACGGTCTCTTTCAGCGGCCGGACGATAGAGAGTGTGATCATCCAGGCACCGAGAAACGCCATAGTGATGGCGACAGCCAGCCAGATCAGCAGCATCTGCCGGGCGCCGGCCACATCAGAGGCCTGGAACTCGTTCTGAATAGCGGTCAGTTTGTCGGCAGTCGCAAGCAGCGTCGTGATCGAGGCCGAGATACCCGCCTGCGCGGCATCTACCTTCACTTGGTCCGCAACCAACTGCTGAAGGCGCTCCTGGTAGCTGCTTACCTCATTGGCAAGTTTTTGGACGACATCGCGCGGAAGGCCGGTCGTTTCAAGAGCTTTGATCTGCGCTATTACTGCTGAGATTGCAGCGCGCGCTGTTTCCTCGGCGTCCTTGCCTGGTAACTGGGCATAGCCGCGCAAACTGACCCGCATGCGCTGCACGCCAACGTATAGCGAGGCGAGCTGCTGACGATCTTCGAAGCGACCGCCTTCGGCATTAGCCGCCGCGGAAAGCGCCAAAAGATCCGCGTCAATAGCCTCAGCTGACATCGTTGCAGTCGTCCGCGTAGCCTCCCGTTCACGGGTTGCTGCCACCGTCTGCTGATAGAACTCGCGGTAGCGCTTGAGGATGGCGTCCGCTTCACTCAGTAGTACCGTGTTAGCTGCGGAATTGAAATAGGGGATGATGCTGTTCAGCTGACCCTCAGTTTTATCGAGGGCGGCGAGCCACTTTCCAGCCTGCACGTCATCGGCTTTAGTGATGTACACCAAGCGCTCGATGTGCATGTCTCGAGCCAAGGTGCTAAAGCCGGCTATATCACCCATTCGGGCGCTACGGTCGCGCAGCGTATCGGTCGCCGTCCAACCGGTGTATGCCACCAGCAAAATCATACCGATGAGCAGGGAGAAGCCGAGCGTAAGCTTGGCTCGAACGCCGATGTTGCTGAGGAAATTCCAGCCGTTGTGCTGCATGTGAAATACCTGGATAGTGAGCTTTGTAACGCGATGGCGAACTCGCCTTCGCTTTAGGGGTTGACGGTAACATGACCTCTAAGATTTCGTCAGCCTTACGGCAGGCCTGAAGGCGCGGAGGGGGCGCTTGGCACTAAATGCGGGTAACAACGATGTCCCGCTGAGGCGCTATCATTCACAACCACGGACATACCGGCGTTGTGATTCAGGCACACGAGCAAGATGATAGCAGTCAGGACGAGCAGTAGGCTGCGGACAATGACATGTTTTAAATCAGCGATCTCAAACGAGGCGCCTACTAGACTGCTAATCGCTCAAGAAAGCGGCTTTGGCCGATAACCAATCAATCCGAGGGGACAGCCGGCTCGCTTCGTGCGAGGTCATATGTCTAATGTTTCAGGTGTTTTACAGGCTGTTACCGGATATGTCCTGAATCTGGAGTTGGAGCACATCAACAGAAAGCGCATGTCAGTGATCATCTGGCTGGCGACCTATGGCAACTTATGC
>NZ_JAVSJB010000047.1:0-7119 GCF_032027545.1 Pseudomonas oryzihabitans | reverse complement strand
GTAATCCTAGATCGATAAAACGTGGTCTGTCCCCTATTGCCCTGTGTCCCCTATTGCCCTGTGTCCCCTATTGCCCTGTCCCCTATTGCCCTATTGCCCTGCCAGAGACACCTTTAAGCACTAACCATCAAGTTCTATTGAGTTGACAATTTTTGAAACCTCAAGCATCAACTGATCACTATTGATTTCGTACTCTTCTCGGCAATCGTCACTCGCGCAATACATATCTGCAAGACAAAATATGCTAGATAAACACTCACTTAAAACAGGTTCGTCGTGAAGAAGAAGCCCGGAATCCCGCTCTATTTTCCAAAGTTCGATATATTTATCTGCAAACTCCTCAGCAGTTATTTTTCTTAAAACAAAAGACCTAGCAAACCCCAGCAAAACAAAACTCATCTCAGAATACCGTTTTTCATAAAGTTATCAAATTGCTGCGTCCCGGGAGCAAGTTTAAACCCTGTAACAAAATTCCCTGCACCATCAACAACAACCACGTTATTGGTGGCCGAGTTGAAGAAAACTTTAGAATCTTTGACAAATCCATATGTACCTTTCTGAACGGTAGCTGCATCGCTCATATGTGCTTTTATTGCCGACTCAAACTGTGCAAGCGTTTCTGGGTTTTTCTTTGTAGTAATAACACCAAAGTCCGATGCATGTTTGAACTTTTTATCAAGTTGCCTTTGAGTAAAATTAAAAGTCTGCTCAGGAAAAGCGCCCCCATTATTTGATTCTATCTCGTTATGCGCCGCTCCCGAACTTTCCTTTCTGGAAAGAATTTTCTTACCAGCCCCCACCACCTTGACACTAACGATACCCAACAACGTAGTAGCTATGAGCGTCCCGCCACCGATTAAGTAGCTACCGTACTCGTCCTTGGCATCCAAGTCGGTCTTTTGCATACTTTCGGCAACATATTGCCCAGCTACATCAACCGCCTCTTTGACTTTTTCAGCATAGGCGGTTTGGCTGATCACACTATTCACAGCCAGAAGTATGAGTCCTTTGGGACCTTGTGCTGCCGCCATTACCAAGCCAACCGTTTCCGCTTGGTCGGGATGGGCCTTAATGTACGCGTTGATCTGCGATGAGCGCTCTAACACCACCTCTGCCAAGGTAGCAGGCCGTCCCTCGATATTCATGTCCTCAAGCTGGACGACCTCCGGAATACCCGCTTCGGCAAGGCCTTGGCGAGTCTTTTCGAGTTGGCCGCCCTTACCGTAGTCGCTGATTCCCTTCAGGGCATCCAAAACTTCGCTCTGGAACTGCTCATTCGCCAACAAAGCCCTTGCCTTGTCACGTGGCAATCCCGACTCCAGCAATGCACTCAACGCCTGACCAGCAATCTCCGCGCCACCTGCTTTGATCGCCTCAGCACCAGCTCCCGGATGCATGAAAGCATCCAGCTGATTACCGATCACCAATCCGACTTCTTTAAAGTTTTGCGCTGCGGTCTTGTCGTACTCAGTGAGCTGCCTAGCCCAGTCTTTCGCCGTGGTCGTGGGCTGGCTTACCGCTTTAATCGACGAATCACTGGCATAGAAATCAGTACGACTGCTTTCATCCTTAGTGATTTCGGAGCTATGGTCCTTGTCACGATTCAGACCCGCCGTGGAGTCCTGACCCGTTTCGGCATCCTGGCGTACGGTGATCTCACCGGCCCCCACCGTGGCTCGGACGATCTGCTCGCGGTCCTTCTGGTAGTCATAGCCTTCGACGCTCCAGCCATTACTACCGCTATTTTCTTTACCTACACGGCTGGGATCCTGTTGAGCACTACTGCTACCAGACGCACCGTTGCTCAGCCCGTAGGTACCTCCGACGTTCAGGTAGTAGCCGTGCTCACGGTCTTCTCCGGCGATGTCGCGGAAGCCCAGGCTACCGGTGTCCAGCTTGAGGTTGCCGTTATCCGAGGCCAGTACCGCGCCATCGAGTTGGGTATGGTTGCCGGTGCGGATGTTCAGGCTGTCGGCAGCTGTGATCCCGGTTTGCCGGTTGACCCAGTTGGTCTGACCATTGGTTTCACCGTAGCCAACCGAGCCACTCACGCTGGCGCCATAGCCCACAGTGACGGTCAGGCTGGCGTCGTACTCTCGACCGTTAGCCTTGCCGGTATCGGGCAGCGAGGACACGGAGAGGTTACGGCCCACATCGCCCGCGACGTCCTGGCCACGAATCGTGGCGCCTGCAACTGTGGTGTCTCGGCCACTGGTGAAGGAGACCTTGCCACCGCCGTAGAGATAGGCTTCCTGCTGCTGAACCCCTTCTCGGTCCAGCTGCCCACGGCCAATGTTGACGCTACCGTAAACACCCAAACCATCGCGCCCTACCGTAATACCGGCTTCGGCACCACCGCTGTGCCGACTGCTATCGCTATTGCTGTCGTTACTCGCAGCACGGATAGTCAGGTCGTTGCCGGCGTTGAGCGTCAAATCGTTGTTGGCATGTGCCTGGGTGCCTACTAGGGTCAGATCGTTCGAAGAATTCAGGTTGATGTTGCGACCGGCATCCAGTTGGGTCGCACTCGAGGTGCCTTGGCTGCTGTCCTGGTTGGCAGTGCCCACACCCACGCCATAGCCAACCTTGAAGCCACCACTGGTACCGCCCTTGAAGCCGCTCTTGCGCTGATCCTGCTGCGACTCGCTGGTGTCTACACCCCGAGCGACGTCGAAGACGACATCCCGGCCTTTGACGTTGATGTCGCGCCCGGCCTGGAACTGGCCACCAATGACGCTGACGTCGTTGTCAGCAACCACGTTGATGTCATTGCCCGCAGAAAAGCTCGAACCTCTAGCACTCTGACTGATCTGGGTGACGGTCTGCCCTTGGCGATTGCTACCTGCTTGGCCATCGAAGGTAGGACCTGCCAGATACTGGCCGACCGCATCGACGGCCCTGAGGCCTCCCGATACCTGGCTGACCGTGTTCTCGCCTTGGCCAACGCCTCTTACCGCATCAACGGTGTTGCCGAAGTTGTAGTTGACGCTGGTTGTGGTCCCGGTACGACTCTGGCTGTGGCTGGTCGTGGTTTCGTTACGCTCGCCAGCCGCCTCGATGCGAACGTTGCGTTGAGCCTTTAGATTGATGTCGTTATCGGCGTAAAGATCAGCCCCCTGAACGAGGACGTCCCGCTTAGCCGCGATGTTGATATCCAGACCGGCATCGATCTGGCTAGCGGCTGCGGTAAGTCCGTAGTTAGTGGTCTTGTCCTTGATCGTCTCGTTGCCGACGAAAGTGGTGTAGGCATTGCTGTCGACGGTCTGTTTGAGTCCGTACGTCTTGCGCGTCTGCCACTGACTGGAACTCTGGGCGTCGGTGTCAGCCAGGACGTTGACATCGCGACCGGCACTCAGAGTGGCGGTACGGCCTGCGCTAACGCCACTACCCACCACATTGACATCACGCTGCGCTTTGAGCGTAACGTCGCGTTCGGCCGATATATAGCTACCTACGCTGGAAGCACTGGTCGACTCCTGGCCTGCCTTCTTGCCGGAATTCAAGGTCAGGTCGCCGCCCCAGGAGGGCGCTCCAATCGCCAATCCCATAGCGTCCGAAAAGGAAAGACCAAACTTCTTCTTGTATTGCTCGTTGTAGGTGTACTGGCTGTCGCTGGTACTGCCCAGGGTGACATCGCCCGTCTCAGTCACAACCCCGGCACGCAATTCCGCATCGCGGCCGGCACTCACGTTGCTGCCTCGTACCTTGACGTCGTTTCCGGCGACGATAACGGTATCTTGCCCTGCTTCGAGTTCGCTACTGATCTGGGTAGTCGAGGTTTCGAGCGCAGTTTTCCCGCTTTTCGAAAGACCGAATGATCCTGATTTGGTCTTCTTGCTATAGGCACCGTGCTCTTCGCTACCAGACAGGATGTTGACGTCTTGGGTGGCACCAAGCAGGAGGTCATTGCCCGAACGCAGCTGGCTACCGATTACAGTGACATTACGTCCACCATCAAGGCTGATGCTTCCATCGTCGGCTTTGCTGGCGTTGATGGTCAGATCATTGCCAGCCTCAATGACGGAGGCGACATTGGTACTGTCATAGCTCCCTTGCTCGGTAATACTGCGCTTGCCAAAAGAGCCTTTCTTCTTCTTGAAATAAGAATAGGAGCTTTCGTCCTTGGCGGCGGCGATGGTGGTGTCTTGCACGGCGTTCAGGATGACGTCAGCACCCGCTTTTACCGAGCTACCAATCACACCCAGATCCCTTCCAGAATCTATGGAAACGTCTCTCCCAGCGACCAGTGTCGCTGATTGCTGGGTGACGTTATGGGTTTCAGTACCTGTCTTTTTGCTGCGTGCGATCGAATCGGACCGGTTGGCAGCAGACGTCAGCGTGATGTCGCCTTCATAGGTATAAAGAGATGCATCACGGCCTGCCGAAAGATTGCTAGCGGTGACCTCGATGTTTCGCGTCGACTCCAAGGAGAGGTCGCGTCCTGCCTGAACCGTACCCGCTAGCTGATTCGTTGTGGAAACTAGATAATTAGAACCATAGGCAGTCCTATTTTCTGCTTCAACACTACTTATCTTCAGGTCGCGGCCTGCTTGCAGGGTCAAGTCCCGACCGCTGCTTAGCGCACCACCGATATTGCTGATGTCTCGTCCTGCGCTAAGTGTCAGGTCGTTGGCGGCCTCGATTCGAGCGGCGTTATCCACATAGTCCTGGCGTAATGATCTCCCCTCGTAACTGGCCGTATGAGTGGTAAGGGTGCGCTCATTCAGGATATCGCCACGAGTCGCGTCCAAGCTCACGTCCCGACCGGCGATGATGCCCCCGGCGCGGTTGCTGATGTCGCCCGTGGTACTGGTCAGGCTCAGCCGATCACCGGACTGGATCAGACCGCTGTTGACCAGGTTGTTGGTGGCGGTAGCTGTGAGATTGTTGGTGGCTCTCAAGGTACCGGCGTTGGTCAAGTCGTTGCCGGCGATCAGGGTGACGTCGCTGCCCTGGATGAGCGCGCCGTTGGGCGCCAAGCGGTTATTGGCGTTGGCCAGGTAGAGCACGGGGACCAGCACATGCTCGCCATTCACGATCTGGTCTTCCATCCAGACGATGTCATGGGTCAGGGCCGCGACCTGCTCAGCGGTGAGGCTCACGCCCACGCTCAAGCCTAGCGCCTGCTTGCTCTGCAGGGCGTTGTCCATCAGGTACTTGAACTGGGCTTCGTCGCTGCTCAAGCCGGCGATGAAGCGCTGTCCGGTCCGTTGGACGATGGCTTGCTGGATCAGCCGCTGTTCGTAGAGTCCATCGCCCAGGCGTTTCCAGCTGGTGTCGGGGTTGTAGTTGAGGTTGTCCAGCAGGTAGTCCGAACTCATGAACTGCTTGAGGTCGGTCAGCGCCGGGTTGGTTTCCACCAGGTAGCGGTGGGGAAGATAGCTACCCACCGTACTGGGAAGGGCCACCAGCGTTTCGCTTGGCTCGATACCTCTGGCAGCAATTTCTCCACCAGTGCCCTTCGCAAGACGGTCATCGCTCATCTTGCCGACTACGGCTATCGGCGAGTACATCGCAGCTTCAGAGGAGGCGCTCGCTACAGATATAGCATCCCCTGCTAACTGGTTCGGCATGGCCGTCGTGCCTACAACTTTCTCGGCGCGCAGCGGCGAAACGTTGCCTGTTTGGGTACTCAACACTTGCTGGATAGCGTCGCCACTACGCCCCGCTGTGTATTTGGCTATCTGAATGGCGGCCTTATCGACAGTAGCGACCTGAGTGCTGCGTACCCCTTCCGTCTGAGTAACGGTCTTTAGCTCCGCCTCACCGCCCTGCTGATTACTGAGACGAAATAGGCCGTTTTGGCCTGTAGGCAGGGAGAAGCCGGGGAGCGTGGTGGGGTTAACTTGTTGCTGGGCTAGATCTGGAGGTAGTTGGGAGTTAAAGGTAACCGTCGTTTGAACCGCAACGCCCGGAACCTGGGTATTTTGCGTGCGATTACCCCCACGCTGTACGCCTATGCCCTGCTGTACGAGGCCATTGGAAAGGTTTTGCGACGCCTCGATACGGACACTGCCGCCGGCCTGCACTACCGCCATTGCGCTGGCGCCGGTACTGGTAACGGTCTCTCGGGAATCTACTTGGGTATAGGTGGAAAATATGCCAGGCAGAGCCACCTGCCTAGAAGGTGAGTAGTCAGGATTCGACTCGTTTACAACCTGTTCATTTCTATTAAGAAATCGAGTTTCCGTACCGCCATCTCTCCCACCAAGACGAACAGTCTCTAAATAGCGGTGCTTCCTCTCGGCCATATACTTATTATATTCATTAACAGCCCCACCCTCTCCAATCAAAGAGTAAAAAACATCTTTACTTTCGGAATCATCTGGATTGCGGTATTGTAGAAATCTTTCCACTACCGAGTCAGCAGCACCAGTGTTCTCGAAGTTACCTGTCCGAATATCGATATCGCGAGAAGCACTGATAACACTGTATTTATTGCTAAAGTTATTACTATCAGCCTGGAGACCTCCCCCAGAGAGTAAGGAGGCGCTCCGCGAGTCAGCGCTAATAACTCTTTTCAGTTTTTGAGTGACATAATAATACAGGTCGTAGTGCCTGCCTTTACAGTTAAGGCACTCGTAGGCTATGTCACCAGAAATGAATTGCTCACTATAATTTAGAATATCCTTACGATTGATTATCTCATCCACGCGAAGTGTCATATCGCCTGCGCTTTCCATCGTCGCGGATATATTTTTGAAGCGGCTGGCACGCTGAGTAGCTGAGCTATCACGAGCGACTAGCAGACGACCCAAGCTATACACATCGGCATAGCGGTTGGTGAAGTCATTCACCCCGAATGCCATATCGCCTCCACTAAAGATGAGGCTGCTGTTCTGGTTGGTCAGGCTCGGGGTGTTGATCGTGAGGTTGCCTGAGGCGCCCAGGGTGCCCTGGTTGACGACTTGTCCGGCATTGAGGGTGAAGTTACCTGCCGAGGTGATGCGCGCCTGGTTACGCAGCAGGCCGCCGATGTTGAAGGTGGTGGTGCCGCTGCCAGCCGTCAGGCGGGCATTGGGGTTGTCCAGCAGCACTTGCCCGGCGCCCAGGGTGAAGTCGTTGCCGCTGCTCAGGCGCCCGGCGCCCTGGTAGGTGCCGCCCAGGGTCAGGCTGAGA
>NZ_JAVSJB010000046.1:0-9104 GCF_032027545.1 Pseudomonas oryzihabitans | reverse complement strand
GTCCCCATGCGGGAGCCAGCGCATCGCCCTTCCATTGCCTCAGACAGAAAATCTGGCGAATAGGAGCGTCATCGCTGCGCAGCCAATGCAGCGGCCCTTGAATCTCAAATCCTAAGGCATGCAATCGGGCCTCGACTATTGGTGCAACGATCTCGTGGATCTGATCGATCCGAACCACAGCGAATTTACGTTCTTGCATGCGTACCCCGCTGTTCAGACTTTGGAAGGGAGCGGCCCATTGGCCCAAGCGATGCCCCGTATGATCAGCAGCATGCGCTCCTGATCGACGTCCGACAGTTGCCGGAAGGCATCCAATAGTTCGACCTCGCGCCGCGCCAGCCGACGGTAGCGTTTGTGCCGTTTTCGAAGGGATGAAGGGGTCAAACTCACCTGTTCCATGGCTACACCAATCTCGAAGTACTGTACTTAAGTACAGTACATCCTGTGACATAGGTCGCCAACCCTTGCACGCCTGCTGAGACAGAATGCCCAGCTAAAGGCTGGGCCTTTCTCTGCATCCGCCTAGTCATCAACCACCACAGACGTTCTCACACGGAATACCGTCCTTGTCCCGATCCAACCGGCTCATACCGCACTGCTCGAGATAGAAGCGAGCCTCTGCACAGCTGCTCATCTCCTTGCAGTACTTCTTACCGCCGCTGCAACTGAAACTGTTACTACTCTCAGCCTTGGTTGGCTTGGCAGCGAGATTGATTGTCTGCCCGGTACGCTCTGTCTTTCGCCAGTCCCAGGGAGCCACACGCTCTGCTTCCGGCAACGCCCATAGACCGCGCCTTTGGGCCCTGGCATCAGCCTCAACGGCCAACAGGGCCTTGTCGCGGTTGTATGCTTGATACACCCAAGCAGCACCCTCGCGGACCATCTCGCGGTTCACGTCCTGCCCACCGACGATCACCCGGGCAACCGTGCGTCCGTAGCGATCAGTGTCCTGCACTTGAAGCTCGGCTTGCCTGCCAAACGCCAATGCAGACAGTTGCTGCTGAGCACGGGAGCCATAGGGCTGCGCTCGCTCAGGCGTGTCGATCCCGGCCAGACGGACCTTGAGCTGGCGCTTGTCAGCCGTTAGCAGCGTGAGGGTATCTCCGTCCGAGATACCTACCACCCTGCCGGTGATGGTTTCGGCCTGAGCCCAGAGAGGAAAGAGTGAGGCGGCCAGAATGCTGGCCAGGGAGAGGCGGCGCGCTATTACGCCAAGATGCATCGTCATGGAACTGCTCCTTGTTGATATCCATGCTTCCTGGCCCTCATGGCCAGGGCCGGTACGGCTTACGCCTTACCGGAATCCAGTGCGCCGTCCGCAGCGGCTAGTCCGAAGACCACGCGGCGTGCAGCGTCTTTGCTCTTCTCAGACATTCCCCGGAAATAGGTAATGACCTCATGTTCGTCTGGGGTCAAAGTGGATTCTGCCGCAGGCATACGATCTCCGGTCATGACATACCAAATGTCGACACCCATCCGTTTTGCCTTCAGGAGATAGAGCAAATCTGGCGCTCTTTCCCCTTTTTCGTACGCGTACTGAGTGTTTTTCCCCACATCGAGGGAAGCGCCAAAATCTGTTTGGTTAGGCCCGAGTCGCAAGCGCTCTTCACGCAGCCGGGAACCAATTCCCCACATATCATCCATTGCGCCCTTGACACTCACCAAATAAGGGGAAAAACTATCAGCGGATTCACACGAAACCACACACAATCACACGAAGCCGAACTATGCCGAACGGATACCCGACTGAGCAAGCTTGCACCCAGGCACGCGATCGCCTGAAGCGTCTTGGTTTGAGCGCAAAGGGCTGGGCGCTCCAAAATGGACTTACGCCCAGTACCGTTTACGCGGTACTTAACGGGCAAAAGAAGTGCCTGCGCGGTGAGGCGCACCGAGCCGCAGTTCTGCTCGGCATCAAGCAAGGCGAGATCCCTGCTACCACCGCGGCGCAACACTATGGCCGCACGGCCCAGGGAGAAACTGGAAGATGAAACGCCCAGCCCTAGAGACCCGTCGCCAGGTCGTCAGCGCGGTGATTTGCGCCTATCCGGGCGGCCGAGAGTGCGCCGCCGCCCGCCTCGGCCTGCCGCTCAAAAAGTTCGACAACCACGCCTACGAGACCGCCGGCAGCCGCCCGCTCACCGATGAGCAGATTCGGCTGCTCGAGCAAGAGACCGGCACCACCCACCTGGTGGACTATCTGGCCGGGCAATACGGCGGCTTCTTCGTCCGCCAGGCCGAGGTAGACGACCTGGACAACGTCGATCTCTACGCCCGTAGCGTTGAGACGGCAGTCAGGCGCGGACGGCTGAACCAACTGATCGCCCAGGCGCTGGAAGACGGCGTGATCGACGAGAAGGAGGTAGTCAGTCTGCTGGCCGCCCACCGTCACTACATGGCCGGTAGCGCCGCAGAGATGCATGCGGTCGTCACGCTCCATGTCAGCAAGCCCGGCGGGAAGCCCAGCTAGCCGTAACACCTGAATCCCGTACGACCTGCCAGGGTGGCAGGTAAGTAGTCGGCGCGGAGCGCCAGAACCCGGCCAGGCCGGAGCCGCGTGAGCGGTGGGAGTCACGATGCAGTTTCTGTGGAAGCTCTTTGGCAAGACGAAGAAGGGGCGGTTTCGTTGCGAAATCTGCGGCGCCCCTTTGATCTGCCGGACCAGTTGGTACGAACACATCTTCATGCGGCGCGAGCTGTACCAATGCGACTTCGTGCCCTGCAGCCAGAGCTATTGGGGCCGTACCGAGCTGACCCATGCCGCGAACCGCAGCGGCCTACCGGGCTCGCCACCGTCCCAGCTGCCCATGCAAAACGAGGACTACGTGCGTATGGCGGCGCACGTCTACCGCTACAACCAACACCTCGCCGCGCAGAAGAAGGGTGAACAGCAGCTGGACCTGCTGGAAGCCGACCAGGAAGACCTTCCGCAACTCATGAGAGAGGACCTCGCGTCATGACCACGACACACCACCCCACCGACTATTTCGAGACCATGCAGGCCGCCGCCCTGGGCTTCCTCCGGCGCCATGAGGACCAGTACCTCGGCGAGAGCCAGGCCCTATTCCAGCGCGCCGTGGAGAACCTCCAGACCCTGGGAGTTCAGCGAACCACCGCCGAACGCCTGGTCGCGCGGGCCCACGACCAACTCGAAGCCCTCAAGGGCCACCGCTTCCTCGACATCGACGCCAGCACCGGCGACACCGCCGTCCTGGTCAACCCCGCCACCGGCCTCCGCTATCGCGTACCGGTACTGGAGATCTTCGACGCCCTGATCGACGAAGACCCCGGCGCCCACTCCTCCACCCGCTAACCCCTGACTGACCCGCCCTATGCCCGCCGTTGCGTGGGTAGGGGTGAACTGCGCCCTCTTGCAGCGAGAACCACCATGCCCAGCACCCTGTCCGTCCAGATCGACCTGCCACCGGAGCTCGCCGAGAGCTACGCCAACTGGCTGCAGAGCCGTGTCGACCACACCATCCGCCAGCACCAGTGGGAGCCTCGCTTCACCCGCATCGAGGACTGGACCAGCCGCCGCACCGCCATCCTGCGGCGCTATCCGCCACTGCTTGCCGCCGACCAGACCGCCGCGCAGATCCGCGCCCAGCTTGCCGCCCAGGAGGCCAACTGATGCGCCGCCGACTCGACGTCACCCTCACCCGCACCGGCGGCCAGCCCCTGGTCGTCTCCAACGACGGCGTCCTGGGCGTAATGGGCTTCTGGACCCCCGCCGAGCTGCGCGAACTGGCCCGTGCCCTCAACGTCCTGGCCACCGATGCTGAACGTCACGGCTACGGTGATCTGCGCCTGATACGCGAACTTGGCACCGGCCAGCCGGCGGAGTTCTGAGCATGCGTCAGATGGATCAGCAGCTCCGCGCCGACGTGCTCCAGCGCCTCGAGCGGGAACTCGGCATGCAGCGCATCAGCGGCACCAAGTACCTGCGTAAGGGCGAGTGTCCCGCCTGCCACAAGCGCGAGCTGTTCACCGATCACACCAACCCCTGGGTGGTGAAGTGCGGTCGCGAGGCCAAGTGCGGCCAGAGCTGGCACGTCAAGGAGCTGTTCAGCGAGCTGTTCGAAGACTGGTCCGAGCGCTTCAAGCCCAGCGCCGACGCCCCGGCCGCCAGCGCCGACGGCTACCTGCAGTTCGCCCGCGGCTTCGACCTGGGCCTGATCAAGGGTTGGTACAGCCAGGAGACCTACTGGGACCGCGCCCAGGGCCTCGGCTCGGCGACCGTGAGGTTCAGGCTCGACAAGGGCGGCTACTGGGAGCGCCTGATCGACCGCCCGGCCCGCTTCGGCAAGCAAAAGGCGCGCTTTCAGCCCGGCGCCAGCTACCGCGGCGTCTGGTGGTGTCCGCCGAGCCTCAACCTGCAGACGGTCAAGGAGCTCTGGATCGTCGAGGGCATCTTCGACGCCATCGCCCTGCTGCACCACGGCATCGCCGCCGTCTCGGCCATGAGCAGCAACGCCTATCCCGAACAGTCGCTCAACTACCTGCTCACCGCCCGGGCGGGCAATCTGCCCAAGCTGGTCTGGGCCCTGGATAACGAGCCTGGCGCCCACCGCTACACCCGCCGCTGGGCCCGCCAGGCCCGCGAATTGGGCTTCGCCTGCGAGGCCGCGCAGATCCCTCAGCCGGGCAGCCGCAAGGTCGACTGGAACGACCTGCATCAGCGCTGGACCTTCGAGCCGGACCCGGCCAAGCGTGAGCATCGCCGCGATCTGGACCTCAAGGAAGCTCGCTACCACGGCGCCCTGCTGCTGGCCGACACCGCCGCGGAGAAGGCGGTGCTCATGTACGAATGGCGCGAGCGCCACGAATTCCACTTCACCTTCGAGAGCCGCCTCTACTGGTTCAAGCTCGACCTGGACAAATACAACAAGGCCCTGGCCCACCTCGAGGAATCCGAGCGCGACGAGGATCGCCAGCTCACCAGCAAGCAACAGCGCGACAAGGCCATGCGCCTCGCCGGCAATGTGGTGGAAATCGCCAACTGCGCGCCCCAGGCGCTGTACTTCCAGCGCAACGAGATCACCGACGAGTCCTGGTACTACTTCCGCGTCGAGTTTCCCCACGACGGCCCGGCGGTGAAGAACACCTTCACCGGCGCCCAGGTCGCCGCCGCCAGCGAATTCAAGAAACGCCTGCTCAGCATGGCCGCCGGCGCCGTCTTCACCGGCAGCGGCACCCAGCTCGACAAGATCATGAAGGACCAGCTGTTCGGCCTGAAGACCGTGGAAACCATCGACTACGTCGGCTACAGCCGCGAGCACGGCTGCTACGTCTTCGGCGACCTGGCGGTGCGCGACGGCCAGCTGCACCAGGTCAACGACGAGGACTACTTCGACTTCGGCAAGCTGCGCCTCAAGACCCTGCAGAAGACTATCGGCCTCAAGCCCAACCCCACCGCCGGCGACTACCGCAGCGACTGGCTGCCGCTGCTCTGGACGTGCTTTGGTGCCAATGGCCTGACCGCCCTCACCTTCTGGTTCGGCTCGCTGTTCGCCGAGCAGATCCGCGCCCGCTACCAGTCCTTCCCCTTCCTGGAAGCCACCGGTGAAGCCGGCGCCGGCAAGACCACCCTGCTGACCTTCCTCTGGAAGCTGTTCGGCCGCGCCGGCTACGAAGGCTTCGACCCCTCCAAGTCCTCCACCGCCGGCCGCAGCCGGGCCATGGGCCAGGTCGCCGGCATGCCCATCGTGCTCATCGAGGGCGATCGCAACGACCCCGAGAAAGCCCACGCCAAGAGCTTCGATTGGGACGAACTGAAAGATTTCTTCGGCGGCGGCACCCTGCGCACCCGCGGCATGAAGACCGCCGGCAACGAAACCTACGAGCCCCCTTTCCGCGGCACCATCGCCATCAGCCAGAACGCCCCGGTGAGCGCCTCCGAAGCCATCCTCACCCGGATCGTAAAGCTGCACTTCACCCGGCCGGTACTGACCGATGAGAGCCGCGCCGCGGCCGACACCCTGAGCCGCCTGGACGGCGATGCCCTGAGCCACTTCCTGCTGCTGGCCACCCGCAAGGAGGCCGAGGTGCTGGCCCGCTTCCATGAAGCCTTCCCGCAGTACGAAGCCAAGCTCCGCCGCCTGGGCGACACCTGCTTCTGCTGCGGCGCTCGCCTCGGCGTAGGCGATCACCACTGCCCGAGCTGCCAGAGTGACCTGGTCGGGCACCTGCGCATCGAGCGGATCGTGAAGAACCACGCCATGATGCTGGCCCAGCTCGATTGCCTCTGCCTCGTGGTGGCCATCCCCGAGGGCATGGTGCGCCAGACCCAGCGGACCATGGTTCGTATCGCCTTGGAGCGCCAGGCTGCCATCAGCGCGGACAACCCGGTCGTGACCGAATTCTGGCAGGTCTACGACTACCTTGAATCCATGAGCAGCGACCCGGTCGTCAACCACAGCGATGACGACAGCGTCATCGCCATCAACCTCAACGAGTTCATCGAGCGCGCCGCCGAGCACCGCCAGCGCCTGGCCGACCTGAGCACCCTGCGCGAGCTGCTCAAGGACAGCCGCCAATTCCGCTACCTGGACAACAAGGTCATCACCAGCCGCATCCGCAAGAACCAGCGGCGCGCCAACCCCCTGGACACCCGCCCGGACAAGGTCCGCTGCTGGGTTTTCGCCAACCCAGTGGGCCCAGCATGACCGGCTTCGAATTCCCTCCCCGCGCGGGCCAAAGCGCGGAAACGAAAAAGCCCGGAGGAGCGGCAACTCCCCCGGGCCCTACCACCACCTGGAGACTCATCATGGAAATGACCCAGAGCAGCAGCACGCACCAGCCTATCACGCTCCACCCACCCCTGGTCCGCCGGATCAGGGCCACCGTGCTACTCGGCGAGGCCCTGATCCGCTACCAGGTCAGCCACACCCTCGGCGACCGCATCCACCTGCTGGCCCTGGCCAGCATGGCCAACGCCCTTGGCGCCCTCACCCAGCAAGACGCCGAGGTCATCAACACCGCTCTGGCCAAGCCGGCCCAGCAGCACACCGGTAAAGGGGCTTGAACATGAACAACCTCAATCTCATCAGCAATGCCTTCCAGTTCGCCGAGCGCGATGTCCGTACCGCCATCGGTGGGGATGGGGAGGTCTGGTTCTGTGCCAAGGATGTCTACGAGGTGCTTGGCATCGTCTGGAAAGGTGCATCGGGCAGTCTGAAAAACATCCCCGAAGAGTGGCGAGGGGTATGCTACTGCCAGACGCGTGGCGGGGGTCAGGAGGTCATTTTCATCTCAGAACCCGCTGTCTATCAGACCATTTTCGCCTCTCGTAAACCGGAGGCACAGGTGTTTGCTGGATGGGTTTGCAAAGAGGTACTACCCGCCATCCGCAAGCAGGGCTTCTTCGGCATCGTCCCCGGCCCACAGCGGGCCGCCTACTCCCGGCAGATCGCCAAGCTCACCCAGCAGCTGGTAGGCACAAAGGACGCCTTCGCCCGCCAGCTCCTGATCGCCGAGCTGCGCGACCTGTGCAGTCTGGTCGGCAGGCCGATGCCGGATCCGGCCTTGCTGGGCAAGGACCATCAGCAACTGCCGCTGGAGGTGTGACCGATGAACACCCTCTTCCTGCTCATGGCCCAGTACCAGGGCGCGGCGGTGGTTCCGCTGGAGCGCCTCTGCACCGACTACTTCAGCCACCTGACGCCCACCAAGCTGCGGAGCAAGATCATCGCCGGCGTGATCGACCTACCGCTGGTGCGGATCGAGAACAGCCAGAAAGCCGTCCAGGGCGTCCACCTGGCGGACCTCGCCCGCTATCTGGATCTGCAGCACGAGCGGGCCGTCCGCGAGAACGACAAGCTGCACAACCGGGCACGCTAGCCCGGGACGCGCGCGCCGAGCGTCACCGGCGCCGCGATGATCCTCTCCAACCAGGGCCATCCCGCATAGGGATCGCCCCGGCCTCTCAGGTGCGTATAGCGCCGCAGTGAGTTCCAGTCCCGATGGCCCGAGACGCTGGCCACCCGCGGAATGTCCCAGTCCATCTCGAACAGCCGGCTGACGCCGTCGTGCCGCAGGTCGTGGAAGCGCAGATCCTGCAGGCCCAGGAACTGGCAGGCCTTGGTGAACGACGCCGAGATCGAGTCGCCGTTGTAGGGAAAGATCTCCGCGCACTCGCGCGGCATCGACTGCAGGATCGCCCAGGCCTCGTCCGGGAGGTGGCACCAGACATGGTTGCCGATCTTCTGCCCGGGGTTCTTCATGTCGCGCACCAGCACCGCCTGGCGGCGTTCGTCCAGGTCGTCCCAACGGATACGCGTGATCTCTTCCTGGCGGCGCGTGGAGAAGATGGCGAAGGCGATCACCTTGGGCATGTTGATCGACGCCGGCCGGCGCTGCTGCATCTCGAAGAAGTGCTCCAGCAGCAGGTCCAGCTCCCGCAGCTCCGGCCGCCGGTCGCGCTCCTTGCTCTTGCTGACCATGCCCATCTTCTTCAGCACTCGGCGGGCGTCGCCCATGGCGTGCGGATCGATCTCGTACCCCCACGCCGGCCTGGCGATCGACAGCACCGCCGCCAGATGCGAAAGGTCATTGCCCACCGTCTGCGCCTGCACCCCACCGCCCTCGGCACCCATCCGCCACTGGCCATACTCCACCAGCCGCTGGCTGGTGAGCTCGCGGTCCTGCAGATCCCCGAGCCAGGTCCCGCCGATGGCCTTCAGCGTCGCCTCCTTGGTCCGGCCAAGCGCGCCGCCGTACTGCTCCAGGTACCTGCCGATCATCTGGCGAACCGTCGCGCCCTGCCGCTGGGCCCGCGCCAAGGCACCCGGCTGGGCCAGCTCCGTTTCCCGCTTGCGAATCCAGGCCTGTGCGGTCTGCTTCCGTTCGAAGGTCTGGGATTCTTGGTAGACTATGACTCCTTCGCGGCGCAGCCTGATCTGGGCGGTATACCTCACGCCCTTCTTGGTTTCCCGCCGTGTAATCGTGCCCATTTGCCGTCCAGTGCTAAAAGTTTTTCCGTAGTGCTTAAATTTAGCACTGACCTCCGAAAAACCAGCAAAAACACGGCAAAACAGTGCTACAAACGAAGCCTCTCAATGCTAGCCAAAACCGCCTCAACCCCAGTCACCACGCGCCCTGAGCCG
>NZ_JAVSJB010000045.1:0-9548 GCF_032027545.1 Pseudomonas oryzihabitans | reverse complement strand
CCCTCTACCGCAGCCGTCGCACTAGCCAAGCCGTTGCCCACAGTGGGCAGCGCCTACACCTTGCCTTCGGTCCGACTGACCGAGCCAGCCTCTGCCATGACTCAGACGTGGGATGCGCCGATTGGCAGCACCCTGCGTCAGTCCGTCGAGGCCTGGGCCAAGCGTGCGGGTTGGCAAGTGGTCTGGGAGCCCGTTGACCTGGACTACCCCATCGAGGCCGCCCTGCACTTCCGCGGCACCTTTGCCGAAGCCGTTGCCCAGGTCTTTCCGCTCTACGATGGCGCTCGGCGCTCCTTCATCGTCGATGGCAACTCCAGCCAGCGCATCGTTCATGTGTCCGAGAGGAAGAAGTCATGACCCGCCCCCTTCGCCTGAGCGCCCTGGCCGCGGCGCTCCTGCTTGCCAGCTGCTCAGTGCAGCGGGTAGACGAATCGGCACAGCGCGCCGAGAACGACGCCGCCATGGCCAGCCAATATGCGGCCCTGCTGCGTAACCAGCAGCAACAGCCCAAGCGCGAGACCGTCGTGTTCAGCGACAAACCCTGGGTTTCGACACAGCCGGTGGTGGCCAAACGTGGCATGCCATCCGCGCTGGACTGCGAGCTCAGCTATCGTCCGTCCGGCAGCGTCGGCATCACCGAGATCGCCCAGTACATCACCAGCCAGTGCGGTATAGCCGTGCTGGTCTCGCCCGATGCACTGAACCCCAATGCCGCTGCGCCCAGCGCACAACCGGCCAGCACCGCACCGGCGCCGATCGGCAATCCCAGCCCGGATAGCCTGGCAGGTCTACTGCCTGCAGGCGTCATCACTAACCCAGCGACAATGGGCGCCGCCGCGAGCTCCACTGGTTCGGGGTATCGCGCCTCCGACTTCACCAGCCTGGGCGGCGGCAGCCAGGTCAGCGGCCTCAAGTACAGCGGCAAGGCCTCCGGCCTGCTCGATGAGGTCACCGCGCGCCTGGGCTTGGGATGGCGCTACTCGCCCGTCGAGCGCGCCGTGCGGATCAGCTATTTCGAGACGCGGGTCTTCGACGTCTGGTCCTTTGGCGACAAGCAGGTCATCGCCAGCACCGTGAAATCCGGAATGGCCACCGCCGCCGGCACCAGCGGTAGCAATTCGGGCGGATCGAGCACCAGCTCCGGCGTCTCGGGCGACTCGGGCAGCAACCAGAGCACCACCGTGACCCTGGAGTCCTCAATCCTCCAGGACATCCAGAACAACGTGAAGGCGATGCTCAGCGTCGCCCCGGCCGGGCGGATGTATCTGGCTCCCTCCACCGGGACCCTGACCGTCACGGATCGCCCTGAGGTGATCTCGCGGGTCGAGGCCTACCTCAACACCACCAACCGCGCCATCACTCAGCAGGTGCTGTTCAACGTCAAGGTCTTCGAGGTCACGCTGACCGACACGGACCAGCTCGGGCTCAATTGGGCGGCGGTCTACAAGTCCCTGAATACCAAGTGGGGCCTGTCGCTTTCCAACACCGTCTCCGGCATCAGCACCAGCGCTACTTCGGCTTCCGTCGGCATCGTCGACACCGCCAACTCCGCCTGGGCGGGCTCCAACGCCATCGTCCAGGCGCTAGCCGAGCAGGGCCGCGTCTCCAATGTCAGGTCGCCCTCAGTCACCACCCTGAACCTGCAGCCGGCACCGCTGCAGATCGGCAACGTCCAGGGTTACCTCGCCTCCAGCTCGACGACGACCACCGCCTCGGTGGGATCGAGCACTTCGCTGACGCCCGGCACCATCACCAGCGGTTTCAACATGACGCTGCTGCCGCGCGTGCTCGATCACGACGAGATGCTGCTCATGGTATCGATCAACATGAGCAGCAAGCCGTCCTTCCAGACCTTCACGAGCAACGGCTCCAGCGTTCAGCTACCCGACTATGACGCCAAGTCGCTGTCGCCCAAGGTCAAGCTGCGCAGTGGCCAGACCCTGATCTTGTCCGGTTTCGAAGAGCTCAACGAGAACGCGACGAAGACCGGGGTCGGTGATCCCAGTTTCTTTGGCCTCGGCGGCAGCCGCACGCGGACCTCGGGGCACAGCGTCCTGGTGGTGCTGATCACCCCGATCGTGACGGGGTGACGACATGGCCCTCGCCAGTATCCCACCGGTCGCGCCGGCGCAAACCGCCCAGATCCTGACCTACCACGGCAAGAGCTTCGTGTCGGGCCTGCAATGGCATCCGCTAGGCAGTCTGACCGGGTACATGAAGGAAGCCCGGGAGTACGGCCGCCTGCACAAGATGGACATCGTCGCCATCCGCCGCACGCCCAATGTCATCCAGGCCGGTTTCGTCGCTCGCAGCGCCGGCGCCATGAAGGGTATGTACTCCCTGGCTGCGGCGCTGGCCGGACAGTTGGGCCAATCCTGGCTGGCCGCCTGGCAGGTGCCTGGCGATGAGCCCCGTTATGCTCTGGTAGCTGTGATCGACGGCGCCGTCATCCCGGGCTACGACCTGGTGGGCTCGGCAACCGAGATCCAGCGCAAGGTCGCCCAGCTCGAAAGCCGCGCGCTGACCTTCGATGAGACCTACCTGCCGACTGAGTTCGGCCAGGGCGGCAAGCCGCTCGACATCGAAGAACTATTGCAGCCTGGCAATTTGAAGCGCGACTACGCCCTCAAGCCCCTCGCATTCGGGATGAGCAAGGGCGAGTGGATCCGCGTGGGAGTCATTGGACTTGTCGTGGCGGCCGGCGTCATCGGCTATAGCCAGTGGGAGGCGCACAAGCGCGAGCAAAGGCGGCTCGCCGCCGTCGCGGCCGAGGCCGCGCGCCAGGCCGAGCTGCAAGCGATCAACGAGCGCTCCAAGGAGCAACAGACCATTCAGGCCCTGGAACATCCTTGGGCGAAGCGGCCAGGCGTGCCGGACTTTCTCCTGACCTGCAACGGCGCTATCGACCGGCTCCCACTCTCCATCGCTGGATGGCTCTTCACCTCGGCCCAGTGCGACGGGGTGCTCTTGTCGACCAATTACAAGCGCGACGGTAACAGCACGGCGTCGGCCTTTGTCGTGGCCACGCGTGGTCACTTCGCTGATGAGCCGGCCTTCTTCGATGAAGGCAATGGCGCCGCTCTCAAGCTCACCTTCGAGCCACCCTTAGCGGGCGACGATGAGCTGCTGCAGGCCACGCCGGCGCTGGCCGATCTGACCTCCTGGCTGCATGGCCAAGGCCTGGCACCGACCATCAAGGAAGTCCCGGTAGTCATTCCGACGCCTCAGGCCATGCCTGGCCAGCCGGCGCCCCCCGCGCCGCCGCCCCCGGACTTCAAGCATTTCGAGCTGACTTTCAACACCGCGTTGCCGCCGGACATCGTCCTCAAGGACGTGCCACACCAAGGCCTGCGACTGCGCGAGATCAAGACCCTTCTACAGAGCGATCAGCTGGCCTGGTCGGTGACCGGTGACCTCTATGTCAAATGACCTCTCTCTCGCCGCGATCGGCGCCCTGATGCTGACGCTGGCCGTCCCGGCCTGGGCCGATGCCACCAAACAGGGTGATCCAGATGGCATCACCGTTGGCGAGCTCTCCCGAGTGCAGAGTGAAACCATCCTCTACAAGGCCCAAGGCGAGCGTGCCAAGGCGCTGCGTGAGATCAGTGGTACTAGCACTCAAGCTACCACCTCGCCTCTGCCCAGCTACCTGTCGCAGCCTGTTGTAGCTCCCATCAGTCGGGTGAGCGGCGCGGCTGAGCAGACCGGCGCCGTCGAGCAGCTGCCAGTGGTGAAACTGGTCTATGGCGCGGGCAAGGCGCTGCACGCCACCCTGCTCTACGCAGGCGGCTTCGAGATCGATGCCTCCCTAGCCTCATCCGACCTGCCAGGCGGGTATCGCGTGGCCAGCTTGAGCCTGGACAGCGTCGTGCTCAGCCGCGGCGGCAAACGCTATCCGCTGGGGTTTTCCAACCGCGCCCCGAGCTTTCCGGTGGCTTCGGTAGCCACCAGCCAAGCACCGGTACTGCCCGTGACCGTCACGCCGATGAATCCGGTAGCACCGGTGCCGGTGCCTGCTCCGACCCCCATTGCCCTTCCGGGCTCTGCCCCTACCGCCAACCAACCCTGAGGTCACCTTGATGAGTTCGAGCAATCACATTGAGCCCGCTACGGACGAGCCGGAAGGTGACCCCAAAGCTATTGGCCAACGGTTGGCGGGGGAGCTGGTAACCGAGCTACTTCCGCTCCAGCCACGTCGCGTCCTCACTGCCGAAGGCGCCCAGTGGGGCTCGGTGAAGCCGGAACTGCGTCAGCTCCTGGCGCTGGTGGAAGGCGTACGCCCTACCGATCATGCTCAACTACTCGTATCGGGTCAGCATCTGCGCGACCCCTTCGTCATGGCCTTCATGGGCGAGCTGGATCGTGCGGATCTGGACTACCGCGTGGTGCCCAGCACCCTGAGCGAGATCCAGGCGCTGTATCAGGTCGATACGACCCGCGGCGCCAGTACCAGTGGTCTCGACAGTACCTCTCGCCAGCAGGAGGTCATCCGTCTGCTTGGCGAAGCTCACAGCCGTGGCGCGTCGGACGTGCACTTTGTTGTCGGCCGCGAAATCACGCACATCCTCTTTCGCATCCATGGCCTATTGACCGAGTACGGGCAGATCCAGAGCCGCATGGGCCGCGAGCTCTGCTCGGCGCTCTACAACTCCATGTGCGACGTGGCCGAAGAGCACTATCAGCCGGAGATCAGCCAGGACGCCCGGGTCAAGCACGCCTTCGTGGCTCAGCTCGGCCTCTTCGGCGCACGGGTTGCCTCTCGGCCGTTGGTAGAAGGGCCTCTCATGGTCCTGCGATTGCTCTATGACGAGAAAGCCAAGCAGTCCCTGGATGAGCTGGGCTTTCTGGCCGATCAGATCGCGCTGCTCAATCGTCTGCGCGGACTTCCGTACGGCGTCATCCTCATCACCGGTCCGACCGGGTCCGGTAAATCGAAGACCCTGCAGGTCACCCTCAATCAGCTGCACAGCGAGACCGACGGCACCCGCCATATTCTGTCCGTCGAAGATCCGCCTGAGTATCCCATCAAGGCTAACCAGTCGCCGCTGGGTCATGCCGAAACCTGGGACGGCGCCATCACCAACACCATGCGTCTGGATCCGGACATCCTCATGTATGGGGAAGTGCGTGACCTGGCCACCGCCCAGGCGGCGTTTCGCGGCGGCATGACCGGTCACCTGGTCTTCTCGACCTTGCACACCAACAACGCGGTAGCGAGCCTGCAGCGGCTCATCGACATGGGCGCCGACCCGAGCCTGGTGACAGACCCCGCGCTCATGTCGGGCCTCATCAACCAGTCACTACTGCCAGTGCTATGCACGCACTGCGCCCAGCCTCTATCCAGTCAACGCGACCAGCTGAACCCGGCCCTCGTCGAGCGACTGGAACGGGTCATGGATACGACGAAGGTCAGGCTGCAGGGTCCGGGGTGTGCGCATTGCCGAAACATGGGTGTCTCCTCGCGAACGGTCGTCGCCGAGGTGCTTATCCCCAACCATCGCTTCATGCAGATCTTCCGCGACCAAGGTGCCAGCGCGGCGAAAACCTACTGGGTCAGGGACATGGGTGGGATCACCAAGATCCAGCACACCATTGGCAAGGTCGCTGCTGGTCTGATCGACCCCCGGATGGCCGAGACCATCATCGGGCCGCTGGACCTTGAGCTTTTCGTCCTGGAGCAGCCCAATGCTTAGTCGGCTTCTGGACAGTTGGACGACCTTTGCCGATGCCTGGTACGCCAAGCAATTCGGTAGCAAGGAGCGCATCCAGTTCTACGAGAGCCTCTGCGCGCTTCTGGAGAACGGCGTCGGCATCGACGATGCCCTGGAAGAGCTACGCGCAATCTTCAGCGATGGCGGCAAAAAACGCCGGGACCCGACCGCCTTGGCCACGGCGGGCATCAGTCAGGCTGTGCGAAACGGCAAGTCCCTGGGCGATGCGTGCCAGCGCTGGATGCCCTACCAGGAGACCGCAATCATCGCCGCCGGCGAGCGGTCAGGCGCCCTGGTTCAGGCCTTCCTGGACTGCGTGCAGATGATCGAGGCCCGCGGTCGGATCCTGTCCCTGATCCTGTCCGTGACCGTCTACCCCATCATGCTCTGGGCCATGATGGCCTATCTGCTGCACGTCATCGCCTCGCGCATGGTCCCGGCCATGACCCGGGTCTCCAACCCCGAAGGCTGGACCGGCATCCCCTACCTGCTCTACCAGGTCTCCAGCTACGTCAACAACTGGGGCTTGCTGACCCTAATCGTGGTGCTGAGCGTCATCGTGCTGGCCATGGGGTCGCTGCCCTACCTGACCGGACCACTACGCGTCAGGCTCGATCGCCTGCCGCCTTGGTCGATCTACAAGGCCCTCCACGGCTCCACCTTCCTGCTCAACATCTCGGTGATGCTCAAGGCCAACATCAATCAGATCGAGGCCTTGCAGTCGCTGCAGCGCGGCGCCACCCCCTGGCTGCGTGAGCGGTTGATCGCGGCCGTCTACGGCGTCAATCAGGGCAAGAACTTCGGTGAGGCCCTGCGCTTAGCTGGGCACGAGTTTCCCGATAAGACCGCCGTCCAGTTCCTCTGTGTGCTGGCGACCCGCAAGGGCTTCTCCGAAGCCATCCACCGCTTCAGCAACCGCTGGATCGAGCAGACGCTTAAGCAGGTGGAGCGCTACACCAAGGCGTTCCTCACCTTCTCGACCATCGCCATGGGGCTCTTGATGCTCCTGGTGGTCAGCGGCGCCTTCAGCCTGCAGAGCAACGTTGCCAGCCTTCACCACTAGATCCACTACCCAAGGAACCGTCATGAGCAAACCCACCCCCAGCATCGATCCCGCATTTGTCAGCGTCAACGTCGAGTCGCCCAGCGAAATGAAAGAGTCCCAGCCTTTGCGCCTGCCGCCGCGCCACCGCCAGCGTGGCGTCTTCAGCCTGGAAATGATGTTCGTGCTAATCATCGCCGTCGTCGCCCTGGGCTACATCATCTACAACGGCGGCAGCCTCATGGGCTCCCAGGACGTGACCAACGAGCAGTCCAACATCGGCACCATCATCGCCAATACCCGCAAGCTCAAGGCCAGTAGCGGCTACGGGACGTCGGGCACCAGCCTCGTCTCGCAGCTGGTGGCCAGCAAGGGCCTGCCCAACATGAGCGTCAACGGCAGCAACCTGTACAACGCCTGGGGCGGTTCGGTCACCGTGGTATCGAGCGGCATGACCTTCACCATCACCGAAAACGCGCTGCCTCAGGATGCCTGCGTCACCCTGGCCACCAAGATCAGCCGCGGCACCAAGGTCACCACCGCCATCAACGGCGGAACCGCGGTCACTGGCGAAGTGGATCCGGGCACCGCTACCAGCGGCTGCAGCAAGGACAGCAACGTCGTGACCTGGACGGTTTACTGAGTCCACATGAGCCTGATCACGCAAGCCAATTTCGTCGACCTCTTCCTCGGCCCGGACTTCTCGGACGTGAAGGGCCTCGACGGCTCCGGTAGCCGGCGGGAATCTGCGCCGGCTGCCTGGGGCACTGAGCTGCAGGCGCTGCGCGAGCAATGCCAGGCCAAGTCAACTGAGTTCGGCGACCCGGAATTCTCGCTGGTCCAGGACGGTATCGTCCTGCGGGTGACGCAGATCAAGGATGCCTTCTCGGAAGACGTCTTCATCATCCGCAAATCCAATGCCCAGATCCGCCCCTTCCACATGCTGGGGTTTCCCGAATCACTGGCCACCGCCATGCTCAGTGACCAGGTGCGCGGACTGGTGATCTTTTGCGGCGAGATGGGTACCGGCAAGACAAGCAGCGCCGCCTCGCTGATCGCCGCACGCTTGCAGGCCTGCGGCGGCACGGCGCTGGCCATTGAGGATCCGGCCGAGACGAACCTCAACGGTCTGCATGGCGAGGGGCGCTGCATCCAGATGCAGGTGTCCCGACGCACGGGTGGCTACGAGGAGGCCCTACTGCGCGCCTTGCGCACCGGCGCCGACATGATTCTCATCGGCGAGATTCGTGACATCCCAACCGCTGTTCAAGCGGTACGCGCCGCCATCAATGGTGTCTTCGTCGCCACCACCTTCCATGCCGGCAACCCCACCCAGGCGCTGGAGCGGGTGCTGGCTCTGGCCAGCAATGAGATCAAGAACGCTCGCGAGATCCTGGCTCAGGGTCTGGTAGCGGTCGTCGCTCAAACGCTGGAAACCCGCAATGACCGTCGCATCCTTAAGGTGCGCAGCCTACTGGTCACTGGGGAGGACGGGCCCAGCATCCGCGAAAAGATCCGCGCGGGGCACATCGCGCAGCTGGACCAGGACATCGACAATCAACTCAAACGAGACCTCTGGGGATGAACACCTCACACGGCTATGCCTCACAGCGGGGCTTCATCGCCCTGGACATGCTTTTTGGGCTGATCGTCCTGGCGGCCGTCATGACCGGTGCCGCGGTACTGGTGGCCAATCAAATGGACTCGCAGAATTACCAGATCGCCGCGGACCAGCAGAAGCAGGTCGCCGACGCGGCGGCCAAGTACCTCAAGGACAACTTCGCCACCGTCTACGCCGCGGCTGGCACCACGACGCCGGCGCAGATCACCCCGGCGATGCTGCGCAACACCAACTACCTCCCCGCGGGGTTCACGGACGCCAATGCCTTCGGCCAGACCTTCGTGGTGCTGGCCAGGCGGGTGGCGACCAACCAGCTTGAATCCATCGTGCTCACCACCGGTGGCCAAGCCATCGATGAGATGGGCACCCGCGAGATAGCCGAGAACCTCGGCGCCCCGGGCGGCTTCGTGCCGGTGGCCAACACGGGCATCATCCAGGGCGTGCGCGGAGGCTGGTCGCTGACCCTGAGCAACTATGGGGTAAGCCCTGGTGCGGGTCACACCGCCAGCGCGCTCTTCCTGCAGGACGGCACCCTGGCCAATGACTACCTCTACCGCAATGCTGTCGCCGGAAAACCCGAGCTGAACCGGATGAACACTGCGCTTAACATGGGTGGCAACGATCTGAACAATGCGGCCAACATCACCGCCTCGGGTACCGCCAGCATCAGCGGCGATGTGAACGCTGGCCGCAACGTCAACGCGACGGGCAACGTGAACCTCAACGGCACGGTCACCGCCGGCGGCGACCTTCGCGCCGGTTCGATGTACCTGCAGGGCAATGCGTCCATGAACGGCAGTGCCACCGTCGGAGGCAATATCGCTGTCACTGGAGACACAACAACCGGCTCGATGTATGCGCGTGGCAACGTCCAGGGCGTCACCGCCAGCATGTCAGGGGAAACCTATACCACGGGCTGGTTCAGGACCCGTGGGGATACCGGCTGGTACAGCGAGAAATGGGGCGGTGGCTGGCACATGACCGATAGCGACTGGATCCGGGCTTACGCCGGCAAGAACGTTTACACGCCAGGGCAAATGCGCGGAAACAGCTTGTTCTCCGAAGGCCGAACCTATGTCGGGGAATATCTACAGCTTAACGGCACCGCAAGCGAGAACGCAGGCTGCAGCCCAAATGGCATGGTCAGCCGTACCGGAGAGGGCTTGCTACTTTC
>NZ_JAVSJB010000044.1:0-9601 GCF_032027545.1 Pseudomonas oryzihabitans | reverse complement strand
AATGGCTCAGGCGCTTTCGCGAGGAAGGCGAGTCCGGCCTGCTGGATCGTTCATCACGTCCGCATTCATGCCCGCATGGGACCTCGGGCGACCGGGTCGCACACTTGATCCCGCTACGCCGATCTCGCCATACCTATCGACAGATCGCCCAACTACTTGGCGTGGCCGTCAGTACCGTTGCACGGCGTCTCAAACAGGCAGGCTTTCATCGTTTGGCCGAGCTGGAGCCCGCCCCTGGGGTGGTGCGCTATGAATATCCCAAGGCCGGCGACCTGCTCCATCTGGATATCAAGAAGCTTGGGCGATGCATAGGGGGAAGTTCTCCGCTGTTGATGCCCCTACGCTACCCCCGTTTCTGGAAACGCAAGGGGCGACCCCGGCATGCTCGACTGCGCCTTGCGCTGCTGCTGGACCAGCAGCTTGCGAATCTTCGAGGCGTAAAGCATCTGGTCTCGAAGTACCGCGAGCTGCGGTTCATAGAGCTGGAAGAGCTCAACGAACCAGTGATCCATTCCACGGGTGACAAGCCCTGGCGCATACAGCGAGCCCTGCCCCTTGGATATGGGCAGACGACCTTGCCGTTTCTTGTTACCAGGCACGTCGTAGAAGAAGACTTTGCACCAGACGATGGACATCGATCCCTTGCCGTTATCGCGTACGTCGATGAGGCGGTAGATGATCTTGCCGCCAGCGCGTTCCTTGGCGGCAGCGAGGTACTCATCGCGCAGCCGAAGCGCCTCATCCTTCACGGTCTGACGGATGTCTTCCATAGCCCCGATCGCCTGTTGGAAATTGCCGTGGATTGGATGCACATCGCGTTGAGGGGTAGCTGGATCGTACATTGTTATATCCTATCTATTAACCATAATGCCGTTGAGATTGTCATTAGTCCTGCTGGTCTTCCAAGGCGGCCAGCCTGCCCTTTTTGATGCCATTCACCACATGCCCGTTTAGGTTGTTATTACTAATACGCAAATGTCCCGAGCCAGGGCCATTTATTCTTCAAATCACAATCTGAGCGGCTGCGTGGTTATTATCTATTGTGATTTTGGCCCCCATCGCAGACCCCTGTTAGAGCCCATACCCCTCGATTCGAGAGCCTCCAGCACAATCTTACGCACGGTTTTCTAGATCATTCGAACACCAATCAACCCGTTTAGATTGTCATTACTAATAAGAGATAGTCCTCAGCACCTCTCTCCGATTTTCGTTACAACAAACCCGTTTAGATTGTCATTATTAATAAGAAAATTGGTCCCAGAAGCGTACTTCAGCAGTTTTTTCAGCAAAACGCCTGTCTTGGCATTACGGTGGCGTCGTTACAACAAGTCCGTTTAGATTGTCATTATTAATACGCGTTTGGGTTTTCCTTGTAGTGCTGGTTTGCTGGCCTCGTTCACCCTGTTAAGCCCATTTTCAGACTTTCAAGCACAATCTTTCGCATGATTTTCTAGCTCACCTGAATGCCAATAAACCCGTTTAGATTGTTATTAGTAATGATAGGCGAGCCGGTGCAATTCCTGGTCTTCCCCTTTTCCAACAAACCCGTTTAGATTGTCATTACTAATAAGCAAGTCGCTTCAAGAATCGCGTTTCAGCAAAAATTTCAGCAAAACGCCTTTATTTGCATTATGGGGAAGACGTTTCAACAAAACCGTTTAGATGGTGATTAGTAATGGGCTTTTTGAGTCGCCCCTGGGAGCGACAGGCGCTGGCCACACCCGCCCCTTCGATTACTGATTAAGCCAGTGCATTCGAGGTCGTCGTGCGCAATCCCACCCTGCGAAGGGGGGGAATCTGGGGCTGTTTGGGTGGCCAGCGGTGGCACGCTGTATCTGAGGCGTCCTGGAGGACGCCTAGCCTCAGCTGTGGCGGTTGAGGTAAAGACCGAGGCGTCCCCAGGGACGCCTGACGATCAGATTTCTCAATCCACCGCACTGCTAGGCGTCCTGGAGGACGCCTGGCCTCAGCTATGGCGGTGAAGGTGAAGACCGAGGCGTCCCCAGGGACGCCTGAGGGGCAGGTGACATCGCTCCTGGATAACTCAGCACGGCTTAAGCGTTCTGCAGGACGGCTGAGCCGTGCTCTCATCAGCGACGCTATTCGAGAGACCTATGACCCGAAAGAATCCCACCACGCCTGCCTTCGTAGTAGGCCTCGACATCGGCTACTCCAACGTCAAACGTGTCGACGGCTACGCTGACGCGGCAGGGGGAGACATCGCGCTCGCGATCGGGCGTTACCACACGCCCAATCCGGCGCTCTCAAGCGTTGCTAGAGCGTATGGGGAGGACGTCCTGCGCGTCTGGCGGCGCTTGATCCTGCTTAGCAAGAGCGAAGGAGGTGCGTGATGAACAGTGGTACTGACGAAACCTTGCTTCACATGGCTCGTGAGTGGGCCATAGCCCAGGACACTGCATTCCACCGGTTCTTCGATATCAGTACAGAGGACACTGCTTGGCTAAAGGCCGCTAATGAGCGTGACCTTCTCAAGCTCAGCCAGCTGCCCGCGTCGGCATTCGGGGTCGTCTTGCGGCTTCGCGAAGATGGAAGTGCCGACCGGCATCTTCTGAACGCACCGAGCGTCGTCCAGATCGTGGGTGTGCTCAGCGAAATTCGTGAGGGCCTGTTGGCCAGCAAGATGCAAACCCAGATCTACTGGAATATCAAGGATGCCGACGCCGACTGGTTGATCACCAGTCTTCCAACTCAGCGCCGGCAGATGGCAGCGCTAGGGCGCATCCAGTTCGTCATCCGCAACGGTCACCTCAGGCAGCGTGTCGAGCCCTATCCTGAGCCCGCCCTTCACCGCTTCATGCGCTTTCTGCACGTCAGCTAAGCCCATCCACGCTTTCTAATCTGCTCTCGAGATGTCACGAAATGGACAACACTGCGCTCATTGACATGATGGTAATGGCTGGCTTTCGATGCACCATCATCACCCTTCATACCGACTTGACTGCGAAGCAGGTCACCAGTGCTCGCAAGCGACTGAACGTAGTCAGCAGAGGCGGTTCGGGTCCGCTGCCCTTAGGCTCAAGGATCTTGTCCAGCAAAGCGCGCATCATCGAGGCGGCCCTGTTCATGGGGGCTTATCTGAGAGGCGCGCGCACACCGCTCTTAGGCATCGATGTCGAAGCTACCATCGCGGCGCACCAGTCCTATCTCACCTACCGTGACGTGCTCCGTTTGAATCCAACGGAGAGCTTGTCCATCGACGAGGCCTGGGTTATCGCGCGCGAATACCGCTCCAAGGACGTCGTGATGAGGGTTTGTCGCAAGTGTGACCTTACCTACGTTGCCTTAACCAGTACGAACAAATCCACTTGCCCATACTGCTCCCAGGTCGTTGTCAAAGATCGGTTCCACTGCGATGTCAATGACGCGGCGATGTCTGAGCGACCCGCGGAAGAGCTTCTTGCGTTGGCTCTGAACATTCAGCAGCTGACCAATTGGGGCTACAGCGCGCATGAGATCATGAAGCAGCTCGAACTAAACCAGTCGGAGTATCTAGCTAGCCTAGAGTTACTGGAGCACAAGGAAGCTGATCGACGGGCAATGGTTGAACTCTATCCTGTCGGTGACCAACTGGTTCGTGCCCTGGTCGCGTGTGACTCCGTGCCGGCCCTTCGTTCCGCGTAGAGTCAAGACAGAATTTCCAGCCGCCGCGGCGCTGATCTCAAGATTTGCCGACGCTACTCCGGCAATGGTCCACCTCAGGCGTCTCGATGACGTGTATTGGGGGAGTCTTGGGCCGCTACCACTAAAAGCGACCAATTTCCGAGGCGTCCTGTAGGCGTCCTCGGGGCGTCCTAGGCCAGTATCACTAACAGCCGTCAATTTCCGAGGCGTCCTGCAGGCGTCCTAGAAGCTCTCAATTGTTGCTGCGCTAGCGCGAGGCGTCCTCAGGGCGTCCTACATCCAAACGTGTGGCGGGCATCTCCAGAAACGTTTCCCAGTCGCGCATCAGGGCGCGTCGCTTCTCCAGCAAAGGGCCTCGATTATATGCGGCCTCCGTTTTGGAGCCGACCTGGTGCGCCAGGGCTTTCTCACAGATCTCTCGTGGATGGGAAGTTGTCTCCGCCGCCCAGGTGCGGAAGGTGGAGCGAAACCCGTGCGGAACTGCCCCCTCCAATTTGATCTTCCTCAGCGCCCTGCCTATCGCGTTGCCCGGCAGTGGTTTCTTACCGCGGGCGTTGGGGAACACCCAGATGTCGTGCTGACCCTTCTGCTGCTCGAGCACTTCCAGCATCCGGTCCGTCAGGGGCACGATATGCTCCTTGTCCCGCTTCATGCGTTCCGCCGGTATGGTCCAGCGTCTGGCGTCAAGGTCGAACTCCGCCCACCGTGCCTCGCGAACCTCGGCATTGCGTAGCGACGTGAGGATCAGTAGCTCCGCTGCACGCGCGGCTGGACCGTCCAGGGAATCCAGGCGATGCAGCACGGATGGACAGCTTTCCGCCGGCGCCGCTGGATGGTGCGTGACATTGCGATCGTGGCGCGGCAGCAGCTTGTCGAGGTGGCCACGCCACCGAGCCGGATTGGCGCCTTCGCGAAACCCCAGTGCCTGGGCGGCATCAAGCACCGACTCGATGCGGTTGCGGACGCGCGCGGCGGTGACCTCGATCTTGTCCCAGATCGGGCGGAGCACCTGCAGCACCAGGTCCGTATCGATCTCGGTAGCCGGTCGGCGGCCAAGTACAGGGAACACGTAGCGCTCCATGGAGCTGACCCATTGACGATGGTGGTCGTGGCTCCACGACGAACCGTGGGTGGCGATGTACTGCCTGGCCAGGGTCTCGAAGAGGTCGGGCCCGGCGGCCGGTGATTGAGCCGCAGGCGATCGATGGCCCGGTAACTCAGGCGCGCCCTTCGCGATCTTCAGCCGGCGCCGGTCCGCTTCAAGCCGGGCTTGCTTCAACGAGACCGCCGGATAGCCACCCAGCCCCACGTCATACCGCTGACCTTGGAAGGAGAACCTGAAGATCCAGCGCTTGGCCCCGGTTTTGGCCACACGCAGGATCAGGCCGCGGCCGTCCTGGTAGACGCCTGGTTCGGATAGCTCTTTCACCTGCTTCGGTAGCAACTGGCCCACGGTAACCCTCCACATCGACCGCCGAAGGCTATCACCCAATCTCGAGTATGCGACTACCCAAAGGCGTAAAAACTGCGTCACACGGTACGGGGATCCTCTATCCCCGTACTAAAGTGCCGCAGCCCCATCTAATACTGGGGTTCCTCTTCCTGCTATTAGTCAGAGCCCACAAGAAAACCCACACAGCTGAACCAGCCGCTATCCAAGATATGGTTTTTGACGAGTGTCGACCCTCGCATCTGCCATGGGCCACCGAAGCTCAAGCACGATCGACTCGTGCACGTTTGTTAGCTGACGTTAGAAACTAACCAAACAATGAAAACAAGATTGTTTGTTAGTTTGGTATAGCGTTACTATGCTGTCTTTCTTCAATCCAGAGGCGGCCATGGCGGAACGCAGATTTACAGACGCAGAGGTCATCGCCGCCGGCGAGCAGCTGCTGGCAGGTGGGCGCAAGGTCAATGGCTGGGCGCTACGGACCACCCTCGGCGGGGGTCGCCCCGAAACGCTCCTCAGCGTCTGGCAGCGACACCACACTGGGGTACCGGGTGGGGCCATCCCAACCAGGCCACTGCCAGAGGAGGCAACGGCGATCATCGAAACCGCGGTCGCCAAGCAGACCAAGGCAATGCAGGATGCACTGGCCGGCGCCCTTGACTTGGTAGCGGCTGCGGCGCGCAAAGAGGTCGTGCTCGAGCTTGAGCAGGCGCGGCAAGAGATCGCTCGCCTGGAGGCTGAGCAAGACGATGCCAGTGCCGTGCTCGAAGGCATTGAGGCCGATCAGGAGCGCAGTCAGCAGCAGATGGACGGGTTGGCCAACGAGCTTCAACTGAAGGAAAACCAGCTCAGTGCGATGGCTGAGGAGAACGCCAGTCTCGCCGAACGGCTTGCCGAGGCGGAGGGACAGGCGCAACTAGCTCGGGACCAACTTGCCGAGAGCCAGACCGAACTGAGCCTGGCGCTCGCCCAGAAGGCTTCCGCAGAAGCGGCGAGCGCGGAGCATCAGCGTTCTGCTTCCGCAGCTGAGGAGCGTCTTGCTGATACCCAGGTCGAGCTCCGTGAAATGCGCAATCGGCTTGCCATCGCTCGCTCCGAGGCTGATAGCGCCGCGGGGCAGATCCAGGAAATGGAGCGTACGCGCGCCCAGGATTTCGAGATCCTCACCGAACTTCGGGTGGAGAATCGCGCCCTGGGTGACAAGCTTGCCCGGGCCGACGCTGGCCGGGAAGCCGCAGAGCGCTACTTGGAGCGTGTCCAGAAAGATAGCAGTGCCCGAATCGCAGTGTTGGAGCGCCAGCTTGCCAAAGCGGCTGCGAAACCTGCTTCGAGGGGGACCGGTAAGGCACCCCGGGCAGCTAGCCCTGCTGCAGGGGAATGAGGGTGGCTGACCAGTTCGAAGGCTTCCACGTTTACGGCGGGTCTGCCGCGCTGAAGTTCGAGGTGGTCCTGAACCAGGCGCAGGAGACCGTGCTCGCGGTGGACGGTGCCGGGCGTAAGGGATCCAGTGAAAAATTCGACTGGTCTGAGAAGCTGACGCTTCAGATCACACCTCGGGAAATGCCGGCGTTCATGTGCTGCGTCCTGGGAATCACGCCGACGTTCGAGGCGCGCAATCATGGGGCCGCCGGCGATAAAGGGCTAACCCTGGTCAACCAGCCTGAGCGTGGTGTTCTCTACCTCCGCCTACTCCAGCAACGCCTATCGATCAACGTGCCGATCACCGCGGACAAGGTCTTCCATCTTGGCGCGCTGGGCATTCGGGTGCTGGCCATGCAAGTCCATCTGGACGTACCGACATGCCTGGCGATGTTGCGGGGTACGGCGGGGCGACTGCTGGTAGCGCAAGGACGCGAGTAATCCAACACGGCCGCTGTTGAGCAAGCCGGGACATGCCTGTGCACTGTGCTATGGAGCGGTCGGTTGAAACCAATACCTATGAAACGAGAGAGCTACGTCGTCCGTAACTGGCCGTGGCTCGGCCTGCTGCTGTTGGTCCTCTTCATCTGCACATTCGGTTGGCTCACACGTGGCCTCGACCCTGCACCATTTGTTGAAGTGCATCCTGCCTGGTATGGCTTCGTCGTAGCTGAGCTGCTTGGGCTATGTGCGCTCGAGGCAGGAGCGACTGATACTGCGTCCGCCCGGGTTATCAGCCGCCTTGCCGTCGGCGGTGCGGTGGTCGCCGTTGTCTGGATGTTCTTCTTCGCCGGCTGATGGGAGAAGACGGGACGGCCCCGACCTGGTGAGCGCTGACACGTATGGCAGCCTCTCGCACCTAAGCATCGGCCTTCCTCCGGTCACCGGTACCCCAGACCGGATGACCCGAGGCCAATGCCACCGTCCGGCCACCGATGACGAAGATCGCGCGACTCGCTGTCACCAAGCGCGAGCTTCATCAGGGTCTCGTCGCCCGAGGCGATGCGTCAAAGCGATCGCACCGTACGGGCGCGGTGGGTGACTGAACCTCACCCTACTGTGCTCGGCTTGGCTCAGCTGATCAGCAGGTGCCGATACAGCAGCTCCCGGATGGCCTGCCCATCGCGTAAGATGGCGAGCACCACGGCTTCGCGCCGCTCTTCGTCTACCAGGTATCCCGCTCGATAGCCAGACTTGGCGATCTCGCGGTACCTAGTGATGCCAAACTCAGCACCGGCGGCGGCAATCGGGTGAGCGAGAGGGGACTTTCGGAGCTCGATGGCGACTTCGTCTACGACGCTGGTCATCTTTGCGAGTACGTCGCGGCGAGAAACCGATTTCGCGAGGTGATGCACCTGGTCGAGCGCGCCGGTCCGTGCCGAAGCGCTGAAGCGGACCTGGAAAGACCTGGCGGTCATTTGCTATCACCACCGAACCGCTGCTGCAGGCTTTCTTTCAGCTGTTCGGATGACATGTGCTGGCCGGCTTCGTACTCCTTGGATCCCAAGGCCAGCAGCTTGACCAGAGCGATAGACTCATCGCGGCGGACACGATCCGCGTAGGCCTCAATCACATAGGCCGGCTTGCCGTTCTGGGTGACGATCATTGGCTCGTCCAGCTCGAGGTCGGCGGCGTTTTTCTTCAGGTAGCTGATCGTTTCGACTCGCATTGATAGATCCAGCGTTCACTGTGATGCGGCCCATCCTATCATTCGGCGGCTCAAATTAAAACCAAATAAGGTCCTTACCTGTTGGTGACGCTTTCGTCATTCCCAAATTGGGGTAGGGAAAAGATCCAGGTTCGCGCCCAGGTAGGGAGTGAATCGCCAACCCTCTTCCCCATTTACCAACGACACTACCTATCCAGCAGGAACTATTCGTACCTGTCATCGCGGGAATTGGGGTTTGCCCCTGAGTCTAGGAAGCCAACAGCATGGATCCGATGATGTTTTCGACAACGCGTAAGGGCTACCTAGCTCGTAACTGGCGCTGGCTGATCTGTATGGTCCTTATCGTACTTTTAGCCGTGGCCGCGCTGTACGTACGCACTGCAACCCCCTCTGCCGTCATGAATCTTCATGAAGGCTGGTATGGCTTGGCAATGAGCATTTCGATAGGTCTATGCGGGGCATTTGGATGGAAAGCAGGAACCCTTTCTGGTCGTGCAGTCTACTTGGTCACCTACTGGGGCATCTGGGGCACCTTTGCCTGGCTCATATGGAGCTACTTTTTCACTAGCTGAACGCAGAGCGCCATCCGCCTCCCGCTGCGTGGCTTGAGTGGCCAGCGCAGGTGTCTACTGGCGCCGGCGATCCTCAGCACGCCGCTGGCGCGACGGCGGGGGCACTTTGCGAGCCCTTGCCAAGCCCCGGCAGGCGACCTGCAGGGACCTGGTGGCAAGTCGCGGTTCAGGGAGCGGTTGGCGCTTCTTGCAGTCCGGCCTGGGTCTGGCGACGCCGGTAAAGGACTAGGGTCGCACCCAGCCCGCAGAGCGCTGCGAACATCAGCCAGAAGGCCGGCGAGGCCTTATCGCCTGTCGCGTTGACCAGAAAGGTCGAGACCGCCGGGGTGAAGCCGCCAAACAGCGCCGTGGCCAGGCTGAAGGATAGCGAGAAGCCGGCCACGCGTACCTCGGCGGGCATGACCTCGGTCAGCGCCGCCACCATGGCGCCGTTGTAGCAGCCGAAGAACATCGAGAAATACAGCAGCACCGCCAGCATCCGCTCGAAGCTGGGCGCGGCGGCCAGCCAGGCCATGGCCGGATAGGCGGTAAGCAGGGCCAGGCTGGCTATACCCAGCAGCAGTGGCCGACGGCCAATGCGATCGGAAACGCTGCCGCCGATGGGTAGCCAGATGAAGTTTGAGACCCCGACAAACAGGGTGACGATGAGGCTGTCACTGGCGCTCAGGTGCAGCACGGTACGACCGAAGGTCGGGGTGTAGACGGTGATGAGGTAGAAGGTGGTGGTGGTCATGGAGGCCAGTAGGCCACCGGCCACGACCAGCACCCAGTTCTGCCGCATTGAGCGAATCGCCCAATCATGATGCCTTCTTCACGCAGTTGATGCGTGAGGCTGCGGCTGCCAGCCGC
>NZ_JAVSJB010000043.1:0-10171 GCF_032027545.1 Pseudomonas oryzihabitans | reverse complement strand
GAAGTCTCATAGTTGGAAAACAGGCGATTGCCCAGGCGCAGAGCCTGGTCGTTGCTGTGCTTGTCCTCTTGGTCGAGCTCGCCCCAGTCCGCCTGCAGGTGACGCCGCAGGTAGGTCACGGGGTTGAGCTCACCGCGTTCCACCAGCTCGCTCACCGCTGCCGTCATGACGATCCGACCGGGGTCGAAGCGTCCAGCCGGTAGCCGGAGCGGTTCAGGTGCTGCAGGTGGTGGTGGCTCGGCCGCTGCCGGCGCCGAGGTAATGGTCAGGACCTGTCCCAGCGTCTGAGATCCTGGTGTCATGTCCCAGGCCCGGATCACGGGCACGAAACGGTCGGTCAGGATCCGCGACTCCAGTACGCTACCGTCCTCATCCTCGGTGAACTCGGTGCGGCTGACCTTCTCCTTGTAGGTGTCGCCCTTGAGCACCAGGACACGCCCATTGGGAGAGGTGACCACGCCCGAGATCGCTCCGGCCGCGAGGGCCAGCGCCAGGTGCCATTGCGACAGCGCCTTGACCGGTGGTCGTGGTACTTGGCCAGCCTGGCCAAAGTGCAGGGTGAAGTCGCTCCAGAGTCCGCCCAGTCGACCTGTCTCCAGGGCGAGCTGCTCGGGCTCTAGGGTGACGCGGTAGAAGTGCTCCAGCTCCGTGACGGCGGCCGGCACACCATAGGGTTCCCCGAGCCATATATCCGGTAGCGGTTCAGCCGAGGCCTCGCCGCTGCCGATCGCGCGGAAGTGCTCTCGGGTTGCCTTGACGTCAGCGGGTCTCGCCAGGTCCTGCCGGCGGATCCGGATACCGAAGATCACCACCTGTTTGAAGGTCGGATCCGCGGCCGCGTGGATCCGCAGGCTGGTGAAGTGGTTGCAGAGCCATCCACACAGTTCATCGTCCAGGACGTAGTGCGGCACGATCAGCACCAGGGTGCCGCCGTACTGCAGCAGCGGTAGCGAGCGCTGATAGAACAGCTTCTCCAGTCGCCGGCGGCCGCTGCCTTGATACTGGGTGGCGCCGCTGTGGTCGGCGACCAGGTCGCCATAGGGTGGATTGAGCCAGAGCAGCCCAAAGGCCTGGCGCGTGACGATGGTGTCCATCAGGTCGCCCTGCAGGACGCGATCAAGCAGGCCGCGGGCGTGCTCGGCGCGCTCCCGATCGTACTCCACCGCGCAAGCCTGGACGCGCTCACGCCCGAGGGTATGAGCGGCTTCTGCCAGGGCCACACCTTCGCCGGCGCACGGATCGAGGATCCGCATGGTGCCGGTGGAGGCAGGGCTCAGGGCCTGCAGGGTACGTTCGAGGGTGACCTCATCAGTAGGGTAGTAGCCAGCTTTGGCAAAGTTGCGCGCCAGGCGCGGAAACATCAGGGCCATGGTCGGAGCTCCAGTGTCGGGAAAGTGAGGGAGGAAGGGCCGCAAGCGGCCCGATCAGGAAGTGGTGAGCTGACCAGCACGGATGCGCTGGCCAAGGTGGTACTGCAGCTCGTCGAGCTTGAGTCGGAGTCGCCAGCCGGCCAGGTCGCCCAAGGCGCCGGGTAGGCGCTCGAGCATCTGCTCCTGCAGGAGCAGCTCCATGACCGGTCCCTGCCAGTGCGGCAGGAGCGGGAGCGGGCAGGTGTCGACCACCAGCGGCCAGAGGCTGGCCAGGGGATCGATGTTGTCGCGTACCAAGGCGTAGGCCAGGTGATTGGCACGATCCGGTACCGCGCAGCGCCCGTCGAACAGCCAAACGTGAAGCAGGCTGCCAAACAGGGTGCCGCGCAGCTGGCGGGTCGTGCGTTTTTCCAGTCGCTCAGCGTCCGGAAAGACCAGCAGGCTGCGGCCGCTCTGGACCAGGTGGAATTGCTCGAGGCCGCCTTCGCTGCGTCCCAGGGTGAGCCTGGCCAGAAACTCCTGGACGGCGGTGTCGCGGCCCCAGGCTGAGAGAAAGATCAGCCGCCGTTCTTCATCGCAGACGCAGGCGTCTACCAGCAGATCGGGACACTCATCGATAGGGTAGAGGGGCATCGTCAGCTCCTGAGGGAGGCAACGCGCCCGGGGGCGGTTGCCCCGAGGTGGGTGAGAGAAGGCGCTCAGCACGCCGCGTGGTATCGCCGGACGCCTTCGCGCCATTCGAGGTTGATGCCGTGGGTGGCCTTGGGCAGAAAGTGCAGCGGGCAACTCCAGTAGAAAGGCCCCGAGCTTTCATCCAGTGACTTGTGGCCCCAGCGGCCTCCGTGAACATCCAGCAGGTCGCAACCGATCAAGGTGCAGGTTTCGCCGGCGGCCACGCCAGGAAAGACGCCATCGCACTTGGGTACCAGCTTCACGATCTGCCACAGCACGTTGTCGACCAGGTGATGATCGATGACTGTACGGGTGCAATTGTCGGTTTCGCCATTGGCGATCAGTTCGGCGATTAGCGCATCGCGCGTGGGGTGAGAAAACAGCCAGCCCATAGGGAAGGTCCTTGTGGTGATGGCCAGGCCTTCCCGCTGGGAGAGGTCCCAGCCGGGTGTGGTTGTAAGGGTGAGGTCAGGCCGCGCGATTCCAGGCTTGCGACTTGAAGTCCATGGTGTAGCCCAACTGGCCCAGCCGCTGGCATTGCTGCCGGAGGCGTTGCCGGTCGACCGTGGAGTCCAGCCGCACGGTCTCGCCAAGTGGCCAGACCGTACCGAAGAGCTCCTGGTCAGCTTCATCGACATCCGGCTCAGGTGTCAGCTGAGTAGAGGCTGGTGATGCCGGCATTCCGAAGGGTGCGTTGTCGTCTGCAGGCGCTACCGGAGCGCTGGCAGGCCTGGCGGGACGAGAGGGTTGTGGTCGAGCCTTTGGCGGGGGCGCCGCAACAGGTTGCTCTTCATCGAGTGGATCTGGTGACTGCGCATCGATCTGGGCATTGTCGTAGGCCGTCAGGGTGTCGAGGTCCTCGAGCACCATGCTGTCCAGGCGTGCGCGAATCTCGATGACCAGGCGGCCACCGGTGCTGTAGGACGATGCACGGATCTCGGTGATGACGAACTCGCCGCGGTACTTGCCCTCGACGTGTTGCTCGAGCACAGCGTCCTTGATGACGAATACGCCGATAGAGGTAGAGAGCCGGCCGACGTTGAAGGCGCCGTTGCGTCCCTGGATGGTGCGGATGGCCAGATGGCCGGGGATCTTGATCATGGCGGTCCTCGTGAGTAGGGGGCACGCCATGCCCGACAGGGGATGGGTACCCTGTGGGAGAAAACGGTGAAAGGTGCATCCATCGGCGGAGCCGACCGCTTGCGCTACCGGATGCTCGGCAAGCTTGGGGTTGGATCAGCGCAGGGCGCCGTGGTCTTGAGATCCTGACCACCTGGGCATGGCTGACAACGTCAGCGGCATGTGGGATGAATTCTGAAAGCGACGCTGTAGCTGGTCAATAGGCCTGACAAAAGAAAGGCGCCTTGATGAACTTACCCCCGAAAGCTGGACGGCTTGGAAACTGAGTGTGAGCGCTTGCGGGGTTTTGGCAACCCCTAGGCGTCGAGCTCTACGACTACCAGCACAGCTGGCACAGTATCTGCCTAGATACAGGTACGAACGCGAAAGCGGCAAATCCTTGCCGCTTTTGCCGCTATCTATTTTTGGGCATACCCTTAGGGCACCTCACAATGATCAACACAGCCTCTCTCAAAACCTATAGCAGCGTTCTGAATACTGGAACCAGCATGACTGCTGGTAAATCAGCAATAGCTAGAAGCCAGGATCAGCAAGCGGTTACCCCAGCAGCGACTCAAAAAGCGGTAGCTGCAACCCAAGGAGAGAGGGTCAGCATCAGTGATGAAGCGCGTGCAGCCTTAGCCAGCTCCACTACAGCCTATGATGCGATCGCAAACAATCCAGACCCAACCATCTCAGTGAAACAGTATGCAATACCTGACTGGTATGCTGACTTGTTGGTTGACACTGCTAAACTTCCAGGCTCCCCTGGTTACTCAATGAGTGATAATTCAACTACCTCGAAGCTTATGTCAGCTGACAGCGGTACTCGCAATGAATACTTCAAGCTCATCATGAGTCATTATGAGAAAATTCAGAAAGACAATGGAATCACCAATCAGGCTGATCACTACAATTCTCTTATTGCAGACAAAGCTACTAGCGAGAAGCTGAGGCTGCAATTCCAACAAAGCGTACAATCGGATACGCGCTTGGTCGAGCTAATGCAAAAAATTGGCATCCGCCTTAGCTGATGATCGCCTGATTTATAACGCAGGCCGCCGGATAGCAAGCTCGACGTTCTGGTTGGCTAGACGATAGTTCACGGGTGACTTTCCACCCAAAGAGATCTTCATTCGCTCATTATTGTAATAGTGGATGTATTCGGCAATAGCGGCCTGCAGCTCCTCTATGTTTGCGAAGCATTGAAGGTACAGAAGCTCAGTTTTGAAAACCGCAAAAAAGCTTTCCATCGCTGCATTGTCCAAGCCCAGCGTTTCCGTGTCGCCGAGGTGAAGCTCCTGGCCGTTCTCCATAGCCCCGAACCGCGTAGACCACGGCGCGTATTTGCCCGTTGGCCGAGTAGAGGGCGTGCTGGTCTTCCGTGACGTCACCGGGCTCGACAGCCAAGGCATGGGTCTCGTTGAAGATGCTGTGGTGACCTATCAACTGGTCGTCGGCTAGATCCTGCTGCTCTGCAGTTATCTGCCGGTAGCAGGGCTCGAAGTGATCATCGTAAGTCACCAGCAGCTCGCGGCGAACGTACAGGTCTTGGTAGCCGCGAATGAAGGGGTTGGCGGTGGTCATGGGGCTCTCCTCAGGACGAGGAGCCGCCCAGAGGGTCGGCCCCTCTGGGTGGTGTGGTGGTTGATGGAGCTCAGCGGAGCTAGGGTTTAGGGGTGTTCCAGGTCCTTCTCGAAGAACATCGAGAGGTCCTGGTGTTGGCAGGTGTTACAGGTCATCTCGCAGGTGTCGTCCCAGTCGGACTCAGCATCCTCGGACGCATCAAGGTCCGGTCGAGGTGGTATCACTCCCCCCTCAGCGGAGACGTCGGTAGAACCGCACTGCGGGCAGGTCCAGCACATGGCTATTCCTCCTCCGGGTAGTGCGGCCAAACGCTTCGCTGGGCCAGCTCGACGACTTCACCGAAGCCGTTGGCTATGGTCATGTCGGCGATCAGCTCGATAGGGCTATTGCCCCATACCAGCAGCATCACACCTTCGTGGCCGGAAGTGCTTTCCGATAGGAAGCGCAGCTTGGCCAACTCGGTTTCCGCCGCGTGCTTGGCGATCTCATCAGCGGACCAGATAGCGTGGATAGGCCCCCAGGCCTCGCCATCCCACAGTTCAGAGGCGCGCCACCCTTGGCGTTGTAGATCGGTCAGGACGGCTACCAGACCGCTGTGTTCGGTTACCGCCTGGGCGGTGGAGGTGGACGAAATGTTCATTGAAGACTCCTCGGACGAGGAGCTGCCCAGAGGGTCAGCCCCTCTGGGTAGGTGTATAAAGGTGAAGCTAGATGTGCCGCAGGTCCTGCAGGTCAACGAGCCCTTGGGTAGCTCGCATCAGCAGGGTCTGAACACGAATCTCGGGCTCCTCAGCGAAGCCGGGGTAAAGCAGCTCGGCGATATAGTAGTCGCGTCCGTCGAGTACTCCCCTGACATCCACGACCCGTAACGGCGACGCAGTGTGCTCAGGATCGGTCAGGAGGCGAACCCGCTCGAAGTGCGTCAGGTAGGCTTCGAACTCATCCGTGGACATCAGGGTGTAGAGGTGCAGCGGGCGACCGTCATCGTCCAGCTCGCTGCCGAACGAATCAAACGACAGGGAGTAGAACAACCGCGGCTTGAGCCCTTGCGCGCGAAGCGTCGAGAGTCCTGTCAGGGCCTCCCGGAGGCTTGCTGCACAGCTGTGAATGGCGTTGCCGATAATCAGATGGTGAGGCATAGCGAAGATCCTGATATTGGCAGACAGCCGCCCCCTGGGGACGGTGTCCCCGGGTGGGAGGGTGAGATCAGGCGCTTAGCAGTGCACGGACGTGCGGCCGCCAGGCTTTGTGGACCAGCCGGCCCCTGAGTAGGTCAGCGTCGGTGTCTAGCAGTCGCGAGGTACTGAAGTTGTCCCAGCCGTGTTGGAACGCAGAGCGCGATCGCAACAGCTGGATCTGAGCCAGCACCACCTTCTCTTCCTCGGCCGTGCGGCAGGGGTCGATCCAGTCGATGCGGCGGCTCTCACGATCCACCTTACCCGCCATGACCAGGTGGCCGTGGCGATCAGAAACGGAGATCCGTTTCGGGCAGAAGGTGAGCGCTGCTGCAGGTATCGGATAGCGGTCTTGTCGGACTGCGTCCAAGGCGATGGGCAGGATGTCATCGAGCAGGCCGCAATGGCCGAGCTGGACGTAGCCATCGATGTGGAAGGTGCCGCGACGGGAGTCTTCAAACAGCTCCATCGATCCGTGCAGGAGGATGGTGAACTGTCGCTCGAAGAGGTCTTGGCGAAGAGACGTACCAGGTGCGTACGGGTTGCTGACGAAAGCGTGGCCTTCGAAGTGTTGAATAATCAATTCCATGATGCCTCCAACGTCCCGGGATCCATCATGCCCTTGAGGGATGATGGATCCCTTAAGGGTAGATTTCAGCTCGTCAGATACTCAGCGAATGCCGAGTCCACTTCCCTGAGTTCAGTGCATTTTCGGCAGCTTTATGGCTGCGGAAGTATTCGGTCGACTCGCGACTGAAGGGCATGCCCTCATCGTCCACGGTGCCCAGGTAGAAACCACGCTGTGATTTCAAAACCTGCAACGGGTAGTTGTTGCTGACGTCATCGAGACCGAACTTGCTGTGAGCAGGTGCGGTATTGGTAGCCATGGGGCCTCCAAAAGACAAAGGCGCCCGAGGGCGCCTATAGGGTGTGGTCAGTCAGGCCTGGACGCGGTCAGCGCTGGTAGCGTTCATCTCGAACAGAAACCAGGCGTTGTCGCAGAACAGGTCGCTGCTCAGCAGCTCTTCGGTGACGTCGTCATAGGAGACTTCGGCAACGATGGGCAGGGCGGGCAGCTCGGACTTGAGAGTGGCGATGACTTGCATGATGGGCTCCAAAATTCAGCTAATGGAGATCACCATGCCCCGGTCCGGGGATGGTGCCCCCGGATGGGTGTGCGAAGAGAAAGGTGGCAAAGCCTGGGTAGAGCAGGGGCGCCCGGTGGGCGCCTGGAAGAACTGGGTGACTCAAGCGGCGGATTGGTCGCTGTCATCCCCTTGATCCGTACCTTGCTGCTCAGCCGGGGCTGCATCGCGCGGTTTGGCTTCGTAGACGATCTCACCTTCTACTTTGATCCAGCCGATGTACAGGAGGCGACCTTTCAGGCTTGCGCCGTGTTGTCCCTGCTTCGGTCCGGAAGAGTAGGTGAAGGGATCAGCCCAGCAATCACCGATGCGGAAGGACACGAGGACCTTCTTCTCAGCGTTGACGGCTTCAATGCAACGACGAACCAGCTTTTCAGCTTCGGCACCGACGACATTGCAGTCGATGTAGCGGTATTCCACCGCTTCTTTGCTGCCGCACAGGGCTGCTACGGTGACGGCCAAAAACGGCTTGGCGCCTCTGCCTTTGGGTTTCACTTCGCGGATGCGGTTGAGGTAACCGATACCGGTGGTGTGCAGGTCGAAGTATTGGCTTTCGTTGGCTTGGTTGCTCATGGTGTATCTCCAGTTTCAATAGGTGAAAACGGAGAACACCTTGCCCGGGAGGGGAAGAGTATTCCCCGCGTGGGTGGGTGTAGCCAGAAAGGGTGGTGCCAGGTCAGTGCATGAATTTCATCGCGGCCAGCAGGATGCCGACAGCAGCAGAAAGCATGACGCCCATGCGGATGGTGAGCTTGAGTTCGTTTTGTGCGAAATCAGCCTTTGTAGTGGCCTGAAGCTTTGCGAAATCAGCTTTGATGTCCGCGAATTCGGCCTTGGTAGAAGCCTGAATCTTTGCGAAATCAGATTTGATGTCTGCGAAGTCAGCCTTGGTAGCCGCCTGAAGCTGTGCAAGATCAGCCTTGGTAGCCAGCTGGGTTTGCATTTCGATCTCCAGAGCGTCAACGACAGCAGTGGCTTTGTCTTCCGCGACATCGATAGAAAGCAATGCCTGGTACAACGCTAAGCCGCTTCTCATAGAAGGTCTCCAGGTTGTGACGGAGACCTGCCCTGACGGGTAGTCCCGTCGAGGGTGGGTGGAAGGTGCATTCATCAACCGGGGGTGCCGGTCAATCGTTCGCGCTACCGAATGCTTAGCGAACTTGGGTTTGGATCAACGCGCTTGGGGCGCATCGCAGTCGTGAGATCCTAGACTGCCTGGGGCATGTTGCTGACAACGTCAGCGGCATACACCCTCAGAATGTTCAGGGCCGTATCGCTTGTCAATACCCCTGAAATGAAAAAGCTCTCCGAGGAGAGCTTTGGTAGAGCTGTGCATCAATCCGAGTGGAGCAGCTTCAATGCCTTATGTTTGACGTTGGGCCAGTCTAGCCAGACTGGCGTAGCCACACAGACGATCAGCAGCACTGACAAGAGGGTGATCCCAAAGGCGGTCTGACTCATGCCTACATCGCAGCTATCAAGATGAGTACAAAAGCGATGAGCATGAGGGACACGTCGATCGTGAATCTGCTCACTAGCGGGTCGATGTCAGAGTGGGTACTCAATTGGGGTGTTGCCACATGCGGCTGGGTATAAAGCTGACGCTGTGCTAGACCAGGCTTGGCAGCCTGTTGCGCACGTATGTGAGCCTCCAAGGCCTCGACGACAGCCAATGCCTTATCTTCCGGTATCTCGACCGAACGCAACGCCCGGTACAACGTCAAATCAAGTCCCATGAAATGCCTCCATGGTGCGAGAGTTTTCGGTGGTATAAGGACTGACAGTGTCAGAGGGTCAACACTCGTTAGTATCTCGGAAACTAAAAAGCCCTCCGAGGAGGGCTTTGGGGTGTGCACTATCTAGTGAGATCGCAGCAGCTTCTGCGCTTTCAGTTTGAAGTTGGGCCAGGTGACCCAAATCGCCATGCCAGAGCAGAAAAGCAAAAGAAAGGTCAGCATGAGGATGCCGAAGGTGGTCTGACTCATGTCATTCCTCCACGGTAAGGATGATACCTATTAACCAGATTAGAACACCTACTGCGAGGGCACAAGCCGTCAACAGTCGGTGATCGCTGAGGAAGACACCTACGATGCCGGCAGCCACCGCGGTGGTCCCAACCTTTCGCAGATCCTCTGCCACAGCGGCTTGTTTTCTGATAGCCATAGCTTTCCTTTCAATTGTGACGTCAGGAAAACCGCCCTGACGGGAGGTTTCCTGACAGGGGTGTGTAAGGTGTGAATCAGCTGGCCAGCGCGACCTCAGGGTCGAACGGGGCGATCAGCTGGTCCAAAGAGCCCGGACGCAGCACACGAGGTGCTGGCGACTGGACAGGTTCAGCGGCAGAAGCAGCAGCTTTGGGTTTGCGTGGCTTGCGCTCACGCTTGGGCTTTTCAGGCTGGGCTTCCTGGGTGTTCTGCTTGAACCAGGTGTTGAGGTCGATCGCGTTGCGGCGAACGAACGCCGGCACGTGATCCATCTCCTCGAGCACGGCAGCCGATATGATCGGTTGCGGGAACTCGACTACACGACGTTCAGCCGGTGCTATGGACGGACGTGCAGCACGTGCCTGGGCTTGAGCATTACGCACGGAGCGAATGACTTCACGCAGGGCAGTACCGACGGATTCGCCAAAGCGATAGCTCAGGGTAGTGGTGGTCATGGTGTTTCTCCTGCAGGTGAGTAATGCGGAGAAACACTGATCCCGGGCGGGGGAGTGTGTCCCCGCTGGGTAGGTAAAGCAGATGTGTGAGGTGCCTCCATCAACCGGTAGAACCGGTCAACCGTTCGCGCCTCCGGAAGCTTGGCGAACTATGGGTGCGGATCGACGTGGGTGGCCACGTTACAGTCTTGAGATCCAGAACTGCCGGGCATGTTGCTGACGACGTCAGCGGAACATGGGGCAATCATCGGAGGCGGCGGCTAGGACTGTCAAGCGGAAGGAGGGCAGAGCAAGGCAGGAGCGGAAGCGGCAATCGAGCGGGGGGAGGAAAGCAGGAGAAGCGCGCCAGGCGCAGCGCTGGGTCTAGCAGCAAGGCGCCTCGGCGAAAGTGAGGCTAGTGGAGCTCAAGAGAAAGATGCCACCTATGAGCGTGAGCACCGGCAC
>NZ_JAVSJB010000042.1:0-10316 GCF_032027545.1 Pseudomonas oryzihabitans | reverse complement strand
TGCTCCGCCCGGGCTATCAGTTGCCGGAGGGCCAGCGCTACGCTGCTGTGCCCTTGTCTACCCCGATCAGAGCTGCCACCAAGCCGGTATCCACTACCCCCAGTTCGACTGGTGACCGTTGCCCCTGTACCTGCTGCCAAACCGCTGGAGACTTCCACCACGCCGGCCAAGTCTACGGACCCTCTTACGAACGCTACATCCGTACAGGTAGTCAAACCTAAGCCCGCCGGCGCGGCGCTTCATCGCCCTGGACATGCTTTTTGGTCTGATTGTCTTCGCTGCCGTCATGACCGGAACTGCGGTCCTGGTGGCCAACCAGATGGACTCGCAGTATTACCAGATCGCCGCAGACCAGCAAAAGCAGGTTGCCGACGTGGCGGCCAAGTACCTCAAGGACAACTTCGCCACCGTCTACGCCGCGGCCGGTACCACGACGCCGGCGCAGATCACACCGGCGATGCTGCGCAACACCAACTACCTCCCCGCTGGGTTCACGGATGCCAATGCCTTTGGCCAGACCTTCGTGGTGCTGGCCAGACGGGTGGCGACCAACCAGCTCGAATCCATCGTGCTTACCACCGGCGGCCAGGCCATCGATGAAATGGGCACTCGCGAGATCGCCGAGAACCTTGGCGCCCCGGGCGGCTTCGTGCCGGTGGCCAACACTGGCATCATCCAGGGCGTGCGCGGAGGCTGGTCGCTGACCCTGAGTAACTACGGGGTAAACCCGGGCGCGGGTCACACCGCCAGTGCCCTGTTCCTGCAGGACGGCACCCTGGCCAACGACTATCTCTACCGCAATGCCGTGGCCGGCAAGCCCGAGCTGAACCGGATGAACACCGCCCTGAACATGGGCGGCAATGACATCAACAATGCCGCGACCATCAATGCCACCGGCAACATGAATCTCAATGGCACGGTCAATGCCGGCGGTGACGTGCATGCCGGATCGATCTACCTCAACGGCAATGCCACCCTGAACGGCACCGTCAATGCGGGCGGCGACGTCCGGGCAGGCTCTCTCTACCTGCAGGGCAATGCCACCATGAACGGTACCGCCACGGTCGGCGGCAACGTCGCGGTCTCTGGCGATACCACCACCGGCTCGATGTACGCGCGGGGCAACGTCCAGGGCGTCACGGCCAGTATGTCGGGGGAGACGTACACCGAGGGCTGGTTCAGGACCCGCGGAGACACTGGCTGGTACAGCGAAAAATGGGGCGGCGGCTGGCACATGACCGACAGCGACTGGGTACGGGCCTACGCCGGCAAGAACGTGTATACGTCCGGCCAAATGCGCGGGAACAGCCTGTTCTCCGACGGCAGGACGTACGTTGGTGAGTACATCCAGCTGATCGGCTCGGCGACGGAAAACGCGGGCTGCGCCACCAACGGCTTGGTCAGCCGCGACGGTGGCGGCGCCTTGCTTTCCTGCCAGAGCGGGTTGTGGAAGCGCCAGGCCGGCAAGACGCCTACCTGCCACGCCTACACCATTCCCGGTTACTCCACCAACGACGTGACGACCTACGCCTGCCCCGTCGGGACCAAGGTGGGTTGGGACACCGGCGGCAGTAGGCAGCGGTGGGCGACCACGCCCAACATTGCCATCGGCGAAAACGACTATGCCACCATCTTCTGCTGTGAATTCTGAGGCAGCCGCATGTACGACATTCCGACCCTGCTAGCGCTGCGCCTGCTGGCCAGCGCTGTGCGTGTCCAGCAGCAGACGCTGGAAACCATGGCCCTCGACGAGCCGGGGACCCATCAGGCCCGTGAGCTGTTACACCAGGTGGATACCTTGCTCGAGGAGATGATCGATCCGGAGCAGCTCGAGACCCTGGTGCAGGAGCAAAAGCGCTTGAGCCGGAAGGTGGGCTAGGTCATGCCTATGCTGTGGATCATTCTGGTGGTAATGCTCGCCGGAGCCGGGCTGCTCAGCGAGCAGCTGCCGCGCAGCGACAACCGTTGTCAGACCCTCGACGTCTCTGCGCTTTCCCATAATCTGCTGATCTACCGGAACGCGCTGGCCGAGTACGCCTACAACAACCCGGGCCTCTCGGGCGCGCCGGCGGATTCCGCGTTGACGTTGCCCACCTGGTTGGTGCACGCAGCAGGGGTGAGCGGCTATGTGCAGGCCGGATCCAGCTACGCCTACTACGCAGCGCCCCCCAATGGCTTGGTGACGACGCTGGCCGAGCTCACCGTATCCGCCGCGGTGGGCTACGCCACGAACGGGCAACTGGTCAGCCCCTCGTCTGGCGCTACCGGTATCGCCCTCCAAGCAGCCGTCCCTACCGGCGCAGCCGTGGCCTACCGCTAGACGAACAGTTCGGCAAGCAGGGCAACGCCGCCCGCCAGAACGACGCCAGCGGTCAATGTCAGAGCCATCATCAGGCCACTGGCGGTGGCAGCGATCATGTCGGTCGGATGGTCTTCGGTGTCCATGCTGAGATCCTTGATAGGAGATCATTCTGGATCGGTTGGGTAGCACGAAAATTCAGGCAGCCGTCCAACGGCATGGACCAATGGAAGGTTTCGGGGTGTGACTGGCAGGACTGGATCAAGGCAGAGAGGCGATCGATGAAGCTCCAAAGCATATGGGTCTCGAAGTGAAGCTACGAAGCGTGTGGGTCACATGGTATACATCACGCGCACGTAATTGACTTATGATATTTTGAGGCGTGTACTCCTAACCTCCTTTGATCGTGCATAGCTTCAGTGGTAATGCGTCGCGGAAGGCTGGTATTTGGGTATCGACCGTTTACTGCACTACAACCAGCGGGTGTCCAAGTTGCGGATGTTGTTGGATGATCACGGGCAAACCAAATAGCCTCTCCAACCAGTCCGCCCGAAGCACCTGCCCTGGTATACCCAGAGCAACGACGCAGCCTCGTTCAAGCAGGAGAAGACGGTCGCAATAGCGGGCCGCAAGGTTTAGATCATGAAGAACGACGACAACCGCCGCTCCCTCCCCTGCAGCTTCTCGTGCAAGCCTCAGCGTTCGATGCTGGTGTCGTGGATCGAGCGCGGCGACCGGCTCATCCAGCAAAAGCACCTTACCGTACGCGGCGGGTGAAAGCTGTGCCATTACCCGAGCGATCTGCACCCTCTGACGTTCCCCGCCGGAGAGTTGCAGATAGCTACGGTGTCGCAAAGGTGCCAGGTCGCAGGCTAGCAGCAGCTGGCCTATGAGCGCATTATCTGTAGCTAAGCCTGTGTTATGGGGGCTGCGACCGAAACTAATGACTTCTTCTACGGTGAATTCGAAGCCGAGTGTCGCCGTTTGAGGTAAGACCGCCAACCGCAAAGCCCGCTCAAGGCCGGTCCAATGCGGCAAGGGGAATCCATCCAGCATCACGGCGCCAGCGGTTGGGATCACTTCTCCCGCCATGAGGCCGAGCAAGGTGCTTTTACCGGCACCATTAGGCCCTAGGATCCCCATGACCTCTCCTCCAGTCACCGTCAGATCCAAAGGCTGCAATCGCCACTTGCCTGCCTGTTCGAAACCCGCGTTTCGCAGCTCGAGCATCATGCTCCTCGACGTAATAGCAAAAAGAGAAAGAGCGGCGCGCCGATTAAGGCCGTGACGATCCCGATAGGCAACTCTGCAGGCGCCAGCAGCAATCGCGCGGTGAGATCGGCAAGAAGCAGGAAGCCCGCGCCGCCCAATAGGGCGGCAGGAAGAAGCACTCGGTGATCCGGCCCTATCAACAAGCGCAAAATGTGAGGGACGACCAGCCCGACGAACCCGATCAGCCCAGCTGCCGCTACGCAAGCACCAACGCCTAGGGCGGTGACTAACACCAACTCTTGTTTGAGCCGCTCTACGTTGATACCCAAGTGCCGCGCCTCGGATTCTCCGAGTAACAACAAGTTGAGGGCTTTGCTGCGTCGGGGTAACCAGAAAAGTATTGGCAATGCCAGCAGAACCAGGGGCCATAACCGGGCGTAGCTCGCGCCCCCAAGGCTACCCATGCTCCACGTGGTCATCTGACGCAAAGTAGCGTCGTCGGCCAGATAGCTCAGTAGTCCCACCAGGGCACCGGCCATAGCGGTAAGGGCAACACCAGCCAGCAACATGGTACCCACTCGTGTCTGCCCATGGACCGAACCCAGTCGGTACACCACCATTGTGATGGCCAGGCCGCCAAGAAACGCGTAGCCCGAGACTAGGTACGGACGTAGCGTTGGGCTCGTCCAGTCCGTACCTAAACCATTAATCGCCAGCGCCGCACCCAACGCCGCGCCCGCAGAAACGCCGATCAACGCAGGATCGGCGAGTGGATTTCTAAATAACGCCTGCATGGCAACGCCTGTGCCCGAGAGTATGCTTCCGATAGTCAAACCGATAAGCATGCGCGGGAGACGGATCTGGCCGATGACCAGCAAGGCTTGGCTCGATGGCTCAAGTGGTAATCCCGCCAGATAGCCGAGTGCACAGACCATCTCTCCCAGCGGCAGACGCATGGGCCCAAACGCCAGAGAGAGTAGACAGGCGAGTAGGGTCAAGACTGCGAGACTACCCATCACCACAGCTGGTGCCACCCGATAACTCATGGCGCAGTGCGCTTGAGCGCCTCTGACAACCGAGCTACGGCATCCGGCAAACGCGGACCCAGTCCGCCAACCAATAGCGTGGGATCCAGGGTCAGCACATGACCCTCACGCAGCGCTCGGGAGTTGGCCAACGCGGGACTCTGAGCCGCCAGAGCTGTTTGCGCCGCATCAGAATTATCGCGGCGGTCCGCGAGAACCAACGCTTGAGGATCAAGCCCCAACAGTACTTCTTCCGAAAGCCCCTTATAGCCCTCGTACGTCGCTAAGTTATGGGCCCCGGCTTTCTCCAACATCCAACTGCCGACGGTGTCTCGGCCGGCCACCAGAGGGTGACTGCCCATGCCACCTAACAACACCAACACACCGGGCATGCGTTCCGGTGCGACCTTGCTAGCGATAGCGTTCATCTGGTCGTGAAAGGCGTGTAAGGCAGTCTGAGCGTTGGTCTGGCGCCCTAAGAGCTGCCCCAGCTTTTGCAGATTCGCCGCCAAGGTGGCTTCATCGGCGCGACTGGATAGGATTTCGATTCGCACACCTGCCATGCGAAGCTGGTCCAGCACGTCCGGCGGCCCCATCTCATCCGTGCCTACCAACATCTGCGCTCGCAAGCCCAATATGCCTTCGGCACTGAGTTGGCGCTGATAACCGATACTGGGCAGAGCGGTAAGACTGCTAGGATGCCGGCTTGTGGTGTCCACCCCCACAAGCTGGGCTTCGCCGCCCAGGACGACGATCCATTCGCTTAAAGCGCCGCCCGCGCTCACAACCCGTTGAGGTGCCTCGGAGGCTACTCCCAAGGTGCTCACCAAAGCAGCTAACATTCCGGTCAGCCATAGGCGTGCCTTCATCGCAGCGACTCCGCCAATTGGCTCCAGGCCATGAGTTCCGGCTGACCGGGCTTGCGCGCACCAAAGAGTTGCACAACGAGCTCTCCCTCAGCAGAGAAGGCTTCCAAGCTGGTGATTAGCCCGTCTACGCTGGGTTTACGTACCAACCAGAGTTCGCTGACGCCTGTCGTTTGTAGATGCAGATTGAAGGCGGGATCCAAGACGTTGAACCAGCTGTCGCGCCAGGCCAGATTCGACACGGGGCCGGTGTGGATCTGTATGCAGTGACGATTTCCCACGAAAACCATGATCGGCACTTCTCGCGCGGCCGCGAGTTCCAGTGCGTGGGGGAGGGAGGTCACGGGTAGGGAGTGTGCCCATTCGGAACCAACGAGGCGAAGTGCCTGGGTTCTGGCGACATTCAAGTTCTGAAGCAGCGCATGGAAATGATGGGTGTCCTTCAACGCAGCCCAACCTGCTTTCAGAGCGTCGATGTCGATACCGGAATCGGCATGCGGCTCGGCCTTGGCCGGCAACTCGTCCAGGTCCAACTTAGCGGACTGCACCTCCTCGCAGAATCGCGCTTTGAGCAACTCCCAAGCCGCAAGATCGCTGGTTCCACTGAGATACACCTTATGGATGGCGATGCCCTGCCGGTCGAAAATCTGCAGGCTACGCAGCGTGCCGCGCACAGTGGGTTCGTCCACCGCAAATGCATAGCTCCAGCCCGATAGGAACAGGCGCAGATCAATATCCGCCGATACCACCAAGCCCATCCGACCGTTGGCGGCCACGCTCAGCTCACGATAGCAGCCACGGCGCTCATGTACGCAATGCTCATTTCGAGTGAGTGCCATGACTTCGCCCAGGTTTGCCAACGCGCCTAATAGCAGCTTCCACTCAGGGCGCAGTCTGATCGATTCCTCTCCAAGCCGACATGCCACAAGCTCCGCCTCGCTCACCTTGAGGTAAGTGGCAGCATCGCGGGCACGGATATTGGGTTGTTCCTGCAGCAGCAGCCGCCAAGCCGACTGAAGCGTTGAAGTGGATGCGTAGGACGTCATGCAGAATCTCCAGGTAGTCAAGGGCCTCGAGTCTAGAAAGCTAAGGCGCAAAAATGGGAATGATTACCATTAATTTACACTACTGATTCTCAAAACTCTTTACGAATCCAGTGCAAATGATAATTATTGTCACCTCCTACCTTTCTGGACTCGCACTCATGGCTCGCCCTCCTTTCTCCCTGCTTCCACTGGCCGGGTTGATCTATTTGCTTCCGCTCGCGGCAAGTGCCAGCGATACGCCGACGACCCTACCTGCTACCACGGTAACGGCAACACTTACCGAGCAGGCGGTCGATCAGGTTCCCAATACCGTGACGGTACAAAGCCGCGAAGACCTAGATCGTGGAAATGTCAATACGATTAAAGATTTAGTACGACACGAGGCTGGTGTGTCCGTTGGCGGGACAGGGCACGCCTCGGGGATTAGCGGGTACAACATCCGCGGTATTGACGGTAACCGGATCCTCACGCAGATCGACGGCGTTGCCGTGCCCAATGCCTATGCCTTTGGTCCCTACGCCAACACTCGACGCAACTACGTCGATCCGGATCTGATCAAGCGCGTGGAGATACTCCGCGGGCCTGCGTCCGCCCTCTACGGCAGCGACGCTATTGGCGGTACGGTCAGCTATTTCACGTTAGATCCAGAAGATCTTTTACAGGATGGCCGTGACACGGCCGCCCGCCTGAAAACGGGCTACAGTTCGGCGGACCACAGCTGGCTCACCTCTGGCACCTTAGCCGGGCGGGCCGGAGACCTAAATGCGCTGCTGCACTACGGCAAACGCAGCGGTCACGAAACCGAATCCTATGGCGACCAAGCCGGGCTCGGCGCCACGCGCACCGAAGCCAACCCTGAAGACAACGATAGCAATAACGTCTTGGCCAAGATCGGCTACCACTACGGTGAAGATAACCGCCTGCAAGCAACATACGAGCGGTCTCACTCACGCCTGGACGGCGACATCCGCAGCGCCCCGACATCCATCGCCGGTTTCGCAACGCGCACCTATCTTGGCCGTAATGTTGTCGACGAGGTCGAGCGGGAGCGCTACAGCCTGGAAAACCGTTTGGCACTGGACACTCCGTTCGCGGATCACTGGACAGCTCTGCTCGCCTACCAGAATGGCGGTACCGACCAGCGTACCTATCAGCCCAATAGCGCCTCCAGCTATTACCGCAAGACCACCTATGAAGAGCGCACCTGGAACTTCGATAACAGCTTCGATAAGGCCTTCGCCCTGGGAGATACTCTGCACCTGTTGACTTACGGGCTGAACTACCGCCACGAAGACGTCGATGGCTTGCGCTCGGGTACCACCTCCGCTGGGGTGGGCAATCTCCTTGTCAGCGACTTTCCTGCGCCGCAGATCAACAGCCTCGGCGTGTTCGTGCAGGACCAGATCGACTATGGCGCCTGGACCTTCTTGCCCGGGGTTCGCTTCGATCAGGAGACCCTCGATCCCCACGCCACGGCCGAATACCGGGCTGGCCTTGCCCGTACGACCGTATTCGACGATTCGGAAAAGCGCTGGCACCACGTATCACCCAAGTTAGGCGTGACCTACAGGTTCAACGACAACTACAGTGCATACGGCCAATATGCCGAAGGTTTCAGAACCCCAACCCCCAAGGCCCTGTACGGCAACTTCACCAATGAAAGCGCTGGCTATCAGGTACTCGGCAACTCTGATCTCCAGCCGGAAACTAGCCGTGGCGTCGAGTTGGGGCTGCGCGGGCACTTTGATCAAGGTAGCTTCAGCCTGTCCGTGTTCTACAACAAATATCGCGACTTCATCCAGGAAGACGCCTTGGGTGGGAGTGGCAGCTATACGGTCTTCCAGTCCAACAACATCGATCACGCCACCATAAAGGGGGCCGAGGCACGCGGTCACCTGGATCTCGACAGCCTGGGCCTCCCGGCTGGTGTTTACAGCGAGGCGTCTGCTGCCTATGCCTGGGGCCGTAACGATGACAGTGGCGCGCCGCTCAACAGCGTCAACCCGCTGACCGGCGTTTTCAGCCTTGGTTACGATCAGCCCGGAAAAACCTATGGCGCGCGTCTGGATTGGACGGTGACTCAACGTAAAATGCGTGTGGATGACAGTTCCTATTACGCAGCCGATGGCGCCAACAAGTTCCGCACCCCAGGCTTTGGCGTACTCGATCTCAGTGGCTACTACCGAGTTACCCGCGATGTCACCGTCAGCGCAGGCATCTATAACCTGACCGACAAGAAATACTGGCTCTGGGACGATGTACGCGGCTACGACACCACCGGCGAGGCAGGTTTTTTGGCACCGGCCAATCTGGATCGACTGACCCAGCCAGGTCGCAATGCTGCGGTGAATATCGTCTGGAACATCTGATCAGCCTAGCTGTTGCCCGGAGGAATGACGGGGACAACAGTCAGATTATATCTTCCAAACCTAGCGACGTACGCGAGTATTTGATGGTGGACTGCTACAGGCTTTCCACCTGCCGCGCGTCATCGTAGGTACGAGCTTGTAGCAGTTGAGGTCATAGGGGGGTAGTGGAACTGGCCACAGTCAAACTTCTGATTGCTGCCGTCTAACACAAATCCCCGCCCGTTCGACTCAATGAGCGCTTGGAATATCTCGGATTCCCAGGCGCTTACTTGAGCGAGAGAGGCTTACGAGCAAACGGTGGCTCGAGAGTTATTCCTTTCCTAAATTTACCCTAGCGATACACAAGGTTGACGAGCCACCGATTTACTTGGGAATGACTATCAACATAGAATCGCCGCCATTCTCTCCAGCCCCCTCCGAGACCGCCCTTGAACGCCCAGCCCAGAGCCCTGCGCCGCTTCGCTCCCTTCGCCCTCAGCACCCTAGCCCTGGCGACCAGTTCGGGACTGCTGGCGGCGGAGAACACCACCCTCGCGCCCATGGACATCTCCACCACGGCTACCGAGGCGGACGAAGGCTATCGGGCGGCTACCGCCTCCACCGCCAGCAAGAGCGACGTGCCCATTAAGGAAGAAGCCCAGTCGGTGCAGACCGTCACCCCGCAGCTGATCCAGGACTACGAGGTGCGGTCCCTGGACGATGCCTCGAAATTCGTCAGTGGCGTCACCCAGGGCAACACCCTGGCCGGCACCAAGGACGCCTTCGTCAAGCGCGGCTTCGGCACCAACGCCGATGGCTCCATCTTCCGCGATGGCGTGCGCTCGAACCTGTCGCACAACTTCGATGCCACCGCCGAGCGCGTCGAGGTGCTCAAGGGCCCGGCCTCCCTGCTCTATGGCGCCCTCGAACCGGGCGGGCTGATCAATGTGGTCAGCAAGCAGCCGCAATATCAGCAGCGCACCACCCTGAGCGGCTCGGCCTACAGCGAAGGCGGCGGCAGCCTGGGCCTGGACACCACCGGTCCTATTGGCGATACCGGCCTGGCCTATCGCCTGGTCGCCGAGCGCCAGAGCGAAGACTACTGGCGCAACTACGGCGTGGACCAGCACACCCTGGTGGCGCCGTCGCTGTCATGGACCGGCGAGCGCGCCAGCCTGACCCTGGCCTACTCCTACAACGACTACACCGGCCCGGTGGACCGCGGCGCCGTGTTCGTCAACGGCCATCCAAGCGGCGCCAGCTACGACAAGCGCCTCGACGAGAAATGGGCCCAGACCGAAGGCATTACCGAGACCGCCAGTGCCCGCTTCGAGTACCAGATCAGCGATGACTGGAAGACTAGGCTGACGTATGCCTGGAACAATGATCGTTATGGTTTATCCTTCGCGCAACCGACCGCGGTCGCTACGAATGGCAATCTGACGCGTCAAGCAAACGGGGGTCATTACGATTACGAAACCGACTACCTCAGTTGGGATTTCATCGGGAAGCAGCAAGTA
>NZ_JAVSJB010000041.1:0-10610 GCF_032027545.1 Pseudomonas oryzihabitans | reverse complement strand
AGGGTCTCGTAGTTGGAGAACAGCCGATTGCCCAGGCGCAGGGCCTGGTCATTGCTGTGCTTGTCCTCTTGGTCAAGCTCGCCCCAGTCCGCCTGCAGGTGACGGCGCAGGTAGGTCACGGGGTTGAGCTCGCCGCGCTCCACCAGCTCGCTCACCGCTGCCGTCATGACGATCCGACCAGGATCGAAGCGTCCAGCCGGTAGCCGGAGCGGTTCAGGTGCTGCAGGTGGTGGTGGCTCGGCCGCTGCCGGCGCCGAAGTGATGGTCAGGACCTGTCCTAGCGTCTGAGATCCCGGTGTCATGTCCCAGGCCCGGATTACAGGCACGAAACGGTCGGTTAGGATCCGCGACTCCAGGACGTTGCCGTCCTCATCCTCGGTGAACTCGGTGCGGCTGACCTTCTCCTTGTAGGTGTCGCCCTTGAGTACCAGGACGCGTCCATTGGGAGAGGTGACCACGCCCGAGATGGCCCCGGCTGCGAGAGCCAGGGCCAGGTGCCATTGCGACAGCGCCTTGACCGGTGGTCGTGGTACTTGGCCAGCCTGGCCAAAGTGCAGGGTGAAGTCGCTCCAGAGTCCGCCCAGCCGACCTGTTTCCAGGGCTAGCTGCTCAGGCTCCAGGGTGACGCGGTAGAAGTGCTCCAGCTCCGTGACGGCGGCTGGCACACCATAGGGTTCCCCGAGCCATATCTCCGGTAGCGGTTCGGCCGAGGCCTCGCTGCTGCCGATCGCACGAAAGCGCTCTCGGGTTGCCTTGACGTCGGCAGGTCTTGCCAGGTCCTGCCGGCGAATCCGGATGCCGAAGATCACCACCTGCTTGAAGGTCGGATCCGCGGCCGCGTGGATCCGCAGGCCGGTGAAGTGATTGCAGAGCCAGCCACACAGCTCATCGTCCAGGACGTAGTGCGGCACGATCAGTACCAGGGTGCCGCCGTACTGCAGCAGCGGTAGCGAGCGCTGGTAGAACAGCTTCTCCAGTCGACGGCGGCCGCTGCCCTGGTACTGGGTGGCGCCGCTGTGGTCGGCAACCAGGTCGCCATAGGGTGGGTTGAGCCAGAGCAGCCCAAAAGCCTGCCGCGTGACGATGGTGTCCATGAGGTCACCCTGCAGGACACGATCGAGCAACCCGCGGGCGTGCTCGGCGCGCTCCCGGTCGTATTCCACCGCGCAGGCCTGGACGCGCTCACGCCCGAGGGTATGAGCCGCTTCAGCCAGGGCCACACCTTCGCCCGCGCACGGATCGAGGATCCGCATGGCGCCGGTGGAGGCAGGGCTCAGGGCCTGCAGGGTACGTTCGAGAGTGACCTCGTCAGTGGGGTAATAGCCGTTCTTGGCGAAGTTGCGCGCCAGGCGCGGAAACATCAGGGCCATGGTCGGAGCTCCAGTGTTGGGAAAGTGAGGGAGGAGGGGCCGCAAGCGGCCCGATCAGGAGGTGGTGAGCAGACCGGCGCGGATGCGCTGGCCAAGGTGGTACTGCAGCTCGTCGAGCTTGAGTCGGAGTCGCCAGCCGGCCAGGTCGCCCAGGGCGCCGGGTAGGCGCTCGAGCATCTGCTCCTGCAGGAGCAGCTCCATGACCGGTCCCTGCCAGTGCGGCAGGAGCGGGAGCGGGCAGGTGTCGACCACCAGAGGCCAGAGGCTGGCCAGAGGGTCGATGTTGTCGCGTACCAGGGCGTAGGCCAGGTGATTGGCGCGATCCGGTACCGCGCAGCGCCCGTCGAACAGCCAGACGTGAAGCAGGCTGCCAAACAGGGTGCCGCGCAGTTGGCGGGTCGTGCGTTTCTCCAGTCGCTCGGCGTCCGGAAAGACCGGCAGGCTGCGGCCGCTCTGGACCAGGTGGAATTGCTCGAGGCCGCCTTCGCTACGTCCCAGGGTGAGCCTGGCCAGAAACTCCTGGACGGCGGTGTCGCGGCCCCAGGCCGAGAGAAAGATCAGCCGCCGTTCTTCATCGCAGACGCAGGCGTCCACCAGCAGATCGGGGCACTCATCGATAGGGTAGAGGGGCATCGTCAGCTCCTGAGGGAGGCAACGCGCCCAGGGGCGGTTGCCCCGAGGTGGGTGAGAAGGCGCTCAGCGCGCGGCGTGGTATCGACGGACGCCTTCGCGCCATTCGAGGTTGATGCCGTGGGTGGCCCTAGGAAGGAAGTGCAGCGGACAACTCCAGTAGAAGGGGCCCGAGCTTTCATCCAGTGACTTGTGGCCCCAGCGGCCTCCGTGAACGTCCAGTAGGTTGCAACCGATCAAGGTGCAGGTTTCGCCCGCCGCGACGCCATGAATGACGCCATCGCGCCTGGGTACCAGCTTCACGATCTGCCACAGCACGTTGTCGACTAGGTGATGATCGATGACCGTGCGGGTGCAGTTGTCGGTTTCGCCGTTGGCGATCAGTTCGGCGATCAGCTCATCGCGCGTGGGGTGAGAAAACAGCCAGCCCATGGGGAAGGTCCTTTAGGTGATGGCCAGGCCTTCCCGCTGGGAGAGGTCCCAGCCGGGTGTGGTTGTGAAGGGTGAGGTCAGGCCGCGCGGTTCCAGGCCTGCGATTTGAAGTCCATGGTGTAGCCCAACTGGCTCAGCCGTTGGCATTGCTGCCGGAGGCGTTGCCGGTCGACCGTGGAGTCCAGCCGTACGGTGTCGCCGAGTGGCCAGACGGTACCGAAGAGCTCCTGGTCCGCTTCATCGACATCCGGCTCAGGTGTCAGCTGAGTAGAGGCGGGTGATGCCGGCATCCCGAAGGGGGCGCTGTCGTCTGCAGGCGCGACCGGAGCGCTGGCAGGCCTGGCGGGACGCGAGGGTTGTGGGCGAGCCTTTGGCGGAGGTGCCGCGACAGGTTGCTCTTCATCGAGCGGATCTGGCGACTGCGCATCGATCTGCGCGTTGTCGTAGGCCGTCAGGGTGTCGAGGTCCTCGAGCACCATGCTGTCCAGGCGCGCGCGAATCTCGATGACCAGGCGGCCGCCGGTGCTGTAGGACGATGCACGGATCTCGGTGATGACGAACTCGCCGCGGTACTTGCCCTCGACGTGTTGTTCGAGCACAGCGTCCTTGATGACGAATTCACCGATAGAGGTAGAGAGCCGACCGACGTTAAAAGCGCCGTTGCGTCCCTGGATGGTGCGGATGGCCAGGTGGCCGGGGATCTTGATCATGGCGGTCCTCGTGAATAAGGGGCACGCCATGCCCGACAGGGGATGAGTACCCTGTGGGAGAAAACGGTGAAAGGTGCATCCATCGGCGGAGCCGACCGCTTGCGCTACCGGATGCTCGGCAAGCTTGGGATTGGATCAGCGCGGGGCGCCGTGGTCTTGAGATCCTGACCACCTGGGCATGGCTGACGACGTCAGCGGCATGTAGGATGATCATGATTCCGAAGGAGCGATGTGTCAAATGGTTGCTTTTAGAAGCACAAGCAATTAATCGCACAGGCGTGATTGGAATGTACGTCTACTATAAGTTGGTTCTTCGGAGAAGGATTATACATCGATGAGTAGTGCAAAGTTCTCTCTGGGTAAACCCATGACTGCCGAGCAATACGCGCAAGAGTGGGAAATAAATTCAAGGTCGTTTTCTAATGAAGGCTATTACCGCTGGATGGTCGAGCAGCTGGGCGCTGCAACCAAGGTTCTAGAGGTTGGCTGCGGCTCGGGTAATGGGACGATCGCACTTGTTAAGTCCGGCTGCAAGGTCGTCGTGATAGAGCCTAATCGGCCTATGATTAATATAGCTATCAAGAATCTAAAAGGAGCAGGGTACGACGCGGTTGAAGTCGATCTGCGGCAGCTGGCAGCCCAAGAAAATGACGCGCCCTCTGTGTCAATCATTCACGGTGATGTTTTCAGCCTGGAATTTTCAGAAACGTCTGTAAAAGCCAAATTTGACGCGGTTGTGTGTTGGTTGGTGGGTTCTGAGCCGGAGCGACAGGCAGAGCACTTGAATAAAAAGCTTGAAGATTTTGATGGCCCTGAAGCTGCTTATTATAGAGAGCTGATCCACGCGCGTTGCTACAAAATCGGCGAGTCGCTCTTGAAAAAAAGCGGTGTAGTTCATCTAGTGGATCGTGGTGGTATTAGGTCTTGGTCTGATAAGGATGATGCGCGTGACTCGTTGGTAGCTCAGCATCAGGAGTTGGCCGGCGACGCTTATGATGTGAGTCGAAGCAATACATTTCTGAGAAAATTGCACTCCGACATGAAGGCCTCTCATATAAATTATATAGCGGAGCAAGCTGCTGCTAGTGCCATTACGGTCTTTAGTTCTGTGAAAGGCGTGCTTCGGTAGCAGAAGGAACAGTCTGTCCTTTGGATGATATTGAGCTAAGCATTCGTTCGTGCATTAAAGGTATCGAGCGAGGGTTTTCATCAATTTTATTTGGAAGGTTGCTTTTAGAATAGGCGCCCGAAGGCGCCTGTCAGGGGGGGTTAGAACTGAGGCAGGCCTTCAAGCAGGCAGCCATTGGGGTCAAGGATCAGGATCCTGACGTCGGCCTGGCCTGCCAGGCTGAGCACCCGTATGGTTTCCGGCATGAAGCCTTCTTCGTGGTGCTTCGCCTGCAGGACCGACAGCCCGAACCCTTCCAGATTGTTCAGGTGCTCGTCCGTCCAGGGCGTACCGTGCAGCTTGAAGCCGACGGCGTCGCTGTCTGGCAGGGTGAAGCACTCGAACATCAGTTGCTGGGTGTCAGCGTGCTGCACCAGGTCCTGTAGGTCATCCCACTCGTCATCGGGCAGATGGGACGAGGTGATCTCGAACGCTCGACTGTAGAAGCCGGTTTCGAACTGGATCCGCTTGAGCAGGCCTTGGGCCCTAGCCAGAGTCTCAGTGTCACCGAGGTGAATCTCTTCGCCATTCTCAATGGCACGAAGCGCATAGACCACTGCCCGTACCTGTCCAGTGGACGGGTAGAGCGTGTGCTGGTCAGCAGTGACTTCCTCCGGCTCGATAGCCAGGGCATGAGTTTCGTTGAAGACGCTGTAGTGGCCTACCAGTTGGTCGTCGGCTGCATTCTGTTGCTCAGCCGTTATCTGTCGGTAGCAAGGCTCGAAGTGCTCGTCGTAGGTGATCAGCAGCTCGCGGCGGATAAACAGGTCCTGGTAGCCGCGAATGAAGGGGTTAGGGGTGGTCATGGGGCTCTCCTCAGGAAGAGGAGCCGCCCGGAGGGTCGGCCCCCTCTGGGTAGTGTGGTGGTTGATGGAGCTCAGCAGAGCTAGGGTTTAGGGATGTTTCAGATCCTTCGCGAAGAACATCGAAAGATCCTGGTGTTGGCAGGTGTTGGCAGGTGTTGCAGGTCATCTCGCAGGTGTCGTCCCAGTCGGACTCAGCATCTTCGGGCGCATCGATGTCGGGTCGAGGTGGTGTCACTCCCCCCTCGGCTGAGACGTCAGCAGAGCCGCACTGCGGGCAGGTCCAGCACATGGCTACTCCTCCTCCGGGTAGTGCGGCCAAACGCTTCGCTGGGCCAGCTCGACGGCTTCACCAAAGCCGTTGGCCATGGTCATGTCGGCGATCAGCTCGATAGGGCTATTGCCCCATACCAGCAGCATCACACCTTCGTGGCCGGCAGTGCCTTCCGATAGGAAGCGCAGCTTGGCCAACTCGGTTTCCGCCGCGTGCTTGGCGATCTCGTCAGCGGACCAGGTAGCGTGGATAGGCCCCCAGGCCTCGCCATCCCACAGTTCAGAGGCGCGCCACCCTTGGCGTTGTAAATCGGTCAGGACGGCTACCAGGTCGCTGTGCTCGGTTACCGCCTGGGCGGTGGAGGTGGACGAATTGTTCATTGAAGACTCCTCGGACGAGGAGCTGCCCAGAGGGTCAGCCCCTCTGGGTAGGTGGATAAAAGTGAAGCTAGATGTGCAGCAGGTCCTGCAGGTCAACGATCCCTTGGGTAGCTCGCATCAGCAGGGTCTGAACACGAATCTCGGGCTCCTCAGCGAAGCCAGGGTAAAGCAGCTCGGCGATGTGATAGTCGCGTCCCTCAAGTACTCCCTGGACATCTACGACCCGTAACGGCGGCGCAGCGTGCTCAGGGTCGGGCAGGAAGCGAATCCGCTCGAAGCGGGTCAGATAGGACTCGAACTCATCCGTGGACATCAGGATGTAGAGGTGCAGCGGGCGACCGTCATCGTCCAGCTCGCTGCCGAACGAATCAAATGACAGGGAGTAGAACAACCGCGGCTTGAGCCCTTGCGCGCGAAGCGCCGAGAGTCCTGTCTGGGCTTCCCGGAGGCTTGCTGCACTGCTGTGAATGGCGTTGCCGATAATCAGATGGTGAGGCATAGCGATAATCCTGATATTGGCAGACAGCCGCCCCCTGGGGACGGTGTCCCCGGGTGGGAGGGTGAGATCAGGCGCTTAGCAGTGCACGGACGTGCGGCCGCCAGGCTTTGTGGACCAGCCGCCCCTTGAGTAGGTCAGCGTCGGTGTCTAGCAGTCGCGAGGTACTGAAGTTGTCCCAGCCGTGTTGGAACGCGGAGCGCGAACGCAACAGCTGGATCTGAGCCAGCACCACCTTCTCTTCCTCGGCCGTGCGGCAGGGGTCAATCCAGTCGATGCGGCGGCTCTCACGATCCACCTTGCCCGCCATGACCAGGTGGCCGTGGCGATCGGAAACGGAGATCCGTTTCGGGCAGAAGGTGAGCGCTGCTGCAGGTATCGGATAGCGGTCTTGTCGGACTGCGTCCAAGGCGATGGGTAGGATGTCATCGAGCAGACCGCACTGGCCGAGCTGGACGTAGCCATCGATGTGGAAGGTGCCACGACCAGAATCTTCTAAGCGCTCCATCGACCCATGCAGGGTGATGGTGAACTGCCGCTCGAAAAGGTCTTGGCGAAGAGACGTACCAGGAACGTACGGGTTGCTGACGAAGGCCTGGCCTTCGAAGTGTTGAATAATCAAATCCATGATGCCTCCAACGTCCTTGGATCCATCATGCCCTCAAGGGATGACGAATCCCTTAAAGGTAGACGAAGCGGATTAGAAGCCAAGCAAGGCAGGAACGAGCGACGACAATCCGTGCTGGGTCCAGGTGCCTTCTGCCAGGGCTTGGTCAGCCTCGGCCTGCTTGCGGAAGTACTTCGACTCGCGACTCAGTGGAAAGCCATCCTCATCGACAGTGCCGATGTAATAGCCCGCGTTGCTGCGCAGTACCTGAAGGGGAAAGTGTTTGCCTTCGGATTCGAAGGCGAGCCGGCCGAAGCCTGCAGGGGTATCCGTAGCCATGGGGCCTCCAAAAGACAAAGGCGCCCAAGGGCGCCTATAGGGTGTGGTTAGTCAGGCCTGGACGCGGTCAGCGCTGGTGGCGTTCATCTCGAACAGGAACCAGGCGTTGTCGCAGAACAGGTCGCTGCTCAGCAGCTCTTCGGTGACGTCGTCATAGGAGACTTCGGCAACGATGGGCAGGGCGGGCAGCTCGGACTTGATGGTGGCGATGACTTGCATGATGGGCTCCAAAATCTAGCTAATGGAGATCACCATGCCCCGGTCCGGAGATGGTGCCCCCGGATGGGTGTGCGAAGAGAAAGGTGGCAAAGCCTAGGTAGAGCAGAGGCGCCCGGTGGGCGCCTGGAAGAACTGGGTGAGTCAAGCGGCCGATTGGTCGCTGTCATCCCCTTGATCCGTACCTTGCTGCTCAGCCGGGGCTGCGTCGCGTGGTTTGGCTTCGTAGACGAATTCACCTTCCACTTTGATCCAGCCGATGTACAGGAGACGACCTTTCAGGCTTGCGCCGTGTTGTCCCTGCTTCGGTCCGGAAGAGTAGGTGAAGGGATCAGCCCAGCAATCGCCGATGCGGAAGGACACGAGGACCTTCTTCTCAGCGTTGACGGCTTCAATGCAACGACGAACCAGCTTTTCAGCTTCGGCGCCGACGACATTGCAGTCGATGTAGCGGTATTCCACCGCTTCTTTGCTGCCGCACAGGGCTGCTACGGTGACGGCCAAAAACGGCTTGGCGCCTCTACCTTTGGGTCTCACTTCGCGGATGCGGTTGAGGTAACCGATACCGGTGGTGTGCAGGTCGAAGTATTGGCTTTCGTTGGCTTGGTTGCTCACGGTGTATCTCCAGTTTCAATAGGTGAAAACGGAGAACACCTTGCCCGGGAGGGGAAGAGTATTCCCCGCGTGGGTGGGTGTAGCCAGAAAGGGTGGTGCCAGGTCAGTGCATGAATTTCATCGCAGTCAGCATGATGCCAACAGCGGTAGAGATCATGACGCCCATGCGGATGGTGAGCTTGAGTTCGTTTTGTGCGAAATCAGCCTTGGTAGATGCCTGTAGCTTTGCAATATCAGCCTTGATGTCTGCCAAGTCAGCCTTGGTAGCCAGCTGGGTTTGCATATCGGACTCCAGAGCATCGACAACAGCAGTAGCTTTGTCTTCCGTGACATTGATGGAGCGCAATGCCTGGTACAACGCAAAACTGCTTCTCATGGAAGGTCTCCAGGTTTTGACGGAGACCGGCCCTGACGGGTAGTCCCGTCGGGTGGGTGGAAGGTGCATTCATCAACCGGGGGTGCCGGTCAATCGTTCGCGCTACCGAATGCTTAGCGAACTTGGGTTTGGATCGATGCGCTTTGGGCGCATCGCAGTCGTGAGATCCGAGACTGCCTGGGCATGTTGCTGACAACGTCAGCGGCATAGACCCTCAGAATGTTCAGAGCCGTATCGCTTGTCAATACCCTCAAGCGTGAAAAAGCCCTCCGAAGAGGGCTTTGGTAGAGCAATGCGTCAGTGCGAGCGGATCAGCTTCAATGCCCTGGCTTTGACGTTGGGCCAGTCAAGCCAGACAGGCGTCCCCACACAGACAACCAGCACCAATGACAACATGATGATCCCAAAGGTGGTCTGACTCATGTCATTTCTCCGTAGTGAAGATGACGGCTATGGACCTGCTGAAGACAATGACCGCTATGGCACAGCCGCTAGCAGTCGGCGACCGCTGAAAAGCTAGTCAGTAGAAAAGGGCGGTCGGTCACTGCATGAATTACATCGCAGCGATCAGGATGAGCACAAACGCAATGAGCATGAGGGATACGTCGATCGTGAATCTGCTCACTAGCGGGTCGCTGTCAGACTTGGTGCTCAATTGGGGCGGTGCCGCATCCAGCTGGGTACCCAAATGACGCTGTGCTAGGCCAGGCTTGGTAGCCCGTTGCGCACGTATGTGAGCCTCCAACGCATCGATGATGGCCATCGCCTTATCTTCCGAGATATCGACGGAACGCAACGCCCGGTACAACGCCAGATCAAGTCCCATGAAGGTCCTCCATGGTGCGAGAGTTTTCGGTGGCTGACAGACTCAAGGTGTCAGAGGGTCAACGCTTGTCAACCCCGCGGAAATGAAAAAGCCCTCAGAAGAGGGCTTTGGGGGTGTGGATCATTCAGTGAGATCGCAGCAGCTTCTGCGCTTTCAGTTTGAAGTTGGGCCAGGTGACCCAAATCGCCATGCCAGAGCAGACGAGCAAAAGAAAGGTCAGCATGAGAATGCCGAAGGCGGTCTGACTCATGTCATTCCTCCACGGTAAGGACGATACCTATGAACCAGATTAGAACACCTACTGCGAGGGCACAAGCCGTCAACAGTCGGTGATCGCTGAGGAAGACACCTACGATGCCGGCGGCCACCGAGGTGGTACCAACCTTTCGCAGATCCTCTGCCACAGCGGTTTGTTTTTTGATAGCCATCAGCTCTCCTTCGTTCAGATGACGTCAGGAAAACCGCCCTGACGGGAGGCTTCCCGACAGGGGTGGGTAAGGTGTGAATCAGCTGGCCATCGCGACCTCAGGGTCGAACGGGGCGATCAGCTGGTCCAAGGAGCCCGGACGCAGCACGAGGGGCGCTGGCGACTGGACGGGCTCAGTGACAGAGGCGGCAGCCTTGGGTTTGCGCGGCTTGCGCTCGCGCTTGGGCTTTTCAGGCTGGGCTTCCTGGGTGTTTTGCTTGAACCAGGTGTTGAGGTCGATCGCGTTGCGGCGAACGAACGCCGGCACGTGATCCATCTCCTCGAGCACAGCAGCCGATACGATCGGTTGCGGAAACTCGACTACACGACGTTCAGCCGGTGCTATGGACGGACGCGCAGCACGTGCCTGGGCTTGGGCATTACGCACGGTGCGAATGATTTCACGCAGGGCAGTACCGACGGATTCGCCAAAGCGGTAGCTCAGGGTAGGGGTGGTCATGGTGTTTCTCCTGCAGGTGAGTTATGCGGAGAAACACTGATCCCGGGCGGGGGAGTGTATCCCCGCTGGGTAGGTAGAGCAGATGTGTGAGGTGCCTCCATCAACCGGTAGAACCGGTCAACCGTTCGCGCCTCCGGAAGCTTGGCGAACTATGGGTGCGGATCGACGTGGGTGACCACGTTGCAGTCTTGAGATCCAGAACTGCCTGGGCATGTTGCTGACGACGTCAGCGGAACATGGAGCAATCATCAGAGGCGGCGGATAGGGCTGTCAAGCGGAAAGAGGGCAGAGCAAGGCAAGAGCGGAAGCGGCGGTCGAGCGAGGGGGGAAGCAGGAGAAGCGCGCCAGGCGCAACGCTGGGTCTAGCAGCAAGGCGCCTCGGCGAGGTGAGGCTAGTGGAGCTCAAGAGAAAGATGCCACCTGTGAGCGTGAGCACCGGCAT
>NZ_JAVSJB010000040.1:0-11502 GCF_032027545.1 Pseudomonas oryzihabitans | reverse complement strand
AATCTGGATAATAATTTGGAATCCAGCTCGCTGTACTTCAAGGACAACTGGCACCTGAACGACCGCTGGATCCTGGCACTCGGTGGCCGCTATCAAACCTTCGAGCAGTACATCGATCAGGGGCTGGGCAATAGCCACGTGGTCAACCTGGATAAGCGCGATCACACCGCCGTGCCCCTCGCCGGCCTCGTGTTCCAGGCCACCGACACCCTGTCGCTATACGGCAACTACAGCCGCTCTTTCGTGCCGAACACCACCGTGGACGACCGCGGCAACACCTTCGATCCCGAAGAAGGTCGCAGCTTCGAGGTCGGTGCCAAGTACGACCTGACGCCCGGCCTGAATCTGAACGTGGCGCTCTACGACATCGAGAAGAAAAATGTGGTGACCACCAGCACCGTGGGCGGGGTGAGCGTGAGCGAAGCCGCCGGCAAGGTAGGGTCACGCGGCCTGGAGGTGGACCTGACCGGTCATCTGACCGAGCGCTGGGACATGATCGCCACCTACGCCTACGACCACACCGAGATCCTCGACGACCCGAGCAACGAGGGCAATTGCCTGACCCAGGCACCCAAGCACAGCGGTAGTCTCTATCTCACCCACCACCTGCTGGTACCCTCCAACCTCGGCGGCTGGCATGTCGGCGGCGGCGCGCGCTACGTCGGCGAGCGGGCCGGCGACAACGCCAACAGCTTCTACATGAGCAGCTACACCGTGGCTGACGCCTTCCTGCGCTGGGACCTGCCGGTGACCGGCTACCAGACCCGGCTGCAGCTGAACGTGGATAACCTCTTCAACAAGCAGTACTACCCATCGAGCGCCAACAGTCCGCTGCAGGTGGCGGTGGGTGAGCCGCGGACAGCGCGGTTGAGTGCCTCGGTGAGTTTCTAAGCCAGCGGCCTGCCCTCACCCCAGCCCTCTCCCGGGGGGAGAGGGGGGCGGATGGTGGCCGACCGGAACAGCCTGGCGTCCGTAGCGGGTGCCAGGCCCGTAGCGATGCTCTATCCTAGCCGCCCCGTCACGGGGCCTCGGCCCGCCTGGCGGGCCTCTTTCCGCCATTCAACCAGTCCACGCCATGCTCGATCGCCGCGCCTTACTTCATTTCGCCAGTGGTGCCGCGCTGCTCGCTGGGCTGCCTGCCCGGGCGTTCGCGCGGCCTTCGCTCGGCGACGGTGAGTTTCCGCGGCAGGTGGAGCATGTGGCGGGCAGCACCCTCGTGCCGCGGGAGCCACGGCGCGTGGCGGTGATCTCCACCGGCCAGCTGGACGCCGCCCTGAGCCTGGGCGTGATCCCGGCCGGTACGGCGCGGGTGGACAATCGCGAGCTGGCGCCGGCCTATCTGCGCAGGGCCTTGGCCAGTCGCGCGACCGAGCTGGATGCCATGGTCGACCTGGGCAGCCGCCAGGCCCCGGATCTGGAAGCCCTGGCGCGGCTGGCGCCGGATCTCATCCTGCTCAATCGCACCGTGCTGCGGGCGGGCGGCCTGGAACTCTTTTCGCGCATCGCCCCCACGGTGGTGGCGCGTGGCACCGGCGGCAACTGGCGACCGGACTTCCTGCTGCTGGCCGAGGCCCTGGGGCGACGCCAGCAGGCCGAGCGGCTCCTGGCGGAGCTGGACCGCGATCTCGCCGGCATGGCGCAGCGGCTGGGTAGCCAACCGCCCTCCGCCTCCCTGTTGTTTTCCAGTGGTGCCCGGCTGCGACTGATGGGCAAGGACTCCTTCGCCGGCGGCCTGCTGCAGGCCATGGGCCTGACCCGCCCCGCCGCCCAGCGATTCAAGGGTACCTCCCAGGACGTCAGCGCCGAGTTGCTCGACCTGGCCGACGCCGACTGGCTGTTCTATGCCGAACAGGGTACCGCCCTGGCCAGCCTGCCCCGGCAGCCGCTGTGGCCGCGCCTGGAGGCCGTGAGCCAGGCCCGGGCGATCAAGGTGGACACCGATGCCTTCTACCTGAACGCCGGTCCGCTGGCCGCGCGCCAGGTGGTGACTAGCGTGGCCACCGCCCTGGGGGTCGCATGAACCAGCCGGCCGCCGCGGTCCTCGTCAGGCAGGCCACCTTCGCCCGCGGCGGCCTGGTGTTGCTGCTGTTGCTCGGCGTCCTGGCGCTGGCGCTGATCGCCAGCCTGGGCATAGGCGCCCGGCCGCTGTCCGCTACGCGGATCGTCGAATTGCTCTTCGCGCCCGATGGCTCCACCGAAGCCGTGGTGCTCTGGGACCTGCGCCTGCCGCGCACCCTGCTCGGCCTGCTGGTGGGCGCCACCCTGGGCCTGGCCGGCGCCCTGATGCAGGCACTGACGCGCAACCCCCTGGCCGACCCGGGCTTGCTGGGAATCAATGCCGGCGCGGCCCTCGCCGTGGTGGCCGGGTTGTCGCTGGTGGGGCTGGACGATGCACCGCTGCGCCTGGCCTGCGCCCTGCTGGGTGCCACCCTGGCCGCCGGCCTGGTCTATCTGCTCGGCGGCAGCGCGCCGGCTCGTGGCCAGCCGTTGCGACTGATCCTCGCCGGCATCGCCCTGAGCGCCAGCCTCCATGCCTGCACCGGCATCATCACCCTGTTCGACAGCGCCGTGTTCGACAGCTACCGCTTCTGGGCGGTTGGCGCTCTCAGCGGCCAGACGCCGGGCGGCGCCCTGGCCATCCTGCCGCTGCTGCTGATCGGCCTGCTGCTGGGCCTGCCCCTGGGTGGTCGCCTCAATGCCCTGGCCCTGGGTGACGACCTGGGCCGTGCCCTCGGTGCCCGACCGGGGCAGGTGCGACTGCTGGCCTTCGTCGCCATCGTGCTGCTGTGCGGCGCCGCCACGGCGGTAGCCGGCCCCATCGGCTTCCTCGGCCTGGTGGTGCCCCACGCCCTGCGCCTGCTGGTGGGCGCCGACTGGCGCTGGATCCTGGCGCTGGCGCCCCTGGCCGGCGCCAACCTCCTGCTGCTCGCCGACACCCTGGGCCGCCGCGTGGCGCTGCCGGGCGAGCTGGAGGCCGGCATCGTCTGCGCCCTGCTCGGTACCCCGGTGCTGCTGATGCTGGTCATCCGCTCCGCCCGGCGGGTGCGCCCTTGAGTCGCCATCGCTTCGCGCCACGGCGCTCGGCGCGCTTCAAGGCCTGCCTGCTGCTGCTCGGGCTGGCGGCGGTCGTTATCTGCGCCCTCACCCTCACCGGCGGTGCCTTCGCGCCGGCGCCGTACCAGGTGATCGCCACCTTGCTGGGTCGGGGTGACAGTCTCACCCGCCTCATCCTGCTGGACCTGCGCCTGCCGCGCCTGCTGGCGGCCTTCGGCGTTGGCGCAGCCCTGGGTGCCAGTGGCGCCATCTTCCAGCGGCTGGCGCGCAATCCCCTGGCCAGCCCGGACCTGGTGGGTTTCACCGTCGGTTCGGCCAGTGGCGCCCTCATCACCCTGCTCTGGCTGCAATTGGGTGGTGCGGCGCTGATGCTTGGCGCCCTTACCGGTGGCCTGCTGGCCGCCGTGCTGGTGGCCGGGCTGGCCGCCCTGGCCGGCATCCGCGGGGAGCGGATGATCCTGCTCGGCATCGCCATCAGCGCCCTGCTCGCCTCGCTCAACGAATACCTGCTGACCCGCGCCGAGCTGAACGAAGCCCAGGAAGCCCGGCTCTGGCTGTTCGGCAGCCTGGACATGCTGACCTGGAGCCGCACCCTCAGCCTGCTCGCCGGCTGCCTGCTGCTCCTGCCGCTGGCCGCCTGGCTGGCCCGGCGGCTGCGCCTGCTGGAGCTGGGCGACGACCTGGCGCGGGCCCTGGGGCTGCCGGTACTCCGCAGCCAGAACCTGCTGCTGGCCATAGCGGTTGCCCTGGCCGCCCTGGCCATCGCCACCGCCGGGCCCATCGGCTTCGTCGCCCTGGCGGCGCCGCAACTGGCACGGCGCCTGACCCGCAGCGCCGATCTCGGCATCCTGGCGCCCGCCCTGCTCGGTGCCTGCCTCACCGCCCTGGCCGACTTGCTGGCGCAGCGGCTGCTGGCGCCCTTCCAGATTCCGGTCGGGCTGCTCACCGGTGCCCTGGGCGGCCTCTACCTGATCTTCCTGCTGAGCCGCGAATGGCGGCGGACCTCATGAGCCAAGACGCCCCTTCCAGTCGCCTCGCCGCCCGCGGCCTCACCGTGGGCTACGGCGGTCAGCCGATCTGCAGCGACCTCGACGTGCAGCTGCCCGATGGCCGCTTCACCGTCATCATCGGCCCCAACGGCTGCGGCAAGTCCACCCTGCTGCGCAGCCTGGCGCGACTGATCCGTCCCAGCGCCGGCGAGGTGCACCTGGACGGCCGGCCGATCCAGGAGCTACCCACCCGCGAGGTGGCCAGGCGCGTCGGCCTGCTGCCGCAAAGCGCCGTGGCGCCGGACGACATCCTGGTCGCCGACCTGGTGGCCCGCGGGCGGCACCCCCATCGCCAGGCCTTCGCCGGCTGGACCGACGCCGATGAAGCGGCGGTGCAACGTGCGCTGGAAGCCACCAACACCCTCGAGCTGGCCGAGCGCGCGGTGGACAGCCTCTCCGGCGGCCAGCGCCAGCGGGTCTGGATCGCCCTGGCACTGGCCCAGGAAACGCCGCTGCTGCTGCTCGACGAACCCACCACCTTTCTCGACATCGCCCACCAGGTGGAGCTCATGGAGCTGCTCTGCCGGCTCAATCGCGCGGGCGGTCGCACCCTGGTGGCGGTGCTGCACGACCTCAACCAGGCCTGTCGCTATGCCGACCACATCATCGCCCTGCGCGCCGGCCGCATCCTCGCCGAGGGTCCGCCAGCGGCGATCATCACCCCCGAGTTGATCGAGGCGCTGTACGGCCTCAGGTGCGCGGTGATCGAGAATCCGCTGGCGGGCACGCCGTTGGTGATTCCCTACTAGATCGGTCAAGATCGATCAACTATATCAACCCACAAAAATTTGCCTGTTTATTACGCAAAAAGTAATAAATTGACGAGAGATGGAATTAGATTCGTTGCATGCTTACCCGGTTGCAAAGCCAAATGCAGCAGCAAAAGACCTTATCTTCATCTCCAGCACTGTGACCAAAACAGATCCACATCTTTTAAGTGACAAGAAACACTTACGTAATAAGTAAAGATTAGCAGTAGCCTCCATAATGCATCTTGCCGATATTCCCGCTCACTAAAAAATTTCTTTCCTCCCTGATCACTTTTTCTCGCTCATCCGGGATACCCATGGACACCCTCATGGGGAGGCGTGCGTTTTTGGAAGCACTCGATATGGCAAAGATTACATGGCAGCAGTCCAGCTCCCGACGTATTACCCCACTCTTCCTGACCGCCGTTCTACAGAGCGGAATGCTGGCCGGCTCTGGGCTGAGCCTGCTACCTCTGTCGGCGACGGCGGCCACAGGAGTGCGGGATTACCAAATTTCCGCAGGCCCATTGAGCAATGTCCTAGCGCGCTTTGCCGCCACCGCCGGGGTTCAGCTTGTGTTCGACCCGACGCTCCTGACCGGACGCACCAGCCCGGGCCTGCAGGGCCGCTTCACCCTCGACCAGGGCTTCGAGCGCCTGCTGCGCGGCAGCGGCTATCGCTGGAGCGAAAGAGGCGCTGGCATCTACGCCCTGGAGGAAGGCAGCGCAGATGCTGCGCTGGCGATGCCCGAAACCACCATCCAGGCCAGCGCCGAGGGGGGCGGGGCCGATGCCGGCTATCAGCGCCCGGTCAGCGCCAGCACCACACGCCTGGGCCTGACCGATCGCCAGACGCCTCAGGCGATCACCACCCTGACTCGCGACCAGGTCGAGGATTTCCGCCTGCAGAGCATCAAGGAAGCCCTACGCGCGGCTCCTTCGGTGACGGTTGAGCAGACCGAAACCGATCGAACCGAATTCACCTCGCGCGGTTTCGATATCAATACCTTCCAATACGACGGCGTAGGCATGCCCTTCGTGGGTACGGTGCTGGTGGGAGACCAAGACCTGGCTGAATACGAGCAGGTGGATGTCCTGCATGGCGCAAACGGTCTTATGAGCGGCACCGGCAACCCCTCCGCGGCCGTCAACTTCGTCCGCAAGCGGCCCACTGCCGACGCCCAGGCCAGGCTCGGCGTCAGTGTCGGCTCCTGGGACAGCCGCCGGGTAGATGCCGATGTCTCCGGGCCCCTGACCGAGACCGGCAACGTCCGCGGTCGCTTCATCTACGCCCACGACAAGGGTAACTCCTGGCTGGATCGCTACAGCCACGAAAAGAACGTCGCCGCCGGCCTAGTGGCCTTCGACCTCAGCGACGCCGACACCCTCACCCTGGGCTTCTCCCAGCACAACAGCGATGCCAACGGCAGCTCCTGGGGCAACCTGCCACTGGCCGACGTGGACGGCAATCCCATCCACTACCACAGTCGCAGCGCCAGCATCGGCCAGGACTGGACCTACTGGAACCTGGACACGCAGCGCCTCTTCGGCGAATTCGCCCACGACTTCGGCAACGGCTGGAAAGGCACTCTCACCGCCACAGGCGTCACCGAGCGACAGGACACCAACATGTTCTACGTCTTTGGCGTCAGCGGTGACGATGCCACGGCATTTCCATCGCATACCACGAGCAAGGCCCACCAGTTAGTAGGCGAAGCCAAGCTCTCCGGCCCTTTTCAACTCTTTGGACGCGAGCATGAACTGACTGTAGGTGCCAGTTACGGTCGTACTCACCAAAAACTGCACGAGTACGATTTCGCCGAAAACGGCTACTACGGCACTACACTCTCCAGCGTACTCGCCGGCACTCCAGAGCCGTCGCTGGAGTACAGCAGCGATGCGACTCAACAGAACTTTATTGATCGACAAAAAAGCCTTTATGCCGGTGTCCGCTTCAATGTGGTTGACGACCTACATTGGATCGTTGGTGCACGAATGCTCAGTGCCGATGGTTCGGGTAGCAGCTACGGCGACGATTATTACACTCGTGTCCACGGCGAGGTCACGCCCTACACCGGGCTGGTCTACGACCTGAGCAAACAATGGAGCCTTTATGCCAGTTGGACCAAGATCTTCAGCCCTCAGCACAGCTTCGGTCTAGATGGCAGACTGCTTGATCCGCTTGAAGGCAAGAGCATGGAAGCGGGGGTCAAGGGCGGCTTGTTCGATGACCGCCTGAGTCTGACCGCCGCGGTGTTCAAGACTGAGCAGCGCAACGTGATGTCTACCTCCATATTTTCCGGCTCACGCTACCTTTACGACACGACGGACTATCATAGCCACGGCGTGGAGCTGCAGGCCTCCGGTGAAGCACTGCCCGGGCTGGAGCTGCTTGCGGGCTATACCTACACCCGCATCGACGATGAAGACGGCGACCGGGCCCGCAAGTTCGTACCCAGTCACAGCCTACGAGGCTTGGCGACCTATCGCCTGCCGGGCCTACCTCAGGCCAAGGTCGGCGCGCGCCTGAGGTGGCAAAGCGGCATTGAGAACGATGACAACAGCCGTATCCGCCAGAACGCCTACGCGCTGGTGGACGTACTGGGTAGCTACGACTTCGACGAACACTGGAGTACCCAGCTCAACCTCAACAACCTCACCGACCGCAAATATCTGCTATCGCTGTACAACAATGCCACCAGCGGCAACTACGGTGCGCCGCGTAATGCAACATTATCAGTCAGTTATAACTTCTGATTGGACTGAGAAACCATACGTAATGGTGGCGCTGCCTTGAGTTATTGGCAGTCCACCATTGCATATGCTGGCTGAGCTTAGCCAAGTCATGCAGGGATTAGCCGGGCGTACTAGGTGGCTGCGCCTGACGGCCAAGTCACAGCCATAGCAGAACCTACGAAGCCCGTTCCTGCGGCTACGTACCTATTACATAGTTGGGCAGATCCAGCTCAATGCGATCGCAATAGCTTTAGGCACAGCAATACTAGCCATGGCGATCGTAACCTATCGCTGAGTCGCGTCAAATGTTGCAAATGGTAAAGCCGCTTTTGCACGTGGACCCTACCTCCTAAAATAGTTCCATTAGCTATGGAAGCCTCTGGAACCTCTATGTTGGCCAACTCCGCAGGGATGGGTGTCGTATCCATGACGAACGCCCCACTCATTTCCGTTGTAGTGCCCTGCTACAACGCCGGACGGTATCTCGACGCTTCCTTGGCCAGTATCTTTGCCCAGGACTATCCCAATTTCGAGGTCATCGTCGTAGATGACGGATCTTCTGATGGTAGCCTCGAGCGGCTGCAGGAGCTTCAGGGGCGATACCCTTTCACCCTAATTGCTCAGGCAAACAGCGGAGTGAGCGCCGCGCTCAATCGCGGTCTGGCCTGCGCAGCCGGCAAGTACGTCGCAACGCCCGATCTCGATGATTTGATGCTGCCGCACTCCTTGAGCGTTCGTGCGGAGTATCTTGAAGGTCACCCTGATACGCCTTGTGTAGGTGCACTCGTAAGCTTCATCGACCATCATGGCAACTGGATAAAGAACGAGTATGCCGATTCGGTTCGTGAGCTTCACTTTGACCAAATCCTGCGAGATACGCTTGTCATTGGCGCGCCCGTTGCCCTGTACCGTCGTTCGGCACTCGACAAGGTCGGTGGCTACGACCCAGACATTCGTGTCCAAGACTTTCAGATGACCCTGAAGCTAGCGGCCCTGGGCGCTGCTCTTGCAATCATCCCGGTGCGGGTCACCTACTATCGGCGTCACCTGGGCAACCTCTCCAGGCGTTACAAGACGCTGCTCGAAGCGGACTTGAAGGCTGTAGCGCCCTACCAGGATCATCCTGCGTACCAGCAGGGGCATACCTCGCTGGTGAATAAAGCGCTCAAGTATGCCGTACGTCACGACAAGGTCGAAGCGATGCGCATGCTTCGGCTTATCCCATTACGACGGATGAACCGGACCACCTTACGCCGCATTCGCACCCTGCTGTGTTCGCCTCGCTCTTCCAGGAACTAGAAACCCTGTGATCTCCATCGTCATCTGCTCGGTAAAGCCCGAGCTACTAGCAGCCGTCACCCGCAACATCGCGGACACCATCGACGCTTCCTACGAACTGATAGTGGTCGACAACCGCGAGGCCGGGCGGGGACTGTGCAGTGTCTACAACGAGGGAGCGCGGCGGGCAGTGCATGAGGTTGTCTGTTTCATGCACGAGGACGTTGAGTTCATGGAGGCGGGATGGGGACGCAATGTCATCGCGCACTTCTCCGCCGATCCTACGTTGGGGGCGATAGGTCTTGCCGGTGCGCGTTACAAGAGCAGTGCGCCATCCGGCTGGATGACCGCCGGCGGCGGCGAAGCTCACTGTATCCGGGTCCATCAACGTCATCGCAATGGCCGTGAAAACTACTTTTTCCATCGACCTGAAAACGATGATGCTCCGCGTCAGGAGGTCTGCACACTTGATGGTGTCTGGATCTGCGCCAGGCGCCATGTTGCGCTGGAGATAGGATTCGACGAGCTCCTACCGCCCTTCCACTTCTATGACATCGACTTTGCCCTGCGCGTCAGCGAAAAATACCGTGTAGCAGTCATCTACGACGTGTGTTTGCGGCATTTTTCGGAAGGTCACTTTGATGCGACGTGGATGAGGGCCGCGCTGCAATACCAGGCATTACGCCATAACCGCGGGCCACGCTTGGTGAACACCCCGTACCTGGCCTTACACAAGAGCCTAGAACGGCGCGGTGTTCGCTTCTGGATGAAGTTTCTACGCAAAGCCAAGACTCCCCTCTCTCTTCGATGGGAGTGGGTCCAAGCATCGGGTGCACTGGCCTATCCACAACTCTGGTGGTTGGTAGCGAAGTTCTTGTTCTGGTACCCCGTCAAGTTTCGCTGAGCCAGCAAAGGCTAATGTGAACGACCTTCAACAAGCAGATGGGAGAAACCAGTTGCTCCTGCTTTAAAACCATTTCTGGATCAGGAGCGTCTCCGGCTATGTGAGCGCCGGCTAGGGCTTCGGCTACTACTCTACGCCGCTCAATGGCCAGATCAGCAAGATTGTCGACCTGACCCTGTCTCAAGCAATCGGTACGGTAGTAGCCAGCCCACTGCAGACTCCCATCAACGGCAACATGGGTGTCATTTTCCCCCCGCCATTCCCAACGCCTCAGCACTCGCCTACCAGTAGCCGTTTGTCGCCTGTCATGCTCTAGAATGGACCTTTTGCCCTGATGGCATATCTCTATCACTCCGATAGTATTTGCCCATATCAGGAGCTGTGATGGAGCACGGAATCGATCTACTAAAATCTGCTTTGACCCCGTACTCAGTGGAGGCCGTGATCCGCCCAGCCGACAGGACTGCAGTCGTGACAGTCACCCATAAAGAGGCCAAGGTAACTCGCGTCTTGAAGCAAGCCGATCTTCAGGATCGGGCCAGGCTGGCGGAGCATGTGAACGACTTTAAACGCGACATGGCAGGTGCGCGCGAGGACGCGGATCATGAGCGTGTCGAGCTAATGCAGCGCATTGGATCACGCGGTCTGGCGTCGTTCAATCCAGGGCTGCATTGCCCTGACAAGCCTAAGTAGCGTCGTTGGCGGATAGCGGTAATGCCTGACCAATCAGTCTAGGCTCGTCGTGCCCTGTAGCACGAACCTGGACGAGCTCAATGCCTACTGACCTAGCGAGTGCCTTAAACGTGAGCGTTGGGTCAGAAGGCTTATGGCCGATCAGCAATCGCTCTGCAAAGCAGATCTCCGCATAGGCATCACTGCGTGATAGTCGGTCAGCTTTCACGATCAAACACTTAAGCCCGTCCTTCCTGTAAGCGATCTCAAAATCCTGCATTCCGTGCATAGCCAGTCATTCCGTGACGTGCATCACATAGGTGATGTCATAATGATATTGCATCCTCTGAATGGAAAGCTTAGAGAGGATCGCTTTAGAGCCTCTCGTCGGTATTTATAAGTCAGACAATAGTGTATTTGTTTAACCGAATGCCAGACAGATGCGGTTCCGCGCTGACGTCTCATACAGCTCCAGGCACGGTTCCCCTGCAGGCCACTCGGCCATCTACAGGGGAATCCCATGCGTGTGTTTTTGTGCGAGAAGCCCAGCCAGGGCAAAGACATTGCCAGGGTGCTCGGCGCTACCCGGCGCGGTGAAGGCTGCATTCGTGGTCAAGGCGTGGTGGTGACCTGGGGGATCGGCCATCTGCTGAAGCAGGCCCCGCCCGAGGCCTACGATTCGCAATTGAAGTCATGGTCTCTGGACGTGCTGCCGATCCTGCCGGCGAGCTGAAAGGTTGAGGTCATGTAGTGGTCTACTCACCCGGGCACCTTTTTAGGCGAAGATTATCGCCACACAGAGGTGTTCCATGAGCAAACGACGTCGTTCTTTCACCCCGAGTTCAAGCGCGAGGCCGCAAGCCTGGTGCTGGATCAGGGCTACAGCTGTATCGAAGCAGCTCGCTCGCTGGGGCTGGTCGAGTCGGCCCTACGCCGCTGGGTCAATCAAATGCAGGCAGAACGCGGCTGAGTGACACCGGCGAGTAAGGCCCTTACGCCCGAGCAGCAGAGGATCCAGGAGCTGGAAGCGCGGATCAATCGCTTGGAGCGGGAGAAATCGA
>NZ_JAVSJB010000039.1:0-15233 GCF_032027545.1 Pseudomonas oryzihabitans | reverse complement strand
GATCTGGATAATTAAGTTGGAATCCACCTCGCTCTACTTCAAGGACAACTGGCACCTGAACGACCGCTGGATCCTGGTACTCGGTGGCCGCTATCAAACCTTCGATCAGTACAGCGACCAGGGGCTCGGCAACAGCCACGTGGTCAACCTGGACAAACGCGATCACACCGCCGTGCCCCTCGCCGGCCTCGTGTTCCAGGCCACCGAGACCTTGTCGCTGTATGGCAACTACAGCCGCTTCTTCGTGCCGAACACCACCGTGGACGACCGCGGCAACGCCTTCGATCCCGAAGAAGGTCGCAGCTTCGAGGTCGGTGCCAAGTACGACCTGACGCCCGGCCTGAATCTGAACGTGGCGCTCTACGACATCGAGAAGAAAAATGTAGTGACCACCAGCACCGTGGACGGGGTGAGTGTGAGCGAAGCCGCCGGCAAGGTAGGGTCACGCGGCCTGGAGGTGGACCTGACCGGTCACCTGGCCGAGCGCTGGGACATGATCGCCACCTACGCCTACGACCACACCGAGATCCTCGACGACCCGAGTAACGAGAGCAATCGCCTGACCCAGGCACCCAAGCACAGCGGCAGTCTCTATCTGACTCACCATCTACTGGTACCGTCCACCCTCGGCGGATGGCATGTCGGCGGCGGCGCGCGCTATGTCGGCGAGCGGGCCGGCGACAACGCCAACAGCTTCTACATGAGCAGCTACACCGTGGCCGACGCCTTCCTGCGCTGGGGTCTGCCGGTGACCGGCTACCAGACACGGCTGCAGCTGAACGTGGATAACCTCTTCAACAAGCAGTACTACCCCTCGAGCGCCAACAGTCCGCTGCAGGTGGCGGTGGGCGAACCGCGGACGGCGCGCCTGAGCGCCTGTGTGAGCTTCTGAACGGGGGACCGCCCTCACCCCAGGGCCCTAAGCTCGTGCTGCTGGTGGAAGACCTGCGGGGCTACCAGCAGCTGTGCCGGCTGATCACCCTTGCCCGCCGGCGTGCGGACAAGGGGAGCTACCGGCTGCTGCGCGAGGATCTCGACCAGGTCAGCGGCCTCCTTGCGCTCTGGATACCGGAGCGGGGAGCGGAGGCGGTGCGTTGGTTGCTGGAGATGTTTCCCGGCCGGCTATGGATCGCTACCGGGCTGCACTTCGATCAGGACGACCAGGTGCGGCTGCAGCAGCTGCAGGGGCTGGGTGCGGCCTTGGGCGTAGGGCTGGCGGCCACCGGTGACGTGCACATGCACTGCCGCGGCCGGCGCGCCCTGCAGGATACGATTACCGCGATCCGCCATCACGTCCCCGTGGCCGAGGCTGGTCAGCTGCTCTTCCCGAATGGGGAGCGTCACCTGCGCACCCGTGAGGCCTTGGCGAGGTGCTATCCGCCCGAGTTGCTGGCGGAGACCCTGCGCATCGCCGAACGCTGCACTTTCAGCCTGGCCGAGTTGCGCTACCAGTACCCCAGCGAGGTGGTGCCGGAGGGCCACACGGCCACCAGCTGGCTGCGGGTGCTCACTGAGGAAGGTTGCGCCTGGCGTTGGCCGGAGGGTCTGTCGGATCGCCTGCGTGCTCAGATCGAAAAGGAGCTGCAGCTGATCGCTGATAAGGCATACGAGAGTTATTTCCTGACCGTGCACGACATTGTCCGCTTCGCACGGCAGCAGGGTATCCTCTGCCAGGGGCGCGTCTTCGGCCGGACCCTGGGTGTCCCGCTGTTCCAGGAGCAGGTGATGGAGCTTGCCATCCGCGCGACCGACTACACCCCCGGCGAAGCCGATAAGCTGCGCCGCAGCATAGCGGCCTGGAAGCGCCATGGCGGGCTGGAGCCCCATCGGGAGCGACTGACCTCGCGTATGCTCGCGAACGGCTACGCCGCGGACATCTTCCGGCAGATCGAGGGGTTCGGCAGCTACGGTTTTCCAGAGTCCCATGCGGCGAGCTTCGCCCTGCTCACCTACGCCAGCTGCTGGCACAAATGCCACGAACCGGCAGCCTTCGCGGCGGCGCTGATCAATTCGTACCCGATGGGCTTTTATAGCCCAGACCAGATCCTGCAGGACGCCCGGCGCCACCGGTTGCAGACCCTGCCGGTAGACGTGACCTGCAGCGACTGGGATTGCAGCCTCGAGCCGGTCGCTGATAACTCGCAGCCGGCGATCCGGATGGGGCTGCGGATGGTGCGGGGCCCGGCCGAGAAAGCTGGGCGCACGGTTGAGCAGGCCCGCCGGCAGCGGCCATTCCGCGATGTCACCGATCTGTGCCTGCGTGCAGGCCTCGATGCAAATGCCCGGGAGTGTCTGGCGGATGCGGGAGCCTTGAAGGGCCTCACCAGCCACCGATTCCAGGCGCGCTGGTCGATAGCCGCGATCGAGCCGCAGCTGCCCCTCTTTGCTGAGGGCGCTGTGGTGGAGGAGGAAATCCGGGAGTTGGTCGCACCGACCGTGGGTGAGGACCTCTATTCGGACTATGCGTCTCTCGGCACCACCCTGGCGCCGCACCCACTCACCCTGCTGCGGCCGGAGCTGTCGGCCCGGCGGCTGATGAGCTCGAAGGAGCTGAAGGAGCGGCGCCATGGTCAGCCGGCCCGGGTACCGCCAGCGGCGTGACCTTCGTGACGCTCGAGGACGAGTACGGGATGATGAAAGTGGTGGTGTGGCGTACCTTGGCGGAGCGCCAGAGGCGGGAGCCGGTGGCGTCACAGCTGCTACGGTTGGACGGGACCGTGGAGACGCGTGATGGCGTGCTGCACATTGTGTGCCGGCCGCTTGGAGGACATCAGCGAGCTGCTGCAGGGTCTCGATACGCGAAGTCGATATTTTCACTGAGCGCGTCTTCGAGAGGGCACGTCGCGGATTTGCAGGATGCAAGACTGATCTCGAGCCTCAAGGGATGCTTCGAGAGCGCAAGTATACCTATCAGGATACTTGCGCTCTACCGACTGGCACGGGTTGGCCCCATGGCAAGCGGACCTGACGTGCCATGGCGGACTGTCACGCGTGAAACCTTGCTACTGAACGCCTATAGAGTCTCGCCAGACCACTGCCATTCGCGTGGCGCTCCTGCCTCTTGGTAGTTGCAGCGAGCACGTCTGCAAGGTGAGATGGGGCGCGCTGGCGCAGCCATCCAGTGCTCCAAGGCGCCCTGCAGCTCTCCAAACTCATCGGCGCTGATGCCTTCGAAGTCCTCAGGCCGGAAGACGTTGCAGTCGACCGATGTCGGACTGAGGTGTTGCGACAGGAACAGCGAAAGAGCGCCATCCAAGGGCGCAACGAACAGGGACTTACCGTCGACGTTGGCGATCGTGCCGGCCGGCGCGGCTGCCAGGATCGGCGCCGCCCGGTTCCAAACCACGAATAGCTGCTGGAAGGCAGGGTCTTCGGCTCTTGAGTAATAGCGGTGGACGCACAGCCGTAGCGGCAGTGCCGGAGTCGAGGACGTATTGGGGGATATAGGCGAGTGAGGCACCGACGTGTCTGCTCGATGTGCCCATCAATAGGTCGTCGACTGCCTTCACCAAACCGGTTGATGCCGTCGTTGGGCAGGCAATCGAAGCGTTGGAGGCACAGCAGCGACCCCATCCGAGCATGCCGGATGCCAAGACCGGCAGCATGGTGGAATACTTGTTCACCCATCGTGCTGGCGAGTGAGCGCTGCCTGTCTGAGTAAAGCCCTCATCCCGCTACTGTGCAAAAAGGCAGCCATCCCTCTGGAAGACACGCGTGGGCGCATAACCAGCCACCGTGCCCGCGCCACCATTGCCTGCCAGCTTTTCAATGCCAGGGAGCCGCTGGGTCTTTTCGAGCTGCAGGCTTGGCTCGGTCATGCATCCCCGCAATCCACCCAGCATTACGTCACGGTGACGCCAACCAAACTCACGAGCGTCCTCCAGCAAACGGGATACTTCGAACGCAATTTGCGTGCGATCTCCGTATTGATTGACCAAAATGCGGTGCGCAGCGGCACGTATGCTCGAGGAGAGCCCTGGCGTTACTATGATCTCCGGCATGGGCTGTGTACTTACGACTTTTTTGATCAGTATCCGCACCGCATGGCGTGTGCCAAGTGTTCCTTCTATCTGCCTAAGAAGTCAGCGAGAGTCCAGGCCCTTGAAGCAGGCGCAAACCTCACCCGCATGCTTCAGGAGATCCCGCTGCAAGAAGAAGAGCGCGCCGCTGTCGAAGACGGTATCAAGGCCATGGAAACCCTGGTCAGCAGCCTAGAGGACCTCGCTACGCCTGGTAGATGGACACCGAACGCAATTAAAACGGGGGGACGAAATGCGTCCCCCGATTCACCGGTTCCTAGTTATATCAATTCGGAACAAAGACCGTAAAGAGGGACGTGAACTACTAGCTTTTGCTCCTATCAACCGCTCTCTAATAGCTAGGTCCAGCTGACCTAGCTACTGCAGGTCAGCTGGAATCCGCATGTATTTGTAAGTGAGAGACTATTGAGTGGTTTCTTAAGCACCTAAACGAAAACGCGAGACCACGCCGTTCAAATCATGAGAAAGACCTGCCAGACGTTCGGCGGTACCGGCGTCGGACTGGATTCCGATTAACACCTGCACGGTACTCGTGCGTATGCCAGTGGTGCTGCGGTTAATTTCCTCAGACACGGCCGCCTGTTGTTCAGCAGCGCTTGCAATCTGCACATTGACATCTACGATACGCTCCACAGCGGAACCGATGCTGGCCAGGCTGATTCTGGCTTGCTCGGCGGCTTCGACGCCAACCAACGCATGGCCACGGCTAGCCTGCATCTGATTAACGGCATCAATGGTAGCGGCCTGCAACTGCTCAATAATACACCGGATCTCCTCTGTGGAGGTCTGAGTCCGCGATGCCAAGGTGCGGACCTCGTCGGCGACCACTGCGAAACCGCGGCCCTGCTCTCCGGCGCGAGCGGCTTCGATGGCGGTGTTAAGCGCCAGCAGATTGGTCTGTTCGGCGATAGTGCGGATCACCGCGATGACGCCTCCGATGGCCTGGCTGTGGCTTTCCAGCGCTGCAACCTTAGTAGCACTGAGATCTACCTCAGCCGCCAAGGCTTCGATGGCCTGAAGCGTTTGCTGCATTACTTGAGCGCCTTCCCGGGTCGCCTGATCGGCCTGCTGGTCGGCCGCCACGGCACCTTCGGTGTTTCTGGCCACGTCCGCCACGCTGGCGGTCATCTCGGTAATGGCAGTCGCCACCTGATCGGTTTCGGCCTGTTGGGACTGCATGGTCGAGCGCGCCTGGCCGATGGAGCCGGCCAGGGAACCGGAGGCTTGGGCGACCGCGGAGGACGCCAGGTCGACTTCACGCAACGAGCGGCCGAAGGCTTGCAGCATCGCATTGAGACCGCGCCCGATGTCGGCGATTTCGTCACGTCCTTGTAGGGCGGAGCGGCGACTCAAATCACCCTGGGCAGCGGCAGCGGTGACCCCGCTCAGCTCGGCGATCCCCATGCGCAATACCTGGTAGATACCGGCGAAGGTATAGCTCAGGAGCAGCAACGCACCGAGGATCATGCCGAATACTAGATTGCGCAAGGCAGTCTGCTGGGCCAGACGCTCGGCTAGCAGTTGGGAGAGGATGCCCTGAGCTGATTCCTGAACCTTGTAGTAACGCGCGACAACAGCGTTGCCCTGGGCACCTAGGGCGCTTCCGAAGACTGCGCCCTCACCGGTCATGGCGGTCTGCATGCCCTGCCGGAAGTTAGCATAATCGTTCGCCGCCTGTGCTAGATCGTCTTTAAGGCGCTGGGCCAGCTCAGGCGCCTGGCGCTCTAGGAGTCTGAGGCCTTGGTTCAATTCGTCGGCAGCCTGCTGCTCCTGGCGCACCACACTGCGCGCCACATTCAAACTAGCCGGATCGAACCTATTAACCTATTAGTAGTAGTTAGGCCAGTAGCCAGGCCGCGCAGCTGACCGATGAAATTGATCCCTCGCGGCAGGCGCAGCGAGGTGAGATCGACAAGAAAGAAGCTCACGTAGTCAGTATCTAGCGCCAAGCCCGAAGTGGCTGAGACGTGATAAAAGAAATTAAGAGTCTTGGTCAGTTGCTCGTTCCAAGCTTCGAACACCTCAAGGGACGTTCCCGTTTTCCCCTGCAACAAGCGCTCAGTACCTAGCCGTAGCTGGCTGACGCGATCCCCAGTTTCCAGCAGGCCACCCAGTTCACGATCCAGCCGAGCAAGGTCGTCGTAGGCCTTAAGTAGATTGTCGCGATTGCTCTGCCAATCCTGCTGGGCCGAGGAATCTCCATCCTGGAGGCGCTTGGTTAGGGCCCGCTGCAGCATGCTCAGTCGGGCGACCGGTGTCAGTTGGACCAGATAGCGCTGGCCCTCGATCTCCTGCGCTAGACCAATCCTCTGCTGCTGAATATCTTGGTAGAGGTAAAAACTGAGGAACAACAAGGGTGCCAAGATAATAGCGGCCAGGCAGGCAAATTTGGCGGGAAACCTCAGACGATTCATCACCCTGACAGCGGGGGTCAACAGGTTCATAGCAGACTCACAGAAGGTAGTGGAGAGATAGCAATGGAGGTAGACCGCGAGGGCTGTATCGCCCTACTTTTCAGGTAATGTGCGGAGTACCGTGTAACTGGTTAGCTACTTCGGCACGACCGTCGCCTTCCGTAGCGCCTTACTGCTGGACGGTCTGCATTTCATTCCCAGTGGTAGCTGCGCGTTTCTGAAATGCGAAGCTTATGGATGCGCGGCGCGCTTGTGCTAGACCGCCACGATCATCCCGGCTCGCGCCCTGAAGCGGCCATCGCTACTCGAAGTAGTTGTTAATTAAAGACAATTGTTATGAGCTTGGGGGCACCTTTCCACCAAACCCCGTACTAGTGTGGCCCTTCGCATGAAGCCGATGGCGCTGACGCGTTTGCCTACAGCTTTCGTCAGCCTCCTTCTGAAATTGGCTGCTGAATCCATTCCACATCATCGGCCGACCGAGCTATCACACAACCATAGTTGTTGCTCAACACCACGACGGGGACGCCATTTAGGTCCGGCCTGAACACTCGCTCGCAGGTGCAGTAGAAGCTATTGCAATCGATGATGGCATAAACTTGGTCACGCATGACCAAGGCGCCGCAGGCAATCGATAGCGATGCCCCAGACCTCGAACTCCTCTTCTTCCCGTACCGAGATCGGTTTGTAGTGTCGGTTTTGGCCGAGTGCAGCTCGTACTGACCGCTGGTATTGCGCTGTAAGGTCTTGATCAGCGGCTCGCGGTTGAGCGCAGCGACCACGACGTCACCGGGTACCGCCTAACGCGCCCTGGTGAGGATTGACAAGTCGTTAAGAAAGATGCCCAGCCCATCATGCTGTCTCCGGTAGCCCGGACGATGTAGGTCTGTGGGGCCTTGATGTTCAGCAGGTCATCGAGCGATGATGACCGACTCAAGATTATCTTGCGCAGGTGAGGGAAATCCGCAAGGAACGCGAAAGAGAAAGATCGGTAGGGCCGTTTCAGACGGAATCAGATTGGCGACAAATTCGATAGGCATGGCAAAGTGAGCCTCCTTTCGTCAGACTGTGTATTTATACAGATAGCAAAGGAATCGCTAAGCTGTCCATCTGACGTCACTCGTCGCCAATGACTGGAGATACACATGGCCAAGCCACCACAGCGCGACCTGAACTATTGCTTACTGGCTCTGATGCTGACACTGCGCATCCATGGGACCGAGAACGCCATGCGTGACACGGCCCGACGCTGCGTCAAAATGCTCCCGAAGCGGCAGCGTGACCTGATGCAGAACATTATTCAGAGTCGGTACCCGCTTGACTTGGTCCGACACATCGCTCGCAATCTGGATTGATAGGTTCCTTGATCGAGCCTGAGCTCTCCATGCCCAACACGGGTTCTGACCGTATAGCGCCGATTAACCGTACTACCTGGCGCCATAGCACAACGCTATCATCATTGCTGGACATGATTCGAGTCAATCTAGCTCAAGGACTAGGACGTGAAGGATGGACTGGAAAGCGCAGGACGCGCACTGAGTATTGGGCTCTACCCCTTCCGCGTAGACTGCTGTAGGGTCTCGCTCACCGAGATCCTCGTCGCCATCTATCACCCCAGTGAGTCGGTCAAGCTCACCTACATCCAGATCACCAATGACCATACGCTCAACCCCTTCGCGATGAATGCCATCATCGCGAGGCTTCAAAAGGAGTTGAAGCGGCTGAGCGCCTATGTCGAACCGACTTCAGCCCCAAAGGCTTTCGAGCACCGTAGCGCCTAGGTTGACCGGCGCTGCAACCCAAAAGCTAAACTCCTGAGATCTGGATAAGGTTTCCTGCTGCCCCCTCCTGCGATTCTGTGACCTTGCACGTCATCCTGTGCAAGGCCCCCTAAGCGTCCTTTCCCCTCCCATCTAGGTATCGAAGCGCCTGAGGCGAGCCCCTTTGACGCGTAGACCTGTCAAGCACTGGCTATCAAGCGCGCCCACGGCATGGACAATGTCACGCTGTAGGTCCTTGATGATGATCGCTAGGGATGTATTGCAGTGAAGCTCGCGCAAAGGAATGACTCGCGTAACAGTAACTGCACGGTACCTGTCAGTAATCGTGAATAGAAGAGATCGATCTGCCCGTCGAGGAATCGCCAGACACGAGTGAGGGGCGAAGGCAGTTATCAACATATCAATTGCTTCTTGCACGAGTGGTCGTCCTTGCAGGTAATTGTAATAGCGCAGATACGGAGCAGAGCAATGACCAAAAGTTCAAGTTGCGACTAGTCAGTCACACATTATTCATACTATGAAAGGCCATGCTGTCGCCAGCTAGATAATGTCTCCACGAGGCTCACCTTGATCGAATGTCCTAACCGTTTTCCATTCAGATACGGTTTCCTGTTGATCTCCTTCCGCGCTTCTGCGACCGTGCACAGCATCCTGTGCGAGGCCCCCTAGGAAGCACCCTTCCCTCTCTCAAACACTTGCCTCCCTAGGCTTTGCTGCCTGGCAGACTCAACTTCCAAGTGCAACACCTTGCCGAGAGTAGGGTGTTGGAATGGGAAAACAGTACAGTCATCTGGGGCCAGAGGAACGCGCAGTGCTGCAGTTCGAGCGTGATCAGGGGACAAGTCTTCGTGCGATTGGTCGCCGTCTGGGACGTAGTGCCTCCACGTTGAGCCGCGAGGTTCGGCGTCTGGACGATGCGGTGTATTCGGCGCATACAGCCGCAGTCGGCTATCGAACCCGGCGAACGCGCAGTGTTCGGCCGCGCAGACTGATCGAGGGGACGTGGCTGTTCCAGTTCGTCCACGACCGCCTGGTGTTCGACCGCTGGTCTCCGCAACAGATCGCCGCCACACTGCAAGTCATGCATCCCGACGACGCCAGCAAGCGTGTCAGCCACGAGACGATCTATGCGGCCATCTATGCGCATCCGCGTGGCGGGCTGAAGCAGGCACTGGTGGAGGCCTTGCGGCAGGGCAAGCCGCGCCGAGGCCGGCCACGCACCACCGCCGCGACACGCTCGTGGGTGCCGGAGGAGTTGCGCATCGCACATCGGCCTGAAGAAGTGGAGCACCGGCTGCTCCCCGGGCACTGGGAAGGCGACCTGATCAAGGGCGCGTTCAATCGCTCCTGCGTGGGCACGTTGGTCGAACGCAAGACGCGCTTTGTGGTGCTGTGCAAGATGGATGGCTGCACCGCGCAGGCGGCGCTGGAAGGCTTCACGCGGCAGATGGCCAAGCTTCCTGCGTTCATGCGCGATAGCCTGACCTATGATCGCGGAACGGAGCTGACCTGCTACAAGGAATTGATGCGACGGTTGAACATTGATATCTGGTTCGCCGACCCGCATGCGCCATGGCAGCGGGGCAGCAATGAGAACACCAACGGGCTGCTGCGCCAGTTCCTGCCCAAGGGTGTGGACCTGTCGCAGGCCAGCCAGGAATACCTCAATCACGTGGCCAAGCTGATGAACGGGCGTCCTCGCCAAACATTGGGTTGGGCCACGCCAGCCGCGGCGATGGAAAAGGAAATCCTCGCCTTCAAATCACGTGTTGCACTTGATTCTTGAGACCGCCCGTTTGGATACTATAGGCCTGCGGCGGCGATATAGTCTGGCACGTTCCAATAGAAGGCGCGTGCTTCGAAGATGCGGTCATCCTTCATGGTCATGACTTGCACCATTGGGTGCGTCATGACCGTGCCGTTGGCACGCGAATGAGTGGTCATCTTACAGTAAATCACCACGGTATCGTCCTGTTCAAAGGGGTGGATATCAATGATTTCAAGCGCTGTGAAGGCGTCGATCATCTTTGAGAAGAAGTCCTGCCAGCCGGCGTGTCCTCGATAGGTGCCGCCCCACGGAAGATCGGGGCTCTCGTGAAGCGTGACATCGGGATGCAGCGTTGCGGCGACGTCGTCGAAACTCAGGCCTGCGGCGACCCCGCCGCCTTGTACGTAGGGTGCCTCGGCAGCGTAGAACTTCTCCATGATCTGCATAGGCTTAAGCGTGTTCTTTGACTTGAGGGTAGTAGTCATGTCTGTCTTCGCTCTCGTTGTCTGCTCTTCCACCGCGCCGTGGTTCCGCATGAAAGAGGCGGGAAGGTCGGTTGTTCGGCGCACAGCCACTGTAGCAGTTACGTCTCGACTGATAATCGGGCTGAGACTCCGAACACTACGGAGCAGAATGACGCCATGGAGGCGAATTGAGACGAAGAACCATCATGGCTCTGCAAGAAGTGTCGCCATGCGAGCGGAAAAGAAGTCCACAAATGCGCGGACATTGGGATACGGATACCGATGTGAGGGCCAGAGCAGGTGCAAAACGCCGGTCTGTCCCAGTCGGCCGACAAGGATCTCCTCGAGCGCGCCGCTATCCAGATGCGAGCGCACGATGGAGTCAGGGAGGGCTGCGACTCCGAACCCGGCCAAGACGATATCGAGCAGAGGATCGATCGTAGTCGTGACAAAGGTCTCCGGTACGACGATGCCGTTGTCGTCTTCTCCGATACTCACGGGCCACGGCTCGAGCTTGCCGGTTTGCGGATAGCGGTGACGCAGACAGCAATGGTTGATGAGATCGGCCACACCGGCAGGGCGCCCGTGCCTGGCAAGATATTCCGACGATGCGACCAGCCGATAGGTGAGCTTACCCAGCTTGCGGTGGTGGAGCCGGCTATCCTGTGGTGCGCCGGACCGAATGACGACATCAAATCCCTCATTGATCACATCGACGATGCGATCGTTGACATCGACGTCGAGGTTGACAGCGGGATACGCTGCCATGAACTCCATAACCAGAGGCGTGAACAGGGCATTGGCGACAGGAAAGCTGACCCGCAGGCGTCCCTGTGGCTTGGCGGTCTCTTGCGCCAATTCAGCCTGCGCCAATTCAAGTTCGCCGAGGATCTTGCGACAACGTGCCAGAAACAAATCTCCTTCCTTCGTCAAGTTGATCGCACGCGTCGAACGGTGGAAGAGCCGGACACACAACTGGCTTTCCAGACGCTGGATCGCCTTGCCGATGGCAGATGAGGACACGCCCAACTGCTCGCCTGCAGCCTTGAAGCTGCGAAGGTCGGCGGCGTGAACAAACGCCCTTAACGCACCAATATCCTCGATTAAAGCCGACATAGGCATGATCCTTCTGAAGTTCTGAATTAAAATCGAGTAGCGCTTCAAAACACCTTATCAGCACGGAGTTTAAGCGGGAAAATTCAGGACGCCACGCAAGGTGCACTCAGGCCAAGGGGCCGTGGCAGCGGCGTCAAGCAGACGCGGAACCAGGTCGGCCAAGCCGAAGGACAGGTTCAACTTCCAGGTGCAACACCCAGCGGATGTAGGGTGTTGCGGTGGAAAACAGTACAGTCACTTGAGTTCAGAGGAGCGCGCGGTACTGCAGGTGGAGCGAGACCGGGGAGCGAGCTTACGCGCCATCGGCCGGCGTTCGGGGCGTAGCCCTTCGACGCTGGACCGCGAGGTTTGGCGTTCGGCCGGACCTGTGTATTCGGCGCACGCTGCGGCGGAGGGATATCGGCCACGTCGCCAGCGCAGCGTCCGACCGCGCCGTTTGGTTGGAGGAACAAGCTTGTTTCAGCTGATGCATGGCCATCTGGTGTACGAACGCTGGTCTCCTCAGCAGATCGTGGCCAGACTGCGCGCCATGTACCCGAACGACCCCAGTCAGTGGATCAGCCACGAGACGATATACGCGGCGATCTACGCTCACCCATGTGGCGGCTTTGAAGAAGGCGCTGATCCAGGCGCTGCGACAGGGCAAGCCCAGGCGCGGCACCCGGCGCACGAGCGCGGCCAAGCGTTCCCGGGTGCCGGAGGAGCTGCGGATCGTGCATCGCCCGGCAGAGATCGAGCACCGGCTGGTGCCGGGGCATTGGGAGGGCGACCTGATCAAGGGCGCGTTCAATCGCTCCTGCGTAGGCACCGTGGTGGAGCGCAAAACATGCTTCGTTGTGCTGTGCAAGATGGACGGTGGTACGGCCGAGGCGGTTCTGGAAGGTTTCACCCGCCAGATGGGCAAGTTGCCGACCTTTCTGCATGAGAGCTTGATCTGCGGCCGGGGCACGGAGCTGGCCTGCTACGAGGAACTGATGCGCAGGTTGAAGATCGACGTGTGGTTCGCCGACCCGCACGCGCCGTGGCAGCGCGGCAGCAACGAGAACACCAATGGCTTGTTACGCCAGTTCCTGCCCAAGGGCGTGGATCTGTCGCAGGCCAGCCAGGAGTATCTCAATCAGGTAGCCAAGCTGATGAACGGACGGCCGCGCAAGACCTTGGGCTGGAAGACCCCGGCCGAAGCCGTGGGGGAGGAAATCCTCCAATTCAAATGACGTGTTGCACTTGATTCTTGAGGCCGCCCCTTGTCAGGTGCGTGCCTCTATCTTAAGTAGAGCTGTCTCACGTCAATCATGACCTGAACGCGACGGCTGACCAGAACACCGTCCACGCCATCACCCAGCGTCTGGATAAGATGCAGGATCAGATGGATGGCTTCGCCGGCGGCAAGCCGGTGCAAGACGCCGATTTCCGGGCCAGTCAGCAAGCCCTGTCCCAACGGATCGATACCGCCCAGGCCATGCTGGTGGAGATCCAGCGTGCCAATCAGACCGCGCTGCAGGGCATGGCCCAGGCGGGCGACCTGGTCGTGCTCGAGGCGAAGATCGAAGGCCTGCAAAACGACCTAGGCGATCTGCGCCGAAAAGCAGTGGAGCCTGCCAAGGCACCGCCCCCGCTGATCTTTCCCAAGCAGCGCAGCGCTCCGGCAACCGCGCGCAAGTCCGAACCGCCCAAGCCGGTCGACACCCCTCCTCCCTTCACCGTCGTCGGCATCGAATACCGCGGCGGCGAGCGCTTCCTCTCCGTCGCTCCGCCCGGCAGCACCCAGCTCAGCGAGCTCTACCTAGTGCGCCCGGGGCGACAACGTCGGCGGGACCCGCTGGCGGCTAGCCAGTCTCGACGACCGCCAGGCGCAGTTCAGCGTCGACGGCGCTACACGCATCCTTTCCGTTAAATAGTAGAGGCACTCCATGCGCCCACAGTCCCCTCTTCTTACCGCGAACCTTGCAGTCGCCCTCATCCTGTTCTCGCCGTCCGCACCGGCACTCACCGCTGACCTGGTCGCCCCCCAAGTCTTCTCGGGCGAAACAGGTAGCGCTGAGCGCCAAAGCTCGGTTCAACGTAACGACAGTGCCGTCGCCCAGGAATGGGGCCTGAGCAGTCAGGAATTCAAGCGCTACCGGACCCTGATGCAGGGCAGTCGTGGCGTCTACTCGCCCGGACTGGATCCGCTCACCGCCCTAGGCATCGAGGCCGGTCCGATGCTGAGCGGCACCGCTACGCCGAGCTGTAGGTGCGCGCTGAGGCGCAGCGGGTACAGAAGGAACTGGCCTATGACCAGGCCTACCGCGAGGCCTGGAACCGGCTCTACCCGAACCTGCAGCCGATGCAGGCCGCGCCGCAGGCCAGCCCGGCAGTACGCGGCAACGGGAAGATCGCCGTGTTCGTGACCGATAGTTGCGCGGCCTGTACCAAACGGGTCCAAGCCCTGCGGAGCGCTGGCCAGGCCTTCGACCTTTATCTGATCGGCAGTCGGAACGACGATGCCCGGATTCGCCGCTGGGCGGTGCTCGCCGGCATCGATCCGGCCAAGGTACGCACGCGGCAGATCACCCTCAACCATGATGCTGGCCGATGGGTTCAGCTCGGTCTGGGCGGAGAGCTGCCGGCCATTGTGCGCGAGGTGAATGGGCAATGGCTACGGCAATGATCAAGGCGCTCGGCGCCGGTGTGATCCTGCAGGCACTTGCGATCGGCGCCCAGGCTTCCGAGACACCGCCGCCCGCCTATCAACTGGCCGCCCATCAGGCGGGCATCCCTTCCGAGGTGCTGTACGCAGTTGCCCTGCAGGAAAGCGGCACCCGCCTGCGCGGCCAAGGTATGCAGCTGATGCCCTGGCCCTGGACGCTCAACGTTGCGGGCGCCGGCTATCGCTTTGCGACCCGCGCTGATGCCTGCACCGCATTCATGGTCGCGCTTAACATCGCCGGCGCCAAGCGCGTCGACGTCGGTATCGCTCAGGTCGACATGTGCTGGAACGGCCATCGCTTCGGTCGCGGCGTCTCGCCCTGTGAAGCGATCAACCCCTACAAGAATCTGGAAGTCGCAGCGCAGATGCTTGCCGAGCTGCGCGCCCAGGGCGGCGACTGGATCAACGTCGCTGGACGCTATCACCGTCCCGCTGGCGCGGCGCCTGCCGCCAAGTATCGCGAACTCTTCACCAAACACCTGAGCCGGGTCACCGGCCTGAATCTCCTGGCCTCGAACCCATGAAGCAGATCCTCTCGCTCCTCGCCCTTGCTCTGCCGCTGGTTGCCCAGACCGCCAACCTCACCGTGGCCGAAGACCGCGGCGGCGTCTCCGCCCTGCCCTACTACCAGAGGCTCAATCCTGAACCTGTGCCCGCGCAGCGCCAGGCACCGGTGCCCCAGCCCAGCCTGGCGCAGGGTTGTCCCGTGTGATCGCAGCGGCTGACGCCCGGCACGGTCCAGGGTCGTGCGCTCAGCGCACCTGGCCTGCAGCCCTTTTCCTGTTCGGCGACGACGAGCTGGCTCGCCAGTGGCTGGCTAGCCGCGGCGAAACGCTGAAGCGCCTCGGCGCCGTTGGCCTTGCTGTCAACGTCGCCAGTGCCGAACGCCTGGCCGTGATCCGCCGTTGGACCGGCGGCCTAGCTGTGTAAACCCAGTACGTTGTTCACTGGCAGCGGAGCC
>NZ_JAVSJB010000038.1:0-15300 GCF_032027545.1 Pseudomonas oryzihabitans | reverse complement strand
TTTTTCTTTAGCCACGAGATAAAACCTCTAGTCAAAGCGCTGATTAAGCTTGTTTCTTGATGATGGCTTCGGCGATGTTCGACGGAGCTTCGGCGTACTTGGAGAACTCCATGGAGTAGCTTGCGCGACCCTGAGACATGGAGCGGACATCCGTAGCGTAGCCAAACATCTCGCCCAGCGGAACCTCGGCACGGATGACCTTGCCGGTCACGGTGTCTTCCATACCCTGGATCAGGCCACGACGACGGTTAAGGTCGCCCATGACGTCACCCATGTAGTCTTCCGGAGTCACGACCTCGACCTTCATGATCGGCTCGAGCAGCACGGCACCACCCTTCTGGGTGAGCTGCTTGGTCGCCATGGAGGCAGCGATCTTGAACGCCATCTCGTTGGAGTCGACATCGTGGTAGGAACCGTCGAATACAGCGGCCTTCAGGCCGAGCAGCGGATAGCCGGCAACGATACCGTTCTTCATCTGCTCTTCGATGCCTTTCTGGATCGCCGGGATGTATTCCTTCGGAATCACACCGCCCACGACTTCGCTGGTGAACTCCAGACCTTCCTGACCTTCGTCAGCCGGCGCGAAGCGAATCCAGCAGTGACCGAACTGGCCACGACCACCCGACTGGCGAACGAACTTGCCTTCGATCTCGCAGGTGTTGCGGATGGTTTCGCGGTAGGCGACCTGAGGCTTACCGATGTTCGCTTCCACGCCGAACTCGCGCTTCATGCGGTCCACCAGGATGTCCAGGTGCAGCTCGCCCATGCCGGAGATGATGGTCTGACCGGACTCTTCGTCGGTCTTGACGCGGAACGAGGGGTCTTCCTGGGCCAGCTTGCCCAGTGCGATACCCATCTTTTCCTGGTCGGCCTTGGTCTTCGGCTCGACGGCAACCGAGATCACCGGCTCCGGGAAGTCCATACGCTCGAGGATGATCGGCTTCTCGATCGAGCACAGGGTGTCACCGGTGGTGACGTCCTTCATGCCGATCAGGGCGGCGATGTCGCCAGCGCGAACTTCCTTGATCTCTTCACGGGTGTTGGCATGCATCTGCACCATACGGCCAACGCGCTCTTTCTTGCCCTTCACCGAGTTGATGACGGAGTCACCGGAGCTCAGCACGCCCGAGTAAACGCGGGCGAAGGTCAAGGTACCGACGAAGGGGTCGGTGGCGATCTTGAACGCCAGAGCCGAGAAGGGCTCGTCGTCGTCTGCATGACGCTCGTCGGTGATTTCCTCGTTGTCCGGGTTGGTACCCTTGATCGCGGGAATCTCGATCGGCGCCGGCAGGAAGTCGATCACGGCGTCCAGAACCAGGGGCACGCCCTTGTTCTTGAAGGACGAGCCGCAAACGGCCGGGACGATTTCGCAGGCGATGGTACGTTGGCGCAGGCCGGCCTTGATCTCGTCGATCGACAGCTCGCCGCCTTCCAGGTACTTGTTCATCAGCTCTTCGTTGGCTTCGGCAGCTGCCTCGACCATGTTGGAGCGCCACTGCTCGGCATCGGCCAGCATGTCCGCAGGAATGTCTTCCTCGCGGTAGGTCATGCCCTGGTCGTCATCGTTCCAGAAGATGGCCTTCATCTTCAGCAGGTCGATCTGGCCCTGGAAGTTTTCTTCCGCGCCAATGGCCAACTGAACCGGGACCGGAGTGTGGCCCAGGCGCTTCTTGATCTGCTCGACGACGCGCAGGAAGTTGGCGCCAGCACGGTCCATCTTGTTGACGTAGACGATGCGCGGGACGCCGTACTTGTTAGCCTGACGCCATACGGTCTCGGACTGGGGCTCGACACCGGAGGTGCCGCAGAACACCACGACCGCACCATCCAGCACGCGCAGGGAACGCTCCACCTCAATGGTGAAGTCCACGTGGCCGGGGGTATCGATGATGTTCACGCGGTACTTGTCGTACTGCTTGGTCGAACCGGACCAGAACGCGGTGGTGGCAGCGGAGGTGATGGTGATACCACGCTCCTGCTCCTGCACCATCCAGTCCATGGTCGCAGCGCCGTCGTGAACCTCACCCATTTTGTGGTTCACGCCGGTATAGAACAGAATCCGCTCGGTGGTGGTCGTCTTACCTGCGTCCACGTGGGCGCAGATACCGATGTTCCGGTAGCGGTTAATAGCGGTTGTACGAGCCATAAGGTCCTCGCTTGATTGGAAGCGCTAGGCTTAGAAGCGGTAGTGCGAGAAGGCCTTGTTGGCTTCTGCCATGCGATGCACGTCTTCGCGCTTCTTGACTGCGGCACCCTTGCCTTCAAAAGCGTCCATGAGTTCACCCGCCAGGCGCAGAGCCATGGACTTCTCACCACGCTTGCGCGCGGAGTCCACCAGCCAGCGCATGGCCAGGGCATTACGACGGGAAGGACGAACCTCAACCGGCACCTGGTAGGTAGCACCGCCGACACGGCGGGACTTCACTTCGACCAGCGGAGCGATGGCGTCGAGCGCTTTTTCGAAAACTTCCAGGGGTTCGGCGTTCTTGGAACGCTCTTTGACCTTGTCCAGAGCACCATAAACGATACGCTCGGCAACGGCTTTCTTGCCGCTTTCCATCACGTGGTTCATGAACTTGGCCAGGATCTGGCTTCCGTATTTCGGATCGTCAAGTATTTCGCGCTTGGCCGCTACACGACGTCTTGGCATTGATAAGCCCTCAAAACGGTCTTCAGGTTAGTTCGGGACAGGCTGCCCGACCTTACTCTTATCGACTCGAACAAAAAGAAAAAAGGTGATTACTTCGGACGCTTGGTGCCGTACTTGGAACGGCCCTGCTTGCGGTCCTTCACACCGGTGGTGTCCAGCGAGCCGCGCACGGTGTGGTAACGCACACCCGGCAGATCCTTGACCCGGCCACCGCGGATCAGCACGACGCTGTGTTCCTGCAGGTTGTGACCTTCACCGCCGATGTAGGAGGTGACTTCGAAGCCGTTGGTCAGACGCACACGGCAGACCTTCCGCAGTGCGGAGTTCGGCTTCTTGGGAGTGGTGGTGTACACGCGGGTGCACACGCCACGACGTTGCGGGCAGTTTTGCAGCGCAGGCACGTCGGATTTCTCGACGAGACGCTTGCGTGCACTACGCACCAGCTGGTTGATAGTTGCCATCTATAGCTCCACTGATTGTCTTGCGACATAAACGAAATGACAGAACGTTAGTCCTGCCCATTTTCGGGGAACGAAAGTCTAAAGAGCTTGCAAGCTCCAGTCAAGACAAAGCCCCCGGACGCCAGGGGCGCCGGGGGCTTGGTCAAGCGACGCGGGCTACCGAACTCAGCTGGCGCTGGAGTTCAGAGCTTCGGTCAGGGCGGCTTCGGCTTCGCTGGCGCTGACGCGCTGAGGCTTGCCGAGTTCGCGCTGACGCTTGCGCTCGCTGTGGTAGGCCAGACCGGTACCGGCCGGGATCAGACGACCCACTACCACGTTTTCCTTCAGGCCGCGCAGGAAGTCGCGCTTGCCGGTCACGGCAGCCTCGGTCAGGACACGGGTGGTCTCCTGGAAGGAAGCGGCCGAGATGAAGGATTCGGTGGACAGCGAGGCCTTGGTGATACCCAGCAGCACGCGCTCGTACTTGGCGACGAAGCGATCATTGCCGACCAGCTGCTCGTTCTCTTCCAGGACGTGGGTCAGTTCGACCTGGTCGCCCTTGATGAAGCTCGAGTCGCCGGTGTCGCTCACCTCGACCTTGCGCAGCATCTGCCGCAGGATGGTCTCGATGTGCTTGTCGTTGATCTTCACGCCCTGCAGGCGGTACACGTCCTGGATCTCGTTGACGATGTACTTGGCCAGCGCGCTGACACCCAGCAGGCGCAGGATGTCGTGCGGGTTGCTCGGACCGTCGGAGATGACTTCGCCGCGGCTGACCTGCTCGCCTTCGAAGACGTTCAGGTGGCGCCACTTCGGAATCAGCTCCTCGTAGGGATCGGTGCCGTCGGTCGGGGTGATGACCAGGCGACGCTTGCCCTTGGTTTCCTTGCCGAAGGAGATGGTACCGCTGATCTCCGCCAGGATTGCTGGCTCCTTGGGACGACGCGCTTCGAAGAGGTCGGCCACGCGGGGCAGACCACCGGTGATGTCGCGGGTCTTGGAGGTTTCCTGGGGGATACGGGCGATAACGTCACCCACATGCACCTTGGCACCATCGCTCAGGTTGACCAGCGCATTCGGCGGCAGGAAGTACTGGGCCGGTACGTCGGTACCCGGCAGCAGCAGGTCCTTGCCATTGGCGTCGATCAGCTTGACCGCCGGACGGATGTCCTTGCCGGAAGTCGGGCGATCCTTGGCGTCGAGCACCTCGATGTTGGTCAGACCGGTCAGTTCGTCGGTCTGGCGCTTGATGGTGATGCCCTCCTCCATGCCGACGAAGGCCACGGTACCGTCCATCTCGGTGACGATGGGGTGGGTGTGCGGGTCCCACTTGGCGACGATGGCGCCCGCGTCGACCTTGTCGCCTTCCTTGACCGAAATCACCGCACCATAGGGCAGCTTGTAGCGCTCGCGCTCACGACCGAAGTCGTCGGCGATGGCCAGCTCACCGGAACGGGACACGGCAACCAGGGCGCCGTCGGCACGTTCGACGTGCTTCAGGTTGTGCAGGCGGATGGCACCGCCGTTCTTGACCTGGACGCTGTCGGCCGCGGAGGTCCGGCTGGCCGCACCACCGATGTGGAAGGTACGCATGGTCAGCTGGGTACCCGGCTCACCGATGGACTGGGCGGCGATGACGCCGACCGCTTCACCGATGTTGACCTGATGACCACGGGCCAGATCGCGACCGTAGCACTTGGCGCAGATGCCATGACGGGTTTCGCAGGTGATCGGCGAACGCACCACGACTTCGTCGACGCTGTTGAGCTCGAGGAACTCGACCCAGCGCTCGTCGACCAGGGTGCCGGCCGGCACGATGATCTCTTCGGTACCCGGCTTGGGCACGTCACGGGCGATGACTCGACCCAGGACGCGCTCACCCAGGGGCTCGACCACGTCGCCGCCTTCGATGTGCGGGGTCATGATCAGGCCGCGCTCGGTACCGCAGTCAACCTCGGTCACCACCAGGTCCTGGGCCACGTCGACGAGACGACGGGTCAGGTAACCGGAGTTCGCGGTCTTCAGTGCGGTATCCGCCAGACCCTTACGGGCACCGTGGGTGGAGATGAAGTACTGGAGTACGTTCAGGCCTTCACGGAAGTTGGCGGTAATGGGCGTCTCGATGATGGAGCCGTCCGGCTTGGCCATCAGGCCACGCATGCCGGCGAGCTGACGAATCTGGGCCGCGGAACCCCGGGCGCCGGAATCGGCCATCATGTACATGGAGTTGAAGGACTCCTGGTCGACTTCCTTGCCCTCGCGGTCGATGACCTTCTCTTTCGAGAGGTTGGTCATCATCGCCTTGGACACTTCGTCGTTGGCCTTCGACCAGAGGTCGATCACCTTGTTGTACTTCTCGCCCTGGGTCACCAGGCCGGAGGCGTACTGGCTCTCGATCTCCTTCACCTCGGCGGTGGCGGCATCGATGATGCGCGCCTTCTCATCCGGAATGACGAAGTCGTTGACGCCGATGGAGACGCCGGACAGGGTCGAATAGGCGAAACCGGTGTACATCAGCTGGTCGGCGAAGATGACGGTGTCCTTCAGACCCACCACGCGGTAGCAGTGGTTGATCAGCTTGGAGATGGCCTTCTTCTTCATCGACTGGTTGACCACGTCGTACGGCAGACCGGCAGGCACGACCTGGAACAGCAGCGCGCGGCCGACGGTGGTGTCGACGATGCGGGTGTTCTTGGTCAGGCTGCCGTCCTTGTGACGGATGGTCTCGTTGATGCGCACCTTGACCTTGGCATGCAGGGCAGCTTCGCCGGCACGGAAGACGCGATCGACTTCCTGCAGGTCGGCGAACACGCGGCCTTCGCCCTTGGCGTTGATGGCTTCGCGGGTCATGTAGTACAGACCCAGCACCACGTCCTGCGACGGCACGATGATCGGCTCGCCGTTGGCGGGCGACAGGATGTTGTTGGTCGACATCATCAGGGCGCGCGCTTCCAGCTGGGCTTCCAGCGTCAGCGGCACGTGCACGGCCATCTGGTCACCGTCGAAGTCGGCGTTGTACGCGGCGCAGACCAGCGGGTGCAGCTGGATGGCCTTGCCTTCGATGAGGACCGGCTCGAACGCCTGGATACCCAGACGGTGCAGGGTCGGAGCGCGGTTGAGCAGCACGGGGTGTTCGCGGATGACTTCAGCGAGAACGTCCCAGACCTCGGGCAGTTCGCGCTCGACCATCTTCTTGGCGGCCTTGATGGTGGTCGCCATGCCGCGGGCTTCCAGCTTGCCGAAGATGAACGGCTTGAACAGCTCCAGAGCCATCTTCTTGGGCAGACCGCACTGGTGCAGACGCAGGGTCGGGCCCACAGTGATCACGGAACGACCGGAGTAGTCGACGCGCTTACCCAGCAGGTTCTGACGGAAACGACCCTGCTTGCCCTTGATCATGTCGGCCAGGGACTTCAGCGGGCGCTTGTTGGAACCGGTGATGGCACGGCCGCGACGGCCGTTGTCCAGCAGGGCGTCAACGGCTTCCTGCAGCATGCGCTTCTCATTGCGCACGATGATGTCGGGCGCGGCGAGGTCGAGCAGCCGCTTGAGGCGGTTGTTCCGGTTGATGACGCGACGATAGAGATCGTTCAGGTCGGAGGTCGCGAAGCGGCCGCCATCCAGCGGTACCAGCGGACGCAGGTCCGGCGGCAGCACGGGCAGCACGGTCATGACCATCCACTCCGGCTTGTTGCCGGAGCCCTGGAAGGCTTCCATCAGCTTCAGACGCTTGGACAGCTTCTTGATCTTGGTCTCGGAGTTGGTCTGCGGAATCTCTTCGCGCAGGCGGCCGATCTCGTGCTCCAGATCAATGGCGCCGAGCAGCTGGAATACGGCTTCGGCACCCATGCGGGCGTCGAAGTCGTCACCGAATTCTTCCAGTGCCTCGAAGTACTGCTCGTCGTTCAGCAGCTGGTACTTCTCGAGGGTGGTCATGCCCGGATCGATCACCACGTAGCTCTCGAAATAGAGCACGCGCTCGATGTCACGCAGGGTCATGTCCAGCAGCAGGCCGATACGCGACGGCAGCGACTTCAGGAACCAGATGTGGGCGACGGGCGAAGCCAGCTCGATGTGACCCATGCGCTCGCGGCGCACCTTGGCCAGGGCGACTTCCACGCCGCACTTCTCGCAGATCACGCCGCGATGCTTGAGGCGCTTGTACTTTCCGCACAGGCACTCGTAGTCCTTGACCGGGCCAAAGATCTTGGCGCAGAACAGACCATCGCGCTCGGGCTTGAAGGTACGGTAGTTGATGGTCTCCGGCTTCTTCACTTCACCGAACGACCAGGAACGAATCATCTCGGGCGAGGCCAGACCGATACGGATGGCATCGAACTCCTCGAGTTGACCCTGGTTTTTCAACAGATTGAGCAAGTCTTTCAAGGCCTTTCCTCCTCACGGACCGGAGGCGACCGCCGCGCGGTCGCCTCCTCTAGGGTCTCGTGTTATTCGGTTTCCAGTTCGATATCGATGCCGAGCGAGCGGATTTCCTTGATCAGTACGTTGAAGGACTCGGGCATGCCGGCCTCCATACGGTGATCCCCGTCCACGATGTTCTTGTACATCTTGGTCCGGCCGTTCACATCGTCCGACTTCACCGTCAGCATTTCCTGCAGGGTGTAAGCCGCGCCATAGGCCTCCAGTGCCCAGACCTCCATCTCCCCGAAACGCTGACCACCGAACTGCGCCTTACCACCCAGCGGCTGCTGGGTAACCAGACTGTAGGAGCCGGTGGAACGGGCGTGCATCTTGTCGTCCACCAGGTGGTTCAGCTTGAGCATGTACATGTAGCCAACGGTGGTGGTGCGCTCGAAGGCGTTGCCGGTACGGCCGTCGTACAGACGCATCTGGCCGCTCTCGGGCAGATCGGCCAGCTTCAGCATAGCCTTGATCTCGCTCTCCTTGGCACCGTCGAACACCGGCGTGGCCATGGGGACACCGCCACGCAGGTTCTTCGCCAAGTCGAGGACTTCCTGATCGCTCAGGTCGTCGAGCTTCTCCTGACGGCCACCGATCTCGTTGTAGATCTCGTGCAGGAAGCTGCGCAGTTCGGCGACCTTGCGCTGCTCTTCGAGCATCACGTTGATCTTCTCGCCCAAGCCCTTGGCCGCGAGGCCCAGGTGGGTTTCGAGGATCTGACCGACGTTCATCCGCGAAGGTACGCCCAGCGGGTTCAGCACGATGTCCACCGGCGTGCCGTTGGCATCATAGGGCATGTCTTCGACCGGCATGATCACCGAGACCACACCCTTGTTACCGTGACGACCGGCCATCTTGTCGCCCGGCTGGATGCGGCGCTTGATGGCGAGGTAGACCTTGACGATCTTCAGTACGCCCGGCGCCAGGTCATCGCCCTGCTGCAGCTTGCGCTTCTTGTCTTCGAACTTGTCATCCAGCAGCTGGCGACGGTCGGACAGGTAGGCCTGGGCCTTTTCCAGCTGCTCGTTGTGAGCATCTTCCGCCATGCGCAGCTTGAACCACTGACCACGCTCGAGGCCGTTCAGGTACTCGTCGGTGATGACGGCACCCTTCTTGACCGCCGGGCCGCCTTCGGCGACCTGACCGACCAGGGCCTGACGCAGACGCTCGAAGGTCGCGCCTTCGACGATGCGGAACTCTTCGTTCAGATCCTTGCGGATCTCGTCGAGCTGGGACTTCTCGATGGCCAGTGCGCGGGAGTCGCGCTCGACGCCGTCACGGGTGAAGACCTGAACGTCGATGACGGTACCCTTGGTGCCGGTCGGCACGCGCAGGGAGGTGTCCTTCACGTCGCTGGCCTTCTCGCCGAAGATGGCGCGCAGCAGCTTCTCTTCCGGGGTCAGCTGGGTTTCGCCCTTGGGCGTGACCTTGCCGACCAGGATGTCACCGGCGCCAACCTCGGCACCGACGTAGACGATACCGGCCTCGTCCAGCTTGTTCAGCGCAGCCTCACCCACGTTCGGGATGTCGGAGGTGATTTCCTCCGGGCCGAGCTTGGTGTCACGAGCCACACAGGTCAGTTCCTGGATGTGGATGGTAGTGAAGCGGTCTTCCTGAACCACGCGCTCCGACAGACAGATGGAGTCTTCGAAGTTGAAGCCGTTCCAGGGCATGAAGGCCACACGCATGTTCTGACCCAGTGCCAGCTCGCCCATGTCGGTCGAGGGGCCATCGGCCAGGATGTCGAACTTGGCCACCTGATCACCCTTGCTCACCAGCGGGCGCTGGTTGATGCAGGTGTTCTGGTTGGAACGGGTGTACTTGGTCAGGTTGTAGATGTCGACGCCGGCTTCACCGGTCTCGACTTCGTCATCGTTGACGCGCACCACGATACGGCTGGCATCGACGGAGTCGATCACGCCGCCACGACGGGCCACGACGCAGACGCCGGAGTCACGGGCGACGTTGCGCTCCATGCCGGTACCCACCAGCGGCTTGTCCGAACGCAGGGTCGGCACGGCCTGACGCTGCATGTTCGAACCCATCAACGCACGGTTGGCGTCGTCGTGCTCGAGGAACGGAATCAGCGAGGCGGCGACGGAGACGACCTGCTTGGGCGAAACGTCCATCAGGGTGACGTCTTCAGGCGCCTTCACGGTGAATTCGTTCAGGTGACGCACGGCCACCAGCTCGTCGATCAGCCGGTTGTTCTCGTCCAGGCCGGCAGAGGCCTGAGCGATCACGTGGTTGGCTTCTTCGATGGCCGACAGGAAGACGATCTCGTCGGTGGCTACGCCGTCCTTGACCATGCGGTACGGGCTTTCGAGGAAGCCGTACTGGTTGGTGCGGGCATAGGCAGCCAGGGAATTGATCAGGCCGATGTTCGGACCTTCCGGCGTTTCGATCGGGCAGACCCGACCGTAGTGCGTCGGGTGTACGTCACGGACTTCGAAGCCAGCGCGCTCACGGGTCAGACCGCCCGGGCCGAGTGCGGAGACACGGCGCTTGTGGGTGATCTCCGACAGCGGGTTGTTCTGGTCCATGAACTGGGACAGCTGGCTGGAGCCGAAGAATTCCTTGATCGCGGCAGCCACCGGCTTGGCGTTGATCAGATCCTGCGGCATCAGGCCTTCGCTTTCGGCCATGGACAGGCGTTCCTTGACGGCACGCTCTACCCGCACCAGGCCCACGCGGAACTGGTTCTCGGCCATTTCACCGACGCAACGGACACGACGGTTACCCAGGTGGTCGATGTCGTCGACGATGCCCTTGCCGTTACGGATGTCGACCAGGGTCTTGAGCACGTCGACGATGTCTTCGCGACTCAGGACGCCCGAGCCTTCGATGGCGTCGCGACCGATACGGCGGTTGAACTTCATGCGGCCGACGGCGGACAGGTCGTAACGCTCGGCACTGAAGAACAGGTTGTTGAACAGGGTCTCGGCTGCTTCCTTGGTCGGCGGCTCACCAGGACGCATCATCCGGTAGATCTCGACCAGGGCTTCCAGCTGGTTGCCGGTGGAGTCGATCTTCAGGGTATCGGAGATGAACGGACCGCAGTCGATGTCGTTGGTGTACAGCGTCTCGAGCCGCACGACATTGGCCTTGGCCATCTTGGCCAGCATGTCCAGGGTCAGCTCGGTGTTGCACTCGGCGATGATCTCGCCGGTGGACGGGTGCACGATGGCCTTGGCAGTGGTACGGCCAATGACGTAATCGAAGGGCACTTCCAGCTCGGTGATGCCGGACTTCTCCAACTGGTTGATGTGGCGAGCGGTCACGCGACGGCCCTGCTCCACGATCACCTTGCCGGTTTCGTCCTTGATGTCGAAGCTGGCGATGTCACCACGCAGGCGCTGGGGCACCAGTTCCAGATTCAGGGTCTCGCCCTTGATGTGGAAGACGTTGGTGTCATAGAAGGCATCCAGCACTTCTTCGGTGCTGTAGCCGAGCGCGCGCAGCAGTACCGAGGCCGGCAGCTTGCGGCGACGGTCGATACGCACGAAGACGGCGTCCTTGGGATCGAACTCGAAGTCCAGCCAGGAACCGCGGTAGGGAATGATACGTGCGGAGTACAGCAGCTTGCCCGAGCTGTGGGTCTTGCCGCGGTCATGGTCGAAGAACACGCCCGGGCTGCGGTGCAGCTGGGAGACGATGACGCGCTCGGTACCATTGATGATGAAGGTACCGTTCTCGGTCATCAGGGGGATTTCCCCCATGTAGACTTCCTGCTCCTTGATGTCCTTGATCGCCTTGTTCGACGACTCACGGTCGAAAATGATCAGGCGAACCTTGACCCGCAGCGGGACGGCGAAGGTCACGCCACGCAGGACGCATTCCTTCACATCGAATGCCGGCTCGCCCAGGCGATAGCCGACGTATTCCAGGGCCGCATTGCCGGAATAGCTGATAATCGGGAAAACGGACTTGAAGGCCGCATGCAGGCCGATATCGCGGAACTGGTCTTTGCCTGCGCCCGCCTGCAGGAATTCGCGGTACGAATCCAGTTGGATAGCCAGCAAATAGGGCACGTCCATGACGTGCGGCAACTTGCTAAAGTCCTTGCGGATACGTTTTTTCTCAGTGTATGAGTAAGCCATCAGCGTTCCCCAGCTTGGTCACCAGCTTGTTTGGCCTCTCCGACGGGAGCAGCCGGAAAATCGTGCAAACCCTTGGTTTGCCGCACCCCGAAAGCGAGGTGGATACAGCACGTTCTGTCAGGCGGATCTGCTCGCCCTGTACAAAACGGCAAAAGGCCGGTGGCGTTCGCCACCAGCCATCAGCCGAACGTGAGACGCTCCGGCTGTAGACGCAAGAACCGAATTTACTTGAGCTCGACCTTGGCGCCTGCTTCTTCCAGAGACTTCTTGGCAGCCTCGGCTTCCTCTTTGGAAACGCCTTCCTTGACCACGCCCGGGGCGCCGTCAACGACAGCCTTGGCTTCTTTCAGGCCCAGACCGGTCAGTTCACGAACGACCTTGATGACGTTCACTTTCTTCTCACCGGCTTCGGTCAGCATGATGGTGAATTCGGTCTGCTCTTCGACGACGGCAGCGGCAGCAGCCGGGCCAGCGGCAACGGCAGCAGCGGCGGTCACGCCGAACTTCTCTTCCATCGCCTTGATCAGTTCCACCACTTGCATGACGGACATTTCGGATACGGCGTTGATGATGTCTTCGTTGGTCAGAGCCATGACTCTAGATTCCTATAACAGGGTGCGGCTTCAGGCCGCAAATAATAAGAAAGACTTGCAGGAAACGCAGCACGCACCATTAGGCGGCGGCAGCTTCCTTTTGGTCGCGAATGGCGGCGAGGGTACGAGCCAGCTTGCTGGTAGCGCCCTGGATGACGCTCATCAGCTGGGACACAGCTTCGTCGTAGGTCGGCAGGGTTGCCAATACGTCGATCTGGTTAGCCGGAATGAGCTTGCCTTCGAACGCGGCGGCCTTGATCTCGAACTTGTCCTGACCCTTGGCGAAATCCTTGAAGATACGGGCGGCAGCGCCCGGATGCTCCTGGGAGAACGCGATCAGGGTCGGGCCCTTGAAGGTGTCGTTGAGGACGTCGAAAGACGTACCCTCAACGGCACGACGCAGCAGGGTGTTACGTACGACACGCACATAGACACCGGCCGCGCGGGCCTCTTTACGGAGTCCGGTCATGGCACCCACAGTCACGCCACGGGCATCGGCCACGACAGCGGACAGGGCACCTTGGGCAGCCTCGTTGACTTCAGCGACGATAGCCTTCTTGTCTTCGAGTTTGATTGCCACGGGTTTAACTCCTGGATGTTACCGTTTCGCCCGATGGACTGGGCGGCGTTTTGGTGTCTGACTCGGTAACCGAATCGGGAGCACCATCTGCGTAGGCTAGGGTTTCCCCGGTTTAAGACCTGCGTCCCCTACGGTCTTGGACAGCCCCCGCCAGGCAGGGACCCCAATCTTGGCGCCGTGCCCGAGGGCACGGCGACTTATGATTTGCTTAGGCTTCCAGGGAAGCCTGATCGATCTGCAGACCCGGGCCCATGGTGGAGCTCAGAGTGATGCGCTTGACGTAGATGCCCTTGGAGGTCGAGGGCTTCAGGCGCTTCAGATCGGCCAGCAGAGCTTCGACGTTCTGCTTCAGCTTCACGGGCTCGAAATCGATCTTGCCAACGGAAGCGTGGATGATGCCGTTCTTGTCGGTACGGAAACGCACCTGACCGGCCTTGGCGTTCTTGACGGCAGTAGCCACGTCCGGGGTCACGGTGCCGACCTTCGGGTTCGGCATCAGGCCGCGCGGACCGAGGATCTGGCCCAGCTGACCGACAACGCGCATGGCGTCCGGCGAAGCGATGACCACGTCATAGTTCAGGTCGCCGGCTTTCATCTCGGCAGCCAGCTCGTCCATGCCGACTTTCTCGGCACCGGCGGCCAGCGCGGCTTCGGCGTTGGCACCCTGGGTGAACACGGCAACGCGAACCGACTTGCCAGTGCCGTTGGGCAGCACGGTGGCGCCACGGACGACCTGGTCGGATTTACGCGGATCCACACCCAGGTTCACGGAGACGTCGATGGACTCCTTGAACTTGATGGTGGAAAGCTCGGCCAGCAGGGCCGCAGCTTCTTCGAAGCCGTACTGCTTGCCGGCCTGGATTTTTTCGGCGATTGCCTTTTGACGCTTAGTGAGCTTGGCCATTACACGCCCTCCACATTCAGACCCATGCTACGAGCGGAACCGGCGATGGTACGCACGGCGGCGTCCATATCGGCGGCGGTGAGATCGGCATTCTTGGCCTTGGCGATCTCTTCCAGCTGGGCGCGGGTAACGGTACCGACCTTCTGGCTGTTAGGCCGGGGGGAACCGCTCTGGATGCCGGCAGCCTTCTTGAGCAGCACGGAAGCCGGGGTGCTCTTGATTTCGAAGGTGAAGCTACGGTCGCTGTACACGGTGATGATCACCGGGGTGGGCAGACCGGGCTCCATGCCCTGGGTGCGGGCGTTGAACGCCTTGCAGAATTCCATGATGTTGACGCCATGCTGACCCAGAGCCGGACCGACCGGCGGGCTCGGGTTGGCTTGAGCGGCCTTAACCTGCAGCTTGATGTAAGCCTGAATCTTCTTAGCCATGTGCTACTCCAATGATGGGTTAAGCGCCCCGCGGGGCTCCCCAATTACCTGCTATATCCCAGTGACGACAAAACCCCGCAGCCTGGGCTACGGGGTGAGGGATGCGGACAACCTAGACCTTTTCGACCTGGCTGAACTCGAGCTCCACGGGGGTGGACCGACCAAAGATCAGTACCGCCACGTGAATACGGCTCTTTTCGTAATTCACTTCTTCGACGACGCCATTGAAGTCGGCGAACGGACCGTCTACCACACGGACCGTCTCACCCGCCTCGAACAGGGTCTTCGGCTTGGGCTTGTCACTGCTATCGGAAACACGGCGCAAAATGGCGTCGGCTTCGCGATCGGTGATGGGGGCCGGCTTGTCGGCAGTACCACCGATGAAGCCCATGACCCGAGGAGTGTCCTTGACCAGGTGCCAAGTCCCCTCATTCATTTCCATCTGCACCAGGACATAACCCGGGAAAAACTTACGCTCGCTCTTGCGCTTCTGGCCATTGCGCATTTCCACCACTTCTTCGGTGGGCACGAGAATGTCGCCGAACTGGTCTTCCATTTCGTGCAGCTTGACGCGCTCGATCAACGAACGCATGACATGCTTCTCGTAACCCGAGTAGGCATGCACGACGTACCAACGCTTAGCCACGGCGAACCCTTTCAACCAACAATCGTGGAAACCAGCCAACCGAGCAGGGAGTCGAGCCCCCACAACAACAAGGCCATCACGAGCACCACTGCAACCACGATCAGCGTGGTTTGAGTGGTCTCTTGCCGGGTAGGCCAGACAACCTTGCGAATCTCGGTACGGGCGTCTTTCAGCAGACCGAAGAAGGCCTGCCCCTTAGCGGTCTGCAGCGCGATGAAGGCAGCGATAGCCGCCAGCACCAACAGACCTACCACTCGATACAGGATGGATTGAGCAGCGAAATAATGATTGGCAACCACACCGATCACTACCAGAACGATAACCAACAGCCACTTCAGCGCATCGAAGCGCGTCTCTTTGGCTTCCGCCTTGATGCTCATTGCATGAATCCTGTAAGGAGTGCCAGATGGGAATCTGGCAGGCCAGGAGGGAATCGAACCCCCAACCTGCGGTTTTGGAGACCGCCGCTCTGCCAATTGAGCTACTGGCCTGTAACTTGAATCAGGCCGACCATTATGCCGGCCTGACAGTCCA
>NZ_JAVSJB010000037.1:0-17510 GCF_032027545.1 Pseudomonas oryzihabitans | reverse complement strand
GCTAGTCGTCCCTGCCTGCTGTCATCACCTCAGGAAACGACGGTGAGCACACTCGAAATCTGCCAGCAAACGCTCGCTTCCTAGCAAGACTTGGAGCCTTGCGCAGTTTGGAACGGCATTAGCACCCTATTTAGATCTCTGGGGTCACGGCCGTTCAGCCACTGAATTCGGCTAAGCTCTTCCCATCTCGTCCAACTTTTTGGGGTCACTTCAAAAAGAACATGGCCCTTTGATGCTGTCAAGTGTTGCAACGCATCCCGTACGTGTCATGCGAGACGGGCTTATCAGCCTCAAGCGCATCGGTCACAGGGTGGGCGGTTCCACTCCGCCTCTTGTCGAGACAGTAGTCGATCCGCATTTTAGTCTGGCCCAGCGGGCGATCTTTTCATCGGTAGGCTAGTGTGGCCCGACCGCACGCTGAGCGCGTTCGGCGGCTCCATTAAAGCCACTGGTCGTGATTATGCTGTTGATCGGTTCGATGGCACTGTTATTGCAAAGGAGCATCACGCCTTCGTAGGAAGCGCACCTTGGCCAAATCGGTTTCTGCTGCATGTGCGGCTATCGCAGCCGTCCAAGTGGCTTGGATAGCTGTTCGACATGGCAATACTGGTCATCTAGTCCAGCGCTAGGCGATGGGTCGTGATGTGGGCGCATTGCAAGTCGGACGGCTTCCTGTCGGTTTTTGAAATAAATGCGAAAACCTAGAAATAGCTGCGAGTTAAAGCTGCATTAAGTAGGCTTATGGACCTATTCCCATTTCGTCTTTTGCCTGCTGCGGAAAACTTAGTGAGATAACTCGACTAGTCAACTCGCAAAGCCGTTTCGAGTAAGCGACTCTATGGATCCATCCGACATCAGTTGCCCGCCCCCATTGCAGGGTACGGGCAAGTTCAATATCTCTCACAAGAGGAAGCGTGCCACGTTGCGATTGAGGTCGGCGGCATGATGCTGCAGGGAGCGCGATTGCCGTTCCGAATCCTCGGCGCCGCTGGCCAGGGTGTCGCCGAGTGCCTTGATGGTGATGACGTTGCGGGTGATTTCCTCGGTCACCGAGGTCTGCTCCTCGGCCGCCGTGGCGATCTGCAGCGACATCTCGGAGATGACCCCGGCGCTCTCGGCGATGGCCTCTAGGGCGCTGGAGGCCCGCTCCACATCGGCCACGCTGCGTTCGGCGATGGCCATGCTGCTGCCCATCCGCTGCACCGCCTGGCGGGTCATCTGCTGGAGCGTGCCGATGGTCTCGTTGATTTCCCGGGTCGACGCCTGGGTGCGCTGCGACAGCGTCCGCACCTCGTCGGCGACCACCGCGAAGCCCCGGCCATGCTCGCCGGCGCGGGCGGCCTCGATGGCCGCGTTCAGCGCCAGCAGGTTGGTCTGCTCGGCGATGCTCTGGATGCTGTCCAGCACCTGGGCGATGGATTGCGAGTGCTGATCCAGTTCGCCGATCACCTGGGTGGCGTCATCCACTTCCCGGGCCAGGCTGGTGATGGAGGTCTTGCTGGTCTGCACCAGGCTCAGGCCCTGGGTGGTGCTGTCGGAGGATTGCCGGATGGCTGCGGCGGTCTGCTCGGCGTTGCGGGCGATCTCCTGGGTGGCGGAGGACATCTCCGTGACGGCCGTGGCGACCAGGGTAATCTCCTGTTGCAGGCGGCCCAGCTCCTGGGTGGCCGAGGCACTGCGCTGCAGGACCTTCTGCGATTCGGCGTCCACGTTCTCGGCATGCTGGCGCACGCCGCCGATCAGGCCATGCAGGCTGGCGACGAACTGGTTGAAGTGTCCCGCCAGCCCGCCGACCTCGTCGTGGCTCTGCACGGCGATTCGCCGGGTCAGGTCGCCCTGGCCATCGGCGATGACCTGCAGGCCCGCGGAGACCACGCCCAGCGGCCGGAGCAGGTAACTGCAGAAGAGATTGATCAGCACTAGCGACACGCCCAGCACCGCCGCCAGGATGGCGACGCTGATCCACAGCTGCCGTTGCAGCGGCGCCATGAGCACCCCTTCGTCGACGATCATGATCAGGGTTTCGCCATTGTGGTTCATGGGCGCGGCGTACAGGCGCTGGCCGGTTGCGGTCGTCACGAAGCGCTCGCCCGGCGCCTGGGCCAGGCCCTTGAGGGTGTCCGCGCCCAGCAGCGGGTAGAGGTCGGTGATCGGTTTGGCCAGCAGGGCGGCATCCTCATGACCCAGCACGATGTTCTGGCCGTTGACCAGCACGGCGCTGCCGGCACCCGGCAATTGCACGCGCTTGAGCTGCTCGAGGATGTCGCGGATGCTCACGTCGGCGCCGAGGATGGCGGTCGTCTTGCCTCCCGATTGCAGGGCCCAGCCCAGCGACAGCACGTTCTGCTTGGTGGCCGCCGCCACCGTGGGGATGGAGAAGAACACCTGGCCGGGGTTCTGCAGCGCCTGCTGGTACCACAGCCATTTCCGCGGATCGTTGTTGTCCGGCGGCAGCTGGACGCCATTGGCGTTGACCTGGCTGCCGTCACCGCGGGCATAGAAGACGTTGTCGAAGCCACCCGACAGCTTGACCTGGTTGAGGCTGGCGGGAAGATTCGCCTCCTGGGTCTCCGGCGCCAGGGCGCCCAGCGCCGCGGCCTTGCCATCGAGCCACTGGCGGACGCCGCCGTTGAAGACGAAGCTGACCGTCTTCAGCTGCTCGACCGTGGAGGCCTCGAGGGCCGCGCGGGTGTTGAGAAAGTTGATGGTCGTCAGGCCGATACCCACGACCAGGACGGCCGCGGTGGCTGATAGCGAGAGTTTCTTCTGAAGAGACAGGACAATGGGCATGGACGACCTCTTATACGCACACTGTTTAGAGAACCATTTCTCGGTGGAAAGCATACCTACTTGAAGCTATTCGACAGCTTCTGCACAGATAAAACGCTTGTGCTAAGCGCAACGGCAATTGATCTGGCTTCTTGAGCGAGTACACTCTGGAAAGAGGCTTTCAGGCGACAGGCGGCTCTGCGGCGGCAAGGAGTGGCAAGGCCCTCAACGGAACAATGTGCGGGCCTTGGTGGGAGGCGAGCGTGAAAAAGTCATAGCCCGACGATCAGGCCTGACTGAATCCGCTTGCAGCGGCGCAGTCCTGGCAACAGATCCTGTCCGGCTTGAACCTGAGCGCCTTGCCCTGGAGGGCATCGAGCAAACTTTTGCTCGCCCAGTCGGGGCACGGATTGGCGCTGGGCTTGTTCGGCTCCGCCAGCCAGGCCTTTTCCGTTCGTAAGGCGCACGAACAGCTCGTGTGCTGGTAGGTATTAGCCCGACGGTCACCGAGTTCTTGTACTGACCGTCGTCGAGTGAGGATAGCGCCGAGGCGGTTGAACAAATTCCGCTGGATTATCGATAGAGCCTGAGGTAGCCATCGTAAATGATCTGCACGCTGCGATCATGCGCTTCTAGACACTTATGGTCAGTCCTGCTGAAATGTTACAAGCCTGCTTGGAATGCGCTTGAAGACTCTCAAGCCGTCCGGCAGTTAACGCCCTTCGGACGATACGCCCCCAACTTGGGCGTTATAACTCCCTGTATTTTCACAGATGAAAACGGGCTACCATCTGGTTGAATGAGGTGGCCAAACGCGAGAGGTCCTGGCTGGAGGCACTCGTCTGATTGGCTCCGGCCGCGGTTTGGATGGAAAGGCCCTGAATATTGCTCAGGTTGCGATCTACCTCACGCGCCACCTGTGCCTGCTCCTCGGCGGCACTGGCAATCACTAGGTTGCGTTCGTTAATGCCGGCAACCGATTCGGTGATACGCAGTAGGGCTTGATCGGCGGCCAGGGCCAGTTGCTGGGTATCTTTGGCACGCGCCTGGCTACTGTCCATGGCGCGGACTGCTTGATTGGCGGTATGTTGCACTCCACCGATCATGCTCTCAATTTCACCAGTAGACGCCTGAGTGCGAGCGGCCAAGGCACGGACCTCGTCGGCGACTACGGCGAAGCCGCGACCTTGCTCACCCGCACGAGCGGCTTCAATAGCGGCATTAAGCGCCAGCAGGTTGGTCTGTTCGGCAATGCTGCGAATTACGTCGACCACTTTGCCTATGTCTCGAACTTGTTCAGCCAACTGCTGCACTGTCTTGCTCGAGCTACCTAACTCACTGGCCATGGCATCAATGGCGCCAACTGCCTGCTGGACTTGCCGGCGGCCAGTCTCCGCCTCCTGGCTAGTATCATGCGAGGCGGCTGAAGTGGACGTGGCGTTGCGAGCAACTTCCTCAATGGCGCTGGTCATCTGATTTACCGCTGTTGCAGCTTGCTGGATCTCGTCGTTTTGCCGGACGAGGCCCTGTGAGCTTTCGTCCGTTACGGCACTGAGTTCTTCTGCTGCAGAAGCAAGCTGATCGGAAGCGCTGGCGATCTCTTGCAGTGTATAGCGAAGGTTAGTCTGCATGCCCGCCAAGGCATTAAGCAGTTGTCCCGGTTCATCACGACGACGATTGACGATGCTTTCAGTAAGGTCGCCGTCAGCGACCCGTTGCGCATTAGCCACAGCTTCGCCTAACGGGCGAGTAATAGAACGAGTAATCAGAAGACCAAGGGCAATGGCTACAAGGAAGGCTGCTACGATGCCCGAATACAGCCATACATTAGCTTTGGTTACGGCCTCGTCAGTGGCGGCTGCGCCTTCTTTGATCTGGCGGTTGTTTGAGTCCACCATAATTTTGAGTTCATCCAGTACACGCTGATATTGGGTCTGTACATCCCCTTTGAGCAGGCCGCGTACCTGGTTTAGTTCGCCTTTATCTAGGGTAGTCAAGGTGCGCTGAATGCTTGCCTGGTACAACGGCCAATCCTTATCCATTTGGTCACCAGCCAGTCTTTCGTCCTCCTCCAAAGGGGTGGCACGATAGATGGCGAAGGTTTTTTCACTTGCCAACTGATTATTTTTTATACTCTGACGCACCTGGTCTAGCTCGTTGGGATCAGCACCCGCGTTGGTGAGAGAAACGAGACGGTATAGATCACGGTTCTGCGCAACCGCGTAGGTTGTAGTGGCATTGGTCAGGCTGACAGAAACCAAATTGTTGGAAAAAGTAATTTTCAAAGCGTCGGCTAAAGTCCCTATACCTCGACTTCCCAGCAGTCCAATCAACAAGGTTATGCATGCACAAGCGACAAAGGCGACAAGCAATTTGACCGCAAGCTTGGCGTTGACGAACCAGTTCATAAGGACACCTTCAAATGATGGGATGAGCGCTATAGCTAAGCGGAGATGTGTCAAAACGGGATCTAAGTTGTTGCCCGATTTGCACATGAAATGGCCGAAATCATTAGTAGTACGGCATCCAGCGTATCGGCCGCTAGGGCATAGACTTTAGCTTTAGCAAGGCGGTTTAGACGCCTTGGAGTACGATTAAACTGCTTCCATCAATGCAGAGCTTGGGTCTCGGTGCGCGTGCAGTCGCAAACTAGGATCAGCAGCTTGAGGTGGTCATCTGATCCCGCACACTGGTTTAAGTCGTTGGCAGTGGTGGTCGTTAGCCCGCCAGGACTAGGCTCGGCGGCTGGATCGATGCGGCCCTGGCGGAATCCGTCGAGGTAATCTAGTAGATAGGCGAAGCCGAGGGTGGGCAAGCCGCGGTGGTCGGCGGTAGGGGCGTCGGCGGCCGCCGGGCTGTTGCCCCAGCGCAGGCAACAGCCCGCGCCAGGGTTTCAGCATCAGGCTGCGTCAGCGGGTGACAGGGAGCCTGGCTCATGGAGGACTGATCAGGGGCCGGGGCGTGGCGTACAAGGCTTGGAGGAGGAATCTTTGCAACTCCTGATCTGGCACCTGCCAGTAGAATTGTCCGCTCAGTGCACCTAGCAGCAGGCGCGCTAGGTCGTCGCACGGCATACCCGCGCCCAGCGGCAGGCATTGAAGAACCTGGACTAATTCTGCCTGGTAGGCCTTGCGTAGCGCCTGGATGCCCGTCCTGGCTTCTGCGGATAGCAGGGGTATCTCCTGTGCCAAGAGACGTAGCTCATCTTCGTGTTCGGCTTTGAAGTCAAAGTAGATCCTCAAGAAGGCCGGTAAGCGGTTGCCTGGTGGCGTCTTGTCGCGTAATGCCCGTCGGGTCAGGTGAAGCAGCTCGGTTAAGGTACCTTCCAGCAACTCGACCAAGAGATCCTCTTTGCTCTGCACGTGGTAGTACAGCGAGCCCGGCTGTACGCCCAGGCAGCGCGCCAAATCACGCATGCTCACGGCCTGGTAGCCCTGGGCGACGAATAGCCTCAGGGCCGCCTTGACCAACCGCTCCCGCAGGGGCGAGCGGACGTCCTGGGCAGGGTGAGCCGACGTGCAGTTCATGGCAGCCAATCGAGTCATTCGATCAACCGCGGAGCACCGACCTCGGTGATCGTCTCTTCGAGGCCGTAGCCGGCGACGATCTTGCGCAGGCCGCCGTCCTGGTGCAGCTGCTCGATGTAGGCGGACAGAGCCTGGCCCAGGGCGTCGTTCTGCTTGGCGAAGAGGATAGCCGCCTGGCCTGGCTGCTGCGAGGCCTTGACCCGCGGATCGCCGGCGGCGACGTTGATGCTGGCACCCGGATAGGCACCTTTCTGCTGCGCGGTCTTGGCCACGGCGAAGCTGTCGGTGGCGACGTCGAGACGGCCCGAGGCCAGGTCCTGGGCCATGGCCACGGGGTTGGGGTAGAGCACCAGGTTGTCGCCCAGCACCTTCTTCAGGTCGGCCACCCACAGATAGCCTTGCACGGTGCCGACGCGCTTGCTTTCGAGCTGGTCGATGCGGCTCAGGTTGTCCTTGGAGATGATCCCCATGACGTCGAGGAAGGTGGGGGCGGAGAGACCCAGCACCTTGGCCCGCTCGGCGGTGCGATACCAGTCGCCGATGCCGACGTCGGCGCGCCGGGTGATCACCGATTGCACCACGGCGGCGGTGTCCACGGTGGTAGTGCGGACGGTCAGGCATTCCTTGGCGGCGAAGCCGGTGAGGATGTCGCCTTCCACGCCGCCGATGCTGGCGTCAGGCCCGGGAATGGCATAGGGCGGGAAGACATAGGTCGCCACCTTGAGCACGCCCTTTTCCAGGGTGTCGAAGCTATGGGCAGGCTTGCAGTCGGCCAGGGCGGTGGCGCTGCCGCACAGCAGCAGGCTGATGAGGGTGAGGCGCTGGAAGAAGGTAGCTGCATCGGTCATGGCGGTCGTCCTCGGGATGATGATCGGCAGGGGCTAAGAGCCTATTCAAAGTCTGCTGCGCGTCGGCCAAACTGCGTTGAAAACGGCCTGGGTCGCCAGCGCGGTCGGAATGCTCATTTACCACTTGTAAATTCGTTCGCGAGCCCGGTCCGCTTCCTCGGTCTTTTCACCTTGTTTGTCTCTAGCTCGCGAGCCTTTTAATAGGCTCTAGGTCAGGCCCGTTCCGGGGCCAGGCGGCGTTCCAGGTTTCCCACCAGCAGGGCGGCGGGAATGCACAGGGCCGCGTACATCACACCCGCCAGGAGCAGCACGGGCATGTATTGGAAGGTGCTGGAGCCGATCATCGAGGCGCGACTCACCAATTCCGGCAGGGCGATGGTGAAGCACAGCGACGAGGCCTGGAAAATCATGATGGAGAAGCCCAGCAGTGCCGGGATGGCGATGCGCAGGGCCTGCGGCAGGATGACGAAGCGCAGGGCGTCGAGCGGCGTGAGGCCGATCACGTCCGCCGCCTCGCGCTGGCCCTGGGCGACGGCGTCCAGCCCGCCCCTGAGGATCTCGCTGGTGTAGGCGCCGGTGCAGTAGGCCAGGGCCAGGGCGGCGGCGCTGTAGGCGCTGAGGGTGATGTGCGCCGAGGGCAGGCCGAAATAGAAGTACTGCAGCAGGATCAGCGCCGGGGCGCCGCGGCCCAGTTCCACCACCACCACGGTCAGCCAGCGCAGCGGCAGCCTGCGGCTGGAGACACCCAGGGCGAACAGCAGGCCCAGGGGGATGCCGACGAGCAGCGCCAGGGCGGTCACCTGGAGCGAGAGCAGCCAGCCGTGCCAGAGATCCGGAAACCATTCGACCCAGTTGGCCAGTAGTTCGGTCATCGCTGGATCCTCCGGCCGAGGTGGTCGCCCAGGCGGCGGGCGAACAGCGCCACTGGCACGCTCAGGCCGATGTAGAGCAGAGCGGCCAGGCTGTACACCGGCAGGCCCTGCAAGGTTTGTTGGGTTTGCTGGTAGGCAGCGGCGCTGATGTCGGTGACGCCCAGCGTCGAGGCGATGGCCGAATCCTTGAGCAGCCCGATAGCATAGGTGGCGGCGGCCGGGATGGCGATGCGCACCAGTTGCGGCAGGATGACGTCGAAGAAGCGCTGCCGGGCGCTGAGGTTGAGCACCAGTGCCGCCTCGTACTGGCCGGTGGGGATGCCGGTGAGGGCGCCGCGGTAGACCTCGGCCATATGCGCCGCCGTGATCAGCCCCAGGCCGAGGGTGGCGGCGGCGAAGGGCGACAGGGTCAACCAGCCGCCGCCCAGGCCGAAGAAGATGAAGAACAGCCAGACGATGGGCGGGATGGCGCGCAAGGTGAGGATCACCGCGAAGGCGAGCAGGCGCAGCGGCTTGCTCCGGCACACCCGCAGGCCACACAGCGGGAAACCCAGTACCAGGCCGATGACGAAGGCCGTCGCGGTCACCGCCAGGGTCCAGGGAATGCCCTGCAGCAGGGCGAGCAGGATGGCGCTCATCAGCGATTCCTCACCGCGGCCAGGAAGCGCTTGACCCGCTCGTGCTGCGGATGGCGCATGACCTGGGCGCTCGGCCCCTGTTCGATGAGGCGGCCGTCGGCCATCACCACCACGCGGTCGGAGACGGTCTCGGCGAAGTGCATCTCGTGGGTGACCATGATCATCGACATGCCGTCCTCGGCCAGCTCCTGCATCACCTTGAGCACCTCCATGCCGAGCTCCGGATCCAGCGCCGAGGTGGGTTCGTCGAACAGCATCAGCTCCGGGTCCAGCGCCAGGGCGCGGGCGATGGCCACACGCTGCTGCTGGCCACCGGAGCACTGGCTGGGATAGGCCTTGGCCTTGGCGGCCAGGCCCACCCGCTCCAGCAACTCCAGCGAACGGTGATCCGCGTCCTGGCGACTGCGCCCCAGGCTGCGCACCTGGGCGAGGCTGACGTTCTGCAGCACGGTCAGGTGCGGAAAGAGGTTGAAGGACTGGAACACCATGCCGATGCGCCGCCGCAGGGCCACCAGCTGCTGGCGGGAGACCTGGCCGGCCTGCAGGCTCAGGCCGTCCAGGGTCACGGTGCCGCGGGTGGGCGGCTCCAGCTGGTTGATGCAGCGCAGCAGGGTGCTCTTGCCCGACCCGCTGGGGCCGATGATGGCCAGCACCTCGCCCTTGGCCATGTCCAGGGACACGTCCTGCAAGACCTCATAGGGCCCGAAGCGCTTGCCGATGCCTTCCAGGCGCAGGAACGCCGGACGCTCCTCGGGTTGTTCCGGCACCGATGACACGGGGGTTCTGACGATACTCATGGCGCTCATCTCGCTCTCCTCGCAGGGGCCTCCACGGGGGAGGCGGGGCCATCAGTGCAGGTCGGGATCCAGCAGCGGCGTGCGCGAGAGCTTCACCGCCCCCGCCGCCGTGATCACCACCTGTTCCTCCAGCTTCACCCCCTCGGGGCCGCCCTGTTCGCCGATGAAGCTTTCCACCGAGACCACCATGTTCTCGGCGAAACTGCCGTCGTAGCCCCAGTCGGCGAAGTCGGTGGCGTAGGCCACGCTGGGGTACTCGTCCACCAGGCCGACGCCGTGCAGCATCATCATGTAGCGGTTGTGCCGGTATTTTTCCGGTACTGGCCAGCAGCGCTCGGCGAATTCGCGGAAACCCAGCCCGGGACGCAGCAGGTTGATGTTCTGCGTCAGCTGCTCGGCCGCGGTCTGCAGGAGGTCGCGCTGGCGCGCCGTGGCCGGTTGGCCGGGGCAGACGAAGCTGCGCGAGATGTCCGACAGATAGCCGCCCGGGCCGACCATGTCGGTATCGAAGCAGACCATTTCCCCGGCCTGGATGGGCTTGTCGGTGGCGTCCTGGAACCAGGGGTTGGTGCGTTGGCCGGAGCTGAGCAGGCGGCTCTCGGCCCACTCGCCGCCGTGGGCGACGTTGGTGCCATGCAGGATGCTCCACAGCTGGTTCTCGGTGATACCCGGCCGCAGGCTGGCGCGCATCCGCGCGATGGCCAGGTCGCAGACGCCCATGGAGACACTGTGGCTGGCCAGTTCCTCGGCCGACTTGATCAGCCGCGCCTGTTCCATCAGCGGCTGGGCGTCGTGCAGGCTCAGGCCGAGGTCCACCAGCCTGGTGGCGCCCCAGGGATCGCAGCGGTCCACCGCCAGGCGCCGGTTGCCGCCGCCATGGTGCAGCACCAGTTCGGCGACCTCGTGGGCCCAGGACGTGGCCTTTTCCTCGACCCGGGGTCCGGCCAGGAAATACAGCCAGGGCGTGGCCGGGCGGATCTCGTCGATGGTCTCGATGTGTTCGCTGTTGTGCTTGCTGCTGGTGAAATCGAACAGGATCAGCGGCCCGCTGGTGGTCACCAGCACGTAGCGGCTGGGGGAATGCATGACCCACAGCCCCAGGTTGTTGGTGTCGGTGGCGTAGCGGATGTTGATCGGATCGGCGAGCAGCACGCCGGCGTAGTCGTGCTCCACCAACTGCGCGCGGATGCGCGCCAGGCGATAGCGGCGCAGGGCACGGCGGTCGATGGCGGCGTGGGCGCGCAGCAGGTCTTCGTCGAGCGGGGCGAGGTGGTGCTCGCTGACGCGGCTGTCCTGGCGGAAGCTCAGGCGGGCGTCGACCAGCGGATCGAAGCCGGCAAGGGACTCTGGATGATGCATGGGGACCTCGTCTGGCCAGCCGGGGCTGGCATGTTCTTGTGAGACGTCGAAGAGGCAGTGGAAAAAGGGTACAGCGGGTGCACCGACCTTCTTAGAGGTCTTTCACCAAGCGCAGCGCGTCATAGATGGCGGCGTGGGTATTGCGCGAGGACACCGCATCGCCGATGCGGAACAGCTGGAAACGGCCGGCGGGATTGGTGGCCAGCCGTTGTGGCTGGCCGACGATCAGGTCGTGGTACTCCACCGCGCCCTCGTTGCTCGCCAGCGGCTTGAGTTCGAAGTAGAGCTCGTCCAGCGGCAGGGTGCCGTGGTTGACCACCACCTGGTCGTAGTGGCAGACCTTTTCCAGGTCGCTGTAGTCGGTGCCGACGATGGCCTTGAGCCCGTCGCCGTCGCGCTCCACCGCCTTGAGCCGGTAGGTCACGGTGAAGTGGGTGTCGAGCCCCTGCAGGGCTCTCATGTAGGGCACCAGGTTCATGCCCATCACCTCGGGGGCGAAGCTGCGATCCGGGGTCATGATCTCGGTGCGGGCGCCGCTGCGGGCGATGAACTCGGCCGCCTGCAGCCCGGCATGGTCACCGGCGTCATCGTAGACCAGCACATTGCGCCCCGGCTTGACGTCGCCGGCGATGATGTCCCAGCTGGACACCACCAGCTCGTTGCCGCGCTCGAGCACCTCGGTATGGGGCAGGCCGCCGGTGGCGATGATCACCACGTCCGGGTCTTCCGCCAGCACCCGCGCGGCGTCCGCCCAGGTGTTGAAGTGGAAGTGCACGCCGAGGCGATCGCACTGCGCCAGGCGCCAGTCGATGATGCTCTGCATCTCCTTGCGCCGCTCCGACTGGGCGGTGAGGCGTACCTGACCGCCGGCCTGCTCGGCCAGCTCCAGCACCACCACTTGGTGACCCCGCTCGCCGGCCACCCGGGCCGCCTCCAACCCACCGGGACCGGCGCCGACCACCACCACCTTGCGGCGGGTCGCCGCCTTGGCGATGGTGTGGGGCATGCTGGTCTCGCGGCCGGTGGCGGCGTTGTGGATGCAATAGGCCGCCCCGGCGTTGTAGATGCGGTCCAGGCAATAGTTGGCCCCCACGCAAGGGCGGATGTCGTCTTCGCGGCCCTCGGTCAGTTTGCGTACCAGGTGCGGATCGGTCATGTGCGCACGGGTCATACCGACCATGTCCACCAGGCCGGCGGCGATGGCATGGCGGGCGGTGGCGACGTCGGAGATCTTGGCGGCATGAAAGGTGGGGAAGCCGGTGCGCGAGCGGATCTCGCCGGCGAAATCCAGGTGCGGTGCGTTGCGCATGCCCTGCACCGGGATGATGTCGGTAAGGGCGGCGTCGGTGGCGATGTGGCCACGAATGACATTGAGGAAGTCGATCATGCCGCTGTCCTTGAGCAGCTGGGTGATGGTCAGGCCTTCCTCCTTGGTCAGGCCGCCCTTGACCACCTCGTCGGCGGTGTAGCGGATGCCGACGATGAAACGCTCGCCGACCCGGGCACGAATGGCCTTGAGCACCTCGAAGGTGAAATTCAGGCGATTGCGCAGCGAACCGCCGTAGGGTTCATCCAGGTCGTTGGTCAGCGGCGACCAGAACTGGTCCATCAGGTGGCCGTAGGCCTGCAGTTCGATGCCGTCCATGCCGGCGGCCACCATGCGCTCGGCAGCATCGGCGTAGTCCTTGATGATGCGCTCGATGTCCCAGGTTTCCAGGCGCTTGGGGAAGGCCCGGTGGGCGGGCTCGCGGCTGTGGGAGGAGGACACCACCGGCAGCCAGTCGCCCTTGTCCCAGCGGGTTCGCCGCCCCAGGTGGGTCAGCTGGATCATCACCGCCGCGCCGTGCTCGTGGCATTCGTCGGTGAGGTCCTTGAGCCAGCCGACCACCTCGTCCTTGTAGGCCAGCACGTTGTTGAACACGGGAGGACTGTCCCGCGAGATGGCGGCTGACCCGGCCGTCATGGTCATGGCCACGCCCGCCTTGGCCCGCTCCACGTGATAGGCGCGATAGAGCTGCTTGGGCATGCCCTCTTCAGGATAGGCGGGCTCGTGGGACGTGATGATGACGCGGTTACGCAACGTCAGGTGCTTGAGTTGATACGGCTGCAGCAGAGGGTCGTTCTTCATGTCCGGGTCCACCAGCACTCATCAGGTGGAACGAACTTAAAACCCTATGTACATAGGTGTCAACTAAAACGACATGAGTGAACATTCTCGCTTGTTGGGGCCGTGGCCGGGCTGTACTATCGGCCCATGAATGCACCTATCCCCACCGCTATCGAACCCGCGCGCGGCTCCCTGGAGAGCTGGCTGTCGGCTGCCTATGAAAGCCTCAAGGATGCCGGGGTGGATGCCGTGCGCATCCAGCCGCTGGCCAAGAAGCTCAAGTTGTCGCGCACCAGCTTCTACTGGTTCTTCGAGGACCGCGAAGCCTTGCTCCGCGCGCTCATCGAGCAGTGGAAGAACAAGAACACCGGCAATCTGGTGGCCCGCACCGAGGCGTACGCCGAGTCCATCACCGAAGCCATCCTCAACGTCTTCGACTGCTGGCTGGACGCACGGCTGTTCGATTCCCAGTACGAATTCGCCATGCGCAGCTGGGCGTTGCAGTCGGCCGAGGTGGCGCAGGACATCGCCGAGGCGGATGCCCTGCGCATCGCCGCGCTCAAGCGGATGTTCGATCGCTTCGGCTTCGAGGACCGCGCCGCCGAGACCCGGGCGCGGTCCCTCTACCTGACCCAGATCGGCTACATCAGCATGAAGACCGTCGAGCCCCTGGAACGCCGGCTCACCTTCATCCCCGAATACCTGAAGATCTTCACCGGCCTGGAGCCGGAAGTGCGGGAGCTGGAGCGCTTCTTCAGCCGCCACCAGTTGGTCGTCGTACCCAAGGCTTGATCAACTAGGTAATCGACGGATGCGGCGGGCGTTATGCTGGCGACGCAGCGTGTTGATACTTCCGTGGCCAGTACCATCACCTTGTCATAGTCGTTAAGTTTGTTCCTGTTACGCTTCCATATGAGCAGATCTTACTGCAAGATCATTGGCGTTTGCGCAGCACTCAGACATTGATCACTGTGGGCAAATGTGACAAAGCACGGAGAATTAAGTTCTTTAGAAGATGCCCGGCTGCCCGCCCGTGCGAGCGCGTAAGCGAAATCATCTCGGCTAAATGGGCTGCGCTAAAACGGTAGGGTTGGCCGGTGTTCGGGTGCCCGGCTGCAGGAGTGCGCCCCCAAGGGCACAGGCCGCCATCAGGAAGAAGCAGGAGACGTAGCCGCCCAGGCTGGTCCAGCCGTTTCCCACACTGATCTGCCAGCTCATCAGTACCGGCGCGATGCCTCCGCCGATGAACATGGCGGTGGTGATGATGCCGTTGGCGGTGGACGTGGCCGAAGGCAGCGCGGCATCCGAGGCGACCGCGTAGTAGATGGGCCAGACCGCGTTGGCCACTAAGCCGCTGAGCAGGGCGCCTATCGGGTAGCCGGTGTGGTAGGCGCCCAAAGCGAAACCGCGACGTTCCACTGGCCACCATTCGGCGGTATTGCTCACGCCGACCGACTCACCCCAGCCGGCGCCCAGGTTTACCCCGATACGCAGGGCGACGAAGCTGGTCAGGCTATGGCTCAGGACCTTGAAGCCGGAGAGAAACGACAGCGCGGTGTAGCCCAGTACCAGGGGTACCTGGAAACGTGCTCGCTTCCAGCCGGCACCATAGCGGTCGCTCCACATCGCCCCCAGGATATCCAGCAGGGCCAGGGCCAGCATGATCAGGGTGGCGATGGTGTCCCAGTCATCGAGGCTGAAGTTGAAGTGTTTGGTGATGGTGGCCCCCAGGTGCAGGACGATTTCGCGGTCATAGGCGTTGAGAATCCAGATCAGCCAGCAGACCAGTAAGGAAACCCAGGAATAGCGGTGGATCTGGCGCAGCGAGGCCTTGTTTGCAGTGTGCATGAGTGTGCTCCGGGCGCCAGCGGAGCGCCCTGTCAGAATCTGAAGGGTTTGGAAGCAGTGTGGTGGCTCAGGCGGCGAAGCGGCGCTCCGCGATGCCGCGTACGCCCAGGTCGTGTACGGCAAACAGGGCTCCACGCGGCTGGCCGTCGCCGGGGAAGCGCGGCAGTGGCGGCCGGGCCATGGAGGTGACGTAGAGGACGTCCAGGTCGGGTCCGCCGAACATGACGCTGGTGACCTTCTTCACCGGCATCTCGATGATCCGGTCGACCTCGCCGTCCGGGGCGTAGCGCACCAGCTGGCCGGCATATACCAGCGCCTGCCAGAGGTAGCCTTCGGCATCCACCGTGGCGCCATCCGCGGCGCCGCCGCCGGCGGTGTCGATCCGGTTGCGCGTGCGCCGCTCGCCTACCGTGCCTGTTGCGGTGTCATAGGCATAGGTCCACTGCTCGCCGGTCCAGGTGTCGGTGAAATACAGGGTGCTGCGATCCGGGCTCCAGCAAGGTCCGTTGGAGCAGATGATGCCTTCGTCCAGGACGTGCCGTGACAGGTCCGGGTCCAGCCGGTAGAGCCGGCCTGAGGTGCTTTCTTCGAGAGTGTCCATGGAGCCGAAGACGAAGCGTCCCTGGCGATCCACCTTACCGTCGTTGAGGCGATTGTAGGGCAAGTCGGGTTCAGGAGCGTGGATGAGCATCAGTTCACCGCTGGCCAGATCCAGATCGTGAATACCGCTCTGCAGGGCGACCAGGGCGCGATCGCCCTCGCGGCGCAGAGCCATGGAGCCGATTTTCTGGCCAACGTCCCAGGCCCGCAACTCGCGGCCGTCGGCGGTGCAGCGCAGGATGCGGCCGTCGAAGCTGTCCAGCCAGTACAGGCGCTGCTGCTCCACGTCCCATAACGGCTCTTCGCCAAGCGTGGTCTTTAGGTCGACGACGATCTCGATACGCATGATGTTTTCCCTTTCTGTTGTTATTTTGCGGGAAGGGCGGTCTGGTGGGTGGGCTAGAAGTCGACGGCGTTGCGTCCCTTCAGACCCAGGAGTTCGCGGGCTTCATCGGGACTGGCTACCCGGCCGCCGAGGGCCTCGACCACGGTGCGGATGCGCCGGACCTGGTCGGCGTTGGAGGTCGCCAGCTTGCCCGGACCGTCCCACAGCGAATCCTCCAGGCCGACCCGTGCGTTGCCGCCCATGGCCAGGCCCATGGTCGCCAGTGTTATCTGATTGCGTCCGGCGCCGAGTACCGACCACGGATAGTCCGCGTCAAACAGCCGGTCGGCCGTACGGCGCATCTGCATGAGGTCTTCGGGGTGCCCACCGATGCCACCGCGCAGGCCGAACACTGACTGTATGAACAAAGGCCGCGGCAGCAGTCCGCGCTCGAGGAAGTGAGCGGCCGTGTAGAGGTGGCCGATGTCGTAGCACTCGATCTCGAAGCGCGTGTGGTTCTCGCGGCAGGCCTCGAGGATATGGGCGATGTCGCGGAAAGTGTTGCGGAAGATACGGTCGTCGCTCTCCTCGAGATAGGGAAGTTCCCAGGCGTGCTGGAAGTCCTTGAAGCGACCGAGCATCTCGTAAAGACCGAAGTTCATCGAGCCCATGTTCAGCGATGCAAGCTCCGGCTTGAGCTGCAGCGCAGGCTGAAGGCGCTCTTCCACGCCAATGGTCGGGGCGCCGCCGGTAGTGAGATTAATGATGACGTAGCTCTCCCGCTTGATGCGCGGCAGGAAGCGGCGAAACAGCTCTGGATCCTGCACCGGCCGACCATCCTCAGGATCGCGGGCATGGAGGTGGATGATGACGGCACCAGCGGCCGCGGCGCGCAGGGCGGCGTCGGCAATCTGCTCGGGAGTGCCCGGCCGTTGCCCGATACCTCGAAGGCGTTTTCTGCGCTCAGGCGCTGCAGTGCTTCGCGCACAGGCATGGGGCTAGAACCGAGAGCCGCGGCCAGGCCGCGAATGATGAGCTTCTGGCCGGGTTGGAAGCGGCCGCTCATCAGGACCTAGCGCAGGTGGCGTTAGACCTGGTCTTGCAAGGTGGCGCGGGCAACTTGGCGCAGCGCTGGGAAGGCAATTGGGGCGTCGGGCATGACCGGATACTTTATCGTTTTGTAAGATGAAAGATGTGATCACAAGTATAATGTCAAGTGTTGGTCCAGGCTATTGAGTAGCCTTGTGATTTTTCATCTGCACGTGGTTGGAGCTCGGCGAGTGCCATACCAGGGCGTAGAGCACTTTGCATCGCTACCGTTCAACCAGCTGTGGCAGTCCCTTGCAGCAACCTATCAGCAGACTTAACTACCCAAAAGACCACCCCCCCTATACCCAACCTCTCCGTCCCTGCACCCCTTCTGCCCGGGCGCTCCCTTCTACACACCCACGTCGTGTGCGTTAGCGTGTTAGAAGGGAAAGGAAGGGAGCTAGTTGTGATCTCTCAGTAGGTTGTTCATCCGGGGCATTCCCGGAATTCTGAAAGCGCCACCAACACAGCCTTCCAGGAGCCCCGGGTGAACCTACATAAACATGCCCGTCTTACCCCTCGAGGTCGAGCCCTTCTCGTACAACGCATGCTTACGGGGCTGCGCGCCGAGGAGGCAGCACAAGCGGCGGGGAGTCAGCGTCCGCACGGCCTACAGATGGCTCAGGCACTGTCGTGAGGAAGGCGAGTCCGGTCTGCTGGATCGGTCATCACGTCCGCATTCATGCCCGCATGGGACCTCAAGCGACCGGGTCGCACAACTGATCCCGCTA
>NZ_JAVSJB010000036.1:0-18546 GCF_032027545.1 Pseudomonas oryzihabitans | reverse complement strand
GATGAATAGACCACTACACGCCTAATCATGGACCTCTCTCAGGACTTTTGAGAAGTCATCACGAGTCTAAATAATTACTACGTAGCGTAAAACTCCATTCACCGGCGATCACTTAACCCGCCGAGGATACAGCCATAGATACCTCAACATCATTATGTAGCTTTTAAGTTAGCCAGCACGCAAAAAAAATTCTGTTTTGAGCAATTCAACACGACTCCAACAGTGTCTCATGCTGTACTACAGTCGTAACCCCCTCGCCTGACTCATCAACCATCCTCGAAAACAAACCACATCGGGTTTGTGGGATTTTCGCTCCGGGCTTACTACCCAATAGGACTCGCCAGAGGGCACAGGTTCGCCAAAAGGTAAATGTAGAGTCCCGGCTTTCAATTCTTGCTCTACATAATGAATAGGTACAACGGCCAAGCCAAGCCCGCTGAGGGCGGCACTTATTAACATCTCACTTTGCGTGAAGCGCATGCCTTGGATTATTCCTTCGTTAATCAAACCGGAGGCTCTCAGCCATTGGATCCACAAGCTCGGGCGACTTGCATTTTGCAGCTTTGGTATCTGTGAGAAATCCAACCGGTTGTATCTTTCGCCCAGTGGCAGTAACTTGGGCGACGCAACCACTACTAAATGCTCGGCGAATAGCTCTTGAGCTCTCGCCGCATCCCAAGTCCCTACCCCACGCATTACAGCGATGTCGACCCGACAGGTATTGAAATCCACATCAGATTCGATGGATCCAATTTCCACAGGGACATCCGGTGCTGTCTGCACGAAGCTCCTCAACCGGGGGGCAAGCCAGCGGGATACCAGCGTCGGATTGGCGCCTACGATCAACGACGAGTCGGCTTTCCGCCCACGCACCAAGTCAATAGAAGCTTCCTCTAACTTGTTTAAAGTGCAAACAACTTCACTCAAATACTTGGTTCCGGCGTCTGTCAGGACCAACCGGGATCCCGAGCGCTCGAACAGCAGCAGGCCTAGCATCTGCTCAAGTTTGGTGATCTGGCGGCTTATGCCGCTTTGGGTCACGAACAGGTCCTCGGCAGCGCGGGTGAAGCTCAGGTGACGTGCTGCTGCTTCAAACGCCTGGAGGGCAGACAGTGAGGGGAGGAACCGGCGCATGTAGATACCTCGTCAAAAATTCTTCATGACTTATAGTCATCACGAACCGAGTTTTCAATGCTTTAGTTCAAACCTGATGTATGTGAACAATACACCCCATGGAGCGCCACAGCTGGGACGTCACGGTCTCCGCATGACCTAGCAAGGCAGCAAGCCCAGCGTCAGTAAACCAAGCAGAAGTCATCTGCCGCATAAAAAAGCGTTTCGGAGCGCACGTTAGCCAGTTGGCAATCATCGTGTACGTATCCACTGATCATCTTTTTCTCTGCCCAACAAGCTGCATGATAACGGTGAAGTACACCATCCGAATTTGGCTCATTGGGGAGACATCAGCATGATTACTCGCAGACACTTTTCCAAGCTTCTAGGCGTGACTGTGATCGGCGCTTCCACTGGTCTGGGCGCTTTGAAAGTCAGTGCGCAAGACGCGACGTCACTAGAGCGCGTTAAAGCGTCGGGCGTGTTGTCCATCGGCGCAATTGCCGATGGGGCACCCTATTACCAGAAAAGTTTGACTGGCGGCCCATGGCGCGGCTTTTACATCGATATCTGCCAGAAACTGGCGGACGACCTCGGCGTCAAGCTGTCGATTTTGGAGACTACATGGGGCAACTCGGTATTGGATCTGCAGGCCGGTAAGATCAACGTATTCTTCGGCCTGAACCCGACCCCCGAACGTCAGAAAGTCATCGACTTCTCTGGACCGGTGTTCAAAAACGCCTTCACGTTCATCGCCAAGAAATCCGTCAAGGCTGCTAGCTGGGAAGATTTCAATACCGAGACCATGCGCATCGGTGTTGACGCCGGATCCTCTCATGATTCGGCGGTCACGCGCCTAGCTCCAAAGGCAGAGATCGTACGCCTTAAAACTGCCAGCGATGCCACTGCAGCCCTGCAGGCTGGAAGGATAGATGTGCAGTGCCTGGTGATGGTGCTGGCATTGACCCTGCGCTCCAAGAACTCTTCGATTGGCGAGCTTATCGTGCCCACGCCGATGAACTTCACTACGTCCAACGCTGGCTTTCGGCGTGAAGAGGACACCTCTTGGCGCGACTTCGTTGACGCTTGGGTTACCACCCATCGCGACAACGGATTTATTCGTTCGGCGATCATTCGCAACATGGAGCTAATGGGTGTCACGGAGAAAGACTTCCCCGCAGGCTTTGAAATTTGATCATGCCCGTCACATCATCGATGTGCTCTGACGTCGTTATTTGGATGTGAGGTTTCGGGTATGTACACGTGGGATTTCTCCGTGCTTTGGGAATACCGCTGGCTATTTCTGCAGGGGCTTGGGCTGACCGTTTCGTTCACGGTGGCAATTATTATCGGCGGTATGGTCATAGGTTTGCTGGCGGCCATGGGGCTGCTATCTCGGTTTGCTCCGATTAGGGCACTCGCCCTAATGTTTACCGAGATCTTCCGCTGTACCCCGGTGCTAGTGCAGTTGATCTGGTTCTACTACGCACTGCCGATTCTTGCAGGCATCGAGATGACACCCATCAGCGCGTCGCTTTTTGCGCTGTCTTGTTACGGCGGCGCTTTCTTTGCGGAAATCATTCGCGGCGGCATCATCTCGATCGATCCGGGCCAACATGAGGCAGGTCGTGCGCTGGGTATGACACCTGCCTTGACCATGCGGCGGATCATTCTGCCCCAGGCGATGCGGCGCATGATCCCGGCGCTGATGAATCAGTCAATCATGCAGTTCAAGAATACCTCCCTAGTTTCTGTGCTAGCCGTACCGGACCTGGTCTACCAGGGGCAGATGGTCGCCCATGACAGCTTCCGGCCCCTAGAAACCTACACTGCCGTGGCCATTGCGTACTTCGTCATCCTGTTCCCACTGACAGTGATCGTGCGTTACCGCGAGAAGAAATTCGGAGTCAGCAAATGAACGCCACCAGACCTAAAATTGAAGTCACCGCCCTGCGCAAGAGTTTTGGTGCACTGCAAGTGCTGAAGGATATCAACTTCAAGGTCGAACAAGGGGGCGTTGTCTCTCTGATTGGCCCCTCGGGCTCCGGCAAGTCGACTTTGTTGCGCTCCATCAACTTGCTGGTCGAGCCTGATGATGGCGAGATCCGGGTGGGTGACACCGCCTTCTTCTTCGGTCAGGGCCACAAGCCGCCCGCGACCAAGGCGTTGGCGGCGTTCAGAGCTCAGACGGGGATGGTATTCCAGAACTTCAATCTTTTTCCGCATATGACCGTGCTCGAGAATGTGATGGAGGCGCCGGTGCAGGTACGTCGCATACCCCGAAACATTGCTCGTGACTTAGCCATGGCGCAGTTGGAAAAAGTGGGACTCGCTGATCGAGCCTTACAGATGCCTAAGACCCTATCCGGCGGCCAGATGCAACGTGTGGCCATCGCCCGAGCGTTGGCCATGGAGCCTGAGGTGATGCTGTTCGATGAAGCGACCTCCGCCCTAGACCCGGAATTGGTCGGAGAAGTGCTCGCCACGATGCAGAAGCTGGCGGCAGATGGCATGACCATGGTTATCGTTACCCATGAGATCGCCTTTGCCCGCGACGTGGCAGACCGAGTTGTGTTCATGCGCGATGGCTACGTTATCGAAGACGGACCTGCGCACCAGACCATCGACAACCCGAGGGAAGAGGCTACACGTTCCTTCCTCAACCATTACCACAAGGCCAATACCGGCCGCTGAGTGCCCTCAGGCAATCCAACTACATACGAACGACGCACCCTGTGCGTCGTCGTGCAAGGAAGTCTTGACCATGGAAAATGAAAGCATACAGCGGCTGCGTGTGTTTCTGATCGAAAGCCCCATCAAAATGGCACGCTTGCAGGGTGTCGGCAATGTGAGGGGCAGCGTGAAGCGTGTGCTGGTGGAGCTGACTTCTAGCTCCGGCATTGTAGGCTGGGGCGAGGCGGCCCCTTGGGAAGTCTTCACCGGTACGGCAGAAGGCGCCTTCGCCGCGATCGACACTTACCTTCGGCCGGTGGTGATCGGCGCCTCGGTGCGCTCGATACGCAAGACGACCTTGGCAATGGATTCCATTCTGTTGGGGCATGGAGAAGCCAAGCTGGCCATAGAAACAGCAATGTTCGACATCCTCGGTAAATCCTGCGGGATGTCGGTCGCCGATTTGCTGGGCGGTCGAGTCCGCGACAGCATCCCACTATCATTCTCGATCGCCGACCCGGACTTCGACGCCGATATGGCAAGGATGCGCGAGATGGTGCCTGCCGGAAATCGCATCTTCAAGGTCAAGACCGGCGTCAAGAGCCACGCCGAAGATATGGCGCACCTGGAAGCCATGCGCAGCGAGTTCGGTGACACCATTGACCTGCGACTGGACTACAACCAAGCACTCAAGCCCTTCGGTGCGATCAATGTGCTGCGTGACGTTGACCGCTTCCGCCCTACGTTCATCGAGCAGCCCGTACCACGTGAATGTCTGAGCGCCATGGCCTCATTCGCCGACGCGCTGGACACGCCAATTTTGGCCGACGAAAGCTGCTTCGATGCCCGAGATCTGATGGAAATCATCCGCCTCCACGCGGCAGATGCCATCTCGGTAAAACTGATGAAGGTCGGCGGGATCCTTAAAGCACAGGGCTTGATGGCGATTGCCGGCACAGCTCACCTGCCGGGGTACGGCGGAACACTGTGGGAAGGCGGCATAGCGTTGGCAGCGGGTACCCAATTCATCGCTGCAACGCCGAACATGTCTTTGGGCTGCGAATTCAATATGCCGCACCATGTGCTCACCGAAGATGTACTGGAGCAGCGTATCCCTAATCGCGTTGGCGCTGTCATCGTCCCTACAGGCCCCGGATTGGGCATCTCGGTCAGCGACGCATCACTGCGCGGCAACGCACGGATTATGGCGGAACGATGAACAGCTCACACATATCCGATCGGGCCGTGGACCGCTCGACCATAACGGATGCATCCAGGAGAGCCTTCAAGTGACGCAATCGACTTCTCGCCATATCGCAGTGATCGGCAGTGGAATTGTAGGCGCATGCACTGCGCTGGCTCTGATCAAGGATGGGTTTCAAGTGACTATCATAGAGCCACGGCAGCCTGGCGGCGAACAAGCCGCCAGCTATGGCAACGGTGCATTTCTCAGCCCGGCTTCGATCATTCCGATGTCCATGCCCGGCCTGTGGAAGAAAGTGCCTGGCTATCTGCTGGACCCAAATGGCCCGTTCACCATCCGTTGGCGTTTCTTACTCAAGCTCGCGCCTTGGCTCGTTCGTTTCGTAAATGCCGGTGCCACCCGCAGCAAAGTAGCGTGTACCGCACGGATCCTGTCTGGCCTGCTGGCCAGCGCACCGGCGCGGCACCAGGCGCTGGCAGCAGCTAATGGTCTCTCGGAGCTCATTCGGCAGCAAGGTTTGCTCTACGTTTACCCCGATCGCCAAGCCTTTGCACAAGAAGCGCTGGCCTGGCAGCTACGACTCGAAAACGGAGTGCAGTGGACGGAGCTGGACGGTCCAACTCTCCAGGCTATGGAGCCGGATCTATGTAAGCGTTACACCTTTGGCATCCTAGTAGAGTCGGGTGGACACTGCCTTGAACCCGGCAGTTATGTTCAGGGCCTAGTGAACAGTGCCACAACGCTTGGAGCCAAATTGGTCAAGGCCAAAGCGCAATCATTCCATATTGAATCGGGTCGTCTGCTGGGCGTTTCCACCGACCATGGCATGGTTCATTGCGACGGTGCGGTCATTGCAGCAGGTGTCCATTCCAAGGCGCTCGCGGCTCTGGCTGGGGATCATGTATTGCTGGAAAGCGAACGCGGCTATCATGTGCAGGTTGCCCTGCCGCATCGCGCTCCGCGAATCCCCATCATGCCTTCGGATGGCAAGATGGCCAACACCCTGACCCGTTCAGGGCTACGTGCCTCGGGGCAAGTCGAATTAGCCAGCATCGACACACCGGCGAATTGGCGGCGCGCTGACATTCTCTTGCATCACCTGCTGCAAACATATCCCGGCCTGAACCAAGGTCGCGAGCAACTGGAGATCAAGAAGTGGTTAGGCCATCGGCCTTCTACGCCGGATGGACTCCCCGTTATCGCGCAGGCATCAGCCACCCCCGATATTGTCTATGCCTTTGGTCATGGCCATGTTGGCTTGGCTAGCGGCCCCATGACCGGTGAGATCGTGGCCAGTATTTTTGCGGGTCGAGCACCACCGATCGATATAACGCCTTTCTCGGCCACACGGTTTCACTAAGCACCACACCGATAACTTTTATTTCGTTGCCCGGGAGCGCTTCTGCGCCTCCGCGGGTTCCCTTTGCCCTGAATTTGTCAAAAAGGAAACTGTAATGTCCACCACTCCTCTGTTGATTCCCGCCCGTGAAAAGATCCGCCTGTGCTTCGCCCACGGCGCTTATGACATGAAGCCGATCTTCGAAAAGATGGGCCTTGGCCTGGATTGCTTTCAGGTGTCCAACTACGAAGACCTCAAGGCGCGCTTACCTGAAGCTGATGTGCTGATCGCCTCCGGCCTGTGGAAGAACGAACTGCTTGAACATGCCCCACGACTCAAATACCTGCAGTCAGTCAGCGCGGGCACCAACCAATATGATCTGGAAACCTTCAAGGAGCGCGGCATTCTGCTGGCCAGCGGTTCGGGAGTGAACATGAACGCTGTGTCGGAGCACGCGATCGCGCTGATGCTCTCCATCACTCGTAGGATCGCTTATGCCCGAGACAACCAGCATCAACAGGTCTGGCGTCCCGAGCAACGCGACCCGATGCAACGCGAAGATGAGATGCCCGGCAAAACCATGCTGATCGTGGGCACCGGCAACATCGGTAACCGTATCGCCCGCCTTGCCCGCGCCTTCGACATGCATGTAATCGGCGTGCGGCGGAACCCGGCTATGGGCGCCGGTGACGCTCACGAAGTGCATGGTTTCGAAGACCTCAAAACACAGCTGCCGCGCGCTGACGTGGTGGTACTCAGCTGCCCGCTGACTGACGAAACCCGCAACTTGATCGATCGCGATGCGCTGGAAGTGTTCAGGCCCACCGCCATTTTGATCAACGTTGCCCGCGGCGGTTGTGTCGATGAATCAGCCTTGATCGATGCACTGGATGAAGGCCGTCTGGCGGGGGCCGGCCTGGACGTGATGCAAGTCGAACCGCTGGCTGCGTGTAACAAGCTCTGGGGCATCCCCAATGTCGTTGTCACCCCTCATGCCGCGGGCGAAACCCGTCGTTATGAACTGAACGTACTCGCCATCCTGGCAGAGAACCTGGACCGGCTGTGGGCCGGTGACACCGCTCTTAAAAATCGTGTGGTTTGAGAAGAGTCAGGCTTCGACTCTTCAGGAGAACGCTATGAATCATGCATGCACATCGGCGCCAGGCAGCTTTGCCTCGGCGCGACGACTGGCCACGCTCAACGTATCCGAAATCCTGCGTATCGGCGCTCGCGCCGCTACGCTCAAGCGCGAAGGTCACCCAGTGATCATACTGGGTGCCGGCGAACCGGATTTCGATACGCCCGACAATATCAAGGCCGCTGCGGTAGCAGCGATCATGGAAGGCGATACCAAATACACGGTGCTCGACGGCACGCCCGCGCTCAAGGCTGCAGTCGCCGCCAAGTATCAGCGAGACAGTGGCCTTGAGTTCAGCCCTGCCGAGATCAGCATTGCCTGCGGTGCCAAGCAGGTCATCTATAACGCAATGATGGCAACGCTTAATCCTGGCGATGAGGTCATCATCCCCACGCCGTACTGGACCACTTATTCCGCAATCGTGGAAATTGCCGGTGGCGTTCCGGTGCTGATCCCCTGTGACGGCGCATCAGGCTTTCGTCTTCAGGCCAAGCAACTCAAAGCTGCAATCAGCCCGCGCACGCGCTGGTTGATGCTCAACTCGCCTTCCAACCCCACAGGGGCGGCGTACCGTGAGCAAGACTATCGGCCGCTGCTTGACGTGCTGCTGGATGCACCGCATGTGTGGCTGATGTCTGACGACATCTACGAACACATTGTCTACGACAATTTCCCGTTCGTGACACCGCTTGAAATTGAACCCCGCTTGCGTAGCCGTTGCTTGATCGTCAACGGCGTGTCCAAGGCTTACGCCATGACAGGCTGGCGCATCGGCTATGGAGCTGGTCCCGCACCGCTAATCCATGCCATGTCTGTGGTCCAGAGCCAAGCCACGTCAAACCCGACGTCCATTGCCCAGGCCGCTGCAGTGGAAGCGCTGAACGGCCCGCAAGAAGTGCTCCTGGAACGTGCCGAAAACTTTCGCGAGAGAAGGGACTTCGTCGTCGCTGCCTTGAACGCCATACCAGGAATCGATTGCCGGGTTCCGGAGGGCGCGTTCTACACCTTTGCCAGTTGCTCGGGAGTTATCGGTGCGCGTACCCCCCAAGGTGACTTGATTGGTTCTGATCGTGAGTTCTGTAGTTGGATTCTTGAAACGTCCCATGTGGCGATGGTGCCCGGTGCCGCGTTTGGTCTTTCTCCGTACTTCCGTATCTCGTACGCCACCTCAATGGACGAACTTCGTGAGGCTCTGAGCCGCATCACTGCCGCCTGCGCAGCGCTGACGTTCGATACATCTGACCAATAGGATAAATGGGCAATGGGCATCTCACCGGTCAACGGGTTGCAACTTCTAATGATTTGCCTGCTGGTTTGTGGCGCGGTAGGCGGCTGGCCCGACCTGTCGCTGGTGGCCGCTGGCCTTGCTGTGCTCGGCTGCCTGCTGCAATGGGGGCAATTATTGAAGCTCGCTCGTTTGTTCTGTGTTGGCGCGGTGTTGATGGCGGTCTTGGTCGCCATCAAATTCCCAGACAAACTCGATTCACTGGCGCGCTCGCTGGAGCAAGGCGCAGCGTTCGCAGCACTGATGATGGTGCTGGGCATGTTGCGCCATCCAGTACGGCGCTCTCCGTTTGTCCGTGAAGCGGCCCGCTACCTGCTGGTATATCCGCCCAGCACCCGTTACACCGCGACCAATGTGGGCGCACACTTTTTGAGCCTGCTGTTCAACGTCGGTGTGATCACCATGATTGGCGATTTGAGCAAGCATCTTGGTTCGAGCAAGGCGCCTAACGGCAGCGCATCCAACGCCATGGTAGTAGCCGCCATGCGTGGTGCGGTATTGGTGTCTATCTGGTCTCCGATTGGCTTGGGGTTCGCCATTGTCACTACGGGTATACCGACCCTTGAGCCACTACGGTTTCTGTTAGCGGCGCTGGGGTTCACGACCTTGGCAATACTGATCACCGCGAAGTGGCCGATGCTGCCCCTTGCAGCAAAGGTGCCTTTTTACCGCGAGCCTCCGGTTTCTGCACCAACGAAGGGGCCATTGATTGGCACCCTTGCCATCTGCGTTTTGCTGCTACTCATCGTGATGGGCATTCACCGCTGGCTGGACATCAGCTTCACCTTGGCTTCGGTTGCCGTGGTGCCGCTACTTGCGCTCGGCTGGCTCATTCTGGAGGAGGCAGGCGAGCCCACCAGCCTGCGGCAGGAGGTGTGTAGCACCATCGATGGGCTCAGTAATCTGCGCTCTGAAAGTGCAATGTTTATGGGTGCCAACGTACTGGGTGCTGGCTTGTCGATGCTGGTGCAGACATTGCCTGGCTGGCAAAGCTTGGCCGTGGGAGATATCCCGATACTGCCTGCATTGTTGCTCTGCTTGGTGGTAATCCCGCTGGTGGCCGCGTGCTGCATCCCCAATTCGATCGTGGTAGTCATGGCTGCCCAGTTACTAGGTAACAGTCCACTGGGCCAGCACTACCCCATGGCTCTTGCCCTGACGCTGGCAGTGGCTTGGGCCGTGGCGATATCGATCTCGCCCATCAGTGCGATGAATCTGATTACGGGGTCTTTGTGTGGCGTGAGTTCCCGGCGTGCCGCGCTTGTTTGGAACAGGCCCTTCGCCGTAACGCTGACCCTGCTAGCCAGTGTACTGATTGCTCTAGTCGTTCTTGCTGAATTCTAACAATAAGCCAGTGGCGGTTCTTCTCGCTGTGCCTATAAAAATACTCGAGCACAGTGCAATGCATTCTCCTTCTGCCGACCCATTTATCGGAGCACACAGATGAAAAAGATCGCCCTACTTACACTCTCTATTGCCCTCCCATTGACGGCAATGGCAGAAGAGTCCGCGCAGGCAAATAGCAAAGGGTTCGTCGACGATTCGAAGTTGGATTTGCTGTATCGAAACTTCTATTTCTATCGCAACTTTTTGAACCGCGCGCCCGGTACTCAAAACTATGTAGAAGAATGGGCGCATGCGTTGATGCTCAACTACCGCTCCGGCTATACCACGGGTACTGTCGGTTTTGGCCTGGACCTGCAAGGCTATTTCGCACAGGAATTGGACGGTGGCCCGGGCCGCACAGGGTCGGGGCTCATGCCGGTGGGTAGCGATGGTCATGTGCAGAGCATTCAGACCCGCGTCAACCCGGTGGTAAAGATGCGCATCTCCAATACAGTGCTTAAATACGGTAGCCAGCAACCTGTGAACCCGGTGTTCAACTATTCGGATAGCCGACTGCTACCTCAGAGCTATACCGGTTTCACCCTGCAGAGTAACGAGTTCAAAGACGTCACTCTGGACAGCGGTTACTTCACGGCCGCCAGTTCTCGGGTCGATCAGGACCACGACAGCCCCATCGGGCTGACTTTCACCAACTCCAACGCTCGCATCGACGCGCGTTCCGCGCGCTACGCCGGCGTAACCTACAAACCCACCAAGAGCTTGACGCTGGTTGGCTACGGATCGCAGCTTGAGGACGTTTGGAACCAGTACTATGTGGGTGGCACTTACGCGGCGCCCATCAATGACAAGTTGGCGTTCGACACCGCGTTCAACCTTTACCGCACCTTGAGTGAAGTCACCGAAAAAGCGGGAACAATTTCCAATACCACCTGGAGTTTGGCAGGAGGTTTGAGCTATGGCAGCCATCGCATTAAGTTGGCGTATCAACAAGTGGATGGCGATGAAGCCTTCGACCACCAGGGTGCTCAAGGTCAGTACGGCGTACTGTGGCTGGCCAACTCGGTGCAGTACTCCGATTTCAACGGTCCAAATGAGAAGTCTGCACAGATTCGCTACGACTATGATTTTGCAGGCGCCGGTATCCCTGGATTGAGCTTCATGGTTCGCTACGTCAAGGGATGGGACATCGATGGGAGCCATGCCAACAATTTTTACGCGAACCGCTATGGTGACGACGTGAAGCAATGGGAGCGCGATATAGATCTTCGCTACGTCGTGCAGTCTGGCAAAGCTAAGGGACTGAACTTCCAAGTCCGCTCTGCAACCGCCAGAGCTACTGATGCGAACGCGCTGACAGACCTCAACGAAGTGCGCATCATTACTCAGTATCCATTCAGTACACTTTGAGAATTACAGAAGTTGGCCCCTAAAGGATCAACTTCTCTCCCACCAGCCACGCACTCGTGACAAATACATCGATTCCGCTGAGACTTTAGCAGTGAAGTCCGACTTTATTAGATAAAAAAGTACCAACTGGCGTGGGAGCTATAACTCCAATTGACCCCCCCTTAAGGATCCTCAGAATTGCATTAATATTTAATTACTTCCAATAAACGCAAAAAGCTGCCATAGTCTGCGCCGCCTCCTTTTTAAGAATTATCAAAGAGCGCTACCAATGCTTTTGTTTATCTCACCTTGCCTAAGAGGGTTTACTCGAGTGGCGGCGACCTATTGGCACGACTAGAAGAAGTTGTGGTTCCATGGCAGCAGTGAAGAAATCGAGTCTAATTTCAAAGCACGTGCATTTGGTTATAGACCAAGTACGGCTTTGTTAATGTAGCGCCATTTCGTGACAAATGGGAGAGTTTCGCCGTAAAATCTAGCGCGGGAGTACATCAATCTATACGTAGGGCTACCATTGTTTCTGACAAACATCTGGTACTAAGGCCTCTCAACTCGACCACTGTAAAGTGAATAGCAGCGTGCCGGGGAAACTTCGCGCGCTTATCAGCCGAGCTCGGCAGCGTCATCGAAGAAATATTGCCCCAACCTCGAGTCGGTGTATTCGAACGATTAAAATAAATCGTAGCTTTAATCGAATTCAGCCACTTCCCTAGCCTTAAGACGCGCGATCATTTGCTCTAATTGGTTAATGATCTTAGCCGGGCGGGAGTGCTGGGTGCCCTGCAGCTTGATAGTTAGTCGCTGAAGCGGGTACGTTTCTTCAATCCTGGCTCTGTTCGGCATTTACATTTCCGTTTTGGCGACGCTGATAGAAGGACCCTCCATCGGTTCTTTACGTCGGCGTTTCTCCCGGTTGGAACAGCAATGCTACTCGAGCTGCAGCGCTATGGTGGCTATTCTCATCCGGGCGCCGATCATCCATTTGCTCCCTCAAGGACGAGAAACTGCAGAAACTCGCTGCTGCGACAGGCCGTGTCCTTCCCGTAGGCCGAATCTAGAGCGGGCGACCCGCAATCTCCGTCGGGGTTTCGGTATCTTATTGTGCTGGCTAGGCCGGTGGCACTTCGCTCCCTCGAAACGTCCGCTGCAGGCGGGTGCGCCGGCTCTCCAATTCACCGATCTGGCGCTCCAGGCCTTCCAGGCGCCCGCGCTGCGCAGCTTAGGTCTTAGGGAAGGCTTGAGCCCTGTCGAACAGCCGCTGCAGCTATCCGACCTGGGCCACCGCGTTAACTGAAACGTGGCGGTAACCGTTGGCGCATTGTCCGGCGACAAGTACACCCTGGCCTCCGTAGTGACGTGGCAAGCACACGCTTACCTCGGTACCGGTAGCCAATTCGCCGATGCTGAGCGAAGGTGTGAATGCGGTCATTTCGGCGGTCCGAAGCAATAGGTGGCAAGAGGCATATCTCATGACAAGCAGCGACTCCCTGACACTGATGTTAGCCCTGAGATCCGGGATTGCCCATTTCGGAAAGCCAACATCAGTCATTTGTGTCTGCTTATCTATGATCCTACTTTTGAGTCTGACCTATCCGACCGCCCGAGCGCAGAAATGGCGGGAGAGCTCTTCTCTATAGAGAAAAGGCGTCCTAGAGCGGCAGGAGGCATCCATCATCCGGGCCCAGGCGCTGAATTCACGCGTCACGGTTACGCGCTACGCTGATTTGACGCACGTGCCGTTCTTAACAGAGGCGCCTCGCTTCGATTAAAGCCTGGCCACCTTTGCCGACCGGCTGCAGAATCGCCAGCCATGATTGGGTCAAATTTCCTGGACTTTGAGTCGATCCGCCAAGAGAACCCATCGCCGCGTTCAGCGGAGGGATTAGCGGCCAGAGCCCGTCCTGCTGCACGGCTATCCCCAAACTCGCCTCGCTTGGCATCACACCGCTCCAAAACTCGCCCGGACGTAATTGGATCACCACTATTCCAAAGTGCGTCGTATGCTGGACAACGGTTGCTTCTGCGCCATTTTTTGAGGCAATCCTCGGTCTTGGCTTATCTACGGCCGCCCTATTCATCCTGCACCGCCACCACCAACCTCAATTAGAGCTAGCCAGCAGCTGAAGACGATGTTCACTCGGGCCTGTATCAACTTCTGGCATATCAAATTTTCAGAAAAAGTCTAGTGTTCAAGATGCGGACCAGCGGTTGTGCTGTACTGATGCACATCATTTAAGCGTCGAAAGGCGGCGTGCGCAACAAGTCCCGGAGGATCGACCGTGGCTTCGAAGACCTCAATGGCATCCATGTCTACTTCGGCGAATCAGTGCACATCTTCGTTGTAGTTCCGGGCAGGTGGTGGACTGGCTAATGTCCAGCGGAAAGGAAAACGATAGGCTTATGATTGGTGATCCATTGGCATGACGAATGGCGGACCCTCGCTCGCGATGCAGGGCGAAAACGCCTGCAGGGCAACTCATGAGGTACGGCCCCCGGATGACATTCCGGGGATGTGCTGGCTACAGCATAGGCACGCCACCAGTGACCTCGTAACGCGCACCAGTTACGTAACTCGCCGCGTCGGAAGCCAGAAAGACAAAAACTGGCGCTACCTCAGCTGGCTGCCCGGGGCGTTTCATCGGTACCTGGGCGCCAAAGCTTTCGACCTGCTCGCGCTGCATGGTGGCAGGAATCAGTGGGGTCCAGATCGGACCCGGCGCCACACAGTTGACCCGAATGCCGCGTTCGGCCACGAGTTGCCCAAGGCTGGCGGTGAAATTGGCGATGCCCGCCTTGGTCGCCGAGTAGGCCACCAGAAAGGGCGGGGCGATGCTCGAATTCACTGAAGTGGTGTTGAGAATCGAGGCGCCACGCTTGAGGTGCGGCAGCGCTGCTTTGCTTAGGTAGAACATGGCGTCGAGGTTGGTCCTCATGGTCCGTGACCACTCCTCGTCCGACACGTCCTCCAGGCTGGATTGCGCCATCTGATAGGCCGCATTATTGACCAGGATGTCGAGACGACCGAATTCAGCGATGGTCCGGTCGATGAGGCTGCGGCAATGACTGGCTTCCTGGATGTCGCCCGGAACCAGCACGGCACGGCGGCCGGCCTGTTCGACCCAGTGTGCGGTCTCACGCGCATCATTGTGCTCGTCCAGGTAGGAAATCAGCACGTCCGCGCCCTCGCGGGCATAGGCGATGGCGACCGCCCGGCCGATACCGCTGTCTCCGCCGGTGATGAGGGCGATCCGGTCGGTCAGCTTGCCACTGCCCTGATAGCTAGACTCGCCGTGATCCGGTTGCGGATCCAGGCGGTCGGTGGTGCCAGGTGGAGTTTGGGGCTGATATTTCATCAGGCGTGCCTCAGTTGAGAGTTGTCTGGTTTTTGAGCTTCGTCGAAGCCTGGTGCTTCAAGGTGTTGTTATCGCCAGCGGCCTCAGCCGCCGGCGGCGCTCGGGATGTCGCGAAGGTGCCGGATCAGCAGCCGCGGCACCAGCGCCCGACCACCGCCGGCCACCAAGCGCAGGAGCGAAAAGGGCGCGCTGGCAAAATACAACGCCGTAGCGGCCGCCGCGCCCTGCTCGCCCAGCAGCTCCAGCGAGGAGCGATCCAGGATCAGGTGCAGATCCATCGTGCGCGTGCCGGGCAAACTGGCGTGCGAAAGCCGTTTGACGAAATAGCGCTGCTCGAAGCCCCGTGTGCGGTGGTGGTCGATGTACAGCCCGCCGAAAGGACCGGCGTCCATCCCCACGTCGAGCTGCTCCCCGGCCTCGTTGACAAAGCTCAAGGTAAACAACTCGGCGCTGGGCAACTCCACCTGCAACTGGATCTCCAGCGCGGCACCCGGGGTGAGGGCCTGCTCCAGCAACACTCCGCTGCCGCTCGGCCGAGTGCCATCCACTAGAGTCCGCGCCACCTGCGGGGTTAGATCGGGAAAACGCTGTACCAGCCGCCAGTCGTCACGCACCCGGCGCAGGCCGAGTCGCCGCGGCAGAGTCATGGCGCCACGCGAGGGCCAGGCCGGCACATCATTGGCGTATTGCCAATTGCTCATCCAGGCGATACCGATGGTTTCCCTCACGTTGGCGAAGGTCTGAAAGGCGTAAAAGTCCTTGCCGAAATCCATCAGCCGGGTGACCGCATCCTCGGCGACGAAGGTCTTGCCATCGAACTCGCCGACGAAATATTGCACTGCGCTACCGCCGAGTGGCGCCCCCGGGTTGATGGAAACGATCAGCACCCAGCGCTCGCCACCGCCCTCCACGGGCAGGCATACCAGGTCAGGGCACTCGTAGTCCACCCCCAGCAAGCCGGCATGGCCAAATTCGCCCAGCAACGTCCAAGCCTTCAGATCGGCAGAGCCATAGAACAGCACCTGGTGCCTGCGTGCCTCGACCACCACCAAGATCCAGCGCTCGTCTGGCGCATGCCAGAACACCTTGGGATCACGAAACTGACTGGATTGGCGATCTATCACCGGATTATGCCCATAGGGCGTCAGAGTCCGCCCGGCGTCGCCACTGAAGGCGATCTCCTGGGTCTGCAGATCCGCGGCGGCGCGGGTGTAAATGGCGACGATGCCACCTCCGCCATCGGAGAAAAAGCCGCTGGTATTGTGGTGGTCAACCACGGCGCTGCCGCTGAATACCAGCCCTGCCAGCGTGGGCGCTAGGGTCGTAGGCAGGGTCCGCCAATTGAGCAAATCGGTGCTGACCGCATGGCCCCAGTGGACGTTACCCATGATTGAGGCGGCAGGATTGTACTGGTAATAAAGATGGTATTCCCCGGCAAAGAATACCAGGCCATTGGGGTCGTTCATAAAGCCAGTGGGAGGCACGTAGTGTAACCGTGGGCGGTAGTCCGCCCGTTCATTGTGGGTGGAGCCCGCAGCAGCCGCTGCGCCACCCACCATAACGGCGCCTAAGCAAAGCGCTCCATTAATGAAGGAGCGACGTCCACATGTAAGCCCCTCACGCTCACGGTCTAGCTGATCACGACACGTTCCATTCGTTTCATTCATAGTCGACCTGACCATCTGCCTGCACCTTTGTCCCACCTCAATAGAGCCTCCAATGCAGACCTACCTGCGATTATGGACGGCGGGTAGGTCTGCCAGTGAGAAAGCCAATCTCACTATAAAGATAGCGCTGTCTCATTCGAAGGGAACGGTAGCCGAAGGTTCATTGCCGTTTACCAAAACCTGCGACGCAGAGATTGCGGCAAGTGTTGGCCCGATGCGCAATGGTTCGGCGAACGTCCCTCGATCCTAAACACTCGAAGCGCTATGACACCGCAAAGTTCAGAGAGGCAGCAACGGATGAACACCGATGGATTCCAGATGACGATTTCCTACTACCGCGACGAAATACGCCACGAGAGCGGCCTGCTTCTGGGCAGACTTAACGCCTTGTTTTCCTGTCAAGCTTTTCTGATGATCGCATACGCTTCGTCGTTAAGCAGCTCCAACGGACACTGGCATCAGCCCTTCACGATCATCCTGCCTCCATTTCTGGCGTTGCTTGGCGCCATGTTGGCCTTCGAGGCGCAGAAAGGTATTGCCGCCGCGCACGAGACCATCAAAGCATGGCAGGATCAGTTAGACAGCTTGCTGAAAGACCAGTCCGAACTTAGTCACCCCTATTATCCGCCGGGTTTCGCCAATGTTCACCTGATTCGGCGTAAGGGTGAACTTTTCAGCATACGCACCCCCTGGATCTTCCAGGGTTCCTGGCTTATTCTAACAATCCTACCTTTTTGCCTACACTTCGCTGCCTAGCGCTAAGTGTCTAGTCCTGAAAGAGGTTTACACTTGTTCATTTAGCCTCTGTAGAAGGATTCGCCTTTCCTTAAAGCTCGATAAGGGCCGCGATGCCGGTCAACAAGCCATCGTTGCGGCTGATCTGCTGATGACCTGCGATAAGGGACTCGGACTTAGCCGTACGCCAGTGGTGTGGAGAGGTCTTAGGGAAGTGCAGGGCTTATATCACTACTGGGAAGGCTCTAGCATCGTACATTCCAATGATCACCTTTGAACAATACCGATTCGGCTAGGTCCATCACTTCGAGTCCATTGCTCCGACTCGACATTGAGGCTTCTCCACTGACCTACCCCGCCCTCGCGGGGGATTTTTTTCTTGCTTGATCGGCCAGCGCTTGAAAACACTATCTAGATGACCAGACTTGGCCGTCAACTGCAAACAGCTTACTGGAGTGCTTGCATCATGAACGGAGACACCGTACGGCGTCACAACGCGCGTTTCTGCAGCAACTGGAGCAGAAATTTCCTAACTGCAATTATCTTTTGAGCCTAGTAGGACCAGATGCCGCCGTGGCCTGCGGGTGACGGCCAAGCACAGAGTGGCAGCGGTCGTGCTGCATGTTGATGTGCATCGCCTTGCTGATGCCCATTATGTCGCAGAGCAGATTCGAAGCATCCGAGACCAATTGAGACAAAGTTGAACTCTATAACACTTCTGGACTCGTAAGTTATTAGTCGCTGAATCGACTCCCCTCTAGGTTAGGATACTTGGTGAAGCTTCAAGCTCAGTTTCGCCCCTGCCCCTGCCCCTGCCCCTGCCCCTGCGGGAATTTTTTTGCCCCAGACTAACCTCTTTCGCTCCAGATACGGTTATCTCCTGCTTTCCAGACAGGTGACTGGCACCTTGAGCCCACTACGAAATGGGGCCTCACCGCACATGATCTGGAAGCTCACTACCCTCTCGCCGCTCGCCTTCGCCGTCGCACTGGCAGGCTGTGCCCGGCAGTAGCCTGCGCCTAGCACACCCGACCCCGACAGCTCGCGCAATCCGGAGCTGCTACAACCCGATCTCTATCCGAAGGGCGCTGTGTCAGAGCCCCAGGTCCGGTACGGCCGCTACACCCTGGTCAATACCGTGCCCGAGACCGAGCAGCGGGACCTGATGGCCCAGATCATCGACGTGAACATCCCGGCCAACATGAAGCCGACGGTTCGCGACGCCATGCAGTACGTGGTCAACCGCTCCGGTTACAGCCTGTGTGGCCCTGAGCAAGGGCACGTCAAT
>NZ_JAVSJB010000035.1:0-19682 GCF_032027545.1 Pseudomonas oryzihabitans | reverse complement strand
GGCGCTGGCCACGCCCTGGCCGCGGGCGGCGGGGGCGACCATGTAGCCGCAGTTGCAGACATGGTCACCCGGGCCCAGGGCGTTGGCCTTGAGGTAGTAGCTGCCGAGGATCTGGCCCTCGCGCTCGGCGACGAAGGTCGCCCGGGGCAGTTCGACCCAGAGACGCCAGGCGTCATCGCGAGTCAGGTGCGGATCGTAGGCATAGGTCTCCCGCGCCTGGGCGACCTGCTGGATCAGCGGCCAGACCTGGTCGAAATCGGCGGCTGCGAAGGGGCGAATCTGCATGGGTGACTCCGCTGAGAGGTGTGGGCACCAGTGTCGCCTAGCCGGTCGAGGCTGCCAAATCCTCCCCCTTCTCCAGCAGTGCCTGACCGCTCTGGAGACAGGCCGCCAGCAACTCGTCGGCGAGGCGTTCGTCATCCAGCGCCCGCGCCAGGGCGACCCCGCCGATCAGGGTGGTGGCCAGTTGCAGGGCGCGACTACGGCGTTGCGCCGGCGGCCCGGGCAGATCTCGGGCGAGACGCTGCACGAAGCGTTCGAAGAAGCGGGTGTAGCTGCTGCGAATGGCGGCCTCGCGGTGGGTGACGTCCGCCGCCAGAAAGGCCAGCGGACAACGCAGCGTTTCGCCCGCGGCGTGCTCGCGACTCAGGTAGTGCTTCACCAGCTGGCCGAGGCCTTCGTCGCCGAGGCTGTCGAGCCGAACACCGCCGATCCGCGCGGCATGGGCGATGGCCTGGTCGTAGACCTCGGTCTTGGTGCGGAAGTGATGATAGAAGGCGCCGCGGGTGAGACCGGCGTCGGCCATCAGCTCGTCGAGGCCTACCGCGTCGAAGCCCTTCAAGGCGAACAGGCGAGCGGCGCTGTCGAGGATGCGCTGGCGGGTCTGCTCGCGCTGATCAAGGGGCCAGGCCATGGGTGCTCCAGATTATGTTCTTGAACATAAGGTCCCCTTTGCCAGCATGCGGGCTTCTTGGCAAGGAGTCTGAACCATGACGCCCTATCTCTTCGGTCCCGCCTTCAGCACCCTGGTCCGTAGCGTGCGTCTCTACGCCCTGGAACGAGGCCTGGATTTGCCTTGCGGTCTCGCTCCCGCCGGCCGAATGATCGCCTGGCGCAGCGAGGCCCATCTGGCGCTGCACCCCTTCGGCCAGGTGCCAGTGCTGCTGGACGGCGAGCACCGGATCTTCGAGACCCTCGCCATCTGCCGTCACCTCGACCGCCAGTTGCGGCCGACGCTCGAGATCCGTGCCGATCCGGAGCAGGACACCTGGGTCAGCGCCTTGCTCACCACCGTGGATACCCGCCTGGTCCGGCGCTATCTGCTGCGCGTCGCCGGGCCTCGCCCCGACCCCTTCCGCACGCGGGAAGAACAGGAGCACGCCAGCGCCCAGGTCAGCGCGACCCTGGCGGTGCTCGACCGCCAGTTGGGCGACAAGACCTTTCTCTGCGGCTCGGACGTCGGCCTACCCGACGCGCTGCTGGCACCCATGCTGGACTACCTGGAGTGCCTGCCGGAGCCGGATTGGCTGGCCGACTGGCCGCGTCTCGCCGCCTATCTCGACCAGTTGCGCGCGCGGCCGTCCGGCCAGGCGATCCTGGTGGCGAGCGACTTCGCGCTGCGGTGAACCCGGCGAACCATCGCCTCTCCCTCAGGGAGAGGGTCAGGATGAGGGCCGCCCACTTCTCCTCATCCCCTGCTAGCCTTGGAAGCTCCCTACCCCAGCCCAAGGACCGCCATGACCACCGCCCGTCCCATCGCCCTCGTCACCGGTGCCTCCCAGGGCATCGGCCGCGCCGTCGCCCTTGGCCTGCTCGCGGACGGCTTCCGCGTGGTCCTCGCCGCCCGTCGTGCCGAGCCGCTGGAAGCCCTGGCGGAAGAAGCTCGCCACCAGGGCGACGAAGCCCTGGCGGTGCCCTGCGACGTCACCGACGCCAACAGCGTGGAAACCCTCTTTGCCCGCATCCGCGATACCTACGGCCGCCTCGACCTGCTGTTCAACAACGCCGGCGTCGGTGCCCCGGCGGTGCCCATCGACGAACTGGAGCTGGACGCCTGGCACCGGGCGGTCAATACCAACCTCACCGGCGTCTTCCTCTGCAGCCGCGCCGCCTTCGCCCTGATGCGCGAGCAGTCGCCCCGCGGCGGTCGCATCATCAACAACGGCTCCATCTCCGCCCACACCCCCAGGCCCTTCAGCGCGCCCTACACCGCCACCAAGCACGCCGTCGCCGGCCTGACCAAGGCCCTGGCCCTGGACGGCCGCGCCTTCGACATCGCCTGCGGCCAGATCGACATCGGCAACGCCGCCACCGAGATGACCGAGCGCATGGCGAGCGGCGTGCTCCAGGCCGATGGCAGCACCGCCGTGGAGCCACGCATGGACGTCAAGCACGTCGCCGATGCCGTCCGCTTCATGGCCAGCCTGCCGCTGGACGCCAACGTCCAGACCCTGACGGTGATGGCGACCAAGATGCCCTATGTGGGAAGGGGGTAGGTTTCACGTGGAACGCCCGCGGACCGATGGCTATAGGAAAATCGGTCGAGACGACGACTCGCAAGCGGACTATTCGAACTGCCGAGTAGGCAGCTTAGAAAACGTAGCGATGAGGTCCAGCAGATCCCCGCGTGTTCACTGCCGAGTAGGCAGCTTAGAAATGGTCGACGGGATGCAGGCGCCGCACAAGATCGTTCACTGCCGAGTAGGCAGCTTAGAAAATCACCCGATGACTCCGGGCCATTGCCGTTGCGTTCACTGCCGAGTAGGCAGCTTAGAAACAGGGTGTGCAGGCCGGGGATGAGCTGAATGCGTTCACTGCCGAGTAGGCAGTTTAGAAAGACGACGGCGATGCGCTGCGGCTAGCAGTAGGGTTCACTGCCTATACGGCAGTGAACGAAGGCGGGGCGAGCCAGGATGGCGAAGGGTATTTCTAAGCTGCCTATGCGGCAGTGAATTCGCGCGAGCAGGGGGCCTTGGCTGGCTTGCATTTCTAAGCTGCCGTGTAGGCAGCTCAGAAATGGGCAATGCCGACAGCGTCCGGGTCGGCTTCATTCACTGCCGTGTAGGCAGCTTAGAAATCAGCCATAGGCTGGGTTGGCTTTGTGGTCAGGTTCACTGCCGTGTAGGCAGCTTAGAAATGGACGTGATGATGGGCGAGCCTACCTAGGGCGTTCACTGCCGTGTAGGTAGCTTAGAAACCAGCCCCCAAGACGGCTAAGCCTCCAGCGCCGCCAGCACATGCACGGGATCGTTCCTGAGCGCCACCAACAGGGCCTTCGCCGGGCCGGTGGGTTCGCGCCGGCTTTGCTCCCAGTCACGCAACGTACCGACGTCGATATTGAGCTTCCTGGCGAACTGCGCCTGGCTCAGTCCTGTACTCTTGCGGATCTCCTTGATCTGCAAGGCATCGACGTGGAATTCACGGGAAGGTTGCCGCTCACCCCGGACGATCTCGTCCATTTGGGTAAGGCTTTCCATGAGGTCATCCAGGAACCTGGTCATACGGTCTATCTCCACTCTTCGAGCCTGGCCTTCAAGGCTATCCGGTCCTCGACGAAGAGGTCGTCCTGCTTACGCGGCCGTGTATGGGATAGCCGCCTGTCTCGCCGCACCAAGCAGTCGTTATAAGCTACGTCGATTGGAACAACCACTCAGGCAACCCGCACGACTGAGGAAGACAGCATGCAACCCCAGGAAGTCGTAGCCTTCTGGCGCTCGGCCGGTAGACGCAAATGGTTCAGCGGCGGCGCTGAGTTCGATACCGAGTGCCGCACGCGCTTCGAGGCGGCGCATTTCGCCGCGAGTCGCCGCGAATTCGATAGCTGGGCCGACAAGGCCGAAGGCGCCCTGGCCCTCTGCCTGCTGCTCGACCAGATCCCACGCAATATCTTCCGCCACAGTGGCCACGCCTTCGCCACCGACGCCCTGGCCCTGCATCACGCCCGGCAGGCGATCGATGCCGGCCTGGACCAGCAGGTCGAGCCTGAGCTACGCGCCTTCTTCTATCTGCCGTTCGAGCACTCCGAAGCCCTGGCCGACCAGCACCGCGCGCTCGAATTGTTCGAAGCTCTGGGCATCGAGCACTACCGCAGCTACGCCCAGGCGCATCTGGACGTGATCGTCCGCTTCGGACGCTTCCCGCATCGCAACCAGGCGCTAGGCCGAGTCAATACGCCGGAAGAGCAGAGGTGGCTGGATGCAGGCGGCGGATTCTGAGATGGCTGGCTGCAGGCTGACGTCCGTCCTGTCTTGGTAAACGGCCTTGCATGCTTACCCTCTTTTTTGGCGTCCACCTTACAACCATAAAAATCAATGACTTGAAGAGGGCCGTGAAAAAAGGGTTTCGAGAGTAAAAAGCCGTTAATCTTCGCTATATCAGGCCGTTACGTAGTAAATACTCTAGTTCACTGCCGTACAGGCAGCTTAGAAATGCGGCGAGGCGCCGGCCAGTAGCATCTCGATGTTCACTGCCGTACAGGCAGCTTAGAAAGCCACGCCCAGGCCGAGCAGCAGGAAGCCCAAGTTCACTGCCGTACAGGCAGCTTAGAAAGAGAAGGAAATCGCCGGTACCGGCTTTAAGAAGTTCACTGCCGTATAGGCAGCTTAGAAATGATCTTCCGATCCGGCTTCGTCATCGGTGGCGTTCACTGCCGGATAGGCAGCTTAGAAATGCAGGTGACGCCGCAGGTAGGTCACGGAGTTGTTCAATGCCGCATAGGCAGCTTAGAAACACCCGGTTTTGGTATAGCCCGCCGGGCAAGAGTTCACTGCCGCAAAGGCAGCAAACACTCCTGTCTCTCTACCTACCCATTATCCCGCCACTCCACCACCAGATCCGCCCGCGCCCGGTCGCCGTCGATCAGCCGCGCATTGGGCTCGTCGGTGCTCGCCATCCAGGCCTCGGCCTCCGCGCGGCTGCGGCCGAAGTGCATGTGCCGGGCGACCAGGCGTGCGCGACGCTCCTCGGGGTCGACACGCACGTACCAGCACTCGTCAAACACTTCCGCCACGTCGCTCCAGGGCGCCTGGGTCAGCAGCAGGTAGTTGCCCTCGCTGATCACCAGCCGGGTCTCGGCGTGGACCGGGATGGCGTTGGCGATGGGCTCCTCGATCTCGCGATTGAACAGCGGCGCATAGACGGTCTCGCCTGCCACTGGCGTCTTCAGCCGCTGCAGCAGGGCACGATAGCCGCGGGCATCGAAGGTGTCCGGAGCGCCCTTGCGCTGGGCACGGCCCAGGCGCGCCAGTTCGCGGTTGGCCAGGTGATAGCCGTCCATGGGCACCACCACGGCGCGCTCGCCCAAAGCCGCCGCCAGCAGCTCGGCCACCGTCGACTTGCCGGCGCCGGGCGTGCCGGCGATACCCAGCAGGCGCCGGCCACCCTGGGCCAGCAGCGCCTCGGCACGGGCCAGGAGTTCGGCGGGGAGTTGCAGGCCGTCGACCGGACGCTGGCTGCTCATGCCGATACCCCCGGCAACGAATACGAAGGTCTGGCAATCGAGGAAACGAGGACGGTCATGCAGCAGGCTCCGGCAGGGGGAATCGCGGCACGCTAGCACCCACCGAATCGGCCGTCGACTCGGCACGCCAATCGCTGGAAAGCGATCACAGTCCACCGCCCTCCGCGCGAACGACCCGGCTTGCCCCTCGGCATCCGCCAGGCGCTCTCGTACACTCCGCTTCCGACTCGCCGCAGATTGCCTCCGCGCCACGCTCACAAAGGGACTTGTCACCTATGAAGAAACCCCTCCTCACCACCCTGGCCGGACTGGCCCTGGTGGCCGTCGGCATCGGTGTCGGCGGCGCCTGGTACACCGGTGGGCGCCTCGAAGCCGAATTGCGCCAGGCCGCCAGTCAGGCCCAGGCGGCGCTACAGGCCGAGATGCCGGAGTATCCGTTGCAACTCCAGCTGGCCGACTTCCAGCGCGGGCTGTTCAGCAGCACGGCCGTGTTCAGCCTGACCCTGCAACCCGAGGGGCGTCCCCCGGTGGAAATGCTGCGGGTACAAGACAGTATCCAGCACGGCCCCTTCCCGCTGGCACGGCTGAAGTCCCTCCAGTTGACTCCAGTGATGGCGGTCAACAGCTTCACCCTGGCCGATACGGCCACCGCGGCCGCCCTGCTCGGCCTGACCAAGGGCACCGAGCCCATCCGTCTCGACGCCACCCTGGGCTATGACCGCAGCGTCGACGGCCAGTTGATGATCGCCCCGCTACACCTGGACCAGCCCCAGGGCGCCGTGGCCTTCTCCGGGATGAACGCCAGCTTCCGTACCGACCTGGACGCCCGCCAGCTGCGCCTGGAGGGCACGGCGGGGCAATTCAGCGTCAACGTCCGCACCCCCGAGGGCTGGGCCAAGCTGGAAATGGAGGGCTTCGGCCTGACCGGCGACAACCGCCGCAACGCCGATGGCTTCTGGCTTGGCCCGGGCCAGCTGCGCCTGGCGCGGGTGTCGGTGTCCATGCCGGGCAAGCCCGAGATGCAGTTGCTGGACCTGAACCTGCAGGGCGACACCCAGCAGCAGGGACAACGGCTGTCCGGCACGCTTAACGCCAGCCTCGGGCGCCTCGACATCGCCGGCCAGACCCTGGGCAAGGCGACCCTGAAGAGTCACTACACCAATCTCGACAGCCCCGCCCTGGCCCAGTTGAACACCCTGCTCCAGCATCTGCAGCTGGACGCCGAGGAAGGCCTCGATCCCACCACCCAGGCCACCCTGCAACAGCAACTGAACGACGTGCTCGCTGCCCGTCCACAACTGGTGGTGGACGAGTTGCGCTTCGACACGGCAGGCGGCAGCAACCAGCTGCGACTGGACCTGACGCTGGACAAGCCAACGACCTACGACCTGCCGCCGGAGCAGCTGATCGCCCAGTTGCTGACTCGCCTCGACGCCCGTCTCTCGCTGGCCCGCGGCAGCCTGGTGGACGGGGTCCTGTTCCAGACCGGCGCCCCGCGCGACCAGCCCGCGCTACGCCAACAGGCCCAGGCCACCGCCGAAGCCCTGGCCAGCATCGGACTGAACAGCGGCCTGCTCAAGGCCGAGGGCGATGACCTGGTGGCCAGCCTGGCCTACGCCGCCGGCCGCCTGACCCTCAATGGCCAGGAGGTGCCGCCGGAGCGGCTGCTGGCACTGCTGGAGCGTCCGCAACCGCCGGCTCCGGCCAAGCCCCAGGGCAAGCCGCCGAAGCGCTAGCAGGCGTCGCTGAGGACGTCGGCGCTTTCTGGCAAGGGGAGAGTACCCGCTCGGCTAATGCCGGTCCGTTGAGCATTGATCGCAGTCCACACTGCGCTCCCAGCTACCCTGACGATCACAAAAACGCCGCGTTCTCCTCGCCAGAACGCGGCGTTTTTTGTAACTGATCGGCAGTGGGCAAATGCCAGGCTGTTGCATGGGCCGCCAGCAGGATCTCTACCGCTCCCGCTTTATCGCGGCCAGGTGCCGCTCCTACAAAGGCATCATCCCCGGTAGGAACAACTGTCTTATCGCTGTGGGGATACCTCACGTAGCGTGGAAAACGGCGTAGCCTTTTCCACTGGAGACTTCGTGGCGAGGAGGCCCTCACCCCAACCCTCTCCCGAGGGGAGAGGGGGCTATTCGAGCAGGCGTTCAGTTTCATCAGCCACGGCAAGATCACGTTAAACCGGCGTGCCTCTTCCTGTAGGAGCGGTCGCTACGGCGGACCGCCATGGCCGCGACAGCACGCCTAACACCAGGTCCAAGCTCCATCCTTTAGCACACGATCCGCCAGGAAGGCTTGACTGATCGGCATTACTTGCTCGGCCCCTCCCTACTTCAGCTCCAGGCCGCCGCTGGCCTTGTTCAGTTCGCGCAGGTGCTTGCCCAGCAGGTCGAGGTTGGCCTCGGTGAGATCCAGCCCGCTGCGAGTCTCCGGCGAGAGCAGCTGGCGCACCTCGTCGTTGAGGGTATCCCGGAGGCTGCGCAGATGGGCCTGGCGCTTCTGGCTCTCGGCGGTCAGTTGGTCCCACTCGCCGGGTTGCGGCAAGCCGTAGCCGTCGGTGCCGAGCAGTTCGGCCGGGCGGCTGAGGTAGCCGCTGTCCTTGAGGATCTGCTCCAGGGCACCGCCGGCCTTGCCGAAGCGCGCCTTGTCCGCGGCGTCCTGGCCCAGGTAGCGATCCTTCAGCTCGGTCTGGGCCTGCAGCAGCGCCCGGCGATAGGCCGCCTGCTCCAGCAGCAGCAGGGCCGCGCTGGCCCGCAGATCGGCGCGCTGGAATTCGGCGCGGCGCTGCTGCGGGGTCAGCGCCAGCCAGGCCTCGACATCGGCCTGGGGCAGGCTCAGGCGCTCCTTGGCCACCTTGAACATGGCCTGGAAGCGCTCGCGGAAGCTGTCGAAGCGATAGCCCAGGCGCAGCGCCTCGCGTGGATCGTCCAGCACCGAGGTATCCACCAGCCCCTTGATCCGCAGCGCATCCATCAGCCCGGTCGGGGTGATGACGTCGAGCTCGGCCTGGGCCAGCCGCGGCACCCCGTCGTGCAGCAGCTTGAAGGTCTCCACCGCGCAGTTGTTGGTGATGAAGTAGTAATGACCGTCGTAGCTCCAGTGCACCTGGGCGGTCCGCTCGAGGAAGTCGGCGATTTCCGGACGGGTCAGCTTGAGCGGTACGGATTGCAGCCCCCGTAGCTCCACCTTGGTGTATTCGTCCACCACCTGGGCCAGCGGCAGCACGAACAGCCGCGAGGGATAGGAGCCGGTCAGGCCACGCCAGCTGGAGAGCTGGACGTCATTGACGAAGGCGCGGAACGACAGCACCAGGTGATACTGCAGGTCCAGCCGGCAGTCCGGGCCGAGCGGCCGCCCGGGGGCGCAGACCACCAGCCGCAGCATGCTGTGGCCCCAGCGACTCATGACCTTTTCATTGCCCTCGGCCAGCAGGTAGTCCACCGCATAGACCCGCGCCGGATCGAGCCAGCCCAGGGGCGCCTCGCCGAAGTCGTTGCCGGCGTTGAGATAGGGATAGCGGCCCGGACAGGCGTCGTGCGGCGGCGACCAGCCGAAGTGCTCGGCGAAGTAACGCTGCAGCGCCGGCCGGCGGCAGGCGTAGCTCGGATCGAGCAGGAAGTACTCCATGTTCACCGCCACGAATTCCTTCGGGTTGGTGACTTCATAGAGATCCGGGCTGCGCGCGATGAAGAGATTCTTCGACTCGCGATTGCCGTGCTTGCGGGTCTTCACCTGCCAACCGGCCAGGTCCAGCAGGCGGGGATCGTCGGACAGGGTATAGCTGCGCCCGGCCTGGCCCTGGCATTTCAGCGGCAACTGGTCGGAATTCAGTCCCAGGCCGCCACAGGAGAGGATCAGCTGGCGCTGCGCGGGCGTCCAGACCTGCTCGCGATCGTAGAAGTGGGTCAGTTCGTGGAGCACCGTGGCCAGCAGCTCGCGGTGCTGGGTGCCGTGGGGGCGACCGGTCTGGATGCGGGTGTCACTGCCGTCCACCAGGCTCGGCAGCAGGCGGCGATTGAGCAGCAGGTTGCGCCGGTCCGCCTCGCCGTAGGCCTCTTCCAGCAAGTCGCTGCTCCAGCGCACCGGGATGCGCTCGTCCAGCGCCGCCTTGAATGTGGGCGGTAGCAGGGCCTGGGCTTCAGCCAGCAGCTGCTGGGTCGCCTGGATCTGCGCGGGCGTCAGGCCCTGGGTATCGAGTTCGAGGTGCAGGGCGGCCTGGGCCCCGCCGAGGGCCAGGCCGGCCGCGAGGCCAGCCAGCCACTGCCGCAGCCGGCCGGCGCGGTTCCTCACAGTGCCAAGATGGCCTGGGCCAGCTGCAGATCGTTGGCTTCGCGTGCCGCCGGGAGCTGGTCGCGCAGGCTGCGGAAGGCTTCTTCCAGTTGCACACCGCGGATGTCGCCGTTGCTGGCGACGAAGCTGGCGGCATCGCCGCGGGCAGCCTGGATCATCTTGGCGTCGCGGATGGAGGTGGTGGTATCGGAAGTGAAGTCGATGCTGCGCTGCAGCGCCCGCACCACGATGTTACTGGTGGCCACCAGGGTCTGGGCCTGAGCCAGGCTGGAAACGCCGAGGGTCAGGGCGGCGGCGATAAGCAGGGAACGGCGCATGGTTACTCCAGGGATGTCACGGAATTGAAACGGACTACTGACTCAGAATGGCCTCGGCGAGTTCCCGATCACTGGCCTTGAGCGCCGGATCGGCAGCTCGCAGCGCCCGCAGGGTCTCTTCCAGTTGCGCGCCGCGCAGGGCACCGTCGGTGGCGACGAAGGCCGCGGCATCGTCACGCGCAGCCAGGACCAGCTTGTTCTGGAAAGGCGCGGTGGTGATCTGGCTGGTGCCATAGATGGTCTTCACCAGACCCTCGGTGGTGGAGTCGAACGCCAGGACCGGCGTGGCGAGGCAGAGACCGAGCAGCAGCCCGGCAGAACGGCGGAAACACATGGATGGCGACCCTCCGGTGGCAGATGGTCGCCAAGGCTAACGCAGCCCCCCGCTCCGGGCTAGCCGGCACGCGCTGCAGGGGGGTATTTCGCGGTGTTGCGATTCAGATGGCGAGGATCGCCTGGGCCAACTGTGCATCGCTGGCCTGGCGCAATTCCGGCGCCTGGCTGCGCAGATGGCCCAGGGCCGCTTCCAGCCGTACGCCGCGGATATCACCGGCGCTACCGACGAAACTGGCCGCATCGTCGCGGGCGGCCAGGACCACCTTGTCGTTCTTGAACGAACCCGTGATGGCCGAGGTGGCGTCGGACGTCGCGTCGATGGCGTCGACGATGATGTCCGTGGTGACGTAGAAACTCGATGCCGAAGCGGCGGTGGACAGGCAGAACAGCGCCGTGGCGGCGCCCAGGTGCAGGCTTTTCATGGGGGGCTCCCGTCTGGATGTGCCTGACTGAGACTTCCGCCGACGCCGGGAAGTCTCATGCGCCGCGCAATTTCATTCGCGCCAGAAGGGCTTGCCTCCTTCATGGTACTGATCCGCCAGGTTCAGCCCCAGATCGGCCAGGGCCCGACCATCCAATCGCTGCAACTGCCGACGCGTGGCGCAGCGGCGTTGCCAGGTAGCGAGCAACGCCAGCAGGGGGCGCAGGCCGTAGCGACGTCCAGGCGAACGGGCGGATGAAGCAGGGAGTGGCAGGCTGTCCATGGCGATCTCCAAGGCCGCGAGGGAGGAGAGACCAGCTTCGGCGTTGCGCGAAAAACAGGCCACTTACAGCCAGGAATAACTGTACCTGTACAATTCGATAAAGAATCTATCTGTACCCATTCGCATCCCGAAGACCTCTCTATCCGGCCACTCTGCACCGGTCCGCCGATGGACAACTGTATCCTCGCCCGACGTACCCCTGGCCCGCTCGAATCGCTACAATCGAGGCTTTCAGCGCCATCCGCGAGAGGCACCGCCATGAGCTTCAAAGTTTTCGTCGACGGCCAGGAAGGTACCACCGGCCTGCGCCTGCTGGACTACCTGACCGGCCGCCCGGACATCGAGCTGCTGCGCATCGACGAGAGCAAGCGCAAGGACCCGGCCGAGCGCGCGCGCTTCCTCAACGCTGCCGACGTGGCCTTCCTCTGCCTGCCCGACGCGGCCTCCCGGGAAGCGGTCGGCCTGGTCACCAATCCGAACACCTGCATCATCGACGCCAGCACCGCCTTCCGTACCGATAGCGGCTGGACCTACGGCCTGCCCGAGCTGGCTCCAGGTCAGCGCGAGGCGCTGCGCGCCAGCAAGCGCATCGCCAACCCCGGTTGCCACGCCACCGCCTTCATCCTGCTGGCCCGCCCGCTGGTGGACGCCGGCCTGCTGGCCCCGGAAACGCCGCTCTCGGCCTTCTCCCTCACCGGCTACAGCGGTGGCGGCAAGCAGATGATCGCTGCCTACGAAGCCGGTGGCGACGCTCGCCTGCAGAGTCCGCGGCCCTACGCCATGGGCCAGGGCCACAAGCACCTGCCGGAAATGCGCGTGCAGAGCGGTCTGGCCGCGGCGCCGGTGTTCAGCCCCATCGTCGGCCCCTTCCTCAAGGGTCTGGCGGTGACCATCCCGCTGCACGCCAGCCAGCTGCGCCCGGGCATCACTGCGGCCGACCTGCAGGCGGCCCTGGCCCGTCACTACGACGGAGAAGCCTTCATTCGCGTGGCACCGGTGGCTGCCGAGGAGGAGTTGGACAACGGCTTCTTCGACGTCCAGGCATGCAACGACACCAACCGCGCCGACCTTTTCGTCTTCGGCAATGCCGAGCGTCTGACGCTGGTGGCGCGCCTGGACAACCTGGGCAAGGGCGCGGCCGGCGCGGCGGTGCAGTGCATGAACGTACACCTGGGCGCCGACGAGGGACTGGGGCTGGCCAGCGGGCGCTGAGCGGCCCCGGACTTCAGTCCGATTTTTCGTGGCCGGGGCGAACCTTTTTCACAGTGTCCCGTCTGAACAGCTGAACGGTTCGGATAGCCGTTCTGCTCCTTTGCTGTTTAGTGTTGGCAGATGCTGGACCGCCCTTATTGCGGTCCAGTCTTGAACTCCGGACTTCTCCCCTCCCCCGATGGAAGTCCGGAGTTTTTTTATGCCTCGGCAGCGGGCTCGTCGAGGCCCAGCCAACCGGCCAGCACCCGCAGGGCATCTTCCACCCCCTGGCGCTTGGGCGCCGAGAACAGCTGGATGCTGGCGGTATCGCCCCAGCCCTGGCGCACCTCGCGCTGCACCTTGAGCAGGGCGTTCTTCTGGGCGCCGAAGGCCAGCTTGTCGGCCTTGGTCAACAGGATGTGCAGCGGCATGGAGCTGGCCTGGGCCCAGTCCAGCATCAGGCGGTCGAATTCGGTCAGCGGATGACGAATGTCCATCATCAGCACCACGCCGCTGAGCGAATGGCGGCTGCTCAGATAGGCCTCCAGGTGCTCCTGCCAGTGCTGCTTGAGCGGGATCGGCACCTTGGCGTAGCCGTAGCCGGGCAGGTCCACCAGGCGCCGCTCTTCGTCGAGAGAAAAGAAGTTGAGCAACTGGGTGCGGCCGGGCGTCTTCGACGTCCGCGCCAGACTGGCATGGGTCAGGGTATTGAGGGCACTGGACTTGCCGGCGTTGGAGCGCCCGGCGAAGGCCACCTCGCGGCCACTGTCGGCCGGGCACTGCTCGACCTTGGCAGCGCTGATGAGGAAGGACGCCTGCTGGCACAGACCGACGATGGGATTCTTGAAGCTGGACATGGGCGTACTCGCGACCGCGCGGCAAAGCCAGCAGTATATCGGATGCGCCGGGCCAGGGCCGCGCCGCCGGCAACCTGAACGAAGCCTGAACATGGCCGGCGTACGACGACCTGCCGACTAGGCGCAGCCCTGCACCCGGCTACAATGCCCGCAGTCCGTAACGCCCGGTTGATGGGCGTGTCATCCTCCAGGAGTAGCCCCATGCGCAACCTGCTTTTCTCTGCCGTGTTCGCCGCCGCCAGCCTGTTCGGCGCGGCCGCCCATGCCGACGACATCCAGGCCGGCAAGCAGTACACCGAACTGAGCAGTCCGGTTCCGGTGTCCGAGCCCGGCAAGATCGAAGTGGTTGAGCTGTTCTGGTACGGCTGCCCCCACTGCTACGCCTTCGAACCCACCCTCAACGCCTGGGCCAAGCAGCTGCCCGCCGACGTCGCCTTCAAGCGCGTGCCGGCCATGTTCGGTGGTATCTGGAACGTTCACGGCCAGCTGTTCGTGACCCTGGAGGCCATGGGCGTGGAAGCCAAGGTGCACGACGCCGTCTTCGCCGCCATCCACAAGGAACACAAGAAGCTGGCCACCCCCGAGGAAATGGCCGACTTCCTCGCTACCCAGGGCGTGGATCGCGACAAGTTCCTCAGCACCTACAATTCCTTCGCCGTGAAGGGCCAGGTGGAAAAGGACAAGAAACTGGCCATGGCCTACCAGATCACCGGCGTACCGACCATGGTGGTCAACGGCAAGTACCGCTTCGACCTGGGCTCCTCGGGTGGTCCGGACGAGACCCTGAAGGTCGCCGACTTCCTGATCCAAAAAGAACGCGCCGCCAAGTAAGACCCTGCCGCCGCCGCGTCCTGCGGCGGCGTTTCCCCAGCTCGTCCCTCTCAAGCGTCCTCCGGTCGTCCTGCTCAAACTTTCCCCGTACTGGCCGATACCCTAGCCACTAACCAAGTCGGCTGGCCGCCCCGTCGTGCCCGCCTGCTGGCCACCCTCAAGCCTTTGGAGCGGGCGGATGGAGCGCGCGGACGTCGAACGCTGGAAAAGCAAATACCTGGAAAGCCTCGAAAACCTGGAGCGCCTGGAAAGCCGGTGGGAAAACCGCCTGGACCTGGTGCGCCGCGGTCTCGTGCGCAGCAGCCTGGCCGCCGAAGGCAACGACGTGGCGGTGGACGCCTGCCTGGTCGAATTGCGCGACATCCTCAGGCGCGACGACAGCGACGCCGACCTCGCCAAGCTCATCCCGCGTCTGGAGCGCACGGTGCTCGACTCCGAGCAGCGCCGGGAACTGCGCACACGCCAGGTCGCCGAGGCCTTCGCCGAACTCTGCCGCCTGCTGCTGAACCTGGAATTGCCCCGGGAGCTGCGCAAGGCCCTCAAGGGCTTCGCCAAGCGCGCCCAGGCTGCCGCCGGCCAGCCCGGCGAGTTGCCTGCCCTGCTGGGTGAATTCAGCCGCCTGCAGCAACAGGCCCTGACCCACCTGCAACCCGAGCAACCTGCCCGCCCCGGTCTGCTGCAACGCCTGTTCGGCGAGCGCGGCGAAGCCGGTCCCGAAGCCACCATCGAGCTGGCGACGCCGACCGTGGCCAGCGCACCGCCGGTGGATACGCCAGTCCAGACAGCGGTGGACGACGCACCACTTCCCGTCGAGGCCACGCCGCGCACCGCGGAGTCCGCGCCAGCAGAGACCGCCGATCCGGCCTACGCCCTGCCACCGGTCCCCGAGCCCGGCTACAGCGCCATCGCCCCGCACCTGGAAGCCACCCTGCTGCGGCTGCTCGACGACCTGGCCTTGCCCGACAGTCACAAGCCCCAGGCCGAGATCCTACGGCAACGCATCCAGGGCAGCCTCAACTGGTACGAACTGGTACCGGTGCTCGACGACCTGTCGGTGTTGGTCCTGGCGCTGAATCATTCCGGCCAGAGCGAATTCCAGCTCTACCTGCGCCAGCTCAACGAGCGGCTGGCCACCTTCCAGGCCGGCCTGGAAGACGTCCACGTCCATCGCCAGGACGGCCAGACCCAGGAGCGCGCCTTCGGCGCTGCCCTGCGTGGTCAGGTCAACGAGCTACAGAGCGAAGTGCAGGAGGCCACCGACCTGGACAGCCTCAAGCTGTCGCTGGACAGCCGCCTGGAAGGCCTGCTGACCAGCCTCGCCGAGCAGCAAGCCCAGCGCGAGCACCGCGAGCAGGAAGCCAGCCAGCAGCTGAGTACCCTCACCGCGCGGGTGGCCGGAATGGAGCGCGAGGCCCAGCAGTATCGCGGCCACCTGGAGGAACAGCGGCAAAAGGCCCTGTGCGACCCCCTGACCGGCCTGCCCAATCGCGCGGCCTGGAGCGAACGCCTGGACCTCGAGGTGGCGCGCTGGCAACGCCATGGCGGCGACCTGCTGCTGGCGGTGCTCGACGTGGACCTGTTCAAGCGCATCAACGACGGCTATGGGCATCTGGCGGGCGACAAGGTGCTCAAGATCATCGCCAACGAATTGCAGCGCCGCCTGCGCAAGACCGACTTCATCGCCCGCTTCGGTGGCGAGGAATTCGTCGTGCTGCTGGGCGCTACCCCGGTCGCCGGTGCGGTTACCCTGATCGAGCAACTGCGCGCCGCCGTGGCCGCCTGCCCTTTCCATTTCAAGGGCGAACGCGTGGTGGTCACCCTGTCCGCTGGTCTTGCGGCCTTTGCGCCGGGCGAAGATGCCGATACCGTATTCGAGCGTGCCGACCAGGCGCTCTACCGCGCCAAGCGCGCCGGACGCGATCGCCTGGAAGTGGCCTGACCCTTCCCACCCTCGCGAGGTAACCGTGCGCAACCTGTTCAAGCCCCTTTCCTGGCTGCTCTGCGGTCTGCTCCTGGCCGGCTGTGCCAACGGGCCGCGCATCAACGACGACTACACCTCCCGCGACCAGGACAGCCGGGTGCAATACATCGTGCTGCACTACACGGCAGCCAACTCCCAGCAGTCGCTCAAGCTGCTGACCCAGGCCGGGGTCAGCGCCCACTACCTGATCGATACCGACGGCACCGTCTACCGCCTGGTGGATGAGAACCGCCGCGCCTGGCATGCCGGCGTCAGCGAATGGGAAGGTCGTACCTGGCTCAACTCCAGCTCCATCGGCATCGAGATGGTCAACCTGGGCTTTCGTGACACCCCGGCCGGACGCCAGTGGTATCCCTTCAGCGAAGCCCAGATTCAGGCCCTGATCCCGCTGCTCAAGGACATCGAACAACGGCACGGCCTGGATCGCCGCGCCATCGTCGGGCACAGCGACATCGCCCCGGGCCGCAAGCAGGACCCCGGCCCGCTGTTCCCCTGGCCCCGCCTGGCTGCAGCCGGGCTGATCAACTGGCCCGACCCGGCGGTGGTCGCCCAGCGCCAGGCCAGCCTGGGCGGCGTGCTGCCGCCGCCGGTCTGGTTCCAGGATCAGTTGGCACGGATCGGTTATGCGGTCCCGCGCAACGGCGTGCTCGATTCGGCCACCCGCGACGTCATCGGTGCCTTCCAGATGAAGTACCGGCCGGGCCGCTTCGACGGCCAGCCGGACCTGCAGACGGCGGCATTGCTGCTCAGCCTACCCAGCGGTCGCTGAGGCGACCTACAGCCGTACGCTGGCGAAGGTGGACTCGCCCTGGGCCTGGCTCAGGGCCGCGAGGGCCGAGGACGCCGGCATCAGCGACAGTTCCTGGGACAGCGGCATCAACGCGATGGGCTGCTGGATGGTCGGGCCCTGGCGCTCGTCACGCGGCGGGATGCCGAAGTATTCGCGGTAGCACTTGGAAAAGTGCGGCGTGGAGACGAAGCCACACACCGAGGCGACCTCGATGATCGACAGGGTGGTCTGCTTGAGCAGCTGACGCGCGCGGATCAGGCGCAGCTTGAGGTAGTAGCGCGACGGCGAGCAGTGCAGGTACTTCTGGAACAGCCGCTCCAGCTGGCGCCGGGAGACGTCCACGTACACCGCCAGTTCGTCGAGGTCGATGGGCTCTTCGAGATTGGCCTCCATCAGCGCCACGATCTCCTGCAGCTTGGGCTGGTTGGTGCCCAGCATGTGCTTGAGCGGCACGCGCTGATGATCCTGCTCATTGCGGATGCGTTCGTAGATGAACATTTCCGAGATGGCCGCCGACAGCTCGCGACCGTGCTCGCGGCCGATCAGGTGCAGCATCATGTCCATCGGCGCGGTACCACCCGACGCGGTGCAGCGGTTGCGGTCGATGGTGAACAGACGGGTGCTGAGCACCACCCGCGGATAGGCCTCCTGCAGGGCCGCCAGGGTCTCCCAGTGCACGCTGCAGTCGTAGCCATCGAGCAGGCCGGCACGGGCCAGGGCCCAGCTGCCGGTGCACACCGCACCCAGCTTGCGCCCCTGGCGCGCCTGGCTCTGCAGCCAGGTGCAATGCTCGCGCGAGACGCTGCGCTGGATACCCACGCCACCGCAGACGATCACCATGTCCATCACCGGGGCGGCGCTCACCGCGCTGTCCGGGGTGATCTGCAAGCCATCGCTCGCCCGTACCGGACGACCGTCCAGGCTCAAGGTGCACCAGCGATAGAGCTCGCGCCCCGACAGCTGGTTGGCCATCCGTAGCGGCTCCACGACCGAGGCCAGGGAAATCAGCGTGAAATTGTCCAGCAGCAGGAAGCCGATGGACTGGATGGCACGGGGCTGTGACGGGGACGGAATGGGCGACATGGTTAGGACTCTCCTTCACGCAGGCTGAGGCCCTTTCTCCGGGCTCTTTTGGGGTCCGTCTGACGGCTTGCCAATGGGCAAGGTGTCGCGGACGCATAAGTCATGTCGCAAATCCCATGCCGACATCGAGCGAACCTCACACGTCGCAGAGTGTCTGCGGCGGACAACCCGCGGCGCAGGGCGAAATGCCCTTGATTGAATAGGGATTTGTTTGCGACCAAACGAATCCGAGACCGACCCATCGCGTGGTGGCCTCTCGCCACATTGGCCGCTGCGGTAACACCAGAACGTAACCGGCACGCGCCAAAATGTAGCAACCCGACTCAGGAGGCACGGTTCTAGGTCAGGACTGGCGACCGTCCGTCGCCCTTCTGCTCGCTTGCGGCGCAAAGCCGTAATCAGCGGAGCCAGGCGGCGCGGTCCATGCAACCCCGGTCCTTCCCGACCTTTTCGATCCAAGGAGTCCAGGATGAAGATCTCTCGTTGCCTGCTGCTATCCGGCCTGCTGCTGTGCGCCACCGCCCAGGCCGCCGAGCCCGAAAGCTGTCACGACGTACGCTTCGCCGACGTGGGCTGGAGCGACCTCGTGATTACCAACGCGATGGCCCGCTACCTGCTCGGCGCCCTTGGTTACGATACCGAGATCGTTCGCCAATCCTTGCCGAACAGCTACACCGCCCTGGCCAAGAACGATGCCGATGTCTTCCTCGGCAATTGGATGCCGGCCCAGGTAAAGGTCAGCCAGCCCTTCGTCGACAACGGCAGCGTCGAGCGGCTGCGCAGCAATCTCGAAGGCGCCCGCTACACCCTGGCCGTGCCCCAGGCCGCCTACGATGCCGGCGTGAAGACGTTCGCCGACATCGCCCGCTTCGGCGACCGCTTCGACCACACGATCTACGGCATCGAGAAGGGCAATGACGGCAACGGCCTGGTCCAGAAGATGATCGCCACCAATGCCTTCGGCCTGGGTGGCTTCAAGCTCGACGAATCCAGCGAACAGGGCATGCTGACCCAGGTGCGGATGAAGGAATTGCTGAAAAATCCGTGGATCGTCTTTCTCGCCTGGGAACCGCACCCGATGAACATCCGCCACAAGCTGGCCTATCTCGATGGCGGCGACGACTACTTCGGCCCCAACCAGGGTGCTGCCACGGTCTACACCGTGGTCCGCAAGGGCTATGCCCAGCAATGCGCCAACGTGGGCCGGCTGCTGTCCAACCTGGTCTTCACCCCGGCCATGGAAAACATCCTCATGGATCGGGTGGCCAACGAGCAGGAGAATCCGCGCCGAGCGGTACGCAACTGGCTCAAGCAGAATCCCGATCAGCTGGAAGCCTGGCTCAAGGGCGTCACCACCCGCAGCGGCGCCCCGGGCAACGTCGCGGTCAAGGCCAGCCTGGCCAATTGACCAGGACAGCCGGCGCCGCTCCGTCGCGAGTCGCGGAGCCGGCGCGGTCAGCCATCCGGCAGCCGCGAATCGGGGAAACCGACCACCGCCGCCGATGCGCGGAGCCAGGGTTCGCGGCGTTCAAGCTGGATACGACATTCCCGCTTCTGGTTACGACGCTGCGCACTCTGGTAGCGACGCAGGCGGTAGGCGAGCCAGGGGGGATAGGTTACAGATAAATACACGCGGGGCTGGCCAGAGGACACCCCGGCAAACGCAAGGGGATATGTCCATGAAAGGTTTTTCACGTTGGCTCCTGGGTGCAGTGCTCCTGACCCCGCTCGTCGGCCAGGCCGCCGAGCCGGCGGCCTGCGGCACCGTGCGCTTCGCCGACGTGGGCTGGACGGACATCACCGTGACCACCGCGGTGACCAGCGAGATCCTCAAGGCGCTC
>NZ_JAVSJB010000034.1:0-21815 GCF_032027545.1 Pseudomonas oryzihabitans | reverse complement strand
CCCGGGGCTCCTGGAAGGCTGTGTTGGTGGCGCTTCCAGAATTCCGGGAACGCCCCGGATGAACAACCTACTGAGAGATCACAGCTAGCCCCCTTCCGGATCAGGCGCTTATGCTCTTGCACCCGGGGTCTCGAGTTCCGGATCGATCATCTCTTCGAGCAAGGCGTTCATCTGGTGTAATAGCTCAGGGGATGATGGGTCCCAGGCCTAGCGAATCCCATGGTTTCCAGCGCCAGCTGCTAAACGCGCGCAGCGCAGGTCAGCAAGCGAAGGGCTAGGAGAGTCGGAATGTCGTACATATGGCTACCTCAAAATTTACAACAGAAGATGGTCGCATAAACGTTCTGGCCGATGGCGATATTGGGCGTGGATGCTCATTGCTGACCGCGACCGCCCGTTTCCCAATTCAGCATGGTGCCGACAAGGCGGGCGTAGGTCGTTACGTCATTCGGCCGTAACACGGGATAGTGTGGGAGCGGCATGTGGGCGTCTTGGTGTCTTGGCGCCTCCACAGCCCGCTTTGGCAGGAGAGCAAAGGAGTAGTTCCGTTCCGGCTGACCAGGCCGTTTATGGCGCAGACCGCATTTTCGTTGCCGAGCCGATCAGCTGGATGTACTTACCGACGCAGGTCCTAGTGTCGGATAAAAGGCTGTTCCCGCGCATCTGACTGAAAACGTAGACTTTTTTTGCCGGCATAGCCCCGTACCCAGTCGCCATCGGTCATCTGCCAGCCGCCGCCCCATTTCACACTGTACCAGCTGGTATCTCCTCGCGTTCTGAACCCGCCCTAGGTGTAAGTATCCCCGGACGTGCTGGCAGTGGCGCCCTGGGCATATCGCCGCTCGTACATCGAGCCGGAGGTGATGTCGCCTGTAACGGCAACCCTGCATTGCCATTTATGGAAGCATTGTCTTGCAGGTACATCGAATCCGCCCGGGGGCGCCGAGGTTCTCGGCGATCTCGGGGGTGCCCATCCCATCGATAACCTGGCCGCTGGTGGTGACCACTGTGGAATCGCTGGTTGGTAGCGTCGTGCCGTGCAAGCATCACAAAGCTCTGGCCGAAAGGCGTTGGGGTCCGTGAAGTCTGCAGGGAGGTAATTGATGTTGTGCAGTATCGCCGACCGCAGCGTAGACCGTGGCAAAGTCGTTCTTGAGGTACTTGGCTGCGGTGTCTTCGACCTGCCTTTGCCGGTCCGCGTTCTCAGCGGCAGCCTTGATTTCCCCGGTTGACCTTACGCAGGGCCTCGGTTCTCTCATTCATTTTGGCGCCTGATTAGGCTATGACTACCTGTAGCAGGATGGTAGCCTCATCCTGCTTGCAAGCGACCACCAGCTTCGCCAGCTGGTTCAGATAATCCCAGCGGATTTAGCGCGGGCCGAGAAGGCCTGCCGCTCGCAGTCGGAGCTATCCAAGCTTGTCATAGCGAACGGAGGTGGCCGCGACGTCGGCGCTGATTCCGTGGATCTTCTTGTGCGTATTGGCAAGAAGAGTTAGTACGTTCGGGATGGCCAGCAGGCGCAGCACCTAGATCCGGGTATGGGCCATCTGCAGGACTAGGTTATCGGCCTCGAAGATGCTTGGAACGCTATCTATGTCGATCACCAAGCTCTGGTTACGGATTTGCGATATCGCTGCCCAGCACTTACAGCTGGGCATTCGGCAGGTCCACCTCCTCGTGCAGCGTTATCGGAATTCCGGGTTCTGGCCTAGTCTCACGTAAACGCGGTTGGGCGTGAAGCTACCACGTGCGGACTAAAAGCAAACTGTGTGTCTTCGCTTTGATGCGATAGTATTACTTTGTTTGCTCAGCATCGGTTGCAATTGGCAGCTTAACTGTCGACTCAGGCACCAGACTGGGCGAGAGCTTGGCCGAACATCTGCAAGGCTTCGGCCAGCTGGGCTTCGCTGGTGACCAGGGGCGCCAGGAAGCGGATGACGTTGCGCTCGACGCCGCACTTGATCACCAGCAGCCCGGCCTGGCGGGCGCCGTCGATGACCTGCTGGGCTAGGCCGGCGTCGGGACTGTGACCATCGGCGCCGACCATCTCCACCGCCAGCATGAAGCCGCGACCGCGCACCTCGCCAATGCGGGGGTGACGCCGCTGCAGGTCGAGCAGACCGCTGCGCAGTTGCGCGCCGAGGGCGACGCCGCGGGCGACCAGGTCCTCTTCCGCGAACACGTCCAGCACCGCCAGCGCCGCGGCGCAGGCCAGGGCATTGCCCCCATAGGTGCCGCCGAGGCCGCCGGGGAGGGGGGCGTCCATGATGGCGGCGCGCCCGACCACCCCGGAGAGCGGCAGGCCCCCTGCCAGGCTCTTCGCCACCGTCACCAGGTCGGGCTGGACGCCGGTCTGCTGGAAGGCAAACAGGCTGCCGGTGCGGCCGAAGCCGGTCTGGATCTCGTCGGCGATCAGCACGATGCCGTGCTGGTCGCAGAGGGCGCGCAGCGCCTGGAGGAACTCCACGGGCGCCGGGCGAAAGCCGCCGTCGCCCTGCACCGGCTCGATCAGGATGGCGGCGACCTGGTCGGGGGCGATCTGGGTGGCGAAAACTTCGCGCAGCCCGGCCAGCGCCTGCTGCGTATCGACGCCACGGAAAGGGTCGGGGTAGGGCGCGTGATGGATGTCGCCGGGGAAGGGACCGAAGTTCTGCTTGTAGGGCTGGGCGAAGCCAGTCAAGGTCACGCCCAGCAGGGTGCGGCCGTGGAAGCCGCCGCGGAAGGCGATCACCCCCGGCCGCTTGGTATGGGCGCGGGCGATCTTGATGGCGTTTTCCACTGCCTCGGCGCCCGAGGTGAGCAGCAGCGTCTTGTAGGCCTCGCCGTTGCCGATCAGGGTATTGAGGCGGTTGGCCAGTTCCAGGTAGGGCTCGTAGGCCATCACCTGGAAACTGGCATGGGAGATTTCCCCGACCTGGCGGCGCACGGCCTCCACCACACGGGGGTGGTTGTGGCCGACGTTGAGCACGCCGATGCCGCCGACGAAATCCAGGTAGCGGCGTCCGTCCACGTCCCAGACTTCGCTGCCCTGGGCGCGAGCCACCACGACGGGATGGGCGGTGATGATGCCGCGCGGGACGCTCTGTTCGCGATAACCCAGCAGGCGGTCGGTGGCTTTGGCAGCGGAATTCATGCAGCTATCTCCAGGCAGGGGGCGAGGGTTTCAGCCTAAGCAAATGCCGGGGTCGGTAACGCTGAAGTTGCCGGCCCCGGCATCGCGATCGGCTGTTTTGCTCAGGGGTGGCGGCATTTTCGGCTGCCTGCCCGCCGTGGGTTTCAGTCCAGCCCGCCCAGGTGCCAGGCCTTGACCTCCAGGTACTCGTCCAGCCCCAGGTGCGAACCCTCGCGACCCAGCCCGGACTGCTTCACGCCACCGAAGGGCGCGACCTCCATCGACAGGGTGCCGGTATTGAGCGCCACCATGCCGAATTCCAGGCGCTCACCCACCCGCCAGGCGCGGCGCAGGTCCTGGGTGTAGTAGTAGGCGCCCAGGCCATAGGGCGTGGCATTGGCCAGCGCCAGGGCCTCGGCTTCGTCACGGAAGCGGAACAGCGGCGCCACCGGGCCGAAGGTTTCCTCGCGGGCCAGCAGCATGTCGGCCGTGGCACCGGTGAGCACCGTGGGGGCGACGAACTGGTCATGTCCGCTGGGCAGGCCGCCGAACAGCGCCTTGGCGCCCTGGGTCAGGGCGTCGTCGACATGGCGCGCCACCTTGTCCACCGCCAGGCGATTGATCAGCGGGCCCAGGGTCACCCCGGCCTCTAGGCCGTTGCCCACCTTGAACTTGGCCACCTCGGCGGCCAGCCGCTCGGCGAAGCGATCGTGGATGCCGTCCTGGACCAGGATGCGGTTGGCGCAGACGCAGGTCTGGCCGGCGTTGCGGAACTTGCTCTGCAACACCCCGGCGATGGCCAGGTCCAGGTCGGCGTCGTCGAAGACGATGAAGGGCGCATTGCCACCCAGCTCCATGCTGGTGCGCTTCACCGTGGCCGCGCATTGCGCCAGCAGCAGCTGGCCGATCCGCGTGGAGCCGGTGAAGGACAGCTTGCGCACCGCCGGATTGCCGGTCAGCTCGCCACCGATACCGACGGGCAGCCCGGTGACCACGTTGAAGATCCCGGGCGGAAAACCGGCCCGATCCGCCAGCTCGGCCAGCGCCAGGGCCGACAGCGGGGTGAGGTCCGAGGGCTTGATCACCACCGGGCAGCCGGCCGCCAGGGCCGGCGCGGCCTTGCGGGTGATCATGGCATTGGGGAAGTTCCACGGGGTGATGGCGGCGGCCACGCCCACTGGCTGCTTGAGCACCAGCACCCGGCGATCCCGGGCGGGGGCGGGCAGGACATCGCCGTAGCTGCGCCGGGCTTCTTCGGCGAACCATTTGACGAAGCTGGCGCCGTAGGCGATCTCGCCGCGGGCCTCGGCCAGCGGCTTGCCCTGCTCCAGGGTCATGAGCAGGGCCAGGTCGTCCTGGTGTTCCAGCATCAGCGCATGCCAGCGCTCCAGCAGCGCCGCGCGTTCGACCGCGGGACGCTCGCGCCAGGCCGGCCAGGCCGCTTCCGCCGCGGCGATGGCGCGGGCGGTTTCGGCAGCGTCCAGCGCCGCGACCTGGGCGATCACCTCGCCGGTGGCGGGGTTGTCCACGGCGAAGGTGGCGCCGTGGTCGGCGCCTATCCAGCGGCCGTCGACATAGGCCGATTGTTGGAACAGGCGAGGATCACGCAGATCGAGGTGCAGCGGCATGGTGGCGCTCCCAGTGGCAGGTCAGGCCCTGAGTCTAGGGAGCGTCGGCGGTGGCCAATGCCGAATTGACCCGGTCCGAGCGGCTGGCGAACGCGTTCGCGGCGGCATTGCCGCATTTTGTGCGGTAGCGGTAGTTTCACTAATGAGGGGCCCGTTCACAGAAATAAATAAGTATAGGTTGGTATGAAGATCCTCTAGCGATCTTCATACCACGATTAATAATAGTGTGACCACCATTGGAGCACCCTAAGAGTCGCTCAAACAGACCATTACATTGGTAGAATGCTCAAAAACAGTTGATTGTGTTTTATATTTGGTTCAAAACGAAACATCTGTAAATCATTAATCGGGAATAGTGAAGAGAATTGATCACGCGCTGCGCAGGAGTTTCCGTCCATGCCCTTCCGTACCATTAAAGCCATGACCTTCGATGTCGTCGGCACGCTCATCGATTTCGAAGCCGGCATCCTCAACCACGTGCGCAAGGTCAGTGGCGAGGCCGGCGAGGCGCACAGCGACGACGATATCCTCCAGGCATACCGCTATGCCCGCGCCCGCAAGGAGGCGGGCTGGTTTCCGGACGACCTCGAACGCTGCTACCACCTCATGGCCGCGCAGCTGGGGTTGCCGGACAGCGAGGCGCATGCCAAGGGGCTGGCCCATTCGGTAAGGGAGTGGCCGGCCTTTGCGGATTCGGTCGAGGCGCTCAAGCGCCTGCGCAAGCACTTCAAGCTGGTAGCCATGACCAATGCCCAGCGCTGGGCGCTGGACTTCATGGCCAAGACTCTGGATAACCCTTTCGACTACGAATTCACCATCGACGACTCGCGCTACGAGAAACCCGATCCCCAGTACTTCGCCTTCGTCCGAGGCGCCCTGTCTGCCGACGGTATCCTGTTCGAAGACATCATCCACACCGCCCAGAGTCAGTATCACGATATTGGCGTTGCCATGCGCCTAGGTTACCCGACCTGCTGGATCGAGCGGCGCTACGACAAGCAGGGCACCGGCGGCACCCTTGAATCCGAGCGCACCGAGCCGACCCATCACTTCCGCTCGCTGGCGCAACTGGCAGACGCCGTTGACGCGGAGCTTTCGAGCCGTTCGGCCTGATCGCCTCGCTCGCCTGGTCGGCGCTGACGGCCTTGCGGGCACGCTGTCCCTTTCTTCCCTGGCAGAGGTTGCGATGATTCCCGACTCCCTCTGGAACGCCACGGCGGTACCCGCGCCGAACTTGTCGTCGCTGCAAGGCGATCACCGCTGCGATGTGGCTATCGTGGGGGGTGGCTTCACCGGTCTGGCAGCGGCGCACCACCTCGTGCAGGCCGGTCAGGCGCCGGTAGTGCTGGAGGCGAACAGCTTGGCCTGGGGGGCCAGTGGTCGCAATGGCGGCGTGGTATCGCCCAAGTTTCGCGCAAGCTTCGCCGGGATGATGGCCCGGCACGGTCGTGACGCGGCCCTGCAGATGTACCGATTGGGTTATGCCGCCATCGATGCCCTGGCGGCAAACATCGACCGCCTGGGCCTGCACGAGGCCCAGTTGCAGCTGGGTGGGCATATCGCTGCCGCCCATACCGAGCATGCCCTGGCAGGGCTGCGGAACACCGCCGACTGGATCAGCCGCGAAACCGGAGGTGCATCCTCGGTGATGATCTCCCGGGAGGAGGTCCGTGAACTGACCGGCTCAACGCTCTATCACGGCGGGCTGTTGACGCCGAAGGCCGGTGGTCTCCATCCGCTCAACTATGCCCGAGGTCTGGCGCGGACGCTGCTCGAGCGCGAAGGCCGGCTGTTCGAGCACAGCCCGGTCACCCGGGTACAGCGAGAGGGCGGCGCCTTTCGCCTGAGCACTCCAGGCGGCAGTCTGCTGGCCCGACAGGTCATCTACGCCACCAACGGCTACTCCAGTCAGACGCCGGCGACCGCCAGCCTGCACCGCCGGCTGATTCCCTTTCGCAGCGCCATCATCGCCACCGAACCGCTGGCGCCGGAGGTACTCGCCCAGGTCCTGCCGGGCGGCCAGGTTTGCGGTGATACCAAGCGGATGCTGCGTTGGTTTCGCCGGGTCGGCGATCGCGTGATCTTTGGCGGGCGTGGCGCCTTCGGCAACAACGACTCGGCAGCCGCCTTCCGCGACCTGCAGCGTAGTCTGGGCACGGTGTTTCCAGTGCTGGCCAATGTCCGCATCGACCATCGCTGGTCAGGTCTGGTCGCCATGACCCTGGACTACCTACCCCATGCCGGCCGCCTGGACGACGGTCAGTTCTATGCCGTTGGCTACAACGGCGGAGGGGTCGCGCTCTCGACCTATCTGGGCCAGCAGGTCGCTGCCCTCAGTCTGGGACAAAAGCCCGAATTCGGCCTGATGGTGGCCGAGGGTTTTCGCCCAATCCCCCTGCATGCCTTTCGCGCGCCGGGCGTCCGTCTGGCAGCCGGGTGGCAGCAATTTCTCGACGTGATCGGACGCTGATCGCCCGGCGCTGCAGGTAGCACAGAATCTGTGCATGGCCCGCTACAGAACAGCACGAAGCGATGTGGTCAGGACGCAAAAGAGCATTTCCGCGAGCAGGCCCTATGGTCAGATGACAGTGTCACCGGCTCACGGCCTCTAGGCCGCAGGAGGAATCATGCAGGGCTTTAACGAAGGCTTCGAGTCCGTCACCATCGAGCGGGTGTGCAAGCACTACGGCACCCTCAGGGCACTGGACAATGTCGACCTCAAGGTCGAGGCAGGCGAATTCATGTCACTGCTGGGGCCGTCCGGCTCCGGCAAGACCACCTTGCTCAGCATCCTCGGCGGCTTCAATCGCGTGAGTTCCGGCCGAATCCTCTTCGGTGACCGCGACGTGACCCTGATGCCGCCGCACCGCCGTGACATCGGCGTGGTGTTCCAGAACTACGCGCTGTTCCCGCATATGAACGTGCTGGAAAACGTCGCCTTTCCGCTCAAGGCGCGTGGCGAGAAGGCGGCCAGTGCCCGCGAGCGGTCGCTACGCGCCCTGGCCACGGTCGAATTGAAAGGCTACGAAGACCGCGATATCGCCGCGCTATCCGGTGGTCAGCGCCAGCGGGTGGCACTGGCCCGGGCCATCGTCTTCGAGCCCAGGCTGATTCTCATGGACGAACCCTTGTCCGCGCTGGACAAGCAGCTGCGGGACGTCATGCAGATCGAACTGCGCGCCCTGCACAAACGCCTGGGTGCCACCATGGTCTACGTCACCCACGACCAGCGTGAAGCCCTGACCATGAGCGATCGCATCGCCGTGATGAAGGGCGGCCGGCTGGTCCAGGTGGACACCCCACGACGCCTGCACGATCATCCAAGCGACGATTTCGTCGCCAGCTTCATCGGCGAAAGCACCCTGTTGCCGCTGGCCCGGGGTAATGGCGGCGAATTGCTGTTGGGCCAGACGCCCCTGTGTACGGCACGTCCCGTTCCGCTTTCCGGAGATCTCTTCCTGGCCGTCCAGGCCGAGAAGTTGCTGCTGGACAGCGAGACGGCGGGCGGCGACTGGAACCGACTGCGTGGTCTAGTGACCGACATCCTCTTCCAGGGCGAAAGCCTGAAGATCTTCGTCGAACTCGAAGGCAAGCAGCGCATCAGCTTCCGCCAGTCCAGCCACCACGAAGGCAATCTGCGGCTGCCGCAGATCGGCGCTCCGTTGTCGCTGCGTCTGCATCCAGAAGACACCATCGTGGTACCCAGAGCGGCCTGACAAGGGCTGGGGCGAGCCGCCTTTATCAAGGCGGCCTCGGTTCTGATGTTTCGTGGCGTTCGATAGCCGGTTGGCCGAATCCGCAGCCCTATCCGCGGCCATGGGCCGCTCCTACAGTCGGGGTGGCGTTGTAGGAGCGTCCACGATCGCTAGATCGTCATGGTCCCGATAGCAGGCCTGAGTCCAGTTTCAGGCGTCACGCTGCCCATGCCTTTGCAACAGGTCAGGCAAAGCCTTCACTGACAGTCATTGCGCCGCTGGGCGGTCCCCTCGTCAGGCCCGTTCCTTGCCGCCACGCCCGGCGATCAGCACCATCAACAGGGTAATGGCGATCAGCAGGGTGCTGATCGCGGCGATGGTCGGATCGATCTCGTCGCGCAGCGTGGTGAACATCCGCTTGGTGAGGGTCTCGTTGCTGCCACCCGAGATGAACAGCGCCACCACGGTTTCATCGAGCGAGGTGATGAAGGCGAATAGTGCTGCCGAGACCACGCTGGGTTTGATCTGCGGCAGCGTCACCGCCATGAAGGCGCGGAATCGGTTCATGCCCAGGCTGCGCGCGACCATTTCCTGGGTCATGTCGAAGTTGCGCAGCCCGGCCAGCACGGCAATGATCACATAGGGCAGCGCCAGCATGATGTGCGCCAGGACCAGCCCGGACAGCGTGCTGATGATGCCTACCCGTGCATAGACGAAGAACACCCCCGCGGCGATCAGGATGATGGGCACCATCATGGGCAGCAGCAGGATGAGCTGCAGTGTCCGCATGATCCGCAGCGACGAATTGCTGGTGGCGTAGGCGGCGGCGATGCCGATCGGCAGGCTGATCACGGTGGTGGCCATCGCGGTGATGAAGCTCACCTTGGCCGCCGACATCCATTCCAGGCTATCGAAGAAGGCCTGGTACCAGGTCAGCGAATAGGCCTTGGGCGGAAACTGCAGAAAGCGCGCCTCGGAAAACGACATAGGCACGACGATCAGGATCGGCAGCACCAGATACAGCAGGATCAGTGCTACCAGCAGCGTGAACAGCAGGCGCGAGGGCTTGAGCGCTTGGCGAATGTTCATTAGCGCACCCCCAGTACACGTTCGATGGGAATCACCTTGTTCACTGCCCAGAAGATCAGGAACACCACGGCCAGCAGCGTCAGGCCGACTGCGCTGGCGGCGCCCCAGGCGTGATAGAGCTCGACGTTGCGCTGGACCAGCATGGACACCAGGACGGTGCGTCCGCCGCCGAGCAGTTCCGGCGTGATGAAGAAGCCGAGGCAGATGACGAAGACCAGGATCGAGCCGGCCATCACCCCTGGTGCGGCCATGGGCAGGAATACCCGGCGAAAGGTGTAGAAGGGCCGGGCGCCCAGGCTGTCGGAGGCGAGCAGCAGGTCGTTGGGGATCTTCTTCATCACCGAGTACAGCGGCAGCACCATGAAGGGCAGCATGACGTGCAGGGTGCCGATCACCGTACCGGTCGCATTGTGCACCAGCTCCAGGGGCCGGCTGATGACGCCCAGGTCGATGAGCGTCTGGTTGACCACGCCGCGACGCTGCAGGAGCACCAGCCAGGCATAGGAGCGGACCAGCACGCTGGTCCAGAACGGCAGGATCACGCAGAGCAGGATGACGCTCGACAGCAGGCCGCGGGTGCGGGCCGCGGCATAGGCGATGGGAAAGCCCAGCAGGATGGACAGGGCGGTCACGATGACGCTGATCTGCAGCGTCGTGCCAAAGGTGTCCCAGTAGATGGCTTCGGTGAGGATGCGGGTGTAGTTGGTCAGGGACAGGCCGTCTTCACTCTGTACGGATTGCAGGCCCAGCCAGAACAGAGGCAGCACCAGCAACACGACCACCATCAGCAGGGCGGGCATCAGCAACAGCACCATCGTCAGATGCTCGCGGCGCTCCTCCCGGGCTATCGCCGGGCTGGTGAACAGCGCCTGCGGCGGTGCTGGCACGGCGTTGCCAGGCAGCGGCTGGATCGTCGTCAATTGAGTCATGGCGTGGCCCTCCGCTCACTTGGCCTGGACGAAGGACAGCCAGCGTTCTTCGGCTTTCCCGCCCTCCGCCGAAGCCCACCATTTGGCCGAGAGCACCGCCTGCTTGGCCAGGTTTTCCGGCGAGGAGGGCAGCACCGCCTGCCGGGCCGCCGGGACGGTGCCGGTCGCGAAGGCCTCCGGATTGAGCGGGCCGTAGTCGATGATCATCGGCAAGGCCGCCTGCAGCTTGGCGCTGATGGCCTCGTTGACGAACTTCATCGCCGCGTCCCGGTGCCTGGTGCCCTTCAGGACGCAGAGGGAGTTGGTCTCCAGGATGCCGTCGTTATAGGTAAAGGCGACCGGCGCTCCGGCGGCCTGCACGGCCGAGGCACGACCGTTCCAGATCTGCACCATATCCACCTCGCCATCGCTGATCAGCTGCGCCGACTGGCCACCGGAAGTCCACCAGGTAGTGATGTGCGGCTTGATCTCCTCCAGCTTTTTAAAGGCGCGCTCGACATCGAGTGGATAGAGCTTGTCCGCCGGTACGCCATCGGCGCGCAAGGCGATTTCCAGGGTAGGGCGCGGTAGATTGCGCAAGGCGCGGGCGCCTGGAAAAGCCTTGGTGTTCCAGAAATCCGCCCAGGTCTTGGGCGCGCTTTTCTCGTCGAAGGCATCGGTCCGGTAGGCCAGCACCGTGGAGTAGCTGATATAGCCGGCCATGTAGTCGTCCTTCAGCTCGGCGGGCAGCTTGGCGAGATTGGGGATGAGCTGGGGATCCAGTTTCTCGAACAGGCCTTCGGCCTGACCGCGGACGCAGTCACCGGTAGGCAGATCGACCACGTCCCAGCTAACGCGCCCGCTTTCGACCTGGGTCTTGATGATCGGATAGGCCTTGGGCGAGCTGTCCTGCTTCAACGTCAGGCCCAGATTGTGCGCGGCCGGGTCCAGAATGGCCTTGGCCTGGGCGTCCTGATAGGCCCCACCCTGGGAAACGAAGGTGATCTCTTCCGCGCCGCTGGCGGTCGCAAGAGTTGCCAGCCCGAGGGCGACGACTAGCGCGGTGACCTGTGTGCTGAGGTGAGACATGGTCGATCTCCTAGTTAAGGCAGCACTTGAGAAAGGCGGAACCTTTTTTCTAAACCCTCTATGTTGCTTACGGGGATACTCACCTTTGGCCACTGTAACGATTCTGTGAAATACAAATGCGCCGGAATTTCGGTTACGGAAGCGTAATCTCCCGTATTGTGGGAGGTTCGCGACACGAATTGTTTTAGGACAGCTTTGACGGGGTAGTGATGGATGAGATCTGAGCAACCGAGCCTGGTGAGCTGGTCTTTCCCGCGTTGAGTGGGCACTGAATTGCGCTAGATAGTGTCCGCCGCAAGGAGTGCTCATGAGACAGACCAGACGACGTTTTCCGAAGCGTCGTTGGCTAAGCTCGATCAATGCGAGCGCTCGTGTTCCTCGGCCTCAAGAGCGCGATAGCCTTTTTTAGGATCAATTTCTCCCACTCCAAGCGATTGATCCGCGCTTCCAACTCCTGGATTCTCTGCTGCTCAGGCGTCAATGTCTTGATCGTCGGTATGACTCCACAGCACTCTATCTACAGTTGATTGACCCAGTGTCGTAGCGCCGACTCGACCAGCCCTAATGCGCGGAGTGCTTCAATGCAGCTGTAGCCCTGATCCAGCATCAGGCTTGCAGGCTCGAACTTAAACTCGGGCCTGAAAGAACGACGTTGTATGCTCTGTGAATACCCTTGTGTGGCCATCATTTTCGCCTAAAAAGGTATCCGGAATGGGTAGAACACTGCAGTTGAGTTGGGAGACATTCTTAGCGTCACACAGGATGCTTAAGACCCTGCTATTAGCCTTATACATCAAAGCAGCTTGCCCGGGTTCATCAGTTGATTCGGATCTAGCACCTGTTTAATGCGCAGCATCAATTCCATTTCCAGTGGATCCTTGTAGCGCTTCAATTCATCCCGCCGTAGCTGGCCGACGCCGTGCTCTGCGCTGATGCTGCCCCCAAACCGTGCCACCTGGTCATGGACCAGGCGATTGAGTCGCTCGATGTGCCTATCGTAGTCGGATGGCGGAATATCCTTCGGCAGCAATACGTTGTAGTGAAGGTTGCCGTCGCCAATATGGCCGAAATTGATCAGGGGAAAGTCGGTGGCATAGGCGGCCACCAGGGCATCGGTTTGCTTGATGAACGCCGGCAGCGCTGATATCGGCAAGGCGATATCATGCTTGATGGCTTTGCCAGCTCGTAGCTGGGCCTGGGAAATCCCTTCCCTTAGCCGCCAGAAGTCTGCGGCTTGGGTTTGATTGCTGGCCAGGGTAGCATCGGTGATCAGGCCGGCCTCGAGGGCTTCGCCCAGGACTGCGGTCAGAAGTTCTTCAAGCTGCGCAGGGTGGGTGTCGGCCAGTTCGATCAGCCCGTTGTAAGGCGCCGGCTCTTGCAGGGGATGCCTGGCGCCGTCGACGTGCTCGACTATCAGCCGCAAGCAGGCCGCCGAAAGCATCTCGCACGCCACCACTCGTTCACCGCAGCGGCTGCGCAGCAGGGCGAGCAGTTTGGTCAACTGTCCGGTGGTGTCGCAACCCACCCAGGCCTTTGCCCTTCCGGTTGGCCGCGGATAGAGCTTGAGCACCGCTCCCGTGATGATCCCCAGCGTGCCTTCGGAACCGATGAAGAGGTCGCGAAGGTCATAGCCAGTGTTGTCCTTGCGCAGGCTGCGCAAGCCATTCCAGATGCGCCCATCCGGTAGCACCACCTCGAGTCGTAGTGCCAGCTCCCGGGTATTGCCGTAGCGCAGCACTGCGGTACCGCCTGCGTTGCTGGCCAGGTTGCCCCCGATGCTGCAGCTACCTTCCGCGCCCAGGCTCAGCGGAAAATACCTGCCGGCTTCAGCGGCAGCGGCCTGAACGTCTGCCAGCAGCACGCCCGCATCGACGGTCAGGGTATCGTTCACCGGATCGACCTGGCGAATGCTGCGCATCCGGGTAAGGCTGAGGATGACCTGGCTGCCACTGGTATCCGGGGTGGCGCCGCCACTCATGCGCTGGAGGACTGCCCGATAGCTCGCCAGGCCCGCGCAGCCCAGGATCAGGACGTCCGCATGGTGGGTGGCGATGAGCCTGGCGCCCACTTCGAGCAGGCGCGCCTGGGTGGTGGCCTGCTCCTGCAAGGCTTCCATGCGCAAGGCCAAGGCGCATTCGCCGGCGAAGCGCGATGCCACGCCCATGGCCGCGTAACTGCGCAGATGGCGGCTGCGAGCAGCGTCCGTCATGGCGATGACGCCAAAGCGTTCGCCCTGCTCCAGCGCTTGCAGGATCGCACTCTCACCGATTCCCAGTACCGGCGTTCGGCATTGTTCGCGAAGCAGGGCGAGCCCAGGATCGCTGAAGCAGGCGATCACGAACGCCGAGGCGGCGGCGTCGTGCTCCTGTGCCAGTTCAGCCAGGGGGCCTGTAACCCTGGCGATGTCGCCCTGGCTCTGGACGGCATCCGGTCCGTTGAGCAGCGTGAGGCAATCAATCGGCGGCCCGCCAGCGAGACGAAACCGGTCGATGGCCTGATCGATGCCCCGGGTGACGGCCGCGCTGCGATTGGGGTTGATGACGAAGATCGGATCGAACATGAGGCTGGCGTCCGGCTGGATTCGATGGCCTCGAGTGTATCGCCGCCCGCTTGGCCGGCTGTTTGCTTATTTATCCATCACCCTTAACCTCATCTTATGGCTCGGTGGTTGGATGAGCCTGTGCGGAGTGAGCTTTGTCCTTGAATCTTCGTCAGATCGAAGTGTTTCGTGCGGTCATGACAACCGGCTCCATCAGTGGTGCCGCGCGGCGGTTGATCGTCTCCCAACCCGCCGTGAGCCGGCTGTTGTCCTATACCGAAAGCCGCATTGGCTTCCTCTTGTTCGAGCGGGTGAAGGGGCGCCTGTACCCCACGCCGGAGGCGAAGAAACTCTTCCGTGAGGTAGAGCAGGTCTACCTCGCGGTGCAGAAGGTGAATCTGCTCGCCCATGAATTGGCCGAGCGCTCGCAGGGGACGGTGCATATCGTGTCGAGCCAGAGCATCGGGCAGATGCTGATCCCCCAGGCAATCGCGCGGTTCCGGCACCTGCATCCACAGGTGAAATGCCTGTTCGAGAATCTCAACTACGCGCACCTACTCGAAAGTCTGGTCAGCCAGCGCGCGGACTTGGGGGTGGTGATCCTGCCGATAAATCACCCCAATCTGCACGTGACGCCCCTGTGCAGCGGGCAACTGGTCTGCATCTGCCCGTACAACCATCCATTGGCCAGGCAATCGACGCTTTCGCTGGCCGATCTGTCGCCCTTTCCCTTGATTTCCTACGACCGGGAGACGCCCTTCGGTACCATGGTGGCCCGGATGTACGAAGCGGCCGAGTTGCCAATGCGCATCGATATCCAGGTCGGCTCACCGCAGAACGCCTGCGCCCTGGTGCAGACCGGGGCGGGAGTGGCGTTGGTCGATGAGTTCTCGGTGCGTAGCTGGCCACAAAGCCAGTTAGTGGTCCGCTCGGTCGCAAATACGTGCACGGTGGTGGCCAATCTGGCGCATAGCCGCTTCGAGCCCTTGTCGGGTCCCGCCCAGGCGTTCGCCGGCTGCTTGAGAAGCCTCATGCATGAACAGGGATTTGCCGTGACGCTTTAACAAGACGTTATGACGTGGGCATGAAAAGGCATGCGACGGCCCAGCCCGTACGTAGCAAGAATGCAGGCGTCGTTTCACTTCCAGGACATCTCTCATGTTCGACGCACGCCAAGCCACCGGCATCTACACCATCTGCCCGACCCCCTTCGATGACGAGGGCGAACTGGACCTCGCCAGTATTCACAGCCTGGTGGATTTTCAGGTCGAGGCCGGCGTGAAAGGGCTCGCTGTCCTAGGCTTCCTGGGCGAGGCGCACAAGCTGACGGGTGCCGAGTGTCATAGCGTCGCCAAGACCTACGTGGAGGCCTCCGCTGGACGCCTACCGGTTTGGGTCGGTGTGCGGGCGCTGGGCCTCGCCGGCGCCATCGAGCAGTCCCGCGAGGCCCAGGACTTGGGTGCCAGCGCCGTGTTCGCTGCACCGCTCGACGGCGCGAACGACGCAACTACTACCAGGCCTTGGCGAAGGCGGTAGACATCCCGGTCATCATTCACGACTTCCCCGGTTCTTTCGGCACCGAAGTCAGCACCGAAGTAGTTGCTCGGCTAGGGCTGGAGGGCGGGGTCAACCTCATCAAGATGGAAGAACCCCCGGTAGGCCCCAATATCACCCGCATCCGGGAACTCGCTGGCGACAGCATGCGCATCTTCGGCGGCCTGGGCGGCGTCTATCTGCTCGAAGAACTGGAGCGTGGCGCCGTGGGCACCATGACCGGCTTCGCCTTCCCGGAAATCCTGGTCGCCATCTACGAGGACTTCAGCGCGGACGACGTCGAGGCGGCGGCGGCCACGTTCGACCGCTATTGCCCGCTGCTTCGCTACGAATTCCAACCCAAGCTGGGTCTGGCCCTGCGCAAGTGCATCTACCAGCGCCGGGGCATCATCGGCAGCACCTACGTACGGGCCCCGGGGATGAATATCGATCGTTACACCATGGCCGAGGTCGAGCGTACGGTCGCGCGGGTGGGCTTATCCCTCGATGTGTCGGGCCCTCAGGCCATCATCTGATTGCGGAGAGACTCATGGAACTGGGTATTGACGGTCGCACGGCACTGGTCTGTGCCTCCAGCAAGGGGTCGGGAAAAGCCTGCGCCTTCGCCTTGGCCGCCGAGGGCGTGAAGACCACGCTGGTGGCGCGGGGCGCCGATGCGCTGGAGGCCGCGGTGGCGGAGATCCGGGCCGCCGGGGGGATGGCCGTGGGTGTCGTCGGCGACATCACCACACCCCAAGGGCGTCAGCTCGTCCTGGATGCCTGTCCGCAGGTGGACATCCTGGTCACCAATGCGGGCGGACCGCCGACGGGCGATTTCCGCGATTGGGACCGGGCGCAATGGATAGCGGCGCTGGATACCAACATGCTGACGCCCATCGAGTTGATCAAGGCGTATCTGCCTGGCATGCAGGAGCGCGGTTTTGGCCGGATCGTCAACCTCACCTCCGGTGCGGTCAAGGCGTCCATTGATGTCCTGGGGCTGTCCAACGGTGCGCGGAGCGGGCTGACCGGGTTCGTGGCGGGGCTGGCGCGCAAGACCGTCGCCCACAACGTCACCCTCAATAATCTCTTGCCCGGCCCTTTCGAAACGGATCGGCTCCGACATACCGCCGAGGGGCAGGCGCAAGCCAGCGGCAAGACCGTGGATGAGGTCCTCGCGGCGCGGCGTGCCGTGAATCCGGCGGGCCGCTTCGGTCAGCCCGCCGAATTCGGCGCCGCCTGTGCCTTCCTGTGCAGTCAATGGGCGGGCTACATCACCGGCCAGAACATCCTCCTGGACGGTGGCGCCTATCCGGGCACCTTCTAACCCTATCGCTGGCACTACAGGAGACCTCCCAGGGCAGAGTTCGATCTCACCATCCGCAATGGCCTCATCGCGATGGCCAGCGAAACCTTCGAAGCGGACATCGGTATCCGGGACGGCGTGATCGTCGCCCTGCAGCAGGGACTCGAGCCGGGCACGCGGGATATCGGCGCCAAGGGCCGCTGGGTGCTGCCGGGCGGGGTGGATAGCCATTGCCATGTCGAGCAGCTGTCCGGGATGGGCGTCATGTGCGCGGACGATTTCTACAGCGCCACCGTGTCGGCGGCGATCGGTGGCACGACCACGATCATGCCTTTCGCCGCGCAGCATCGGGGCATGCTGACCGGACGTGATCAGCGACTACTCGGCACGCGCCCGGGAGAAGGCCGTGGTGGACTATGGCTTCCACCTCATTCTGACCGATCCCACGGATCAGGCGCTGCAGACCGATCTGCCCCAGTTGATTCGGGACGGCGTCACCTCGCTCAAGGTATTCATGACCTATGAGGCGCTGAAACTCAACGACGAGCAGATGCTCGACGTGCTTGCCGTCGCAGACCGCGAGGGGGCGCTGGTGATGGTCCACGCGGAGAACAACGACATCATCCGTTGGATCGTGAAGCACCTCGCCAAGCACGGGCTCACCGCTCCCAAGTACCACGCCGTCGCGCACGCACCGCTGGCGGAAGCGGAGGCGACGATCCGGGCCATCGCCCTGGCCCGGTTGCTCGATACGCCGATGCTCATCGTGCATGTCTCGGAGCGGGAGTCGGTCGAACTGATCGGCCGCGCACAACGCCTGGGCGCGCCCATTCATGCGGAGACCTGCCCGCAGTATCTGTTCCTGACCGCCGCGGATATCGATCTACCGGGCGTGGAGGGCGCCAAGTACTGCTGCAGTCCGCCGCCACGTGACGAGGCGAGCCATGCGGCGGTATGGCAGGGCCTGCTCGACGGTACGCTCGCGCTGTTTTCCTCCGACCATGCGCCTTATCGCTTCGATGAAACCGGCAAGTTGCCGCATGGGGAAAAGACCACCTTCAAGCAGATGGCCAATGGCCTGCCGGGGCTGGAGGTCCGCCTGCCGCTTCTGTTCAGCGAAGGTGTCATGAAGGGGCGCCTGACCATCAACGAATTCGTCGCCCTGACGGCGGCCAACCATGCCCGTATGTACGGCCTGCTGCCGCGCAAAGGCTGCATCGCCGTGGGCGCGGACGCGGATATCGCCCTTTGGAACCCCGATCTCAAGGTCACCATCAGCCACGCCATGCTGCACGACAACGTCGGCTACACGCCTTACGAGGGGCGTGAGGTCCAGGGCTGGTCGGAGGTCGTGGTGAGCCGGGGGCGGATGATCGTCGAGCATGGCGAACTGCATGCTCGACGCGGTTCCGGGCAGTTTCTGCGCTGTGGGGTGCCGGAACCCGTCCGGCAGGTTCCTGTTTGAGCCTGGGGGTGCTCGCCGCCGAGTCATTGCGCACCGCGGTCGACGGCACCTTCGCGCCCCATGCGATGCCATCGCTCGGAGGTGGGCTGCAGGGCTTCAACGTCGATTTAGGTCAGGCGCTCGCCAAGCAGATGGGCCGTGATATCCAGATCGACAGCGCGGAATTCTCAGGCCTTATGCCGGGACTGAACGCGGGGAAATACGACTTCATTATTGCGCCGGTAACGGTGACCGCCGAGCGCGCCAACAACCTGTTGTTCTCCGAAGGGTACCTGGACTCAGACTACACATTCATCCAGAAGAAGGGTGCCGCACCGATCACGGCGCTTGAACAGCTCAAGGGAAAAACCTTGGCGGTAAACAAGGGTTCCAACTACGAGAGCTGGGCCAAGCAGAACGCCCCGGTGTACGGCTTCAAGTTCGATGTGTACAGCAGCAACGCCGACGCTATCCAGGCGGTGCTGTCGGGGCGGGCGGATGCCAATCTGTCAGGTACTACCGTGGCGGGTTGGGCGGCCAAGCAGAATCCGCTGTTGCAAACGTCCTACACGATCAAGAGTGGCCAACTCTGGGCCATCGCCTTCCGCAAGGATGACGCGGCCGGTCGCGACAAGGTCAACTTGGCGCTGAAATGTCTGAAGCAGAACGGGACGGTGATCCGGTTGGCGGAAAAATGGTTCGGCTTCAAGCCTGGCCCCGAATCCGCGGCCGCCAAGATCCAGCCTGGCTTCGGGGTGGCGGGCTTGCCCGGCTACGAGGACAAGGACGTGGTGCTGGAGTGCCGAGCGTGAGCACGCCCCAGCCGCCCATCCTCGAACTGGTAGGTCTGCACAAGCAGTATGGCGACCTGCCGGTGCTCCGGGGCATCGACCTGCGGGTCCGCCCCGGTGAGCTGGTCTGCGTCATAGGTCCGTCCGGTTCGGGCAAGAGCACCATGCTGCGCTGCTGCAATCGTCTGGAGGAGCCGAGCGGAGGACAGGTCGTGGTCGATGGCATCGACCTGATGAGTTCGCAGGTGGATCTGAACCGCGTCAGACAGAAGATCGGCATGGTCTTCCAGCAGTTCAATCTCTATCCGCACCTCAGGGTGCTGGGCAATGTGACCCTGGCGCTCAGGCGCGTGCAAAAACTTTCTCGTAGTGAGGCCGAGCGCCGGGCGCTGGACGCCTTGCGGCGGGTGGGCTTGCTCGAGAAGGCGCAGGCCTGGCCTGGCTCGCTGTCAGGTGGACAACAGCAACGGGTAGGTATCGCTCGGGCCATCGCCATGACGCCGAAAGTGGTGCTGTTCGACGAACCCACCAGTGCGCTCGATCCAGAGCTGGTCGGCAGCGTCCTGCAGGTCATGCGCGAACTCCGGGAAGCCGGGATGACCATGCTGGTCGTGACCCATGAAATGCCCTTCGCGCGCGCCGTCGCTGACCGGGTGGTGTTCATGGAGGGCGGCGTGATCGTCGAGGAGGGGCCGCCCGAGCAGATTTTCGGTGATCCTCGCGAGGCCCGTACCCGGGCGTTCATCAACGGCAACCGCCATTGAGGTCGCGATGGACATTCACCGTTTGGTCGACACCTTCTTCAATGCCTCCATCGCCGCGCAATATTGGCCGGACATCCTCAGGGGGATGCAGGTCACCGTCGTACTGGGCCTCGCGGTTATCTTCAGTGGACTTGTACTGGGCCTGATACTGGCGCTGCTGCGGAGCAGCGAGCGGAAATGGCTGAACTTCCCCATAGTGCTATTCGCGGATGTTATGCGGTCCCTGCCGCCTCTGGTAGTCATCATCCTGCTGTTCTTCGCATTTCCATACATCGACCTGGCGATGTCGGCGTTCACGGCCACCTGGCTGGCGCTCACACTCGCCCTAGCCGCCTACGCTGAAGAAAGCCTTTGGGCTGGCATCAGCAGCGTGCCGCGCGGACAACGCGAGGCTGCCCGCAGCAGCGGGCTATCTTGGGCGCAAACCATGGGCTGGGTGATCGTGCCGCAAGCTTGGCGTATCGCCTTGCCAGGTCTGACCAATAGGGTTATCGCCATTGCAAAAAATACCGCGCTAGGCTCTGTCGTCGCGCTCAGCGAAATCATTAACAACGCGCAGTCCGCGAGCAGCAATACGGGCAATCCGACACCTTTGGTTCTTGGGGCGCTGGGCTACCTCGCAATATTCATTCCTCTCGTACTGTTCAGCCGCTGGCTGGAATCGCGCCTCGCCTGGAGACGCTGATGGACGCCTTGCTGCAGAGTTTCTTCAACATCGACATCTACCGGCAAGTACTCCCGTATCTTCTGCAGGGTCTCTGGACGACGCTTTGGTTATCGGCTCTGGTAATTCCGCTGGGCGTTGTCGGTGGCCTGGCGCTGGCGATCGTTGCCACCCAAACCCAACAGCGCTGGCTGCGGATCACAGTCGCGATTTACGTAGACCTATTTCGCGCCTTCCCGCCTTTGGTGCTGCTGATTCTTATCTACTTCGGCCTGCCTTTTCTAGGCATTGAGCCGCCCAAGTTAGTGGCCGTGGCAATAAGCTTCATGCTCAACAACTCGAGCTATTTTGCTGAGGTTTTTCGAGCGGGACTGGGTAGCATCCCGGCAGGTCAGGCGGAGGCTGCCCGGGCGAGTGGCCTTTCGGGAAGACAGACATTAACCTTCGTCCTGGTGCCTCAGGCAGTCAGGAACGTTCTGCCTGACTTGCTCGGCAATGTGATCGAGGTGATCAAGATGACCTCGCTCGCCAGCGTAGTTGCGCTGCCCGAAATGCTCAAGGCTGCTCGCGATACCCAGGCTATGCTGTATAACCCGTCACCGGTCGTCCTGTGTGCGCTGTTGTATTTGGCGGTGCTCTGGCCGTTGGTTCGTTGCCTCACCTACATGGAAAAACGGCGGCGCCTGGGGCAGAACGGCTAGGTGTGAACTAAAAATTGGTCGCGCGCTTTGTTGCTTGTGTTTGCTGCTCATGAAAGTTGAGTGCCGTTGAGAGATCGCGCCGGCGTAGCGTCCGAGCAGAAATTTCGTCCTCAACGTCTTTTAGGCGAATGCTGAGACCGACGCCCGTCTGCATACGCTCTTGGCGCAGCGCGCTGCAGGAATGACATTTAGACGCCCAAGTTTTGGAGGGTGAGCATGACTTAACCTCATGCCCGGGCACCTGGACGGGATTGGTTCATGCGGCTGAGTGAGTCCTTGGGTGATCGGATGCCGCGCCTCAAGGACGCAGTGACCTGTCCGCTCGGTACCGCAAGCCGGGGGATTGACTCCTATCCCTTTGCTGGCGGTGGGGACTAGGCCAGAGTGCTGGCGAAAGATTCTTTCGCCCCCTGGACACCGCCTGGCGCGGATCGCAGCTGCCGCTACGCCCTTGTAAAATTCTTACACGGTGGAAACGCCGGATAGCGTCCCAACGCGCTTAGGGGGCCTAGGTGTGTAAACCCAGTACGTTGTTCAGTGGCAACGGAGCT
>NZ_JAVSJB010000033.1:0-22611 GCF_032027545.1 Pseudomonas oryzihabitans | reverse complement strand
CATCATAGAGCCACATAAGAACCACTATGCAGCCATCATAGAGCCACATAAGAACCACTATGCGGCCACCATAGAGCTACAAGCTCTCAAGATCGTGGGGCTCTGCCCCACCCCCGGTCTCGCTTGCGACGCGGCGGGGGCGCCTGACGGAAGAGCTGTCAGACACCCCCTTGCAAAGCTTCTGGAACGTGCGGCTGTGCATCAAGGGCCGCTGCGCTGGTGATCCTCACCCGTTCGGTGCTCGGGCCGATACAGCCGGCCCTGTGCTCCGCTGCGGCCTCCGGTCCCCCCCTTGACCCACAGCCGCACAAGCAAACAGCCGGACTGGGCAAATTTTGGTGGGTCTAATGGTGGCGCTGCGTGAGATCCAGCGAGATTACCCTTGCCTAGGGGCTCAGATTTCGCGCTATACGCTTCAAGTCAGCCGGTTAGCGCAGGCCTAGCCCAAGTGTTGCCTCACCGGTACCTCTGTCGGTTTCCGAGATTGCTGCGAAACTTTGTAAACAATTGAACCGAAATCAGCCAATGACAGCAATCGACGCATAGCTGCCATTCAAGAAAGGCACCAATCGGCCACAGGCGGTCCGTCTGCCTGATGCATAAGTCTGCCCTTACGTTTGCTACCGATCTCTCAACGTCATGACTGACCTGCTAAGAGATCGCGAAGAACTCATTGCCGTGGTCGACCACATGGATGAATGGCTAATCCATGGAGGATGGCTATGCTGCACTCACAAGCCTGTCAGATAAAATAGTGACGACCCGTACCATGTTGACGCAAAATGCCAGCCAGATGGCATTACAAGGACGACGAGGTAGCCACGGTGAGTGAGAATGCCCCCGGCCAGCTGTTAGGCTTCACAATTCAATTCCCTAGAGCGCTATGCCACCTTCTTAATTGTACTCCAGGAAGTGTCGTTTGCGTTGAGGTCCATGGGGATGTTGCGACTATCCATAGTAATGGCTCTAAAACCGCCGAAGAAGACAAGTCTTCGGTGAACAGCAATCCTGTGACTGACAAATCCAGTGATCTTTGGAAAACCTTATCGAACTGGACCGACGCCGTTAAAACGGGCGAGCTAGATATAGAAAAAACCAAATTTATTTTATTTAGAAATAAATCTGGACGACAAGGCATTGCTGATGCCTTTCATTCGGCAAACTCGGCTGACGAAATTGAAAAGGCTTTAGATAACGCCATCGTAAAAATGAGCGATATTGATCAGAAACACGTCGCCTGGATGTATTATGAAAATGTGATAAATCAGAATAGACCAATCCTTAAAAAGATTATCGAAAACTTCACCTTAGAAACCGGCAGCGGAGATGGATTTGACGAAGTGGAGGCGTTGCTAAAGAAGCTACACGTACCAGCTAAATCAATCAAAGATCTGGCTACTCACTTGGGCGGTTGGATTCTACGCAATGTCACCAACAAAATAAGTCAAAAAAAAGATGCTAGAATCAGTTGGGAAGATTTTAATGCCGCATTTCTTGAACGTTTTGAGCAAGCGAGACGGCTTGAACTGATTGACTTCACCTTAGAAGTTCCTCCATCAGAGGATCAGATCAAATTTCAAATATCGCTACGCCCGAGATACCTTCTGCAAGCCGAGCTCGTTGGATGCGATCATGAAGACTTGCTTGGAGCAGTAACTGATTTTTTGAAAGCGAGAACTAATAGGGATCGATGGATCGAAAATGAGCTTTTGGATGAAATTTCCGCAGCGGAATTCGAAACCAGGCTCCATAGGTTTTGGAAGAGCGCTAAAAGCACTATAAAAATAACCAATAAAGAGCTTAACCCAGTAGAAAGGGGCAGACTGCTTTATAATCAATGTCAAATTCGCCAAGAAAAAATCAAAAATAGCGAACTTCCTGATTCAACAGTAGCCGGCACTTATCATGCCCTAGCAAACGGATTGAAACTGGGCTGGCATGAAGACTGGGAGTCGAGATTAAAAAATGGAAAATGACCAGGATAGCTTACTAGCTGAAGAAGTTCGTGAGTGGAATACCCCCTTATTTAGCGCATATCTGCTTTGGGAATTCACACTAGGGTATAAAGAAGCGCACCCTGATAACAGCTCACCTATAGGAATTCTTCACTTCATTGCTCTTGCACTACTAACAAACCCAAGGCTAGCAAAGTATGTTAGTAACAAACGTAGAAGCTTACAATCATATACTTTAGGTCTCGAAGAGAACAGGCTGACCGACCAGTTATTGTCTTTGCAAGACAGGATAAACCAGCGCAAACATCACACCTTAGAAGCTATAGATGCCGCTATTAAAGCGGGACTTCTTGTATGGGATACTGAGAGCGCTATCATTTATCCAGTAAATCTGAGAAAAAAACCAAGCCATGGAAAGACCCTGAAAGCAACTGTGAAGAGCTATGGAGCCAAGGCTCGCCTACTGGGAAACTGGTTTTCAGCGCATGACACATTCACTATCGCTAATTACTTGCGGGTAACACTGTAATGAATTTTCAAATTATCCGCCTAATAATCTGGCCTAAAAAAACCTTACACAAACCTCAGGTTATTAAGTTCCAAAAGGGCAAGGTTAACGTAATCACTGGCGCGTCGAGAACGGGCAAATCTGCAATTATACCGATTATTGATTATTGCTTAGCATCTTCTGAATGCCAGATCCCCATTGATACTATTCGAGATCATTCGATGTGGTATGGGATCATCGTAGAGTCTGATGAAGAACAGCTCTTGTTAGCGCGGCGTGGTCCCTCAGGTAGAGAGGCATCGCGAGAGTTTTATATAGAACGTGCTGCAAGCGTCACGATCCCGAATGAGATACTGGAAGCTAACGAGTCTTTAGATGGTGTAAAGTTTATTTTAAATACAATTTCTGGAACCCCTTATTTAAGGTTATCTGCACCAGAAGACAACCGTCCCTTTCAAGAGCGGCTTGGCTTCAGAGATGTGACGACTCTGACTTTTCAGAGCCAGGACGTCGTAGCCAGCCAGAATATCCTGTTCTACAAAATGCACGGATTCGAATACAGAGAGCGACTCAAAAATTGGTTTCCTTATATTCTAGGAGCTGAAAATTTAGAAACTCTTACTGCGCGTCATCAGCTTTCAGCCATTCAGGCGAAGCTAGCACAACTAAGGCGCGAAGACGAAAAATCTAAAAAAGTATCTCAGAAATGGCTGGATAATATGGCTGGCCAAATCGAGGTGGCCCGACAATATGGTTTAGTCCCTGAAGATACAGGAAAATCTACTGATCCAGAAGTTCTAATTCAGATCGCCAAATTAATTGTAGATACAGACCTAGAACACCCTAAAATCACCAACAGAGCGATTCAACAGGCTAACGAAGTAATTACTGCCCTAGAAAAGCGCGAGGATGAAATCAGTGACGAGATAAGCTTAGTTAAAAAAAGGCTCCGCGATCTGGCTCGCTTAAGAGAAAGCTTCACTTCTTACGGTGCAAGCACAAAAAAAAGGGTTGACCGTCTTCATATCTCTCAATGGTTGAAAGATATCTCAGCCAATCATTCCCCCTGCCCAGTATGCGGAGAGAACGGCCACATTAAATCAACCATTGAGATAGGAAAAATAGCCACGGCCTTTGAAAAAGCTGAACTTGAATTCAAAAAAACAAAAACAATACCAACTACATTTGTTCGTGAGGAAGAACTCTTAAAGCGTCAATTAGATGTAGCCTTGGAGAAACGAGCTGCAATTTCCAGCAGAATGGATCTAAGGATTTCTAGGAACAAAGAACTTTCAGAGAATTTCGCCAGAAGAAAAAACATGTTTTTATTCTTAGGCCATCTGAAGGCATCCTTAACCACTTTTGAAAATCTCTTTAGCAAAAACGAAACAGGGAAGGAAATTGAATCTCTAGAAAATGAAGAGGCAGAGCTTAAGCTTAAGATAAAACCTGGCCTTGTCGAAAAAAGAATTGAGACAGCTCTAAGCCAGATTGAGTTAAAAACTCTCTTTCGGCTTCAGTCTTTGGATGTTGAAAGCAAATATAAGAAAATTCCCCCTAAATTTTCGATAAAAGATTTGAGCTTAAAAGTACTTAGCAATGATAATGACTGGCATTTTCTATCTGAGGTAGGAAGCGCTTCCAATTGGTTATCCTTCCATATTGCATTCATTTGCGCGCTCCATGAATTTTTGAATGATTTGAAGGATTCTTGTGTTCCATCTTTCGCAGTTTTTGATCAGCCTAGTCAGGTCTATTTCCCTAAAACTAGGCGAGCTAGTCAAGACTCGAATGATCAAGAGCACAACTATCTTGACGAAGATGTTGATGCAGTTAAAGGCATTTTCAAAACCCTTTCGGACTCGGTCGGAGCTATGGGCGGAAAGTGGCAATGCATTGTGCTGGATCATGCAGGCATGGATATCTATGACGGAATCGCTGACGTTCATGAAGTGGATGTGTGGCGTAATGGGAAAAAATTAATTCCTAGCCATTGGATGACGGATTAGCGCAACAGAGAAAAGCTAAAGCGATACTGATTAGCAAGTTTCTTTTGCACAACAAGCTCGTCACACGTAAAATAAGTAGCTTGTAGCCAATTTTTTTCGAGAATGTGCTGATGCGTTAGCGAACCCGGAAGTCCAGTGAAATTTCTAAGCTGGTACTTCTCATCTGGCGTTCGAATGTGATCCTCAGCTAGCCAGGTACTGGTACCTATTGATGAGGTGAAAATGGAAGTTAGAAAAATCACCCTAAGTGACATCAAAGGATTCTACGCGCTTTTTTGTGAAGTGAATGCCGAAGGCAGTTACTCGGCTCGCTCGACTCCGCCCCCTTTAGAGGTAATAGAACGAGCATTAATGAAAGCTGTAAGCAAATGTTGGCCTGTATACGTTATTGAACATAACGGTCTAATAGTGGGCTCGGCGGAGGCCTACCCGGAAAGCTTCTGCCAATCCAGCGGTAGCGATAGCATCGGGGTTCTAGGGATGCAAGTGAAGCGAGAGTATCGCCGCAATGGCCATGGCTCTGCTCTCCTTTCAGCCGTAATTGAGCATTGCCGAGATGCAGGCTTCACCTCAGTAGATCTCAGTGTCTTTGAGTCAAACAAGCCTGCCAGGATACTTTACGAAAAGTTTTGCTTCGCCCACCTCGAAGACCTTCCGCCGTGCACGCTTGCGTGTGGCAAGCTCGAACAGCCCATTAAAATGCGACTATCGCTCTGATTGTTATTTGGATTCCAAAGTCAGGGTCCGACATTATCGATATGTGATGACTGAACGTTTACGGTTTCTCCAGACAGCAAACGGCTGCAACTGGCGCTAGCTGCCTTACTGCAACGGCAGCTTTAGGTCGAGTGCCGCTAGCCACGACCTGTGGCACCCGACTCGAAGCAGACACTTAGGACAGACGAGCCCTGCGGCTCCCAGCAGTGATAGACGTCAGATGTGAATTATGATTATCGAGCCCACAGAGTTGTTTTAGTTGCTCTCCCTACACAATAGCGACCAAAGTGTCCGGCCTCCATCTCTGTCTGAGTATTCAAGAAGCACACGTGGAGATGATCGCCGGTTCGCTTTATTGAGTAGTCATATCCGACTCGAAAAAAGCCTCGATCCGCTCCAGTTGACGTGTTAAGTGCGACTTCAATTCTGTGACTTTTCTGCGCATCGTAATGGACAATCCCTTCATGGTCTGGAAGCCATATACACACGACCTCGGTCGCGTCTGGAACCGAGAAACTTTCAAAATACCAGCATTGCAGTGCTTTCAGATCGTCTAAATCCAGACTTTGCACATCAAGGCAGGAAGAGTTCACCGCGATAGATTTTGCGGGATGCTCGTCTCGGATCGATTGAAAACGGCCTCTTAATATCGAGTTGTTTATCAAACCGTTAATCCAGGCTCGGCGTACATCCACTGCGAAGTGCCTGATATTTGCAGATGACGGTTTCTCACTCGCAGCCAGACCTAGCTCATGAAGTTCGAATAGCAGAGATACAGCAAAATCAGTGGCTGTAGGTACGGGGCGATCGGATTTGAACGTATTGATCATGAGGCGTGTGAGAGAGGGAGCATTTGCCAAGGCAAGTGCTAGTTTTGGATCGACGTTAGCGCTGATCGCTGCGCGTTTAAAGCAACTCGTCCATAAAAATCTAGGTGCAAAGTACCCTATAAGGATTCGCCAGATCGGTTCCAATAATACCTTTAGTATAGGACTGAGCAATTTCGCCCAAACGGTTTCCATGCCTTGCTCTCAATGGCTTTGTGCTCTGATGTTATGGAGCACGGAGCCATTTATCAATCGTCAGAATTATAAAAGCATGAGTTTACCCTCCGCCAGCGAGGAGTCGCACTTGTTTCGGAAACCGACAGCATTTTCTGACGCCTCGGCGGCATCCTATGTGATCTGAACCTGACAGGTCACAGGCTTAGCATACGATTTTTCTGGATTCTGTAGGCACCCTACATCGAGCCAACCGGAACCACACAGCAGTACCGGTGAGTCAACAGCATTAACCAGCCAACTTGAAGCGTATAGCGCGAAATCTGAGCCCCTAGGCAAGGGTAATCTCGCTGGATCTCACGCAGCGTCACCATTAGGCCCGCCAAAATTTGCCCAATCCGGCTGTTTGCTTGTGCGGCTGTGGGTCAAGGGGGGGACCGGAGGCCGCAGCGGAGCACAGGGCCGGCTGTATCGGCCCGAGCACCGAACGGGTGAGGATCACCAGCGCAGCAACCCTTGATGCACAGCCGCACGTTCCAGAAGCTTTGCAAGGGGGTGTCTGACAGCTCTTCCGTCAGGCACCCCCGCCGCGTCGCAAGCGAGACCGGGGGTGGGGTAGAGCCCCACGATCTTGCTTTTGAAGCTGTCTGGAATACCACCCCTGAATCTTGAGGGAATGGGGTAGTGAAACCCTCTGAAAAACAGGCGATCAATCTGGAGGGGAGGGGTCCGCTGTATAGGAACACCCCCCGTCAGAGTTGCGAGGTTCTGAAGAGGTCGATAAACAGTCGCGCTACGCGCCGCAGGTACCTGATGTACAGCAAGCTTAACGTGCGGAAATTTCAGAGCCTCCGGCCGCGTTGCAGTGGTCAGCTGGGGACTGGATTGGGTTGGCTTCGACGCGGCCGCAAGCTCAGTCACAGGTGCGCGGCCGGGCTCGGATAGGACGTGGCGGTGTTTGGCGACGGTCTGTCGGCTTAGGCCTGCCTGAGCCGCTACAGCGGTGAATGTGAGAGGCTGGCCGGCCTGGCATAGCTCGTTGCAGGCTTTACGGATCTTGGATTCGCCTTCCTGGACCCTAAGCGCATGCGTGCGCTTGGCAGCCTGTCGCTGCCGCTCTTCCAGCGGCAGGCTTTTATCCAGCTGCATCACCCCTCGATGACAGCTACCGCCGCCTTGGTATCGATCCCACGTCCAGCGGGCAATCGACTTGACCGTAGCGCGTAACGACGAAATGGGCAGGTCTTCAGAGAATCCCAGGGCCTTGAATCGGTTGCAGTTGAAGGCGTGAGCCTCCAGCTGCCGAACAAAGGCCTCGAAGCTGCCGGCCTCTCTCGCGGCGATGACGCGGCTATAGGCGTAATAACGAAGGCGCTCGAACAACAGGCAATGCCTACTGTGACTAGAGGACTCAAGTCGCGGCCCTTTGATCCAGGGCCGTGAGTTGGTCAATTCGACCTCTTGGGCCAGTTCGCTCAGGTCATAGATATGGTTATGCAGTTCGCTCGTCTGCCACCACGGATGACCGGGCGTTTTCGCGACCGGGCCGCTGTTGTATTCAGGATCAGCAGACAAGACCGCTGCACAAGCCTGATAGACAGCCTTCATGTACTGGATTGGCCTAGATCGACCGTGTTCCGAGGTGCAGACCGGATGAATCGCGTAATACAGGTGGCTATGACCATTCTGCCGGTTGCGAACAACCAGGTTCGGCGCAGGAAGCCCCGAATCGCTCCAGGCGAGCGAATTACTGTGGTCTAGATCGAAAATAAGCCACGCCACCATGCCAGGCCGATTGACCTGCATGTAGGGGTATCTGATCGCGTGCTCGCGGGGGCGTACTCGGGTAGCGGTCTTGTCGTCGCTACAACGGGCCATATACGGCGCTTCTTCAAGTACTCGCCACATAGCGGAGCCATGGGCAAAGCTTGGCGCATCGTTGGCCGGTGCCGCTTGGGAAGCCTTGATAACCACGCCTGTTACCGGAAAGGCAACAGGCGGTCAGCTACTGGCTCTATCTTTTTCTTGCGCGCATGCGCATAGCTAGCCATAATCTAACCATCTGCTCGATGAGTAGGCCGCTTCCGCCAAGAATTCAGCCTGCTCTATGTGTTGACCAAAAAGCCCAGTTGCCCACTGGGCTTTTTGGTTTCTGCTATTTGCTTCTAATCGCTAAATTCGCCTTTCCGCATCAGTGTTTTGGGCTTCCAGCCTGCGACTTCCGCTTCGAATCGGTAGATTCCGTGCTGAATCAGCAGGGATGCTGCCGCATCGATGGTGCGGAAGTATCGTGGGCCACCTCGATACTGCCCTAGGATGCGGTTGTCGCCAGCAATCCGAAGAGCCAAAACCAGGCCCTTCTCTGCTACAGCGACAGTTGCACCCTGTACGCCTCCTACCAAAACGACCTCTTTGAAAGCTGTCGGATTGATAACGGCTTTCGAATCAAACGTGATCATGCACCACCTGCGTAGCAGCGTCCAGCATTAATGAAAAATGCACACGCCGAATTCCGTTTATGTAGCTGCTAGATAGCTGCAAGCTAGCTGCTATCTCTTTCGTAGCGGTCTAAAGCTTTCTCTAGGATTTCGACCAACAACACACCTTCGTTCTGCGCTAAGGCGCGGATCCGGGCGTCCCATTCGGGCGTAACGCGCGTAGCAAATTGCACCGTACGGTTGGTTTTTCGGGCACTGCGTCCGTCGATCTTTGGCTTGGGCTCCGCGACCTTTGGTGGAGCTGGGTTTACCGGACGCGCTGCCGGCGCAACTTCCGGCGCGGTCAGATTCGTGCTCGCCTCCTCTAACGATGGTGGTACACCTAGCTCCTCACGCCGCCCTTTCAGCTTTAGCTTGGATACATCAGCCATTTGTCACCCGATCAATGAGGGATTGAATGAGTGTATCTGCACGACCATTCAGGCCTGAAAAGCGGGTTTCCGTGATGCTATGCCCTGTATTTTGCGCCTCACGATAGGCTGGTTGGTCACGCAGGCTGCCATCCAATACGGTGTAGCCCGCCTGCTGCAAATAGACCCTCGCTGCGACCTCTTCCGCTGGCGTACCTATACGGTTAAGAGCGAAGGCTAGCCGATCATTTTGAACACCAGCCTTTGTAAGTGCGTGGAATTCACGCACAGCTGGGATAAGGTCATCCCTTGATGCACCGGAAGGCTGAACGATCAAATCGGCTGCGCGAGCGATATCTAAGGTCGCCGAACTGGTACGTGCTGGGCCGTCAATAATGAGCAAGTCATAGTTATTTGCTACCTCTAAGGCCTGAGCAGCCGTAGCGAACGCCTCGACTGACACTACAGGCTCAATGCCTTGAGATAAGCGCAGGCGATGCCAGTCAACGGCTGTTCCCTGCTGGGTATCAAGGTCTGCCACCTTTACGCGCAACCCCCCTGCAGCCGCCTCACGAGCTAAGGCGCGTGCCAACGTAGATTTTCCAACTCCCCCTTTCTGGGAGACGAACGCAACGATTGCTGCCACGGCTCTACCTTCTATCTAGCTGCTAGTTAGCAGATACCTTAGTCAAAATATCAGCTAGTAGCTAGATAAAAGCTATGTTATAGATTTCTTCTAGATAGCAGCTAGATAGCAGATAGCTGCTATCTAGTCGATAGAAATATTTTTCCGTCTAGCAGCTATCTAGCAGCTATCTAGATTGATGCGCAGACCATATCCTTTTTACCTGGGAGGCGCTGCATCCAGCGAGTTCAGCTGTTCTATTGATGCTATGACCGGACTGGCGGAAAGCTATCACCTGTGTGCGGAGCTTCGGATCAGCTCTCCGCCCTTGGTACTTTCCAGCTTTCTTCGCCAATTCGATGCCCTGGCGCTGGCGCTCACGTCGCTCCTCGTAATCGTCTCGCGCTGTTTGTAATGCCATACGCAACAGCATAGCTTGCACAGACTCCAACACTATCCTGGCAACGCCATCAGCATCAGCAGCAAGGTCAGACAAATCTAGCACGCCGGGTACCGCGAGCCGCGCACCTGTTGCTTGTATTGAAGCTATTAGCTTTTCAGCCTCTGGTAAGGGGAGGCGACTAATACGGTCGATTTTTTCGGCAATGACTACCTCCCTGGGTTGGAGGTCGGCCACCATGCGTAATAACTCTGGCCGGTCAGCGCGTGCGCCACTGGCCTTCTCTCGATAGATGCCAGCAACGTAGTACCCGGCGGCCTTCGCGGTCGTGATGATTCCTTCCTGTCGTTCGAGATCTTGTGCGTCGGTACTGACGCGCAGATAGACCCGCGCCACCATTGATACGGTTGCTGCTGGTTTTGTCCTGTTCATCCTGGCTCCTTTGGGCATACCTAAATGTGCCTAATGGACATAGAATAGCTCACAAGCTCAATGCCGATCTAAATGCGCCTAGCTCAGGATACGGGCCCAAATGAGCCTAGCTTAGGGGTGGTATTGATTTATGTGTACCAAATATCAGAAAGCCGCTATGGCACTCAATCGGTGATTAAATGAAAAGACTATTTGGGATGCTATTGATGTTGCCTTTAGCTTCCTATGCTGCCTCCTACATCGACCAAGCAGCACTGAAAGACGATTCGGCACGTCGTGCTTTGATCCAGCAAGGCATCAAAGATTGCCCACGTAGCAAATACCCAACCGTGGGTGATCGCGAAGCATGCCTGCGCCCGTACCAAGATAAGGCACAGCAGCAGTATCCTCGTCGTGGTACCGAGGCCTACGCACAAAAACACTATTCAGATATGAACAAAGCCCAGGCTGAGCAAAAGCTGATTGAGCTTCAGAAGATCGCACAGCAAGCCGGAGCGATCATGAGCACCAAGCCAGGCGAAATTTCTCGAAAAGATGCCGAGGTAGAAGGCTGGTGGATTCAGCGCAACGTTTTGAAGGCTACGCCAACCGCCACCTCACCTTGGTTCATAGAGTGCAAGAAGCAGAATTGGTCGGCTACAGTAGACCAGTGCCGCCTTGGTAGCGGTGGAGAAAATTGAGCGAAGCCTAGTTAAGATTGTTGCCGACTAGATGATAGGCAATTTTTATAAGTAAAGGAGAAACATGTATGTCCGATGGAAAATTTCAACCTCAACCTATCCCAATGACGGTCAGAAAGGGTCTTGGTATCTATGCGACCTTATTGGTCAGTTTCGTCTTTTTGGTGATGCTGGCTACGTCGATCTCATGGTTCCCCGGATTCATTCCGTTCTTTGCCTACTTTGTTTTTGGGTTTATCATGAACCGCAAAGTGTTGCGTAGCTTGATCGAGTGGCATCCAGTTCACAACACCATTGAAAATGTATCAAGCAATAAGCTACGCGCACTCATGTTTTGGCCATTTTTTTATCTAGCTTTATTTTTTAAATTGGGCGTAATTAAGCATCTTTGATTCCATTCCCATGTAAATCTAATTTTTTGGTTGCCTTGATTTTATAAAACGACAGATACATTACTAAAAGGAGAACTTTATGTCTCGATTGAGCCAATTCCGTGAAGCCGAGCGACAGCTGCGCGAGCAGATGGAGCTTTTGGAAAAGTTAAAAGCTGATTCCCAGCTATCCAAAGAAATCGAGTTCGAAAATAAGCTGCGCGCCCTCATGGAAGAGTTTGGAGTCAACGCTCATAGCGTAATAACCATCCTCGATCCTGAAGCTGCCCGTGGCCGGCCCCAGCCTGCTGTTACGCAGGGTAAGCGTCGTCCGCGTACTGCAAAAGTCTATCGCCACCCACACACGGGCGAGCAGATTGAGACCAAGGGCGGCAATCACAAGGTGCTGAAGGCTTGGAAAGCTGAGCACGGTGCAGACATCGTTGAGGGCTGGATGGTCGCCGAGTAATTTTTGGTAACGCATGGGGGAGGGCGCGGACGTCATCTCCCATGCCTCATAAACAGGAAATTTTAGTAGGCAGTTTCGTTTATTATCAAAATAAGATATTACATATTTTACATTATGTCATCTCTTGTTATCGCCGTTAACGGCCACGCAAATAAAATTTAAAAGGTTAAGGATTACAGTGAAAAAACTTCTTGCAGGCGTTATATTTTGCTTCGCGCTTATTGGATGCAAAGATAAGGGCTCTGAATTCGTTGGGAAGTGGGAAAACAAAGAAGATAGCGAAGTTATAACTGTTGAAAAAGTAGATAATGGATACAGAGCGGTCTCAAAGTTAGGTGACTCAGATTGGATGAATCTGGATCTGAAGGTAATTCCAGAGACAGATTCCCGGCTTGTCACTGAAAATGGAAAAGATAGAGTATTAGATATGAATAGCGACGGAACCGTCACTAGCTCAATGCGTAACAAGAAAAAGATTTTAACAAGAGTTAAATAATGGTAAGGCCTTCCCCGATCATCATACCTCCTACATCAAAGCTTACCTACATAGGTGGTATGGCAGCACTCAATCTTCCGTCCTCCACCGGGACAGGGGATTGGCACCAGGAGCAAACATTCTTTCGCTCTAGAACGAAGCGCTCACGGTCTTTCATTTCGGGGAAAGGGTGTCCAACGGATACGATGGAGATGCTTGGTGATGCCGGTATCTACGATTGCACCTCGGTGCTCAAGGCGCTTGGCATTCCACACGAGGGGACTACCGCGTTCGCGGCAAGCCACGCCCGAGCCACGGCGGATCTCGTCCTCGACGCAGTAATGCGTGGCCGATCTCCAGACTTCGCGGTACTTGATGACTGGATGCCGCGCACCAGTGACAAACAGGAGGTGATAGAGCTTCTGGCTAAGGCCTTGGAGCGTCTGACGCCCGAGCAGCAGGCCACCATCCGCGCTTGGATAGATAAAAGCGTTGCTCAAAAATGAGTTGACCGTGTCGTCACGGGCGGTTAACCTGAGATCAACACACTCGCCACACGTCCTACCCACCGGGTAGGGTCCTACTGCAAAGTAGGCGTGCAAAAGGCGAGTTTTTTTTGCCTGGAATTTGTCTTCATGGTCGCCAAGAAGCCTTTTGCGAAAGCCGCATCGACCCCCCAAGCGCTACTCGACAAACTGAAAAGGCACGGCCTTCAGGTGCCAAGCGACCCGATTGCCCTCCAGTACCTCAACTATATCGGTCATTACCGCCTTAAAGGTTATTGGTATCAACTGATTGATCCCAATACAGGGAATTTTGTTGCTGGCACAACACTCGACATCATACTCAATCGCTATGAGTGTGATCGTGAAATAAGGGCGTTAATTCTAGAAGCTGTGGAACGTCTTGAAGTCGCAGTAAGAACAATTATATGCAACTATCTTAGTCTGAAATATTCACCACATTGGTACTTAGAAAGAAACATATTTACACCAACCAAAAGTTTTGGCCTGGGAGATATGCTTTCAAAAATAGAGCGCGAAGTAGGTAGATCGAAGGATAAAGTATTTATTTCTTCTTTTTACGCAAAATATGACTCTCCTTATCTTCCTCCTAGCTGGGCCATGAGCGAGTGCGTTACTCTCGGAATGTGGTCTAGAACCTTTGCTATCCTACGTGACCCCGCCGATAAAAAAAGTATTTCTTCAAAGTTTGGCATCCAAAAACCGGAAGTTTTTGAAAGCTGGCTTCATACGTTATCAGTGCTAAGAAACATGGCTGCGCACCATGATCGCTTTGTGCATACAAAGCTAGGCGTAAGCCCGGCAAATTACAAAGACAAAAATATAAAGTTTAGCGATAACAAATCCGTTTATGCTGCGCTAACCATGATGCATGTTTTGCTTTCCAGTATTGGATTCAATGGATCTTTCAAGAACAGATTGATTGACCTAGAAAACAGATACGGTAGCGCCTTGTTTCAGGTTATGGGCTTTCCTGCAAATTGGAAAGCTTCTAATGGATGGTAGGTGGCCGCTCCGTCTAACTATCTAACGGAGCTTTTGTTTTTGAAAGTGACTTGCTTTTTTTCCTGGCTTCGCTTGAGCGACGCCGTATTATGCGAGTCGTACCTTTAACTAAGTTTTGAGATACTGAAAGATTCCGTTTTTTGCGACCTGCTTTTAAAGCTGCCTTCTCCTTTATTGCGTTAGAATGTTCAATAAATCGATCTACTGCATACTCAATCGCCATCCAATAAACAAGATCATCAATTACCGAATCACCACTATCATTTAGTGCTTTCATATTTTTTCACCTGGCAACCATAGACCGCGTAGAAAAAACTTCTTGAATGCTCCTTTCACATAAAGCGTGCCTGTGCGTACTTGCCAAGCGCGGTAGCTCCATTTGATCGCAAGTATTGAGAAGGGAAATGCCACTGAAACCGTACCAATAACGCTAGGTGTTAAGCCTGCTGAAGCAATATCGTAAAGAGCTAGGAGAAAACACATAGCAGCCAGTATCCAAAACATTCGCGATTGCCTCGTATGCGAGCGTATAAGCTGCTCCTGTTTAGCTTCGCTCATGCCATTGAGCTGCGCGCGTCCCTTCTGCGTAATGATAGGTAAGAGCACCTGATTGATGGATGCCTGATCCCTCTGTGTGAACACGGCAAAACCGCAACCAGCAGAGCACGTCCACGGATAAAGGGCATTACTATCTGGCGATGCATCCTTAGAAACATGCATCACACCCTTTTCGCACATAGGACAATGGGGATTCCTTATGGAACTTACCAAGTCCTTTAGATATTCGTGGTTATTTGAAATATTACGCCACCCCAATATGGAAAGCGGCATAGATACAAATGAAAATTTAGCTGCTTTTTTTGTGCGCTGCCACAGTTTCATATTAGGCCACCTTCCTTATACGGCGATTACGACGTTTCTTTTTCTTTTGGCTTAAAACGGTTTCTGCTACTGATAGCAAAATATCCATTATTTCTTTTTCAGGGCGAGCAAGATCCTGCGATGAACTGGTCATAGCTATTCCTCTAAAATGGATATTTAATAGAAATTTTAGCTTTTAGGTTGTCCGCCAGGACCCTCTTTGCTTTTACTTTGTTCTGCTGCTAATTCTTGTTTACACCAGCTATTAATCTCTGAAGCTACTCGTGGAGCAAGCTTTTGCAGAAGTGGGTCGTCGGCAGGCACTGTGCGAAGATGCTTGGACAGTATCCACTGCTTAGAAGTCTGGTAGTACCTAAAAGCCACCTCTGTTCTTACTTTAGGAGAAAGATGTTTCAAAGCATCCAAAAAGCAAAGCGCTATAACATGGAAACTGGTTAATCCGTAATTCCCTTCATCGATAGTTTGTCTAAGTCTTGTGTTTTCTTTTCTCAGAGCTTCACACTCTGCCTTTAGAGCATCGTGCGCATTCCGCCATTCTTGATTTACGCTTCTCCATTGACTGTCTGCATCGTTGAAACCTGCCTCGTATCCTTGACGCTCTCCTTGCCTACGACCAATAGCGATTCCGGTACTTTCTGCTAGGTAATCATATTCTGACATTTTCTGCTCCCTACTTTAACTAAGGCTTATCGGTGTCCATGTTTTTTGATGGACTAATGCCTTGAGGACCTGGAGAAATGACGTCACTATTTTTTCGAGCACTGTTCGATGTAGACGTCTGGTCTGAGGATGAAAAACCAAAGCCTTTAAAATCGTCGTAATTTGATTGACCTGCTGAAACTCCCTGGGGGCCTGCACTCAATAATTCTTTACTATATCCAGTAGCATTACTGCGGCTCCCACCGCCCCCATTACTTCCACCGCCTGGAGAGCCAGCGGGTGAGCCATTACCATCATCACCGGAGCTACGACCGAGACGGCCATATTTATTTTCGCTTCCGACTCTGTGTGCTTGTATTGGGCGTGTAGGTCCAAACTTTTCGGTATTGGATCGCATCTCACCGGTCGCCTGTGTTGATCCCATCGATTCGATACCGATGCCGATCCATTTCAGCACTACATCAGGTAAGGTCTGTGAAAGTCCGAAAACCATATAGATGACTGGCAGTAGCAGAAGACCGTACATGATCAGCCAGTTACGCCACTGGAAGAATTCGACGAACCAGCCCAGCGACTCCGCGCTGGTCACGTTCGCGGCACGCATGGCCCAGAACGCTTTGCTGATGTACATCAGTATTGGATTGGCCATCGTCATGGCCGCAAACAAGCCCAGCACGATCAGCACAGGGCGGATGAACAAGGACAGCAGCATCAGATACCCCTGGGTCTGAGACCCTACAAACGACCGCTCTGGCGTCATGTGCATCAGTGCCCATAGCGGCGCTGCGATAATCGATTGCAGAATGCCCAGAACCCAGCCCACCACGGCAATCATAAAGATGGTATAGGGCAGCGAAGGTAGGAACACCCCGAAGTAGAACGCCAAGACGCCTACCCATTGAGCGACTTCGAGCAGGGGTGTGAGGAAGTTGTATATCACCCATTCCAGCAACGTATCGGCAAGTGGCGTGGCATTGATGCTCGATCCGAAGAACGAGACGGACCCAACACTCGCCGCCACCGCCTTAGCCCCTGAAAGCGCTGTATGCACAATTCTGTTGGTTGCTACAGCGGACGCCTGCATGAGCGCGAGCACATCGCCGGTGGTCTTGATACGAGCGATGGCATCTACATCGCCGTCCGTGCCAATTAGCGTTGCCGTGACCCGCTCCATCCCCCAGCCGATGAAGTTGCTCATTACGCTATCGCCGCGGCTACCTAACGTATCGATGCTCAGATCATCTAGCGAAGCCGGAGCCAAGGCTGCTTTGATATCCGCCGCATTCGGCGTAACCGGGGCTTTATAGCTCGATCCATTGAGCGATTTGCTGATCACGGCTTGATAGACGGTTCCATAGCTAGAGACCGCCAACTGGCCTGCTGAGTCCCTGGGCAGGGTATTGAGGTCGGGCTGGGTCGCCACTGCTACCGGCTCCGCGAAAATGCTGCCCATCTCCTGTCGTATACCGGAAAGCCGCTGGTAGAAGCCGCCTGCCATCGCCCAGCCATCTTTGGTCACGTCATTTGTGTATTTCGCCATGATCTGATGCAGCGTCGTATCGTTCGCCATCTGACTCGCAAGGCTTTCCGTCAACGTGTTCTGTGCTTGATTGATGATGACGTTGAAGCGGTCGCTGCTGACTGCATCCCAACCGGTCTGGCTGGTATCACTGGGCCAAGTCTTCACCCAGGCATCCAGATCGGCCATCACTTTATTCATGGCGACAATTTTGGCGTTCAGAGCAGCGTGCCGCACGGCAGCCATCGCTGCGGCATTGCTAGAGATCCTGCTCGGATCGTAGATCGACCCTGTTGAAGTTGAGGTCGTGGCAAGCTCAGTCGGAACGCTAAAGCTATAGACCTTGACCGAACCGCAAACAGGAACGCCACCCCCAAGGTTCGTGGTAGCGTTTCGATCCTTGAATAGGTAGGTTGCAGCCTTTCGCCCTGGGCCATCATCGCTAGTTGAGTCTGCCTTAGGGAGGGCCTGCACAGCGGTTGGCTGTCCCAAGGAGCTGTAGATGGCATTCAGCGTGTAGGCACACCAGCTCGATGCTAGATAGGCTTGGCCGAATTGCCGAATGTCGTAAAGCGGATAATTCGGGTTCGGCTTGGCACCGCTGCCAAAACCTAACTGACTGCTAACACTGCTTAGGGAACCGTTGATAATGCCGTTCTCGACACCGGCCTTGAATACAGTATTGGAAAGGCCAACACCCCACAGACCGATCATTAGAACGATTATCTGGATAAAGGAATAGCCACTTGAAGCGGGCAAAAGAACCCCGCCACCAAAGACTATCCTCAGCGGTGTCCATAACGAACTCCAGGCTTTACCCAGCGCTTCGCCTTCGTTCGCAGTGTTTGCGACTCCAACAATCGCGATATACGAAACGAAAAGAGATGCCAAGATTAGTAGGCCCGAATTGTACTGGACGAACATAGATGCCAAGACATTCGAGCTAGCAGTTACTTCCTGAGGATCACTTCCTACAGCTAAGGAATCAATTACTGGCCCGAAGACGGCTTTAAGTACGCCAACACTAGCGTCAGCGCATCCACTTGTACCATCCGTGGTATTGCAGGGAGAAAAGGGCATGCCTGCCATCGTAATGCTCTCGATGAAGTGATGCAAAAAATACTATCTAACAAAGACCCCCTATGGAAGGGTAAATAAGAACTAAAACGGCTAGAGCGCCTATATTTTTTACGGCATACCAATAAGCCTCTGAATTAATTAGATATTTTTGCAGAGACTTTTTAAAAAAAGGTTCAAAAAATCTCACTCTGCATTGGTTAGAAAAGCGTCGTTATGCATAACATCGATAAAAGTTAAATTTCTGTCGTTACAAAAATCAACTTATAGGTTAGATACCTACCGTTTTGTGTATTCACCAAGCTACCGCAGTAAAGTAGACTCTCGATCCACCGCCAGATGCACCTAAAAGGTGACACGTGATTTTCAAGGTCAAATATCAAGAGAACAAGGCACTGGGAATCCAGTATCGATCCAACTCTGTGAAGTGTTACCGGCCAATAGACGAAACGACTGAACGGGGGACAAAGAGGCAAAAATTTGTCTGCACAATTGGCAGATGGGATGATGAGCTACCTGCTCACGCAGTTGAGCTATTGACCCCCTATGAAGTCCGGGAGTGGCAGGCTTGGCGCATTAGTCATGACGCTAGGTTCAGACGTAGCCAGTTGCAAGCCGCCCTGAAGGCCCTACCTATGATGTTGAGGTATGCCACTGCGGGTTTGGAGGAAAGAGCCGGAGAGCTGAGTACGCCTGAGCGAGAACAGACCCTTTCCGCGTTGCGGTCCTTTATGGATGCTCTGGAAGCGGCTGGCAAAGGTCACCTGGTGTCACAGCACAAGCCTTCAACGACTGAAGCTCTGCCGCCACCCGAGATAGGATTACCGGTACTGCCTAGCCTCAATGAGGCCAACACGCCTCTGGAGCATGCCTATCAGATGCTTGCCGAACGGCACAAAACGCTGATTGCCCGCCTCAAGCTCACGGACGAAGACATTTAGGATCTAGCGTTTTTCAAGCGAATCAGTTCCTCGCGCATCCATTGTCCATCTCGACGCATCTCGGCGCGTAGATCCTCGACCTCCTGCCGCGTTAGAAACAACGAACGCAAGGGTGGCTCTATGTCGGTCCTCTGTGAGTCCACTTCCTCAGGATCAAACTGATCTCTATCGAATTGCATCCCACAAACCTCTACGTGCTCAAAATGAGCCGGGCACTTTCGCCCCCAGGGATCGTGTGTCCATAGATCCCCATAGCCATCGCGGATAACGTAATAGACGCCTGGTTCTTCCTTAACCGCCCGAGGCAATACTTGTTCAAACCGCTGACTCTCCGGCTCGAATCGCCATACATACTTCATTTTTTCGAGCATAGTCCCACCCTTACATATCCAAATCCGGCGTGTTTCGGTTGAGTGAGTTCCGACGCTCACGCTCTTGCTCTTGCTCTTGCTCTTCCTGACGCTGCCGCAACCGCTGGGCCTCAGCCTGTCGCGATGCTCGCTGATCGTCCAAGCCTTCTGTAGCTGGCATCCATATATCTTTGGTCATCAATGCTAGCTCTGCTCGATGGTTTTTCTCGGTCCATTCATACACCGAGTCCCAGTGTTTATTGATAGCTATGTTCCAGGCATCATCTCTGAACTTGACTGCATCTGGATGATCGCTATTCATGTAGTCTCGATGCACGGCAGTAGGAAGTTCGACCTTCTCGCCATATTCCTTATCCCACTGTATGGCCCTTGCTTTAGCCATGTGGCGACGGATAAAGCCTGTAACAGCTTCGGGATCTGGTCGATCTCCCCAATCCTCGCAGTGTAAATGGTCGAGGTTGGAGCGATACCTCATCACCTCGGCATCGATAGCATCCATTTCAACATGGTCGCGGATAGGCTTGATTGGCTCCCTTGAAGCTAGCTGCTGTTCTGCCTCTTCTCTGGTCATAACGGGTGGCTGCGGAGCACTAGTGATCTGTGGCTGGACACTAGCAGCACCTGGCTGTCTGTCGACGCGTTCGCCCTCGATGCAGGCCCTGATTGCATCCTTACGCTGCTGCTCCAAGACAGGATCAGCGAACCGCACATCTAGACGACGTTCGACAGCAGTAGCTAAAACGCGATCCCTGAACTCTTGCCCGCCATGCACCGATACGGCACCAAACTTCTCCTTAGCCAACAACAAGCCAACTTCAATGCTATCAGCATCGTTTCGGCTGTCATTGTTGAACGTGATGCGTCGGCCTTCGTCGCGGAATGCCTCGCGATTGTTGACTAAGTAATCGACATCTCCAGTTGAGCGATCAACGGCCCATGTGACGCGCTCTGAGAGCCTGATAGGCCGTGCCGGATCAAGATTACTATCCGACGACGACGCGAAGTATGGCCGTTGAGCGTCCTTGGCCTCTGGCTGCCGCGCATGCTTACCTTTACGCTTGTCAGCGTAGGCAAAGCCGCGAAGCTGCGCGATAGCTGCCGGATCACCGGTCTCTGCTCGATCTGCAATCCAATCTCTATACGATGGGTACTTCTCTTTTCTGAAGGCCGCATTTTCAGCCTTGATTATAGCCTTCAGCTCAGATCGTTCAGACGCTGCGTTGAACGCCGCAACGGATGACAGCGCCTTGCGTTGAATACTATCAAGGCCACTACGCTTGATGGCCTCTCTCTGCGCTTTGTGCTGCTCGGTCAGTGCCTTACCACGTAGTTTTTGACGCTCGCTAAGCGCTGCTCTTGCCGGTGCCTTCGCTACACGCCACTCAGCGACAAACTGATCGTAATTACTGCGCAATTCCGCCCGATCTTTGGCTCTCTGATTCCGTGCTTCTTCACGCTTAGCCGGATCATGTAACGGGCGATATTTATTGTAGGTTTTAGCCTCTTCCTCATTACGGCCTAAATAGCGCTCTTGCAACGGCTCATAAGGGCCAAGCTGCTTTATCAGCTTGCCGCCGCCTAGACCCATATCAGACGCTTTTATCTGAATGTTTGATGTATCACTAGACGATACCACATAAAATGAGCTGTTGCGTTGGCTCGACGGCCTAAACTCAAGCCCATGTCGGGCTAATACTGCATGCAGAGTACTCCACGAAGCATTACCAGATTTCAGTAGCTCGACAGCATCTTTTTTGGGTTGCGCTTTGGCATAGGCAGCTAGCGATTCGTTGCCTGTATAAACTTCATGTTGTCGCGCCTTTTCTGGCAAATCCGCACGGGTTCCGTTCTTCGCACTGAGACGATCCGAGGCGCTCTGATATGTCCAGTCTATCGACTTTCTGCCGTCCACATCCATGACCGAGAACGGACCGTTATCATGCTTCCAATCTTGGTCAATCTCAATCTGACGCATCGCCTTGTCAAGCGCAAACTTAGAAAACGACATTTTAGGAACGCGATGTGTTTCGGGATGGACTTTGTTTACCATGATATGTAGGTGAGCGTTATCAGTGTCCCGGTGAACAGCAGACAGGTACTCATGGCCTTCAAGGCCAATGGCAGATAGCGCAAAACGGCCAGCATCAAACGCTTGCTTATCTGTCGGACTCTCGCCTTCTGACCAGCTTATAACCAGATGCATAACCGGGTCTTTCGTCCGTGTACTGCGTACAGATGTGCCCCACATTTCTATCCAGGCGGTTCCCTCTGAAAGACAATTTGTCTCAACTGCAACAGATCCTAAACTGACTTCGCCTGTATCTGGGTCTACAACTTCACGAAAGCTATTAATGTACTTCGATAGACTACGAAAACTCGTCTTCCCATCGCCACGCCTTCCACCGATCTTACCGATCATCGTCATCGGCCTCTTCGATATCAGGCGCTATACGCTTGAGCGCCAAAGTAGCCTCATGGACAGCTTTCTTCACCGCGACTAGTATCTCTGCGGTTTGCTGCGAATAAGCCCCGCCGCTACTGTTGAAAAGCTCCTTTTGCAAGCCTCCTAAGCTGCGCAACTGCGAGGCAATAGCCTTGATATCGGCACACATTATCCGGTCAGATTGATTCCGTATTCTACGTCCCAATCCTGCACATCGAATGAACATCGAAAGCGTTATGGCTGCCTCTTCCGCTTTCTGCTTAAGCGCTTCCGCCTCTTCGGGCAGGCATCGGGTATGAATGACGACCGTACGCTTTCTTGTACTCGAACCAGAGCGACCATTTGAGGCCATAGCACATACTCGCTTTTAATGGCCGCAGAGCGGCGGGGTCTCGGGGCATAGCCCTGAGCAGGGCAGGTTAGGGGGGATGACGAGCGAAGCGAGGAGGCCACCCGGTGAGCTACCCGCACGCAGTGCGCGGTAGCTCAAACCACACCCTGTCCTCGTTCTCGTATTTAATTGCACCTTTATATACGAGGACTTGATCCTGATACCACTAAATATTGAGTGGCTTTAAATGACATTAATCACTATGCGGCCACCATAGAGCCACATAAGAACCACTATGCAGCCACCATAGAGCCACATAAGAACCACTATGCAGCCATCATAGAGCCACATAAGAACCACTATGCAGC
>NZ_JAVSJB010000032.1:0-25687 GCF_032027545.1 Pseudomonas oryzihabitans | reverse complement strand
TTGGCAGCCACCGCCGAGGAAATGAGCAGCCAGGCCGAACAACTGCAACGCCTGATGGGCTTCTTCCATACCGGAGAGGGCCGTGCCGTCCAGGACCTCGAGCGCGCCATCGAACAGGTGCGTCCGGCCCGGGCCGCCCAGCCGGTGCGGCGTCCCAAGGTTGCCGCTGGCGCTACGCCGGACGGTTACGTCCGCTTCCCGGAGTAATAGAGCATGACCGCCTTGACCCTTGAAGACATCGCCCAGGATACCCTGGGGCACCAGCACCTGACCTTCGTGGTAGCCGGTGAAACCTACGCTGTGGACACCATGGTGGTACGCGAGATCCTCGAATTCGGCCAGTTGACCCAGGTGCCGCTGATGCCGCCGTGCATCCGCGGCGTGATCAACCTGCGTGGCGCCGTGGTGCCCGTCATCGACCTGGAGGCACGTTTCGGCGGGACGCCGACCCGGGTCGGTCCGCGGACCTGCATCGTCATCCTCGAGGTGGTCGATGCCGAAGACACCCAGGTGCTGGGCGTGGTGGTGGACGCGGTGAGCGAGGTATTGGAGATCGAGCCGGCGCAGATCCGGCCGGCGCCGGCCTTCGGCAGCCGCCTGGAACCCCACTTCATCGCTGGGATGGTCAAGCTGGGCGAGGGCTTCCTGATCGTGCTCGATGTACAGCGGGTATTGGATGTCACGGAGTTGGCGACTGTGGCCCAGGGCTTGACCCCTGGTCTCACCCCCTGAAATGACACTGGGCGCCCGCCGTGGTGCCTCTCGATTCAGTTGGTCCGGCGCCGGAGGCGCTTAACGTATGCTCAACAATCTTCGCGTTTCTACCAAGCTGGCCGTCGGTTTCGGCGTAGCCATCTTCATGCTGTTGCTGGTCATGGGCGTTGCGATCCTGAACATGAACACCATGAAGGATTCGGCCGACAACATGGCCGAATTTCGCTTCCCCATGACGGTCCAGGCCAATACCCTGGTGCGCAACACCCTGGATGCTGGCCGTCTCATCCGTAACCTGCTGCTGGTGGAAGACGAGCAGTTCAAGGTCAAGACGGTGGGCGACATCGCCAAGCTGCGCGCAGCCAACGCCGACATCCTGGCCGATCTGCAAAAGAAGATCGCCAGCGATGAAGGCAAGCAGAAGTTGGCCGCGGTCACCGATGCACGCGAGCGTCTACAGGGCAAATATGCCGAGCTCTTCCGCCTGCTGGACGTCGATCGCGGTGCCGCGCGGGACTACCTGCTGAACGTGTTCGCGCCCAACAACAGCGAGTTGGTGACTGCACTCAATGCGCTGAACGACCTCCAGGCCCAGCGCATGGACGAGGCGGGCGATGCCGCCACCGCCGCCTACCTGTCCGCCCGCAACATGATGATCGTCATTGGCGCCGTCGCCGTGCTCGTCTCCATCCTGCTCGGCTACCTGATCACCCGTAGCCTGATCCGCCAGCTCGGCGGTGAGCCGGCCTACGCCGCTGAGGTGGTGCAGCGCGTCGCCAAGGGCGACCTGACCGTCGAGGTGCTGACTCGCGAAGGCGACACCACCAGCATGCTGGCCTCGGTCCGCACCATGACCACTACCCTGGCGCAGATCATCAGCGACGTACGCAGCTCGGCCGACGGCCTGGCCAGCGCTTCCGAGGAAGTCTCCGCCACCGCCCAAAGCATGAGCCAGGCCAGTACCGAGCAGGCGGCGTCGGTCGAGGAGACCAGCGCCAGCATCGAGCAGATGTCGGCCTCCATCGCCCAGAACACCGAGAACGCCAAGGTCACCGATGGCATGGCCGGCAAGGCCGCGCGCGAGGCGGTCGAGGGTGGTCAGTCGGTGCGGGACACCCTGGTGGCCATGAAGACCATTGCCGACAAGATCGGCATCGTCGACGACATCGCCTACCAGACCAACCTGCTGGCGCTGAACGCGGCCATCGAAGCGGCCCGCGCCGGCGAGCACGGCAAGGGCTTCGCGGTGGTGGCTGCCGAGGTGCGCAAGCTGGCCGAGCGCAGCCAGGTGGCGGCCCAGGAGATCGGCACCGTGGCCAAGAGCAGCGTGGCCCTGGCCGAGCGCGCCGGATCCCTGCTCGACGAGATGGTCCCCTCCATCAACAAGACCTCCGACCTGGTCCAGGAAATCACCGCGGCCTCCGAAGAGCAGACCGCCGGGGTGGAACAGATCAACAGCGCCATGATGCAGCTGAGCCAGATCACCCAACAGAACGCCTCGGCTTCCGAAGAGCTGGCGGCCACCTCCGAGGAGATGAGCGGCCAGGCCGAGCAGCTGCAGCAGCTGATGGAATACTTCACCCTGAGCGACGCGGCAGCGACCAGCTCGGTCGCACCCCGTCAGACCCTCAAGAAAGCCGCGCTGGCGGCGGTCGAGCGTACCTTGCCCCGCCCGCGCAAGGCGTCGCGCGGTGCCGCCGCACCGGACGGCTTCGTCCGCTTCGAGGAGCATGCCTGATGACCACTCTTGAGCTGTCCCGGCAATTCCTGACCTTCCAGCTGGCTGGCGATCTCTATGGCGTACCCACCGGTTGCGTCCGGGAGATCATCGAGTACGGCGCCGTCACGGCGGTGCCCATGCTGCCGCCGGCGATGCGCGGCGTCATCAACCTGCGCGGCGCCGCCGTCCCGGTGGTGGACCTTGGCATGCGCTTCCACCAGCGATTGACCGAGACCTCCCGTCGCAGCTGTATCGTGGTCCTGGAAATCCAGGTCGGCGAGCGCTCCCAGGTGTTCGGTATCGTGGTCGACGCCGTGTGCGAGGTGCTCGAACTGGCCGCCGAGGCCGTTGAGCCGGCGCCCCGCTTCGGCGCCACGATCCGTACCGACTTCATCCTGGGCATGGCCAAGCAGGATGCGGGCTTCATCATCCTGCTCGACATGGATCGTGTCCTGGGTGAAGACGACCTCGCCCGGCTCGCCGACATGTCCGCCGCCTGAGCGAGGACGAGATGGATCTTCCCGCCCTCAGTGACAGCGAATTCCGGCAATTCCGCAGCTTCATCTTCAAGGTCGCCGGCATCAGCATGTCCGATGCCAAGCGCCCGCTGGTGAGCGGTCGTCTCGCCAAGCGGGTGCGCCAGCGGGGCACGCCGAGCTACGACGCCTACTTCCAACTGATCCAGCGCGATCAGGCGGAATGCCAGATGGCCGTGGACCTGCTGACTACCAACGAGACCTACTTCTTTCGCGAACCCAAGCACTTCGACTTCCTGCGTGAGAAGGTGCTGCCGAACTGGGACCGCCGGCAACCGCTGCGGCTCTGGAGCGGTGCCTGTTCCTCGGGCGAGGAGCCCTATACCCTGGCCATGACCCTGGCCGAAGGACTGGGCGAGCGGCCCTGGGAAATTCTCGCGTCCGACCTCAGCACCCGGGTGCTGGCCACGGCACGCAAGGGGCAGTATCCGCTGACGGAAGCCGAAGGCATTCCACCGGCGCTGCTCCGTCGCCATTGCTTCAAGGGCGTTGGGGAAAACGAAGGGACCTTCCTGGTGGACCCGCGCCTTGCCTCGCGAATTTCCTTCCGGCAGATCAACCTCAACAACTCGCTACCTGAGCTGGGCACCTTCGACATCATCTTCCTGCGCAACGTCATGATCTATTTCGACATCCCCACCAAGCGCCAGGTGGTGGAGCGGCTGGTACGGACGCTGCGACCCGGGGGATACTTCTTCGTCAGCCATTCGGAAAGTCTGAATGGCGTAACCGATGCCTTGAAAATGGTCAGTCCTTCCATCTACCAGCGACCGGTCTGAGGCGATGTCGAGCCCGCCGGAGCTGTTCATCCGCCCTGGCGAATGGTATTTCGGCCAGGGTGACAGGCTGGTGCGTACTATCCTGGGCTCCTGCGTGTCCTTCGTGTTCTGGCATCCGGGGCGTCGCCTGGGTGGCATGACCCATTCGCTGCTACCCTCTCGCCAACGCCCCGTACCGGGCGTGGCGCCCGACGGTCACTACGTCGACGAGTCGCTGGACCTGATACTGGCCGCCATCGCCCGTCATGGCGGTGATCTGCAGGGGTATCAGGTGCACCTTTACGGCGGTGGCAACATGTTTCCGCAGATCCTGCGCGGGCGAGTCAAGAACATCGGTGACCTCAACGTCGACGCCGCGCTGGCCCAGCTCGCCCGCCTGGGCCTGCGCTCCGTCCGTACGCACGTCAGGGGTGACGGTCATCGCAAACTGTCCCTCAGCCTCGTCGATGGCCGGGTACTCATACAACAGGTGGAGGTGACCTACACTCCGCCGCTCACGAGAATCACTCCATGAACAAGATCAAGGTCCTCATCGTCGACGACTCCGCGGTGGTGCGTCAGGTGCTCGCCCAGAGTCTCGCCGAGGACCCTGCCATCGAGGTCATAGGTGTCGCCGCCGATCCGGTGTTCGCCCAGGACAAGATGCGCAAGCAGTGGCCCGACGTCCTGGTGCTGGACGTGGAGATGCCGCGCATGGACGGCATCACCTTCCTCAAGAAGATCATGGCCGAGCGCCCCACGCCGGTGGTGATCTGCTCCACCCTCACCGAAAAGGGCGCCGCCACTACCCTGCAGGCCATGGCGGCCGGCGCGGTGAGCATCGTCACCAAGCCCCAGGCCAACCTCAAGCAGTTCCTCAAGGATGCCTCGGACGATCTGGTCAGCGCGGTGAAGGCCGCCGCGCGGGCCAACCTCAAGCGACTCGCACCACGCGCCGCACCGGTGGCGCCGCCGCCCAAGCTCAGTGCCGACGCCATCCTGCCGGCTGCCGGCGCCGTGGCCATGGCGCGGACCACCGAACGCATCGTCGCCCTGGGTACCTCCACCGGCGGTACCCAGGCGCTGGAAGCGGTGCTCACCACCCTGCCGCGGGTCTGCCCTGGCATCGTGGTGGTCCAGCACATGCCCGAGCGCTTCACCGCTGCCTTCGCCGAGCGTCTGGACCGTCTCTGTGAGCTGGAGGTCCGGGAAGCCCGCCATGGCGATCGGGTGCTGCCCGGACGGGTACTCATCGCCCCGGGTGGTCGCCACATGCTGCTCAAGCGCAGCGGTGCCCAGTACCTGGTGGACGTCATCGACGGCCCGCCGGTGAGCCGGCACCGGCCTTCGGTGGACGTGCTGTTCCGCTCGGTGGCCCGGGCTGCCGGCAGCAACGCCCTGGGCATCATCATGACCGGCATGGGCGACGACGGCGCCCGGGGACTCAAGGAACTGCGCGAGGCTGGCGGTCGCACCCTCGGCCAGGACGAGGACAGCTGCGTGGTCTACGGCATGCCCAAGGAAGCCATGAAGCTCGGCGCAGTGGAACAGGAAATCGGTCTGGGACAGATAGCGGCGGCCATTCTCAAAGCCGGGTACTAGACGAACTTGCGGGGCCCGCGACACTCCAAGCGCCAGCACGGAAGGAGAGCCCCATGTTCGACATCTGCCACTGGACCAACGAGCCGGAGACCTGGCTGGCCGAAGCCGACCGGCTGAGAGTCATCACCGATCGGCACAGTGACTTCTGGCGCCATACCCATGACGGCGCCGAGCGTCACAGCGGGCATTTCTTCGGCGCGCGGGTCACCAGCGGCTTCACCGCCCAGGTGCGGGTGGTGGCGCGCTGCAAGAACCAGGGCGACCACGCCGGTCTCATGGTCCATCTCGACGGACAGCACTGGTTGCGCGCCGGTATCGGCTACTTCGATGAGACCCCGCAACTGCTGAGCGTCCTGACCCTGGGCCGTTCCGATCTCGCCCTGGGCCTGCCGCTGGGCGAGCGCGAAGACCTCTGGCTGCGCATCACCCTGACCCAGGGCACCCTGCGGGTACAGGCCTCCCTGGACGGTCAGCGCTGGCCGCTGCTGCGCCTGGCGAGCCTGCCGGCGGCCGCCGAGTATCGCGTGGGTCCGGTATGCGGCACGCCCGAGCGCGGGGGCATGGAGGTGGCCTTCAGCGACTTCAGCCTGCAGCCCCCGCTGCAACGAGGACTGGCCGATCTGAGCTGAGGCGGGGAGGGTGTTGCTCAGAAGCTATTCATGATCGGCGGCGCGTCGGCCAACCTGCGTTGAAAGTACCTTCAAAATGCTCATTTACCACTCGTAAACTGCGCTTTTTCAGGCACTTTCGCCTTGTTTGCCTCTAGCTCGCGAGATCGCGAACAGCTTCTTAGCCGACGGTGACGGGGGGCAGCTCGACCTGCTGTACCTGCACGGTCTTGCGCGGGGCGACCACCTTGGCGACGCCGTCCACCACCTTGTCGCCGTGCTGGTTGAAGACCCGGGTGGCCAGGTTCACGCGAAACTTCGGCAGCTTCTCCAGCACCTCGATTTCCACCGTGAGGGTATCGCCCAGCTTCACCGGCTTCTCGAAGGTCATGGTCTGGTCGACATAGAGGGTACCCGGACCGGGCAGGTTGCAGGCCACCGCCGCGCTGATCAGGGCACCGCTGAGCATGCCGTGGGCGATGGGCTCGCGGAACAGCGTCTTGGCGGCGAATTCGGCGTCCAGGTGCAGCGGATTGCGATCGCCGGAGAGGGCCGCGAACAGCAGCACATCGCGCTGTTCGATGGTACGGGTGACCGTCACCTTCTGGCCGATCTCGAGGGCTTCATAAGGAATGTTTTCGGTCAGGCTCATGACGCTCTCCGGCAGCAGTGGCGAAGCGGCGAACGCCGCGAAGCGGGGCATTCTACCCATGCCTGGGCGGCGAGGCTAATCATCGCCGCGAAAAGCCCGGGACAGTATGACCGAAAGAGACTTATCGGTCATTGTGTGACGGCAAGGGCGGATATTGATGCTGTTGCGGCCTGGGCAAAACTGCTAGGCTCGCAGTGCCGGATCAGCGCTGACCTGGCACTCTCCCACGAACAATAACCAAAGAGCAGGAGCGGGCTGCATGATGCCGAATTTCTGGAGTGACAAGTATCCCGAGGGCATCCAGACAGACATAGACCCCAGGCGTTATCGCAACGTCCTGGCGGTATTTCGCGAGGCCTGCCAGAACTACGCCGACCGACCGGCCTTCAGCAACCTGGGCCGCACTCTGAGCTACCGCGAACTCTATGAGCTGTCCGGTCAGTTCGCCGCCTATCTGCAGAAGCATACCGATCTGCAGCCGGGTGACCGCATCGCCGTGCAGATGCCCAACGTGCTGCAGTATCCGGTGGTGGTCTTCGGTGCCATGCGTGCCGGCCTGGTGGTGGTCAACACCAATCCGCTGTACACCGCCCGCGAGATGCAGCATCAGTTCAAGGATTCCGGGGCGCGTGCGCTGGTCTGTCTGGCCAACATGGCCCACCTGGCCGAACAGGTGTTGCCGCAGACCGATATCCGGCACGTCATCGTCACCGAGGTCGGGGATCTGCTACCGACCTTCAAGCGGCTGCTGGTCAATGCCGTGGTGCGTCACGTCAAGAAGATGGTGCCGCCTTACCGTATCCCCCATGCGATACGCTTCGTCGATGCCATGACCAAGGGCGAGCACGTCGAGTTCGTCGATGCTGATCCGGCGAGCGAGGACGTCGCCGTCCTGCAATACACCGGGGGTACCACCGGCATTGCCAAGGGCGCCATGCTCACCCACCGTAACCTGGTCGCCAACATGCTGCAGTGCCAGGTGCTGATGACCAAGTACCTGGGCGAGGGCGCTCAGGTGATGATCGCGCCCCTGCCGCTCTATCACATCTATGCCTTCACCATTCACTGCATGGCGATGCTGATCCTCGGCCACCACAACGTCCTGATCACCAATCCACGCGACCTGCCGGCCATGGTCAAGGAACTCAAGCAGTGGCGCTTCAACGGCTTCGTCGGCCTCAATACCCTGTTCGCCGCGCTATGCAACAACGAGGAGTTCCGCCAGTTGGACTTCTCCGGCCTCAAGGTCACCTTTTCCGGTGGCATGCCGCTGCAGCAGGCGGTGGCGCAACGTTGGCAGGAGGTCACCGGCTGCGGCATCTGCGAAGGCTACGGGATGACCGAGACCAGTCCGGTGGTGAGCTTCAATCCCCTGGAGCGCCTCCGCCTGGGCACCATCGGCGTCCCGGTGCCGGGTACCGATTGCAAGGTGGTGGACGCCGATGGCGTGGCGCTGGGCTTCGATACACCGGGCGAGCTGTGCGTCAAGGGTCCCCAGGTGATGAAGGGCTACTGGCAGCGCCCCGAGGCCACCGCCGAGGTGCTGGATGCCGAGGGCTGGCTGCGTACCGGCGACATCGCGGTGATCGAGCCGGACGGCTACCTGCGCATCGTCGACCGCAAGAAGGACATGATTCTGGTGTCCGGCTTCAACGTCTATCCCAACGAGCTGGAAGAGGTGCTCTCGCAACTGCCCGGCGTGTTGCAGTGCGCCGCCATCGGCATCCCCGACGAGGTGGCGGGGGAGAAGATCAAGGTGTTCGTGGTGCCCAAGCCCGGTGCTTCCCTGACCACCGAGCAGGTGCTCAAGCACATGCACGACCATGTCACCGGCTACAAGCGGCCCAAGCTGGTGGAATTCCGCGACAGCCTGCCGACCACCAACGTCGGCAAGATCCTGCGCCGGGAATTGCGTGACGCCGAGCTCAAGAAGGCGTAACCGCGTTACCCTCAAGCCGCCGCAGCGCTACCTCTCGTCGACTGGTAGCGCTGCGCCGACGCAGCGAGCATGGTTTTCGCAAGAGGTTCGGGTATAAACCGCAGGCGGCACTTTGCCGTCATCTATCCGACCTCTTCCTTGAGGACTCACCATGCGAATTCGCGTCCGCCAGGCCGTACTGGGCCTTCTGCTGCTAGGTTCCACCGTGCTCGGTCAGGCACGGGCCGGCGAGCCCATCCGCGTCCTGTTCGTAGGTAACAGCTATACCTTCGTCAACGATCTGCCGGCGATGGTCCGTCAAATGTCCGTCGATGCAGGTCAGCCGCGCCCGCTGGACGTCAAGCACGTGACCTTTGGTGGTGCCAGCCTCGAGGAACACTGGAAACGCCATGATGTTCAGGACGAACTGGCCAGGGCCAACTACGACTACGTGGTGATCCAGGATCACAGCATGATGCCGGTGAAGAATCCCGACCTCACCCGCCAGTATGTCCGCCTGATCGCTGATCTCGCCCGCAAGGACGGTGCCCAGCCCATTCTCTACCTGACCTGGGCGCGGCAGAACAACTCGACCATGCAGGCCCAGTTGGACAGCGTCTATACCCCCCTGGCCAAGGAGACCGGTGCGCTGCTGGCTCCGGTAGGGCAGGCCTGGCAGAAGGCCTTGGCAGACCAGCCGCAACCCGGCCTGTTCCTGCCCGACGGCAGCCATCCGTCCTTTACCGGTACCTACCTGGCCGCCTCGGTGTTCTATGCGCTGATCTACGGTAGTCGTCCGCCGCTGCCCGCTGCCGCCGAGAACATCAAGTTCGATCATGCCGATCCGGCCGATCTGCAGCAGGATGCCTGGAAGGCTCTGCAGTCCCTCGACATGGCGCTGCGCACGCCGCCGGCGGCGCTGAATATGGCTAACGCCCAGGCCAAGCGCTAATTCTGCGTAAACGCTGCGCGACGCCTGTCGCGCAGTGGTGCTCCACTGGACTGTTTTCCGCCTGCCGTTCTTGTAAAGCCCCGCCGCACCCCCCAACTCTTTTACACTTACCGGTCCAAGCGACCGCCGTCGAAAGAGTTTCATGACCGATACCCCCTCCGTTGCCCGTCTCGCCGCCAATCTGGATCAGGCCTTCAACGCCGATCGCCATCGCCTGAGACGCCAGCTCCAGGCCCTGCAGAAACAGCCCGATCCCGCCCGCGAAGCCCAGTGGCTGGAGCGTTTCCAGGCGTCCTGCGCCAAGGTCGAGGCGCGGCGTGCCAGCGTGCCGGGCATCCGCTACGACGATGCCTTGCCCATCGCCGCCAAGCGTGAGGAGATCAAGCGCGCCATCGCCGGCCATCAGGTGGTGGTGATCGCGGGTGAGACCGGTTCGGGCAAGACCACCCAGTTGCCCAAGATCTGTCTGGAATTGGGCAGGGGAGTGCATGGGCTGATCGGTCACACCCAGCCCCGCCGGCTGGCGGCGCGCAGTGTGGCCGCCCGGGTGGCGGAGGAGCTCGCCTCGCCCCTGGGCGAAATGGTGGGCTACCAGGTGCGCTTCGAAGACCAGAGCACCGACGCCAGCCTGATCAAACTGATGACCGACGGCATCCTGCTGGCCGAGACCCAGCACGATCGCTTCCTCGAACGCTACGACACCCTCATCGTCGACGAGGCCCACGAGCGTAGCCTCAACATCGACTTCCTGCTGGGCTTCCTCAAGACCCTGCTGCCGCGACGCCCCGATCTCAAGCTGATCATCACCTCGGCTACCATCGACCTGGAGCGCTTCTCCCGGCATTTCGACGGCGCCCCCATCGTCGAGGTGTCCGGGCGGACCTATCCGGTGGAAACCTGGTACCGCCCCCTGAGCGCCGAGGTGGACGAAGACGGTGAGCGGCTGGTGGACGACCTCTCCGTGGACCAGGGCATTCTCCAGGCGCTGGACGAGATCGAGGCCCACGAACGCAGCGTCGGCCAGCGCCCGGGTGATGTGCTGGTGTTCCTCCCCGGTGAGCGCGAGATCCGCGACTGCGCCGAGGTGCTGCGCAAGGCCCAGCTCAGGTTCACCGAGGTGTTGCCCCTCTACGCGCGGCTGACCCCGGCCGAGCAGCAGAAGATCTTCCAGCCGCGTCCCGGCCGCAAGATCGTGCTCGCCACCAACGTCGCCGAGACCTCGCTCACCGTTCCGGGCATCCGCTACGTGATCGACAGTGGCACCGCGCGCATCAGTCGCTACAGCTACCGCGCCAAGGTCCAGCGCCTACCCATCGAGGCCATCTCCCAGGCCAGTGCCAACCAGCGCAAGGGCCGCTGCGGTCGGGTCGAACCGGGGATCTGCATCCGCCTCTACAGCGAAGAGGACTTCCTCGGTCGCCCGACCTTCACCGACCCGGAGATCCTGCGCACCAACCTGGCGGCGGTCATCCTGCAGATGCTGCATCTGCGCCTGGGCCGCATCGAAGACTTCCCCTTCATCGAGCCGCCGGATGGCAAGGCGATCAAGGATGGCTTCACCCTGTTGCAGGAGCTCTCGGCGGTAGACGTCGAGGGCCGCCTGCTGCCGCTCGGTCGACAACTGGCGCGGCTGCCCATCGATCCGCGGCTGGGCCGCATGCTGCTGGAGGCGGCGGAGCAGGGCAGTCTCAACGAGGTGCTGATCGTTACCAGCGCCCTGTCGGTGCAGGACCCACGGGAGCGCCCGGCGGATCGCCAGACCCAGGCCGATCAGGCTCACGCCCAGTGGAAGGACGTGGATTCGGACTTCGCCGCCCTGGTCAATCTCTGGCACGGCTTCGAAGAACAGCGCCAGGCGTTGGGTTCCAATGCCCTGCGCAGCTGGTGCCGCAAGCATTTCCTCAACTACCTGCGACTGCGTGAATGGCGCGATGCCCATCGCCAGCTCAATCTGCTCTGCCGCGAACTGGGGCTCAAGGCGCACAAGGCCGAGCCTTCGTCGCCGGCACCGGCTCAGGCCGCCGACCAACCGCTGCTGACCACCGACAAGCACGTCAACGCCAAGGCCCAGCAACAGGCCGAGGCCAGCGAGGCGGCGGTCCGGGCGCGCAGCTATGCGGCGCTGCACAAGGCCATCCTGGCCGGTCTGCTCAGCCAGATCGGCCAGAAGAGCGAAGACGGCGATTATCTCGGCGCCCGTCAGCGGCGTTTCTGGATCCATCCCAGCAGCGTCATCGGCCGCAAGAAGCCCACCTGGATCATGGCTGCCGAACTGGTGGAGACCACCAAGCTGTTCGCCCGCATGGTGGCCAAGATCGAGCCGGACTGGATCGAGCCGGTGGCCGGGCACCTGGTCAAGAAGACCCATCTGGAGCCCCATTGGGAGAAGAGGCGTGGCCAGGTGGTGGCCTTCGAACAGATCAGCCTCTATGGCCTGATCGTGGTCGGGCGCCGTCCGGTGCATTTTGGCCCCATAGATCCGCCCGCCGCCCGCGAGCTGTTCATCCGCGAGGGCCTGGTGCGCGGCGAGATCAACAGCCGCGCCAAGTGCCTGGCCGCCAACCGGGCTTTGCTGGAGCGGCTCGACGAGCTGGAAGCCAAGGCCCGTCGGCGCGACATCCTCGCCGACGAGGAGACGCTGTTCGACTACTACGCCGCGCGCCTGCCGGCGGACGTCTACCAGACCGCCACCTTCGACAGCTGGTACCGCCGCGAGAGCGCCAAGCAGCCGGATCTGCTGATCATGCGGGAGGAAGACGTCCTGGCTCGCGAAGCCAGCGAGGTCACCGCCGCCCAGTACCCGGACACCCTGCGCCTGGGCGAGCTGACCCTGCCGCTATCCTACGAATTCGATCCGACCCATCCGCGCGATGGCGTCACCCTGCGGGTACCGGCGCCGCTGTTGCCGCAGTTGCCCCCGCAGCGCCTGGACTGGCTGGTACCGGGCCTGCTCTATGACCGCTGCGTGGCCCTGGTGCGCAACCTGCCCAAGGCGCTGCGCAAGAACTTCGTGCCGGTGCCGGATTTCGTCCGCGCCGCCTTGGACAAGATCGCCTTCGGCGAAGGCTCGCTGCACGAGGCCCTCGGGCGCGAGCTGCAACGCATGACCGGTACGCGCATTCCGGAAGAGGCCTGGCCGGAAGCCGAGGCCGGACTCGACCCCCATCTGCGCATGAACCTGGAAGTGGTCGATGCCCAGGGCAAACCCCTGGGCGAGGGCCGCGACCTGGCCGAGGTGACGGCGCGCTTCGCCCAGGAAAGCCAGGCGGCCCTGGCCTTGCCGGTGCAGAAACGCCAGGAGCAGCGTCCGGTGGAGGCCAAGGCCTTTGCCGAGGTAGCCGCCAAGACCCAGCAGCAGGTGGCCGGGCTGTCGATGACGGTCTATCCGGCGCTGGTGGACGAGCAGGGCACGGTCCGCGAAGGCCGCTTCTCCACCCAGGCCGAAGCGGCCTACCAGCATCGTCGGGCCCTGCAGCGGCTGCTCTTGCAGCAACTGGCGGAACAGGCCAAGTTCCTGCGCGGCAAGTTGCCCGGACTGACCGAGTTGGGCCTGCTGCACCGCGAACTGGGCCGCCCGGAAGCCCTGGTGGAAGACATCCTGCTGGCCAGCCTGGACGCGGCCATCCTCGTCGACGAACCCGAGCTGCCCCGCGATGGCGCCGGCCTGGCTTCGCTGGCCGAGCGGCGCAAGGGTGGCTGGACCGAACAGGCCGAGCGCCTGGCGCGGCTGACCCTGGAGATCCTCAAGCTCTGGCACGGCCTGCAGAAGAAATTCAAGGGGCGCATCGACCTGGCCCAGGCGGTGGCCTTGAACGACATCAAGGCGCAGCTGGGCAATCTGGTCTATCCCGGTTTCGTCCGGGATACCCCGTTGGAATGGCTCAAGGAATATCCGCGCTACCTCAAGGCCATCGAGCAGCGCTTCGACAAGCTCGGTGGCCAGGTGCAGCGCGATCGCGTCTGGAGCGGCGAGCTGGCCGGTCTCTGGGAGCAATACCGTGCGCGTGCCGCCAAGCATGGCCAGGAGGGCAAGCGCGACGCCAACCTGGAGCTCTATCGCTGGATGCTGGAAGAGTACCGGGTGTCCCTCTGGGCGCAGCAGCTGGGCACGCGGATGCCGGTGTCGGACAAGCGGCTGAACAAGCAGTGGAGCCAGGTGGAGGCCTGACGCGGGTCATCCATCGGACGCGACGCCTGGCCGGGCCGGGCGCTGGCATAGTGAGGGCATGACCCAGGCCCGTTTCCGCTTCCATGGCACGCTCGAACGTTTCCTGGCCCCGGCCCACCGGGGACGGGCGACCTGGGTCGAGTGCGCCGCGGTGGCGAGCGCCAAGCATCAGATCGAGGCCCTCGGCGTACCCCATACCGAGGTCGGCTTGCTGCTGGTCAACGGCGAACCCGCCGAGTTGACACGGCGGCTGGGCGAGGGTGACGAGGTGGTCGTTCATCCTGCCTCGGCGTTCGGCGTTCGGCGGCGCCGGGGTGTCCGGTACTATCCGCAACCAGCTGCCAGGGCGGCCGCGCTTCGTCGCCGATGCCCATCTGGGGGCCCTGGCGCGGCGGTTGCGCATGGCGGGTTTCGACACCCTCTACGACAACGCCTATGCCGATCCCGCCCTGGCCGATCTCGCCCGGCACGAAGAGCGCGTCCTGCTCACTCGGGATCGCGAATTGCTCAAGCGCCGGCAGGTAATCTACGGCTGCTACGTGCATGCCTTGCGGCCCGAGGCGCAGTTGCGTGAACTCTACGAACGCCTGGGCCTGCGTACCTGGGCAGCGCCCTTCTCTCGCTGCCTGGCCTGCAATTCGCTCTTGCAGGCCGTGACCCTGGAGGAGGTCGCCGAGCGACTTCCGCCGCGGGTGCGGGAGCGTCACTTGCGTTTCCTGAGTTGTCCGCAGTGCGACAAAGTCTTCTGGGAAGGCAGCCACTGGCGCGCCATGCGCGAGCGGCTGGCCCTGGTCTAGCGCGGCAACACCTGGCGCAGCGACCCACCCATGTCCGGCAGATCCATGTCGATGCGTCGCCAATAGCCTTCGGCGAAGCTGTAGAGGGCGAAGGCGATCAGCCCGAGGCCCATGACCGACAGGACCAGGCCGCCGAAGGGGAGGTTCTGCAGGCCATTCAGGGCATCCTTCATGCCCGGCGGATGGAGCGCCTGGTAGCGCGAGCCGCTGACGACCAGCAGGATGGCGATCTCGACGAAGGCCACGCCGCGGGCGATCAGGCCGAAGCGGCCGATGGGACGGATCAGGCGCAGTTGTTCGGGACTGGCTTCGAGATAGCGCTCGAAGCTGGCTTTCCAGCCCTTCACGAAGTGCGCCAGGCCTACGCCCAATGGGATCAGCGCAGCGACGTACACCAGCAGATTGGAATAGCGCCAGCTGAGCAGCATCTGTAGGAAGTCGTTGGTCTCGCCACCTGAGCCACCGCCCTGGCGCAGACCACTGACCAGCAGACCCAGCGCGAAGAAGGCGAGGGCGCCATAGGTGAGGCCACCGACCAGCAGTCCGGCGCGGATCACCAGCCCCTTGGGCTTGCGTCCATGGCCATCCACGTCACGGAGTGCCTGGAGGACGCGCCAGGCGGCGAAGGCGGCCAGGCCGACCACCACCAGGCCGACCAGGAAATGCCCGAAGGGCTGGGCGAGCAGTGCCTCCAGGCTGTCGTGGCTGTCCGCTGGCTGGCCGGAGCCGCGGGCGGCCAGCAAGGCCAGCACGCCGATGATCAGATAGACGAGGCCACGGGCGGCATAGCCGCCGCGGGCCAGCAGGGTAAGTCCGGTACGGGTGCGCATCTGTTCGATCCTGTTACATCTCGCCTCTTACTGACCGACGGCTCGAACGTGGGTTCTGGCGAGCGGACAGGCGCACCAGGGCGCTGGCGGAGCTCGGCCTTAGGCCTTAGGCTCGCACCCTTTACCCTGGCGACCGGTTCATGGACAAGGCACGACTGCTCACCCTCATTCTTCAAGCGCTGGAAGCCGACCGCGAGGTGATCAGCCAACAGCTGGCGGCCAGCCACGAGGCGGCCACCCATAGCGAGAGCAAGGCCGAGAACAAGTACGACACCCGTGGGCTGGAGGCGGCCTATCTCGCCGATGGCCAGCGGCGGCGGCTGCACGAGATCGAACTGGCGCTAGCCGCCTACCGCGCCCTGACGCCCACGGCCATGACCGATGGCATCCGCGTCGGGGCTCTGATCGAGTTGGCTACGGCAACGGGCAGCCGCTGGCTGTTCTTGGGGCCGGATGCGGCAGGTCTCAAGGTACGGCTGGATGAGCAGGAGGTGCTGGTGATCTCGCCCCGGGCGCCCCTGGGCCAGGCATTGCTCGGTCGGGAGGAGGGTGATGAGCTGGAAGTGACGGTGGCGGGCAAGGTACACCGGCAGGAGATCGTGACGGTGCTTTGAGGACCGTCGCGGCAATGGGATTTTTGTCGCGCTATTGACGCCTAATCGCGGCCATGGGCCGCTCCTACAGTTGAGGTCAAGTGTAGGAGCGGCCCATGGCCGCGATTAGGCAATTGGTCTGTCGATTATCTTTGCCATGAGAGCAACCGCATCACCTCTTCATGTCTCCACCCCCTCCACCGATCTGGTAGCCCTGGGCGACGAAGCCTCTTCCTTCTCCTTGGGCCTGTGCTGGTCCAGCCAGGCGCGCGTCTGGTTCTGGGCCTCGTCGACCTTCTTGTTGAGTTCGTCGAGGGTCCCGCCCAGGGTTTCCCGAGCCTGTTCCCGGGCAGCCTGCTCCACCTTGGTGGCGAAGCTGTCGGCGGCCTTCTCGGCGCTGTCGCAGCCGCCGAGGCCGAGCAGCAGGAGGATACTGGCGAGACCGAGGAAGGCTTTAGCGGTCATGGTCGTCTGCTCCTAGGTCAGGAAGGTTTGTTCAGCGAGTCGCGTGCTGGATGACCGGCGGAAGCCTGCTTGGCTTCGCCACGGGTCTTGTACAGCGAGACCAGAACGCCGCCGGCCAGCAGGCCGAGGGTGACGCTCAGGGAGATCGCCGGCGGGATCTTGCCGATGATGCCCACCAGGAAGATCTTGCAGCCGATGAACACCAGCACCAGGGCCAGGGCGTACTTGAGGTAGGCGAAGCGATGGATCATCGCCGCCAGGGCGAAGTACAGGGCACGCAGGCCGAGGATGGCGAAGACGTTCGAGGTGTAGACGATGAAGGGGTCCTGGGTGATGGCGAAGATGGCCGGCACGCTGTCCACCGCGAACACCAGGTCGGCGCACTCGATCACGATCAGCGCGAGGAACATGGGCGTCGCCCAGAGCACCGTCTTGCCACTGGCATCGGGCTTGCGCACGAAGAAGTGCTCTCCGTACATCTCATCGGTCACGCGCAGTTTCTTGCGCAGGAACTTGATGAAGACGTTGTCGTCGAGATTGGGCTCCTCGTCCACCTTGGCGAACAGCATCTTGACCCCGGTGATCACCAGGAAGGCACCGAAGATATAGAGGATCCAGTCGAACTGATGGATCAAGGCCGCGCCGAGGCCGATCATGATGGCGCGCAGCACGATCACCCCGAGGATGCCCCAGAACAGCACCCGGTGCTGGTATTCACGGGGGATGGCGAAGAAGCCGAAGATCACCGCCATGAGGAAGACGTTGTCCATGGACAGCGACTTCTCGATGAGGAAGCCGGTGACGTAGTCGAGGCTGGCATCGGCGCCCTTGAGCTGCCAGACGAAGAGGGCGAACAGCAGGCCCGCGGTGATGTAGCCGGCGGAGAGCAGCAGGCTCTCCTTCACCTCGATGGGCTTGTTCTCCTTGTGGAGTACGCCTAGGTCGAAAGCCAGCAGGGCGATGACGACGGCGAAGAAGGTGAGCCACATCCAGGTGGCGGTGCCGAGGAAGTCGGCGAAGAAGAATGCATGCAGGGCGTTCATGAGCCCCTCCTTAGTCAAGTTTCAAGACTATGACTCGACATGGCGGCACATACCGTCAGAGGGGCCCGGGTCACCGAGACAGGATTTCGAACTCACGCACATTCGGCAAGGGTTGCAGTTTTACAAAATGCAACCGCTCTAGGTCAGGCCTCTCGGGAGGAGTGGTGGCCGGTGATCAGCCAGCGTCCGTCAATCTGCTCGAAGGTGAAGAGAAAGCGGGCTGGGACGCTCACGGCGCTGTCGCCGTCGCGGTAATGGAACACGTAGAGGCCGCCGACCACCACGGTGCTCAGCTTGTGGCTCACGCGTTTCTTGAAGATCTGGATATCGCAGACCAGTCCCTCATTGGCGAGGAAGTTGCGGAAGTATTCACGCCGGCTGTCCTGGCAATCCCGGACTTCGTTGGACAGGGTCGGCACCAGGATGGCGTCGGGCGCATAGAGTGCAAGGATGGCTTCCACATCGCGGGTGGCGACGGTCGCGGCCCAGGTGTGCAAGGCGGCCTTGGCACCGGCGAGACAGGCGATTTCCTCGTTGGAGCGAGCGGGTGCGTAGCCGGGCGTGGCGGCGGACATGGCGTTATCCTCAGGTGACAATGAATTTGTTATAATATAACAAATTTCCCTGTGCAGATGCCTTGCCCGGGCAGAGCGCGAGAGGACGCCGCCGTTCAGAGAAGTCCGGGGTCCGGGTGCAGAATGGAGAGGTGTCGCCGTCGGCCGCCGGCGACGGCGAGCGGATCAGCGATTCTCGATCTTCGAGCGCAGCGGGATCTCTTCGCGCGACTCGGTCTGGCTCACCGGCTGGCCGACCATCTCTTCATAGACCGCCGGCTGGGCGATGAACAGGCGTACCTCCTTGACGTCATCGAGGATGCGCCGCGCCTCTTCCACCGAGGCAACGTGCAGGGTGGCACCCTTGTCGTCGGCGACCGGTACCGAGGTGCCTTCCACCAGTGCATGGATGACGTAGGAGCCTCCTTCCATGGACACCAGGTTGACTTCCTTGACCGCACCGGCCTTGACCTGCTGATTCAGCTCTTTGACATTCATCGAGACACCTCGGTTATCACGCTGACGAGCCCTGCGCGGCGGCAGGGGAGAGATAGGGATTCGAGGCGGGAGCGGGGTTGGGAGTTCCGGTCTGGGTCGTCGTGCTGACGTGAGCTTTATCGCGTCCAATCGATTCGATTGCGCCGCTAGTAACCGGTCATCTCCAGATAGCCCACCCCCTTGGCGCTGCCGTCGACGCTGACTGGCCCTTCCCAATAGGGCGTGCCCAGGGCCATCCAGGCATCCGGATTGAGGGCAGCGATGCGCAGCGCGATGCCTTGGCCAGGCAGGGTGATGGACCATCGCACCGGTACCTCGCGTCCGGCCACCTTGTGCGTGGCCAGCGGCGCGAGATGGATAGCGCCGGGGGGCAGCGGCTGGTTGTGGCCATCGGCGGCGATGAGATTGCCGAACAGATAGTGCTGGCCGTCGGCCTGGCGCAGGCGGTAGAGCATCAGCTGACGACCGTCGTCCAGGTGCAGGGAAAACCAGTCCCAGCCGAGCTGGTCGGCGGCGAGGTGCTGGCTGCTCCATTCCCGATCCAGCCAGGCCAGGCCCTTGACCGGGACACGGCGTCCCTCGATCTCCAATTCGCCCTTGGCCTGGAAGAAGGGCTGACTGTAGTAGTAGGACGCCTGGCCGCTGGCGGATTTGCGGCTCAGGCCGCCTTCGCCCTGCAGCACCAGCGGGCCGTGGGCGGTGAGGTCCAGGCGATAGGCGAAGCCAGGGCCGCGGGCCGCGACCTGGGCCTGGCCGCTGAGGTCGCCGGTCAGGCGCCAGTCATCGATCCAGGCGGAGAAGGGCGCGGCTATCACTCCCGCCTGGCCGCTGCCGCCGCGGCCCTGGGTCTGGGCGGAGAACTGCCGGGTCTCGCTGGTGAGGCCGGCGTGCCCCAGCCAGAGGTTGCCATTGCTCCAGCCGGGCTGGTCGGCGCCTGGGCGCAGCGCGTTGCGGAACAGTGTCCATTGCACGCCGTAGCGATGGCCCTGGGCATCGCTGAGGTTGGCGGTGACATACCACCACTCGATGCGAAAATCCGGATGGGCACCGTGGTCGGCGGGAAAGCTGAAGACCTTGCCCGGCACCACCGGGGCGAAGTGCTCGCCGCCCTGGCCAAGGCCGGCGAAGCCTTCGGCGGGGGGCTGCTCATCGCAACCGGCGAGCAGCAGGAAGACGAGCAGCAGCGCCCTAGCGTTCATTGCCGAGTTCTCGCAGTAGATCCAGGGGTTGGCTGCGCTGCAGGCGCAGCAGCGGCCAGGCGGTGGCCAGTAGGGTCGCCAGCAGGGCGATGCCGGACAGCGCTAGCAGTTGTCCGGGAAACACCTGCAGCGGCAGGCGCCAGCCGAAGGCCTGGACGTTCACTATGGCTACCAGGCACCAGGCGAGCAGGATGCCCAAGGGGATCGCGAGCGACAGGGTCAGCAAGGCAAGGCCGAGCAATTGGCCCAGGCTCAGCAGGATCAAGCGGGGGCGTTCGATCCCCAGCGCCCACAGCGGGGCGAGCTGGCCGAGCCGGCGCTGTGCCTGGCCAAGCAAGGCGATGAATAACGCCAGGCCGGCCACCGCCAGGGTCAGGGCGTTGAGCGCGGCAGTGGCGCTGAAGGTGCGCTCGAAGACCTGATCGGCGTAGTGACGCAACTGGCCCTGGTCGATGGAGCGGCTGGCATCCAGGGCGAAGCGCTGCTGCAGCTCGCTGCGCAGGGCGTCCACCTGCTCCGGCGCCATGCGGACCACGATGCGGACCAGGCTGGCGTCCGGCCAGAGTGCCCGTAGCCGCTCCTGCGGCAGCAGCAGGTGACCGTGGGGATTGCCGTAGTCGGCGTAGGTGGCGAGGATGGGGGCGGACCAACGGCCCTGGTTCCCCACCAATTCGAGTGTCTGCCCCCCGGCTACCTTCAGTCGCCGCGCCAGCTGTTCGCTGAGCATCACGCCGTCGCCGGCGAAGAAGGCTGTCCAGGTGGTCGCAGACCCATCCAGCAGCGGCCAGTGCTGGCGATAGAGGGCATCGTCCACCACGCCGCTGAAGGTAGTGGGCTGGCCTTGCAGCGCCGTCTCGACTTCGTGGACCGGCAGCACCGCGCGGACGCCGGGTTGTCCAGGCAGCCAGGCGAGCAGGCTGGCCGCCTGGCGGTCATCTTGCGGGCGCAGATAGAGTTCGGCGGCCAGGCGCTGGTCGAGCCAGTCGTCGAAGGTCCGGCGAAAGCCCTCGGTCATGCTGCCGGCGCCGACATTGGCGGCCAGGGCGAGGAGCAGGGCCATCAGCGCCTGGGACAGTCCTGGCAACTGCTGGCGGGCATCGGCGAGGAACCAGCGCAGCAGGGGCCGGCGCGCCCGGCCGAGCAGGAGATCGAGCAGGGCGCTGAGCAAGGGGGGCAACGCCAGCGCCGCAGCCAGCAACAGGCAGCCCAGCAGGGCCAGTCCGCTGCCCAGGCTGTCGCCGCCCAGCAACAGGCCGAGTGCGACCAAGGCTGCCAGCACGGCGGCCAGGGCCTGGCGTCTGAGCCAACGGCCATGAGCTGCACGCCAGGCCTCGCCCTGGGCCAGGGCCAGCAGGGGCAGCCGCGCCGCACGCCAGAGACCGTCGGCCCCGGCCAGCAGGGCGCCGCCCAGGCTGAGGCCGAGTCCGGCGAGCCACCAGGCCGGGCTCAGGGTCAGGGTGCCGGCGACCTCCGCGCCATAGAGGCCACGCAGGCTGGCGGCCACGTCTGGCAACAACAGCGCGGCCAGGCCGTAGCCGCTGACCACGCCAAGTCCACCGGCTACCAGGGCGATGAGACTCAGCTCCAGGGCCAGCGCCAGTACCAGGGTCGCGGCCGAAAGCCCGCAGGCGCGCAAGGTACGCAGCAGCGGACGGCGTTGTTCCAGGGCCAGGCCGATCGCCGCCTGGACGATGAACAGACCCACGGCGAAAGCCAGCAGGCCGAGTGCCAGGAGATTGAGGTGGAAGCTGTCGGTCAGGCGGTCGAGTTCGCTGCCTTGGTCGCTCTCGACCCGCTGCAGGGACGGGCCTGCCAGCGGCGGCAGGTCGCGCTGGAAAGTCTTGGGCAGGATCAGGCGGGACAGCAGTTCCGGCGCCGCCAGCAGTCGCTGGGCCTGGCCGATATCCATGACCAGGGTGCCGGGAGCCAGGCCGGTACGGCTGCGCAGCGGCGGCAGAGGCGATCCATCCGTGCGGTGTAGCACGGCACCATCCCGGAGTTGCCATTCACGCAGGGTTTCCGGGGCGATCCAGGTGGTGCCCTGGGGGCTGAGAAACTCCAGCAGGGCCTCGGGCGAAGTCCTGGCTGCGACGCCCCGATCGGCAGGCAGGCTGACCGGTTCCAGACCGACCAGGGGCACCGGCCGCTCGCGTTCGGCGAGGGCGAGACGTCCCTGCAGGACGGGCGACACCGGCCAGCCCTGCCGGCGCAGTTCGACGAACAGCGCCTGGGGGAAGCGACCGCCATCGTGGGCTTCCAGGCTGGCCTGATCGGCGCCGAACAGGGCGCTGGCCTGGGCATAGCTCTGCCGCGCCTGGGCATTGAGGGCCAATACGCCGATCAGCAAGGCAGTGGCCAGCCACAATCCGGCGATCAGCCCGGCCAGTTGCAGGGGGTGCCGCCGCCAGTGGCTGGCCAGGCCGTGCAGGCTCCAGTAGAGCAGCCTCATGAGCCGCGCTCGTCAGCCAGGACCAGCCTGCCCCGCGCCAGGTGCAGCGTTCGATCCAAGTGGCCGGCGATGCGGGCGCTGTGGGTCACCATCAATAGGCTGCTGCCGGTCTCGGCGACCAGCTCCAGCAGTAGCGCCAGGGCTTGGTCGCCGCTGCCTTCGTCGAGATTGCCGGTGGGCTCGTCGGCCAGCAGCAGGGGCGGGCGCGAGGCCAGGGCGCGCCCGAGGGCCACCCGCTGCTGCTGGCCACCCGAGAGTTGCTCCGGATAGCGATCCAACAGCGCGGCAAGGCCCAGGCGCTCGGCCAGGGTCTGCTGCCAGCGCGGATCGTGGCGTTGGGCAAGACGGGCCTGGAAGGCGAGGTTGTCGGCCACCGATAGGCTGGCGATGAGGTTGAACTGCTGGAAGATCAGCCCGATGCCCTCGCGCCGCCAGCGCGCCAGGGCCCGTTCATCGAGCGCTGACAGCGTCTGCCCGGCCGTCTCGATGCGCCCGCGATCAGGCCGGTCGAGTCCGGCGACCAGATGCAGCAGGGTACTCTTGCCGCTGCCGGACTCGCCCATCAGGGCCAGGCTCTCGCCCTGGCCGAGATGCAGATCCACGCCGCGCAGGACCGGTAGCGGGCCTTGGGGGGTTGGATAGCTCTTGTGCAGATCGGTGATGGTCAGCATCGCGCCTCCCGCGCCGGTCGCCGTCTGCAATCGACCGGGCCTTGGCGGCGACGTTCAGCGTGGCTAGCGGCGCTTGGTCTTACCGGCCTTGTCGTCTTCCTCACGCTGCAGGCGTTCGCACTTGCGCACCATTGTCAGGTAATAGATGGCGCTACCCACGAACAGGATGATGGGCAGCGCCATGGACATCTGCAGCAGGCTGCCGGGGAAGGCGGCCGGTACCCAGTGGTGGTAGAGCAGGATGCCGATGGCCAGCAGCACCGAGTACAGCAGACCGTAGCCGCCGGCCTTGCGTGATTCGCGGGCGAGTTCCAGGGGCGGGCGATTCAGATCATTGGGCTCGAACATGAACGTCTCTAGCAAGCGCGGAGGAAGGCGCCAGTTTAACCCCTGGGAAGGCGCCAGTCGTGCCCTTGCGGCTGGCGGTCGCAGCCTGGTGGAATCGATGCCTGCACCTCGTTCACGCAACGTTCAGGCAGACATAAGCTTGAAATCTTATCCTTTGCAGCCATTTAGAGGCCTGGCGATGGCAAGCGAGCAGGTCTCCTTGTAAGCTCGATCAGTTATTTGAACGCGCACGATGCGCACGGATAAGGAATCAACATGAAACAGTATCGGTTGGCAGCAGCGGTGGCCCTGGTGGGTCTGGTTCTGAGCGGCTGCGACTCCAAGCCCAAGGTCGAGCTGGAAAGCCCGGCCCAGAAGGCGTCCTACGGTATCGGCCTGAACATGGGCAAGAGCCTTGCCCAGGAAGGTATCGATGACCTGGATCCCAAGGCCGTTGCCCTGGGCATCGAAGACGCCGTCGGCAAGAAGGACCAGAAGCTGACCGATCAGCAGCTGACCGAAGCCTTCGCCGCGCTGCAGAAGCGCGCCGAAGAGAAGATGGCCAAGGTCAGTGAAGACAACGCCAAGGCCGGCAAGAAATTCCTTGAAGAGAACGGCAAGAAGCCTGGCGTGATCACCACCGCCTCCGGCCTGCAGTACGAAGTGGTCAAGAAGGCCGACGGCCCGCAGCCCAAGCCCACCGACGTGGTCACCGTGCACTACGAGGGCAAGCTGGTCGACGGTACCGTGTTCGACAGCTCCATCAAGCGTGGCACCCCGATCGATCTGCCGGTCAACGGCGTGATCCCGGGTTGGGTCGAGGCGCTGCAGCTGATGCACGTCGGCGAGAAGATCAAGCTGTACATCCCCTCCGAACTGGCCTACGGCGCCCAGAGCCCGAGCCCGGCGATCCCGGCCAACTCGGTGTTGGTGTTCGACCTGGAGCTGCTGGGCATCAAGGACGCCGCCGCCGCGGACGCCGAGGATGCACCGGCCGCTCCGGCCGCCGATGCCCCGGCTGCTGCCGAGAAGGCACCGGCCAAGAAATAAGCCGGTTCGCGCTCACCAACGCCCTGCCTAGCAGGGCGTTTTGCATTGGGCCCAGGAAACCCTGCAGGCCCTTTGCGATCAGATTCCTTGCGTACCGGCCCCGCGCCAGGGAAGTCCGCTTGAATCCTGTTCAACGCTCGAGGTGCCCATGAAGCCACCGAAGAATTTTGATCGCTACCTGGGACTCGCCCAGCGCCTGCTGATTCGCGGCCGCCTGCCCGCGCTGCTGCTGGGTGTGGCGCGCAAGACCAGCAAGCGGGGTCTCAAGCTGGGCGAGGCCCGGGAGACCCTGGGTCTGTTCCACCAGCTGTTGCTGGCCTGGTGGCGTGGCCAGTATCGCGGCGTGAGTCGCAAGACGCTGCTGACCGTGGCCGGCGGCCTGGTCTATTTCCTCCTGCCCATCGATCTCATCCCCGACTGGGTACCCATGTTCGGCCTGCTCGACGACCTGGCCGTGCTGGCCTGGGTCGGCAAGGCGTGCAGTGATGAACTCGATGCCTTCCGCGCCTGGCGTGACAACAGATCCGCCACCCAGCAGGCCGCCCTGGCGGCGCTGCCTGACAAACACGAGCGTCCTGCATCGGGCGTCGCCCTCGACCAATTGCGGGATTGAGCGCTCTTGACCCTACGTATCAGCCGCCTGCACTGGCTGGCCCTGTTGGACGAACTGGAAAGCGCCCGCCGCAGCCGTAGCCTGCTGACCTACCGCTCGGTGATCGAGCGGGTGGGGCTACCGCAGCCGGCCATGGTGACCCTGACCGCCGCCCTGGAATACCTGGCCGCGCTCGACCGCCGCGAAGGGCGGCCGCTGCGTAGTGCCCTGGTGGTCAGCCAGAGCGGCAGCCGCCTGCCGCGGGAGGGCTTCTTCGATTGCGCGTTGCGCCTGGGGGCGTTGGCAGGCGCGCCGCAAGCCGCCGATGCGGTCAGTTGGCACGCTGCGGAAGTGACTCGGGTATTCGAGCACCAGTACCCGGATCACCGAGAGGTCTGAGTGTCAGAGCCTGTTCGAGGGTTCGTGAATTAGCGTCGGACAGGGCCTCGGTAGCTCTGCGAAAACACTGGCGGAAGCGGATCGAAGTCGCACTCGACGCAGGCTTGGGTGAGACGGCGCAGGTTAGATGAGCCGTGCAAGGAAGTCGCCCAGGCGGGGCTACCATGTACTGCCCGTCACTAAAGCCCTGATCGCCGTCCACACTGAGCTTCCAACCAGCTGGGTGAGCACAAGAACCGGCGTTTTCCTTGATTGATTGGTATCAGGCTACTGTCGGGCGTTTGCCTAGGTCACCACTTGGACCTCTGTTGCTGCTGCTTCAAATCGCGGCCATGGCGTCCGCCGATGCGGCCGCTCCTACAGGGTACCTGCGTGGTAGAGGCAACTTTCTTATCGAGAGCCACCGAAGAGGAACATCCGCTCGAAGCGCTCCCTCTTCCTCTGGGAGAGGGCTGGGATGAGGGAACCCCTCGTGGCGAACTCCATGTGGAAAAAGCTGTGCCGTTTTCCACACTACTGTCTGACGGCACAGCCTCATCCACCGGGCAACCTATCGCGGCCATGGGCCGCTCCTACGAGGTTCGACTGGGCT
>NZ_JAVSJB010000031.1:0-25871 GCF_032027545.1 Pseudomonas oryzihabitans | reverse complement strand
TGGCTGCGAAGAGCAAAGGGTCCTAAGGCTCCCGGCCATAGTAGCCATCCGCCGCCCCAACCTCCTGAGTAGTGATAGCGGTTTACCATTGTCCGGCCGACCTCACTGATCGACAACGCAGGCCCAAGAACCACCAAGGGCATGCCATGTTCTATCTCTTTTTCAGGAAGAAAGCCCCACCCTCCGCGCCTGCAGGGCCCAGCAAACAGGGCTTCACCCGGCCGTCTGCAGGCCAGGATCTCCTGGCGCTACCCCGCCGGCAGAAGCTCATCGAGAACATCTGGCAGCGGACGTCGCTGTCCCGCGAGCAGTTCGCCTCACTCTATCGGGATCCTCTCGGGCGCTACGCTGATCTGGTCCAGCAGCTTCCAGCTTCGGAAAACCACCACCACGCCTATCCCGGGGGCCTGCTCGACCACGGGCTGGAGATTGTCGCCTACGCACTCAAGATCCGGCAGAACTACCTCCTTCCCATCGGCGCACCGCCTGAGTCACAAGCAGCTCAGGCCGAAGCTTGGTCAGCAGCGGTAGCCTACGGCGCCCTCCTCCACGACTTGGGCAAGATCGCCGTCGACATCGAGGTCGTCCTCGAGGACGGCAAGCCATGGCACCCCTGGCACGGTCGCATTGAGAAGCCCTACCGCTTCAGATACGTCAAAGGTCGTGACTACCAGCTTCATGGCGCTGCCTCAGCACTCGTCTATTTCCAGGTGCTGCCGCCCCACGTACTGGACTGGCTCAGTGGCTACCGCGAGCTATGGTCATCGCTCATCTTCGTCTTGGCCGGGCAGTACCAGCACGCAGGCGTCCTCGGAGAGATGATCGTCCAAGCCGACCAGGCGAGTGTCGCTCAAGAGCTCGGTGCCAACCCGCAACGTGCGATGGAGGCCCCCAAGAACACGATCCAGCGTCAGCTGGCCGATGGGCTACGTGCCCTGGTGATCGAGAAGTTCAAGCTGAACCAGCCAGAAGGACCCTCGGACGGGTGGCTGACCCAGGATGCGCTATGGCTCGTCAGCAAGCCTGCCTCAGACCAGCTGCGGGCACTGATGCTCTCCCAAGGCGTAGAAGGTATCCCAACGTCGAACGCTCCATTCTTCAACCTGATCCAGGACCAGGCCATCATCCAGGTCAACGCTCAGGACAAGGCTATCTGGAAGGCAACGATCGACACCGGCCACGGCTGGAAGAACACCTTCACCTTACTCAAGGTTTCCCCCGCGTTGATTTGGCCAGATCCCGCAGATCGACCAGCTCCATTTACCGGCATTTTCACACTTGAGCAGCCGGAAGACACTGAGCTAGATCAGCAGCGGCCTGCACCCGCGACCGACATCATTACGCCATCATTCCCGATACCACAAAGCGTGACGTATGTCACATCTTCACAAGAGGTGTCCTCATCCGAAACACTGCCGCCGCCCGCACTCCAGACCGGTTTGGACCCCATGGACGAGACCCTTGCACTAGCAGATGAGCTCTTTGGTGAAGCGGCTTCATCTTCAGAAATTCTAGCTTCTCAGCTGCTCCCTGACGTCACCGGAAACAACGTCACTAATTGCATCGCCGAGCACCTATCTGAAGAGGCAATTTCGGCTAAGGACACAGTTGATCTCGGCCAAGCTTTCATAGCTTGGGCGCGGCAGGGCGTGCTTTCACACACGCTGGTGATCAACGATGCCAAAGCAATGATTCACACAGTGGATGGCACTGCGTTTCTCGTCAGCCCCGGATTATTCAAGCGCTATGCCCTGGAGCATCCTTACCTACAGAGGGAAGCTAACGCGAGAAGAATTGAAACCTGGCAGCTAGTTCAACGCGGATTTGAAAAACTCAAAACTAACCGCAAGACACCGGACAATCTTAATATATGGACATGCGAGGTGATCGGCCCGCGGAAATCCAAACTGCTTAAAGGCTATCTTTTGAAGGACCCTGGTGCAATCTTCACGCATACGCCATTCGATAATATTAGCCTTCGTTTGCAGGATATGGGAGCTAGCGAAATTTGAACATCATCGATATCGCTAGCGAATACAACGACACTCACGACCTCAGGCCAGCGACTAGAACTATATACCTAGCAGCTGCTCGAGCATTAACCCGGAGATTCGGCGATGACGTCGAACTGGAAAAGCTACATCATCGAGATGTTTTGATCTGGCGCAAGGAGGCCTTGGATTCAGGCTTAGCGAAGCGCAGCTGGAACACGTACGCGAGTCATCTCAAAACGCTTTTCGGATACGCCATTTCTCAAGACCTATTGACGCTCCGTAAAAACCCCTTCACTGACACCTCTGTAGTTCCACCCAGAAAGCGGAAAAAAACTGTACCTCACGAGGCCATTACTCAGGGCCGCAACCAGCTTATCAGGCTACAAGAGATCGAACGGGTATCAGGCGAACGTAGCAGCATAACCCCTGCTTGGTTCTGGCTATCTGTCTACGAAACCTTTCACTACACCGGAATTCGCCTGAATTCTTTATTAAGTATACAGAGACGAGACATCTGCCTAAGACGTAGAACTATTAATGTTCGAAGCGAAGGAGACAAGACTCACAAAGAATTTCTCCTACCCATTCCTGGACCTCTTTATGAGTACATAGACCGCGTTGTAGCGTGGGCAGACTCTCTGCATTTCAAAGCCACGGACCAGCTATTCAACGTCAACAGGTTCTCCTCGCATTACAGACGAGAAACTATGGATATTAATCAGATTGAGGCAATGTATAGAAAGCTAACGGCGATAGTAGGGACTCGGATGACTCCCCATCGGTTCAGGCACACCCTGGCGTCCGACCTAATGCGACAAGCGGATCGCAACATTCACGTAGCCAAGGCCCTGCTGAACCACTCGAGCATCGCTACCACCATGGAATACATCGAGACGGATCCACACCAGATGCGACATGTCCTCGAAGAACGTGCCGATAAGGTACCGAGGAACCTTATCGCTCGAGTGGATTACAGCGTGCGGCAACACAAGGAACAGCGACTGGATCCGCCTATGCCGCCCTCTTCCCTACCCTTTCAGCAACCGGTGAGTATCTCCGGACCCTCTACGCCGGAAGCGTTCGATCAGCTCGCAGAATGGATCAGCAATGGAGCGAGACCGCTTACAGCGGTAGGAAGGCGTGGATAGCTACACAGCGGAGCTGACATACGAAATGGCGCCAAGGCCACGCGGCGCCAGGCTCAGGGCGCCGGCTGATTCAGTTTGACATCATCAAACCGCAGGGCTAGATTCCGTCGCAGACGGCTGCTTGTTTCGGCTGCGAGGACGCAAAAACCCTCCATTGCGGAGGGTTTCTGGTGAAGATGGTGGGTCGTGTGGGATTCGAACCTACGACCAATTGGTTAAAAGATAACTGGTCGAAAGGTCCCAAACGCTTCGCTTCCGGACCCGGTAGAAAGGTACAGACAGTCGTGGCAGTGGCCTCTAATGAACCCATTAGAGGCTGCGAATTTGAAAACCACATCCAAGATTTCTTCCAAGGGCGGTACCGGGAAAACTACATCGGTAGCCAACCTAGGCGCGTTTTGCGCCGATGCGGGGTTGCGAACGCTACTGATCGATCTGGACCCTGTCCAGCCTTCCCTCTCCTCGTATTTCGAGCTGACGAAAACCGCCCCCTGCGGGATCTTCGAGCTGATTGCCAGCAACGAGACTGACCTCCAGAAGATCGTCTCCGAGACCTGCATCAACAACCTGTCGCTGATCTATTCCAACGATCCGCACAACCATCTGATCAATCTGCTGCTCCAGGCACCTGATGGCCGCCTACGCCTGGCTCATCTCAAGGAGATCTTCCAGGACGATTTCGACCTGGTGCTGATCGATACCCAGGGTGCCCGTAGCGTATTGCTCGAGATGGCAATACTGGCCTCCGACCTGGTGGTGTCGCCCGTTCCCCCGGAAATGCTATCCGCTCGGGAATTCAACCGCGGCACCCTGCAGATGCTCGATGGTCTGCGCCCCTATGCTCGGCTAGGCCTCCCGGTGCCGCCCATTAAGGCCGTGGTCAACAACCTCAAGCTGACCGCCGATGCTCGTCAGATCAACGACTCCATACGGCACGCCTTTCGCGACCACGCCGATATCCAGGTCATAGATACCGTCATTCCCCATGCGGTCGTCTATTGCGAGTCGGCTACCCACGGCGTTCCTGCACACCGTCTGGACTATCGCCAGCTCACCGACCGTAAAGCGCCACCCGCTCTGCAGGTCATCCGCGACCTTGCGATCGACGTCTTCCCGGAGTGGACTGACCGCTTCACCGCCATGACCGAGTCGGTCGTGCATGCCCTGGTGCGAGAGGGCAAGTGAGATGGCCACCCTCCAAAAGCATGATCTGACCCAGGCCACTGGCATCACTGCAGACGTGGTGCTGGAACAGGGGAATTTCTACGAGGCGAAGGATTTCCGCAAGGTACAGACCGGGCTCTCCGGCGCGGCCCGCGAGCTTCGTGCGCTGACCCAGTACAACAACACGCTCCTCGGCCGCCTCGGCGCGCAGCTCTCCCACGAGCAGCGCGAGCTGCTGAGCATCGCTGCTGCCCTACTGGACTCGGTGAAGTACAACGTCGAGCACGCCAAGGAACGCAAGGCACGAGAGGAGAAGGCTGCCGCCAAGCTTCGTGAACAGCGCGAGCGACAGGCAAAGCAGCTGGTCGCCCAGCACTTCCCGCTGCCGACCACGACGGTCGAACAGCAGATCGAAGTGTTGAAGCTGTACATCGCCACCCGCCCCGTTACCGAAGGCTGGATGCTGAAGGAAGATCATCACCTTCGCGACATGATGCAGTCTCCAGCTCCAAGCTGGACAACCACCAAGAAATGGCGACTGGATCAGGTAACCAGCCTCATCGCTGACCTGAAATCCTCGGTCGAGTATCACCTTGTTTTCGTGGACCAGTCTCCCTCCCAGCGGCTGGATTCCCTGCAGAAGCGAATCGCTGAGGTACGGGAGGCGCAGCTTTCGAAGCCCAGCGCCCAGGAGACCCTTCGGGTCTGGACAGAGGCCCTTCAGGAAGTCGCACCGGTGTCGAACCCGACACCGCCGGCGGCCCCTTCGCAAGGAGGAACTGCCTGATGGAAGCCAACAAACAGAAGATCCTGGAGCGTGTCGCCAAATGCTTCGCCCTAGCCAAGGACGCCGGCGCCGCCGCAAATGAAGCCGAGACCGCGCTGCGCCAAGCACGCAAGCTCATGCAGCAGCACAACCTCTTGGATATCGACGTCCAGGCCGTGCTCGCCAGTGAAGCCCTGGTCGCGACCGGCACGCGCAAAGCACCGGCAGACTGGCTACACAAGCTCGCCCTGGCCTGCGCCCAGGCCTTTGACTGCGACCCGATCGCCTGTCGTGAGCGGCATATGGGGTGGGCTTTCAAGTTCATTGGTATCGGCGTCGGGCCAGAAATGGCCCGCTACGCCTATTCAGCGCTACACCAGCAACTGATCGCCGCCCGCAAGGACTACGTGCGCAGCCTGACGCGCTGCAAGCTGGCCACCAAGCGCCGGCGCGGACAGCTCTTTGCTGACTCCTGGGTAGACGCGGTCAGCATCAAGGTGCAGGAGTTCGCCCAAGCCAAACCCGAAGAGACTCAGCAGGTCATCGACGCCTACGTCCGGACCTACCACCCTGACGTGAAGACCTCGGAACTGCGGTGCCTTGAGGCCAAAGGCCATGACATCCGGGCGGTCTACCGCGGTTTCGAACTGGGTGCCCAAGCCCAACTGAACCGCGGCGTCGGCCAACAGCGCGACCGCCTCATGCTGGGAGGTCGCCCATGAGCGCCGCCCAGTTGTTGGAATCCGATTTCCACACCGATTCCCATCCGGTCTCTGAAGGTGAGCGCGTAGCGGCTGGCCTCGTCCCACCCCATTCCCAGGAGGCCGAGCAGGCAGTCCTGGGCGGGCTGATGCTCGATAACAGCACCTGGGACCTCATCGCCGATGTGCTGCTGGAGGAAGACTTCTTTTTCCGCCATCACCAGCTCATTTTTCGGCGCATCGCCCTGCTCGCTTCACAGTCCCGGCCGTTTGATGTTGTGACCCTCGCCGAGGTGCTGCCTGAGGTTGATGAAGTGGGTGGGCTGGCTTACCTGGGTGCCTTGGCCAAGGACACCCCATCGGTGGCCAACATCGTCGCCTACGCGGAGATCGTCGCCCAGCGCGCGCACCTACGCCGGCTGATCCTGCTGGGCTTTGCCAGCAGCCGCGAAGCCTCGGCACCCGGGGCCAGTGCCGCCGAAGTGCAGGAGCAGACCGAGCAGCGGCTGTTCGCGCTCGGCCAAGATCGCAAGGGCGCGGAGTTCTGCAACGTCACCGCGACCCTGAACAAGCTGATCGACACCATCGACGAGCGCTTCAATAACCCCCTGTCGGTGACCGGCGTTCCTTCGGGCCTGGTCGACCTGGATGCTCTCACCTCGGGATGGCAGGACACTGACCTGATCATCGTCGGTGCGCGCCCAGCCATGGGCAAGACCGCCTTCTTGCTCAACTGCATCAACAGCGCGCTCCAGCATGCGCAGGAAAAGTCGGTGCAGATCTACAGCCTGGAGATGCCGGCCGAGCAGCTGATGCTCAGGCTGGTGGCGATCATCGGCCGCATCGATGCCACCACGCTCAAGCTTGGGCAGCTGGAGGATGAGGACTGGCCGAAGCTGTCCCTGGCCGTCAGCACCATCAATGGCTATGGAGATCGTCTCGTCATCGACGACCAGGCAGGCCTGTCGCCCACTATGCTTCGCGCCCGAGCTCGCCGCGCTGCGCGCCGCTTCGGGCCGCCCGCCTTGATCCTGGTCGACTACCTGCAGCTGATGCGCTGCGAGGGTAAAGAGAACCGCGCAAACGAGATCAGCGAGATCTCGCGCTCGCTCAAAGCCTTAGCCAAAGAGATGCAGTGCCCGGTCATCGCGCTTTCCCAGCTTAACCGTGATCTGGAGAAGCGACCCAACAAGCGTCCGATCAATGCAGACCTGCGGGACTCAGGTGCCATTGAGCAAGACGCTGACGTGATCATGTTCTTGTACCGCGACGAGTACTACCACCCGGAAACCGAGTTCAAGGGTATTGCCGAGCTGATCGTAGGCAAACACCGCAATGGCGAAGTCGGCACCGTACGTGCCGCGTTCATCGCGAAGCAGACGCGCTTTGAAAACCTGAGCGCCCAGGCGTGGCAGGAGATGCGCGCATGACTACCCTCTGGGCAAACCTTTTTGGGTACCCAAGAAAGTACTCCTCTTTTATGCCGGACCTCCTATGGTCTGGGTGGGTTTGGGTTGCACCGCCGACCTTACCACTGGATGCGTCCGGCACCCTTTCGCGCCTGCTGGCCACCGCCGCCCGGTCGCTGCGTCTCCCCTGCCCTTCCCTCCGATCGTTCGCCGGCGGGAGCCGGCAAGGAGCTGCTCGATGAACCCGCAAGTCATGCTGTCTCGGGTCACCCATCAATGCCGTGGCTGTGGTCACCACCTGTGCCGACGCCCCCTGACCTCGGATGAGTTCCTGGTCTGCAGCGTGTGTCACTCGCTGGATGTTGTCCGCCTGGAGCCCGTCGAGCAGCCAGATCCTGGTCTTTACCACGACACCACGGTGGTCTTTCGCGTCTGTGGGTCCCGCGATGACGCGGCCGGCCTGTTCAAGACGCTAGATCTGCTGTTCAAGGACGACGGCCTGGCTGAGATCGTCGCCATCGAGTCGGGTAACCGGCTCCAGCAGCAGGCAGGAGGACAGTGACATGCTCACTACTCACACCCCCGATCAGAACTTGCCGACGTGTACCGACCGCGAACGCGATCGCTCGATGTTGGACGCCGCACTCAATGAGTTCCTAGCAAAAGGCGGCCAAGTGGTCGAAGTGGCCACCAGCCAACGGTCCGTTGCCGGTCCCAGCTTTGTCATCAGCGCCCAACGCGAAGAGCTACGCCTGCAGGCCGAGACGACGTCGATAGAGGCAGCCTCCGACGACGACCTGGTACGGCTGCTTCGTGCACGCGCGTTGCTGGGCGACACCTTGCGCACCGCGGCCAAACGCCTGCAGCAACCGCTCAAGCGCTGCCACGACCTGGCCCGCGCTCATCGCCTGCCCTTCAAGGCCGGCTATGTGAAGGGAGGTAGCCGGACATGAGCTGGATACGAACCGCCACAGGCCGACACCTCGATCTTACGGGTAGCACCGCGGTCGACATCGATCCCCTGGACCTGGCCAGAGGACTCGCTCGTGCCTGCCGCTTCGCCGGGCAATGCGATGCTTTTTATTCGGTGGCGCAGCACTGCGTGCTGGCCAGCCTCCATGTGCCGTCTGAGCACGCCTTGCATGCCCTCCTACACGACGCTGCTGAAGCCTACCTTGGGGATCTTACCGGCCCCCTGAAACGCCTACTGGTCAGCTACCACCAAGCGCTGTTGGCCAGCGCCGCGCAGGTGGCGGGTCTGACGCAGACGGATTTCATCGAGCAGTTAGGTCATCGACTGCCGTTGAATTGGACGGTGCCTTACACCCGACACGCTATGGCCCTGCAAGCTGATCGGCCGTTCTACCACCAGCTCGAACAGCACCTGATGAGTCTGATCGCCGAACACTTCGGCCTCTCTCCCGAGATGCCTGACAGCGTGAAGGCCATCGATCTGCGCCTGCTGGCCACCGAACGCCGCGACCTCATGCCCGCTGACGATGAGCCCTGGGAATGCCTGGCCGGCATCGAGCCTTTGAGCGACCGGATTGAGCCCTGGCCTGCGGACGTTGCCGAGCGACGCTACCTGAGGCGCTTGCTTGAGCTCATGCCACCTTCGCCTCGCGGTCATGCGCAAAAGCTCGTTGAGCTCCCGTCTGCAGCACACACCGTGTGCAGTGCGGCCCATCCCGTGAGGCACACGCGATGAGTCGACCTTTCAGGAGTGCCCTGGCACAAGCGGCCTATGACCGTGCAGGTCGACAGGTGCGACCTGCCAACTATCGGGTATGGACGCCGGAAGACGAAGCGCTTTTACGTCTGCGCTATCCCCATGAATCAGCCAGTGCCCTGGCGGTGGTTCTTAGCCGCGCAACCCACGCCGTCCATCGCAAGGCCCGGCAGATGGGCCTGAGCAAAAGCGGTGAGTTTTTGAGCGGCGCGCAGTCCCGCCGCCTGGATGGCTCACAGGGCGTGGGGTTTTGCTTCGAGAAAGGTCACCGCCCTTGGAACAAGGGGTTGAAGGGAGCGTGCTGCGGGGGCGAGGAAACGCAGTTCAAGCCCGGGCAAAAACCGCGCAATTGGCTTCCCATCGGAAGTCTTCGGCTGAGCAATGAAGGCTATCTGCAACGCAAGATGACCGACACCGGCTACCCACCTCGCGACTGGATTGGCGTGCACACCCTGTTGTGGGTCGAGGCCAACGGCCCGGTCCCGGATGGCCATTGCCTGAGCTTCCGGGATGGCAACAAGCAGCACATCGCCCTGGATAACCTCGAGCTTATTACCCGCGCCGAGCGTATGCGCCGCAACACCATCCATCGCTACCCACCTGAGCTCCGGGATGCCATTCGCACCCTCGGCCGGCTCAAACGCACCCTCAAGGAGGCGTCCCGTGAAGAACAAGCTTGAAGATCTGCGTAATCACCTGTTCGCCACCATCGAAGGGCTGCTCGATGAGACCGCGCCCATGGAGATCGAGCGCGCCAAGGCGGTCGCGAAAGTCAGCGCCGTGCTCATCGAGTCGGCCAAGGTCGAGGTCAGGGCGCTGGAGGTCATGGGCGGAACACGCGGAAGCGGATTCCTGCAGATCAATCAGGAGGGTCGGCAGCCATGACCGGTACCTATCCCGCTCCTTTCGTTGAAGAGTCCCTCTCGGCCCCGGAACACGAGCAGCTAGCCCAGCTATACGAGCTTATGGACCTGTCGCAAAAGGGCGTGACCGAGCTGCTACGGGATGCGTTGGGACATCTTGAGTTTTTGGGAGCAGACGCAACCGCGTGGTGTACCACTGAGACCCTCTACGCCTTGGCTCACCCATTGGAACGGCGCCTACACCGGGCCGTTGCGAAGCGCCTGGACGGTAAAATGCTCCTGCTACGCGAGACGAACGTGCTTCGCTTTCTGACGAGCGATGGCGATCCCCTGCCGCGTATCAACACCTTGATCTTGCGTAGAAGCGGCTTCGAGCCTGTGGTGGCTATTCCTCGTACGTGGCTATGGCCGCAGCAGGACGAGGGTGCTGTGTTTTGGCGAGAGCAACAAATTCTTGACCAGACTCAGGTTAAAAGCCTCACGCCCTATACCGGACTGCCAAGCAAATACGTCTTTGGTCCCGTGCTGGCTCGGCTGACACCAGACCATGAGGCACTGGCTCAGGACCTGGGCTTTCCCAAAGGACATCCCAATCCCTATTGGCTACTGGCTCATTACCCCTCTCACTACCGATTGCGGTTGGGCGATGACCTACAGAGCTCCGCAGACGGAACACCCGAGGAGCTCGCGCCATGAGCACGCACGCCCTCACCGCTCACGCCACGCACAAGAACCTGCAGGCCCTGGTGGCCTTTGCCATCGACGAAGGGTGGGCAGTCACCCGGACCCGCGGTGGCCACGTGAAATTTACCAAGCTCGGCTGCTCACCCATCTTCACGTCTTCCACGCCCAGCGATTACCGCGCCAGCCTCAATGCCCGCGCGCTGCTGCGCCGTGCCCAGCCTATGAATGAATTGGACCAGACACTATGACGACCGCAACCAAGCGCAAGCCAGCCGCACGTAGAGCTGCCCCAGAAGATGAAAAGTTCGTGGTCCGCTTTCCCAAGGGCCTGCGTCCCCAGATTGCCGAAGCGGCCAAGCAGGCCCACCGCTCTATGAACGCCGAGATCATCAGCCGCATGGGCCGCACCCTCGAACTCGAGGACGAGGTCAGTCGCCTGCAGCGCGTCATCGACCAGCTGCTGGCTGCCAATGATGAACCTGGCCGCCCTGCACGTTCCGCCCAGGAGATCCACGCATGAGCAAGCCCCACAACGAAGCGGTGACTCAGCGACTGTTGGCTGGAGGCTTTCCCGGCTCCAGCGCACCTGTTGCACGCCTGGCGGATCCGATCAAGGAGACGCCCATGGTCCTGACGCTGGACGAGCTGGCCCCTTACAACCGCAACCCCCGAACGACCCGAAACCCAGCCCATGACGAGATCAAGGCCTCCATCCAGGCTCGGGGTTTGGACACACCACCTCCCGTGACGAGACGGCCAGGTGAAGAGCACTTCATCATTCGAACCGGCGGCAATACGCGCCTGGCGATCCTCAATGAGCTCTGGAAGGAAACCCGGGACGAGCGCTATTACCGCATCAATTGCCTATTCCGACCCTGGACTGACCGCGGTGAGATCGTCTCCTTGACCGGTCACCTGGCCGAGAACGATCTGCGTGGCAATCTGATGTTCATCGAACGCGCAGTCAGTATCGACGCTGCGCGCGAGCTCTATGTACAGGAATTGGGTAAGGATATATCCCAGCGGGAATTGGCCAAAAAGCTCTCGGATGATGGCTATCGCATCTCACAATCTCATATCAGCAAAATGCAGGAAGCCCTTCGTTTACTGGTGCCCGCAATACCTGGGCTGCTCTATTCCGGCCTTGGCAAACACCAAGTAGAGAAGCTGCTGACACTACGCAGCGCAGCCCTTAAGGCCTGGATTGGCTTCAATGGCCAGGAATCAGACTTCGAGTTGCTCTACCAGGAAGTGCTCAACGGCTTTGATGGTCCGACTGACAATTTCGTATTCGAGTCCATCCAAGACGAGCTGATCGGTCAGATCCGCAACGCCCTCGACGTCGGCTATGAGCACGTGCTCAAGGCCATCTTGGATCACCAGGATAGTAGCCGCCGATCGCAGCTCGTGGGCGTCCAACTGCCCGATGGGCAGACGCCGCAGATTCCCTCGCCCACAAGCACACTGCCGCCAGCCAACCCTAACCAGCCTCCAGAACAACAAACTGGCGATGCTACCAAGCAGATGCCGAAGGCGAACCCTGCCACCACACCGCGACAGCTGCCCGAGCGTGCGGGTGGTGTCAGTGCTGTCGATGCCAACTCGCCTGTACCGCAGACCCCGCCAGATCCAGAGCAACTCACAAATGACGAGCGCGCCGCGCGGCTCGATGGCCATATCGTCACCCCCGACAACATCAGCCCCAAGATCCGCGACGTGCAACGGCGGATTGCGGCTGAAGGCGGCGAGACGCTTCCTGATTTCAACAGCGATGCACTACGCGCCATACCCGTGCAGGCCGGCGGGCTCTATGCGGTCTCGGATGTCTGGTACATCGAGCGCAACATCGACGATTCGGATTCCTTGCGCAAGGTACTGCGGATGCTCGCACTTGAGGTCGCCGAACTCTCTGACGTACCGGGAGACTTGCTCATGTCGACGGAACTGGGACTGGGCTTTGCCCTGACCAGCCCGCAGGAAGATCTCACCGAACGTGGCACGACGGCCTGGCAATTCCTGCAGTCGTTGAGTGGCATGTATCGCTACGCCATCGCCCGTGACCCTGACGCCGCTGCGGATCTTGCTGCCAGTGTTGCTGAAGAGACCGCCACCTTCGCTCTCAATCTTGGCCAGCTGCTGATTGGCAATCCGCTCTTCGATAGCACGCCAGCCAGCCCTGACGGCCGTATGACCGATGCTGCCCTGGTGAAGCTCTTTCGGATCGTCCGACTCGCTCGCCGGCTGATCGAACTCGAGGCCGGGCAGTAGCCCGGTCGCCTTCTGGACTGCATTAGGAAGTCGCATATGTCCACGAAGTACAACCCCCTGAACCAGGCATTGGTGGATTTGATCCTCCATCATCTGCGCAGTGGCCAAGTCCAGCGCTGTCTGGATATTGGCCTGGACGTCGAAGTCTTGAATCTACTGCGTCAGCCCCAGGCGCACAGCATCCTGAAAAATGCACCGGCGCGCTGGTGCAAAGTCCAGATCGATCTCGACATGGTCAAGAAGCTCTTGGAGAACTGCGAACGCGATGAGCGCGAGGCGCGCCTCGTCCATCGTGCCATCCAGTTGGGCGCTACCAACGCGATGATCAAGGCGTTCTTCGGCATGGCTCCTAGCGAGATCAGTGTCGTGCGTCACTTGCTCAAAACTCCTGGCCGCTCGGGTCGCGTGGCAGCGCTCAACGATACCACCCAGGTCTGGTATCGCTTTCTCGACCTCATGAACACCCATGGAGTCGACCATAAAGACGCTGTGGCGCTGCTCGACATCTGCATGCTGATTACCGAGGAGCTCAACGGCCCGCTGGAGTCCATCAAGGACAAGCATGACCAGATTACCCTCGGCCTGATCTGGAACCTCATACAGACCTGGATCAACGAGGGCCTCTACCCACCGAAAATTGCTAAGGCACCCTTGCTACTTATCGCTGATGCACGTCGGAGACGCGACAGCCTGGTGGCGGACGAGCAACCGGGACTGCACGCCCTACCCTCGGTGGACGAGCAGGATGACGGTCTCGGGCAACTGAGCCTGATCGAGCTGGATTCGGTAGAAGGCGATAACAGGTGAAGACCCCTGCTCCACGTGGCTCCTCTCTAATCAGTCGCGCCCTGGACGTTGCTGCCTCGCACCTGAACGTGCACGTCCAGGCTCAGCGCGACTATAAGCAAAAGACCGGCGAAGACCTTCCCAAGGAATTCGCCGGCATCGTTTTCAGCGGCAACCCTCACGAGACCGTTCCTCGCCGACTGCTGCTCGATGATCGTCTCTCGCCCCTAGAGCGCAACGCCTGGCAGGTGTTTCGCCTGCTCATGAATGGCGACGGTGTCACCGCGTTCCCTACTTATGATCAGCTCCGACCCTACCTGGGCAACAATCCAGGCCGACCCGCCTCCCGTGAGACGGTAGCCAAAGCGCTGACCGTGCTGCGGCTAACCCGCTGGATGAGCCTTGGACGGCGCGTACGCGACGCCATCACCGGCCAGGTCCAGGGCAACATTTACATCTTGCATGACGAGCCGGTGGCGTATTCAGAAGCCATCCAGCTCGACCAGGACTTTCTCCCGCTAGTAGCCAACGGCCTCGATCATACCAACACCTCTGTCCGCGAGATCGCGGGCATGACCTTTGACGAGATGCTGGTCAGCGAAACCCAGGAATTACCCACTCGGGTGGAGGTATTCCGGGAGCGCTTCCGCGCTCAGGGGCTCGAGGATCCTGCGAGAGCGGCTGTGCCTGCGGCTGAGTTCGGAATCCGAACGCCGGTCCTTCCCCCCATGAATCACCTGAGTTCGGATTCCGAACTCAGTCGAAAAAGCCTGGTTGATGAGGGTTTGCCCCCCAGTTCGGAATCCGAACTCAGTGGGAATCAGGGGATTTCACCCTTAGTTCGGAATCCGAACTCATATAGTACGTATACGAATACAAATACTGATGTATCTAAAAGCTCTGTACTGCGCGGGCAGGCTGATGGGGAGCTTGTTTGGCCGACGGCCTACCAGCGGATGTCGTCGGAGCAACAACAGCGGGCCCAACAGGCGATCCTGTCTATCAACCCAGAGCTTCGGGCGCCTGTGGTCAAGCAATGGGGCGCTCGATGTGCCTCTGGCAAAGTCGGCAAGCCTTTCGCCTATCTGCTGAGCCTCATTCAAAAGGCTCAAACCGGAGGTTTTAACGCTGAGTGGCAACCCGGTACGACGACCCAAGCCACTTCCTCCCAGCCTACCCCGACAGTCCCTGCACTCCTGAAGGTGCCGCGATTCGAACCAGCGGCAGTGCAGCCTACGCCTACAGTTGGTAATGCTCAGACAGGGCGCGATGCCTTGAGGGGCATTAGGAAATCAATGGGCCGCGGGGGTGCTGAATAGTGCCTCACCCCATTTACATCGGACCGAGTGATTCCCGGGGAATCACTTCGGATACGCCCCGTCAGGGTGATTCCCAGGACATCACTTCAGCCACGCCCTGTCAGGGTGATTCCCGGGGAATCACCTCGGATACGCCCCGTCAGGGTGATTCCCGGGGAATCACTTCGGATACGCTCCGTCAGGGTAATTCCCGGGGAATCACTTCGGTCACGCCACGTCAGGGTGATTCCCGGGGAATCACTTCGGATACGCCCCGTCAGGGTGATTCCCAGGACATCACTTCAGCCACGCCCTGTCAGGGTGATTCCCGGGGAATCACTTCGGATACGCCTCGTCAGGGTGATTCCCAGGACATCACTTCAGCCACGCCCTGTCAGGGTGATTCCCGGGGAATCACCCCAGGCACGCTCCGTCAGGGTGATTCCCGGGGAATCACTTCGGTCACGCCACGTCAGGGTGATTCCCAGGGAATCACCCCAGGCACGCTCCGTCAGGGTGATTCCCGGGGAATCACTTCGGATACGCCTCGTCAGGGTGATTCCCAGGGAATCACCCCAGGCACGCTCCGTCAGGGTGATTCCCAGGGAATCACCCCAGGCACGCTCCGTCAGGGTGATTCCCGGGGAATCACTTCGGATACGCCCCGTGAGAGTGATTCCCTGGGAATCACTTCGGTCACACCCCGTCAGGGTGATTCCCAGGGAATCGGTTCCTGCCTGGCTGCTCTGGGTGATGCCCCGGTCATCAGTGGCTCTACGGAAGTCCATCAGCAACCTCCTCGCACCCAAATACGGTTTCCCGCTGCCCTCCAGCGCCAGTCTCGGCAACCTGCCCGAGCGTCATCTCACAACCCAAGGAATCCTTCTCATGGCTGATACCTTCCAGCTCAACCTGGGCTCGCTCAGATCGAGCGTCAAACTCACCCTGCATACCCATCACGCCTCACGACTCTGGTTCGGCCGGCAGCGCTCCGACAACAAGCCCGGCATGATCGGCTTGTCCGGCTTCTCCAACATCATCAACCGCATCTCCGCCGGCGCCGCCAAGGACGATCCCTACTCCGATCTCTTCCTCATCATCATTGAGGACAAGATCGAGGAGTCTGAGCAGCTGCTGACCGCTATAGATGAGCGACTGGACCAGGTCATGGCCATGCTGCCCAAGCAGCTCGATGTGGGTACCAATCTGTCGATTCAGCCACTCGAACTGCCGCTGTACCTGAACTCGCCGCTGGCCTTCAAAGGCGTTTACCTGCTCACCCGCTATGACGAGCTGGTGCGCCGGATCCTCCTGGCCGCTCATATCGGCTTGATCGACAACGGCTCCAAGGAGGCCTGGCTGGACGAAGGGGCTGCGGTGCTTCGCCGACTGTACGGCGTGGGCCAGCGCTACAAGGGCTACAGCGGGGCGTCGCGCGACGACATCGCCGCCCACAATGCCCGCGCCACCAACGCCCTGCAGATGTACAGCTTCCTGGAAATGCCCAAGGACGTCCTGGAAGGAACCCGCCGTAGCAAGTTCGCCCCGGCGATCCAGCGTGCCGGCGATGTCCCGGCCAGCTCCAGTAGTGGCGATGACGGTTTCGATGGCGACTCCGCCGATGAGGATGAGCATTTGGGCGCTATGACCAGCTCCCAGACCATCACCGAGATGAGTGAGGCCTGATCGCAATGGCACTGCAACAGTCCACTCAAGGTTCGAAAACCGCAGACCTGCAACAGGCCGCCTTTCAGCCCCTGCAACAAGAAGTCTTCGCGAACCTGCAACATTCTCCCTTCTACAAAGGGCTTTTAAAACCCTTTAAGGGTAAGGGGGAGCTGGACCAGTTGGCCGAACAGTGCCGTTCCCTTGAGGCCGATCTGAACGCTTTGGCGCAAGAGCGAATCCTCGCCCAGGCCAGGCGCTTCCCCTTCTCCCTACTGCCCATCCGCATGACCCATCAACACACCTCGGCTGGCCCAGTGTTTTTGCGCTGGCAGCAGAGCGGAACGCGAAAGATGGGTGTGGGATTGTGGGCGCAGCTCTGCCGCGATCCTCGAACGCCGGAAACGCTCCTAGCGGACCTGCACGCCCTGGAGCAGCAGCGCATCGCGCTCAACATGCAGATCAGCCTGGTCCACACCATCGGCCGGCAGGCCGCCGAGTGCGCCGAAAAGATGGCCCAGGCTGATGCCGTGTATAGGGAAAAGCTGGCCCAGATCTGTCATCCAACCGCCTCCCCTGCCGTATCCACCTATCAACCAGGAGTACAGCCATGACTCAATCCAAGGCCAAGACCACCCTGACCCAGGCACTCGACGCCGCCCAGGCTCATCTCACCGCTGGCACCTGCCCCACCGGTAGCGACGTATCGGTCCAGGTTATTGCTGGCCAGCCCATGACGACCAGTCTCGATGTCGCACAGCATTTTGGGAAAATGCACAAGAACGTCATCAAAGCTATCAAGGCGCTAGAGTGCACTGACTCTTTCCATAAGCTCAATTTTGAGCCCATACAAATTGACGTCGATCTGGGTATGGGAAGAACGCGTAAAGACCCTGCCTACCGTATGACGCGCGACGGCTTCACCTTCCTCTGCATGGGGTTCACCGGTAAAGAAGCTGCACGTTGGAAAGAGGCGTACATCAACGCCTTCAACCGCATGGAGCAGGCCTTGCGTCAGCCCGCACCTCAGGCACTACCTGACGTCGACCGTCGCGCCCAATTGACCTTCGCCATCAAGACCCTGGACCTCATGCGTGATGGCTTGCCAGGCCATCCGCCCAAACCACCCACCGATCAGCTGGTACGCCACTTCCTGGCCGTCGAGACCCTGGAGCAGGCCAGTGAGGAGCAGATCCGCATGGCCCTCTCCTTCATCCAGGGCCAGATCATCGGCGAAGGTTCCGCCGGCAGATCGTTGCCCGGGGTAGCCGGGACCACACTTGGCAAACGCCTGCTGTACGAGTTGCTCGAAAGCGCTCACGACGCCGAGTCCATGTTCGCTGCCATGTATGACGCCGGGGTCGAGAAGCTGGCCAGCGAGGCCTTCCGCGATCACCTCGCCGGCAAGCTTGCCGACACCTCACGCGGCGCTCGCGACCTGCTGGGCTATGTCTCGTCCTTTGCCAGCCGCGATCCCTATCACGTCAAGCGCCCCCGGCAGAACACCCACTGACTGGATGCTTGGCACAGCCTATTGAACCACCACATCCATACCCCACCACCCAGAGGAGCCCCATCATGGGCACAGCAGTAGTTTGGGAAGGCAACATCGGCTCCGCACCGGAGTACAAGCGGTTCCAGAAGGACAATCAGGATCCGCGGCACCTGCTCCGGCTGAACGTCTATTTCGATAACAGCATCCGCCTGCAGGATGGCTCCTACGAGGATCGCGGCGGTTTCTGGGCCAACGTCGAGCTCTGGCACCGCGACGCGGAAAGCTACAGCCGGCTGTACCAGAAAGGTATGCGCGTTCTGATCGAAGGGCGTGCGGTCCTGGATACCTGGAAGGACGGCAACGGCGAGGAGCAAGCGGCGATGAAGGTCCAGGCCAACCGGATCGCGTTCCTGCCGCAGCGGATCGAATCCATCACCCTGGGCCAGGGCACGGGTCAAGCTCAGGCGCGACCGGCGGCGAACGGCCAGTCACGGGCTCCCGCCCCGACGCCGGCGCAACTTTCCGAAGACTTCGACGACCAGATTCCCTATTAGGGCCTCCTCGAAAATTTCGCCGCCCTCAGCGTGAAGCTGCCGGAGACAGGCCTCACTCAGCGTGGGCCTGTCGCCTCTTGCACACATCAGGGACAAGGAAATCATCGCCATGAACTATGCCGTTACTCTGGCGCTAAGCTTCTCAGGTCTCTGCGGAGCTTACGCGTTGTACAGCGGAATTCGATTGAGACGGAGCCTTAGAAGACTGAATAGGATCATCAGGGTATTTTCTTATGACGCTCGCGGAGTACACAAACGTCTAGAAGAGTTGCGGGAGATATCAGTAGCCCTGCAAGACGGGTGTCCTGAACTACTTAGCTCGCAGCCATGGGTCCTCGGCTGGGTCGAGAGCCAAATCTACTGGTTGGAATCGCTCGCCGATCAATTGGGTGCAGAAATCAGTGAAATCAACGTCCACAATCGTTATCACCAGCATCGTTATCGGAGGAAGCCGCCTTCAGTGTGACAATCAGTCTGCTGATTTCCCACACCAACCCCAGCTCGATATACCTCGGACGTCCGAGCCTGTGGCCCGTTGAGCAGCATCGCCAAGACTTTCCATCGAACGTTACTCGCCTCACTATTTCGGTCACATCCAAATATTCTGTGGGAGCTATCTCGCCCTCGCCGCGAATAATTCCCTGAGCAATTGAGTGGTTCCCTCCACTAACCCAGCCTATGCCCAGCGGTATCATGAAGGTGACCTGATGGTTGCTACTTTGCTTGAATCTACCTAGAGGTCGCTCTGACCCTATACGACCCAACAGATTAACAATGCTCGAAGGATGCCAAGATGTCGGAAGTATGATATCTGTCGAAAGGTTCAGTAGATGCCCTGCGGGCGCAGGCACCACACTTCTAATGATTGAGCTATTAAGGTCCCGGTCGGCGCCTGGTAGCCACCCGCTAAAGCCTAGAGAGTCGAGCCACCATAATTCTTCGATCGCTTGATGCGGGGGTTTGAAGTAAGCATCTGCAATGTGCCGGGACTGAAGTGGTCTCAGAATTATTTTGCTAAGGTCCTCTAATCCTCTTACTTCGCTTTTTTCATAAAGCTGGTGTGCCCAATGCAATACAGGATGCTGGTTGGTCAGCGTAGGCTCTCGTAAAGCCTCACATCTACGAAGGAAAATTTTGAACCGATTCCCACCCATGTACATATCCCCAGATACGCGCCGTGCCTCTACGGCCAATCGAGCGTAGGTGTGCTAACGGTTCGGATTTCTATCTTAACCGCGCTACAGCGTGGCACATCAGGGTTGGGTCAACCTCAAATCACTGGTAAGCCGAGCAGCTGCAAAAAATTCGCGCCTCAACGTGGAGCTACTTGGAGACCTATCTCGCTCCTCGGCTTTCCCCCAGCCGTCAACCAACTCTCAGGTTGAGCAGGGACCGCGGCTCAGCGTGGACCCACGGGTGATACCCACTCCAACAGCGTGGACCTGTATATGAACGACTCTTATCACCTTGAGCGCATCGTCAGCCAGTATGTCGAGGGCAGCGACAGCGTTTACCCTACCCAGGTCGACTCATCGGCTGAAAGGCCTGAGCCATTGAGTCGCACCGCATTGAGGGCGCAACGGCTGAAGCCTGCTCCGGGTCAAGAGCCTGCTAGGCGGGTCTGGAGCCAGCGACGCCGCGAGCACATCGAGTTATACGACCCTTCTCTGTGCATAGCTATGCGTGAACAACGAGTCTGCTCCCCTGCACAACTCGCGGCGCTTGAGGCCGGGCGACGGGCTCGCACCCATGCCGACTGCAAAGACTGTGGTCAAAGCTTTGAGCAGTATCAGCTGGACACCCACCAGGTGTGTCCAGCCTGTGCAGGTCAGCGATTTGAGAGTGAGCATCGGGCCAGAGCCGCCGAGCGGAAGACGGCGTTACAGGCAATGGTCATGCGCACCACTTCTGGTCGCACCCTGTACCTTGACGTTGAAACCACTGGCCTATCCTGTAGCGAGGGCGATGAGATAGTCGAGATTGCCGTAGTCGACGAGGCTGGGCAGGTGCTGCTGGAGTCGCTGGTCAGACCGATCCGCTGCCAGGACTGGCCCGAAGCCCAAGCGGTCCATGGCATCACGCCGGCCGACGTGGCCAGCACGCCGGTGCTGGAGAAGCTTATCCCTCACCTGCAGGATCTGTTTGAGCAGGCTGACACGCTGGTGATCTATAACGCCACGTTCGATCTGTCGTTCTTGCCTACGATGCTTCAACCACTGGCGAGCGGGAAAGCTATCTGTGCGATGCAAGCGTTCGCGCTGCAGATAGGCGACTGGGATGAAAGGCGCGGCGCGTTTCGTTGGTACAGCCTCATGGAGGCCGCCCGCCATGCCGGCCACTCGTGGGAGGGCAATGCTCACCGAGCCCTGGCTGACGCGATGGCCGCACGTACCGTATGGCGTTGGCTGCGTAGTCAGCCATAGTTATCATCCTGGCTCTAGGAGTACGCCCAGGCCCAGCAGCAGGGCTTTGATTTCCAGGCCAACCTGTTTCAGCCTGGATGGGGTTTAACCTTCCTCACAGTCCATCTCACCGCGAACCTAGACCTTCCTGATCGCTACTGAAGGTCTTTGCCATGTTTCTTCGGACCCTCCTTTGGTTGTCCGTCATCACTGTCCTGGCTGTTGCGGGCACAGCCGCGTACGGGTTGTACAGACACTTCGATCCTCGCGAGGCCCAGTCTGTCCTCTCTTTTGGGTTTCGTGCACTCGCACTTGGTTGGGGCTGGCTGCTGACCTTCTGGGCGGCCAAGTTCACACTGGAGCTGCTGATCGGCGCTCAGGAGGAGCACCAGAACTATCGCCGCCGCAAAGAAGCCGTCGAGTGGTACGTCAAGGCACTCGGTGGGGACATCACCCAGTCCCAGGCCGACTTCATCAATGAGCGGCTGACCTATGGCGATCGCTGGGAAGCGGCAGAAGGATTGCTCAAGGCCTACTACGGTCCGGGTATCGAAACCAGCGACATCAAGCGCCTGGATGACCTCGCGGATCGTGGCTGGCGAGTGACCGGCAAGCTCCAGGTCGACGCCCTTTGCCTGAGCCTTGCGGGCCGACATCAGATCTATACGCCGCTGCGCCTGCTGCCTCAGCACTCGAAAGTGCCGCTGCCGGCCTCGCCTCCTTCGCCCTCGCCGTTGAAGCCCTTTCGCGAGGACGATCCCTGGTACTCGACCGACGTGCTGAAGTTCTTTGCCGCGCGCAACACCTTCACCCTGTTCCAGCGCCATGGTGGCATCGATCTCGACTGGGCGCGCAACGATGGCCAGCGCACGAACCCTGTTTCGCGTGAAGACTGCGCGGCCATGCTCAAGGCCATGCAAGCCTGGATCAGACGAATGACGTCCGAAGCTGAAGCAGTAGCGTTGGGCACCGACCTCGAGTACGTGCGACACGATATTGCTCATATCACCGAGGCACTTGCCCGTGAGCAGCATCAGCACTGTCACAGCGTAATGTGGGAAGCGATCAGGGACGATAACCGGGAGCGCGATGACGATGAGCGCCGGGCGGATGAGTATTGCCACCGGCTATATTCTGGGCCTGCCGATGAGTGAGGGCGAAGCAGCGAGCCTTGTGCCTGAAGCGGCCGACACGCCAGCCTTCAGCGAGCGGCAAAGGGCGGTTGCGCAGACCTGGGCCGAGCACTTCCGTATCGAACCCAAGAACCGGGCTGCTTTCACCGAGAGCTACCTGAGCAGCACCCTGTACACCCGCTTTTGGACCGTCGAACTCCCTGCGCTGGAAACGCCTGACCACGTCGGCAGAGTTGTCATACCGGTGCTCGCCCGATTGTCCGACGACCTGCAATATTTCGATGGGCACCAGGTGTGGACTATCGGCCTGAGCAAGGGTTACGAGCGAGAGATTCAGCAGCATTTGGGCGATCAGGCGCTGCTGGAAGGTCCCACGCTTGCGCAGGCTTCGCTGCTGGCTCAAGGGGTCATCCACAATCGGCGTCACAGTCGATCAGGCCTACTCACGTCCTTTTCCAAAGATGCTCGCGAACTGACCTTTTCCCGCGCCGCCCAGGACCTGGCCCCTTGGTTTAAATTGCGTACGGGGGATCGCTTCGAGGCGCGCTACTGCCGGCCGCGTACCGCCTTCTATGGCAAACATCTCGGCGCCACCCTCAAACGGTTCAATGCGCATCTGGATCCTGATGTCCTACGCCTGATTCGCGGTATCCGGTGTCCCGATACGCGCCTCTACAACTGGATCTGCGATCCACAGGGTCAGCGTGCTTGGCGCCTGCAGGCGGTGCGTGCTCAGCCGGTCCTGCTGCCGCTGCTCTTGCTCTGGCCGGACGAGTTGACGCAAGAACAGCGCATCATTCCTGCCCCACGGCAGGGATACTGCCCCTGGCCAGCGCTGGCATCCTACGTCCACGGCGAGTGTCTGTTGCTGCTCCCGCAGTTGCTTGCTACCGCCGTAGACCAGGCATTGCCCTTGCACGAGGTGCTGGCTTGGCTGTTTCAGGTCCCAGTTGCGCATCTGCGCTATCTGGGCCGGCAGCGCGTTTACGATACCGGCGGGGCCTTGAGCTTCCTACATCCTCTCGAAGGAGAACGTGGCTTTCGCGTGCTGCTCGGCGCGGCCACCACCGGGAATCGTCGACCCCAGAGCAAAGCGGACTGGAAGGCCTTTCGTGAGGTGTGGGGTGCCCTGCCTTACGTGAACCAGATACAACGAGACTTGACCGGCTTCATCAAGGGCGGACCTGCGCGCTGGTCGGATGCTGACTGGATCGGCTTATGTGTCCGTGCGCAAGACCTCAGTGAGCTGCACCGGGATCTCAGTGAAGGCGATCCCCTCAATGCGCTGCTGGACCGCTTTCAAGTCCAGCGATCTGCGGCAGAGATCGCCCGTCTCGCGGATCGCTATCAGGCGCAGCGCCGGGCCCTGGTCGCCCAGCATCAACAGGCAATAGAACGGGAGGAAGCGCAGCGCTTCCAGTCCTTTCAAAAGAGCGAGGGGTGGCCAGGGCTGCTGGTCGAGTCCGCAACAGTCTTGGCGCCCAATGGCCTGGAGATCGTCGAGCTGCTCACGCCACAGGCGCTGGTTCACGAGCACCATGCGCTGTGTCATTGCGTGGACCAATACGACTATGCCGCTTTGAGCGGCGACTGCCGCTTGTTTTCGGTACGCCGTGACGGCGTGTCGCTGGCCACCGCCGAGATCATCCAACCGGGAGTATCTCCGTACGCCTACGACTACGACGTAGACGAGTATGAAGAGGACTATGAGGACAATAGTCCTCAGGTAGACCCGTTGCTCAAGGTTCAACAACTCCGGGGCTATCGCAACGCATCGCTTGCACCGGAATCCGCTGAGAAGCAGGCGTGGGACTGGTTCTGGCATGAGCTTTTGAAGGGTCATTGGCCCTTGAGACTCGATTGGCCGCAGCACATTGAATCACCCGGGTACGAGCGTGCCCGCCTCGCCCTTGAGCGCAGTCTGCCGGCCCTGACCCAGTGGCTCGCCCACCAGCTACGCGATGTCGCAGAAGTGCCTTCGCCCTCACGCTCTGACCTGGAGGTTGACCCTGTGGGACTGCACTACGCTTCGGACCTGCACTATCTCAATCGCTTCGCTGATCTGGAGGATCAGACTCGGCCGCTGCGCGCCTGGTCTGATGTGTTTACTCCCGACTCCATTCGCTTCGCGCAGCGCATCTACAGCACCTCGCATGACAGCGTGCATCCCAAGCAGATAGTGGGCTATGCCGCACTCGATCACACTGCAATGTCGTGGAAGTGCCTCATGCGCGACGGGCCCAAGATAGCGGAGAACCTTGCATGGCTGGAGCGCAATCCGCGCTACTACTTCGATGGCAGCACACCGGGCGTACCGCCTGATCCGGTGCAACTGGCGACCCTCGACGGCCTGGAGTTTTATGTTACCGGCCAGGGACTGCACCGGGCCTGTATCGCGCGCTACCTGGTCGAGCAGCATCCTGAGGTGCTCTTGCGCAACGTCAGGGTCACGCGCTACGACCTGCGGCAAGATTTCATCGAGCTCTGCGGTCGCTTCAATGCGCGGATGCAGGCCTTGGACACCAAGGTGCTCATTCGTCCCCTTGAGCTGGCCACCCATGAGATGGCCATCCACGGCGGAACGCTGGAGCGCTGTGACCTGGCCTTGCTGATCGAGCTGAACGACTCACGCGAATGGGTCGTAGATGCCCCGACCGCTGAGCGTTTCCTCCAAGAGATCGACGCGGCCGCCTGCCGGGAACCTACCGTCAAACGGACCTTCAGTGCGCGGATGCTAAACCGGCTCCTGAAAAAGCTTGGACCGTTGGCCATGCTCGGCGGTGTAGGCCGTGGCTAGACCGCTGCTACGAAACACGTCCGGTACGGCGCAGCTCCTGCAGCGCGCCGTTTTCGACGGCTACGACTTCGGCCTCAAGATGCCCTATCTCGAAGGGGCCAACCGCCTGCTGACGAGCCGGGGTGGCACCTTCATTCGCCGCGGCGAACATCCGTTGTCTGGGTATTGGCGGCTGCCTCAGCGGCGGCTGCTGGAGGACCTGGACGTGCTTTTTCACCAATTGGGCGAGCTGGCCGACGGTCGCTTCGCCCAGGACTGGCCGGGCTTCAGCCGCAAGATTGCGGACGCCCAGGCCGATGCCCGACGAGACCTCTTTATCTGGGGGATGCGCCTGCGGATCGCCCCCCTGTCCGGTGGCGGCGTTGTGCTCTCCGGGGACTATCACCCGGGCTGCGTCGCCGTGGCCAAGCGTATGCACGGCGCCTTCCTCTCGACGAGCCGCGCTTGGCGAGTGCCCGCCTCCGCCGAGATCCTACGCAGCAACCTGATTCTGGAGCTGGGGCTGCTCGAGGAGCAGTTCGAGATGCTCGACGTGCTCCAGGAGCTATTGTCTGATGGATCGGTCAGCGCCGCCCGCGACGTCACCGCGATGTCGATAGGGGGACCGCCCCAAGAGCGAAGCGCGTCCTCAGCCGACGAGGACAGTGCTGCAGACGTCTACCTGGCCGCGGTGCCGGACATCGCCAAGACCAGCTGGACCCTGCAGGCTATCGAGGCCGAGCTCAAGCCGTATTCGCTGATGTCGCACCAGCCTGCTGGAATTCGACACCTGCTGCAGCGCACCAGCGCACTGCTGGCCGATGACATGGGGCTGGGCAAGAGTCGCCAGGCGGTGATCGCTGCCGGCATCCAATCAGCGGGACGCCAGATCTTGGTGGTGGTGCTGGCCAGTCTCGTCATTAACTGGGAGCGGGAGATCCAGGCGGTCTATCCCGACGCTCGAATCGCCCGGCAGCGGTATCAGGCTGACGCCCAGTGGGTGATCGTCAATTACGAGCGCCTGGGCGACTTCGTC
>NZ_JAVSJB010000030.1:0-26947 GCF_032027545.1 Pseudomonas oryzihabitans | reverse complement strand
AGTGATCACCTCGTCGCCCGGGCCGATGTCCAGCGCCAGCAGGGTCACGTGCATGGCGGCGGTGGCCGAGCACAGGGCCACCGCATGGGCGGCGCCCACCGAGGCGGCGAAGCGCTCTTCCAGCAGGTTGGCCTGGGGCCCGGTGGTGATCCAGCCCGAGGTGAGCACCTGGCTCACCGCGGCTACCTCCTCCGCGCCAATGCTGGGGCGGGAGAACGGCAGGAAAGGCTCGTCCAGTACACGGGGAGCGGAGCTCTGGGACAGATCGGTCATGGCGGCTCATCCGAAGCGAGGGGCGCCGGTACGGACAGCCGACGCGATGAGCCCAGGCTAAGGCGCCTCGCCTTACGGCCCCCTTAGCGCAACCTGACAACTGCCTGACAGCCGGTCAGGTCCCTGCCCGGCCCCGTGAACTCCTTGGCAAAACAAGGGCTTAGCCTGCGACGAACGGGGTGCCGGTGGTCGGTGAGCAGCCTAGAATGCTTCCCCTGCCGCCCTTGGCAGCCCCGAACCTGACACGAGAGACGACCGCGCCCATGCTGGACAAGACCCTGAGCGAACTGGAAACCGCGATCCGCGACCTGCTGCAACGCAACCAGCGCCTGACCGCCCGGACCCACGAGCTGGAGCAGGCCCTGCACGCCGCGCGCGAGGAAAACGACACCCTGCAACTGAGCCTGATGGAGCAGGAAGAAGCCGGCGCCGGCACCCGCCAGCGCGTCGAAGGCCTGCTGGCCCTGCTGTCTGCCCAGTCCGTCGAGCAGGCGGTAGCCGCCGACGCCGAGCAGCGCCACGCGGCCAGCGTCGAGTGAAGACCGCCGATGCGGTCGCCAGCGCCCACGACGAAGTGGAGGTGCTCGGCCGTCGCTACCGCTTCAAGGTGGCCGAAGGCGATCGCGCCGCTCTGCAGCAGGCCGCGGCTCGCCTGCGCGACGAATTGGTCGCCATCCAGGGCGACCGCCGCCGCGGCGACGCCACCGAGCTGCTGGTCCTGGCCGCCCTGCGCCTGAGCCTGGACACCGCCGCCGACGCCAGTGCCGTCAACGCCCTCGACGCCCGCCTCCAGGCCCTGACCGCCGAGGTACGGGCGGCGCAGGAGGCCTAGGGCCGCTCTGCTGCCGCTCCCTCGGGGCGGATCGGCGTAGGGTGGATGACGGCGTAGCCTCATCCACGTAGACACAGCACCCGCGTGGAAAACGCTGCGCGGTTTTCCACCCTACCGCCGGGATCGCGCCTCACACCGCTGCGCCCCTCTTCCCTGGGAGAGCGCCAGGCGCAGGGTGGATGACGGCGCAGCCTCATCCACGCGGGCACCATCACCCACGTGGAAAACGTCACGCGGTTTACCACCCTACCGCCGAGACATCCCCAAGCACCACTGCGCCCCCTCTCCCTCCGGGAGAGGGCTGGAGTGAGGGCCGTCCACCGCGCCCAGCTTGACCACCCCGCCGCCCCGTGCGAGCTTCGATGCCCTTTTTCCTTGCGCCCTGGAGGTCGTCATGTCCGGTGTTCGCTGGCTCGTCATTCCGCTCTTGAGCATCGCCCTGCAGGCCCAGGCCGCACCTGCGCCCCTGTCCGACCTGCTGGACGCCATGGCCCAGCGCCTGGCCGTGGCCGACCAGGTGGCCCGCAGCAAGCACGACAGCGGCAAGCCGGTGCTCGACGAAGCCCGCGAGCGCCAGGTACTGCAGGACGTCGCCCAGGCCGCCCCGGGGGCCCGGGTGAATCCGGCCACCGCCCAGACCTTCTTCGCCGCCCAGATGGAAGCCAACAAGCTGGTGCAATACGGCCTGCTGGCCGCCTGGCGCCGCGGCGAGCGTCCACTGCCCGCGGCAACCACCGACTTGGCCGCGCTGCGAACCCAGCTGAATGACCTGCAGGCACGCCTGCTCGCCGGTCTGGCCGCCACCGGCGGGCTCCGCGCGGCCGCGGATTGCCCGGCGCAACTGGACCGCGCCCTCACCGCCCACCTCGCCGCCGCGCGTCCCGATGACCTCCACCGCCTGGCGCTGCTGCGGGCCCTGGGCGATTTCTGCGTCCTGCCTGACTAAGGATTTCCCCATGCACATCCTGCTCGTCGAAGACGACGCCACCCTGGCCGACGGCATCCGCCGCGTGCTGGAAGGCCATGGCATGCAGATCGACCTGCTACGTACCGGTGCCGACGCTGACGCCTGGCTGCGCACCACCCGCTTCGCCGTGGTGGTGCTGGACATCGGCCTGCCCGGCGGCCTGGACGGCTTCGAGGTGGTTCGTCGCCTGCGCCAGCGCGGCAGCGACCAGCCGGTACTGCTGCTCACCGCCCGCGACGCCATCGACGACCGGGTGCACGGCTTCGAGGTGGGCGCTGACGACTACCTGGTCAAGCCCTTCGCCGTGCCCGAGCTGGTGGCGCGGATCAAGGCCCTGGCCCGCCGCGCCGGCGGCCAGAACAGCGTCGACCTCGCCCTCGGCGCCCTGCGCCTGGATACCGCAGCCCACCAGGCGCGCCTGGGCGATACGCCGCTGGATCTTTCCGCCCGCGAGTGGGCGGTGCTCGAACACCTGCTGCGCCAGGCCGGCAAGGTGGTCTCCAAGCAGCAGATCATCGATGCCCTGGCGCCCTGGGGCAGCGAAGACCTGACCCACAACGCCGTGGAGGTCTACGTCTCGCGGCTGCGCCTGAAGCTCGCCGACTCCGGCGTCGGCATCCGTACCGTACGCGGCTTCGGCTATCGCCTGGAGGAAGCCGCGCCATGACCACCGCCGCGCCCAGCCTGCGCCGTCGGCTGCTGAAATGGCTGGTCCTGCCGGTATTGCTGGTCAACCTCGGCGGCGCGGTGATCAGCTACCAGTTCGCCCGCAAGCCGGCCTTCAGCGCCCTGGATGGCGACCTCACCGACGCCGCCATCCTGCTGGTGGAGCAACTGGAAATGGATGGCAACGGCCATCTGTGGCTGCCGGCGGAGGCCGACTACCTGCTGCGCCACAACAGCCACGACCACGTCTGGCTGGCGGTACGGACACTCGACGGGCGCTTGCTGTTCGGCGACGAGGCCATGCCGGTGCAGACGGTGACCGACGAAATGCGTGACGGCCATACCACCGCCATGCGCGCCCGCATCAACGACCGCTCGGTATTCATGGTCGCCCGCCTCGGCCACGTGGCGGGCCAGCCGGTGGTGGCCAGCGTCGCCCAGACCCTCAGTCGTCACACCGCCGCCCTGCAACGCATGTTGCTGACCCTGGTGGTGGTGCAACTGCTGGTCGCCCTGCTCATCGCCGCCCAGCTGCTGTGGGCGGTGCGTCGTGGCCTGAGGCCCCTGGAGCGACTGGAACATCAGCTCGACAGCCGCCACTACGACGACCTCGCGCCCCTGCGCGAGGAAGGGGCGCTGCGCGAGCTGGCCACCTTCGTCACCGCCCTCAACAACCTGCTGCTGCGGGTGCGCGACGGCGCCCGCAATCAGCGCGCCTTTCTCGATGACATGGCCCACCAGCTGCGCACCCCGCTGGCCGGCATCAGCACCCTGACCCAGTGGCTGCGCCAGCGTCACGCCGGCGATGCCGAAAGCGCCGCCGCCCTGGCCCAGCTGGAAGCCGCCACCGAACGCATGACCCGGCAGACCAACCAGCTGCTGACCCTGGCCCGGGCCGCCACCGCACGCCTGGAAAGCCCGCCGCGCGAGCCCCTGCAGCTGGACGCACTGATCAACGAGGCCATGCCCAGCCAGCTGGCCGCGGCCGATCACCATGGCATCGACCTGGGCTACGAACTGGAGCCGCAGACCATCCTCGGCAACGCCTTCCAGCTGCGCGACCTGCTCGACAACCTGGTGGACAACGCCCTCAGATACACCCCGCGCGGTGGCCAGGTCACGGTGCGGCTACGCAGCCACGCCGGGGCACCGCTGCTGGAGGTGGAAGACGACGGCCCGGGCATTCCCGAGGCCGAGCGTGAACGCATCTTCGAGCGCTTCTATCGGATCGACCGGGGCATCCACGGCACCGGCCTGGGCCTGGCCATCGTCCGCGACATCGCCACCGCCCACGATGCCGGCATCGAGCTGGCCACCCCGACCAGCGGTCGCGGCCTGCGGGTGGCGATTCATTTTCCGCCACTGGTCACCCACGCCGTGGAAGTCACGCCGTAGCGTGGCGCTGAGCACAGCGAAGCCCAGCAAAGGTATCGCCATCCTGCACGCATCGCGGCCATGGCGGTTCGCCGCTGCGGCCGCTCCTGCGGTGGCACCCGTGCCTGTAGGAGCGGCCCATGGCCGCGATCAGTTCACACCCAGGCCAAGCCCCTAACGTCCCCGCCACCCCGGATTCTCCAGCAACACCGCCATGCCCTGACCACCGCCGATGCACACCGCCGCCACCCCGTACCTGAGCCCCTCGGCGCGCAGCTGCCGGGCCAGGGTGATGGCCAGGCGCAGCCCGGTGGCGGCCAGTGGATGGCCGAGGGCGATGGCGCCACCGTGCACATTGAGTCGCGCTGGGTCCAGCTCCAGGGACCGCTGCACCGCCAGCAGCTGGGCACCCTGGGCCTCGTTGATCTCCAGGCGGTCGATGGCGTCCAGCGGCAGGCCGGCGCGGTCGAGCAGGCCCTGGATGGCTGGGACCGGACCGCTGCCCATGAGGTCGGGCGGCACCCCCACCACGCAGGAGCCGCGTACCCAGGCCAGCGCCTCGGCCACTGCGGCATCCGTACCTCGTGCCAGCAACACGGCGGCGGCGCCATCCGCCACCGCGCAGCTATTGCCGGCGGTCTGGACGCCGCCCTCGTGCACGGGCGTCAAGCGTGCCAGGGCCTCCCGCGAGGTCGCGCGCGGATGGCTGTCGTGCTCGACCACGGTGCAGCCCCGCGGCAGCCGCAACTCCCGCGGCACCAGACCGGCGGACTCGAGGCGCGTCGCCGTCACCGGCACGATCTCCTCGCCCAACCAGCCACTGCGCTGGGCCACCAGGGCCCGTTCGAAACTGCGCAATGCCCAGGCATCGACCTCCTCGCGGCCGATGCCAAAGCGTTGCGCCAGGCGCTCCGCGGTGCCGAGCATATCCAGCCCGGCCGCCGGGTCCTTGAGCGCCTCCCAGAGAAAATCGTGGAATTCCACCGGCGCGCCCAGGCGGAAGCCACTGCGATGGGTATAGGCGGCGATGGGATTGCGGGTCATGGACTCGGCCGCCACGCACAGCACCCGGCTGGCCTGGCCACTCTGCAACTGGTCGCCGGCCTGGCGCAGGAGTTCGAGCCCGGTACCGCAGACCCGCTGCACCTGCAGCGCCGGCACCGCTTCCGGCACCCCGGCATAGAGCCCGATATGGCGCGGCAGCAGATAGGCATCGAAGCTGGCCTGGGCCACCGAGCCGGCCAGCACGCTGTCCACCTCCCTGGCATCATGGCCGCGCGCCAGCAGCGCCCGGGCCACGACGATGCCCAGGTCGATGGGCGACACCTGGCCGAGAGCGCCATTCAGATCGGTCCAGGGCGTGCGCACGCCATCCAGCAGCAGGACATCGTCGTACAGCGTGGTCAGGCCGTTACGCATGACCGGGCGCCTCCGCGCGGGTGGCGGCGGTCGGCGCCGGCGCCCGCCGGTGCAGCAGGGCCAGCACCGCGCCCGCCGCCACCAGTACCGCCGGCGTGGTGACCACCACCAGGATCGCCGCGCCGCCGCCCAGGGCCAGGACCTGGCCCGCCAACAGCGGGCCGGCCATGGCGCCCAGGCGGCCGACCGCCACCGCCGCACCGGTCCCGGTGGCCCGCACCGCCGCCGGATAGAGTTGCGGCGCCAGGGCATAGAGCACCAGCTGGCCGCCGACCACGAACAGCCCGGCGGCGAAGCCGGCCAGGGCCACCAACGGATAGGCCTTGGCCAGGCCCAGTCCGGCCAGACCCAGCAGGATGCCCAGGTAGATGGCCAGCACCGTCAGCCGCGGCCGCCAGCGATCCATGAGCAGACCGAACAGCACCGAGCCGATGCCGCCGCCGAGGTTGAAGAGGATCTGCACCCCCACCGCCTGGCCACGGCTGAAGCCCTGCCCCACCAACAGCGAGGGCAGCCAATTGAGCAGCATGTACATCACCGTGAGGGTGAAGAAGTAGCCCAGCCACAGCAGCAAGGTGGTCGACAGCGGTATCGCGCTCAGCCAGGCGCCGCGCCTGGCGTCCGCTGGGCCCGCACCGCGGCCGCCCAGGAAGCCCGCGGTCTCGGCCAGGTAACGTCCGAGCAGCGGCGCCACCAGCAGGGGCGCCAGGCCGCCGACGTAGAACACCGTCTGCCAGCGACCGACGTCCAGCAGCCCCACCACCGCCGCCAGGGCACCGCCCAGGGGCACGCCGCAGTACATCAGGCTGACCGCCGTGGCCCGGGCGCGCGCGTCCACCGATTCGGCGGACAAGGCGATCAGGTTCGGCAGCGCGCCGCCCAGGCCGATGCCGGTGAGCAGTCGCGCCAGCAGCAGGCTCTCCAGGCTCCAGACGTGGGCGGTGGCCACCGAGAAGACGCCGAAGATCAGCACGCAGGCGATCAGTACCTTCTTGCGGCCGATACGGTCCGCGCACCAGCCGCCGATGAAGGCGCCGGGCAGCAGGCCGAGGATGCTGGCGCTGAATACCAGGCCCATCTGCCCCGGCTGGAAGCCGAAGGCCTTGGCCATGGCCGGGGCGGCGATGCCCATGGCCTGGAGGTCCATGCCCTCCAGCAGGGCGACGATGAAGCACAGCATAAGGGTCAGACGAGCCCCGGGCGGGACGGATGAGAGCAGGCGCATGGTGGGCTCCTCAGAAGCGGAAGGTGGTGGCGACCATCAGGAAGCTGGTGTCGTCGCCGTCGGCCTGGCGCACGGCGGCGCCGGCCTGGAAATAGCTGTATTCCAGGTCCAGGGTCAGGTTGGCGGTGGGCATCCAGCGCAGGTTGTTGCGCCAGAGATTGCCGGCCTTGCGTGCCGAGCTGGCGACGGTGCCCGGCACCGTGGTCATGCCCGGCAGGTAGACGCCGTCCGCGGTGCTCTGCCGCCAGACGCCGAACAGGCCGCTCTCCAGCTGCAGGGTCGGCCGCGGCGCCAGGGTCAGCAGTGGGCCGACCAGATAGAGGTTGGCCAGGGTGGTTAGGCCGGAGTCGCCATAGAAGCCGTTCTTCGGGTAGAGCGGATCGAAGGTGCCGACGCGGTCGTCGCCCAGGCCGTGATCGCCACTGGCGGCATCGAGGCGCAGGGCGAGCCGCGGTTTCCAGGCGCCGGCCAGGCGATAACCGGTTTCGCTGCTCAGTCCCCCGGCCCGGATCTGCGCGCCCGCCAGATGACCGGTCTGCCCCGCCAGGTCCCAGGTCCAGTCCCAGGGTCCGGCATTGCCGAACAGGCGGATGCCGGCGGTGTAGCGTTTTTCCGCGCCGGTCAGCCCGTCCAGGGTGCGCTCATCGGTCTCCAGGCCGAAGCCGTAGACATCCAGCTTGAGCGGCCCGGCCAGCGGCAGGGTGCCGTAGAGGCCGTAGAACTTGACCGCGTTGTTGGAGCCGTCGTCGAAGCTGTCCTCGCCGGTCACCACGGGCCTCAGGCCGAAGGCATCCAGGCGATAGCCGTCCGGCCGGCTCCAGGCCAGACGCAACCCGTCGAAGTTGAGACGGATGTTGCGGGCGTCGCGGTAGGTGACGAAGGCCTGGTTGCCGTAGCCCAGCTCCTGGCGTCCTACCCGGGTCATCAGCTTGCCGCCGGCCAGCGGCGTGTTGAGATCGATGAAGGCCTGGTGTAGCTCGGTGCGGCTCTGGTCGTAGGGGCCATAGAGCGCCTTGTTCCAGGCGCGGGTGTTCTCCAGCTGGACGAAGGCGCGCACGGCGTCGTCGAACAGGTGCAGGTCGGCGTGCAGTTGCAGGCGCTGCTGGATGTAGTGGTCGGTCTTCACCCCGCGCTGGCCGAAGACCGGATTGCGGATGGTGTCGAAGCGATAGCGCGCCTCGCCGCCGGTCTGCAGCCAGGCGGAGTCGCCGAGGCGCTGGTAGCGCAGCCCGTCGAAGGGGTCGGTGCGTTTTTCAGGATCGTCGAGGAAGCGATAGTCCTCGCTCCAGCGCGGCGGCCCGGGCGGCAGCGGCCGCGCCGTCTCCAGGCTGTTGAGGGGTTTGGGCCGAGCGCTTTCCAGGGTGGTGGAAGGCGCAGCGAGGACTCCCTGGCCGATCAGCAGGGAGGCGAGGGAGGCAAAAGCGAGGCACGAGCGGGCCCGTGCGCAGGCCTGGGGCGAGCGCGATGCTGACATGGAATGACCGTCCTGACAGTGAAGGCGGAAAGCGCCGCGAGGGCGCGAGGATCAGGGCCTAGTGGGCGCGGATCGGGTGGTCGTCAGGAGGGAAGGCGAATGGATAGCGAGCTGACATGGCGGGTGTCCCTTTGTTGTTGTTGTCGTCACCGTAGGGCCGGGCGGCCCTGGTTCGATGATGGTCCATGCGAGAAACGGATCAAGCCATGGGACCCGATTCTGGCCGATTAACGAACGTTATCTTTATTAACTTTCTCCGCCGAAGAAACCCTGGCTCGACCGTCCTCGGCGTCGGCTGGCTCGCGATTTGTAACAATGCCCACCCTGGAGGGGTCCATGCAGAAGCCCGTACGGGTTAAGGTTCCTCCTCTCACGATCGAAAAGGCGAACTCATGAGCTTCAAGACCCCTCTCCTGCTGGCCGGCGCCGCGCTCTTCACCCTGTTGGCCGGTTGCGGCTCGCATGAAACGCAGGACACTCAGGCAGCCGCCACGCCCGCCGCGAGCGGCACCGCCAGCAGCAGCGGCCGTTGCAATTCCGATCTGGTCCGCGATCTGGTCGGCAAGGCCCTGACCCCGGCCCTGGCCGAGGAAAGCCGTCAGCGGGCCGGTGCCCAGGTGGTCCGCGTGGTCCGTCCGCAGGACCCGATGACCATGGACTTCAACTCCCAGCGCCTGACCATCACCACCAGCGCCACCCTGGTGGTGCAGACCGCCACCTGCGGTTGAGCCATCGCACCGACCTGCCGGCTCACGCCGCGCAGGTCGCGCAGGTCGCGCAGGTCGCGCCATGCCCTACAGCCCGAAGCCCTGGCGCAAGGCGTCCACGCTGTGGAAGTGAAAGTCCGGGCGCTGCCGCTCCAGCTCTTCCTGGCTGCCGAAGCCATAGCCCAGGGCCACCGCCGCCACACCGTTCGCCCGCGCAGCGATCAGGTCGTGCTCGCGATCGCCCAGCATCAGGCAGGTCTCCGGCGCCAGCCCTTCCGTCGCCAGCACATGGCGGAGCAACTCGGTCTTGTCGCCGCGGGTGCCGTCCAGTTCGCTGCCATGCAGGGCGGTGAAGAAGTCCGCCAAGGCGAAGTGCCTCATGATCTCCACGGCGAATACCCGTGGCTTGGCGGTCACCAGATAGAGCCGCCGTCCCGCCGCGTGCAGGCCAGCCAGCAATTCGCGGATGCCCGCATAGACTTCGTTTTCATAGAGGCCGGTGGCGCGGAAATACACCCGGTAGGCTTCCACCGCACGCCAGGCCCGCGCCTCGTCGAAGCCGTAGTGGGTCATGAAGCTCTGCAGCAGCGGTGGGCCGATGAAGACCTCCAGCGCGCGCAGGTCGGGTTCGTCGACCCCCTCGGCGCGCAGCGCCACCTGGATCGCGCGAGTGATGCCCAGTCGCGAATCGGTGAGGGTGCCATCGAGATCGAACAGCAGATTCGGGTGATGCATGAAGCCTCCTGAGTCACGTCGACGCCTGGCCAGTATGGCCAGCCCAGCCGGGCATCGGTAGGCTCACCCTTCTTGCTGAAAACGAGTCTCGTTCGCCAATGCCCTCTGCGCTTTCCCGCTGCCTGCCGCGCCTGTCTGCCGGACTGGTCCTCGCCCTGCTGCTCCTGGTCCCTTGTGCCCAGGCCCGCCCCGTCGACGAACCCATGGACGCCAGCGTCCTCGTCCACCCTGGCCAGGGCTACACCTTCAGCGACCTGCGCCTGGATTCCGCTGACGGCGAGCGTCACTACCAGGTCTGGATCGCCCGCCCCGCCAGCCCGGCGCCGGTAACCGGCTACCCGGTGCTCTACCTGCTCGACGGCAACGCCGCCCTGGGTGGCCTGAACGCCGACTTGCTCGACACCCTGGCCCGGCGCCCGAATCCTCCCGTGCTGGTCGCGGTGGGCTATGCGGGCGGCAAGCGCATCGATGGTCCTGGACGGGCCTACGACTACACCCCTACCGCGCCCACCAGCGACCGTTTCCGCCAGCTGGCCACCGGTGGCGCCGATGGCTTCCTCGCCTGGCTGCTGGAGCGCCTGGAGCCGGCCGTGGCCCGGCAGGTGCGCCTAAATCATGGTCAGCGCGCCCTCTGGGGCCATTCCCTGGGCGGCCTGTTCGTCGTCCACGCCCTGCTCACCCGCCCGGACGCCTTCGCCCGCGGCTATGCCGTCAGTCCCTCGCTGTGGTGGAGCCCCGCGGCCCTGCCCCAGGACGACGCGGCCCTGGCGCAACGCCTGCGCGGGCACCCGGCCGAACTCGTCCTGCTGCAAGGCGGCGGCGAACGCGAGCTGCCCGCCCATTTCCAGAGCCAGGTGCCGGCCGATGCCACGCAGCGTCTGGCCGACCGTCTCAGCCGAATCCCGGGTATAGAGGTGCACTTCGAAACCCTGCCGGATCTGGGTCATGGCCCCATGCTCCCGGCGTCACTGCGCTGGGTGGTGGACCACGTCGGGCGCTGACGGCCGCTTATCCCAGCATTACGCATCTTTATCCAGCGCAGCGGTAAAGCTTGGCAGTATCCCTGAGCAAGGGCGCCACCCCCGGCCCCCTCCCTCAGGAGCAGCACCATGCCGCAACGCCGGACCCGGGCGCGCCTCAGCTGGCTCGCCATCGCCCTCTCCACCGCCCTGGGTCTACTCGACCTGCAGAGCGCTTCCGCCGCCCGTGCCTTGCGCCTGGCCCACGCTTCCAGCAGCGACAGCCTGATCAACCAGGCGGTGCAGCGCTTCGCCGAAGAACTCAAGACCGAATCCAAGGGCGAGCTGACCGTCAAGGTCTTCCCCGATGGCCAGCTCGGTGACGAAGGCCCCATCGCCGAGGGCGTCGGCAACGGCTCCATCGACATCGGCCTGGGCGGCGCCGTGGACGCCATCGACCCGCGCCTCAACGTGGTCTCCCTGCCCTTCCTGTTCCACGACGCGGCCAACGTCCATGCCTTCCTCGACGGCCCCCAGGGCAAGGCCCTGCTGGGCCTCGGCCAGGACCATGGCTACGTGCTGCTCGGCGCCCTGGACTCGGGTTTCCGCCAGTTCGCCAACAGCAAGCATCCCATCGTCGCCCCGGCCGACCTCGCCGGCCTGAAGATCCGCACGCCGCCGAATCCGGTGATCCTCGCCACCCTCAAGCAACTCGGCGCCCTGGCCCAGTCGATCCCCTTCGGCGAGGTCTACAGCGCCCTGCAATCCGGCGTGGTGGATGGCGTCGAGCCGGAAATGCGCGATTTCTACGACCAGAAGTGGTTCGAGGTTGCCAAGTACCTGTCGCTGTCCAACTACATCTGGTCGGCCAACTACTGGTTCATGAACAAGGATACCTACGACAGCCTGAGCGAGCCCCAGCGTGAAGCGCTACGCAAGGCGGCGCAGGACACCCTGACCTGGTATCGCAGCCAGCTGGACGCCACCTACGCCAAGGTCCTCGCCGAACTCAAGGCCAAGGGCGTGCAGGTCAATGCCGTCGACACCGCTCCCTTCCAGGCCCTGGTCGATCCGGTCTACACCCGCTTCGCCAGCGAATGGGGCCAGGCCTTCGTCGACCAGACCCGCAGCGCCGCACGCGAGGCCCGCTGAGCCATGAGCGACCCGACCCACGTCCCGCACCGTCCCTCGCGACCCGAGCGCCTGTTGCAGGCCGTGGGCGTCCTCCTGTTCCTCGCCACCTTCGGCGCCATCACCGGTGGGGTGGTGGCGCGCTACTTCCATCTGTCCGGCTTCGAATGGTCCTTCGAGATCGCTGCCCTGAGCTTCGTCTGGGTCACCTTCATCGGCTGCGTGCTGGCCGAGCTGCGCGGCGAGAACGTGCGCTTCGTCGGCATCCTGCTGCTCCTGCCGCCAGCTGGCCAGCGCGCCCTGCAGGTATTCGGCTGCCTGGTGCTGCTGGGCGTCAGCCTCTGGCTGCTGACCAGCGGCTGGGCGGTGCTGGAGCGCTCCGGTCGGGTACCCACCCCGGTGCTGCGCTGGCCCTCCGGCCTGATGACCCTGGCGCTGGTCAGCGCCGCGGCCATGCTCGTCGTCATCGCCCTGCTGCGGCTGTGGCGCCTCTGTATCCGTCGGGAGCCCCAGGCATGACCGTCCTCGCGCTGTTCCTCGCCTTCATCGTGCTGCTGCTGGCCGGTATCCCCATCGTCTGGGCCATGGCCGGCGCCAGCATCGTCGCCCTGCTGGTGGGCGACCTGAGCATGCCCCTGGCCTGGCTCGCCCAGCAGACCATCCGTGGCGCCGATTCCGCCACCCTGAGCTCCATCCCGCTGTTCCTGCTGGCCGGCGAGCTGATGAACCGCGGCGGCCTGACCCGGCGCATCATGCGCATCGCCGAGCACTTCCTCGGCCGCTTCCGCGGTGGCCTGGGCCTAGTCAACGTGGCCACCGCCTTCGTCTACGGCGGCCTGACCGGCTCCGCCACCGCCGACACCGGCGCGGTGGCCAAGGTGATGATCCCGGCCATGGCAGAGCGTGGCTATCCGCGCGCCTTCGCCGCCGCGGTCACCGCTGCCTCCGGCACCCTGGGCATCATCGTGCCACCCAGCGTCATCCTCATCCTCTATGGCGTGCTGACCAATACCTCCATCGGCGGCCTCTTCGTCGCCGGCCTGATCCCCGGTGTGCTGCTGGCGCTGACCTTCATGGTCACCGCCTATGTGGTCGGGGTGCGCGAGAACTTCCCCAAGGTCGACGAGCGCCTGCCGCTGCGCGAGCTGCTGCGCGACTTCGGCTACGCCCTGCCGGCACTGCTGATGCCGGTGCTGGTGCTCGGTGCCATCGTCAGCGGCTTCGCCACCGCCACCGAGGCCGCCGCCGTCTCGGTGCTCTATGCCCTGGCCGCCGGCGCCCTGGTCTATCGCGAACTGCGCTGGCGCGATCTGCTGCCGGCGATCCACGAAGCCGTGGTCACCACCGGCTCGGTGATGATCATCATGGCGGTGGCCATGCCCTTCGGCTGGATTCTCACCGTGGAGCAGGTGCCCCACACCCTGGCCGGCTGGATCGTCGACCTGCATACCGGTCCGCTGCTGACCATGCTGCTGATCGTGCTGGCGCTCAAGGTGGTGGGCTTCTGGCTCGACCTTGGCCCGGCCATGATCATCCTCGCACCTATCCTGGTGCCCATCGCCAAGGCCGCCGGCTTCGAGCCCTACCAGATCGGCCTGATCTTCACCGTGACCCTGGGCTGGGGCCTGTTCACCCCGCCCATCGGCACCAACATCTTCGTGGTCTGCAACGTCGCCCGCCTTTCCATCGGCGAGGTCTCCTGGCGCCTGGTGCCCTTCTGGCTCGCCACCGCCGTGGCCGTCGCCCTGCTCGTGTTCTTCCCTTCCCTGAGCGGCTGGTTGCCCCGCCTGCTCGGCTACTGATCAACCCGCAATCCGAGTACCTCCGTCATGACCTTTCTCGTGGGTGGCATCTCCAGCGCAGGACGCGCCCTTCCGGATTTCCAGGGCCACGCCTTCCGGGTCACTCGCTCCGCGGGTGCCTACCTCTGGGACGACCGCGGCCAGCGTTATCTCGACACCGCCATGGGTTTTGGCGCCACCTTGCTCGGCCATGCCCCGCCCCCGGTGCTGGAAGCGGTCGCCCAGGCCCAGGCCGAGGGCCCCATGCCCTCCTTCGCCCACGCCCGCGAGGAAGCCGCCGCCGCCGCCCTGGCCGCCCGTTGCGGCGAGCTGTCGCGCGTCATCTTCCTCAACACCGGCAGCGAGGCCGTGCACCTGGCCTGCCGCACTGCGCGCATCGCCACCGGCCGCGGGCGCATCGTCAAGTTCGCCGCCGCCTACGACGGCTGGTACGATCCGGTAGCCTTCGGCAACGTGCAATCGGTGTCCGCCCGCATGACCGGCGCCCGCCCCGAGCGCGACGGCATGCTGCTGCTGCGCTACAACGACTTCGCCGACGTGGAGCGGCTGTTCGCCGACTACGACGACATCGCCGCCATCCTCATGGAACCGGTGCTGGCCAACGCCGGCTGCCTGGAACCCGCCCCCGGCTACCTGCAGTACGTCACCGATCGCGCCCATCGCCATGGTGCCCTGGTGATCCTCGACGAGGTGCTGATGGGCTTTCGCCTGCACGCCGGCCTGACCGGGCATCATCTCGGCGTGGACGCCGACCTGGCGGCGGTAGGCAAGGCCATCGGCAGCGGCATCCCGGTCGCCGCCCTGCTCGGCAAACCGGCGATCATGGACCTGTTCGAGCGCGGCCAGGTGGTGCGCGCCGGCACCTACAGCGGCAACCCACCGGCCTGCGCCGCGGTGCTCGCCACCCTCGAACTGCTGGTCAAGCAGGACTACTTCGCCCTGCTGGCGCGCGGCGATGCCCTGCGCGCCCGGTTGGCCAGCACCTTCGCCGCCCAGGGCCTCTCCTTTTCCAGCAGCGGCTACGGTAGCGTCTTCACTCCTTGGGACCGTGAACAGGCCCCCAGCGACTATGCCCTGGCCGAAACCAGCGTCGATGCCGAATGGACCCGCGCCCTGCACTTCGCCCTGCGCGCCCGCGGCGTGCTGATGATGCCCGGCGCCTATGGCCGCCTGTACCTGACCTTCGCCCATACCGATGCGGTGCTGGCGGAACTGGAAGCGGCCTTCGCCGACGTGGCCCGAACCTGGGCGGTGGACTAGGCGCTGGCGGGCTGCTGGTGCGCCTGATAGCGATCGCGAATGAAATTGGCCAGTCGCCGGGTGCTCAGCCGGGCCCCTGACGGCACCAGCAGCGCCAATTCCAGTCGCGGCAGGAGTGGCAAGCCGTCGCCCGTGCCCAGCACACGCCAACCCTCAGGAACCACCGAGGCCGGCAGCACCGTCACCGCCGCGCCCAGGCGCACCGCCGCGAGTACGCCAGGCAGGTGGGAGGAAGAAGACACGATGCGCCAGGGCCGCCCGACCTCGTCCAGGGCCGCGAGGATGCCTGGTCGGGCGCGACAGCTGTCGGCGAACAGCGACAGGGGTAACACCTGCTCCCGTTCCGGACGTTTTCCCACCACGCTGCACCACACCTGGGCTTCCTCGCAGAGCAGCTCGCCGCTGGGCCGCCCGGCCTCGCGGGTGACGATGGCCAGATCCAAGTCGCCCACTTGGACCTGGGGTTCCAGGCGTTTGGAAAAGTCGCAGAGGATCTCCACCTGGATCTCCGGATGCTGCGCCGAGAAGGTCTGCAGCAGCCAGGCGCCGAGGCTGTCCAGGTAGTCGTCGGGCATGCCGATGCGCACCCGCGTCGCCTCCAGCTTGCACTCCAGGGCGCACAGCGCCTCATCCTCCAGGATCAGCATGCGCCGTGCGTAGCCCATCAGGATCTCGCCCTGGGCGGTCAGGCTCACCCCCTTGCGACTGCGCTCCAGCAGCCGCTTGCCCATCCGCTCTTCCAGTCGACTGACGATCAGACTCACCGCCGCCTGGGTCTTGCCGATCCGCTCGGCCGCCGCCGTGAAACCACCGTGATCGATCACCGCGATGAAGGTAGCGAGGGCATCGGTATCGAAATGGCGCATGGCGGGCTCGTAACGGCGAGGGACGATGGGCTCTGGCACGCAAATTACGTTCCGTTACGGCCGGGCGCCCGCCCTCGACTTTCGCAGGCGCCAGACACCGATCCTTTCCGCAACCACTGATACCGCCCAGCCTGACGCTCGTCGAGCCACGTGTTAAATGCGTCACAAAACTGTTGCTACACTTGAGCCAGTCTTTTGACTCGATCAGCAGGATGCTCGCCTCGCCATGGACCGGCCCGGATTTTCTTCCAGCCTCTTTCTCCACCCGCGATCCAGCCGCGTTCCCGCCATCCGCCCGACCCCGCTCGGACGGACGAGGTACTCATCCCTGTCGGAGTCAGCGAGATTCGTGTCGAGCCCACGCGCGGGGCGTGTCTCGGCGCCAGAAAAGCTCACTGCCACATTCAAGGGATCTATGAAAAACGTACTGATGTTCGCCGTCGCCACCGGCCTGGCCACCCTCGTGGGGTGCGCCACCGAATCCTCCCGCTCGCTGGAGGTCCAGCAGGTCACCTCGGCCAATACCCAGTACCAGGGCGTGCGCCAGCCCATCGCCGTGGGCAAGTTCGACAACCGCTCCAGCTACATGCGCGGCCTGTTCTCCGACGGCGTGGACCGCCTCGGCGGCCAGGCCAAGACCATCCTGGTCACCCACCTGCAGCAGTCCAACCGCTTCAACGTGCTCGACCGCGACAACCTGGCCGAGATCGCCCAGGAAAGCGGCTTCTCGAAGAAAGCCCAGCAGATCAAGGGCGCCAGCTACGTGGTCACCGGCGACGTGACCGAATTCGGCCGCAAGGAAGTCGGCGACCAGCAGCTGTTCGGCATCCTCGGCCGCGGCAAATCGCAGATCGCCTACGCCAAGGTCAACCTGAACATCGTCGACGTGCGCAGCTCGGAGGTCGTCTACTCGGTGCAGGGCGCCGGTGAGTACAGCCTGTCCAACCGCGAAGTAGTCGGCTTCGGCGGCACCGCCAGCTACGACTCCACCCTCAACGGCAAGGTCCTGGACCTGGCCATCCGTGAAGCCGTCAACCGCCTGGTCAACGGTATCGACAGCGGCGCCTGGCGCCCCGCCCCCTAAGCAAGGAAGCCACCATGAACAGCGTATTTCGGCCTCGCGCCGCCATATTGTCGCTCGTCCTCGCCAGCGCCGTGCTCGGCGGCTGCGCCAGCCAGCCCCGCCCGCTCTACTACTGGCCGGGCTACCAGGAGCAGGTCTACGGCCACTTCACCAAGCAGAGCGCCCCCGAGCAGCAGATCGCCGAACTCGAGGCCGGCCTGCAGAAGGCCCGCGCCGCCGGCCTGACGCCCGCCCCCGGCTATCACGCCCAGCTCGGCATGCTCTACGCCGAAGTCGGCAAGACCGACCAGGTCCGCCAGCAGTTCGAGACGGAGAAGTCGCTCTTCCCCGAATCGACCGCCTACATGGACTTCCTCATGCGCAACCTGGCGAAGAACTAAGGAGCCGACCATGCCCAGACACCTGATCAAGGCCCTGACCCTGCTGGCCACCCTCGCCCTCCTCGGCGGCTGCGCCAACCAGCAGAAAGCCTACGACTACACCGCCTTCCGCGAGAGCAAGCCGGCCTCGGTGGTCATCCTGCCGCCGGTGAACAAGTCGCCGGACGTCAAGGCCAGCTACAGCGTCCTCGCCCAGCTCAGCTATCCCCTGGGCGAAGCCGGCTACTACGTCCTGCCGGTCGCCCTGGTGGACGAGACCTTCAGGCAGAACGGCCTGCTCAACCCGGACGAGATGCAGGCCGCCCCGCTGCCCAAGCTGCGCGAGATCTTCGGTGCCGACGCCGCCCTCTACACTGAAGTGACGCGCTACGGCACCTCCTACCACGTCATCAGCAGCGAGACCGCCGTGGTCGTCACCGCCAAGCTGGTCGACCTGCGCAGCGGCAAGCTGCTCTGGGAAGGCGCCGCCGCCGCCAGCACCGCCGAACAGCAACAGAACAGCGGAGGTGGCCTGGTCGGCATGCTGATCACCGCCGCCGTCACCCAGATCGTCAACTCCATTAACGACCGCGGCCACGAAATGGCCGGCATCGCCGGCGTGCGCCTGCTGACCTTGAGACCTAACGGCGTCCTGCCAGGGCCGCATTCGCCGCTGTATGGGAAGGATCTAGCGGCGCGTTGACTCCAGTCTTACGGATGAATCGATACGGATAGTCGAGAGGCGCTGCGAGGCGCCTCGGGAGAAAATGGTGAACATGCCTGAGCCTTACCGGAAGCCGAAAAATCTGGCGAGCCTGGGCAGCCGGCTTGCGGCACAGCTCATAGACGGCCTGGTGGTCTTGCTGCTGCTTGTCTTCGCCAAGTCGACCGGCTGGATAGCTTTCCCTTGGTCACTGGTGGGGGCCTATAGCCAACTGCTGGCTTTTGCCTTGGCCATCGCCTACTTCCTCTTCAGCGACAGCCTGCCGAACGGCCAAAGCCTAGGGAAAAAACTCCTGGGTATCGTCGTGGTCGACGAGCGCAGCTACCTGAACTGCAATCCGTGGCAGTCCTTTCTGCGCAACATCACCACGCCCTTTCTCAGCGTCATCGACTGGATCTTCATCTTCTTCGGCTCCCGGAAGCGGCTGGGCGACATGCTGGCCAACACCGTGGTCCTCAAAGAAAAGCGGTCGGTCAGCCCATGAACGCCAATGGCCTATCTAGCGGCGCCGGAGACGCAGGGCAGCGGCTCGCTACGCCACTGTCGCCAGACCGGCTCCCACCCCTGAGCGTGGTCGGCCTCCACCGTCACCAGCTGCATACAGCCACCCCCGACCTTGCGTCGATAGTCATCGGCCAGCGCAGCAGGAATCACGTTATCCAGGCGTCCCACCAAATGTCGTTGGGGGATGGTACGCAAGGCTTCAGGCCTGGCCAAAGGGTCCAGCGACTCGGACAGCGGTTGCAAGTGCTGCAGCGCTGTCCAGGCCTGGGGATCCAGGTTACCGGCCAGGGTCTGGACAGCCACCACATCCTGGCGCCGCTCGGCCAACAACAGGGCAATGGCCGCCCCTCCGGAATAGCCAACCAGCTCGAACTGCCGGACCCGATAACGCCTTTTCAGCTCGTCGAGCGCCACCTGGAAACTGGCGATCACCGCGCTACCGAAGCGGGCCGACGTCCAGATGGCGACGGTACAGCCACTTCCTTTGACGAATTGGCAAGGGCGGCCGAGATAGGCGACGTAACCCGGATCATTCAGGGCAAGGCGCGGGACCAGCAGATTGCGTGGTGTGGGGTCGAGGCTGGGTTGGGTCGCGGTCGCCCAGGCGCGACCGTCGCCTTCCAAATAGACACGCAAATGACCGTCAGTCTGTGGCCGGGCCGGGATCATTCCGAGGATGGGAAGCGTCGGACTGCCCAGCCTCTCGACATGCAAACCACTGCCATCTGCCAAGGTGGCCAGCCGCTGCTGGGGCGAGGTGCAGCCGATAAGACCCAGGTAGGCGCCAAGCAACAGGGCCAATCCATAGCGCTTCATGCGAGAACTCCCTCGAGCGTCAATAACCAATGGCCACAACTAGTTTCAGCAAAGGTGATGCTAGCTCAAATCGGCACAAGGGCCTCGCCTCTACGAAGGAATTTCCGTTAGCAGCGAACACGGCATAAAAGCAAAGTAAAAAATTCATTATCGACCGCTAGAAAAACTTACGAGCACTCAAATGAAATTAAAGACCTTCAAAAAATCCCTACTCGCCCTCAGCATCGGTGCCATCACACAACAATCTTTCGCGCTCAGCTATGACGTTTCTGGAGGTGCCAGGGATTTTTCAAATCAAACGATCAATGATGGTTTTCAGCTTTCCGGCTCACGCACCGGAACACTGACCAGCAACGAGAGCACCATCCAACTCAGAGGAAGCTCTGTAACGGGAGACTTCCTGAATAGCTCCACCATTTCCGTGGACGGCAATGGTTTCAGAGTCATTGGCGTGGGTGTACAGCCTGGCTTCAGCTCTGGCTTGACCCGTATCAGCGGCAGTGTCATAAACACTGGCACCATCGAACTTCGTAACACGGGTAATGCCGAGGGCTTCGAAATAGGCCACACCATCATTGGCGGCTCCATCATAAACAATGGCACCATCTTCGTATCCCGCTCCCCTACTAGCCTCTATGGTGAGCCGGAAGCCATGTATATCCATGGCGCCCAGATAGCGGGCGATGTCATCAACAATGGAACCATCAGTGCCGTTGGCTATGAAACAACCGCGTTGATTTTCGACGTCGACACCCCCAACGTGCTGTCCATTGGTGGAAAGATCATCAATAACGGCACGATCAAGACAGTCGGTGACGAGTCCATCGCCTTCGACTTGGAAGCGACTACCACACGTGGCGTCACCATAGAGAACAGCGGGCTGATTTCTTCGACGGGGCAAGCGTCGAATGCCTTGTCCTTCTACGATGTGCAAATAGACCAGATACTCAATACCGGAACCATTGAAGCCCATGGGCAGGACGCTATCGCCTTCCACACCCATGATGCCCTCTACACCACAACCAACCCCACGGGTGCGCGTGGCCTAGTCAACAGAGGCGTCATCTATTCAGATGGCGTCGCCATCCTGGCAGAACGCACTCAAACCTCGCCCTTTGAGATCAACCAGCAAGCCGGCTCCATCACCAGCGCCAGCGGCACCGCCATCTCCGGCAACGGTGTCGCCAGCCTGAACTGGACCGGCGGCACGATCCAGGGCGATGTCCTGGGCGTCACCGGCACCACCGTAGCCGGCAACGCCACCTTCGTGGGGGCCCACGTCATCAAGTCCAACGTGAACGTCAACAGTGGCACCTTCGGCTTGACCGCCCAAGGCGCCAGCATCGGCGGCAACCTTACAGTCGCCAACGGGGCGGCCCTGGGCATGCAACTATCCAATGCCACCCAGCCCAGTACTCCCTACTTGACGGTCGGCGGCAACGCCAGCTTCGCCAACGGCTCGCGTATTCAGCTCGGGGCAGAACCGGGCAATTTCACCGCCACTACGGCCGGCACCCAGTACACCCTGGTCAGCGCCAATCAAGTCACCAACAATGGCCTGACCGTCGCCAGCAGCAGCCCGCTACTCTCGGTACGCAGCTACACCAGCGACAACAACACGGTGAAAGCCGTGGTGACCGTGCAATCCGACCAACAGGTAGGCCAGGAGCTCGGTGCCGTAGGCGCCTCTACCAACGACGTTAGTTCTCTGAACGCCTTCAAACGCGGCGTCCTGGGTACGCTCGCGGCGGATGATCCGCTCTTCCAGGCCTTCACCTCGGCCTCATCGCCGCAGGCCCTGGCGCGACTGAGCCAGAGCCTGGTACCGGAAAGCAACGGCGGTGCCGTGACGGCTGCCATGGCCGGCCAGTCCGCGACCAGCGCCGCCATCGGCGGTCGTCTCAGTGGCCAGCGCAACGGCCTCTCTTCGGGTGATGTCCTCACCGACACCGGTGTCTGGATCCAGGGCCTCACCGGCAATGCCGATCAGAGCACCCGGGACGGTATCGCCGGCTACTCCGCCAATACCTCAGGCATCGCCATCGGCGCCGACGGCAAGCTCAATCCCAACACCACCCTGGGTCTGGCCTACAGCTACGCCAACACCAACGTGGGTTCGGACAACGGCAACCGGACCGACGTCCAAAGCCATCTGTTCACCCTCTACGGCTCCTGGAGCTCGGGTAACTGGTTCACCGACGGCAACCTGTCGTACGGTCGCAGCAGCAACGAAGGCAAGCGCTACATTCTGGGCACCCAGGCCAAGGGCGACTACGACAGCGACCTGATCGCCCTCAACGCCCTGAGCGGCTACACCTTCCAGCTCAATCGCCAATTCATCCTCGAACCGCGGGTCGCGGCGCGCTACGCCAACGTGCGGACGGATGCCTTCAGCGAACACGGCTCGGTGGTGGCACTGCGCAACGGCAGCCAGCGCTACGAGCAAGGCGATGTCGGCGCCGGGCTGCGCCTGGCGGCGGATCTGCCGCTATTTCAGGGCACCCTCAAACCCGAAGCGACCCTGATGGCCTACCACGACGTAATCGGTGATCGCATCAGCCAGACCTCGGCCTTCGTCCGCGGCGGCGACAGCTTCATCGTGACCGGCGCCTCCCCCGTCCGCGACAGCTACGAAGGCACCCTGGGGGTCAGCTACGCCCTCGACGCCTTCACCGTCGGTGCCACCTATGGCTACCAGGCGAAGTCCGGCTACGACGCCGACTCCCTGGTGCTGAAAGCGCGGTATGACTTCTGAGTGGTGTCATTGGCCTACCCCGGCGAACCGGGGTAGGCCGCACAGCTCACTCACTGCATTAGGAAGTGGCCAAGCCATGATCGTCGGTATAGACCTGGGTACCACCAACAGCCTGATCGCAGCCTGGCGCGACGGCGCCCCTCAGCTCGTGCCCAATGCACTGGGCGAGCTGCTCACTCCCAGCGTAGTGGGCCTGGATGACGAGGATCGCCTCATCGTCGGCCGGGCAGCACGCGAACGCCTGCAGACTCACCCACGGCAGACCACGGCCCTGTTCAAGCGCTACATGGGCAGCGCCCGGACCACCACCCTGGGTACGCGGGACTTTCGCCCTGAAGAGCTCTCGGCCATGGTGCTGCGTAGCTTGCGGGAAGATGCCGAGCGACACTTCGGCGAACCGGTCGAGGAAGCCGTCATCAGCGTCCCGGCCTATTTCAACGATGCCCAGCGCAAGGCCACCCGCATTGCCGGCGAACTGGCCGGTCTCAAGGTGGAGCGTCTGATCAACGAACCCACGGCAGCTGCCCTCGCCTATGGACTCCACCAGCGCGACAGCACCAGCACCTTCCTGGTCTTCGATCTGGGCGGCGGCACCTTCGATGTGTCCATCCTCGAGCTGTTCGACGGCATCATGGAAGTGCGTGCCAGTGCCGGCGACAACTTCCTCGGGGGTGAAGACTTCGATACCGCCCTGGTGCAGGCCTTCGTCGCCGCCCAGGCGGCCAACGCCCAGCAGGCCGACGAGCTGGATCTGGCCGATCCCCAGCTGTTCAGCCGACTTCGTCGGGAAGCCGAGCGTGTACGCAAGGCTCTCGGCCAGGAAAACCAGAGCACCTTCACCCTGCGCCATCGCAGCACCCAGTGGCAACAGACGTTCGACCAGGCCCAATTAGCCGAGCTCTATGCCCCGTTGCTGGCCCGCCTGCGCGCGCCCATCGAGACCGCCTTGCGCGATGCGCGGATCAAAGCCAGCGAACTGGACGAAATTCTCTTGGTTGGCGGTACCACCCGCATGCCGCTGGTCCGCCGGCTGGCGGCCGGCCTGTTCGGCCGCTTCCCCTCCATCCAGCTCAACCCCGATGAAACCGTGGCCTTGGGTGCTGCGGTCCAGGCTGGCCTGAAGGCCCGGGACGCCGCCCTGGAAGAGATAGTACTGACCGATGTCTGTCCGTACTCCCTGGGTATCGAGACCAGCGTCGCCTATGGCAACGGCTACGAACGGGGGCACTACCTGCCGATCATCGAGCGCAACTGCGTGGTCCCGGTCAGCAAGGTGAAGCAAGTGGCAACCCTGAATGATCAGCAGACCCGTGTCCGGATCGAGATCTACCAGGGTGAGAGCCGTCGAGTCAGCGAAAACATCTTCCTTGGCGAATTGGAGATCGGCGTTCCACCCAGGCCCGCAGGCGAGGTGGTGATCGACGTACGCTTCACCTATGACACCAATGGCCTGCTCGAAGCAGAAGCCCATATCCCGCTCACGGGCGAAAGGCGTCAGGTCGTCATCACCAACAATCCCGGCGTCCTGTCGCCTACAGAGATCGCCACGCATCTCGCTGCACTCGCCGAACTCAAGATCCACCCGCGCGAGGAACAGCCCAACACCCTATTGATTGCCCGCCTGGAGCGGCTGTACCAGGAAGGGCGCGGCGAGTTGCGTCAGCGTCTCGATGCCATGGCTACCCATTTCACCCACATATTGGAAGGCCAGGACCCGCATGAAATTCGGAGTCTAAGACTCCACCTCAATGAAGAGCTGGACCGCCTGGAAAAGGGTAGCTTCGAATGAACTGCTGGACTGTCCTGGGGGTGTCGCACGAGGCCGACGCGCGCACCATCAAGCGACAGTATGCGGCCCTGCTCAAGCGCTGCCGCCCGGACGAAGATCCCGCAGGCTTCCAGCAACTGCGCGAAGCGTACGAGCAGGCACTCGACTGGGCCGAGACACGCCAGGACGACCAGGCCGAAGGCCCTGCCGATACCACGCCGCTATTGGTCCTCCCGACCGAAACCGTCCCAGCTTCAGGGCCTACCCCCGCCTGGCAACTCGCCGAGCGCCTGGCGGACGGCCTGGATGTCGCCAACGTCGATGAGCGGCTGGAACAGGCGCAACGCTACGCCTGCATCGGCGAGTTCGAGGATATCCTCCTCCACCGCTGCCAGGCCTTCGATATTGCGAGCATGGCAGTCACCGAGCGGGCCACTCGCCGCTTCCAGTGGCTGACGCCCTGGCAACGCAACGACCTTTCCCGAGAGGCGCTGCAGCGCGTCCTGCACAATCTCAAGCATTATGCTCGGATCACCATGGCCCAAGCCCTGCGTGATGCCGACGAGCAGGGGTGCTTCGACCTCTGCCAGCATCTTGGCAAGCAGCCGTGGGTGCAGTCATTGGAAAATACCCAGTGGTTCCACGACTGCATCGCGCAGGTGCTGATCGAAGCGGACTACTGGCCGGAAGACCTCTTCGAAGCGCTATGCAAGTACCTTGGCTGGAAACAAACGGGCACCGCACAACGATGCGGCGAACTCTTCTGGAACCAGCTCCTGGCGCGTAGCCATCGCAGTATCTTCCTGGCGGAGCAGCGGCGCATTGCCAACCAAGGAGCGGACTCAAGCGCCAGACGCGCCGCGCGACTGCTCTTCACACCCCTGACCGAGGACGAGCGTGTCAAGCTGACGGCGCACTTCACCAACGACGATTGGCAACACTGCGAAAAGCTCTACGAGAACGTACGGCAGCGCCACCCCAAGCTGTTCGCTGAACTGCCAGGGCTCGCGCCCGACGTCTGGCGCCCCCTGCGGCGCAAAGTCGCTATCGTGCCCATCGGACTGGCGGTAGCCACCAGCGCCATTTTGAAGGGCTATCAGGACTACTATCGTCTAGGAGCAAACCTCTACGACACCTTCCTGGTGGTAGCGCTGATCATCGTCGTCCTGGGTGTCTGTGGCTGGCTGCTGACGATGTTCTGCCGCTCACTGAGCTGCACCTATTGGCGCCTCGACAGGAAGCTGCAAGAGCGCCTTGGCCGCTGGCTGAGTCTGCGTCGGCCACCACCCTTACCTATCTGCGAAAGCCTGCCATTCTGGTTGCTGGCTGGAGTCTTCTACGCAACCCAGGGTCTGGATGCCGTTATCGCCTATAGCGCTACCTTGAACATCCTAGCGCTCGCCAGCCGCACCGATCATTTGAGCAGAGCTATCCATTGGCTTCTGGGCGCCCCCCGCTCCCCCCGGCGGGATGTGGCTCTCGGTGTCGCCATAGGCATGGCACTCTCTCTGGTCTTCGTCCTGGCGGCGAGCGCCAACTACCGCCCTCTTCCCGTCAATCAGGGCTTGCAAGCCTGGCCCGGGCGATTCTGTTCGAGCGCAGGGCAAGGGCTTGCCCAGTGTCGATCACCTTCTTGGTACCCTGAAGGTACAGAGACAAAGCCATGATCAGTACACGGACGTTTCTCGTTGCCGTCGGCCTGTTCCTTACGGTCATCCTCCTGACGAAAGCCCGATTCAAGAGTCCCGAATATTCCTATTTCGACATCATTACGGAAGCCACCAGCCGCTGCCTGACCTACAGCGACACCTTATTCAAGGAGCGCCTTGCCGACTATCGCAAGGCCGCGGCAAGGGTCTTGGAAAAAGGCGAGCTCCATGCCTATTTCCGTGGCTTCGGCATGGGCTCACCCGACCTTTTCCCCGGATCCGGGCAAAGGATGTCCGCTTGCCTCGAACACTTTTTCCTCGATAGCAGCAAGGAGTCTCAGCAAGGATTGCTCACCAGCGGCCGCGCCTATATCCAGGCCTTCAATGAACTACGTCCTGTAGCCCAAGCGATCGAAGTCCTCTATAGCAGCGCAACGATCGTGATCGATCATCAAGAAGCCGCCCAGCTGGATGAAAGCTTCAACCAAAGGCTAGCGCAGCTGCAGAAGGCCGAGGTGCCGTTTCGCCAGGCCTTTGAACCCGCCCAGCTGCTCATGCGCGCGCAACAGCTGCAACAGATCGAGCAGAACCTTGGTCGTGACCAGCACTGGCACATGCTGAATTTCATGTTGCTGGCGCGCCGAGCCATGGATCGGTTGGAGGGCGATCGCACACTTCCTGCCCTCACCGCTACCGAACTATCCGCCTCGGTCGAGGAACTGCAACGCGGCTGGCAGGCTGCCCACCTCTATCACGAAGCCTATCCTCGACTCAGCGCTGTAGGGGGCAACAAAGCGGTATGGCTTGAAGTCGAGGCCTCGGCGAAACGTTGGCTGGACCGTCTGGCCACCCTACAGCAGCACTGGTCGCTAAAGGCTAGCCCCACAGCGCTCGACGCAGATCTGCGTTTCGTCCAACACGACTATGACCAGCTGCTCGCTCGATACGACGCCACCGTCGGTAGTCGATACTGATCGTTCGTCTTAGTGCCGGGTTCACCTAGCGACCATCGGGCCAAATAAAAGGGCAGCATCGCGAGATGCTGCCCTTTTCCATTACGGCAAAGCCACTTCACCGAAGCCGCTACTTCATCAACTGCACGATCGCGATGGCTGCAATAAATGCCGATGCCCACTGCATGGGTATCCAAAAGATCGTGTGACGACGCTTGAACACGATCTGCTCCTGGGTTTGGGGATCCACCAGCACTCGACCCTGATCGCTGTTGAGCTTTACCCCAACGATCCAGACCAGTGCGGCGGCGACCATCAGAACGACCGCTGCCGCGGCCTTGTGCGCGGTATACCACCCGCCCCCCAGCATGGCATCCATACCGAACTGGCCCGCCAACATCAATACGACAGGAATAAGAAACGCCAAAAAACCATAACCCGACCAGACTACGAACATGACTGTCTCCTTGGACGTGCTGTGATGTGTCCATCTAAATACAGAAAAGGAGTCGCCTTCGCGCCGATCTCCCAAAGAAATTTTATATCTATCCAGAAGAAGAAGGAAGCAGTCTCCAATAAGAATAAAATGCTCCAGAATTCACCTTAACGCCAAATCATTAGCGGTAAGTACGATTCACATACCGC
>NZ_JAVSJB010000029.1:0-31183 GCF_032027545.1 Pseudomonas oryzihabitans | reverse complement strand
TCCCGCCGCTTCTCCGTGGCGCCCATGATGGATCGGGCCGACTGAAGCTGGAACGCCCGTCTGGCGCGGCCTCCAGAGCCTCCCGTTTCGCTTCGTAGCAAATTTGTAGCACTGACCTCTTCCAGCCCCTCCTTTTCACCCTCCTCCATACATCATTCAAGCCTGCTTATCGACGCCTCAGCCAGCGCCTGAGCGTCAGCCTGTGAGCGTCTGTGAACGTGCGAAAGCGTCAGCGTGAGCGACGGACTATTATCGCGCTAATTGGGCGCTAGCCCCGTTTTATGTTCAGGGCTGGGGATTGCGTAATCTGCGTTACCGACTTTTTGCATGGCCTGCGAGCCCTTTCAGTATGCGGCCTCCAGCGATTGGTCTTACTGTTCCGGCTGCGTAATACCACCGTTCTCCAGTAACAAACCCTACTGTTACGATAAAAAAACACTAAACCTATATTTATCAGTCACTTAGAAAACGGTCACAGAGACGGGGACAGCGCCGTAACAGTAGCTCGAAAAGGCTGCAGGCCAGGCTTGGCGCGGGTTGTGGCAGATGGACCTGACTCGGGAACAGCGGTAACGGTCCCCCAGCCCTCTATCGAAAATGAGGGTCGCGGGCTGCGTGAGAAAACCGTGGGTGGTGCAGGGATTCGCAGGGTTTTTCAGCCTGCCGTATCCCCGCTCCGCCCCAGTAGCGACGCCGGCTGGAGCCTGGTGCAGGGCTGCAGAAAAAGCGACCCATTTAGCCCGCAGGCGTGGCGGGGGGACGACGGTGCGCGCCAGGTGCAGCGGTGCCTACCGCCTTCACGCGTCAGCCAGCTGCCCCTGGAGGCCTCGTCAGTCGGCTACGATAGGCCCACCCCTCTCCTGCCTGGCGTGCTGCCGCTGGGTCCAGACCTAGGTCAATCATCGATGCAGACTGAAAACCCGCTTCTTGGAACCTGGCGATCGGATAAGGAGCTGACCCTGCGCTACTGGGCCGATGTCCCCGCAGGCCCCGAACACTTCATGCAGCTCATAGCAGGGAAGCTTGGCAAGCTCGAGTGCAGCTTCACCAGCGATACAAGCATCAGCCGATCCGAAGGCAGCAGCTCTCAACGGAAGTACAGCATCACTCGTCTAGATGAGTCTGAGTGCGAGATCTGCATCTACGGAGAGGAAGAAGGAGAGCTTGATCATCAGGCGACGTACTACTTCGTGAGCGCTGAGGTGTACTGGGTGCCCGTAGCCAAAAGCCGGGAGTATTTTCGCAAGGTCATAGACACAGGAGGTCAGCCAGCGATGGACTGATCAGCACGACTAGCGGCTGCCCCTTCGCATACACCCTTTGCCCTAGGTCAGAACTGCCAGACGTTGACCGCATACACCCTTAGCCCTACGATGGTGGTGTCGCTGCAAATTCAGCGGCCTGGGATTGGCGTCCCGGAAAGTACAGGCGGACACGAACACCGCCCCGCGCGGTTTTTTTGTGCCCGCAGCATGGCTACACCCGTAATGGGCGGGCCGTGTGTGGGAGCCTTCGGGCTCACCGGATCCTGTACCCGGCACGCCAACCCGCACGGTTCCGCTCTCCCTGATTGGCGTCAGGCGGCGGCTCTTAGCTCAGTACAGGACTCCAGCCATGTCCCTCAATGCACTGTCACGTCTCGACGATCTGCACTCCCGCTTCAATCTGCTCCGCGGGCTCGATGATGCCGTCCTGAAAGCCAACGGCTTCGACGCCAGCCTGGAAGAGCTGGCCAGCGTCATCACCGGCCTCAAGTCCCTCTCGCACACGCAATCCCAACTGAGCAGCCTGCACGGCGCCCTGGAGCTGCTGCTGATGCTGCTGGAGGTCGCCCATGCGCGGGATCTGAGCGGCGATCATCTGCATTGCCTGCTGGAGCCGCTCCGGGTGAAACTGGACGGGGCGCTGAACGAATTGGACTCGATCATCTAGGCAAGGAGCCGACGCCATGCACACCGCACCTCAGCTATTCCCCGTCTCCTTCCACGGGGACACCGTCGTCCTGGTCGGCCAGGACAATGAGCCCTATGTGGCGATGAAGCCTATCGTTGCCAACATGGGGATGGACTGGCCTACGCAATACGTCAAGCTGACCGAGAGATTCAGCTCAACCATTGGGGAAATCCCAACGGTTGGCGAGGACGGCAAGACTCGCAACATGATCTGCCTACCACTCAAGAAGCTGCCCGCCTGGCTCTACTCCATCAGCCCGAACAAGGTCGCTCCCGAGCTGCGCGAGAAGGTCATCCGCTACCAGGAAGAGTGCGACAACGCACTCTGGAACTACTGGACCCAAGGCGTGGCCGAGCGGCCAGGCGCGGCGGCGAACGCCAACAAGCAGATCGCCCTATCCCGCCACCGGCTGGCCTTGCTGAAGGAGCTGCATCGTACTCGGGACAGGTCGCTGCGTAGTGCGATTCATGAGCAGCTTGCGCAGGTGTCCCAGGCCCTTGGCCTCAGCGTACCAGAGCTGAACACCATCGGCCGCGCCAATCCCGATACACCGGACGTTTTGCGGGCGTTTTGGGAAGCCGTGGCCTATCTAGAAGGAGCAGGAGAACGCTGCAACCATGCTCGGCCGACCTCCGGAAAGATATGTCTAAGTCTGCCGGACCTAGAAGAGCAATTCAGAAAGTATGGTATTGCCGTGAAAATTGACTTTGATTTGACTGCAGCACTACGGCAGTCGAAGGAGCCGCTATTTATAAAATCCGCCCCCTTTGATAGTCAGATCAAAAAGAAGAAAGTCAGGTGCTGGATTTTCGAACCCTAAAAGCCATACACAGAGAGCCAATATGACACACACCATGTATGTTTATAGAGCCTATACCAAGGTGGTTTCTACCGAAGACTTGATCAATAAAAAATGTGATGAATTCGGCATCCAGGATATCTACGATACCCTAGCCAAAATGGGCTTTAGCAATTATTTAAAAATTGGGGATGGTGACGTTTGCTTTTTAGAAATTCACACATCCAACAACCACGACGAAGAAGAGTACAAGGCACTTGCTTTTCTATGCATTGGAGAAAACATAGAAACTTACGCCATACCTACAGGGCATGATCTTACTGAATTTGTAAAAGAATATGCGCCCATGCTAAATGCCTTGATGATGGCTGCAGGCGTAAAAGGAACGTATACAAATGCGTAGGGACATGGATCTTATACGTCAGCTGATGCTCAAGCTTGAAGAAGTCAATGACGAGCCATCCGCCATCCTTCATTTTGAATTCGACGAACTTTCAATAGAAGGGTTCACAACAAACCAAGTTGAATACCATCTAGACTTACTTGTGGAGTCGGGCTTGATAGATCAAGGCGGCCATGGTTTTTTGGACGGCTTCATGTTTCGGCGCCTTACCTGGGAAGGTCATGATTTTGTCGATTCAGTCCGAGACGATGAAGTTTGGCGGAAAACTCGGCAAGGAGCAACCGCCGCTGGTGGATTTACCTTAGACCTACTTAAAGATCTAGCGAAAGGATTCATCAAAAAACAAGTAGAGGAAAAAACTGGAATATCATTAGGCTAAAAATTAAAACCCAAAGTCAAATAGCACTACAAAGCATACTCAATCAAAGAAAGGGATATTCAAATGCAAGCCAGATCAGACAAAATAGGGCGAAACGATCTTTGCCCTTGCGGATCAAAGAAAAAATACAAAAAATGTCATGGCGGTGTAAATTCCATTCCCGCCCCGAAGCCAGGGCAGGTTGATGCACAGTTGCGAGGGCTATTACCTAAGGCGGAGTGCCTTGCCCCGGAATCCTTTCAGCACAGCTGTCAAGGAAGAATCATTGACTCTCACACGGTTTCCAGATCCGGAAGCCTAGGAGAAATTGCTGAAAACGGACACGTTTACTCCTACAATGCCAGCATTCAAAGATTCCAAGAGATGCAAGGAAGGTTGGTTCCAAAACTGTGCGGCTGGAAAGATGCTTCAACTTTCCCAGGCTTTTGCGGACACCATGATAAGCAGCTTTTCGCACCACTAGAGGATGCACCTTTCGTAGGAAGTCAGCATCAATGCTTTTTGCTGGGCTATAGATCCTTCGCCTGGGAATATTACGCAAAACTGCGCGCAACAAAAAACAACCCGTATAGAACGATTCAAGCTTCGAGAGACCCGATAATGCGGAGCTTAATCGCCCAATTCAATTATATGAATGAATTAGGATTACGAGACATACAGACGCATAAGGAAACATATGACAAAGTCTTAACTGGCGAGCACTGGCCCGACTGTCACGGCCTTCTTATTGAATTTGATCAAATCTTCCCAATCCAATGTTCCGCTGCGTGGTCGCCCACTGAAGATATTAATGGCAATACAATCCAAGAGCTGGATTCTAACCCTCGCCTACCGGAGACTGCTGCTATCGTTTCATTCGCGGCTGACGGCAAAAGTTACTTTTTATTACTATGGCTAGATGATAGTGCAAGAGTTTCTTCTACGCTAGCCAGATCTATCGATGCTTTACCGCGAGAAAAAGTTGCCGGATATATAGCTGCTCTTCTTTTGCTGACATCAGAAAATTGTCATTTCTCTCCATCTTGGTACGATTCCCTCTCAGACGCTGGAAAAGAATTAGTTCACGACTTGGCACACCCCATGAATGGCATTAAGCCTTCCGCAGCGGAATCAGATCTTACTGACCATATTGGCCACATAGGCATAGCATCTCTTCGCTGGTTTTAGAGAAAAATAATCTTTCTGCCCGGCGCCGCCTAGGGCCCATCGTTCAAGGCCAAGCGCTGGCAGAATTTGAAATTTTATAGCGATTATTCTTCACCCCGAACATCAATGTCAGCAACCCCAAAGAATCAATACAGCCTACTTTTCCTATAACTGGGTCAACTTGGTCTCGTAGGGGGCGAACCGGATTACCGCCTCCCCCACCCACTCATTCACCTGAGCCAGCCGCGCCTGCAGCGGCTCCAGCTCATTGGCCGCATAGACCTCCGCCGCCTCCTTGATCGAGCCGAAGCCACCCGCGTTCTGCGGCACGATCCCCATCAGCTGGGGCGGAATGCGCAGCCCCGCCAGCATGTCGTCGCGGGTGATGCCCTTGATGGCGTTGAATTCGTCCTTCGCCGCGACCTCGCTGACCGGGATGAGCTGGATGCCGTCTTTCTTGCCGTTGGGCGCGTAGACGAAGAGGTTGCGGAAGTTGCCCGGGCCCTTGGCCGAGCGCAGCGCGGTGCGCAGGGAGTCGATGTCTTCCTCCTTCTGCGCCGCATCCGTCATGTAGAAGATGAAGCCGGCGTGGCTGCCGTTGTTGTAGTACTTGCGGCGGAACAGCGTGGCCGACTCGTTGAGCAGCGCCGATTGCATGGCGGCAAGCCACTCGGGCAGGCCGTAGATCTCCTGGTTGATGTCTGGCTCGCGCAGGTGGCAGATGGTGCCCGGTGCGAATTCGTGCTCGTCCTGCCAGCCCCGCACCTGGAAGAAGCGGCCCTCCTCCCCCCGCCTCATGTACTTGGCCAGCGGCGGCTGAAGGCTGATCGGCGTGCCCAGGCGCGACTGGCGGCGCTCCAGGTAGGCGTTGCCGCACCAGAGATAGTCCAGGGCCAGCTGCTCGAAGGCGGCGCGGCTCAGCAGCGGATGGGGGATAAAGGTACGGGCCAGCAGGTTGCGCTTGAACTTGAGGCCCGAGTCCAGATAGACGCTGGCCCGGGTGGCCTTGGCCAAGCCGTCGAGGGACAGCGGCGGGTCGTAGTAGCGGCCGTTGAACCAGCATTCCAGGTAGTCGAAGACCTCGCGGCCATCAAGCACCGGCGCCGGGTCGCCGAAGGTGAAGGCCTCGACGCCAGATGCGTGGGCGGCCGGGCTGGCCAGGGCGGTGGATTCGCTCATCAGTAGATCTCCATGACGCCGGTGTTGCGGGCCGTCTGGCCCTCCAGCGGCTCGTTGTGCAGGGCATGAAAGAGGGCCCACGCGAGATCCGCGTGGCCGGTGTTGTCGTTGCGTCCGGCGGTGTAGGTAAATTGCCGGCCGCTGGCAGTGGTGGTCTTGCGGATGGCCATCAGCGACTGGGCGACGTCGGTCCAGCCGGCGTCGAATTCGAGCCGGCCGTTCTTGATCACGTCGTAGGCCTTGAGCACCAGGCGCGTCTTCACCTCGGGCGAATAGCTGAAGGTGGTCAGCCCCGGGAAGAACTGGCGCACCAGCTGGGCGACGCCGCTGCCCATGCCGGTGACATCGATGCCGATGTAGGTCACCCAGTAGCGCTGGCAGACCTGGCGGATCGCCTCGGCCTGGGCGGCGAAGTCCATGCCGCGGAATTGGTGGCGCTCCAGCACGCGGAACTTGCCGCCCGGTACCGCTGGCGGCGCGACTACCACCAGGCCGGCGGTGTCGCCCGACTCGGCCGGGTCATAGCCGACCCACACCGGGCGATCGCCCAGGGGCCGGGCCGCGAAGGGCTTGTAGTCCTCGGCCCATTCGACCCAGCTGTCCACCATGCACGGCTGCAGCATGGCCAGGGGGAAGATGCTCGCGCCGTCGTCGACGAACTGGCACATCAGCAGGTTCTGGAAGGCCTCGGCCGAGTATTCGAGCTTGAGCTCTTCCAGGTCGAACAGGTCGCAGCCGCGCGCCTCGGCGTCGAGGATGGTGACGATCTGCCGCCAGATGCGGTCCTCGCAGAGTCGGCCCTGCTGCAGGGCGTCGTGGGAGACATCCAGCTTCAGGTGCTGGGCGACGGGCTTGCCCTTGTTGAAGCGCTCGCCGGTCCAGAACGGATAGGCCTCGTGGGCCATGGAGCTGGGCGTGGAGAAGTAGGTGCGGCGGTATTGCTTCTGCATGGCCATGCCGCTGGCCACCTTGTTCAACTCCTCGAAGCGGAAGGTCCAGAAGAATTCGTCGAAGTAGAAGTTGCCGTGGTAGCCCTGGGCGGTGCGGGCGTTGGTGCCGAGGAAGTGCAGCTCGGCGCCGTTGGCGAGGATGATCGGGTCGCCGGTGAGATCGACGCCGCAGACCTCGCGAGCGAAAGCCTGCATGTAGGCCTTGAAGATGTGCGCCTGGTTCTTGCTGGCCGAGAGGAAGATCTGGTTGCGCCCGGTGATGAGGGCATCGAGGAAGGCCTCGCGGGCGAAGTAGTAGGTGGCGCCGATCTGCCGGCTCTTGAGGATGGCGCGGGTCCGCTGGCCGCCGGCGCGGTACCAGTCCAGCTGGTAGCCGAAGCAACCGTCGCGGAAGGCCTCTTCCAGGGCCTCGATCTGCTGCTCGCTGAACTCGTTGCGGGCGGCCTTCTTCTTCGGCCCGGCGTTGCGGGCGTCGAGCTTGGGATTGAGCTCGGCCTCGGAGCCGCCGCCCTGGAAGCGCTGGATACGCGCCTGGCGCTCCAGCTGGCGGTGCAGCAGGTCGATCTCTTTGAAGTCGCCGCCGGTCTTGCCGTCCTTGAGAATCAGCTGCACCAGGCGCGCCTCCAGCGCCCCGCCGATCCGCTCGACGTTGTCGGCGCGGTCCCACTCGTCCCGGGTCTTCCAGGAATGGACCGTCTTCTCCTTCTCGCCGATGGCCTCGGCAATCTCGATCACCCGCCAGCCCATCCAGTAGAGATGCCGCGCACGGCGCCGCACGTCCATCTGCAGGTCGGTGGCCGGGGCGGCAAGGGGGCTCGACAACGGAGCGGATTCGGGCAGGCTATTCATGGCCGCCAGACTGCCGCCCTGCCCTGGCCGTCCATAGCGAGCCGTTTTGTAGCGCCCTTCCCTACAAAGCCCCCTCGTTGCTGCGCCGCACGCGCGTCCCGACCATGCCCCTCATCGCCCCAGCACCCCGCTGAGTCCCAGAGGAATCCCCGGCATGGCCGACAAGAACACGCCCCCGAAACTTCGCTCCACCTGGTTCCGCGTCGCCGTCGAGGGCGCCACCAGCGACGGCCGCCAGATCGAACGCGCCTGGATCGAGCAAGCCGCCGCCAGCTACAACCCGAAGACCTACGGCGCCCGGGTCTGGATGGAGCACATCCGCGGCACCCTGGCCGACTCGCCCTTCAAGGCCTATGGCGACGTGCTGGCGGTGAAGGCCGAACCGGTCGAGGTCAACGGCCAGAAGAAGCTGGCCCTGTTCGCGCAGATCGAGCCCACCGCCGACCTGGTGGCCCTGAACAAGGCCAAGCAGAAGATCTACACCAGCATCGAGATCGCGCCGAAATTCGCCGACACCGGCGCCGCCTACCTGATCGGCCTGGGTATCACCGACAGCCCGGCCAGCCTCGGCACCGACGTGCTCACCTTCGCCGCGGCCAACCCGGCGGCCCATCCCTACGCCAACCGCAAGCAGCACGCCGACAACCTCTTCACCGTCGCCGATGAGACCGTGCTGGCATTCGAGGAGGTGGAGGACAAGCCCAGCCTGGGCGCCAAGGTCTTCGCCAAGGTGCAGGAGCTGCTCAAGGGCAAGGAGGCGCAGACCCAAGGTGAGTTCGCCCAGATCGGCGCCGCCGTCACCACCGTGGCCGAGCACGTCCGCGACCAAGACGAGCGCTTCACTCGCACCGAGCAGACCGTCACCACCCTGGGCAGCAAGCATGACGCCCTGGCCGCCGATTTCGCCGCGCTCAAGCACCAGCTCAGCCAGACCCAAGACCCCAACCAGACCCAGCGCCCCGCCATGACCGGCGGCAACGGCTCGAACCTCACCGACTGCTGATCAGCACCTGCATCCCTCGGAGCAACCATGCGTAACGACACCCGCGAGAAATTCAACCAGTACCTTGAGCAGGTCGCCAAGCTGTCCGGCGTCGCCAGTCCCACCGCCATGTTCGCCGTGGCCCCCACCGTCCAGCAAAAGCTGGAGACGCGCATTCAGGAATCCAGCGAATTCCTGACCAAGATCAACATGATTCCCGTCGACGAGCTGGCGGGCGAAAAGGTCGGGCTGGGCGTGTCCGGCACCATCGCCAGCCGCACCGACACCAGCGGCGGCGCCACTCGGCAACCGCGCGAAATGCAGACCCTCGACAGCCGCGGCTACGAGTGCAAGAAGACCGACTTCGACACCGCCATCACCTACCAGCTGCTCGATACCTGGGCCAAGTTCCCGGACTTCCAGGCCCGCTTACGCGACGTCATCGTCAAGCGCCAGGCCCTGGACCGGCTGGTGATCGGCTTCAACGGCATCAGCGCCGCCGCCAATACCAACCGCGCCAACAACCCGCTGCTGCAGGACGTGAACATCGGCTGGCTGCAGCAGTACCGCAGCAATGCACCCCAGCGCGTGCTGAAGTCGGGCAAGGCCGCGGACAAGATCGTGATCGGCACGGGCACCGATGCCGACTACAACAACCTCGACTCGCTGGTATTCGATGCCGTCAGCAACCTCATCGACCCCTGGTACCGCAAGGACCCGGGCCTGGTGGTGATCCTGGGTCGCGACCTGGTCCACGACAAGTACTTCCCGCTGATCAACCGCGAGCAGGCACCCAGCGAGAAGCTGGCCACCGACGTGATCCTGTCGCAGAAGCGCATGGGCGGCCTGCAGCCGATCGAGGTGCCCTACATCCCCGACAACGCCTTGTTCGTCACCTCGCTGCAGAACCTGTCGCTCTACTACCAGACCGGTGGCCGCCGCCGGTACCTCAAGGAAGCGCCCGAGCGGAACCGGGTGGAAAACTACGAATCGAGCAACGACGCCTACGTGGTCGAGGACTACGGCTTCGGCTGCCTGGTCGAAAACATCGTCACGGGCGTCTAAGCCATGGCCCACTCTCCCGCGAAAGCCCACTACCAGACCACGGCCGCGGCGCTCGCCGCGGCCGCGACCGGCCCGGCCGACTCCATGGCTGGCCGCACCGTCTACGAACAGCAGCTCGCCCAGCTGCTGCAGGACCAGCTCCGGCTGAAACAGGTGCAGAGCACCCAGGGTAAGGCCGAGCTCAAGCGCCAGCTGCTCGGCGCCTACGAAAGCTACGTCGCCGGCGTGCTCGAAGCCGGCAATGGCGCCCAGGACCAGGTGCTCACCACCGTCATGGTCTGGCGCATCGATGCGGGCGACTTCTGGGGCGCCCTCGACATCGCCGCCTACGTGCTCAAGCACGGTCTGCTGATGCCGGATCGCTTCGCGCGCACCACCGGCTGCCTGATCGCCGAAGAGGTGGCCACCGCCGCCCTCAACGCCCAGAAAGCCGGCCAGCCCTTCGAGGCGGATCTTCTGTTCTACACCGAGGCCCTGACCGCCGAGCAGGACATGCCCGACGAGGCCCGCGCCAAGCTCTACCTCGCCATCGGCCGGGCCGAGCTGGAGGGCATCGATGACGAACGCCCAGGCAGTGCGGGCCAGCTGGCCCGCGGTATCGCCGCTCTGCAGCGTGCCATCAGCCTGCACGACCGCTGCGGCGGCAAGAAGGATCTGGAACGCGCCGAGCGTCTGGCCAAGAAACACGCCGCCACCAGCGGCTAACCGAGCGGTCCCCCGCAACCCCGCCGGCTCGGAGCGGATCGGCCAGGCCTTGCCTGAACCGTGAAGCCCCGACCACCGGCGACCCATTCGAGGCAGCGTCATGAGCGGATTCGTTGCAGGTGGCACCGTCGCCAGCGGGCAGCTGGTGTCCGATCCCTTCTGGCCGACCATCGACCTGGACCAGCTCCGCGCGCGGATCCGGCTGGATTCGAGCGTCACCACCGACCGGCTCAAGTCGGCCGTGGTCGCCGCGGCCATCACCGTCAACCGCGAGCTCGCCGGCTACCGCGACGACCAGATCGGCAGGGGCTACGCCACCCTCGCCGCGGTGCCTGGGCCCCAGGTCGACGGCACCAGCGAGCGCGCCCATCTGTACCTGCGCGCCATCGATGCCGCCACCGCGGCCGAGGTGGCCGAGCGCTACCGCAGCTACGACAGCACCGCCAAGGCGCAGGAGAACGCCGAAGCCCTGATGCCCACCATCGACGAGTACCGGCGCGATCTGCGCTGGGCCATCCGCGACGTCCTGGGCCTGGCCCGGACCACCGTGGAGCTCATCTGATGGCCACCGTCGTGCGCGCCCAGCAAGGCGACACCCTGGACCGGATCTGCCTGCGGCATTACGGGCGCACCCAGGGCGTCACCGAAGCCGCGCTCGACGCCAACCCTGGTTTGGCCGCACTCGGCCCCATCCTGCCCATCGGCACCCCCGTCACCCTGCCAGACGCCCCCACCACGGCCACCGCCGGCCCCGCCGCGCGCCAACCGGTGAACCTCTGGGACTGACCCATGAAAGAGAAACCCCACATGCCCGACCGTCCCGATACCTGGGCCTGGCTTGCCAGCTGGCTCGAACACAACTGGTACCCGATCTACGCCGGCGGCGTGGCCTTCTGCATCGCGGGCCTGCGGATCATCTACGGCGGCGGCACCCTGCGCCGCGTGCTGCTGGAAGCCCCGCTCTGCGGTGCCCTCGCTCTGGCCGCGAGCCACGGCCTGGAGCTGCTCGGCATCCCCTCCACCACTGGCCCGTTCTTCGGCGGAATCATCGGCCTGCTCGGCGTCGAAGGCACCCGCGCCGCGGCGAAACGCTTCGTTGAGAAGAAGGTAGACGCGCAATGACCCAGAATCCCACCCTCCGCCACGGCGACCGCGGCCAACCCGTGCGCGACCTGCAGCAGGCACTCGTCGCCAAGGGCTTCACCGTCGATACCGATGGCGACTTCGGCGACGCCACCGAAGCCGCCGTCCAGGCCTTCCAGCGCCAGGCCGGCCTGGTCGCCGATGGCATCGCCGGCCCCAAGACCCTGGCCGCCCTGCTCGGCCGCACCGACAAGCGCCTCCTGGCCCAGGCTGACTTGGAGCGCGCCGCTAGCACCCTCAGTGTGCCCCTGGCCGCCGTGCAGGCGGTCAACGAAATCGAGTCCAAGGGCGCCGGCTTCGGCGGCAATGGTAGGCCGGTAATCCTCTTCGAGCGCCACGTCTTCCATGCCCGTCTGGTGGCCGCCCGCGGCCAGGCCGAGGCCGATCGTCTGGCCCAGGAGCAACCGTCACTGATCAACCCCAAGCCAGGCGGCTATGCCGGCGGCGTCGCCGAGTGGCAGCGCCTCACCTCGGCCCAGCAGATCGACGAGGCCTGCGCCCTGGAGTCCGCCAGTTGGGGCCTGTTCCAGATCATGGGCTACCACTGGCAGGCGCTGGGCTATGCGAGCGTCCAAGACTTCGTCACACGGATGCATGCGAGCGAAGCCGAGCAGCTCGAGGCCTTCGTCCGCTTCATCCAGGCCAACCCGGCGTTGCTCAAGGCGCTGAAGGCCCAGAAGTGGGCCGATTTCGCCCGTGGCTACAACGGCCCCGGCTACGCGCGGAATCTGTACGACGTGAAGCTGGAGCGCGCCTTCGCCCGCTACGCCGCCATCCCGGCCAAGGACGCGGCATGATCGACGTCGACGAGATTCAGCGCATCGATCCCCAGGACGGCGAGGTCTTCATCCTGCCGGTCGGCGTCTCCTTCGAAGAAGCCGAGCGCTTCGGGCGGGCGATCCAACAGGCCAAGCCCGACGTCCGGGCCATCGTGGTGATTGGCGACATCCAGCACCTGAGCGAAACCGCCATGAACCGCGCCGGCTGGTACCGCAAATGACCGGCCTTGCGAGCAAAATCCTGGCCGCCCTCGCCCTGCTGGCCTCCGTGGTGATCCTCGGCCTGCTGCTGCTCATCCAGCAGCAGCGCCTACAGCGCGCCGGCGAGCAGTTGGCCAACGCCACCCAGGACGTCGCGCGCCTCACCCTCGACCGCGACCAGCTCACCACCACCCTCACCGAGCAGCGGGCCGCCCAGGCCCAGCTGCAGACCACCCAGCACGACCTGCGCCGCGAGATCGACGTCCGCAAGCGCCGGATCCAGGAGCTCGAAGATGAAAACGCCGACCTCAAGGCTTGGGCTGGCCAGCCTCTGCCTGCTGCTGCTCGCCGGCTGCGCCAGCGGCCCGTCCTCACCGGCGCCGCGGCTTACCGTGAGTGGCTGTCCCGTGGTAACGCGCTGCCAGCTGCCGTCGACCGCCCCGCGCAATAACGGCGAGCTCCTGGACGACAGCGAGGCCCTGGAAGCTGCCTGGGCCGACTGCGCCGCCCAGGTCGACATGATCTACGACGCCCAGCAGGTCCACCCATGAACAAGCCCGAAAGCCTACGTACTCACCTATTGGCTGCCGTGCCAGAGCTGCGCCACAGCCCTGATCGGCTGCTGATCTTCATCGACAAGGGCAAGCTGCGCTGCACCGCGGCGGCCAGCTTGTCCTGGGAGTATGGCTACGAGCTGCAGATCATCCTCACCGACTTCGCCGGCCACCCGGACGCGGTGATGCTGCCGCTGCTGGCCTGGGTCCGGACGAACCAGTCCGAGCTCCTGGTCAACCTGGACAAATCCGCCCAGGGCATCGGCTTCGAGGCCGACATCCTGGACAACTCCAAGGTCGACCTCGCCATCACCCTGCCGCTCACCGAGCGGGTGGTCGTGAAGCGCCAGGCCGACGGCACCTACCAGCTCGAGCACGCGCCGGAGCCGCAGTACACCGAGTACCAGGAGCCGTCCACCTGGCAGGTCTTTGCCGGTAACGAGCTCCTGGCCGAATGGCAATCCGGATCCGCCGGCGACGCCCTGGCCCTGGAAACACCACAGCCGGGCCGCAGCCGTGGCTGACCTCGAGGCACTGGAAACCTGGCTCTCGCCGCTGCTGCAGAAGCTCGACGGTCGCGGCCGGGCCCAACTGGCCCGTAGGGCGGCCCAGCTGCTGCGTCGCAGCCAGCAGCAGCGGATTCGCGCCCAGGTAAACCCGGATGGCTCGTCCTATGTGCCGCGAAAGCCGCGGGATCTGCGTGGGAAGAAGGGGCGGATCAAGGGGCGGATGTTTGAAAAGCTCAAGATGGCCCGGTACCTCAAGGCCAGTGGTACGCCGCAGCAGGCCGTGATTGGCTTTTCCGGGCGTGTGTCCCGCATTGCCCGCGTCCACCAGTATGGACTGAAAGACCGCGCCGAGCGGGTAGCCCCAGAAGTTCGCTACGCCAAGCGGAAAGTACTTGGCCTAACCAGCGCCGACTTGGATGAAATCCGGAGTTTACTCATTGAAAGTCTTTGAATTACTCGGAGTTCTTTCTAGGAAGCAGTTCCCTTTCAATTATTTCCTTTGCAACACCCTCATACCCTGCATATATTCTGGCAGGCCCATAGCCGAACCTTCTCAGAAACCTGTAGAGCTCATCTCGCATAGAAACCGGCAGAGTTAACTTTTTAAATATCTCAACCCTACCATTTACAGCTCCTTCAAAAACCTCCCCCAAATACTGATCAAGTGGAGTTCTATTAACTGATACATCAACACCGCCAGCAACGCTTTTTGTCAAACTATTCAGATCTCGCAGGGGTGTAGACACATGAGTAAAAACTCCTCTCTGCGCGGCCAAGTTCGGGTTACCTGCATAAGGAGGATGAATGATCCTCAGCCTTGACTTTAAATATGACAAGGCATGAGAAATTGCATTGTCTCCAATATTGAAACTCCAAATGCATAGACGCTCGGCTTCTACTGCAGCCTCTCGGGACGCAAAGAATGCCGCAACAAATGGGTCGTAGGTCCAATCCAAAAGCCTTGTTGGAACGCCATAGTGCTGCGCCAAAGCAGCTGCTTCAAGCAATTCATTTGGAAGCCAGCTATCACCGTCAACCCAATCGATCAGTGATGAGATATCTACCTTCTTGTAAATATGCTTTCTAATGAAATCAGAGGCAGGAACCTCAAGCCCGCGAGTATCTGCCAGTTGGTAGAAATCCCTTATAGGACCATACTCAAAAAATGCTTGTGCAAAATCAGTACGATCACTCGCCCCGTTTACTTTGAAAGAGGACACGCACATCAATTCAAGCTTCCTAGCATTTGCTTCTCTTAACGCAGTTGGCACAAGCTCATAATCCGCATTTGCGTGCCCCCTAAAAATAGACCCACTAGAAAAATCTTCACTTTTCCAGGGTAAAAGGTAATCCAAAAACTCCGAAACACTCGAACAGTTAATTTCATTAATCATTTTCGATTTCTCTTCCTAATTCGATTCGCTTGTAGGGCGCGTGTCTACAAATATAGCGGAGTGCGACGAAACTCCACCTTGACCATGCTTGGCTCATGACCGACATCGCCGCCCTCTCCCGCCTCATCGAGAACCTGATCCGCCTCGGCACCGTTGCCGAGGTTGACCATGGCAGTCTCCCAGACAAGCGCCCTGCCCGCGTTCGGGTTCAGAGCGGCGACCTGCTGACCGGCTGGCTGCCCTGGGCCGCACTGCGCGCCGGCACCACGCGCGACTGGGATCCGCCCACCGTGGGCGAGCAGGTCCTGGTGCTGAGCCCCAGCGGCCAAACTGCCCAGGGCGTCGTGCTCTGCGGCCTGTTCAGCCAGCTGCTGCCGGCCAACGGTGATCGCGCCGGCCTACACCGCCGCACCTACCCGGACGGCGCCGTCGTTGAGTACGACAGCCTGGCCCATCGCCTGCGCGCCATCCTGCCCGAGGGCGGCGTTACCGACCTGACCAGCACCGGCGGCATCAACATCATTGGCCCGATCACCCACCAGGGCGACTACAGCCAGACCGGCAACCAGACCGTCACCGGCAAGGTGACCGTCAGCGATGACGTCGTCGCCGCCGGCATCAGCCTGGTCAAGCACCCGCATGGCGGCGTCCAGCCAGGCGGTGGGCAGTCAGGAGCGCCCAAGGCATGAACCGTAGCACCGGCCTGAGCCTCACCGACCTCGAGCACCTGCAGCAGTCGGTGGCCGACATCCTCACCACGCCGATCGGCAGCCGCCTGATGCGCCGCGACTACGGCTGCGACCTGTTCAGCCTCATCGACCAGCCCCTCAACGGCGCCCTCGCCCTCCAGGCCAAGGCGGTGATCGTGATTGCCCTGCTGCGCTGGGAGCCGCGCATCAACCTCACCCGCATCGCCCTGGCGCTGGGCGACGAGCCCGGCCAGGCCTTCGTCGACCTCGAGGGATACAGCAGCGTGACCAACGCCGCCGTCAGTCTGCGGGCTCCGCTCACCCTGGGAGGCACTCGATGACCACCTTCACCCCCATCGACCTCAGCCAGCTGCCGGACCCGGCCGTCGTCGAAGCCCTCGACTTCGAGGCCCTGCTCGCCCAGCGCAAGGCCCGCCTCATCGCCCTCTACCCCGCCGCCGAGCAAGCGGACATCGCCGCGCGCCTGGAGCTGGAGTCCGAGCCACTGACCAAGCTGCTGCAGGAGAACGTCTATCGCGAGCTGCTGCTGCGTCAGCGCGTGAACGAGGCGGCCCTCGCCACCATGCTGGCTAAGGCTCAGGGCACCGACCTCGAGCAGATCGCCGCCGGCGTCAACCTCACCCGTCTGGTCGTCAACCCGGCCAACCCCAGCGCCATGCCGCCCACTGCCGCGGTGATGGAAACCGACGACGCGCTGCGCGAGCGTGTCCAGATGGCCTGGGAGGGCCTGAGCGTTGCCGGCCCGCGCAACGCCTACATCTTGCACGCTCGCAATGCCAGCGGCCTGGTAGCCGACGCCAGCGCCACCAGCCCGAGCCCGGCGGCCGTGACGGTTACGGTCCAGGCCCTGACCGGCGACGGCACCGCCTCCGCCGCGCTGCTGGCCACCGTCAGCCAGGCCCTCAACGACGAAGACATCCGCCCGGTCGGTGATCGCCTGACCGTGCAATCGGCGCAGATCCTCAAGTACCAGGTGACCGCCATCCTGCACCTGGCCAACACCGGCGCCGAGGCCGAGGTCATCCTCGCCACCGCCAAGGCCAAGCTCTCGGCCTACGTCAACCAGCGCCGCCGCCTGGGCGTGCGAATCCCGCGCTCCGGCATCGATGCCGCGCTCCACGTCGCCGGGGTCGCCTGGGTCGAGCTGGTCGGCTGGCAGGACATCACCCCCACCGAAGCCCAGGCGGCCTACTGCACCGCCACCAGCGTCACCCTGAGCGCCTGACCATGACCGCCCTGCTCCCGCCCAACAGCACCCGCCTGGAGCGATTGGCGGCCGAGGCCCTGGCCAGCATCGGCGACGTGCCGGTCCCACTCCGCGACCTGGGCGACCCAGACCGCTGCCCGGTGGCCCTGCTGCCGTATCTGGCCTGGGCCCGTTCGGTCGACCGCTGGGACAGCACCTGGAGCGAGGCCACCAAGCGCCAGGTCATCAAGTCCGCCTACTTCGTCCATGCCCACAAGGGCACCATCGGTGCCCTGCGCCGCGTGGTCGAGCCGCTGGGCTACCTGATCCGCGTCCGCGAGTGGTGGCAGGAAAGCCCGCAGGGCATGCCCGGCACCTTCCGCCTCGACATCGGCGTCCTCGACACCGGCATCACCGAGGCCATGTACGACGCCTTGTCGCTGCTGATCGACGACGCCAAACCGGTGAGCCGCCATCTGCTGGGCCTGGCCATCAGCCTCGAGGCCCGCGGCTCGCTCGGTCCGCACCTGGCCACCTATGGCGGCGAGATCCTCACCGTCTACGCCTACCAACCCGAAGCCATCGTCGTCAGCGGCCAGGCCCTGCTGGGCGCCGGCGCCACCCATAGCCTCGACACCCTGAGCATCTACCCATGAGCCAGACCTACTACGCCATCCTCACCGCCATCGGCGAAGCCACGCTCGCCAACGCCGCCGCGCTCAACACCACCCTCAAGATCGCCAAGATGGCCGTGGGCGACGGCGGCGGCGTGGTACCCACGCCCAACCGCAACCAGACGGCGCTGATCGGCGAGTGGTACCGCGCCGGCCTCAACACGCTACAGGTCGACCCAAGCAACACCAGCCAGATCATCGCCGAGCTGGTGATCCCGGAAGCCACCGGCGGCAACTGGATCCGCGAGATGGGTCTCATCGATGCCGACGGCAACCTCATCGCCGTGGCCAACACCCCGCCCAGCTACAAGCCGCAGCTGGCCGAGGGCTCCGGCCGCACCCAGGTGCTGCGCATGGTGCTGATCGTCAGCAGCGCCAGCGCCGTGGAACTCAAGATTGACCCCAGCGTGATCCTGGCCACCCGGCAGTACGTCGACGACGCCATCAGTGTGAATACGGTACAGGCGACGGAGAGCTTCCGGGGCACCGCCCGGATCGCTACCCAGAACCAGGCCAATGCGGGGGCCGATGACAGGACCATCATCACGCCCAAAAAGCTCACTGCGGCACTGTCAGCACTGATCATTCAAGCCACTGAAAGTATTCGCGGTATCGCCAAGATCGCAACGCAGGAGGAGATGACCACTGGCGCCGACGACACGGCCTACGTCACCCCTAAGAAGCTTCGGATTGGCTTTTCAGTCTCTCTGGCTCCCAACGGTTACGTAGCCTTCCCATCTTGGCTCGGTGGTGTGATCTTCCAATGGGGCACAGCTATCGGCGTGGGCCAGGCTACGAACGCCACGGGCATGGCCGGCCCTACCCGGACGATCACCCTGCCGCTCACCTTCCCAAACCAGATATTCACCACCTTCGCCAGTATGCGATTCGACACCATGACTACAGCTAGCGCATTTACGCCTGGCTGCATCCCCTTGAGCAATGCCCAGATCTCGGTCCAGAACAACTACACCAATTCCCCAGGCGATATCGCCTGGCTCGCCATTGGACGTTGACCATGACAAGCAAGTACTTTTTTAGCGCCCAGCTGGGCGGCTTTCTCAGCACCGATCTGATCTCACTCTCGTCGCTACCCAAGGATGCGATTCCAGTAACTGACGATGCTCGCCTCAACCTTTTGGCCGGCGAAGCAGCTGGCCAAATGATCGTGCCCGACCAAAACGGTTATCCGGTTCTCCAGGCTTCTTCGTCGCCAGCGGCTCCCGCCGTCCCGATTGCGGTCAGCATGATGCAGGCGCGCCTGGCCATGCTGGATGCTGGGGTTTTGGACAAGGTCCAGACAGCCATAGACGCCATGGTGGGTGCCGATGGCCAGGCTGCGCGCATTCAATGGCAGTTTGCGATGGAGGTGCGCCGTGACTGGCCCTTAGTGGCCACCCTTCAGAAGAGTTTGGGTCTGACCGATAAGCAGGTAGATGAGCTGTTCCTGACCGCCGCAGCCATCGTGTGAAAGCTCGGCACTGTCTGAGCGCCTGGATAGAACTGTCACCTGAACAACTGTTACTTACGCTTACTGGTTAGCGTTGGAAGCGAAGGCTGGCGCCCCATAGCACAATAGACAAGGAAGCCTCATGCGCGATATCACCCACCGCATCAAGATCTACAAGGAAGGATGCAAATCGCATTTCCATAGGATGGCCGATAGCACCGTCTTCCGACTGCTCACCACGCAAATTCTTTTATCTGTCTTCGCCCTGACGCTCTACTTCCTGGATCTCTGGTGGTGGTGGAGTAACACCTACGACTCCTTACCTTTCTGGGTTCTGATTACCGAGATCGCACTCATCCCAGGCCTCATCCAGCTAACTGTGCTGCGGGAGCTTGCCAAGGACCGAGACCTTTTTCCGGATACTCCCACTCGTTCACTTCGCATTGCGCTTAAACGCTCCAAACACCTGAAATTTCGAGCCATGGCAACTGCGTTTTCAGCTCCTCGCGACCCCCTCTCGCTGGCCGAGGAGGTGAGAAACAAATGGCAGTCGCGTCGATCACTGACGAGAGACATCCGCTCCGCCAAGGGGAATCAGATAAGCAGCTTCTTCCGGCTACCATCCCCTTCCGTCTCTAATGCATACGTCCTTGGGATAACAGGCGTAGTTTTCACACTGATTGTCGCGCTGCTACAGCGCGAAGAGGTGATCGCATCACTCCCTTTGTCCTGGGAAATCTTCCAGGCATTTTTGATAATGAGCGTAGTGCCAGCCTTAGCGCTCGCCATATCGGTCCCCGTTGTCTGGAACGGATTTCTTGCGTCTGGCCTGAGCATCAGAGAGAAGTTGGATGACGATTACCTAAGCGCCAGATCTGTCTTCACGTTCATTGAGGACTTGCTCGAACTCCATGACACCGGCACGCCACGCTTACTGTTGAAAACCAGCGGCCGCGTCTACTGGCTGATTCGGATTCTGACCACCCCGATGTCCCGGCTAGGCACCGTCATCCGCCAAGCCCGCAAATCAGGGCGAATCGGCAAGCTCCGTCGCAAGCAACGCTACGCCGATTTGTAAGCGCCCCACCTACAAATCCCACCCCGCGCGCCCTACGCCCCAATCCGCCAGCCTGTGCAGCGTCATCTACCCACCCGCGCAGGCTCACCCTCATGGCTGACTACCATCACGGCACGCGCGTCCTGGAAATCAACCAGGGCACGCGCACCATCACCACCGTTTCCACCGCCGTCATCGGCATGGTCTGTACCGCCAGCGACGCCGATGCCTCCGCCTTCCCGCTGGACACTCCCGTCCTGCTGACCAACGTCCAGGCGGCTGTCGCCAAGGCTGGTACCAAGGGCACCTTGGCCGCCGCGCTACAGGCCATCGCCGACCAGGCTCAGCCCATCACCGTGGTCGTCCGCGTGGCGGATGGCGCCAACGCTGCCGAGACCACCTCCAACCTCATCGGCGGCGCGGCCAACGGCAAATACACCGGCATGAAGGCCCTGCTCTCCGCCAAGGCCCAACTCGGCGTGGTGCCGCGCATCCTCGGCGTGCCAGGGCTCGACACCCAGCCCGTGACCACCGCCCTGGTCGCCATCGCCAAGCAACTGCGCGGCTTCGTCTACGCCAGTTGCAACGGCTGCGCCACCAAGGAAGACGCCGTCGCCTACCGCAACCAGTTCGGCGCCCGCGAGCTGATGCTGCACTGGCCCGACTTCCTGGCCTGGTCCACCAGTACCAACGCCACCGTCACGGCCAATGCCACCGCCCGCGCCCTGGGCCTGCGCGCCCAGCTGGACCAGGACATCGGCTGGCACAAGACCCTGTCCAACGCCACCGTCGAAGGCGTCACCGGCATCAGCAAGGACGTCTTCTGGGACCTGCAGAACACCGCCACCGACAGCGACTACCTCAACGGCAAGGAGGTCACCACGCTGATCAACCACGATGGCTACCGCTTCTGGGGCTCGCGCACCACCAGCGCCGATCCGCTGTTCGCCTTCGAGAACTACACCCGTACCGCCCAGGTGCTGGCCGACACCATGGCCGAGGCCCACTTCTGGGCGGTCGACAAGCCCATGCACCCGAGCTTGGTGCGCGACCTGGTCGAAGGCATCAACGCCAAGTTCCGTGAGCTGACCCGCCAGGGCTACCTGCTCGGCGGCGAATGCTGGTACGACGCCGAGGCCAACGAGAAGGAGACGCTCAAGGCCGGCAAGCTCTTCCTCGACTACGACTACACCCCGGTTCCGCCGCTGGAAGACCTCACCCTGCGCCAGCGCATCACCGACCGCTACCTGGTCGACTTCGCCACCCGCGTCAACGCCTGAACCTGACCGGGCGCGCCGGCCGGCGCGCCCCTGGAGACCATCGCCATGGCCCTACCCCGCAAGCTCAAGAACATGAACCTCTTCAACGACGGCAACAGCTACCTGGGCATCGCCAAGAGCTGCACCCTGCCCCAGCTCGGCCGCAAGATGGAAGCCTTCCGCGGCGCCGGTATGAATGGCCCCGTCAAGGCCGACCTGGGCCTCTCCGACGACGGCATCCAGCTCGAGTGGACCCTCGGCGGCCTGGACCTCATCGTCCTAAAGCAATTCGGCGCCGTGGGCGCCGCAGCCGTACCCCTGCGCTTCGCCGGCGCCTACCAGCAGGACGACACCGAGGAGGTCACCGCCGTGGAGGTCGTCGTCCGCGGCCGGCACGAAACCATCGAGATGGGCGAAGCGACGCCCGGTGAAGACACCGAGCACAAGATCACCACCACCTGCAGCTACTACAAGCTCACCGTCGACGGCCAAACCCTCATCGAGATCGACCTACTGGCCTTCATCGAGAACGTCGGTGGTGAGGATCGCCTAGCCAAGCAGCGCGCCGCCCTCGGCATCTGAACCCATCCGAGCCCGTCCCGGCGGGCCACCCCTAGCCCATTCCCTGGAGCCCCCCCATGACCGATACCACCGACAACGTCATCGTCCTCGACCAACCCATCGTCCGCGGCGAGATCACCATCGAGCAGATCACCCTGCGCAAGCCCAATGCCGGCGAGCTACGCGGCATCACCCTATCCGACCTGCTGCAGCTGGACGTCAACGCCATCGTCCGCGTGACCCCGCGCATCAGCACCCCCACCCTCACGGAGGCCGAACTCCGCGCCATGGACCCGGCCGACCTGGTCGACGTCGGCGGGAAGATCGCTGGTTTTTTGCTGAAGAAGTCCGACAGGGCGGCGCTCTTCCCCGCCACGTAGAGGATGCGATGGCGGACCTCGCCATCACCTTCCACTGGCAACCGGCCCAGCTCGATGCACTGGGCCTGGCCGAACTGATGGACTGGCGCGAGCGCGCCCGCAAACGAGTCGCCCCCGATGGCCAATGACCTGCAGATCCGCGTCCTCCTGTCCGCCCTGGACAAGGTCACGGCCCCGCTCAAACGCATCGCCGGGGGCAGCTCCGCCACCGCCCGCGCCCTCAAGGACGCGCGGGATCGCGTGAAGGAGCTCAACCAACAGCAGCAGGACATCACCGGCTACCAGCGCCAGCGTGAGGCGGTCCGCCAGAGCGCCGAGGCCCTGGCCAAGGGCCAGGAGAAGCTCCGCGCCTACCGCGAACAGCTCAGGGCCATGGACGCCCCCTCTGCTGCCTTCCAGAAGACCTTCGCCAATGCGGCAGCGGCGGTCGACAAGCTCCAGGCCAAGCACACCGCCCAGCGCACCGAACTCCAGCGCCTGCTGCCGATCCTGCGCAACGCCGGCATCGACACCCGCAACCTCGGCAGCGCCCAGACGCGGCTGGAAACCCAACTCACCCAGGCCAATATGGCCATCGACGCCCAGAAGGCCAAGCTCACCGCCCTCAACCGCCTGCAAGAGCGCCAGGCCGCCGTCCGGGGCCAGCTCAAGCGTGGCCAGGAGTTCGCCGGTAACGCCGCCGTCGCAGGTGCGAGCTCCGCCGCCACCGGCGCTGCCCTGGGCGGCCCGATCATCGGCATGATCAAGAACTACGCGAGCTTCGAAGACGCCATGGCCGGCGTGGCCAAGCAGGTAGAAGGCGCTCGCGACGCCAACGGCCAACTCACCCCGACTTATTACGAGATGGGCCGGGCCATCAAGGCCATGGCCACGGAAATTCCCATGGGTACCACCGAGATCGCCGCCCTGGTCGAGGGCGCGGCGCGCATGGGCATCCAGGGCAAGGACGACCTGCTCACCTTCGCCCGGACCGCCGCCACCGCGGCGACCGCCTTCGACCTGCCGGCCGAGCAGATCGGTGAGGACTTGGCGCGCATCGCCGGCCTCTACAAGCTGCCGATCAAAGACGTCTCCGCCCTGGGCGACGCCATCAACTACCTGGACGACAACGCCCAGTCCAAGGGTGGCGACATCATCGAGGTGCTCAAGCGCACCGCCGGCATCACTGCCAGCGTCGGCATGAACTACAAGGACGCCGCCGCCCTCGGCTCCACCTTCCTCTCCCTGGGTTCCTCGGCCGAGGTCGCCGGCACCGCCACCAACGCCATGATCCGCGAGCTGGCCATCGCCGAGCAGCAGCCCAAGCGCTTCGGCAAGGCCCTCAAAGTGCTCGGCCTGGACGCCGGCAAGATCCAAAAGGGCATGGCCAAGGACGCCACCGGCACCATCCAGCTGGTGCTCGCCGCCATCAACAAGCTGCCCCAGGATAGGCAGATCGGCATCACCACCGAGCTGTTCGGCAAGGAATACGGCGACGACGCCGCCAAGCTCGCCAACAACCTGCAGGAGTACCAGCGCCAGCTGGACCTGGTCCGCGGGGGTAAGGGTACCGGCTCCATGCAGCGCGAGGGCGACATCAAGAAAGACCAGCTCTCCGCCCGCTGGCAGATGAGCCAGAACCGCCTGTTCAACCTCTCCAGCGACCTGGGCGAGACCTTGCGGCCGACGCTGATCGAATTGATGGACGCCTTCAACGGCATCATCGAGAAGGTCAACGCCTGGGCCCAGGCCAATCCCGCGCTGATCACCACTCTGCTCAAGATCGCCGCGGGCGCCTCGGCTATCTCCATCGCCTTCGGCACCCTCGCCCTCGGCCTGGCCGGCGTTCTCGGCCCCTTCCTCGCGCTGCGCTTCATGCTCGCCCAGATCGGCATCCGGTTGCCCAATGTCATCGGTCTGTTCTGGAGCCTGGGCAAGCGGGCCCTGCCCTTGGTAGCCACTGGACTCCGCATGATGGCAGCCGCTGCCATCGCCAACCCGGTACTCGCCATCACCGGCGGCATTGCCCTCGCCGCTGGCCTCATCTACGCCAACTGGGACAAGCTCGGCCCCTGGTTCGCCAGCCTCTGGGAAGAGCTGAAGACCCGCGCCAGCGGCGGTATCTCGGGCATCGCCGGAATCATCCTGGACTTCTCACCCATCGGCCTCTTCTACCGTGCCTTCGCCGCGGTCCTGAACTACTTCGGCCTCGACCTGCCCACCCGCCTCACCGACCTTGGCGCGGTGCTGCTCAACGGCCTGCAGTCCGGCGTCGGCACGAGCCTGACCAATATCGCCCGGGCACTCATGGACTTCTCGCTCCTCGGCCTGCTCTACCAGGGCTTCTCCGCCGTACTGAACTACTTCGGCCTCGAGCTACCCAGCAAATTCACCGAGGCCGGCGCCATGCTCATGGACGGCCTGGTAACCGGCATCACCAGCCGCCTGACCGCCGCCAAGGACGCCATCATGGGCATCGGCGACAGCGTCATTAAGTGGTTCCGGCAAAAGCTCGACATCAACTCCCCATCCCGCGTCTTCGCCACCCTGGGCGGGTTCGTCATGCAAGGCCTTGAGGTAGGCCTGAGCAAGGGCGAGGACGGCCCCCTGGCCCAGGTGGCCAACACCGCCAAGCAGCTCGCCGCCGCCGGCGCGGTCACCCTCGGCATCGGCACCGCCGCCACCCCGGCGCTGGCCAGTGGGATCACCTTCGACGACCGCCCGCCCCTGGCCGCCAGCGCCGCCCCGGCCCCGGCCGGCGGCGACGTCTACAACATCACCATCAACGCCGGCCACGGGCTGGACGCCCAGGCCATCGCCCGCGAGGTCCAGGCCGCCCTGGCCCGCATCGAGAGCCAGAAAGCCGCCCGCAGCCGCAGCAGCCTCAAAGACAGGACCTGACCCCCATGATGATGGCCCTCGGCAACTTCATCTTCAGCCTCCATACCCTCGCCTATCAGGAACTCCAACGGCAGACCGACTACCGCCACGCCAGCAGCTCCCGCGTCGGCGCCGCGCCGGCGCGCCAGTTCCTCGGCAAGGGCGACGACAGCATCACCCTGCCCGGCTGGCTCGCCCCGGAGCTCGCCGGTACGCCCAGCAGCCTCGACGTGCTGCGCTACATGGCCGGCACCGGCGGCGCCTGGCCGCTGATCGAGGGCAGCGGTCGTATCTATGGCCTCTGGGTCATCGAGAGCATCAGCGAGACCAAGACGCTCTTCTTCCAGGACGGCACCCCGCGCCGCATCGAATTCAGCATCGCCCTCAAGCGCGTCGACGACGACACCGGACGCGAGCTGCTCGGCGTCGGCCTCGCCGGCATGGGCACCTTGCTCAGGAAGATTCTGTGATCCAGGAGCTGCTGGACCAGGCCACCGGCCAGCTGCGCGCCGTGGCCCAGGACCTCACCCAGGGCGCCAGCTACCCCCAGGCCCGCTACCGCGTCCTGGTCGACGGCCACGACATCAGCGCCCTCATCGCCCCGCGGCTCATCAGCCTGGACCTCACCGACAACCGCGGCCTCGAGGCCGACCAGTTGAGCCTGGTGCTGGCCGACCATGACGGCCTGCTCGCCATCCCACCCCGGGGCGCCACCGTGCGCCTCTGGCTCGGCTGGTCCACCACCGGCCTGGTCGACAAGGGCAGCTACGTCGTCGATGAGACCGAACACAGCGGCGCGCCCGACGTGCTCAGCATCCGCGCCCGCAGCGCCGACTTGCGCAAGGGCCTCAAGACCAAGCGCGACCAGAGCTACAGCGCCACCACCCTGGGCGCCGTGCTGCGAACCCTGGCCGCGCGCCAGGGCCTCACCCCGGTGATCGCGCCCGACCTCGAGACGCAGCAGATCCTGCAGCTGGACCAGACCGGCGAATCGGACGCCAACCTCCTGACCCGCCTCGGCGAGGACTACGACGCGGTGGCCACCGTCAAGGCCGGCCGCCTGCTGTTCATGCCCGCCGGCGGCGGCAAGGCCGTCAGCGGCGCCGACCTGGGCCACGTCACCCTCACCCGCAAAGACGGCGACCAGCACAGCTACCTGCAGGCCGACCGCGAGAGCTACGACGCCGTCCGCGCCTTCTACTACGACGTCAACAGCGCCAAGAAACAGGAGGCCATCGCCGGCGGTGGTGACAACGTGAAGGACCTGCGGCATATCTATGGCGACCAGCTCTCCGCGCTGCGCGCCGCCCGGGCCGAATGGAACCGTCTACAGCGCGGCACCGCCACCCTCACCTATCAGCTCGCCCTGGGCCGCCCCGAGCTCATGCCTGAACTCACCTACACCCTGCAGGGCGTGAAGGCCGAGATCGACGCCATCATCTGGTACGGGGGGAACGTGCAGCACAGCCTCACCGCGGACGGCGGCTACACCACGCGCCTGGAGCTGGAAGCCAAGCTGCCGGAGGACCTGGTCGCCGACCTGGTCGACGAGATCCAGGGCGACTACACCGGGATCATCGCCTACTACCGCGACCCCAAGACCGGCAAGGAGCACACCCTCACCGCCGGCGACCAGAGCAAGCCGCGACGGCTGCGGCACCTGTACGCCACCAAGGCAACGGCGAAGCGGGCGGTGGAGCGGGAGTGGAAGAAGATGCAGGAGCGTTCTATCTGACTGTCGAGGCTAAGTAGAGATGTCGCCCGGGCGACCAAATAGAAATGTCAGAATGAACCTTTTCGAAAGGTCTGATGACAAACGAATAATTTCCTACAAATATACAAAGTTATAGATCGAATGCACTAAATTTTAAATTATTAATCGAAGTGAAGAAACAATGGAGTTTGAATATGATTAATGGCGCTGTAGTGGTAGATCACATTGGGTTTTCAGTCTCTTCGCTCGAAGACGCAATTAAATTCTGGACGGAGGCTATGGGTTTCGAAGTTGTACGTAAGGGCGAAATGGGCGGTGACTTCCTGCGAGAAGTAACGGGTGTCGATGATCCACGGTGCCGTATGGCACTTGTTGTATCACCTTCAGGGTTCCCTATAGAGCTCCTGGAGTACTCGACAGCTAGTACTTTAGGTAAGGCACCTGGCAGCGCCGGCGCGATCGGCGCTGCACATATTGCTGTAAATGTGGAAAATATAGATGTGACTATCGAAAAGATCAAATTGCATGGCTGGAAAATAAAAGGCTCTTCACAAGCCATTCCAAGCGGCCCGCGCGCAGGGACAGTTGTTACTTATATAAGTAGCCCTGACGGAATCACTATTGAGCTCATGCAGCCGCCCAAGTAATTTTTTATCATGGAAGGTCAATAATAACTTATCAGCAAAAATATTTATAGCTCACCCCGCCCGCAGCAACTCCCCCCACCGCGTCGTATACCCCCGCGACAACAGCTCCCGCCGCATCTGCCATGCCGGATCGGCGGGTAACCGCCCCACGAGGGCCGCCCCTGCCCGGCCGGGGCGAACAGATCCGGCGTGAACTCGTCCGTCTGCACGATGCTGTCCAGGACCACGGCACACCTCGAATAGGCATAGCCATCGCGGTAGATGGGCCCCACGCCGCCCGGGCCGAGTGGAACCGCCTGCAGCGCGGTACCGCCACCCTCACCTACCAGCTCGCCCTGGGCCGCCCTGAGCTCATGCCTGAACTCACCTACACCCTGGAGGGCGTCAAGGCCGAGATCGACGCCATCATCTGGTACGGGGGGAACGTGCAGCACAACCTCACGGCGGACGGCGGCTACACCACGCGCCTCGAGCTGGAAGCCAAGCTGCCGGAAGACCTGGTAGCCGACCTGGTCGACGAGATCCAGGGCGACTACACCGGCATCATCGCCTACTACCGCGACCCCAAGACCGGCAAGGAGCACACCCTCACCGCCGGCGACCAGAGCAAGCCGCGGCGGCTGCGGCATCTGTATGCGACGAAGGCGACGGCGAAGCGGGCGGTGGAGCGAGAATGGGCTAAAATGTCTCAATGAACACAGTCAGGGATCGATTCACATGACCGCAATTGACGTAGAAGGCGTTACAAAGGGATTAGCGGAGACAACATTTTCCAATCAAAACCTTAACTCCAGCTTCAAGTCCTCACACAAATACAGCACCTTATTAACGCCAATCCAAGCTCCTGCATCAAGCACATCCGCATCCAAGTATGTACAACTGGATGCTAAAGCTAGAACATTCAGATCAGCAGACCTCTGTTTTGTTAGAGAGATTCAAGTTTTCACAGAAAATCCAAAACAGTCCATATTTAGCATCAGCCTCAAATATCTTAACACTCAAGGCGAAGTACAAGAAATCAAAGGAGACACGAGAGATAAATTTATTGTTTTCTTCATCAGAGATTATCTGTTCAGCTTTGAGCTAGGGTATTCAAAAAGAGGTGCCAGGCCAAACGTTACTAACATAGCTATTTACGGCGTAAATCTTAGCACTATAGAAAACAGAAAAAAAACCATTGCGAAATTCTTTGATCATGCGCTTACTCTAAACACAACAATCGAAAACGCAAAATTACAAGCGACCTCAATCCAAGAAGAAATTGACACTAAAAACGAAGAATTTGAAAACAGTATCCAAGAGTACGAGAAAACTGCCAAAATAATTGAAGAAGCAAAAGCGCAAGTAGCTAAGGAATCTGAAAGAAAAGACTCCATAGCGAAAGAGCTGAAGTCCCTGCAAAACCAGCTAGAGTCGCTGAAGAGCGAAGAATCTCAGCGCTCGAACAACTGCACGCAACTTCTGACCAAAGAAACCTCTTTAAACCAGGAGATAGCAACCAAATCGCAGGAGCTCTCGGCCATTATAAATGATAAAAACCTTATCTCCGACGAGTACAAAGACTACGTAAAAGAAGGGAAAAACCAGTCCTCAATATATATATTTATAATAATATTATGCCTGTCAACCTCGATATTTTCGCTCTGGCTTCTATACAATGGAGCGAAAGACATCTTAGTTCACCCGTACTCGTCCTCCAACGACGTTTTCGCATCTTTTTTATTAAGGATCCCTTTTGCAGCCGTCATAAGCGGGGCACTTTATGGATCACTAAAAATGGCTCATTTTACGTTTAGCAAGATGCTAGCTATACATGAAGAGCGCCTAACGCTTGCAAAGCTACTGATTATTGCGAAAGAGACCGTCTATTCAACTGCAGCCTCTTTCGGTATATCTGATGATGAAAAATTCAGATCTCGAATTGAAGTAAAACTAGAAATGCTCAAAGCCTACCTCGCCAATAGCATTGGTAGCGCCAAAATAAAAATTTCCAACACAACACCAGAAGAAGACAAAGAACTCGAACCCCTCCCCAAAAGCTCAACAGAAGTTTCTGATACCACAAAAGATGCTGAACAGCCTGATAAGGAGTCGTTACGAAAAGACCCTATCGTCTAGCCAATCATACCGCCCGCGGCAACTCCCCCGCCGCATCTGCCACCCCGGATCGGCGGGCACCCGCCCCACGTGAAGCGCTGCCCGCCCGTACCGCGCATTGATCCGGTCCACCACCTGCATCACTCGCTGGGCCGCCCCTGCCCGGCCGGGGCGAAGAGATCCAGCTTGAACTCGTCAGTGCACGATGCTGCCAGCACCACCGCGCATTTCGAGTAGGCATACCTCTCGCGATAGATCGGCTCCAGGCCCGCCAGGGCGGCCCTGCACCAGGATGCGGGTGTCATCGGTCGGGTGAGCCAGCTGAATGCCTAGGCTGCGGTAGTGGCGGTGCTCGTCAGGCTCATGCTGGCCGGTCTTCTCCCTCAGCTCCATGGCCGCGGGGCCACGTAGGCGGGGGTAAGATCTATGAGGCACAATCTCCATTCCGTAGGATGGAATTGACACCAGTGACCAAACTTATCGAATGCACAGCTGAGGTTTTCCACCGGGGAAGCGTGTTTAGGGCTCATGGAAGATACCCATACGAAGAAACCGTAGATTTCATGGTTTTCGAAACGTTGGAAGAAGACCGCCGTTTTGGGCTGATGGTCACCACCGGCTACAAGGCCGGCTTGCGCTTGGTTCATCTGCCAGCAGAGAGCAACGAAGGTACGTTCGGGCTGAGCAAGGAGTGGGTGATAGCAAACTGGGCAAAGTGGATCTATCCAGACTGCGATGTATCCCAGGTGATCATGTTTGAGGGCTACGAACCAGGTATCAGCGTTGGCGCCAACCTTGAATGAGTAGGAAATGGGTCAGAAAACAGAAGAACTGATCGACGTACTTGAGCAGATCATCAAAGTACTTGAAAACGACGGGGAGCTGCATTGGAGCCGCTGGATGCGAAAGGCGCAAGGCCGGCTAATCGACTCAGATTATTCCGGAATCAGTTATCTACTGTCGGCCTACGGAGGGATGGGCTCCTTCAACGACCTAGTGCTTGGCCAAAATTTCAACGAGGGGAGGTTTTCTTGGAAACCAGATTATGTAGAGATGAATAATACTCTACACGAACTACGCGAAAGGGCCGCCCAGCTGGCCTATGAAATACAACGCCTTCAATAGATTCCTACTTATAGCGTGCATGTCACTATCAAACAGGCGTCTGCCCAGCCTCGATAAGCAATGCATGAAGCTTCTGCTTGACCAACTCAGGAGTATTCGAACCATAGCGTCGGAACTCTTCCTCAGCCGCTTGCGGATTGCTGTTCATGGCCAGGACGAATGCATAGGCGAGAGGATGTTGCACGTAGTTGTAAAAACCCAGCCCACCTGATGACAGATGCTGTTTTAACTGCTCGAAGGCACGCGGCAGGTCGGAAATCGAACGAGCGTTGCCCCAGAACAATTCCGCCTCAGCGGTGGCTTTGCTTAGCGCCTCAGGCGCCTTACTCGCTATGACTTCAGGCCCATAACAATAAGGGATATCAAAGGCCCGATTCCGCGCATCCCACGTTAAATCAAGTTGCGCTGACTTAGGCGTTTTGTGCCATTTGACGTTCTTCCCGGAAACGTGGGGTACGAAATCCAGTGACAGTC
>NZ_JAVSJB010000028.1:0-34341 GCF_032027545.1 Pseudomonas oryzihabitans | reverse complement strand
CGATACGAAAGGTCGCCAAGTGATCTTTTATGTACGGCATCCCAACAGCCAGCGCGACGTTGGTCAGGGTTCTCGTAGGGAAAGTGATGTCACGGCTGACTACTGGTCAGGACAGGGCTATAACTTCGCGTTAGTAAGTCCTAGCGAAGCATCGTTTGATACCTTGCGTGAGGCGATCTCGCAGAGGCCACCTCTCTAGTCCCCGTTCAGACCAGTGCTCGTTGCTTGAAATCAACCCTGTCCAACATTTGGGGGTCATTTCACCAACGGCGGAGCCCTTTCTGGTAGGGCTTTTACCCTTAAAGCCCCCTTCCATTCCTTCCTTTGCTCCAGCCCATTTAGCCTCTAACCCCTTGTTTCATAAGCCACTATCTGCGAAATACCGTGCGGCTTAGCACAAAATAGCTGTTGCAGGCTATGAGGCGCGGGCGTATAAGTGATGTCATTCCACCACTACATGTCTGTGAGGGGTCTTGAAGTAATGGCCACTTCCAACGCTATCCCTGCGCAAATCGGTCACGCTATAGGACGCTTGCTGTCTGCTGTTCTCATTGCAGAGGCTGCTGTCTGGCGAGTAGCTAAAAAGACAGGCTTGCCAGTTTTTGTGATTGGTGCCCTACGTTGGATAGTTAGGGCGCTTGCCATAGCTTTCATGGCCTACACCTCACTATACCTTCTACTTCCGGCGTTGATTGTCATCGGCGTTGGTTTGGTGTTTTCCAAATTACCAGCTGGCACCACTGAGCTGTTCAGTTCTCACGTTTACCGGGACGGTACTGAAGGACACGGTTATTACTGCGAAGTGAGTGGTAGGCGGATCTCTTGATCCGCCTACCACACATAGATCTATGCTCCTGATTAGCCCTCACTTTGCGCCATTTGCCGCTACTTTTTGAGCTACATCAGCTCCCTTCTGACTGGATGCCTTAGCGTCCTGTGTACCTTTGGTCAGACCATCAGCTAGCCCTCCCACCTTGAAGCCGGTCCACGTCATAGCTGTCATCCAAAACGCCGGCAAGATCAAAAACATCGCGCCCATTACGTAGTTCAGCAGCATGTCGCCCTGCATGTTGCTCAGGCCAATGATCGGGTCGAAGTTTGCGTGGGGTGCAGTGTTGTTCACCTTGTAGATCCCGGTGCCATACAGCGCGTCCATGATTGTGCTGTCGACCCACCTCGCCAGCTGCAGCCAGAAATCCACGAAGATTAGTGCGAACTGTGCGAACGTGAGTGTCATGGCCACCTTGAGGTCATAGGTCCCCAGTACCAGCACGATGGGGATGCAGATGATGAACGCCATCTTGAGGAAGGCCATGACCATCGGCGCGGCTTGTCGGACGCTGTCCATGGCCGGGAAGTAGGCAAGTGATCCCACTGCCTGTCCTAGGCCAGCGGTGACCCTGGCGGCGTCGTTGTACAGCGAGCTGCCGATCTGGCCGCCGTAGTCACCGTAGACCTGCCCCTGCGTCAGCGTCTGCTTCTTCGGGGACACCAGGTCCCGAATCACTGAGTCATTCACCTCGTCCTGAGACATGAAGCTCGCCCACTTGGCCAGCTTGGTCAGAGTGTCAGGTTCAACCTGTGCCAGCAGTCTTGCCTTGAGGCCAATCGAGCCGTCCGACCACCACTGGGTACAGGTGGGATAGCCCCCGCCTCCAGTGGTCTGTGCCAGGCCCGCATCTCGGGTTGCATCATAGGGCCAGGCCGTCCTCGGGGTATGGGAGCGGAAGCCCGAGCTACCATCGCTGTAGTAGCCGCTGGTGCTGATGAAGTATTTCGAGCCGATCCAACTGACGTCCAGGTACTGCTTGTCGGTCAGGGTGGGTTGGGTCATGAACAGCTTCGCACGTGCACGGGCGTAGCAATCGTTGGTGAAGTCAGCGACCTCCTGGGCGAGGAGGGGGTTGTCGATCCGCTCGGCGTTGACCTCCATGCGCAGCTGTTGCAGATCCTGACCACAGGGAATGCTCGCCACCGCAGCTGCGGCCGCACCCTTGGATAGCGCGTGGACCACCATCCACCAGACCGGCACCTGAGCGCTCTTGCCGTTCAGGGTGCTGAAGGAGGTCGCCCAACCCGTCCCATCAGGCTTGGGCACGTCGACCTGGCATTGCTTAGAGCGAGTTTGATCGTACTGGATGGTCGAGAAGCTAATGGTCGCTGCGGTGGATGGCATCAGCCCGAGCATGATGACGAAGATGGCCGTATAGAACCGATTTTCGATCCTGGCCAGGCTGAGGATCCCCTTGTTGCCCTCGTCTTGGCCCTCGCCGCGGGCCCGCAACCATTCCTGGATGATGATGGCCGCGAAAGGCGCAGCGAAGAGGCCGGTCCCGCCAATCATCTCCCAGATGCCGCTGTTGATGATCCAGCCCACCAGGGTGAGGTAATACTCGAGGTAGTCGTTGGTATAGAGCTGCATGGCGATCTCCTACAGCATGCCGGCATTGCGCAATTCGAAGAGGCCGATGACCAGTACGGCCATCACTTCGCAGCGATAGAGGCGTCCGCGATCCTCGGCCTCGGCGATGAGCCGCTTACGGCATGGCCACCAGAAGATCACCAGGCCCACATACAGGCACAGCCGCCACACCAGGAAGTGGGCATGGTGAGCGGCCTGCCACTGGCGGTAGCTCTGCAGGTCGCCGAAGCCCCAGGCCGTCACAAGCACGAAGCCCAGGGCGATGGATACCGCCAGCAGGAAGGGCCAGAGCAACGACCAGGTCAGACGAAGGCCGCGCCGGCCGAGCCGGAGTCCGGTCCGAACGCGCTGAGTCCACGAGGATGTCGTCATGGTCATTCGCCTTTCTTCGCCGGATTCTCGGTGCGATCCAGCCGGTTCGGCAGCGGATCGCCCTGGAAGATGCCTTTGGAGGCGTCCTTGCGGATCGAGGCGCGCTGCAGGATGGTGGTCGGCGAGTTGCCGGACAGCTCCCGGCGCATGTCCAGCTCGGTCTTGAGGTTCTGGATCTCGACCTGCAGGTTGGTGGCGTTCTGGTCGACCTGCGTCTGGGCAACCTGGTTGGCGGCGACGTTGGGCTCCTGGCGGCCAGCAGCCAGGGTACGGACCAGCGACAGCGCCTTCTCGATCACATCGGCCAGGGAGACCTCGGACACGAGCCGCTTGGCCAGCGCATCCTGGTCCTGCTCAGTACGCAATGACTCGATGATGCCGCGGGTGATTGGGATGGAGTTGCTGCCGGCAGCGGCCAGGTTCTCAGCCGTCATCGGCTGGGTGCCGGCGATCAGGGCGTTCACCGCCTTGAGCTTGGTGTCGTAGGTCTCCTGAATCAGCGGGGTGAGCCCCACCCCGGCCTGGGTCACGGTCTTCTGGCAGTTGTCGCAGGTCTGCTGCTGTTGCTCGCCTAGGACGCGAGTAGCGAAGGTTGCGGCCTCCTGCGGCGACGACCAGGTGCTGCAGACGAGGCCACCGTTGCAGCTGCTGGCCGGAATCGAACCGGTGGCGGTGGGCGAGCGGCCGCTCAGCAGGTTGTAACCGGCCTTGGTGACGTCGCTGACCACCTTGATGGGCTGCTGGCCACTGCCTCCGGCCTTGCTTCCGCCGACCCAAGTTACGCCCTCATTCCCGCTCTTCTGCTCGACCTGGTTGATCGCGGCGACCGCATCAGTGGTGCCGGCGGCGGCCGACTTCATTGCTTCCCCCTCGGCGAGCTTGTTCCAGCCGACCTGGCCGCCGGCGACATCGAGCATCTTGTCGGCGATCGCGCGACAGGTGCCCTTCGAGCGATCAAAGTCCAGGCGCGCCTGGCCAATGCCGTTGGTGATGAGGTTGTATAGGCCCGGGTTGGCGCGCTGCAGGATCAGGCCGGGGAGGGAAGCAACGGCGCCGGTGGCGTTCTGCAGCACCGAGCTCATGATGGTTTGGAAGCCCTGAGTGGCACCGTTAAGCTGGTTCTGCAGGGTGTTGGTGAGGCTCATGTTTCCGCAGATCAGGTTGGTGTTCCAGCCACCGCCAATCTGGATGCTGTCCATGTTGCCGACGCTGCCCATGGACACGGCATTGCCGCCGCCGATGCTGTAGAGCACGTCGTCACCGATAACGCTGCCCTGGGACTGCACACGGTAGGGCTCAGCCGCCTGGACAGCGCTGCCGAGGAGAAGGCCGGCCAAGCAGGTGCTGGCAAGCAGGGTGAGGCGAGAGGTATTCATGATCGACGGCTCCCTGATCATTGAAAGTCGGTGCTGCCCAGGAAGACCTGGCCTTCACGCTTGCAGCAGCTATAGGGACGCCACAGGGCCCAGGCATAGGCGCCGACGGCGTCCTGGACGTGTGGGTCCGGGTTGGGAAAGGCAGCGCAGCTCTGGCTCAGCGTGGGCGTGAGCTCCTGCCACTTGCCGGTGGTGGCATCGCCCTCGAGCAGCTCGCCAGCGGGCCAGTAGCCGTCTTCTGGCTGGGCCAGCAGCGACTGGTAGACGTGGATCTGGCCAGAGCGCGTGACCACATCCCCGGCGCGCTGGGCCATGACCGCCGCGGCCTTGTAGTCGTCGGGCTGATGCAGGAAGCCGCTGCGCGGATAGACGTTGCCCCACAGGTCGCCGGACAAGGTGCCGCCCACTTCGCGCTTGCCCGGGATGAGGGCCTCCGGATACACGACCTCGGGAATGCCGTACCGCCAAGCCAGGTAGTCGTAGTTGCTGAGCAGGTAGGGCATGTAGGCGGTACCGGCGCCTTTGCAGGTGTAGCCGGAGCCGCTGGCGAACTGACTGAAGGCGTAGCCACCCGGGTGGCCGATGACGTCGGTGTTCTTGAACCGGGCGCTGACGGTGGCGTTCGCCTGAGTCGCGCTGTCGCCTGGGTCATTGCCGCCGGCGGCGACACTGCTGACTGGGCTGAAGGACGCCATCTCGGTCCACGGGTTCTCGCCGGTATTGGCGTAGCTGGACACCACCGCATCGGGCACGAAGTGCCGTACCTTGGCCGAGGTCTTCACCTTGCAGCCGAACGGCGTGCAGAACAGCCAGTAGCAGATGCCGACCACCTTGTATTCGAGGCACTCGGGGGAGAGCGAAGACGACACGATGGTCGCGGTGGTGACCGCTGCCGTAGCCTGCAGGCTGGTGGCCAGCGGGATCGCCAGGGCAAGGCGCCGTAGACGCTGCACAGGCCGACTCATCGTCCACTGCTCCGGTAGCGCTCAATGCTGGCCACGGCGGCCGCCACGTCGGGCTGGCCATAGACCACATACTGACGATCCACCACGACGGCCGGCAGCTTGGCCACACCCAGGCTCCAGGCATCGGCTACGTCCTGGTGCGCCTTGGCGAGGTCACGTCCCAGCTGCTGCGCGGAGGCTGAACGCATCCGCTGCTGCATGATGGCTACGGCCTGTCGCGGATCCGCCGGCAGGCCTTCGGAGAGCTTTTGCTCGAGGCGTTCCGGGGCATCCAAGAGCACAACCCGGGCGCCGGCGCTGTTGATAAGGGGATGAGCAGCGTTGGAGATGGCTAGCACATCCGCTGTGGCGAAGGGGACGCAGGCGGTGGCCAGGACAAAGCCCAGCAGGCGGGCTTTCAGGCCTGCTAAGACCGTAGAAGGAGAGATGGGCATGCGCGGTACCAGGCATAGGAGTGGCTGGTACAGGAAACGCGATCAGGCGGGCTGGGTCAGCGGGAAACCGTATCTACATCGCTGGAGGTTAGAAGAATGCGTAGCAAAAGGCTCGAAGTCTGTTTCAGGAAAGATATCTCAATGCCGCCAAGGCACTACCAACAGCAGCCTGATGCAGCTTCTCCTCCTCCTGACGTCCCTGCCAGTAGCCTCGGCGTTCGGCGTACCGCATTGCAAGGATTGTGTTACCGCGACTCAGGGCATCCCTCTGATGCTCATCGGCAATGTCTCGGAACAGTGTGAACAAAAGTCGCTCGGCCGCCTCCATCGCCTCGCGCTCGGTATCGTAGGCCTCCTGATGCTCATAAGCACCTACTCGGAACAGCCATTGCCGAAAAGGCCCTTGAGTGGTCCGTGCTAGCTTGATCGGTGGCAACGCGCTGATGACATCGAAGGCCACCTTCGCAGACGCAACTGACTCGTAAGGATTAGGTGCCGAAGGCAGATTCACAGGCTACTCTCTGGTGCTGTTACAAGTATTTGTGATGCGATGCTCATTATCACGTTTTTGGAGCTCTACGTCGATCATACGCAGCAGGTAGGTCAGGCGGCTGTTGAGCCGCTGTAGCGTCCGATCGGAAAGGCTGGCCAGCCAAGGGGGGATGTCATTGGCGTCGCTGTGCATCCGCACCTCCCTGACTCGCCAGCCAGTCCATGGCCGATAGCATGCCGGCGTCGTCCAGCAGCGACGGAAGGCGAATCGTACGGCCGGACCTATTGTCCCGGAGCTCGAAGGTTGGGGTGGCATCGATCCGCTTCTGCGCTGCGGTTGCGGTCTGCTCAGCAACTATCTGGCGCACGGTCGTATTGTCCTGGATGCACGCCTTCAGGTGCTGCATCGATACAGCTGGTTGCAGGCCCAGTTGATCGACCGGGACTGCCAGGCCGGCACCGTTACCGCGGCTGTGCTGATAGACCGCTTCGACCGCCTGCCAGAACACCGGATTGCCGCCCAGCCAACCGGCGCATATGACCAGGCGTGCTTCCTGCTGCGCTGCTTCGCCGTGCATGGGCAGCGGCAGGTGGTGCCACTGCCAGCTCAGTGCTTCGTGCCGATCAATCAACTGCTTGACCTGCGGGTAGGCTTCCTTGCAGTAAGGGCATTCCAGGTCGCCGTACTCGATCAGCGTGAAGCGGGCTTTGGCATTCCCATAGATGAATGCCGGTGGCTCAGGAGCAGCCTGCGGCTCTACTGCTGCGAACCATCCAAAGAGGTGCCATAAGACATAGAGCAGCACGGCCAGCAGTATGAGCGCCATTGCTGCCGGTTGCCGTGAGAGCGCCCTCCTGATCATGCCGATGCCTCTTTGGCAGGAGGTTGGTTCGGATGCCGGCCCAGCACATCACGATGCAGTACCTCCAGCAGCGCCTGTTGGGCGTCATCCGGCTGAGGGTGCTTGGCCAACCAGTCCTTGAGCGCCGTGTCGAGTTGGGCCTCGATCTCTCGGCGATCCACGGCGCGCGACTTCACTGCCTGCAGGTTGCTTATCAGGACCGGCGCGCAGATCTGCAGAGCGGTGAGCGTCTCCGGCAGGTGCGGTTGCCGGAGCAGGCCGGTTAGGCTGTCGATGAGGTCTTGAGTAAAGCGGTCCATCGCCCTCATCCGCGTGCTCCCGAAGCGGGTGGCAGATCGAAGGGGTAGGGCTCGATACCGCGCAGCCGATCCAGCCGCGCTGCTACGGCGATGGCCGCGCCCAGTTCGTCGGTACCTAACTCTTCCATCAGCTGCGCACGCTCAGCCTTCTCTTCCGTCTCCGTCATCGCCAGGGCCAGGAAGAGGCTCGGCGGTACCGCGCGAAAGAGGATCTCCATGGATTTGGACAGCACCACGCCTTCGGTGTAGGCACCACTTTGCTTGCGTGCCGACAGCATCAGCTCCTTCTGCGCAGGGGTAAGGGAGCGGAATTTGGAAATCTTCTCGACCTCATCCGGCGGCATGTTGAGGCAGATCCACCACTCGATCATGTTGAGCATCGGCGCGCCGGAGAGCGGGATGTCATCGATGTTCTGGGTGGCCAGCCAGAACCAGGCCCCAAGCTTTCGCCACATCTTGGTGATCTTCATGGCATAGGGCAGCAGCAGAGGGTGCTTGGTGATGATGTGGCCTTCGTCGGTCAGCTTGATCAGCGGGCGCCCCTTGTACTGATCACGCTCGGCGATGTTGTTGATCGAGTTGAGCAGCGAGATGTAGGCAATGCCGAGCTGCGCCTGGTAGCCCTCGCGGGCGTAGGTGGCAAAGTCCACCACGGTCAGGTCGGCTTCCGGCCAGGGTGTACCCGGGCGATTGAACATCTCCCCGTCAGCGCCCATGCAGAACATGTCCATGGATTCGGCCATCTCTTGCAGGCGCTCCCGCCGCGCCGCAGGAAGGCCTTCGTCCCGTGCGGCCCCACTCAGAGCATCGCGGACGTCCTGGGTCAGCACGGTCTTTTCGGCCTTGGAACAGGTCGTAGCCGCATTGATGATGGCGTGACGGATGGCCGCACGATCGGCGCGGGTCAGACGAGCGTCCTCCTTCTCCTCACCACCGGTGATCATCAGGCGCGCGACGATTTCCATCTCACCGAGCACGTCGCGCTGATCGTCCTCGAGGTTGGCCTGAGGGGCACTGTTGCGATCCGACGCTTCCAGATCTTCGGCATCGAGGACGGCGATGTGGGTCGGATCACCCGCGAGCCGGATGGCGTCAGCGAAAGGCGCCAGACTGACGCCGGATCCTGGAGAGAGACGTACGCGATGCACGGTCAGTCCCAGGCGCTGCGCGAAGTCCGCCAGCAGCCCAAAGCTGTTACCGGCCTCGGCAACAAACATGCGCGGTCGGTAACCGGCCAGCCACTGGATCATCAGGTTGTTGAGAGTCGCCGACTTACCAGCCCCGGTGGGACCGAAGACGAACCCGTGGGCGTTCATCTGACGATCTTCCTTGTTGAAAGGATCGAACGTCAGCGGCGCGCCGCCGCGATTGAAGACGGTTGTTCCAGGATGCCCGGTGCCGGTGTGGCGGCCCCAGACCGGGGCCAGGTTGGCCACGTGCTGAACGAGTAGCATCTGGGCGTACCACTGCAGGGCACGGGGCTGATTCGGATCGAAGTTGGCCGGCAGCCATCTCAAGTAGCTGGAAAGGCCGGCGACCTCATCGTCAGGCAGCACGGGCTCCATGCCTGCGCCCAGCAGGATGTTCGTCAGGTTCATGCAGCGCTGCGTCAACTCCGCTTCGTGCTTGCCGCGGACGTAAAAGGCGACGCTGCCTTTGTACAGCTTGTGCTTGCGGCCAATAAGGTATCGCGCATCCTGGATTGCCTCACGGGTCAGCGCCGAGGCCTGATTGTCACCCACCGCTTTCTTGTGCAGGTTGTTGAGGTGGGCTTCCAGCGTGTCTTGAGGTGTAACCACCAGAGTGATGGCCAGCACCGTGTCCTCGGGGAGCTTGTCCATCAGGGCATTGAGCGCATCACCGCCCTGGCGAGTTTCGCCCGTCAAATGCCCGGTCTTGGGTGCCTCGCGCAGCCGATCGAGCATGATCACCCGGGTGGGCTGGCCATCGAAAAACCAGATGCCCTTGTCTGCGTCTGAGCGTGGCTCGCGGTACAGCAGGCACTGCGAGAAGTCCGTGCCGCTGGCCAGCACCGGGATGGTGCCATCCTCGACTTCGGTCGGTGTATTCACCAGCTCGAAAAAGCGGTCATGGTCCTTGCGCGTGGTGCCTAGGTGATCGGGGCAGGGATTGAACCACTGCAGGAGCCAGTGTCGGATCGCACGCTCTTCCATGCGGATGGCTCGGACGCCAGCGTTGGCCAGCGAGCCGACCAGACGCTCACACGTATTGCGCAGATAGAGCGCGGGATCCTGGCCGCGCATCAGACCGTCGCCGACGCTGCGCCGCGACACCACCAGGCGTACGCGACGCTGCTGGCCACGCCAGGGCAGTTTGGAAACCACTTTGTCCTTGAACAAGCCTCCGGGCTTGGAGATGGCGGAGAGGTGGTGCTTCATCAGCCCCTGGTAGAGCTCGGTGAAGGCCGAACCCTGGGCGCGTGGTTTCACGTAGTTGCGGAAGCCTTCGAGATAGCTGTCGAACTGGATCTCGTCGTAGGCGTACATCTGAATAACCCAGGGACTGACCTCGAGCTCATCGAAGCTGTCCTGCAGGGCGTTCTCCAGGGCATCCCGCGCCTGGCGTAGCCAGGCTGGTGAGCGGCCCTCGGTGCCGATCGGTACGATATCGAAGAACGCCGCCAAGGACTTGCCGTCCTCGAGCAGCATGGCTTGGTGCTCAGGTAAATACTCGACCCAGGGCAGCAGGTTGGTGAAGCTGGGATTGACATCGTAGAGCCTGGCGACATCGGCCACCGTCGCGGGCTTTTCCTTGCCGGTCATCCAGGCACCGGGCTCCGGGATGCCATGAGCCTTCAGGCGATCCAGATGGCGTTGATAGGCGGCTTCCTCGTCGACCTCCAGCGCGCGGGTAGCGCGGATGGATTCGGGGTGCAGGGCATCTGACGGCGGTGCTGACAGACTTACCTCTGGCTCAGGCCGTTGCTCGTCATGATCCATTCCAGCCAGCTCAGCTGGCTCAGTGTCCGGTACAGTTGCAGCTGCTTGTGCGGCCTTACGGCCGCGTAGGCGTTCGAAGATGCCCATCAGTAGTTCTCCACCCGCTCACCGGGCATGGCGTATTGCACACGCTGGTAGAGCGGGAAAACGGTGGTATAGCCGGGGATGGGTGCCGGGTCGGAGCCGGCCAGATGCGGGAAGACGTACATGACCAGGTCAGGATTAGGCAGGCGCTTGAACTGGCTGTAGATCTCGTTCTGCGCGGTGCGCGAATAGCCGGCGTTATCTGCCAGCGGCCGGACCTGGGTCGTGTCGACAGGACGGCGTAGCTCTGCCCGGGCATCGACGAGTTGGCGACCCTGGCTGCTGCCGGCCGAGCCGGTGGTGCCGGCGTTCCAGACGTCCATCATGGTCTGGTCGCCATGGGGGAGCATCTTCTCCTTGTTGACCGAGCAGCCTGCGGCCAGCAGCGTCATGGCCAGCACAGCCGCCATTTGTAGTCGTGCGTGATTAGTCGAGATCAGCCGAGGCATGGCGAGCTCCCTTGCGATAGTCGACCTTGCGGCCTTTGAGTTCGTAGTCGATGGCCAGCTCTTGGTCGAGGTGGATGGCCACCTTCGCCCCGGGTTGGACATAGATGGCGGCGAAGGCCTGGCCGTACAGCTTGTTCACCCAGGTGGAGATGTCGCTGACGCCCTGATTCAAGATCTTGCCCATGGCCTCGTTGCCGGAGATCCCGGTCGTGCCGATGGTGCCGCTGGAGGTCTGCACGTAGCTGGAGCTGCTGCCATCGCTCTTGATGAGCGAAGCAGCGCCGGCGCCGGCGGCCGTGATCAGCGCTTGAGAGCCGATGTACTGGGCAGCATTGCTACGGCGATCGCCCGCGATGCAGGGGATGCCGTAGGGATCGCTGATCCAGCCCATGCCGCCCTGGACCGCAGCCGGTTGGCCATTGGTGGAGCTGTTCTGGTTGTTCTGGCCGTTGTTCTGCTGACCGCCGTTCTCCTGAGGCGCTGGCAATGTGCGCACCGTGCCGTCGGTGAAGACAAAGGTCATGCTGCGGATCTGCCCGCGCACGCAGGACAGCGTCCAGTCACCTGAGGCGGTACCGCTCACGACGGCGCCGGCGACGTCGGGCAGGTCGATACCGTTGGCGGTCAGGTTGTCGGGGCCGATCAGCACCTTGAAGGGGTAGGGGTCGTTGACCGTGCCGTCGACCGGTACGCGGCCCACCAGTGCGGTCATGGATACCGAACCCATGAGCGTCGAGTTCTGGGGCAGGGTGTAGACCTTGCGCACCTTCTTGCGCGTCTGCTCATCGCCTCCGACGCCGTCCGCCACGCGCTGAGCGCCGCCGGACGCCGCGTCCAGGGTCTTCTGGCCAGCGGTGCCAAACGACGTAGGGAAGGCAAAACCACTGGCCGCCTGGCCACTGCCGGCGGCGAGGGGCTTGCCATTGGCATCGACCGCCGTGCCGTCCTGCGGCTCGATCCAGACCAGGTCCGAGCCGCCACTGCCTTTCTTGAACTGATTGCCTTCGCCCGGGTTGATGCCGAGCCCGATAGGCATATCGCCGCCGGCGCCTGCAGCGCCGCCCAACTGAGTGCCCATCTGCGACAGGGTGTTGAGCTGCTTCTGCAAATTATCAACGAGTCCTTGGGTCTGCTTCTGCTGATTCTCCATGCCCTGGTTGATGCCCGCCTGGACGCGGTTGTCGACCGTGCTGTTGATGTTGCTAAGTTGAGCCTTGAGGCCTTCGTTCTCCCGCTTGGCCTCTTCGTTGTCTTTCAGGACCTTGCTCATCTGCTCCTTCAACTGGCGACTCTCGGCGACGATGGTGCGCAGGGTGTCGTTGGCCGTATCGCCTTCAATGCCGAGCGCCTTGGCCTGTTCGGGGGTGAGCTGGGCGGATTGTGGCTGCTCAGGCTCGGCCGACTTACCGCGGCCGAGCATTTTCACCCCGACAAAGACCACCAGGACGAGGAGGGGCAGGAGGGCGTACTTGAGGAGCGGATTACTTCTGAGCTGCATGGCGCGCCTCCGAGCTCACTCGAGGATCAGTAGCGCTGAGGCTGGGCAACAGCGACTGGCCGAGTCCGTGGTCCTTGGTGACCAGGTAGAGCACCGTGGTGTCACTGGCATCGCCGCGGGCGCCGAGGTAGGGGTGCTGAAAGGTCGCTGTGGCGAAGTCGCCCATCAACTCGCGCGGATCCAGGGCCAGGCGCTGGCCGGTCTGGTTACGCAGTTTCACGGCAGTCACCCAATGGTCGTCCAACCGCCAGGCGCCCAACTGACTGGCCTCGACGGGCAGAGCCGGCATGAGTGTCGACAGGTCCAGGCGCTTGTCGACCTTGACCTGAGCGACGCCTTCGACCGGCTCAACCGTACGGAGCGGGGCATAAAGCATCTGGGCGGCATACCGCGTGAGCACAACGGGAATCGGTGTTTCGCGTTTGGGCGGGGCCGGCTCGTCGTCCTCTTCATCAGCCTGGCTGCTGGCCTTGACTGTGGCCTTTGCGGCATTGCTTCCGCTTGCCGATGCTGCCTGGCCATATCGGGGCGGGGTCGTATCGCCGGGCACAATCTTGATCGCCTCCAGCGGGGCGTGACCTTCCTGGGCAGGGGTAGCAGCAATATCGGCCAGCATGATTTCGCCGGTGGTTGCGTTCTGCAGTTGCAGGCGGCTAGGTTCGATAGTGTCCTTGGCCAGCAGGTAGATGGCGCCGCCGGTACTTTGCACCCGGATCTTGTCGGCGATGGCCGGGGGCACTCCGACGCGCACGTTGGCGTCGACGAACAGGATCCGCTCCTGACCCACCACCAGCGGGATGGCCATGGGAACACGCTCCCATTTGCGGATCTCGATGGCCTGAGCCAGGCTGCTCAGCAGCAGGCCGCCCAGCACCAGGACGAGGGAATGACTGGACCTCATGGTGTACCTCGGGCTTTGACTTCCACGCCGGCCTCGATCCGCTGCGGCTGACCGCTGTAGCAGTCCCACTTCATACCCCAGGGATTCTTCTCAGGATCGACGTCGGCTTTGACGACGTGCAGCGGGTAGCGCGTGAGGGCCGTCTTGACCTTCTCGCCGCCCAGGTATTCGTTCGCGACGACATCGAGCATGACGGTCCACTCGCTGTTGCCCAGCACCTGGACGCGCCGGGTGGGGTCATCGCCGTAGCCCGATCCGGGGATCTCCGCCACGTTGCGGACGCGCCTACGCAATTCGCCAGCATTGCGCTTGAGCGCCTCATCGCCTTCCAGGTAGACCTTGCAGGACGGGGTGATGAAGTTGGCCAGCCGCGCGATGTTGTCGCTGTAGTTCTTCTCGCCATCGGAGGGCCAGCTGTTCATCTGCTGGAAGATGTAGAAGGCGTAGGCATAGACCGACTCAGGTGGTATCTCCCACCACGGGCGCGTGCTACCCGAGCGCAGGTCCGGGGGCACATGGACGGTCAGGTCCTTCGGCGCTGTGGACCAGCCATAGCCGTTGAACACAGCGATGCCGGTCATGAGACCTAGAGCCAGGCGCAGGGTCGTGATGTGGGCACGCTGTGAGTCGGAGAGCTTCCAAGCGCGGCTCATAGCCCCACCATCCGTTTGCAGCTCCAGCTACCACTGCGGATCACCAGGCGGCGCCCGGCAATCCCCCAGTGGGCCAGGCGGCATTCCACTTGCCGCCACAGCCAGGTTTCGGGGCGCCCGCGCTTCCAGCGGCGCAGTTGACGTCCGGCAAGCGCAAGGCCCAGGGAGCCGCAGGCCAGTGCGGCAAAGATCGGCATGGCCGGAGTCGTGAAAAACGCCAAGGGGATGCCAACCACAAAGCCGAACGAGGCGCAGACGATGATGGTGGCGAACATCTCGTCGGTGGTCAGCCCGCCCACGACAACGGGTTGGGTATTGAGGCGATTCGGCAAGAAGAGAAGCGTGCCGTCCTCGTGCAGGTCCTGGGTGATGTCCATCTGCGCCGTCCTGCCTTACATGATGCCGCTGGCTTTGGTGACGATGAAGATCACCAGGCCGATAAGGATCACGCCGACGACAACGGTGGCACCCAGGTCTTTCCAGGTTTTCTTACCCGTGTGGATTTCGTGATAGACACCGATACCGTGAGCCGCCACGACAATGAGGCAGAAGGCGCACAGGGCCAGGGCGATCAGCATGAAGCCGTCGTAGCCGTAGTTCTTGAGCGTTTCGAGCCAGGTAGAACCTTCGCCGCGCGAGGGTGCTTGAGCGCTGGGTAATGCGGCTTGGCTGACGGCCGGCAGCAAGGCCAGGCCGGCTACCGCAGAAGTGAGGCATTTGGCGCGAGCGCCGAGAGTGAACAGACGTTTGAGGGACAGCATGGATTTCTCCTCGAGGGGGTTAATGCAAGATCAGCCAGGACAGGACGAAGTAGAGGAGCAGCCCCTTGATCAGGGCGCCCTTGGCCGCGGCGGGTTTGAGGTTCTGATTCGCCCAGCCCTTGTAGAGGCTGATGGCGAGCCAGGCGAACCAGAGGGTGGTGACGGCCATCGCCGCGGAGAGCCAGAACAGGTTGCTGGCGGAGGGCGGAATACCGCTCGCCGCTTGAAAGGCAGAGGTCTGCGCCGCGGTCATGCTCATGGCTGGGCGCCTTCGCGCTGGTACTGACCGGAGAGTTCGGCCGCGTCGCGCGGCTGGGCGCGGCTCGGTGCAAGGTAGTCCTGCAGGCCCTGACGGATCCGCGCAATGTCAGCGGCCAGGCGGTTGTAGTCCAGGCGATAGCGGGTACTGCCGTCGCTGGGCAACTCGGCACTGCGCCGGGCGACGGCCTCGACCGCGTTGAGCTGGCGGATCATCACGTCGACGTTGGCTTGCTCGCTGGCGGTGCCGGCGGCGTGAGCAGGGCCCGTCAAGAGGCCGAGGGCGACAACTAGGCCACTGGCGAGACCAGTGCCGGCGAAAGGCTTGCGAGGGGTAGAGGAAGGTTTCACAGCAGGGCCCTGGGCTAGCGGGTGGATGCCGCACAGGATGCCGAGGGCCACCGAGGAGGTCAGCGGGAAACCATTACTACACCCAAATAGGTTGCAAACCCGCTTGATTACTGACTTTGCGTAGAGGCGATGAGGCGTTTGAAAAACAGCAGAAAGCCGGTGGCCACCGCGTAGCCTACGCCCCACCCCTGGTTGCCCTGGGCGGTCTGCTGTCCGATCTGAGCGCGGCCTTCCAGCACCGGCTGCACGCTGACCAATTCCCAGCCGTCCGCGCCCAGTGCCTGCAGGCGGGCCTGCCGCTCCGGATCCGCCAGGAAAGCAGCGACGTCAGGGGTGCCGGTCTGCTGTTCGTGTTTGAACATCAGCCAGCCGCGCTCTTGGACGCGGTAGGTGAGGGGGGAGAATTCAGTGTGGTATTCGAAGCGGGCAGGGGACATGGACGGCTCCAGTTCGATGGGATTGACCATCCTCGGTCCGCTATTTGAAGCGTGCCAGGTGAAACCGTATCCATGTCCGAAACGGTTTCGTTCAGGCGGCGAACGAAATCCATGGCTACGCTGTCATCAGAAAAATCACGGGAGGTCGTATGACCGACATTGCGTTTCTCCCCGAAGAAGCTAAACAACGCTGGCGAGACCTGACTCATGCCATGGCTATCATGGGCCTGGGTCATTTGGCCAAGCTGTACGGGCAGCTCGAAGGCTACATACTGGCCATGCTCGACTTCGACCGGATCACTCCGCCGCAGGGCAAGCTTTTGCTGAAAGCGGCGGCAGAGCTGTTTGACCAGTGCCGATCCGAGTACCTCAAGCACAAGCAAAAGCCTCGGCGACAAATTGCCGGCGCAGTGGCTGACCGAATCAGGCAAAGCCAGCGCAGATCCGAAAGGATTTGCTAGCCGGAGGTCAACCTTCTACGACGTGGATGAGGTTTACCCTTCGAAACGTGCCCACCCTTCGACATGGTGGAGTCCTGTCCCCCAGGAGCTTTGCCATGCCCACTCGCCATATTATCGTCCATCTGATCGACAAAAAGCCCGACGGCCAGCCTGCCACTCTGCACGCACGGGACGCCGAACTGCCCGACTCCGAAGCCATCGAAAATCTGCTGGCCGATCTCAATTACAGCTACAACGCCAAGCCCAACAAGGCCTGGGGCCTGTTCCACGAGGAATCCGGCGCCTATCCCTTCAGTGGCTGGCTGCATGCCTACCTGGAAGGCAAACAGGACTTCGTCGCCTTCAGTCACAAGGCGGCGGAGCATCTCAAGGACTTGATGGAGAGCAGCAACCTCTCCACCGGCGGCCATGTGCTGTTTGCCCAGTACCAGCAGGGCATGACCGACTACCTGAGCATCGCTCTGCTGCACCACAGCGAGGGGGTGACCGTCACCGAAAGTCTGGAAGTGGCCCCGGCCAAGCACCTGGACCTGGGCCAGCTGCACCTGGCCGCGCGGATCAACCTTTCGGAGTGGCGCAACAATAAGCAGTCGCGACAGTACATCTCCTTCATCCGCGGCAAGGGTAGCAAGAAGGTCTCGGACTACTTCCGCGACTTCATCGGCTGCCAAGAGGGCGTCGACGCCAAAGGTGAGACCCGCTCCCTGCTCAAGGCCTTCAGCGACTACGTTGAAAGCGAGAACCTGCCGGAAGAGGGCGCTAGGGAAAAGACCGACACCTTAGTGGACTACGCCACCAGCCAGGCGAAGCGCGGCGAGCCCATGGCCTTGGACGCCCTGTCCGAATTGATGGACGGCGAGGCGCCGCGCGCCTTCTATGACTTTATTCAGGACAAGGACTATGGCCTAGCGCTGGAGATCCCTGCAGACAAGCCCACCCTCAACCAATTCCGCCGCTTCACTGGCCGCGCCGAGGGCTTGTCGATCACGTTCGAAGCCCATCTGCTGGGTTCGCGGATTGTGTTCGATGCCGAGCGCGGGTCGTTGGAAATTACCGATCTCCCCACGCAGCTACGTGACCAGTTACGACGTCGGTTTTCGCAGGCCCAGTAGGAGATTGTCATGGAAAATCAGAAAGCTAAGAGTCGCCATCGCAGTGCGGATGACGAGATGCATGATTTGTTATGTGGCGCCCGCAGAAGCGCGGCCAAAGCCGGTTCGTTGATTCGCAAGCTAAGCGGTGTCACATCCGATGCAAAGTACCCGGGATACCTGGAGAGCTTGGAACTCCACGTCGCGGAGCTCAAGAGAATCCGCAATGAGCTGGCTGACCGCACAGGTCGTAGCGCCTTGGAGTAGCTAGCGAAATGAGGCGATCAGGTTGATCGCCTGCTCCCATGCAGCTCCGTGTATCGCTGCATGATGTCGATCACTAGAGAGTTAACGGCCAGGATCTGCATGGCCCGGGTCACTGAGACGTACAGCAGGTTCAGCTCATCGTCGCGGCTGGCACGATCAATCTCCGGTGCCAGCGGATCCGCACTGAAATCGTCGTACAGCCCCACGAAGTCCCATTCCAGGCCCTTCGCCTTGTGCGCCGTGGTCAGGGTGACGGTAGCGTCCAGCTCGCTGGCCACCGCGCAGCGCCGCAGCTGCTCGATGCGCTTCGGCAGGTCAAAGTAGGCCTCGATGATCCGCACCGAGCGCTGCATCTCTGGATCCTGGGTGGCCTTGGCGATCTCCTGGTACTGCTCGAAGTCTCGGTAGTCGCGCAAGAGCTTCTTCTGCTGCACCAGGTCGTTGCGACCTCGACTGAACTGGAACAGGTCCTCGAGCTCGCGCAGCGAGTAGCTGTCGATCCCGCCAATCCAGAACATACGGTGCCCACCTTGCTTCTCCAGGCGCAAGGCATTCTCGATCACGCCGCTGACGGTGCGATGCAGCCAGGCCCGATGGGCGAGGTCCTCCGGCAGCGATCGCTTCACCTGGGTGCGCTGGCCGAGCCCCTGCAGCTTCACCGTCTCGCCCTTGAACGACAGGATGACGTTGGCCACATGGGCCACGGCCGGACCGAAGCGAAATGACTGGGTCAGGTAGTGCTTCTCGGCGTCGGCCATCCAGGCCGCGCTGAGAGCGTCCTGGGCTCCGCGGAAGCGGTAGAGCTGCTGGTGGCGATCGCCGACCATCACCTGGATGGTGCGCTGCCGCTGCACCAGGTCGGCGATCACCGGGTTCACGTCCTGGCCCTCATCGAGCAAGATGGCGCCGAAGCGGTTGGACAGGTCCGGGCGGCTCATCTGGTAGAGCTTGAGGTAGCCGTCGTGGGTGATCTGCACGCCGGCGTCCTGCAGGTCGATCATGCGCTTCCACACGCTGATGGCCATGCCCACCACCTGGGTGATCCGCCGCTCCTGCAGCGGCGTCAGGCCGCGGCCGTCGTAGCGGGTGAAGTGGCGACCGTCCAGGGCCATGTCGGCACTGGCCATGAAGGTGTTGAGGGTGTTGACTACGTCGCGAGCCAGCTCCCAATCCTGGGTATCCAGCACCCGGGCGACCTCAGTGATGCGCAGGTTGCCGGCCTGCTTGTGCTGGTACTGGGTCCCGTAGACCGCATAGGCCAGACCGTGGGCGGTCTTGCAGGTGACGTTGCGCGGAAAGCGATTCTTGGCAGCCATCTCCACCGACTTGTTGTAGCAGAGGTAGAGCATCTTCACGTCAGCATGGGCACTGGCGTAGCCCACCAGGGTGGTGGTCTTGCCGGTGCCAGCAAAGGCCTGGATCAGCAGCTTGCGGGCGTTTGACGCGATGGCGGGGGCTTGCTCGGGGGTCCACTGCATGAGGGCTCCAGATAGGCTGTGACAGTTTTTAATACCACCCGTGCAGGATGGTTTTTCCACGCTCTACACCCTACCGATCAGGTAACCAACGGCGAGGGATTGGATGAAAAGAGGTGTGGAACAATCGCGGCATGGCATGATGGCCAGCCCCAAATGTTCGAAGTGTTCCATATGAAGAAGTGGTGGTTGATCACCGGATTCATCATCTTGGTCATCGTGGGTCTATGGGTATGGTCTGCTGTATTCAGATCCCGAGCTTTCCCTGTATTACTTCATTGGTTGTCGGTACTCACCCAATAGTGCGTCGATGACGAATGCTGATGTAGCAGAGATAGGCCATAAGCAACGTAATGCTGACCAAGCAGATGCCAAGCCCTGCACAGAGCGCAACGAAGGCCGCTCCTTCCGCTCGCCCTGGTATGGGCTGATAGTTCAGGGTTTCTAGCGCTGGAATGATGGGGTCTAGCGTCCGCGCGATGGCGTAGCCGTACAGGACTGCGGCTGAGCTCATCCAAATCAGAAGGTTCACAAAGGCTCGCCCGTTCCAAGGCCCGCGATGAGTAAGCGTCTGGATCCACGTTGCAGTGGTTAACCATTGAGCTGTTGATAGTGCAAGGCTAGTAGCGACAACGGATTGCCAGTACCCGCCAAAGGATTCGAGCTGTGCCAGTGTCATCGACAAGGCGCCGCACAGGATAAGAAGAAGGACTGCCATAGTGATCCAGCTGGCATGTAAGGCTGCGCGCGAGGAAGGCAGATGGTGCTTGATCAGGATGGTCATGGTGGCTCCTATAGCAACTAGAGATATTTCTTGAACGAGGCAGTCGTGAGGTTCACCGACAAGGCCAGCAGCGCCGCGCAAGGCAGCAGCACCAGGAGCGGGCTCACGCTGATTGGCAAGGCCAGGTACAGCGACCAGGGCAGCAGAGCCAGCGGCAACATGGTGCTGCGGGCCTTGTGGTAGAAGTAGCTCGACTCACGGCCTGCGCTGAACTTGCGGATGTCCCGCCGCACCAGTCCGTCGATGAAGCCGACCAAGGCGGCCATGGCGAAGAGCGGCACGGCGAGTACCAAGATCACCAGGCGCACACAGAACACCAGGATGGTGAAGAGGGCCGACAGGCCATAGGTCTGTACCGTCGTGACACTCTGGGCGGCCAGGTAGCGCACATCGAGCTCGCTCCGCGGGCCGGCTGCCGCTAGCTGCTGCATCCCGGTCAGCCAATGGATCAGCCCTGTCTTCACGAACAGCCAGTCATAGAGCAGCCCCACCAACCAGGTCGCAGTGTGACCGGGCTCTTGAACCACGACGCTGGAGAGAAATCCCTGGGACAGCCAGCCCAGCTCATGATCAAGCATGCCTTTCGCGTGGTGCCAGCCAGCCTCCGGCCAGAAGAAGTAGAGGCAAAGCCAATCAACCAGGATGGCACCGCCCAGGGACAGGAACATCACGCCGATGAAGTGAAAGGGGAAGCTGAGCACCGACCCGATAAAGGTCTGCTCCTTGACCTGCTGTTGCTGAGCGCGCTGGGCGACGTCGGCCATTATCGGCGTCCTCGAGGAGCGGCGCTGGCGCGCCGGGCGATGGAAAAGAGCGCCTGGCGCTCGGCGGCAAGATCCGGCTGGTGCTGGAAGGCTTCCCACTCGGTACCGCCGGCTCGCCCTGCCGGCGGCCAGAGGTTGCCGCGGGGCCGCACGACCTCGGCCACCTGGCGGCCGGTGGCCACCAGCAAGCTCCAACCGGGCGGTAGGTCAGCCGTCTGCAGCAGCCCCTCGGGACAGAGGTAGAATCGGTAGAGCCCCAGGCCGCCGGCGGCCCGCTCGGGCTTGTTGTGATCGGCCAGGAAGTCAGCGCGGCTGGTCTTTACCTCGATCAACGTCGAGCAGTTGCTGCGAAAGCCCAGCACATCCGGCTGCTCGCGTGAGCCAAAGCAACGCAGCTCGGTGGCGACAAGGGGAAAGCCCTGCCGGCGCAACCAGGCGGCCCCCAGGGCGACGAGGCGACCATGATCAAGGCCGGTGGTCATGCCGCGTCCTCCGATCCCTGGGTCATCTTTTTGAAATCGTCCTGCAGATCCAGCGGGAGATCATCTGCCACCTGGCGCTGCCCCGGCGCCTCCCACCACTCGCTGCCGGTGGCCTGGCCCACCTGGTAGGCCTTGCGCATCTTCTCCGCGAGCTCCTGCAGGTCCTTGGGCATGGCTTCATCCGGATCCACCGCCGGCAGCGGCATCCGCACCTTCCACAGGTTGCCGCCCTCGATCAGCGCGTAGCATTGGCCCTTGGGTAGGCCCACCACATGGGCGGGCTCCAGCATGGGCACGCTAGTGGCGCTTAGCTGGTCATGGGTGTTGGAGGTGAAGGCGGTCTTGCCGTTGACGGCGTCGCTCGCGCTGCTTGCTGGCGTAGCGGTGAAGACCTGGACCTTGGGCAACTGGTTGGTCAGTAGCTCAGCCGTCGCCGTCTCGCGGACCCGCAGCATGAAGAGGTTGTTGAAGTTGCCGATGATCTGCCCGGCCTTGGCGCGGTTGCCGATCTTGGCCTCGATGTCGGACAGGGTCTGGGTGTAGGCCGTCACCTGCAGGCCGGCGCCGCCACCCTTGTTGATCATGGGAATGAACTCATCGCCGATCAGCTCGTTGAACTCGTCGGCGTGCAGGTTGATGGCCACCTTGCCGCTGGCCTCCCCAGGCAAGCCATCATCGATACCGTACTTGTAGATGTGGCCGGCCACCGAGACCAGGTCCGAGAACATGGAGTTGCCAACCGCGGCGGCGACCTCGGTGTCGGAGAGGGCGTCCAGGCCGACGTAGACCACGGCGCGTTTACGCACCACCTGCATCCAGTCGAAGATCGGCCGGGGGTCGTTGACGTCGTGGTAGTCCGGAGCAATCAGCTCGGCCATGCGGCCGGTGGTGAGTTTCTCCAGCAGCGGCAGCAGCGAAGCGACGATCTTGTCGAAGTAGGTCTTGTCATAGCGCACGGCGCTGCGCAGGCCGTCCATGACCGGATCCATCACGCGGGTCTGGTTCAAGTACTGGTCGATGGCGATCACGCGGGGCAGCCGGCCTCGCATGTTGAAGGGCGTTGTCTTCTCAGACACCTTCGCTTCAATGGCAATCACCTTCTCCCACGCTTTGGGATCATGCTCGTCGAAGTATTTCTGGGCGTACTCCAAAAACAATCCTTCGATGCTGATCACGTGCTGCTGGATCTGCAGGTAGTCCGGCCGCCGGCCGAGGGCGACCAGGGCCCGGGCAATGATGTTGACGAAACGCCAGGCGAATTCCTTGAACGCTGCCGAATTGCCCTCGCTGGACAGCTGGCCCGCGACGCGGGTAGCCACCTCGGAGATCCGACCAAAGCGGCCTACCGCGTTGTAGCGCGCGGACTGGTCCGGCCAGCCCAGGTGGAAGACGTAGAACTCGTTGGCCCGGCCGGCGCGCTCGCACTCGACGTACATGCGCTTAAGGAGGTCAGCATCGCCCTTGGGATCGAAGACGATCACCACCTCATGCTGGCCGCGCCGCTTGCGGCGGATGTCCTGAGTGATGAAGAGCTCGGCCAGGCGCGTCTTGCCCACCCGCGTGGTACCCAGGACGATGGAGTGACCGACCCGCTCGCCCAGCGGTAGGGTGACGTCGTGCTCCTCGGGCTCAATGCCATGCAGGCGCGGCAGACCGCCCACCGGAGGCAGCGGTCGGAACGGGTTCGCCGCGTTATCCCAGGCGGTGGCCTTTGCCAACAGGGTAAGCGGGAAGGGCGCGAACTCCAGGCGCGCTTCGAGGCGCCGCGCCTTATTGGTCCATTCCGACGGCTCGACATAGGGCGCGTACTGCGGCAAATAGGTGTCGACCAGGCGCTGGGTGTGCTTCTGCTCCCAGCGAAAGCCTTTGCCGATGAACAGCCGCTCATTGCTGACCGGGATCTCCTTGCTGGTCATGCTGTAGAACGACAGGCGCCGGATGTTGCGCCGATAGCGCAGCACGCGCAGCGCCTGGCGAAAGCGGTAGGCGCCGAAGCTGAGGAAGGCCACGGCCGTGACCAGGCCGAACAGCGGCGTCAGGGCGACGGCCCAAGGCGCGAACACGCACAGGAAGGCCATGGCCAGGCACACCTGCACCGTGTAGAGCTCTACCGCAGGCCGCAGCAGCGTATCCAGGGCATGATTGCGGGCCATGATCAGCGTTCCCGCTCGCCATTGCCTGGCAGCGGCAGGGCCGCGGCGTGCTCTTTGCGGATAGCCTCGGCTTCGCCACGCGGCAGTGCTGCCTCGAAGCGTTCGCAAAGCGTCATCTCATCATCCAGGGATCGGCCGGTGATCTCGCCACCATGAAGGTCGACCAGGACCTCGACGTCGCCAGCCAGGGCGGCGCGTGCTTTTTGATGGTCAGGTAGGCGAATGACCATAGTCAGATAGAAGGAAGCACCTGACCGTGTTGGGCCGAAGGTGACGTGATGACCGAAGTCTTCGTTCTGAAATGGGCTCACCTCAGGAGCATCCTGTTTCAGGGCGCTAGCAGCAGCTGGGTGTGGAACCTGAGAGCTGGGCACTGGGACCTCCTATTGCTCAAGGGCAGTGGGGGTGATGAGTACGGGGTAGTGAGCGAGCCCTAGGCGGCTGGCCAGGTCATCACCAATGACAGGGCTGACGGTCAGGCCGCCGGTCCAACTGCGGATCACTGCCAGGCGATCGGCACTGGCAACGTTGACGGCCAGGCCGACGGCGCCGAGGCGCCGGAGCGTCTCGCCGCGGCTGGCCAGCCACCGACGGGATAGCTCGTCGTCGCCGACCAGGAAGAAGGGCTGCAGGCCGGGTGCGTTGAGTGCACGACCCTGGACGGTGCCGGGCGTTAGCCGCTGCGATCGGACGGGAAAACCCTGCGCCAGGCTCGGCTGGGGCACCTGGGCCTGCCGCTGCTCCGTCACAGGCTCAGGATTGAGGCCCTGGTAGTAAGGCAATGCGGAGACGCCGCCGCGGTCTTCGACTACGGTGAGGCTGTTAGCCTGGGCGGCCAGCGGTAAGAGCAGGGTAAGGAGCGTGAGGATATGCTTCATGGATTCGAGGCCAGGAGGTTCAGGCCGGTGACCCGGCTCAGGTGTTTGGCGAAGAGCTCGCGGTACTTGGCGGCAGGCGCGCCGCCGGCGGGACGGTGATAGCGGCCGGCGACGTTGATCCAGTCGCCGCCCTGGGCGCGCAGCTCGGCGAGCATCTGCGCTGCGACTTCCAGGTTTTTGTAGGGGTTTAGTGCCTCACAGGGCGAGGCGCCGCGGCCGAAGCGATGGCCGTTCCAGCCCATGTTGACCTGGGCGATGCCGACGTCGACCCGCTTGGCGCCCGCTGTGCTCAGCGCGACCAGCAACGCCGTGCAGGCATCGGCGCGGGTTGCGAAGCGATAGCCGGCGCCGGCGACATTGAGGGTCCAGGGCCAGGGGACCAGCTGTGCGCCCCTGCCGCGTAGTCGGGTACCACTCTCCTGCAGGGCGACTGAGTACAGCACCTCGGAGGGGATGCCCGCCTGATGGGCAGCCAATTGATAGGCGGGCGGCGGTGTCTCGGAAGCCTGGGCCCCGAGCGCAAGTGCTTGCAGGATCACGCCGGCGCCGAGCGCCTTGATCATTGCCGTAGCCATTGCCCATTCACCTCGCGGACAACGGCCGGCAGCTCGCCGCCCAGGCCCAGCTGGACCCAGCGGCCGGCGTCGTGGTTGAGCGTGATCTGCCGTCCGCGCACCTTGGCCGGATCGACGCCGGCGAGCACGGCCCAGCGGCGAATCCGGGCATCGTCGTTCTGACTGCCGATCAGGTAGAGGTCGAAGGCCTGGCCCGCGCTCTGCAGCGCCTGAACCCGTTCGTTGCAGGCGGCGCAGCTATCGGTCACGAACACAGCGAGCCGCCCATTGCCGCGCACGGCTGGACTTGCCTGGGGCGCTGCCTGGCCACCGGCTTGCACCGGCTGTAGGTTCGGGTACAGGCGATTCCAGGCGTCGCGGTAGGCCTGGTCATAGGCCAGCTCCTTCTGCACCCGCTGCGCCTCGGCGCGGACCTGCAGCTCGGCGTAGCGGCGTCGCTCGGCATCGGACTGGGCTTCGATACCCAAGGCGGTGAGCGGATCCAGACCAGGTGAGTAGACGCCACGACTGCCCTGCATCAGGGTCCGGTAGCGCTGGAATTCCTGACTGCTCAGGCCCCATTCCTGGGCGACGGCACTGTCGTTACGCTGGACCGCGCTTTGGCGCTCAGCGCTACCCGTTTCGCCGGAGAAGACTTGGGGGGCGACAAGGTCTGCGGTGAGTGCCGGTGCGGACGGCGAGAGTAGGATGAGGGCGATCGCAAGGCTCGCTGGGAAGAGAGGGGACTGGGGGCGCATGAATTGCCTCTACTACTTGACGGAAAGGGTGCGGGTCGCGCCGTCGACGCTGAACTGCGCCTGGCGGTCGTCGAGATTAGCCAGCCGCCAGCGGGTGCCGCCGACGTTGTCGCCCGGGCGCACCAGGTAGAGCTCGCTGAGCTGAGTGCTGCCGGGCGGAGCGACGGAGAGGAAGCGCTCACCACCGCGGTACTCGATGCCGACTACCGTGAAGGGAGGAGGCGTCTCGATCGGCTTGGCCGGCTCGGGCTTACGCGCGACTGCCGGCGCGTTGCGCTGCTTGGGGATGATCAACGGCGGCGGCGCCTTGGCGGGCTCCACCGCTTTTTTGCGCAGATCTCCCAGGTCGTTTTGCAGGCCTTCCAGCTTGGCTTCGAGCACGACCAGGTCGCCTGCTTGGGCCATCCCCTGCAAAGCGGTCTGATTGGCGCGCTGGATCTCCACCAGCATGGCCTGGGCGGTATCGATGCGCTGTGACAGTGCCTGCTGACTCGCCCTGAAGTCCGCATCTTGGACCGGCTTGCCGCCGGCGAAGCCATCCATCTGGTCCTGCATCTTGTCCAGACGTTGGGTGATGGCGTGGACCGTGTTCTGGTCAGCTGTTGCGTTCAGGTCGCGATTGACATGGGACAGCTCAACGTAGAGATACAGGCAGGCACCAGACAAGGCGGCAAAGCCAGTGGCGACGAGCATTTGGGAGAGGGAAGGGCGCTTCATAGGAGACCTCGCACAGGATGCCGTGCACGGTCGCAGAAGCTTTGAAGAGGGTCAGCAGGAAACCTTATCCAGGTCTCAGGAGGTTAGGTTTCGAGGCTGGAACGCCAGACAATGGCGTGTCAGTCCAGGTTACGCGCGAGGTAGCGGACCAGCGTCAGAGGTTGCTGGCTCTGAACAACTTTAAGCATCAGATCGCGTTGACGTTTAGGCAGCAGCTTTACGCAGCGTCTGGCTGTGTCACGCACGGCACTTTCGGTCCCATGAATACGCATTGCCAGCAGCAAGGCTAGCGTGCAGTAGGTCAGATCACGCTGTGTTGGCTTGGGCATGTATATATCTCCAGTCGTCGGCGACGAGTGACGTCAGATGGACAGCTTAGCGATTCCTTTGCTAACTGTATAAATACACAGTCTGACGAAAGGAGGCTCGCTTTGCCATGTCTATCGAATTTGTCGCCAATCTGGCTCCGTCTGAAACAGCCCTACCGGTCTTCCTCTTCCGTGTTCCCTGCGGGTTCCCATCCCCCGCGCAGGACCATCTCGAGTCGGTCATCTCGCTTGATGACCTGCTGAATATCAAGGCCCCGCATACCTATATCGTCCGCGCTACCGGGGACAGCATGATGGGCCTCGGCATCTTCCCGAATGACTTGCTGATCATCACGCGGGCACGTGAAGCAGTGCCAGGTGATGTTGTGGTCGCGGCCCTCAACCGCGAGCCGTTGATCAAGACGTTGCAGCGAAATGCCAGCGGCCAGTACGAGCTGCACTCGGCCAACCGCCACTACAAACCGATCCCGGTACGGGAAGAAGACGAATTCGAGGTCTGGGGCATCGCTACCGATTGCCTGCGGCGCCTCGGTCATGCCTGACCAGGTCTATGCCCTCATCGATTGCAACAGCTTCTACTGCAGCTGCGAACGGGTGTTCCGTCCAGACCTAAATGGCGTCCCTGTAGTGGTCCTCAGCAACAACGACGGATGTGTGATCGCAAGGTCGGCAGAGGCGAAGCAGCTGGGCATCAAGATGGGGGCGCCATGGTTCCAGCTACGCGAATTCGCGCGTCAGCATGGCGTTCAGGCGTTCAGTTCCAACTATGCGCTCTATGGTGACCTCAGTGACCGCGTGATGCGGACTATAGGGAGCCTGGTGCCCGCCTATGAGATCTACAGCATCGACGAGTGCTTTGCCGACCTGACCGGTATACCAGAGCCATTGATCGACGTGGGCAGAGCGATCAAAGACAAGGTCTTTCAGTGGACGCGAATCCCGGTCGGTGTCGGGATTGCCAACACCAAGACGCTGGCCAAGCTTGCCAATCACGCTGCCAAACGTTGGATCGATCGCACCGGTGGGGTAGTGGATCTCCGCGATCCAGAGCTACGAGACAAGGTACTGCGGAAGCTGCCGGTCGACGAGGTCTGGGGCGTAGGCCGCCGGCTGAAGGTCAAGCTCGAAGCCATGGGTATCCAGACGGCTTGGGACCTCGCCCAGTACGATGCTTGGTCGCTGCGCAAGCAATTCAGCGTCGTCTTGGAAAAGACTGCTCGGGAGCTCAGGGGAGTGCGCTGTCTCGACCTTGAGGAGGTTGAGCCGCCGAAGCAGATGATCTGCAGCAGCCGGATGTTTGGCACCCGCCAGTATCAGTTTTCTGCGTTGGCCGAGGCGGTGGCCAGCTACACCTCACGCGCTGCGGAAAAGCTCAGGGCTCAGAAATCGCTGTGTCAGATCCTTCGTGTCGGCATTCAGACTGGCATGTTCAATCCCGAGCAGCCCCGCTATGCCAATAGCGTGACCCTACAGCTGCCCTATCCCACTGATGACACCCGAGTGCTGATCCATTACGCCCAGTTCGGGCTGGCCCGGATCTTCCGGGAAGGGTACGCCTACTCCAAGGCCGAGATCCTGCTGGCTGATATCTGCCAGCGCGGCGAGATCACCGGTGACCTCTTCACGCCTGCGCAGCCTGCTGTTGCTGACCAGCTGATGGCCACCCTGGATGCGGTGAACCGAAAGTACGGACGCGGCGCCCTGCGCGCTGCACGGATCCGCGAAGCACCAGGATGGAGCATGCGGCGCGAGTTGCTCAGCCAGGGCTTTACAACCCGAATCGACCAGGTCTGGCAAATCTGAAGGATCGCTGGTATCAAAAACGTTCGTTTTTGGTCTTCTGAGAAATCACTACTACAGGTGGGGTCAAAAACTAGCCTTTTCATTTTTGATCCTAACTTCATTTTGATCTCCCCTTTTTGACACCAGAGGATAAGGTGAGCAGAACATTTTTGTACGCTCGAGTCAGCACCTCAGATCAGACCCCACTCAATCAAGCGATAGAGGTTCACGCTGCTGGATTCGCGGTAGCCGAGCATCGTGTGTTCAGCGAAACGATCTCGGGCTCTGTAGCCGCTCGTGAAAGACCTGTTTTCCAACGGCTGCTTGATCGATTGGAGAAAGGCGATGTTTTGATAGTTACAAAGTTGGATCGTCTCGGGAGAAGCGCTCTTGATGTTCGATCGACGGTAGATCTGCTTGCCTCCAACGGGGTGAGAGTGCACTGCCTGGCGCTAGGGGGCGTAGACCTTACGAGTGCCGCTGGAAAAATGACGATGCAGGTCGTATCCGCCGTTGCTGAGTTTGAGCGAGATCTATTGGTCGAAAGGACACAGGCTGGCCTAGCAAGAGCTAGAAGGGCAGGTCTCCTGTTGGGTAGACCGACCAAGACGTCGCGTGAAACAGTACAAGCTCTCAAGTGCGAAGGTATGAGTCAGTCCGAAGTCGCGCTAAGCCTAGGGGTCAGCCTTTCGACGGTGAAGCGACGCTGGCAGGGGCTGCCGAGCCAGAGCGTTTCCAGCAGCCCCGATGACGCGAGGGCCGGCTCTTAATGTCAGCTTTTTCTGGTTGACATTGAGGCGGCTGCTTGGCACCATCCATCTCAACAGCGCCCGATCCTCTGGCGCCGGTTCGCCGGTGCTATGTTTGGGCCTTCTTGTTTCTGGAGACAGGGTTTTGTTGCCTCCTAAGCCTTTCAGCAGCTATACGGACCTCATAAGCCTGCTCATAGCACGTGGCATGAGAATTCTCGATGCCAAGCAAGCTGAGACCAAACTCGCTGAGATAGGTTACTACCGGCTTAGCGGTTATTGGTATCCCGCTCGAGAGTTCCTGATAGGAGTAGATGGCGATCATCTAACCTGTCCCGTATCTAAGAAGCCGCTCCGTGGCGATAATTTCTCACCTGTCACATTCTTTACTGATGCTGTCGAATTGTACCGATTCGATAAAGAGCTTAGGCTTTTGATGCTCGATGCAGTTGAAAGCCTAGAGGTCAATCTTAGGACATTGATTGCGCACGAATTGGGTGCATGTGATCCGATGGCATACAAGGATGTAAGCTATATAAATCCGAAGCAGACCAAAGACTTTACTAAGGACGGTAAGCTTAGGAATACTTGGAAAGAGTGGTCCGCTCGGCAGCAGCAGCAACTTGATAGATGTAAAGAAGACTGCATTGTTTGGCACCGAAAATCTAGCCGGTCCATTCCTTTCTGGGTTGCAGTAGAGGCTTGGGACTTTGGTACGGTGTCGAAGTACTTTGAGATGCTCAAGGGTAGCTATCAGAATAAGGTGCTTTCGAGAGTAGGGTTGACTGATGCCAGAATGTTCACCAGGTGGTTGCAGGAAGTTAACCTACTGCGCAATCGGTGTGCTCACCATACGAGAATCTGGAATCAAGTATCAGCTAATCCACTAAACGTTCCGGTAAGTGATCCCTATTTTTCCGGCTTAAGCTTGTCATCCGTAGCCTTGACACGTCTGTATGGATTAATTGCGATTATTTGGTATTTACTTCGACCAACTGCTGCGGATCACTCGTGGATTGATAAAGTATCACGGCTAATTGATTGTATGCCGTCATTACCCGGATGCAATTATGCGGGTATAGGCTTGCAGGATCCAGCGGGCTTTCCACGGCACCTATTTGATAGGTAGGTAGAGCCGGGAGTAACCGTTTGAAAAGTAGGCCTCTCTTATGACAGGCCTACTTTATTATGGGCGAGGAAAGTGCAGGTATTCGCGTTTCAGGTGCGGAGTGGAACTGGTCGGGTAGAGCGTTATACTATAGGGACTTCAATTCTGCTTCGAGCAACACATACGTTGTTTTTGATTACAAAGCATTCTACAAAGTGCTCGCCAGCAAAATTTGTCTTTTCGGTTTTTTGATGCGGGCCTGAGTCCATAAATATATCGCCTCTCAGCATGTCTCGGGATATGGCTTCGATACCAATGTTTTTTACTTTCCAGTAAAGCTTGAAAGGTGGCGGTACATCTATTTTGCTTACCCAGAAGGTAAGCTCGCGAGATCTAGGTATCTTATAGTTGATGACTCGAGATAGAAGGCGTCTAAGTTGGTCGCCCTCATTCTTTACAGTGCAATCAATCTTTATAGTGTATTGAATGTCAATGCTGAATTTGTCACCTATAAACTGCTCGGTGTCTTTAACTCTATTTTCATTTATCGCTTTTCTTTCTTCGCTGTCAGTTAGTTCCGGGAAAAACTCTCCAAATACTGATCTCCAACGCTCATGCGCTTTGAGAGGTTCATTAACGGCCTCTTGAAGCCGGCGTAGCGCTTTCTTGGCTTTGGGATGAAAGTTTCCAGATTTACAGACTAATGACCCGCTCCCGGGCGCCCGCCATTGCTCTTTTTCCTCATCTATATTTACGAGGTAGGAAAAGAAATCACGTGTCATCTCTCCATAAGAAGAGTATGACTTCGAATCAAAATCTGTTGTATTATTTAAGAATTGATAGCATAAAGTATCCACCAGCATTCCCTTCATGGGAATGCCATGCTCATTTTTCCAAGCTCTAACCATTTTGCATAGGCGCTTCAGGTTGTGATTTTTCTCTTGATTAAGAGAATTCACGCTGTTGATTTCTGCAACAGGATTGCATATTTGCCAAGTGCCGCCGTTATTTGCGTCGGGATATGTATAACTCCCGTTTTCATTCTCGAAAACCGGCAATACTTCTACCACGTATCCGGAAAACTCAACAGAAACCACTTGTTGCTGAGATCTAATTGTGCGATTAGGGAATCGATCTACAAGTGCCTGCCGTATCTCGCCAAGCAAGGCTGATTGCTTATTGTTTTCATATTTTTGAAATCGCTCGTACACTGCCCATGGCAGGATAAAAGCCATGTCTAGGTCACTTACTCCGTGGATAGCGGTGTGCCTACCGTAGGAGCCTACTTGACGGCAGTGCTGAGTTGTGGAGTCACTAGAGTAATATTTCTGATTGAGCTTTTCTGTGATATTTCTATAGCTAGTAGATATTGCATCAGGGTTTCGTACTGCAAGATTTTTTCTGAATTGTTCGAACAAGACTTTCGTCATGGCTCGTGCTTCCTTGCTTGGAGTAATTCGTTAACTAAAGTAGTAAGAAGATAGCAATTGCTGCAATCGTGGCAGTGGCGGCTACACCATATAGTGATAGCGGTAGTTTGTCTCTCCAAAAACTGAACTTTCTGTTTTCCTCAATCCAGGCTACCTGTTGTTCCCAGAAAAATTTTTTGTGCGCAAACCAGCTTGCAAATAGAATTTGTTTGTTGAGGCAGCAGTTGCGGAATTCGTCGGTAATTCTCTCGAGCTCCTGTTCGTCATCCGCATTGAATTGATGATTAGCTTTGCATTTGGCATGCAGCATTTTTAAATTATCATAGAGTCTTGTTAGTTTTTTTCCTGCATCTAGGTAGTTCTCTTTGGTTTCAGAGTAAAATGAAATATATAGGCTGCAAATTCCAATCCCTGTAATGGCGGCAGAGATGTTCTTTGTGCCAAGAGAGTCGATGTATAGGGAGAACACTCCAATTATAAGTGAGAATAGACCAATAAGCCCTGGTCCCTTTTCCACAATATCGTATGTTGAATAGTGTAGTTTGGCTGAATAGCCTACGTCGTAAGCTTTTTGGGCTATAAGCTTTAGTGCAATATCGAGGTCCAAGCTTTTTATTCCTTGGAATTGTAGGGGAGGAAATTTCGCGAGGTATTAACGACGTACTCGTATGAGGTTTATAAAAAAGCCCTTCCGAAGAAGGGCTTTAGCTTATCCGCTGACTAATTGTCTGGCCAGTGCCATCTCGACCGAATCACCATCCTGGTTCAACGCATCGAGCCCTGATTCCGGAACGTCTCCCGACGTGCTCTGAGCCACCGCGATCTTCTTGGCCATCAGCTGCAGGCAGGTGATCTGCGAGCTGCCGGCATAGCCGAAGAACAGCACCCGTACCGCCTGCTTCTGACCGATCCGCCACGACCGGCGCGCTGCCTGCTGCAGGGTGTAGACGTTGTAGCCCGTCTGCAGGAAGACGATGGTCGGGAAGTCCAGCAGATCCAGACCGGTCTTCACCAGCTCCGGGTTGGTGACCAGCACGTCGACGCCGCGGTCGACCTGGTCGAGGATCCAATCCTCGCGCCGGGCCGTGTCCACCGAAGCACGCAGTACCGCCACCTTCAGACCGGCTTGCTCGAGCAACCGCTTGAGCCGACTGGTCGTGTCTCGGGTGCCGCTGTAGACGGTGTAGGCCAGCACCTTGCGGCCCAGCGCCTTCTCCTGACGGCACAACTCGATCAGCGCCTCCTCCTTGGGGCTGGCCTGGTCTTCGTCGAAGATCGCATCAACCCTGGCCAAGGTGTCCCGGGTCCGAGGGTGTTTCACCACCTCCGGCCGGAAACAGCAGTCCGGCCAGGCCAGCAGCACGTTGAGTACCACCCCAAGTAGCGTGGTGTCCCGCCGTGCCAGGGCCTGGCGAAGCTCCGCAGTCAGTTTGCCAGCCAGCTGCCGATAAGCCGCGTCTTGGTGCGCCTCCATCGGGATGTCGACGAACTCCTCTTGGTACGCCGGCAGCACATTGCCGCCGATGTCCTTGAGCTTGAGAAACACGGTGAAGGGCAGCACGAAGCGGTGGATGCCTTTGGGGCCGAAGCCTGGGGCCTTCACCGTCCGTACCGAGAGCTTCTTGCCCCGGGCCGTCTTGTGCGATTGGCTGTCGCGCTCGGTGTAGATGTCCTTGAGCACGCCGTGGTCGCGCATGAACGACATAGCTGCAGGAGCCATGCTGCCGCGCGCGTTCGGTCGGTAGCCGTCCTCGATCATGCGCCGGGAGAGGATCCGGAACAGGAGGTAGAACAGGTCGTCGGCGTAGCCGCCCATGAGCGTGCCCGTCAGCAGCAGCGTCTTGCGCACTTTTGCTGCCAGCACCCCCATGGCTTGGCCCTGGGCCGAACCGCTGTTCTTGTACTCGTGTCCCTCGTCCACCACCAGCAGGTCGAAGTAGCCGTCCGGCAGGTAGCGCTTGATGAACTCGGTTGGCTGGTAGCCGCCCTCGCCGAAGCCAAATTCCAGGTTGGCCATCGCCCGCTCCATGCGCTTGGCCTGGCGGTCGTTGAAGACGAAGTTGCCCTTGGCGTCCATCAGGTTGATGAACTCGTGGACGTTGTCAGCCAGCATCGTGGCGAGAAACTCTTCGCCGAAGTCCGCCACCAACTTCTCTGCCCGGATGGGGCCGATGGTTGGTATGCGGCACATCGACTTGAGGATCACGCTGCGCCTGTCACCGCCGGCGGCCTTGCCCGGGCGCATCAGCGTCCAGAGGGGCGCCTTGCACTTCGGGCACTGCCGGCGCCGCTCCTCGCGTTGGAAGTCCTCCAGGGTGAGGTAGTTGCCTTCCTCGTCCTCGAGCACGCGACCACAGTCTGTACAGCAGGCCAGTCGTCTTCCGCCAGCGGCGCGGCGCGTACCGCACGCCAGCCGCCAGTGAAAGCCCATCCGCATCCGCACACGGCCCAGGATGAAGAATTCCTGACGACCATCGTACGGCTCGCCCAGGGCCTGGCGGAGCTTGAGCAGCTTCACCAGAGTGTCCGGCCCGTTGAGCACCCACACGCGCGCGCCCGGGACGGTTTCGAGGATCTCCCGCCGCCACTTGTAGACCAGGTGGGGCGGCGAGACGACCAGGGTGCGGCGATAGCCCTCGGCGTGAAGTACAGCGGCCACGGCGATGGCCATCATGGTCTTTCCAGTCCCCATCTCGGCGTTAATGATGCCGGCCTGTTCGCCGCGGTCGAGCAGCAGGGCGGCGATCGCCTGGACGACATCGGCCTGAGCAGGAAAGGGTGTGCGTTTGAGACCTGCCATCACGGCCTGGCGTCCGGTGTGAGCGGCGCCGGCATAGACGGGTGGGTTGGAGCGGTTGAGGGAGTCGAGCAGACCCTCGCCAAACTCGGCGATGAAGTCGGTCAGGCTGACGGTGGTGAGTAGGGCCGGTTGGCCAGCGTTGAGGTCGGTCATGTGGATCTCCTGGGATGAGAAACGGGCACGA
>NZ_JAVSJB010000027.1:0-37933 GCF_032027545.1 Pseudomonas oryzihabitans | reverse complement strand
TACTGAACAACGTACTGGGCTTACACACCTAGCGCTCGGTAGAAGGCAAGAGCCCGACCGGCAGCCTTGAGGCTGACGACCGCGCATTCGACGCATCCTGAGATCACAACTTTATATGGCATGGTTCACATCCTGTTGAGGTTGCAGCATAGCAATCGATAGCTAGCTGGCAAACACCGAGGTGTGTCAGGGCCATATCCCACCAGGGAGAGAGCCCCTGGTGGGGGGTGGAGAGATCAGGCGTTCAGCAGCGCGCGTACGTGCGGCCGCCAGGCTTTGTGGACCAGCCGGCCCTTGAGCAGGTCAGTGTCTAGTAGTCGTGAGGTACTGAAGTTGTCCCAGCCGTGTTGGAACGCAGAGCGCGAACGTAACAGCTGGATCTGAGCCAGCACCACCTTCTCTTCCTCGGCAGTACGGCAGGGGTCGATCCAGTCGATGCGTCGGCTTTCACGATCTACCTTGCCCGCCATGACCAGGTGACCGTGGCGATCGGAAACGGAGATCCGTTTCGGGTAAAAGTCGAGCGCTGCTGCAAGTATCGGATAGCGGTCTTGTCGGACGGCGTCCAGGGTAGTGGCCAGGATGTCATCGAGCCGGCCGCACTGGCCGAGCTGGACGTACCCAACGATGTTGGAGGGGCCGCGACCAGAGCACTCAAGCAGCTTCATCGGCCCATGCAGGAGAATGGTGAACTGCCGCTCGAAGAGGTCTTGGCGAAGAGAGGTACCAGGTGCGTAAGAGTTGGTGACGAATGCCTGGCCTTCAAAGTGTTGAATAATCAAATCCATGATGCCTCCAACGTCCTGGGATTCATCACGCCCTCAAGGGAAGATGAATCCCGCAAGGGCAGATTTCAGCTCGTCAGATGCCCAGCGAATGCCGAGTCCACTTGCCTGAATTAAGCGCGCTTTCTACAGCCTTTTGGCTGCGGAAATATTCGGCCGACTCATGACTGAAAGGCAGGCCCTCATCGTCCACGGTGCCGAGGTAGAAGCCACGGCGGGACTGCGGGAGCTGGAGCGGGTAGTTGTGGCCGGCGTCGTCGAGGTCACACTTGCTGTGAGCAGGTGCGGTATGGGTGGCCATGAGGCCTCCAAATTACAAAGGCGGCCTGCTGAACTGACCCTCATTTTTGGACCGTGAGTCACAGGTGCTAGGTTAAATATTGCTGAATCTTATGTTGAATTGGACGCAGCCCTTTCAGCTGTACCGAAATTCTATCTTCTTTGTAGTAATCGATATCGTTGGAGATTTCAGCTTGGAGATGCTCGAAGCTTTCAAACTGCCCTGGATAGAAAAGCTCAATCTTCAAGATAGCGAAAAAGCTTTCCATGACTGCGTAGTCCAAGCAGTTTTCGTTTCTAGACATACTTTGGATGACGTTCTGCTGTTGAAGCAGTCGGCGAAAGCTAGCCATTTGATACTGCCACCCCTGATCAGGGTGAAGTATTATTGGCAAATGAGAGCGACGTTTTGTCCAAGCCTTCTCTAGCATTGAGCGCACTAGACTGAAGCTTGGTGCGGTATCGAATTCATAGGCAATGATCTCTTTATTGAATAGGTCCATCACCGGCGACAAGAAGAGCTTCTGTCCATTGACGCTAAACTCGGTCACGTCCGTAACCCATTTTTGCTCAATCCGATCTGGATTGAATTCTCGCTCTAAGGTATTGGGAGCTACAACGCCCACCTCTCTTCGATACTACCTGTATCTTTTTGGTCTGACCATCGATCTTAGGTCAAGCACCTGCATCAGGCGCTGCACCAATTTGTGGTTGATCGCTTCACCAAGCTGCTGACGAATAGCCAGCTTGATACGCCGGTAGTCGTAGCGGCCTTTGTGTCGAGCGTAAAGTGTCTGGATCACTGACTTCAGATCAGCATGCGGGTCTACAGCAGCAAGCACTTTGGTTTGGTAGTAGAACGTACTTCTTCGGGGCAATCCACTGATGGCCAAAAGGTCTAATAAGGCATACTGGCGCCTTAATTCGAGCACTATCCGCGCCCTGTCCGATGAGGAGGAAGCTTCTTTGCTCGAACCAAGGCATCTAGCTTTTTAAATAAGCCACCTCTGCACGCAAGCGAGCGTTTTCCTTCAGCAGATCCTCGCGTGTCTGACCTTCGTCAGACTCTGGCAACGGAGTCGGTGGTTCTGAAGGTTTTGTCATGGCTGGTCGGCGGCCCCGCGGTTTGGGCAAGAGGGAGGTAATACCTCCCTCTTTATACAACTGTTCCCAAGTAGCTACCAAACCCGGATACCGAATATTGAAGAGCACCGTCACCTGCGTGAGGGACAGATCCTCTTTCCACATACGCTGCAGAACTTCGAGATTGAATTCAGCCGACCGGGGATGGTTTGGGCGTCGATCAAGGGCCTCTTGGCGGTGCGTTTCAAATAGTGCTATCCAGTATCTAACCTGCGTTCGGGCAATTCCGTAATGCGCGGCCAATCGCTTTACGCCCATGCCCGCAGCACCTATTTCACGCCCTTTGAAGTAAGCGTCTACGACTTCACGCTTAAACGGCGGTGTGTATTTTGCCATGAAAAACCCCTTCGGATTGGATGGGTGTCCAACTCTCGGGGGTCAGTTCACATCTCATACGAAGGGCCTGCCTAGACTAATCTCACTCCAGATGTTCTAGCTAATAAATAGCAGAGGAGATGCATAAGTTTGCAGGCGAAATTTATAACTTCGTGCTCGCCGGAAATATAACTCATTTATCTCACAGCTTAGTGGATTTTTGCATTATCCTTCGTCATTTGTTACAAAAGGACTCAACTAGTATCGCCTTGAGCTGATCTTCTATTAGCTGGCGCGTAATTGTGTGGGTAGTTGTATATAAAGTCACGCCATAATCAAGGACCTCGGTTGCCGTTTGGAGGGCTTGGTTCAAGGCGGACATGCTCGGCCACCGGCTCCGTCTTATGGTCAATAACCGTCGTAGTTCGACGTCACGCATTTGGCGGATGGTGCGGATGTGACCGCGCTGTGCCGTCGAAAGATTGGAAGTTTCTTTTTGAGCCAGCCGTACCAGGTCGGAATTTTAGAGAACAAATTGCACCAAGCCGGACCGAAGCTCATTGACTAATTCATCAATTGTCTTAGCCGACTTGGTCGCCACCACACGTATCGTGTGTAAATATTCACTTTCATAGCGTTCTATCAATTCATATAGCAACGACTGCTTGCTTTCTATGTGATAATAAAGTGATCCGGGCTGGACTCCTACCCGCTTAGCTAACTGTCGCATTCCAACGGCTTTGTAGCCATGCTGGCTGAATAGGTGGCATGCAACCTGCAGTATCCGGTTTGCTGCATCACTAGGTGATCGATGGTTGTGAGTAGGCATGGCCAACGTACTGGTATAACAAAGGATCTGGCAAGACTGTCGAATTACTGAGGGATAGAGGTCTTTCGGTATGACGTCTCATAGCTAAAAAGAGTCACATGCCTATCCAATCAGGCTCATATTACATATCGATGGTCTCGCTACGGAAATTCCTATAGGGCCGCCTTACTGCCAGCCTAATATACTCTTTTGTCAGCGCGTATAGCCGCGAGCTCTATCAGAAAATTTTTTTAAAAAACTGTGCTATAGCTGAACGCATACTTTATATTTTTGTTGATTGATAAGGGCGCGACAATCCGGCTGGATATACTGCGGGCGTTCGATATCAATGCTATCGAAACCTTACAGCATGTAGATGCAAAGCAAGATGTGTGAAGTGTTTGATGATAGAATTACACCTTGATAATTCTGAGCAGATAGTTTCCGCGGTCGCTTCCGTACGATCGCGGTAGTAGTGCGTTGACGTGTTAGAGCTTATGGGAAATACGAGAAATCAAATCTTTCCGTTCTAACCCTTCCAGTGCCTGACGCATCTGTTCTACAGTCATTTCGTTCGGTGCCCGCAAGGGTGCTAATACCTCACCGCAGTCATGACCCATCCATTTCATGGCGGTCTTCAGCGGGCCAGGGTTCGCTTCCAGGAACAGCGCCTTGAGCAGGGGAAGCAATTCGCGGTGTGCGGCGATAGCCTGCTGCATCTCGCCTCTATCCAGTAGGTGTTGTAACTCGACCCAGTATTCGGGAATCAGTGGGGATGAAGCCAGAATGCCCCCACGCGCACCCAAGGCGATCTGAGCGGGGAACAACATGTCTTCTCCAGACAGTAGCTGGAAGTCGGCGGTGGTCAGCGCGGCGATTTCATTGAAGTGTGCCATGTCGGTATTGCAAGCCTTCATGCCGAAAATGGAACCGTCCAGTTCCATCTGCACGATGGTCGAAACATCCGTGACGATTCGCGTGCGGTACGGGATGTCGTAAAACAGGATCGGCATATCCACGGCATCACGGTAGGCACGGAAGTAGTCGCGAATGCCCTGCTGGGAAGGAGATACATAAAATGGCGTCACCGTCAGCAAGGCATCGGCGCCGCATGCTTTGAACGCTTTCCCGGCTTCTACTGCTTCGGCGAAGCCTGGCGAAACCATGCCTGCTACGACTGGGACCCGCCCGGCAGCGACTTCGACGGTTATCGCCACCACCCGCTCGCGATCGGCGGGAGCCAGCGCGGTGTATTCGCCAGTGCCACCGATAGGTACCAGGCCACGACAACCGGCCTGAACCAGATAGTCGACGAGTTTTCTCAGCGCGGCCTCGTCTACTTTGCCGTCAGTCGTGACGGGCGTAGGGAAGGGCGGCAAGATGCCATTGAGGGTTGGAATGTTCATTGAGTGGTCCCTTTTGCTGCATTGATTGATCAGCGCTTGGCCTGATCACGTTTTCCGAGTTTTCCCGATATCCAGAGAATGAGTGCGACCAATAGCAGCAATAGGGTCGATACGGCGGCCAGGAGAGGATTGACCTGAAGTACCGCGCTATCCCACATTTGCTTGGGTAGGGTCGATTGCATGCCGCCGCTGATAAAGAGCGACAGGGTCAACTCATCGAACGATGTCACGAAGGCGAATAGGAAGGCCGCGATAAGACCACCGCGTAGCAGTGGCAAGGTGACGTGCCATAAGGCTCTGAAGCGGTTTGCACCAAGACTCCAAGCCGCTTGGTCGTAACGCTGGTCGTAGTTCTTCAGGACGGCCATCACGCTGACAACTACGTAAGGCGTAGCAAGGATGGTGTGGCCGAGCACCAGTCCGACGGTGGTGCCGGTGAGCGAGATGCGGGAGAACAGATAGAACAGGGCGACCGAGATGATGATCCGTGGCACGATCAGTGGCGATAAGAGGAAGGCAAGTATCAAGGCATTGCCTTTCCTCAGGCCACGTTGCAGGCCGAAAGCAGCCATGGTGCCGATGAGCATCGAGAAGGCCGCGGTCAAGATGGCCACTTTGATCGACCGCCATGTCGCGCCGAGCCATTGCGGCGAGTGAAGATACTGTTGATACCACTGCCAACTGAAGCCCTGCGGCGGCCAGTCGAGTACCGATCCTTGGGTGAAGGAGATCGGAATCATCACGAAGGCCGGTGCCACCAGGAAGACCAGCATCAGCAGAGAGAACAGCCAAAGAACGGCTCGGCCAATGGGCCGGCGTCGTCTGTGCGCCGAGCGACCCGCCAAAGGTGCCGCGCAAAGGATCAGCGCGTCTGAAAGACGCCCCAGCCCTGCTAGTAGCATATTCCCCAGACGCGTCAGGGGTCCCGCTTTACCCGAGCGTCGACGTGCTTCTCCCCCTGCCAGCGTGGACAGCCCGAACAAGCGGTCATAGAGGAGGAAGACCACCATCACCGCGACGAACAGGAGCACGGCCAGAGCGCCGGCGAAGGGCCAATTGAGCAGTTCCTGGACCTGCTGAATGATCAGCTGGGGGAGCATAATGGTCTTGGGGCTACCCAGCAGAGCGGGGGTGATGAAAAAGCCGAGCGAGGAGATGAAGACCAGCAGGCCGCCAGCGGCCACTCCGGGCAACGACAGCGGGAAGTAGATTCGCCAGAAGGTGCTGCCAGGTTTGGCCCCCAGCGTCATCGCGGCGCGGCTCAGATTGCCATCGATATTGTCGAGTACCGACAACAGCGTGATCACGCACAACGGCATCATGGCATGCAGCATGCCGATCATCACGGCACTGTAGTTGTAGAGCAATTCCGCCGGAGCATCCGTTAGGCCGAGCGCTTGCAGCCACTGGTTGAACAGGCCGTTACGCCCGAGCAAGGCAATCCAGGCAAAGGTTCTGACCAGGAAGCTGGTCCAGAAGGGTAACAGCAGCCAGAACATCAAGCGCGTGCGGGTGCTGGCCTTGCTGGTGGCGGTCAGGTAGGCCAGGGGATAGCTGAAGACCAACGCCAGAACGGTCGTCCAGGCGGCAAATTGCAAGGTGATTCCCAGCACGCGCCAGTAGATTTCGCGGTCAAGCATGCGCTGGTAGTGATACAGGGAAAGACTGCCGTTGCGGGTGAAGCTGAGGCCTAGCAGGTCCAGCACTGGGTAGACCATCAGTGCCAGCAAGAACAAGGTTGCTGGAAGCACCAGCATCCAGGGTTTCGGTCGAAAGGGGCGCTTAGCTACCTGCTGACTCGTGTCCTGCACGTAAGCGACCTGATTCATGCCGCCTCCCGCGTGGTGTTCGCTGGAAGCAGAACGGTGTCGGCTGGAGCCCAGCAGACGCAAACGGGAGCGCCCGGCACGGCGGTCAGCCCACTTTCCTCGGTGAGACCGGCAACCATGAGCTGGGCGCCACCGACGGTATCCACGACGAAACGAGTTACGCCACCGGTGAAAATCACGTCGGCAAGAGTCGCCTGCACCGAGTTCAGCCCGGCCTGGGCCGCAGAGCAGAGGCGCATGCGTTCAGGGCGGATCATGATGCTTACCGGGCCGCTAGTCTGCCTATCGGCCACGAGCGTTGCATTCATGGCCGGGCATTGGATGCTGCTCTGCTGGTTGCCGAGCGCGGTGGCTGTACCGTGAAGGATGTTGGATTCACCGAGGAAGTCCGCGGCGAAGGTGGTCGTGGGGCGGAAATAAAGATCGCTTGGCGTTCCCAGCTGTTCGATTTGGCCATGGTTCATCAGGCAGACCCGATCCGACATCGTCAGGGCTTCCTGTTGGTCGTGGGTCACGAACAGGATCGTCGTCCCCAGTTGCTTGTGAAGCCGTTTGATTTCGATCTGCAATTGATCGCGCAGCTTTTTGTCCAGTGCCCCAAGAGGTTCATCCATGAGGATGATGCTCGGCTGGTAGACGATGCAGCGAGCGAGGGCGATGCGCTGCTGTTGGCCGCCTGAAAGCTCGCGCGGCAGACGGTTGGCCACGTGGCTCAATTGCACCAACTCCAACACCCTCGCGACTTCGCGCCCGATCTCGGCTGGCGGACGCCGCCTCATTCGCAGCGGAAAGCCGATGTTGTCGGCTATCGTCATATGCGGAAAGAGCGCGTAGTTCTGGAATACCATGCCGATGTCGCGCTCGAATGGTGGGGCATAGGTCGCCAGCTTGCCATCGATCCACAGCTTTCCAGCGTCAGGTTCGAGGAGGCCGGCCACCATCATCAGCAAGGTCGTCTTGCCCGATCCAGAGGGGCCTAGCAGGGTTAAGAACTCACCTTGCCGCAATTCGAGGTTGGTGGGCTTTAGCGCTTGAAAGGAGCCGAAATTCTTTTCAATGCCTTCGATCTTCAATTTCGCGTGCATGGCCTATCCCTTCGATCTCTAGCTGAGAATCCATTCGTTGAAGTGCTCGAGCGCTTCCGACTTATGTTTCGCCCAGTAAGCGTTATCGATGGGTAGTCCCCGCTTGAGGTTGTCGGGGTAAGTGGGCAGGTCGCGAGCGCGTTCGGGTGGTATGTGCTGGAATGCTTGTGGCTGCGTGGGGCCATTCAGTACATATTCGGTCAACGCCGCCTGACGCTCTGGCGCGCAGGCAAACTCGATAAAGCGCCGGCAAAGATCAGCCTTGGGCGTACCTCGCAGGATGATCCAGACGTCGATACCCCAGATGTGCTGGTCCCAGGAGATCGCTACCTTGGCGCCTGCGTCTCGGGCCGCCAGGATGCGCGAAGTCCAGGTCGGCATCATGTCGATCTCGCCGCTGGTGAACATCTGTGTCGCTTGGGCCCCTGAACTCCACCACGCCGCGATGTCATCCCGGATCCTGTCCAATGACTTGAAAGCGCGGTCCAGGTCACAGGGATAAACGGCGTCTGTAGCGACGCCATCCGCCATAAGGGCTTCTTCAACAGTGTCGAAGGGATATTTGCGCAGGCCCCGCCGCCCCGGGAATTCTTTCACATTCCAAAATTGCGCCCATCCCTGGGGCACCTTCTTCACCTTCTCGGTGTTATAGCCGAGCGCCGTCGAATAGATGTCCGAGCCGACTGCATAGGGGGTGTTGAAGTGTGCAGGGATGGTTTGAATGACTGCGCTATCGTTCAGCTGATGAGGCTCGAGCAGGTTCATGCCCGCCAATAGGTTCGCTGCCGCCATGCTAATGGCTCCACCCAGATCCCAGGTGTAGTTGCCGGTCTCGACGATACCTTTCACCTCGGCGGTCGGTTCGGCGGTCGAGGTAATGCCGATCACTTCGATGCCCGTCTCTTTGAAGAACGGCTCGAAAAATGCTTTTCGATACCCCTCTGTCCACATACCTCCTGCATCTCGCACGAACAGGCGCTTGCTATCGGCACGTGCCGAGCCAATGAAGTGGGGCGCGGCAGCGATCGCCGCACCTGCCACAACCGTCTTGCTGATGAAGCTACGACGTGTGATTCCTGCGCTCTTGCTACTCCGCTCCTCCGACATCGCCCGCCTCCACTATAGTGATAATTTGTGCGTATAGTGTTATCTTGTGCGTATAGTGATTTCAACCTAAAACGAGATTTTTATGACGTCCAGGCTGGATGGCGGCCCGAGCGCGAGGAAACAGCGTTGATTTCAAAAGAATTTATGGAATCCATCTGTCGGCTTCTAGGTAGCGACAATGTGCTGGTCGGTAATGACACCGCGGGTTTCGTTAGCGATTGGCGTGACCGGTACCATGGCAGGGCACTCTGCGTGGCACGTCCCGGCACGACTGATGAGGTCGCCCAACTGCTGGCGCTCTGTAGCCAACATGGAGTCCGCGTCGTGCCACAAGGGGGCAACACGGGGCTGTGCGGTGCGGCCACTCCTGACGGTACGGGGGAACAGCTCGTCGTCTGGCTAGGCCGGATGAACCGGATTCGTGAGTTCAGCGAAACCGATGCGAGCGTTACCCTGGAAGCCGGCTGTGTCCTTGAGGCGGTGCAAAACTATGCCAGTGATCGCGGCTATTTCTTCCCCATGAGCCTGGGGGCGGAAGGCAGCTGCCAGATCGGCGGTAACCTGGCGACCAACGCGGGCGGGACCGCGGTCCTGCGCTACGGGCCCATGCGTGATTTGGTGCTGGGGTTGGAGGTGGTGCTCCCCAATGGGGCGATCTATGACTGGCTTACACCACTGCGCAAGAACACAACGGGCTACGACCTCAAGCAACTTTTCGTAGGAGCTGAAGGTACCTTGGGGATCATTACGGCGGCGACGCTCAAGGTCTTCCCCGCACCCAAGGTGCGTGAACTGGCCATGGTCACCCTCGAGGGGGTCGAGCAGGCGCTTACCTTGCTCACACAGCTACGCCGCAGTCTTGGCGAGCGTCTGCTGTCATTCGAAATCATCAATTGGGCTCAGGTCGACTTGGTGCTGAAGCACACCCAAGGCAATCAATGGCCGTTCGCCGAGCCAGCGCCCTGGTGTCTCTTGATCGAGGTTACAGAGACGCTTGATGGCTACGACCTACGCGGTGCGCTGGAGAACGAGCTGGGAAGAGCCTTGGAAATGGCGTTGATTACCGACGCCGTGGTCGCCACCAGTCAGGTACAACAGAACAATCTTTGGCGCCTACGCCACAGTGTGTCGGAGGCCAACAAGATCGCCGGCTATGGAGTAACCCACGATACTGCCGTGCCACTGAGCAAGCAGGGCGAGTTTGCGACGCAGGTAGAAGAGCGACTGCTTAGCGAGTTTCCTGATGGACGGGTGTTGATGGTTGGCCATATAGGCGACGGAAATCTGCATGTCATCCATATGCTTGATCGGGACGCCTATTCACCCGAACGCCTGGCTGTGGCGGCCAAGCGCATACACCAGATCGTTGACCAGGCGACCTTGAACCTGGGAGGTACCGTGAGTGCCGAGCATGGCATAGGTCAATCCAACAAGGGACGATTGCTCGCGAGCCGCAGTGCGCAGGATCTCGATCTGATGAAGGCTATCAAGGCTGTGATCGATCCGGATGGCCGCATGAATCCTGGCAAGATATTCGACTGATCGCCCGAGCAACGGCGTGCCAGCATACCGGGCATTCAGTTCTCGACATGAAATGGTCAGCGTACACTTTCCGGGACAGGCATCGTGATGCGATCAGGCGCCCGGAGACAAGGGGAGTAGGGGTCTCCAGGGCTGCCTACCGCTAGAAAAACCAGCAGGTGAACAATTTGGATATCCAGCTCGATAGACCACCCCTCTCAGGCGATGAGCTTGAAATAGATAACGACGAGGTGGCTTGCGAAATCGGGGAACGTATCAAAGAGCTGCGCAGGGAGCGGAATTGGACACTCACCAAGACGGCTGAGCAAACCGGGTTATCTCATTCCGCGTTGTCACGCATTGAGCGGAACGAGTTGTCGCCTACACTCGGCAGCCTCAACAAGATCGCTCGGGGATTCTCCATCGATGTGATCACACTGTTATCCGGGCGTTCTGCCCAGCCCGCCGCCGCTCGACGCAGCATCAACCGCCATTCCCATGGCCTCGTGGCCAATACCCATACCTGTAGCAACATCTGGCTGGCAGCCGATCTGACACAGAAGCGGATGTTGCCGCTGAAGACTCGGGTAGTGGCACGGCATCCGGATGAATACAGTGACTGGGCGACGCATGCGGGTGAACTGTTCCTCTACGTCCTGTCAGGGGAGCTGGTCGTTCATTCGAAAATTTATGCGCCGGTGAAATTGGCCGAAGGTGACAGTCTTTACTACGACGCTCACGCGGGCCATAAGTGGGTATCGGTTGGGCCTGAAGATGCAATGGTTCTCTGGGTCTTCGCGGACTGATCTCGATAGTCGATTAGGCTGACCGCAGTGAGCGGTGATAGGTGGGCTTGGCACTTGACCGATGCGCTCAATTTCAAGGATCTGCGCGCCGGTGCGCGCAAGCGATTACCGAGGCCAATCTTCGAGTATATCGACCGAGGCACCGAGGATGAAACGAGCCTTCTGGAGAACCGCAGATCCTTCGAACGGCTTCGTATCCTGCCACAGGTATTGACTGGCGGTTCGGCGCTGCAGTCTTGAAGGTTCTATCCAATCTGTTGGGTATGTCTGGCCGCACGACTGTCGCCTGCCAGCAGGTGGGCGAACCAGGCTGCTTGCTGACCAAGCGCATCTCACTCATCAGCGCACGCACCTTGAATCGCCCAATCGCGATACCTTCTTCGCACAGCAGATGCGTGAGGCTTCGGCTGCCGACCGCACAGCGGCTCTGGGTAAAGAGTTCGCCGGCCCGCACTCGTAACGCCAACCGGGCAACGTCCAGTGAGCACTGCTTGCGACGGTAGGCGTAGTAGCACGAGCGGGTGACTTCAAATACCGAGCACAGCAGTTCGACAGGCGCTTCGCTGTGAAGCTGATAGATCACGATCAACGCGAGCTCCCGCTTCTGGATCATCTGCTACTCGGGCGTCAACGCCTTGCTCGCTGGCGTAACTCCGCCTAGCTCTGCCTGTAGTTGATTAACCTAGCGACATAGCGCCGATTCGACCAGCCCCAACGAGCGGGCTGCTTGAATACAGCTGTAGCTTTGATTCGGCACCGGGTTTGAACTCCGGTGTGAAAGAACGACCTTGTTTGCTCATTGAACACCTCTGTATGACGATCCTCTTCGACTAAAAAGGTGTCCTGGATGAGTAGACCAATACAGTTGCGTTTATTATGCAGGTATCGCTTATGCTTCGTTCCATCTTGATTTTCAGGGTAAGGTTCGCTGATGACGCTGATTCAACTGAACTACTTCCTGTCTGCCGTCGAAAATGGCACGTTCTCGAGGGCGGCGGAGAGCCTGAACGTATCCCAGCCAACGCTTTCCGAGCAGATTCTCAAGCTGGAGGAAGCCCTAGGCACCAGCCTGTTCATCCGCACCAATCGCAGATTGGTACTAACCGAGGCCGGCCATCGTTTGCAACCCTTTGCCCTGGCCTGTATTACCGCTTCACGCCAGGGCCATGAAGCTGTGCAATCGGTGCGTACCCTGGATGGCGGTGTAGCTAGCTTCGGCACCTTTGGTACCGCACACCATTATTTTTTGACTGAATTAATCGCCGATTTTCGCCGCGAACACCCTAACGTGCGTCTACGCATTGTTGGCTACAACTCGGCGGAAGTGGCACAGTCGGTCAGCCAGGGTGATTTGGAAGCGGGGCTGGTGATGATCCCGGTAAAGGAGCGCAACCTGACCGTGAGTGAGCCGGTATGGTCGGCACGGGTGGGCTATATCAGCGCAGATCCAAGCCGCCTGAAAGGGCCGAAGACCATCAATGATCTGGCCAGCGCGCCGCTGATTCTCACCGAGGCGCGCTGGCGCACCGCCGACCCGATCCGCCGCCTGCTGACCCAACGGGCCCAGAAAGCCGGTGCAGTGCTTGATCCGATCATTGAAGTGGAACATCAGCAAACCGGCTTTGAGTTGGCCACGATGGGTCTGGGCGATGTCATCGCCACGCGGCCGATCATTCACCAGTTGGGTTTTCAGGAGGTGCTCGGCTGGGTGCCGATCGAACCACCGATGTTCGAGGTGTTCGCGTTCGTACACCGGCATGACACGCCTATCTCGCCGGCGACCCGCGCGGTGATGAGCAAGATGCGTGAGCACTTGGGGCGCGTACAAGCGCTGTACGCGGACATCAGCGATTCGACGACGTACTAGGTAAAACCCAACGCGGCACGTCCGCCAGAAAGACTGGCAATATCAGGGGTCCGAAATGTCAACGCGTCGCTTTTCGCGCAGTCGGGTAGCTCGAAAATATTGCCCAACGCCTCCAGATAGTTAAGACCTACGGTAGAACTATCTAACACCGGCGCGCGGGCGCCATAAAACATGGGTGTAAACCGCTCGACTCGGTAGCGGGCCATAGTAGGACAGCCCACCAAGATCACCTGGGCGCCGTCAGCGATACAGGCCCGGCCGCCTTTTCAAAGCGAGGAATGAAATGCGTCTATGGTGCATCAATAGCCTTCAGTAACAATTCGGCATCCGAGTAGGGTCGCGGGCCATGCGATCGCATCGCTGATGCAAGCAGTACGTGAGCAGCTCGCTTGATGGCCGCAGTGGTTTTGTCAGACACGGTAACCATCACGAAGCGTCGCGCCATGGCCAACACGGTCAGCATCGACTGCTCCCCTACCGAGGCGAAAGAAATGTTCGACATCTCGCGCATCTCGCGCAAAGGATCGCCCCACCCCGCGAGATACAGACCGTCATAGCCTTTCTGCTCTGTGGCCATGGCGACTTCGACCATCAGCACCGAGTTAATATAATCAGCATACAGCGAGCGGGTGAAGCCGACCGCTGGCCGGTAGGATGCAAAAGTCGAGAGAGCTACCCAGATAGGCGCTGCGGTCATTCAGCGATCAACGCGGTCCAAAGAGGTTAGAGCGCCAGGGTTCGGGTAGTAGGGTGTATCCAGAGTAACTTCATGATCACGCCCGTATGGGGTTGAGATACCACGGAGCTTCGCGGGGGCCTTGCACTAACGCTCGTCGCTTACTGCGTGATCGCATAGGTTTCCACTTCCACCCGCTGCCAGGTGTGCAACATCGAATCCACCTACACCAAGGTGCTGGCCGGGCGAACGCTGCCAAACACTTCTAGGTGTGCTTTGGCTACCGCATCGGTGTCGTTGATATTACGAACGTACACCATGGTACGCACCACATCGGTCAGCTCCATTTCGGCCTGCTCCACCCCCACACTGGCGATCACCTTGAGGATCGCCTGGGCTTGGGCTTGCACTTAAGCGTCGTCTTTCTCTTGCGTCGGCGGCGCGCAAGTGCCGGAAATGTGCAAATGCTGACCGGCGTGTACCGCGCGTGAGTAACCGAAGACGGACTCGTAAGCGCCTCCAGAAGAAATTGTGGTACGGGGTAGTTCTGGTCAAACATCCGTCTAGCTCCATGAGGATGTCAAATAAAGGTCAAGGCAACGGTCTGCCGGTGCGGTCTTTCACCACCAAGGCAGCGAGCAGGCCTATCAGGCCGGCGGTAATCAGGTAATACGCCGGAATCACCGGGTTACTGAACTTACCGATCAGCCACGTGTTGATCAGCGGCGCAGTGCCTCCGAACAGTGATACTGACACGTTGTAGCTTAGAGCCAGGGCACTGAAGCGCACCGCGCCGGGGAATAGCGACACCAGGGTGGCGCCCATCGCGCCTTCGAACAACAACTGCGCTAGCAGAAGGCCCAATACGCCCACATATACCAACGCAATGACCTTGGTCTGAAGCAACAGGAAGGCCGGCATCGAGAAGAGAATCAGTAACGTGCAACCCAGAATGATCAAGCGGCGGCGACCAACTGTATCGGCCAGGTAACCCGAGAACGGAATCAGCACCAGCATGCTGAAGGTACCTACAGTGCTTAGCAGGCTGCTGACGTCATTGCTGTACCCCAGCTCGTTGACCATATAGCCGGGGATGTACCCCAGCACGATGTAGTAGCAGACGTTGAACACCGCGACCAGGCCCATGGCCACCAACAGATTCGGCCATTGCTCAGCGAGCATTGACGTCAGGCTGCGCGCTTGCGATTGCTGCGTGGCCTCATGCGCCTTCATCTCCTGGAACACTGGAGTTTCTTCCAGGTTCAAGCGCAGGTATAGCGCAATGAACCCCAACAGCCCACCGAGCACAAACGGGATGCGCCAGCCCCACGCCCTCATCGTGTCTTCACCCATACCGTACATGAACGCACTGACGATCGTGCCGCCAATCAGGAAGCCCGAAATGTTGCCGAACTCCAGCCAGCTCGTGAAAAAGCTGCATTTAGCGTCGGGCGAATGTTCTGCGATAAAAATGCAAGAGCCCCCATATTCCCCACCGGCAGAAAGCCCTTGCAACAAACGCATGCACACCAATAATACCGGCGCTGAGACGCCGATGCTGTCATAGGAGGGAATCAACGCAATCCCAAAGGTGGCCATGGCCATGAGCGTAATACTTAACGTCAACGCAGTACGCCGCCCATAGCGATCGCCAATTGGCCCGAACACCAGGCTGCCCAATGGGCGCATCAGAAAGCCGGCAGCGAAGGTGGCGTAGATCGCAATCAACTGCGTGGATTTGTCTTCACTGTGAAAGAAGATGTCGCCGATAATCACGGCCAACGAGGAATACAGGGCAAAGTCGAACCACTCGACCATATTGCCCAGGGTTACTCCTAGTACCGCTTTGTTCAATGGCCGATTATGTTTTTGCTTGGGAGCGGCGTAGGTCTTCGCCGAAGATGTCATTTCGCTCATTGCACACGCCTCTCAGGTTTTGTAGTACGCGGCAGAAAGGTTCAAGCGAACGGGGCCTGTAGACGGTGCGGCAGTCGTTGCTGCCGCCTCCTGCATACTACAGACCCTAGTTAGGGGTTAACGCATAAAAACTCCGCCGGCGATACACAGCGTCTCGCCGGTGATGTACGACGGTTCATGGCTGAGGTTCCACACCCACTGAGCAATCTCCTCAACACTGGCCGCACGGCCCAACGGAATCGAGGCAATGGCCGCCTGAATGCGTCCTCCTGCCACGGTGCCTTCGGTTTCCACCCAGCCTGGCGCGATGGCATTGACGGTGATGCCTTGGTCGGCCAGCTCAATGGCCAGCGAACGGGTGATCGACACCACGGCGGCTTTCGAAGCGCTGTACAGCAACTGGTTCTTCGACACTGCAAAGGCATCGACCGAGGCGAACAACAGCATTGCACCGCCACCAGCTTGTGCCATATGGTGCGTGCCCACCCGGGCTACGGCCAAGGTGCCCAGCACATTCACGTCGAAGATGCATCGGTACAGCTCTAGCGTGCAGGTGGCCAGCGACGATACCGGGAAGATCCCCGCCGCATTCACTACCGCGCGCAGCGGTGGGCGCCCAGCCAGCGCCTTGGAGACACCTTTGGCCAAAGCCGCCTCATCGGTGATGTTGCAAACGACTACGCTCTGTTGCTCACTTTGTTCAAGCGTGCTGTCGCTGAGGTCTACGGCTACTACGTGCCAGCCTTCAGCGCGGTAGCGCTCGGCGACCGCTTTGCCCATACCCGAGCCCGCCCCGGTGACCAATACGCTGGCTGAACACACAAAATTGTCTGCAGCTGTCATGGCATTCTCACGCTTGGGGTTATCAGGTCGGTCGGGCCAGATTTTTCGAGGGCTCCGCGACCAACGCCATGGCATTGAGTTGGGCGAGGGTGTCATCTAGATTCTGCTGCCACTCACGGCGCACGATGTCGATGCGTGAGTCGTGCTGTTGCAACTGCGCAAACTTACGCGCCAGCCCTTTTACCCCGCGCTCACGCAGGCTGATGATCTTCTGCACCAACCGGGTTTGCGTACCGTAGGTGGGCCACTGTGCACCACGCGGGGCACTCAGGCCAATGAAGTACAGCGACTCCAGCGTGGTCGGCAGGGTCATGGCAGCGGTGCGCAATGGCACTCCATCGCGCCATTCCAATAGTTGGCTGTTGAGAAACGGCAAACGGGCGTGGAAACCGGTCGCCCAAAGAATGGTGTCGAAGTGTTCGGTACGGCCATCGGTAAAGGTCACGTCGGTACCAATGATGTCTTCGATACCCGGCGCCACCTTGATGCGGCCATGCTGAATCCAATACAGCAAAAGGTTGTTCACCACTGGCGGCTGTTTGTCCAGATCATAGGTTTCCGGGGCCGGCAGGCCGGGGTACTGGGTGTGGCTGCCCAGCGAGGCAGTGATCAGCAGGTTCATCACCATGTTCTGCTGCTCCGCAGGCAATTGGTTGACGAACGCCAACTCGGCGCGCGGCAGGCCAAATAGCGTCTTGGGCTGAAACAATTGGCCACGCCGAATCGCGATGGTGGTGTCTAGGCGTGCCTGTGCGGCATCCACCGCCAGGTCGCAGCCTGAGTTACCGAAGCCGACCACCAACACACGGCCTTTGATCTGCTGGGTGTTCTGGTATTTCCCCGAATGAATCGACACCCCAGTGAATTTCTCCGCCACCGCCGGCATCTTGCAATCCCACAGGTGCCCGTTGGCCACTAACACCCCGGCGTACTGCCTGACCTGGCCGTTCGTCAGGGTCACGCGCCAGCCGTCTTCACCCTGATCACCCAGCGGCTCGACCGCAGTTACGGCGCAATTGAACTTAATATGCTCACGCAGCGAAAACTGATCAGCAAAGTCATTCATGTACTGTTTGACTTGGTCCCGGCTGGGATACAGCGGGTAGTTGTCTGGCATTGGGAAACCATCGAAAAACGAGGTGCTGCGTGGTGTGATTAGGTGCAGCGCGTCGTAGTCGACGTTCCAGTGCCCGGCGACCTCAGCCTGTTTTTCGTAGCAGTCCACGGCATAACCGGACGCCAGCATTTCCTTCAGCGCCGCCATGCCGGCTGCACCGGCTCCGATGATGCAATAGCCTGCGATGTAACTCATTCGCCGTCCCCGCGAGTACTTGGCCCGAAGGAAGTATTGTTACGGCGGAGTGACGAAAGGATGAATACACATCAACCAGTGATTCGTATAGGTAACGCCTATGTGAAAATCTAATGTTTTAACCTGATTTGCTGGATTCTGGCCACCTAGCCCGGATGGCTAGGGACGCTACAGGAAGTTGGGTGGCGCTATGGCTGTCACCCTGATAGGTAGTACTGTCGCGCAGAGGTATAACACGGCGTGCACAGGCAAGCCGGCGGGCCGCGTGACAAGCGCCTCCTTGCATTCAGACAGAAAAATTCCCGGCGCCCAACGCGCTACCGGCAAGCTGCCTCCGCGCTAAATATGGTTCAATCTCAAAAACTTATGATGTTTCCCATCATGCTTCTGTTTCTCGACTTTGGGCGGCGCACTTGTCAATCAGTGTCAAAACCGGGCGAAGCAGTGAGGTTGGCCGTGCAGCACGCAGTGTCAGGTATTGCGAGATGAAGGAGCTGACAGTTTGAGTGGTTGGCCTGACATGGTGGGTCTCCAGCGGAAACTCACTTTCACTGCGAATGTGATTTCCGTAGGTGAGCACAATGGGTTGGTTGAGGTTGAACGGCCCGGCGTGTGGGGTCACGCGGCAAGTCTGAGGAGTACCTTGATGTCCAACATTCATTCCGGGCATCGAAATGCTGGTAGGCCGCCGGCCCTTCACCGAGGCCCGGCATGCTAGATGCCCTGCGACTGTTGTCCCCGGCCTTGTCGGATCAGATGTGCCAAGCGCCGGCTATAGGCTTTGATTTTGGGAGAGCCAATGTGTGTTTGCTTGCTCTTGAACCAGAATGCGCTGTAGACGAAGGCCATTTTGCTCTGCTATGCCAATTCGCTCTGGACGCAGGTCTCTGATCGCACTTTTACGCCGATCCTTGGCCGAGGCCAGCAAGTTGTTCATCGTCAAGCGATTGACATTATTGCTATGGCAGTCGCGGCACCGATAGCCGACACGTTCGCAACCGCGATCTGTGTTCTTACCTCCAGTAAATTCGAGCACCTGGTCGACCGCTCCCGGCTAAAACACATTTAGCTGTGTGGCGTCGAGTTTTGCTCCCAGGATCAGACGGTCAAGCTAGCCAGCGAATAAGAACATCTGCAATGTGCCTTCGATTATCCACACCGAACAAACGCCAGATGGCGATGCTTTCTCCTAGGGATTCTCCGAATAACTCCCGGTTATGCGAAAATGCCCAACAAACCTCACCCGAGCCGCCCAAGAGCCAGATGAGTTTTTCCGACTTCGAGTACGCCAGCAAGCGCAAGCAAACCCGCCGCGAGCGCTTCCTTGTCGAGATGGATCAGGTCGTACCCTGGACAGGCTTGCTGGGGCTGATCGAGTCTGTTTACCCCAAGGCCGGTGGTGGTCGAAAACCTTATCCATTGGAAACCATGTTGCGCATTCACCTGCTGCAAAATTGGTTTTCCCTGAATCATCCGGCAATGGAGGAGGCGCTCTACAAAATCACGCCCATGCGTCAGTTCGTGCGTCTGACACTGAGCGCGCCGATTCCGGAAGACAATACGATCATGAGCTTCCGACACCTGCTGGAGAAGCATCAGTAAGCGCCTGCAATTCTCGCGGCCATCAATGGTTATTTGCAGGAACAAGGCCTGTCGCTGCGCTAGGGCACCCTCGTCGACATAACCATCATCCATGCCCCAGCTCGATCAAGAACAAAGACAACGCGTGCGATCCCAAGATGCATCAGATCAAGAAGGGTAACCAGTATTTCTTCGGTATGAAGGCCCACACCGGTGATGACGTTGAGCCAGGACTGGTTCATCACTTTCATGGCACCGCCGCCAACGTCGCGGACGTGACCCCAGGTAGCTGAACTACTCCACGGGGAAGACAACGCGGTCTATGCGGACGCAGGTTACACTGGAGTTGAGAAGCGTGAAGAGCACGAGTGGAGTTGAGAAGCGTGAAGAGCACGAGAATTGTGACGTGATCTGGGAAATCGCGGCTGCGCGCAGTACGTATCCCAAACTGAACAAACGCAGCCTGTTGTACGAAGCGCAAGATCGAGTCCTGCAAAGCGCAGACGCGTGCCAAGGTCGAATACCCGTTTCGGGTCATCAAGTGCCAGTTTGGTTACGTGAAAGTACGCTTTCGTGGACTGATGGAAACCACGGCTCAACTAACAAGGCTATTTGCCATGTCGAACCTGCGGATGGCTCGAAAACAGCTGATGGGTATGGGCAAGTTGAGCGTGTAAATCGGCAAAGCGGCTGGAAGGCCCTGCTTGGCCCTGTACAAGGGCGCCAAAGATCAGAGGCTGGATGAAATTTCGGTGTTTTGCGTCCGACCGACACCCTTGTTAAAGTTGCTCGGAGCTTCCCAAGGGGAGAACTACATAGCAAAAGGCCTCATACACCCATTTATGCAGTTTCAAATTGCAGCTACTTCCAGGACCTGGCATTCATTTCAGAAACCGACTCCAAGGACCGACAATTGTCCTGCAGCTTGCTAGCTGTGATCTCTCAGTAGGTTGTTCATCCGGGGCGTACCCGGAATTCTGGAAGCGCGACCAACACAGCCTTCCAGGAGCCCCGGATGAACTGGCATAAACACTCCCGTCTTATCGCTTGAGGTCGAGCCTTTCTCGTACAGCGCATGCTCACCGGGCTGCGTGCCACCAGGCTGCTGTCGGTCAATGTTCCGATGCGGACAGCCACATCGAAGGACTCCGCCACCAGATCGACATAACGATCCTCGAAGGCCGTTTCCACGACCAGATCGGGATAGGCCGCCAGGAAGGCGGGAAGGATCGGGGCAACCCACATCCGGCCGAAGGTCACAGGCAAGGCGATGCACAGCGTACCACGCACGCCGGTCGCCGCTGCTGCGGTGTCCTGCTCGATCTCCTGCAATGCTTGCAAGGCGCCGCGCATGCGCTGATGGAAGGCTTCGCCCGCTTCCGTCAATGCCAGCCTTCGCGTGGTGCGTTCCATGAGGCGCACGCCCAGGCGCTTTTCCAATGCCGTGACGCGCCGCGAGAGGATGGAGCCATCGCGCCCCAGCGCCTGGCCGGCGGCGGTGAAGCTGCCATGCTCGACGGCGGGCGGCCAGGAAAGCCGTGATCTGCTCAAACTCGGCGCCGTTCATATCTGCATTACTTGCAGCAGTCATTTGCGTTCAAGCCATATTATCACTTTTTGATGAATTAATTAGCCTATAGGGCAATCGTCAAGCCCTCGGCTCTATGCGCATCCGGCGTGGACGGAGGGCGCATCGGAGCTGTGATGGAGAAGACACGTTCGGCGGTCGCCGTAGACGACCGATACAAGGTACTCGCGGCGATCTGCGTTTCCGCGATCATCATTCCCCTGGTATTCACCGGGCCGGCGATATCCACGCCGGCGGTCGGGCGCGACCTGGGTGGCAACCAATCCGCTTTGAGCTGGATCGTCAATGCCTAAGCGTTTGAAGAGCGGCGGATAGCGCTCAGCCGCCTTTTCTTGGCGAATTTGGTCAGTCAGGTCATGAATAGCCATTGCCGACACTCCTCAGTGTTCTCAACTGCTAACTGGTAGTCAGGGGGAACCTGTCGATCCACGTCCGTCGCCGCCATGAGCTCCTGCACCATGTAGTTCAAGAGGGCGGCCCTGCAACTTTCAACGCGTGCTGAGGCCCCGTTGAAGTATTCGTTTCTAACGACCTGTTGCTGTGCGGCGCTGAGTCTGGGGTGCGCGATGAGCCTGACTCGAAGAACGGCGGTCCAGGCATCGTCAGCAGCGACGTCCACCTCGCTAGATTCCGACAGCAACTGAACCTTGCTCATGCGCCCTAGCACAAAGTCGCGAAAGGCTTGCCGCTGCAGGCAGTATCCTCGGGCATGCCATCGCCGGCCGGCCCTCAACAGGCTGTGTGGCTCGATGGTCCGCTCGTGCAGCTCCGGATTGCTCATGGAGCAGTAGAGGAATTTCACGCGCAGGCGATCGGTGATCGCCAGATTCAGTCGGGAGAAGGTGCGCGGTGAGGTACGGGCGAAATCCCAGGAGATGGAAAGCGGTTTGCCGGGCGTGTCCGGCGCATAGGGGACCAGCATGGCGCTAACGACGCTGCTTTGCGAAACCCTCTCAGCCCGTTCGGCATCCGAGTAGGCCTTGGAAGTGGCTAGGTTTGCCTTGAGTTTGCTGTCCCAGACCACCCAATCAGGAAAGGACTCCCGGAAGTCCCGCAGCCACTCGCTGGCCCGGACGGGGCTCAGACCATATTCGTCAATGAGCCGGCCACGGCTGACCCGGCCTTCCCAAAGAAGGATACGGCCCACTCTGGCATCTCTTTCCTGACGGCCCTCAATAGACATGACGATCTTCGCCTCGTGATGGTTATCATGATGATATGGAAAAACATATGATATGTAAATCCGTATCATCATGTCGCGGCCAGCAGCGACACCTCTCCCTGGATATGTGCTGAAGTGCCAGCCGACTTCCCGTAGGGCTTATCAGCACTGGTCGCCGAATCCATCTTGACCAGGCCGCAGAAGCGCTTGGTGGGAGGTGCCGTAAGCGGAGGTATCTGGGTCGTTCCCAGGCGGGCCTATGGCACGTTAATATGCAATCTGATTGACGATAGGCTTGGTAGTGTCGTCGCCCCCGCAAATCGCTCCATCTGCCGCGCCCGCAAAAGATGTGCGTTTCTGACGGTAAGAGCGACGGTAGAGGCCCATGTCGATCATCGCAAATCCCTTAAGCCACGCGGGTCTGCGTGGCTTGTTGATGACATGGGATAGCCCGCCAGCAGGCGCTACGTTGCTGTAAGATTCTTACACGGCGGCGTCGCTGATGGGTCTCCCAACGCTTTTGGGCGTCTAAGCCTGAGCCACTTCAGCGACCTGGCGCCGCTCGACGCCGATCCGATCTATACAGGCCAGCTCTTCGAAACGTCGTTTGAACGCCAGGCGCGTGAAGGCTGGCCGTCAGGCCCTTATCTGCTTAGGGAGTGGCTGGATCCTCGAGTGACGGCCATGGGGGACCTGGCGGCGGCAGGTCGCATCGCTCGGTTGCCATCAGCACTAGGTCTGTCTCCTTGATGTTGGCCGGCATCTCCGCGGCGATCTCGAAGCGTGCCGCGATGGCCCTCCAGATCCGCGCCTCGGTCGCCTTGAAGCCTGGCAGCCGGTCTTTGAGGGGACTTACCATGTCGCCGACATAAGCCTCCGCGGCATCATGCAGCAGCGCATGAAGAGCGTCCGCTGGCGGCACCAGGTGGACTGGTCAATACGCTGTGTTGGCCAACGCTGTAGGGGGCCGGGTGTAGCCGGCGAATCGGCAGATGTTTGCCAACGCATGGGCGATGTCATCCAACGCCACCATGTCGGCTTCAGGCGCCAGCAGGTCAAATTGATTTCCGGACTGGGTGAGGATCCAGCTTGCGCTCAAGCTTTGCTCCTGTGAGGCGAAAGATCAAGTACTGCCCACCGTAACCCATCACGCCCGCTGCGCTCGGCGGCGGCTTGGGCCAGCGCTTCGCATATTCGGACGATGTACCCGGGCGCTAGATGTCTCGGATCGCATGCGAGATCACCCTCGGCCGTGCCGCGTGCTTGAAGCGCCCGCTAGATGATTCCTGCAAAAGATGCATAGTCCACCTGGGGCACGATTACCTCCTTTTTGGGCTTTGCGGGGAGTAGTGCAGTCCGTCCGGGCAGTGTTGCCTGCTCTCGAAAAGTAGCTAGGAATCAAGCATCCGAGGCTTCCCTTGATTGCTCTGGGCCGCGCCATGACTATGCGGCGATGGCGCAGCGCCGATTCCACCGATGCGCATTGATGTGTGCCGTTCATGCCGCTTTTCTCCTGAGCAAAGGGTGTTGTCCCGATCGACCGAGTGGCCACCACCGTTACCGCCATCGCCCTGGTGTCCTACATCGCCATGGCCAGCGTGATCGGCGGCGGCCTCGGTACTCTGGCCATCCGTTTCGGCACGGCCACCGGCCGAATCGATCTCCTGACTTCAGTGAACTGCGCGTTATTGGGGTGCATGGGACGGGGTTAGACAATATCGATCTCGACGCCGCCAGGGATTTAAATGTGCCGGTGTTGAACACCCGGGGCCGTAACGCTAGCTTGGTCGACGAGCATGCGATCACACTGATGTCGGCGCTGAACAAATAATTGGTGCCTAGTTACACCGCTGCAAAGCGGGCAACATGGCGTTCCGTTTCGGGGCGCAGTTTCGCGAACTGCACGGACAAACGCTGAGGCTTGTCGATTTTGGTGCGATCGGTAGGGCCACCGGGGCGCTGGCGCTAGATATGCAGGTGCAGGTCTTAGCCCGCAGCACCACCGAAACGTAGTTGAATGCGTTGGGCGTGCCGCGAGTGCAAAGCCTTGAGGCACTGCTGGGAAGCAGCGATATTGTCTCGCTGCATTTGCCTTCTGGGCCACAAACGTGCCATTTCATTGGTGCCGAGCAACTGTGGTAGATGAAACCTTCGGCGCTGTTGATCAATACCAGGTGCGCGCCGCTGGTGGATGACGCTGCGTTGATTCAGGCGATTCAAACGGGCGTGATCGCGGGGGCATGGCTCGACGTTTACGCCTTCAACAGCATGCAGCATGCCTGCTGATTATCCGTTGTTACACATGCCTAACGTGCTGTTGACGCCGTACAACGGCGCATCCACAGAGCAGTCGTTGATTCGCATGGCTACCGCCGTGACGCAGGTGATGGCGGTCGGCCAGCCGCAGGAATCGGCTGGTGCAAGGCTCAGACGCAGGCGTTGATCCACATCCACAGCGGCAGGGTCAATGCTGATAGCAGGGTCGAAAGGCAAATGGCCGAACTGGCCTTTTGGCTGTCTTCCAGTGAGCGGGCGAAGCCCAGAACGTTGACCCCGCTGGGGTTCGCTGCCATCAACACCAAAACGCCGCGCGGTATGCCGCCGATCCCCATGGTCATGCAGAACAGCAACACGAGCAATGGCAGGAGAAAAAGCTTCGCAGCCGTTATACCGATCGCGTAAAGGTCAGGCCGCAGTCGATGACCTGAGAGGTTGGCCCCCAGTACGATCAGCGCACAGGGCAGCGCGGCCTGGGCGAGCCAGCGTGTCAGTTGCAGCGCCCAATCCGGCAGGGTCAGATTGGTTAAATTGAACGCAACACCCAGCAGGAGGCCGACGATCATCGGGTTGGCCAGGCTGGCGATCAACGTCGACGATTTGAGCGGTTCGCTTCCGGCGACGGTGTTATAGAGACTCTGGAAGCTGAACAGCAGAAGGCTGTGGACGGCCAATACGGTGAATACAAGCACCAACGCGCCATTGCCGAAGACGGCGGCGACCATGGGAATGCCAACCAGCGCGTTATTGCCAAAGGCGGCGGTCAGACCGAATGGGGTTGGGTGTCTGAGAAAGGCATGAGCGATCAGGTTCACGACGCTGAACACGATGAGCGCCGGTACGAAGTACGCTACCAGAATGTTCATGGGCAGGCCGTCGTGTAGCGGCGCTGTAAGCATGCCAGTGAATAACACCATAGGCATGAACAGCTTGAAGGCGAGGCTGCCCAGGGCCTTGGTGGCGTTGCTATCGAGCGCACCGCGTCGGGCCAGCACGTAACCGAGAATGATTAAAAGGAAGACAGGCAGGATCGTTTGCGGCACGGACACGGCAAGGGCCTCTGGAAAGGTGGGCGCATTATTGCCGAGGCTTTTATGGCGTGTCAGCGTAAATCTCAGGCTAATTAATTTATTGGCATACTAATTGCTATGATCCTATAACATCTTGTTAAACCCCAGCTCCTATGCGGGATGCCTAACAGCCCATCGAGGTAGCGTTCATGCAATCCCTGAATCTACGGCAGATTGAGGTGTTTCGTGCGGTGATGATCGCTGGTTCTATCAATGGCGCAGCGCAGTTATTGCTGATTTCGCAGCCTGCCGTCAGTCGCATGCTTTCTCACACCGAAGCGCGTATCGGTTTTCAACTGTTCGAACGGGTGAAAGGGCGGCTATATCCGTCGCCCGAGGCTCGACGTCTGTTCGCTCACGTCGAGTCGGTTTATCGCGGCATCCAACGGGTGAATACCACCTTGCACGACCTGGTGCAGCAACGCCATGGTGTATTGCGCATTGTCAGCAGTCCAAGCCTGGGGCACCAATTTGTACCGGATGCTATCACCAGCTTTCGTCGTGAGAACGCCGACATTCGGGTGAGCCTGGAGTGCCTGCGGCACGTCTCGCTGCGCGATCGGTTGCTGGATCAGCAGGCGGATTTAGGCATATCGCTGTTTCCCGTCGACCACCCTAACCTACGTGCCGTGCCGCTTAGCGACATTCGAGTGCTGGTGGTATGTCCGGCCGATCACCCATTGACCCGCGTGCCGGCCGCTGACTTAAGTCAAGTGCTAGCCGAGTCGCCCTTCATTGGATATCCCGCCGATACGCCGTTTTTCAGTTTCGTGAAACCGGCGTTTGAACGCCAAGGATTACCTTACTGGCCCGACATCGATGTGGATTCGCCCCATCACGCTTGTGCATTGGTTAAGAACGGCGCGGGTTTCGCGGTCGTTGACGAAGTTTCCTGGCGTGCATCGGGCAGCGAGCGCATGACGGTGCTGCCGCTTTTGACTGACGAAAGGCTGACTGTCAGTCTGGTGCATCTGCGCCGAGAGCCGCTGGCGCAGTTCGCCCAGGGCTTTGTCGAGCAGCTGAGACGCACCCTCGCTGACAGTGGTCTGGAACTGTTCGGTGATGATTAACAAGAAGTTATTCAGTGTCGACGTATTGGCATGCGACAACCCACGTTTGCCTTCAGACAATGGTCTCCACGTAGTTCAACAGCCCAACCGGGTTTGGTCCGGTCTCGTGGAGGAGCGGCAGCATGCGCGAAATCATTATTGGCGGCGCCCAGTTGGGGGCTATCCAGAAAAACGAATCCCGCGACAGCGTGGTCCAGCGCATGCTGGTGCTGCTGGAGCAGGCTCGCCAGCAAGACTGTGGACTAGTGGTGTTTCCGGAGTTGGCGCTGACGACGTTCTTTCCTCGCTGGTACATGGAGGATCAAGCGGAGGTTGACACCTGGTTCGAATCCGAGATGCCCAGCGCTGTCACCCAACCGCTGTTCGACTTCTCCCGTGAGCATGGGATGGCGATCTCTTTCGGCTACGCCGAGCTGACCCCCGAAGGTCGCCATTTCAATACCTCGATCCTCACCGACCGCGAAGGCAACATCGTTGGCAAATACCGCAAGGTGCATTTGCCAGGGCATGTGGAATTCGACACCGAGCGTGATTTCCAGCATCTGGAAAAGCGCTATTTCGAACCCGGTGATCTGGGCTTCCAGACTTGGGAAACCCAAGGCACGGTCATGGGCATGTGCATCTGCAACGATCGTCGCTGGCCGGAAACTTACCGTGTCATGGGCCTGCAAGGCGTCGAACTGGTGCTGTTGGGCTACAACACGCCTTCCATCAACTCCCAGCGCCAGGCCGAAGGTGAAGAGCAGCGCCTGTTCCATTCGCAACTGTGCATGCAGTCCGGCGCCTACCAGAACGCGACCTGGGTCGTAGGCGTGGCCAAAGCCGGTGTCGAGGACGGTTTCCCGTTGATGGGCGGCAGCGTGATTGTCGATCCGAACGGCTTCGTGGTTGCTAAGGCTCAAGGGCAGGGCGATGAGTTGATCGTGCATGCCTGCGACATGGACCTGTGCAACTTCGGCAAGACGACCATCTTCGACTTCGCCCGTCATCGGCGCATCGAGCATTACGGCATCATCACCAGCCAGACCGGCGTTCAGCGTCCCTGAGCTGTTTATTGATCGGAGAAACGACCCATGCGCAGCGTGTATCTCAACGACGCCTTCGTACCTGAAAACGAAGCTAGCATCTCCATTTTCGACCGCGGCTTCATGTTCGCTGATGGCATCTATGAAGTGACAGCAGTGCTGCAAGGCAAGCTGGTAGATTTCGATTTGCACATGGCGCGCCTGTCGCGGTCGTTGCGGGAGATGGCTCTGGACTTGCCGCTTGACGCTGCCCAGTTACTGGCGATCCATCGCGAATTGATCGCCCGTAATGAGCTGGCCGAAGGGCTGGTGTACATGCAGGTCACTCGCGGTGTCGAGGATCGCAACTTTCTGTACCCGCCCGCAGGCAGCGCGTTGACCGTGGTGCTTTACACCCAGGCCAAGGTGGTGCTGGACAGTCCGCTGGCCAAACGCGGCATGAACATCATTGGTTTGCCTGACTTGCGCTGGGGCCGCAGCGATATCAAAACGACCCAGCTGCTCTATGCCTGCATGGCCAAAGAACAAGCGAAGGCAAAAGGTGCTGACGATGCCTGGCTCGTGAAGGACGGGTGGGTGACGGAAGGCACCTCCAATAACGCGTTCATCATTACCCACGATGGCGCCGTAGTGACGCGTGAACTATCTCGCGCTTTGTTGCCCGGCATCACCCGTGGCGCCTTGATTGAACTGGTCAGGGAGCACGATCTGCGCCTTGAAGAGCGTGCCTACACCCTTGAAGAAGCGGCCGCGGCGGCGGAAGCCTTCATCACTTCATCCACCTCATTTGTTTACCCGGTAGTGAGCATCGACGGGCAACTCGTCGGTGATGGCAAGCCTGGCAAGCTGACCCAGCGTTTGCGCCAGTTGTACATCGATCACGCCATGGCAGTGATGGTGTAACCGCGACACTTCACTACTCAGACGCCCGCAGAGGCGTCGGGTTTGTCACAGCTATTTCGCACACAAGGAAAACTGCCGACACCGTACGTAGCCCACTGTAAGGAGTGTTGGAGCATGAAATTACGCCCGTCCCGCGCTGTGATCGCCCGCCTGTTAATGCCTGTTGGCTTGGTGGCTGCGCTGCATGCACCGTTCATACTGGCGGCTGAAAAGACCCTGCACGCCGTAATGTCGTCATCGCTTCGTGTGCTCGATCCTATCGCTACCACGGCACAGATCACCCGCAATCATGGGTACATGATCTACGACACCCTGATCGGCATGGACGAACACTTCGTTCCGCAGCCGCAAATGGCGGACTGGACGGTCTCGCCGGACGGGTTGACCTACACCTTCCACCTACGTGACGGCCTGCTGTGGCATGACGGCGCACCGGTCACGGCCGCCGACTGCGTTGCGTCGCTCAAGCGCTGGGCGCGCTTCGACGTAGGTGGCCAGCTGATGATGAAGTATACCGCCAGCATCGTCGCCACCAACGAAAAAACCATCACCCTGACCCTGGCCAAACCGTTTGGCTATGTCCTGCAACTGCTGGCCAAACCGTCCTCGGTGGCAGCCTTCATGATGCCTGAGCGCGTTGCCAACACCCCTGACGGCAAAACCATCACGGACTACACCGGCTCCGGCCCCTACGTCTTCGTCGCCAAGGAGTTCGACCCAGGCAACCGGGTCGTGTACGAGAAATTCAAGCAGTACGTACCGCGCAAAGAGCCGGCCAGCGGCACGGCAGGCGGCAAAGTAGTCAAGGTCGACCGCGTGGAATGGATCAACATGCCGGACCGCATGACCGCGATCAACGCGTTGTCATCGGGCGACATCGATTTTATCGAGCAATTGCCCATTGATTTGCTGCCAATGGTCCAAGCTGACAATCACTTGAAATCGGGGATATTGAGCAAACTCGGCTCCATGACCGGCGGCCGGTTTAACTTCCTATACCCACCGTTCAACAACCCGGATATTCGCCGCGCAGCGTTACTGGCAATGAACCAGAAGGACGTGCTCGAAGCGCTGGTGGGCAACCCCGAGTTCTATAAGCTTTGCGCATCCGTGTTCGGCTGCGGCACGACGCTGGAGAGCGACGCGGGCGGTGAGTCTCTGACCCGCGGCGGCAATTTGGACGCGGCGAAAGCGCTGCTGAAAAAAGCCGGTTACGACGGCACCCCGGTGGTCATCCTGCAGCCAACCGACGTGCCGAGCCAGGCACCTCAGCCGGTAGTCGCCGCCCAAGCCTTGCGCAAGGCGGGCTTTAACGTCGACCTACAACCGATGGATTGGCAAACCCTCGTGTCGCGCCGCGCCAACCAGAACCCGCCATCCCAAGGCGGCTGGAACCTGTTCTTCACCTACTGGAACGCTGAAACCATCTGGAACCCGGTCGTCAACCCGATGCTTGATGGCAGCGGACAGAAAGGCGCCTGGTTCGGCTGGCCAACCGATCCAGAGATGAACCAGTTGCGGGTGGACTTTGCGACCGCCACTGACCCCGCGCAGCAGAAGGCCATTGCCGTGCAGATTCAGAAACGCGCCATGGACCAGATCGCCTACATCCCGCTGGGTCAGTACTTCGACGTCGCCGCCTGGAACAGCCATATCACTCATTTGATGACCGGCCCGTCCACGGTGTTCTGGAACGTCGAAAAAGCCGAATGATCGCCGCGACTTGATTCTTGCCTTCGGAGGCTTCGATGTTGAGTTATTTCCTGCGCCGAGTGCTGGCGGCGGTTCCGGTGATGCTGGTGGTCGCACTATTCGTGTTCCTCCTGCTTCGCCTGTCGCCCGGCGACCCCGCGGCGATCATCGCTGGGGACATGGCAAGTCCTGAACAACTGGCGGCGATCCGTGAAAGCCTGGGGCTGAACCAGCCCCTCTACCGGCAGTTCTTCGTGTGGATCTGGCAACTGCTGCACGGTGATTTCAGCATCTCGCTGATGGCCCATACTCCGGTGCTGAGCATGATTGCCCAGCGCGTGGAGCCGACCTTGAGCTTGGCACTGGTGGCCATCCTGTTCACCATTCTGATCTCGGTACCGCTGGGTGTACTGGCGGCCTGGAAACACGGGAGCTGGATCGACAACCTGGTGATGTCGACCTCCGTGTTGGGCTTTTCAATTCCAGTGTTCGTGATCGGTTACGTGCTGATCACCGTGTTTGCCCTGGAGTTGAAGTGGTTGCCGGTGCAAGGTTTTCGCAGCATCACCGAGGGCATCGGGCCGTTTGCCCTGCGCATCGTGTTGCCTGCGCTAACACTGTCGTCGGTGTACGTGGCGCTAGTGGCGCGTATGACTCGCGCCAGCATGCTCGAAGTGTTGGGTGAGGATTACATCCGCACCGCGCGAGCCAAGGGTCTGGCTGAAGGGCATGTGTTGTTTCGCCATGCGCTGCGCAACGCAATGATTCCGATCCTCACAGTCATCGGCACCGGGTTCGCGCTGATGATTTCCGGGGTTGTAGTCACCGAAAGCGTGTTCAACATTCCGGGGCTCGGGCGGCTAATCGTGGACGCCGTGCTCGCCCGCGACTACCCGGTGATCCAGGGCATGATTCTGCTGACCAGCGGTGTGTATGTCGTCATCAATCTGCTGATCGACCTGTCGTACGCGATCAGCGATCCGCGCATTCGATACTGAGGCAAGGCCATGAGCAAACCCGTTTCTTTGAGCCTGCCTACGCCACGCCGTCGATTCATCAGGCTGAGCGGCGTGCCCTTCACCTCGGCGTTAGCGTTGGTGGTGCTGATGGCGATCGTAGGCATGGCGATATTTGCCTCCTGGATCGCCAACCACGATCCGGTGGCGCTGTCGCCAGCATTTCGCCTCAAGCCGCCAAGTGCCGAATTCTGGCTGGGTACCGACGCCTATGGGCGCGACCTGTTTTCACGAATCGTTTATGGGGCGCGCATCTCGCTCACCGTCGGTGTCGGCGTCACGGTGCTGAGCATTCTGATCGGTCTGCCGTTGGGGCTGTTGGCGGGTTACTTCCGTGGACTCGACGCGCTGTTGATGCGGGTCATGGACGGCCTGATGGCGATCCCGGGCATCTTGCTCGCGATTGCGATCGTCTCTTTGAGCAGTGCCGGGATCTGGACCGTGATGATCGCGATCATGGTGCCGGAAGTCCCTCAGGTGGTGCGGCTGGTGCGCTCGCGGGTGCTGTCGACCCGTGAAGAACCGTACGTCGAAGCAGCCGTGTTGATGGGCACGCCAACCCTGAAAATTCTCACCCGTCACCTGATGCCTAATACGCTGGCACCGCTGATCGTACAGGGCACGTACATCTGTGCCTCGGCAATCCTCACCGAAGCGATTTTGTCGTTCCTCGGCGCGGGCATCGGCACCGAAATCCCGACCTGGGGCAACATCATTTCCGAAGGGCGGGTGTACTTCCAGCTCAAACCGTCGCTGGTGCTGTGGGCGGGGCTTGCGCTGTCGCTGTGCATTCTCTCGATCAACCTCCTGGGTGATGCCGTGCGCGACGCGCTGGACCCACGCATGAAAAAAAGGAACGCCGCATGAACGACCAGTCGAATACCATTCTGCGGGTCGAGCATCTGTGCGTGAATACGGCCGAAGGCCGGCCGATCCTACAAGACATCAGCCTTGATATCCGCGCGGGCGAGACAGTGTGTCTGGTGGGAGAAAGCGGCTCAGGCAAGTCCGTGACCTCGCTGGCCGCTCTTGGCTTGCTGCCCAAAGGCGCGTTGCAGGCTACCGGTGGCCGGGTTCTGCTGGACGGCGAGGATGTGTTGCAGGTCAGCAACGCTCGTCTCAAAGCGCTGCGCGGCAGCCGCATGGCCATGATATTCCAGGAGCCGATGACGGCCCTTAATCCGGTACTCAGTGTGGGGCGCCAGATCGAAGAGGTGCTGCAGACACATACCGATTTGGGAGCCGTGCAGCGACGGGCGCAGGTGATGAACGCACTGGCGCAGGTCAACCTGCCGGACATCGAGCGCATCCATGACGCCTTCCCGCACCAGCTAAGTGGTGGCCAGCGTCAGCGCATCATGATTGCCATGGCGCTGGTCCTCGAACCACGCCTGCTGATCGCCGACGAACCGACCACGGCGTTGGATGTCACCACGCAACAGCAGATACTTAAGCTGATTCGCGAGTTGCAGCAGAAACACGGTACGGCCGTATTGTTCATCACGCATGACATGGGCGTGGTCGTGGACATTGCCCATCGGGTCTGCGTGATGCGCCAGGGGCAAGTGGTCGAAGCAGGTACGGTCGAAGAGGTCCTGTCCCGGCCCCGCGAGATATACACCAAAGCGTTGCTGGCCGCGGTACCCAGCCTCACGCCTCGCGCGGCGCGCGAGGAGCCCCAGCGTGCGCAAAGGGTGCTCGATGTCATTGAATTGGGCAAAGTCTATCCGACGGCGGGCGGTGGCTGGCGTTGGTTCGGCAAGGCGCGCGAAGGCACGCGGGCGGTGCATGACGTGTCGTTCACGCTCAGCCGCGGGCGTACGCTGGGCATCGTGGGTGAAAGCGGCTCAGGTAAGTCCACTGTCGCCCGCTGCGTGATGCGTCTGCTGAATCCATCCCACGGTGCGATCAGGGTCACGGGCAAGGAGATCTCCGAGCTGTCAGCCGCGAGCCTCAAGCCTCATCGCAAACGCATTCAGATGATTTTTCAGGATCCTAACCGGTCGCTGAACCCACGCATCACCATTGGCAGAAGTCTGGTCGAAGGCCCGATGAACCATGGCGTGCCTTTTGACCGAGCCTGGGCGCGTGGTCAGCAACTACTTGAACTGGTTGGTTTGCCACAGGATGCCATCGTGCGTTATCCGCATCAGTTTTCCGGGGGGCAACGCCAGCGTATCGCTATTGCCCGTGCGCTGGCCATGGAGCCGGACGTGATCGTCGCCGATGAGGCCGTATCGGCGCTGGATGTGTCAGTACAAGCGCAAGTGCTGCAACTATTGGACGACATTCAGCAGCGCCTGGGTGTGGCCATTCTGTTCATCACCCATGACCTGCGGGTAGCGGCGCAGTTGTGCGATGACGTGCTGGTGATGCAACGCGGTCAAGTCATCGAGTACGGCCCGGCGGCGCAAGTGCTGGCCGCGCCCCGTGAACCCTACACACGGCAGTTAATGGATGCGGTTTCGGGGAAGGGTTGGGATTTCGCGACTGGACAGAGGACCCCTGCATGACTTTCGACTTGCTGTTTCGTGGCGTCACCGTGGTTGATGGCACTGGTGCTGAGCCCTACAGCGCCGACGTGGCGACTCGGGGCGATCGCATCGTCGCTATTGGCGATCTCGCCAGGCATGAGGCGCAGCGGGTCATCGAGGGCCAAGGCCGCTGCCTGATGCCGGGATTCATCGACGTGCACACCCACGACGACACCAATGTCATTGGTGCACCCGAGATGCTGGCCAAGCTTTCCCAGGGGGTGACCACTGTAATCGTCGGCAATTGTGGTATCAGCGCCTCGCCCGTATCACTGCCGGGTGTGCCGCCCGATCCTATGAACCTGCTTGGGGCGCAAGACGCTTTCGTTTATCCGACCTTCGATGCCTATGTCCAGGCCGTGGAGCAAGCGGTGCCGAGCGTCAACGTGGCGGCCTTGATCGGGCATACGGCGTTGCGTGCCAATGTCATGACGCAGTTCGATCGCCCTGCGGCTGAAGGCGAGCTGGAGGCCATGTGCGAGGCATTGGATAACGCATTGCGTGCCGGCGCCATCGGCCTGAGTACCGGATTGGCCTACACCAACGCGAAGCAGGCGCCGCTGGCCGAAGTTCAGCGTCTGGTGGACATTGTTGGCAAACACGGTGCGTTGTACACCACCCATATGCGCAACGAACACGACGGGTTGCTGGATTCATTGCAAGAGTCGTTCAGCACCGCCCGCAATGCCGGTGCGGATCTGGTGATCTCGCACCTCAAATGTGCAGGCGCCGGGAACTGGGGGCGTGCGCCTCTGGCCCTCACCGCGTTGGAAAAGGCCGCCAGCGAACAGTCCTGCAATTGCGATTGCTATCCGTATTCAGCCAGCTCGACCACCTTGGACGCCTGGCGTGTCGACGGGCAAATGGAGATTTACATCACCTGGTCCGACCCGCACCCGGAAATGGCCAAACAGACGCTTAAGGAAATCGCCGCTCAGTGGGGCGTGTCGCAGTGGGAAGCGACCGAGCGACTCCGACCTGCGGGCGCCATCTACCACATGATGAGCGAGGACGACGTGCGCAAGATCCTTGCTCATCCCTTATCGATGGTGGGTTCGGACGGCCTGCCAAATGACCCGAATCCTCATCCACGACTGTGGGGTACCTTTCCTCGGGTATTGGCGCACTACTGCCGTGAGCTGAAGCTGTTCGACCTCGCCGAGGCTGTCCGCAAGATGACCGGTCTTTCCGCTTCGCGCTTCCGGTTGCAGGACCGCGGCGTACTGCGCGAAGGCGCTTTCGCTGACTTGGTCCTGGTGGACATGGCTCGTATAGAAGACGTTGCCACGTACAGGGATCCATGCCGTCAGGCGCCAGGCATCGATCTGGTGGTGGTCAACGGTGTAGTCAGCTATGAAGACGGCAACGTGCAGCAACGTCAGGGGCGCTTACTCAAGCGCCAGCCTGCCGCGGTAGGGGGTTAGGCGTCGATGGCGGCGGTCAGCATGATCTCGACCAGCACGTCCGGCGAGGCCAGGTCCGCCTGGATCGTGGCACGTGCAGGTGCCGTGCCTTCCGGGAGCCACTGGCTCCAGACTTCGTTCATAGCCGCGAAGTCGGCACCTATGTCCTTGAGCCAGATTTGCGCGCTCAACAGCTTGGATTTGTCGCTGCCGGACTGGGCCAGTAGGGCATCGATCTTGGCCAAGATTTGGCGCGTCTGTCCCGCGCAGTCCTGGCTGCGGTCATCGGGTACCTGCCCTGACAACCCGGCCAGGCCGTTATGAACGACGACTCCGCTGAGGCGCGGATTCACGGAGATTCTCTGGATGCTCATGGCAACTCCTGATGTGGAAAGGATCGGCGACGCTAACCAAGCCCATCGTGCAAGGCCATGACCAATATGGATGCCGGCCATAACTTCGCGCTAAGGCCGCACCGCATTACGTATCAGAAGAGGGCAAGCCTGTGCAGGTAGTGGTGATAGGAGCAGGGGTCGTGGGTTTGGCCAGTGCCTGGTATCTGGCGCAACAGGGCATGCAAGTCACATTGGTGGATCGTCACACCGACGTCGCACAGGAAACCAGCTTCGCCAACGGTGGCCAATTGAGCTACAGCTATGTGGCGCCGCTGGCCGATCCTGGTGTCATCGGTAAGTTGCCGCAATGGCTCTTGCGCGCCGACTCGCCGCTGCGTTTCAAACCGCGCCTGGATCTGCAGCAGTGGCGTTGGTGCCTGGGGTTTTTGTGCGCCTGCAACGACGCTCAGGTCCGACGAACCATCGGTGAAATGCTTAGCCTGTCGTACCTGAGCCGCGATGCGCTCGACGACTTGCTGGCAGTTTACCCGCTGGACTTCGATCTGATTCGCACCGGTAAACTGGTGGTGTACCGGAGCGCAGCCGCTTTGTCCGCGGCTGCGCCGATGGTGGAATGGCAATGCGCGCTGGGGGCTGATCAGCAGATCCTGGACAGTGCGGGCTGTGTTGATCTTGAGCCATCATTGCAATCGGTGGAGGGGCAGTTAGCCGGAGGGATTTACACACCTGGTGAAGCCACCGGCGACTGTTATCGTTTCTGCCAAGCCTTGCAAGGGCTGCTGTCGGGTCTGCCCAACGTGCAAATGGCGCTGGGGCACGAGGTGCGTGCGCTGGTAAGCGAGGGGCAACAGGTAATCGCAGTTCGCACCGATCAGGGGGACATCCCCGCTGATACGGTGGTGGTCGCGGCGGGGATGTCCAGCGTGCCACTGCTCAGGCCGCTGGGGATTAACCTACCGCTCTACGCGTTACGCGGTTACAGCCTGAGCGTACCGATGGGCGCAGACTGCCAGGCACCGCGGTTAAGCGTCACCGATGCAGCGCGCAAAATTGTATACGCGCCCCTCGGCGACCATTTACGCATTGCGGCGATGGTCGATATGGGGGTGACGCGGGCGGAGATCGATCCCGCACGTATCGGCCTTCTCAAACAGCAGGTTGTAGAAACGTTCCCGGATCTGGATCTCAGCAGCGCGAAAGCTTGGGCCGGTTTGCGCCCCAGTACAACCCACAGCAAGCCAATGATTGGCCTGGCGGAGGGTATGCGCAATTTGTGGCTCAACGTAGGGCAAGGGGCCTTGGGATTCACCTTGGCTATGGGCAGCGCGAAACTTCTAGCCTCCCAGATGACGGGCGAAAGCGCACCGATAGACCCGACGCCTTTTTCAATTGAGCTCACTCCTTGAACCCGTCGCTATCATTTACAGTACGCGGCGCGTGACAGAGCAAAGCGCAGCCTTGCGTTTCACTTGAGGTGAAAGAGTGCCTGCAAAGCATCAATCATCAACTCTTCAGCGGCGATTAGCTTAGTGCTCAACAACTCGAGCTATTTCGCCGAAGTGTTTCGATCGGGGGCTTTGTAGTAACCGGCAGGCCATTCGCCCGAGCGAATGGCCTGTTGGTGACACATTCGCGACTTTCTTCCTGGTACCTGAACCAATCGAGCGTGTGCTGCCTGACCTGCTCGGCAATGCAAACGAGGTCATCAAGATGATCTGGCTCTGCAGTGCGGTGGCGCTGCCCGTAATGCTCAGGGTTGCTCGCGATACCGAAGCTATGCGGTAAAACCGCTCGCCGATCGTCCTGAGCGCGCTATATAAGCGGCGATCCGCTATTCAAGCGATCTTCCGGCCGGCTAGCAACCCGACGCGCGAGGCAGCGGCCCATGCTCATCCACCTGGTACCACGGTTCATGACCTGTCCGGTCTCGGGGCCGCACGTCCAACTGATCGATCTGCGGATCGACTCAGTTGGCCTGCTCCTGCGTGAGCGGGTAGAGCTGGCCACGCTCCGGCCGATGCCGAACAAGTGCATAGCAATCGGCTGCAACGAGCGTGGCCGCATGGCGCGAGTAGGGCTGCTGATCGCTACGCTCCGGCCAGCCAAGCCGTTCAACATGGTGTATCGGTGGGCGGTAGCGGCGGAGCAGCTGATCGTTCAACGGGTGCACTATGAGCTGTTTGGCGATGCAGACGCTTACCAGGTCTTCTCAGACAAGATGGCGACCTGGCCACAGCAACCGGCGGAGCATCAGCATTCCATCCCTACATTCGCCCGGCCGAGGCTAGAAGCGATGTGCCTAGTACCCTGTAACAAGGTCGTCAACCAGCGGGTGGGGGCCAATGGACCGCTGCTCGAGCGCGGGGAGTAGTTCCAGGTCCCTCTGCTGGACCGGGGTGATTGGTTTAAGCGGCTGAATGAGCCCTTGGGTGACCGGGTGCCGCGCCTTGAGGACGTAGTGACCTACCTGTCCGCTCGGTACCGAAAGCCATGAGATCGACCCCTATCCCTTTGCTTCCTGTGAGGACTAGGTGTGTAAACCCAGTACGTTGTTCAC
>NZ_JAVSJB010000026.1:0-39909 GCF_032027545.1 Pseudomonas oryzihabitans | reverse complement strand
TTCGAGGATCTTGCGGGCATAGCGCTGCAAGAGAGCGGTGGCGGGTTCCTGGGCGGTCATGGTGGGCTCCTGGGGTGTTTCGTCGGGGCCCAGGAGTCAGAAAGTACAAACCCGCCTCTTGGGCGGGTCTGGTTGCGCAGCTAACGCTGTCCCGCCATCAGGTAATGGCGGTAATAATGCTGGGGCGTTGGGGGCTGCGCTTGGTCATGGCGCTACCCTAGGCCCTGGCCGGCCACGGCGTCAAGCGGCGCCAATGGCTGTGGCACAATGGCTGACCTGTTGCTACCTTCCCGCGATCCGATCGCGTCTGCCGAGAATCCCGATGGCCCGCAAGAAAGCTCCCGACTTCGAACAATCCCTGGCCGAATTGCAGACCCTGGTGGAACGCCTGGAAAGCGGCGAGCTGTCCCTGGAGGACTCCCTCGGCGCCTTCGAACAAGGCATCCGCCTGACCCGTGAATGCCAGGGCGCCCTGGCCCAGGCCGAGCAGAAGGTGCAAATCCTGCTGGAGAAGGACGGCGAGCTCACGGCCGCCCCCTTCGCCCCCACCGGGGACGAGGCATGATCGAGGCCTACCAGCAGCGCTGCCAGGCTCGCGTCGACAGCGCCCTCACGCCCCTCTTCGAAGCGCCGCGTCCAGAGCTCGGTCGGCTTTACGAAGCCATGGCCTACAGCGTCATGGGCGGCGGCAAGCGAGTACGGCCGCTGCTGGTCTATGCCGCCTGCGAGGCCCTGGGCGGCGATCCGGTACGCGCCGACCAGGCAGCCTGCGCAGTGGAGCTGATCCACGCCTATTCCCTGGTGCACGACGACCTACCGGCCATGGACGACGACGACCTGCGCCGCGGCCGGCCCACCACCCACAAGGCCTATGACGAAGCCTGTGCCATCCTCGCCGGTGACGGCCTGCAGACCCTGGCCTTCGAGACCCTGCTGGCAGCACCGCAGGACGCCGCCGTGCGGTTGGAGATGGTCGCCGTGCTGGCCCGCGCCAGCGGTCCGGCGGGCATGGTCGGCGGCCAGGCCATCGACCTGGAGTCGGTCGGTCGACGCATCGACCAGCCGGCGCTGGAAACCATGCATTTGCACAAGACCGGCGCCCTGATCGCCGCCAGTGTCCAGCTCGGCGCCCTCGCCAGTGGTGCCGCCACCGCGACCGACCGTGAGGCCCTGGCCTGCTACGCCCAGGCCATCGGCCTAGCCTTCCAGGTCTGGGACGATGTCCTCGACATAGAGAGCGACACTCAAACGCTGGGCAAACGCCAGGGCGCCGACCTCGCCCGCGACAAACCGACCTATCCGGCGTTGCTCGGCCTGGAGGCCGCCAAGGCCTATGCCCTGGAGCTGTGCGACGGGGCGCTGGCCGCCATCGCGCACCTGGGCGAACGCGCCGAGCCCCTGCGTGCCCTGGCCCGCTATATCGTCGGACGGCGCAGCTGAGCCGCTGCCCGCGGAAAAACTCGAGACCCGGGCCGCATTTGCCACCGGGTCCGTTGTCACAGGGGCATAACAAGACGCCCTACCCGCTGTTGGGATGCCACGCGGGCATCGGGTAAACTGCCTAATTCTCTGCGCAAAGTGATCAGCCAGATGCCCAAGACGTTTCACGAGATTCCCCGCCAGCGTCCCGCGACGCCCCTGCTCGACCGCATCGACTCGCCGCTCCAGCTGCGCCAGCTCGGTGATGCCGAGCTGGAAGCCGTCGCCGACGAACTGCGCGCCTTTCTCCTGTGGACAGTGGGCCAGACCGGTGGTCACTTCGGCGCCGGCCTCGGCGTCATCGAGCTAACCGTCGCCCTGCATTACGTCTTCAACACCCCGGAAGACCGGCTGGTGTGGGATGTCGGCCACCAGGCCTATCCGCACAAGATCCTCACCGGTCGCCGCGAGGGCATGGCCAGCCTGCGCCAGAAGGATGGCCTGGCCGCCTTCCCGCGGCGTAGCGAGAGCGAGTACGACACCTTTGGCGTCGGCCATTCCAGCACCTCCATCGGCGCCGCCCTGGGCATGGCCATCGCCGCCCAGCTGCAGGGCATCGAGCGCAAGTCGGTGGCGGTGATCGGCGACGGCGCCCTGACCGCGGGCATGGCCTTCGAGGCGCTCAATCACGCCTCGGACACCGGCGCCAACATGCTGGTGGTGCTCAACGACAACGACATGTCCATCTCGCGCAACGTCGGCGGCCTGTCCAACTACCTGGCGCGCCTGCTCTCCAGCCGCACCTACCAGCACCTGCGCGAGAACGGCAAGAAGGCCCTTTCCAAGCTGCCCGGCGCCTGGGAAATCGCCCGCCGCACCGAAGAGGCCGCCAAGGGCATGCTGGTCCCCGGCACCCTGTTCGAGGAACTGGGCTGGAACTACATCGGCCCCATCGACGGCCACGACCTGCCGACCCTGGTCACCACCTTGAGCAACCTGCGCGACGCCAAGGGGCCGCAGTTCCTCCACGTGATCACCCGCAAGGGCAAGGGCCTGTCCATCGCCGAGGCCGACCCCATCGGCTACCACGCCATCACCAAGCTGGAGCCGCTGGACGCCAAGCCCAAGCGCCCCGGCGCGCCCAAGTACTCCAACATCTTCGGCGACTGGCTGTGCGACATGGCCGCCGCCGATCCCAAGCTGGTGGGCATCACCCCGGCGATGAAGGAAGGCTCCGACCTGATCCGCTTCGCCGAGCGCTTCCCCGAGCGCTACTTCGACGTGGCCATCGCCGAGCAGCATGCGGTGACCCTGGCCGCCGGCCTGGCCTGCGACGGCATGAAGCCGGTGGTGGCCATCTATTCCACCTTCCTGCAACGCGCCTACGACCAGCTGATCCATGACGTGGCGGTGCAGAACCTGGACGTGCTCTTCGCCATCGACCGCGCCGGTCTGGTGGGCGAAGACGGCCCGACCCACGCCGGCAGCTTCGACCTGGCCTACCTGCGCTGCATCCCCGGCATGGTCATCATGGCGCCCAGCGACGAGAACGAGCTGCGCCGCCTGCTCACCACCGGCTATCGCCACCAGGGCCCGGCCGCGGTGCGCTATCCCCGTGGCAGTGGCCCCAACGCCGCCCTCGATCCGGGCCTGGAACCCCTGCCTATCGGTAAAGGCGTGGTGCGTCGCCAGAGCAGCCTAAAGAATGGCCCCACCGTCGGTTTCCTGGTCTTCGGCGTGCAGCTGGCCGAAGCCCTGCAGGTCGCCGAGGGGCTGGATGCCAGCGTGGCCGACATGAGATTCGTCAAGCCGCTGGACGAGGCGCTGATCCGCCAGTTCGCCGCCGACCACGACCTGCTGGTCACCGTCGAGGAGAACAGCGTCATGGGCGGCGCCGGTAGCGCGGTCAACGAATTCCTGCAGGCCAATGCCCTGGTCCTGCCGGTGCTCAACCTGGGCCTGCCGGATAGCTACATCGAACACGCCAAGCCGGCCGAGATGCTCGCCGAGTGCGGGCTGGACGCTGCCGGCATCGAACGCGCGGTGCGCGAGCGGTTGGCGCTGCTGGACACCACAGCAACCTCCGAGGCACCCCGCCTGGCCCGCGGCGCCTCGGCCTGAGCCGGGCGGCCGCACCGCTGATCCCGCCATCTCGCCGCCTCGTCCAAACCCCTCTAGCTCGGGGTTGAAGCCTCGCTCATGCTAGCCGATAAGGCATTACCCCTATCGGCTGCAAGGACTTGGCTTCATGAGCGACATGGAATTGAGCGGCCAAGAGCGCCGCTGGCTGCCCTGGCTGGGCCGGAATGGTAAGTTCGCCCGCGGCTGGGCCTGTCTGCGTAATGGGGGTCGCCAGGCCCGCCTGGGAAAGACCTTCACCGGCCTGGCCAATACCCGGCGGGACCTGCTGCTGTCCTGGACGCAAAGGCACTGGCAGCAGTTGCAACGTATCGCCGCCATGCTCGAAGCCGATTGGCCGAATCTCGATCCGCGTAGCCTGGACGAATCCCTGGCGCACCTCTCCAGTGCCTCGGAACTCTTCGTGGTGGACGCCCACGGCCTGATCCTCGCCTCCACCGCACGCCAGCGCCAGGGCAGCCGCCACGACGGCCAAGCCCTCGCCCGCGGCCTGCAGGGGCCCTTCCTGCAAGGCCCCTATCGCGACCCGGTCACCCTTGCCCTGGGGCCGACCACCTCGGCCTTCCATGACGCCGTCACCCTCATGTTCCACCAGCCGCTGCGCCAGGCAGGCCGGCCGCTGGGCTGCCTCTGCCTGCGCCTGCCCAACGACGTGCTCAGCGATCTTATCCAGCGTGAAGCGGGCCACGTCTTCCCGGATTCCGGCGACAACTATCTGTTCATGATCAAGGCCGTCGCCGATCCCAGCATCGCCGCGGGAACGGCGCTGTCGCGCTCGCGCTTCGAAGACGCCACCTTCACCGCCGGTGACAACCTCAAACAGGGGGTGGCGACGCCCTTCGGCACGGTCCGGGTGCGCGAACACACCGAATTCGAACTGAAGTTCACCGCGCCGGCGACCAGGGAGCTGCATCCCGGGGTACGCGAGACCATCCGCAAGGGCCGCAACCTCTTCGTCACCTATCCCGGCTACTCCGACTACCGCCACGTCCCGGTGATAGGCGCCGGCCTCACCCTGCAACTACCGGGTTCGCCGGACACCTGGGGCCTGCTCTGCGAGGCCGATCTGGAGGAAGCCTACCGTGGCGGCAGCCTGACCCAGCACCTGCTGCTCGGCGCCTTGTTGCTGGCGGGCGGTGCCTGGGGCCTGCAGGCCGCCCTGAGCCTCTGGCAACCGGCCTGGCAGGGTGCCTTCGCCCTGGGTAGTGCGGGCCTCGCCGCCCTGCTCTACGCCTCTCTGGTGGTGGCGCCCTGCACCCGCCGCCTGCGCAGGCTCTGCGACTTCTTCCTGGACATCGCCGAATGCGGCGGCAGTCTCGAACAACGCCTAGATCGGCAAGGCTTCCGCGCTGACGAAGCCGGCGAACTGGCCACCTGGATCAACAGCTTCGTCGACCGACTGGACAATTCGCTGCAGACCGTCAAGCACGTCACCCAGACCCTCGGCAAGGACGCCGAAGGCCTCCAACGCGGTGCCCAGCACGCCAGCCAGGAGGCCGAGCAGCAGCGCCAGGCGGCGGAGGCCAATGCCAAGGCCATGCAGGCGATGCTCCAGGGCAGCCAGGAGATGGCCACCCACGTGCGTGACAGCAGCGGCCTGTCGGTCCGCGCCCGTAGTGGTAGCGACCATGGCAACCTGCTGGTGGGCCAGGTGGCCCGTGACCTGGAGACCCTCGACGGCACCATAGGCACGTCCGCCGGGACCATTAGCGCGCTGAACGAACAGACCCATGCCGTACGGCATGTCACCGATACCATTCGTGGCATCGCCGAGCAGACCAATCTGCTGGCGCTCAACGCCGCCATCGAGGCGGCCCGCGCCGGTGATCAGGGCCGTGGCTTTGCCGTGGTGGCCGACGAGGTGCGCCGCCTGGCCAACCACTCGGCGGACTCGACCCGCGAGATCGCCAGCATTCTCGACCAGATCCGCGCCCTGTCGGAACAGGCGGTGGCCGCCATGCAGCGTTGCAAGGAAGACGCCCAGACCTCACGCAGTCGCTCGGACCAGGCCCAGGAAGCGCTCGGCGCCATCGACCGCGATGTCGGCCTGCTGCAGGAACACCTGACGCAGATCAGCCATACCCTGGAAAGCCTGGATGCCAGCGGCAACCAGCTGCAGGTACGCACCGAGGCCAGCCTGGACCAGGCCCGGCGCAGCGCCGACCTGGCCCAGGCCACCCTGGGTGCCAGCCGCAACGTGGATCAGCAGGTACTGGAACTGCAGGAAGCCGCGCAGCGCCTGGAGCCGGCGCGCACGACCGGTTGATCAGGACTCGGCAGTCTCTTCGTTCTGATGCAGATTGCCGAGCATATGGCCGAGCTTGCCGGCCTTGGTCAGCAGATAGCGCCGATTGTGCGGATTGAGACCTTCCTGCAGAGGCACCCGCTCGGCCACTGGAATGCCCAGGGCCTCGAGCGCCTTGACCTTGCGCGGATTGTTGGTCATCAGCCGCAGCGAGGTCACACCGAGATGTTCCAGCATCGGCTGGCACAGGGCGTAGGTCCGCTGGTCGGCGCCGAAGCCCAGGCGTTCGTTGGCCTCCACCGTATCGGCACCGGCATCCTGCAGCTCGTAGGCGCGGATCTTGTTGAGCAGGCCGATGCCCCGCCCTTCCTGGCGCAGGTAGAGCAGCACCCCACGCCCGGCTTCGGCGATGGCACGCAGCGCCGCCTCCAGCTGGAAGCCGCAATCGCATCTCAGGCTGAACAGGGCGTCGCCGGTCAGGCACTCGGAATGCAGGCGGCCCAGCACCGGCTCGCCATCGGCCACGTCACCGAAGGTCAGGGCGACGTGTTCCTTGCCATCGGTCTCATCGAGGAAACCGTGCATGGTGAACAGGCCGAAGGGGGTGGGTAGTTGGGAGGCGGCGACAAAGACGACGGACACCTGCGGGCTCCTGGCGGGGAAAGACGTACATTGTAACCTTTTCCCCCGGCCCGGCGTCATCGCCAGGGGTTATGACGACGACACGTCGCGATCTATCAACGCGCCTGGACGTAGAAGATGCCCTGGGCCTCGCGCCAGCCGACGCGATTGAGGAAGCTCATGCCCAGCAGGCCCTGGCTGGGATAGTTGCCTTCCAGCACCATGGCCTCTACCCCGAGCACCTCGATATCGCCCAGGCGGACCTGGTTGAGGGTGGTCCGCCAGGCGCGGGAATGACCGCTGGCGGTCTCCACCCAGCCTGGCGTGCCATCGCGATACTTGATGCCCAGCTGGTCGGCCTGGGCGCCGCTCAGGGCGACGCTGGTGGCACCGGTATCCACCAGCAGGGCCACCGAGCGGCCATTGATGCTGGCGGTGACCTGGTAATGACCATTGTTGCTGCGCGGCACGCTGAATTCGCGGCGCTGGGGCGCGCTGTAGCCGTCGCTGTATTCACGGTCGAGGGTGAACGCCTGGGTGCGCCCGGCGATGCGCAACACCGCCTGCTGGGAATCCGCGCTGACCACCTCGATGTCGTCCAGACGCTGCCCGACCTTGAGCAGCTTGCGCTGGCCATTGACGTTGACCACCGCCGCGCCGTTGAACAAGCCCACGACTCTGACCTGGGTCTGCGCCCAGGCGAACGTACTGACGGCCAGCAGGAGGCCGCAGGTACCGAGTCTTTTCACGCCCTGCTCCTTGGGCCTGTGTCCCGTCAGCCGACGAGATGACCCCAACCCAGATGTAGTCCCTGAACCACCAGCCAGGCGAGGATGCCGGCCAGTACATCGTCGACCATGATGCCGACACCGCCGCGGACATTGACATCCAGCCAGCGGATTGGCCAGGGCTTGCAGATGTCTAGTACGCGAAAGGCGACGAAACCCACCAGCAGCCAGATCAACCCCGGTGGCGCCAGCCAGAAGGTGATCCAGATGCCGACCATCTCGTCCCAGACGATGCCTTCGTGGTCGTGCACACCCAGCTCCCGGGCCACCTTGCCGCACAGCCAGCAGCCGAACAGGGTCAGGGCCACCAGCAACAGCGGATAGCTCCAGCCGGTGAGCAGCTGCCACAGCGGCACGAAGGGCAAGGCGATCAGTGAGCCCCAGGTACCGGGCGCCTTGGGCAGGGTGCCGGAGCCCAGGCCGAAGGCCAGGAAGTGCCAGGGATCGCGCCAGACCGACAGGAGGACCGGCTGGGCGGGGGCTTGGTGTTCGCTCAAGGAAGGACTCCGCGCCAGGGCGCTAGAAATGTTGGAAACCGGTGTGTATCGGGGTCAGCGGCTGACCGTCGGCAGCGAGCACCGTGACGCCACTGCCCGCCTCGACCCGGCCGATCACCCGCGCCTCGGGCCAGGCGGCGGCCAGGGCCGGCGCCTGCTCCGCTGGCAGGGTGAAGACCAGCAGATAGTCGTCGCCCGCGCCCAGGGCCAGGCGCAGAACCTCGTCGGCCGGAAACAGCTCGGCCAGCGCCGGACTCACCGGCAGCCGGGCCGTCTCCACCACCAGCCGTACCCCGGAGGCAGCGGCGACATGACCGCAATCGGCCACCAGGCCGTCGGAGACGTCCTGGGCTGCCGTCGCCCGCCCGCGCAGCCAGAGGCCGAGGGCGAATTGCGGCTGGGGTGCCCAGTAGCGTTCCAGCAGGTGCTGACTGGCTGCACCAGCCAAAGGACGCTGGCCGAGGACGAAGGGCAAGGCCCCACCGGCTTCACCGGGCGCACCGCCCAGGCACAGCAGATCGCCCGGCCGGGCACCGCTGCGCAAGAGCGCCTGCCCGGCCGGCACTCGGCCGAACACCGTGAGGGTGAGGGACAACGGCCCGCGAGTGGTATCGCCACCGACCAGGCGCAGCTCGCACTGTTCGGCCATCTGCGCGAGCCCCGCGGCCAGCCCTTCCAGCCAGGCCGGCTCGACGGACGGCAGGGTCAGCGCCAGGGTGAAGCCCAGCGGTGCGGCGCCCATGGCGGCCAGGTCGCTGGCGCTCACCGCCAGGGCGCGCTGGCCGAGGCCATGGGCATCCGGGCAGGGATCGGGAAAGTGCACCCCGGCGGTCAGGGTATCGGTGGACACCGCCAGTTGCTCACCCGGGGCGAGCGACAGCAGGGCGCAGTCGTCCCCGATGCCCAGCGCCACGCCGGGACCGCCACGGGCGCAGGGCGCCGCGGCGAAATAACGACGGATGAGTTCGAATTCACCCATGCCGGCGCAAGCGACTCAGCGCTTGCCGCGCAACTCGGCGCTGCGCAGCTTGGGCGCCAGCTTGTCCAGCACGCCGTTGACGAACTTGTGGCCGTCGGTGGCGCCGAAGATCTTGGCCATCTCGATGCCCTCGTTGATCACCACGCGATAGGGCACATCGATGCGCTTGAGCAATTCGTAGCAGGACAGCCGCAACACGGCCAGCTCGACCGGGTCCACCTCGTTCATGGCGCGGTCCAGGCAGGGCAGGATCAAACCATCGATCTCGCCCTTGTTAGCCGGTACGCCATGCAGGATTTCATGGAAGTAGGCGCCGTCGACCTTGGCGAAATCGTTGTCGACGCGAAACTGCGCCTCGATCTCGTTGATCGCCTGGCCCGCCATGTGCCACTGGTACAGCGCCTGGACCGACAGGCTGCGCGCTTCGCGGCGGGCAGCCAGTTTGCCGGTGGGGGCCTTCTTGCCTGCGGGCTTGCCAGCCGCGGGCGGAGTCAGATCGCCGCTCACTTGGCCTCCAGCTGCGCCAGCAGGCTGACCATTTCCAGAGCGGACAGGGCCGCTTCGGCGCCCTTGTTGCCGGCCTTGGTGCCGGAACGCTCGATGGCCTGCTCGATGGAATCGACGGTCAGGACGCCGAAGGACACCGGGACGCCGAATTCCATGGAAACCTGGGCCAGGCCCTTGGTGCACTCGCCGGCCACGTATTCGAAGTGGGGGGTGCCGCCACGGATGACCGCGCCGAGGGCGATGATGGCGTCGAATTCGTCGCGCTGGGCGATCTTCTGCACCGCCAGCGGGATCTCGAAGGCGCCGGGGACGCGGATGATGGTCAGGTCGTCCGGCTTGATGCCGTGGCGCACCAGGGCGTCGATCGCGCCCTGCAGCAGGCTCTCGACGACGAAGCTGTTGAAACGGCCGACCACCAGGGCGAAGCGGCCCTGGGGAGCGATGAAGGTGCCTTCAAAGGTCTTGATGTTCATGTGCGGGTCCAGTTGTCAAAGAGCCGGACGGCCGGCAGCGCCAGGCCGTCCGTGGAAATCCAGGTGAAGCGCGCCACACCACCCGGGCGAGGCACGCCAGGCGGAAGGGTCATTCTTCAGGAGGCAGATAGTCTACTACTTCCAGGTCGAAGCCGGATATGGCGTTGAACTTCATCGGCGAGCTGAGCAGGCGCATCTGACGAATGCCCAGGTCGCGCAGGATCTGCGAACCGGCACCGACGGTACTGTAGGTGGACAGCGCCTTGGGCACCGGCAGCGGTTCGCGCAGGTGCGCCAGCAGGTCGTCGCCCTCGATCGAGTGACCGAGCAGCAGCACCACGCCGGTGCCCTCGCGGGCCACGCGCTCCATGGCGCCACGCAGACTCCAGCGACCCGGTTGCTGCACCTGCAGCAGGTCGCGCAGGGGGTCCATGTTGTGCACCCGCACCAGCGGCAACTCCTGGCCGGCCAGGTCGCCCCGGATCAGCGCCAGGTGGACGTCGCCCTCCACCTCGTCGCGGTAGGTCACCAGCTTGAACGGGCCGAGTTCGGTCTCCAGCTGCTGCTCGTCGATGCGCTTGACGGTGTGCTCGTGGAGCAGGCGGTAGTGGATGAGGTCGGCGATGGTGCCGACCTTGAGGCCGTGTTGCTCGGCGAAGGCTTCGAGTTCGTCACGACGGGCCATGGTGCCATCATCGTTCATCACCTCGCAGATCACCCCGCTCTCGGCGAAACCGGCCATGCGCGCCAGGTCGCAGGCGGCTTCGGTATGGCCGGCACGGGCCAGCACGCCACCGGGCTGGGCCATCAGCGGGAACATGTGGCCGGGGCTGACCACGTCGCCGGGCTTGGCGTCCTTGGCGATGGCCGCCTGCACGGTACGCGCGCGGTCGGCGGCAGAGATGCCGGTGCTGATGCCCTCGGCGGCCTCGATGGAGACGGTGAACTTGGTGCCGAAGCCGGAGGCGTTGCGGCTGGCCATCATCGGCAGGTTGAGGCGCTCGCAGAGGCCCTTGCTCATGGGCATGCAGATCAGCCCGCGGGCGTGGCGGGCCATGAAGTTGATGTGCTCGGCGGTGACGCATTCGGAGGCGATGATGATGTCGCCTTCGTTCTCGCGGTCCTCGTCGTCCATGAGGATGACCATCTTGCCCGCGCGGATGTCCTGGATGATGTCTTCGATGCTGGAAAGTGCCACGGTGTCGTCCTTAGCGCTGCAGATAGCCATGTTCGGCGAGAAAGTTTTCGGTGAGGCCGCCCTTGCTGGATTCGGCGGCCTTGTCGCCCAGCAGCAGGCGCTCCAGGTAGCGGGCCAGCAGGTCCACCTCCAGGTTCACCCGGCGACCAGGACGGTAGTCGGCCATGATGGTCTCGCCGAGGGTGTGGGGGACGATGGTCAGCTCGAACTCGGCGCCGTCCACCGCGTTCACCGTGAGGCTGACGCCATCCACGGTGATGGAGCCCTTGAGCGCGATGTAGCGCGCCAGCTCGGCCGGGGCGCGCAGGCGGAATTGCACGGCGCGGGCGTTATCGGCGCGGGAGACCACTTCGCCGAGGCCGTCCACGTGGCCGCTGACCAGGTGACCGCCGAGACGGCTGGTGGGCATCAGCGCCTTCTCCAGGTTGACCCGGCTGCCGGGCTTGAGGCCGCCCAGGCTGGTGAGGCTCAGGGTCTCGCGACTGACGTCGGCCCAGAAGCCATCGCCAGGCAGTTCCACGGCGGTGAGGCAGACCCCGTTGACGGCGATGCTGTCGCCGAGCTTGACGTCGGCCAGGTCGAGCTTGCCGGTGGCGACATAGAGGCGCACGTCCCCGCCCTTGGGCGTGAGGGCGCGAATCTCGCCGAGGGCTTCGATGATTCCGGTAAACATCAGCTCAGGCCTCCAAGAGGCGGAGCCGAAAAGGCAGTGCAGCTAGACATCGACGAACTCCTGTTTCGGTGAAAAAACAGGGCGCACGGACAGAAGGGAAATCAGACGGACGAGGGGCTCGCACCCCTGCCAGGCGAGGCTATCCCGTTCTCTCTCATCCGGACTATGACCGTCGGCCCCGGAATCCAACCGGGTCTGCTGACCTCCCCCACCACAGAGGGCGAAGGAGCGCTCGCGGGCTCGTCCCGACCACTCCGGCTTTACCGCCGGTGGGGAATTGCACCCCGCCCTGAGAACTTGCCACTCCAAGGTGGCGCAGGTTTTGTAACACAGTTGCAGCCAGGGGGCCAGGGGCGTCAGGTGTCGCGCAGGGGGCGGGCGATCAGGTGCAGGTCTGCGCCCACCGGCGTGGTACTGACGATCCTGAGCTGCGGCGCCTCGGCCAGGTGCTCGAGCGACCAGTCCAGCAGCGGCCGGGCGCTGGAGCCGAGGAACCTGGGCGCGAGGAACAGGTGATATTCGTCGACCAGCCCGGCCTGGGCGAAGGCACCGGCCAGACGCGGGCCGGCTTCCACCAGGACGTCGTTGACCTGCTCCGTACCCAGGCGGGTCAGCAGGGCCGCCAGGTCGACCTGACCGGTAGCCCTCGGGAGCGCCAGGTAGTCATGGCCGGCCGCGGCATAACCGGGAGCGTCCAGGGCAATGCCCGCGACCCGCGCCGCGCCGGCCTGGAAGAAAGGCGCCGTCAGCGGCACCCGGCCGCGGCCATCGACCAGCAATCGCTGCGGCGTACGCAGGGTGGCCAGGTCCAGGTCCTCGCCGGTCAGGCCCAATTCACTCGGACGAACGGTGAGCCGGGCGCCGTCGGCCAGCACGGTATCGGCGCCGGTGATCACCACGCCCGCCTCGGCACGCAGTCGCTGGACGCTCTGGCGCGCCACCGGACCGGTGATCCACTGGCTTTCACCATTGGCCATGGCGGTCCGGCCATCCAGACTCAGCGCCAGCTTGACCCGCACGAAGGGCCGCCCGGTCAGCATGCGCTGGATGAATCCGGCATTGAGGGCTCGCGCCTCGGCCTCCAGCACCCCGGCGCGGGTGGCGATACCGGCGGCGGCGAGACGCGCGAGGCCACGGCCGGCCACCAGCGGATTGGGATCGGTCATGGCTGCCACCACCTCGGCCACGCCAGCCGCGACCAGGGCATCGGCGCAAGGCGGCGTGCGGCCATGGTGGCTACAGGGCTCCAGGGTGACATAGGCGGTGGCGCCGCGCGCGGCCTCGCCCGCCTGGCGCAGGGCGTGCACCTCGGCATGGGGCTCGCCGGCCTGGCGATGCCAACCCTCGCCCACCACCTGGCCGGCGCGGACGATCACGCAGCCGACCCGCGGATTGGGCGCCGTGCTGTAGCGTCCGAGCGCCGCCAGGGCCAGGGCGCGCGCCATCCAGAATTCGTCATTCATCCCGTTGGCGGCGCTCATACCGGCTGCTTGCCCGGGTCTTGGGCCAGGCGCTCGATCTCGTCGCGGAATTCGGCCAGGTCCTGGAATTGCCGATAGACCGAGGCGAAGCGGATGTAGGCCACCTGGTCCAGCTTGCGCAGCTCGTCCATCACCAGCTCGCCCACCACCCGGGAACGGATCTCCCGCTCGCCGGTGGCGCGCAGCCGATGCTTGATCAGGGCGATGGCCTCTTCCAGGCGCTCCACACTCACCGGCCGCTTTTCCAGCGCACGTTGCATGCCGGCGCGCAGCTTGTCCTCGTCGAAGGGCTGGCGGGTGCCGTCCTGCTTGATCAGCCGCGGCAGCACCAGCTCGGCGGTCTCGAAGGTGGTGAAGCGTTCCTGGCAGGCCAGACACTCACGCCTCCGGCGCACCTGCTCGCCGGCCGCAACCAGCCGGGAATCCGTGACCTTGGTGTCGTGGGCGCCGCAGAAGGGACAATGCATGGGAGGGTCGACCGCCGGAAGGGAAAGCCCTCATGGTACCCGATCACCCCCTGCCGGGAACCTCCGGGTGCCGGACGAATCGACAGCCAGGGGCCGCCGAGCTATAAGAGCGCCCTGTGTTCGACGACCTCCCCAGCCTCCCGTGCAGCCCTCGCCGGCCGCGACCTCCGGATCCCGCCATGACCCCACGCGTCCTCCTGCCCCTGCTGTTCACCGGTCTGCTCGCGGCCTGCTCCAGCCCACCCGAAGCTACCCCGCCGCAGCCCACCACCCCGGCCGACGAGCCGGTACCGGTAGCCGGCGCGCCGACCCCGGCCAATCTGCGCGAGATCTCCGGCGTCCTGCGCAATGCCCAGGGGCTGGTTCCGGCCGGCGCCCAGGTGGAGATCGCCCTGCTGGCAGTCAACGCCAAGGGGCTGCCGCAGCGACTGCTGGCCAGCGAGACGGTGACCGGCAAGGGCGCGCCCCTGGCGTTCCGCCTACCCTTCAATCCCGAGATCTTTCCCACCCGCCCGGATCTCAAGGTGGAATTCCACGCCCGCCTGATCCAGGCTGGTCAGTTGGCCAGCTATCTACCGCCGGTGAATGTCGGCGGACCGACCACGCAAAATCTGGGCGAACTGGTGCTGAACCAGAGTCCGTGACGCCCCCTGCCGACCTCGCCGTCGCGCTGACGGCCCTGCTGGACGACGCCCGCCTCTCCCTGCAGGCATTGCCCGACAGCGACCTGTCGCTGTGGCTGATCGATCCGGCCAACATGGCGCGGGCCTTTTCCCCCGCGGAAACCCAGCGCCTGCTGGAGGCACCGCCCTACTGGGCCTTCTGCTGGGCCAGCGGTCTAGCGCTGGCGCGCTGGATCGCCGCCCATCCCGAGCACATCGCCGGGCGCCAGGTGCTGGATTTCGGCAGTGGCTCGGGCGTCGCTGGACTCGCCGCGGCCCGGGCCGGGGCCGCGCGAGTGATCTGCTGCGACCTCGATCCCCTGGCACTCGCAGCCTGTCGTGCCAATGCCCGGGCCAACGCTGTGCAAATCGAGACGCTGGACGATCTGCACGCCAGCACCGAGCGCTTCGGAGCTCATCCTGGCGGCCGACGTCCTCTACGACCGCGCCAACCTGCCCTTGCTGGATCTCCTGCAGGCTCGCACCGAGATGATGTTGCTGGCCGATTCGCGGATCCGCGACCTCGCCCACCCCGGTTTCACCCGGATCGCCGAACTCCAGGCCTGCACCCTGCCCGATCTCGCCGAGCCGGACGAATTCAGCCGCGTGGCGCTCTACCAGGGCTGAACCGGCCTGCCTTGTTTCCAAGCCCGGCGCCCCCACCTATAGTGCATCTTTCGTTTGCCGAGTCCGCCATGAGCCAGGTCCCCTACATTTTCGACGCCACCCTCGATACCTTCCAGCAACAGGTCATCGATGCCTCCTTCACTACCCCGGTACTGGTGGACTTCTGGGCGGAGTGGTGCGCGCCCTGCAAGGTGCTGATGCCGCTGCTGGCCAAGATCACCGAGTCCTACGGCGGCGCCCTGCACCTGGCCAAGGTCAACTGCGACATCGAGCAGGAACTGGTGATGAGATTCGGCATCCGCAGCCTGCCCACCGTGGTGCTGTTCAAGGACGGCCAGCCGGTGGACGGCTTCGCCGGCGCCCAGCCTGAATCGGCCATCCGTGCCCTGCTCGAACCCCATGTCCAGGCACTGCCGCCGGCCGAGGAAGACCCGCTGGAGGCGGCCCAGGCGCTGTTCGCCGAGGGTCGTTTCGCCGAAGCCGAGGCGCTGCTCAAGGCCCTCCTGGAAGAAGACAACAGCAATGCCCTGGCGCTGATCCTCTATGCCCGCTGCCTGGCCGAGCGCGGTGAACTGGACGATGCCCAGGCGGTGCTGGATGCGGTCAAGGGCGACGAGCACAAACAAGCCCTGGCCGGAGCCCGCGCCCAGCTGACCTTCCTGCGCCAGGCCGCCAGCCTGCCCGAGGTCGCCGACCTCAAGAGCCGCCTGGCCCGCGATGCCGGCGACGACGAAGCCGCCTACCAGCTGGCCGTGCAGCAACTTGCTCGCCAGCAATACGAGCCGGCACTGGATGGTCTGCTGGAACTGTTCCGCCGCAATCGCGGCTACGGCGACGACCTGCCGCGCAAGACCCTGGTGCAGGTCTTCGACCTGCTGGGCAACGACCACCCGCTGGTCGCCACCTACCGCCGCCGGCTGTACCAAGCGCTGTACTAGACGCGCACCGATAAAGGCTGCCTCGTGCTGGACGCAGCCTTATCCACAGCGGGACCTCACCCGCCGCGGTGGACATTGCGTAGCGTGGAAAACCGCACAGCGTTTTCCACTGCCCACCAACCAGATCACCCCTGCCAGATATAGAACTGCGCCTCCCCCACCCGCTCCATGCGCACCTGCGGGCTATGCCGCAGTCGTACCAGCAACTGCTTGGCCACACCGAGATTGCCGGTCAGCTTCTCCAACGCCACGAGGATGTCCGGCCCGCTCAACCGCCCGGCTGAGCTGAGCAACTTCACCACCTGATCCCACAGCATGTCGCCACCCGATTTGGGGCCGCTGGGGGTCGCGGCGGCCATGGCAGCTACGGGTGCCTCCGCTGGGCGCAGGGCTGCGGCCAGGCGCTGCCAGTCGGCGTCATCCAGCTCCACCGTCAAATCCACGGGCTGGCTGCCGATGGTTCCGCGAATGCGTACCATGGTGTTCTCCTCGTCTTACGAAGGCCCATGCTCCCACAGCCACCGGCCGACGCCAAACCGAGGTTGCGGCGCGCAAAAGCTACAACATAACATAGCGCCTTCTCGCTCACTGGAAGCCTCCCATGCGCCTGCCCCTGTTGACCCTCTGCCTCGCTGCCGCGCTCGCGCAACCCGCCTTCGCCCACGGCAACCAGGATGACCACGACGAGCATGAGCACGGCTCACTCGGCGCCCATGTGCATGGGGAATCCCACCTCGATATGGCCCAGACCGACACTGGTCTGGAATTACAGTGGCGCAGTCCGGCGGCCGACCTGGTGGGTTTCGAGCACGCCCCGCGCAGCCAGGCGGAAAAGGACGCCGTCGCCGCCCTCCGGCAGAGCCTGGAAAACCCCCAGGCGCTGGTGAAGCTGCCGGCCGCGGCTGAGTGCAAACTGGCCGAAGCCACGGCGGTCAGCCCCCTGTTCGCCGCGGATGCCAAGGCGAGCGGCCATCTGGACGTGGAAGCCAGCATGAGCTTCAACTGCAGCAAGCCGACCGCCCTCGACAGCCTGGATCTCTCCGGCTGGTTCGCTCGCTTCCCCAACAGCCACAGCGTGGAGGTCCAGGCCATCGTCGCCAGCGGCCAAAAAGGCGCCGAGCTGACGGCCAAGCAACCGCAGCTGAAGTGGTAAGGCGATCTTGACCACGGCTGCCCTGGTCGAGATCGAGAATCTCGGCTTCGCCTGGCCCGGCCAGGCGGAATGCCTGGACATCCGGCGCTTCTCACTGGCGCGGGGCGAGACGCTGTTTCTCGAAGGCCCCTCGGGCAGCGGCAAGACCACCCTGCTCGGCCTGCTTGGGGGCGTGCAGCGTCCCACCCGCGGCCAGGTACGGTTGCTCGGCCAGGATCTCGGACAGCTTTCCACCGCCCGGCGCGATCGTTTTCGCGTCGACCACTCGGGCTTTCTCTTCCAGCAATTCAATCTGCTACCCTTTCTCTCGGTGCTGGACAACGTTCTGCTGCCCTGCCAGTTCTCGGCCCTGCGCCGCGAACGCGCCAGCACGCGCCATGGTGATCCGCAGCGCGCCGCGCTCACCCTGCTCCACGCCCTGGGGCTGAGCGATCCCAGCCTGCCTGGGCGCCCGGCTCGCGAGCTATCCATCGGCCAGCAGCAGCGGGTTGCCGCCGCCCGCGCCCTGATCGGCCAGCCGGAACTGGTGATCGCCGACGAGCCCACCTCGGCGCTGGACAGCGATCACCGCGATGCCTTCCTGCACCTGCTGTTCGCCGAGTGCGCTGCCGCCGGTGCGGGCCTGTTGTTCGTCAGCCACGACCGCAGCCTGGCCGGGCGCTTCGACCGCCACCTGCCCCTGGCCCAGCTCAACGCCGTCCGGCCGGAGACCTAGGATGCCCCTCCTGCAACTGGCCTGGGCCAGCCTGCGCAATCGCCGCGCCACCGCCCTGCTCACCGTCTTCACCATCGCCGTCTCGGTCGCCCTGCTGCTGGGTGTCGAACGCCTGCGCAGCGAGGCCAAGGCCAGCTTCGCCAGCACCATCGCCGGCACCGACCTGGTGGTGGGCGCGCGCTCCGGTGCGGTCAATCTGCTGCTCTACTCGGTGTTCCGCATTGGCAACGCCACCAACAACATCCGCTGGGACAGTTACGAAAAACTCGCCGCCGATCCGCGCGTGGCCTGGACCATCCCGCTGTCCCTGGGCGACTCCCACCGCGGCTACCGGGTACTGGGCACCGACGGCAACTACTTCGCCCACTATCACTATGGTCGCAACCAACCGCTGCGCCTGGCCCAGGGCCGGCCCTTCAACGACGTCTTCGAGGTGGTGCTGGGTGCCGAGGTAGCCAAGGCGCTGCACTATCGGCTGGGCGACAAGCTCGTGCTGGCCCATGGCGTCGCCACCATCAGCCTGACCGAACACAGCGACCATCCCTTTACCGTGGTTGGCATCCTCGCCCCCACCGGTACCCCGGTCGACCGCACCCTGCACATCCCGCTCACCGGCATGAGCGCCCTGCACCTGGATTGGCGCGGCGGCATGCCCGGCCCGTCCCTCAGCGACGCCGAGGTGCGCCAGCGCGATCTCACGCCCAAGGACCTCACCGCCGCTCTGGTCGGCCTCAAGAGCCGAGTGGCCACCTTCGCCCTCCAACGCGCGATCAATGACTACAGCGGTGAACCGCTGATGGCCATCCTGCCCGGCGTGGCCCTGCAGGAACTCTGGGGCCTGCTCGGCACCGCGGAGCAGGCACTGCTGGTGATGTCGCTGTGCGTGGTGCTCACCGGCCTGGTCGGCATGCTGACCGCGCTGCTCGCCAGCCTCAACGAGCGGCGACGGGAGATGGCCATCCTGCGCTCGGTCGGCGCCCAGCCACGCCACCTGTTCGGCCTGCTGCTGGCCGAGGCCCTCGCCCTCACCCTGGCTGGCTGCCTGGGCGGTCTGGCCTTGCTCTACGGCGCCATCGCCATTGGTCGGCCCTGGCTGCTGGCGGAATACGGCCTGGCATTGCCGCTGGACTGGCCCTCGCTCTACGATGGGCAACTGCTCGGCGGTATCCTGCTCGCGGCGCTGGTGCTCGGCTGCATTCCGGCCTGGCGCGGCTGTCGCCAGGCCCTCACGGACGGGTTTTCCGTGCGTTTGTAGACGAGGCCCCACCATGCGCCTGGCGCTCCTGCTGTTGCTCTGCTGGCTGTCCTGGGCCCAGGCCGAACCCCGCCAACTCGCTTGGCGCGAACTGGTGCCCGCCGATGCGCCGCGTTTCAACCCGGGCAGCATCGACCACGGCCTGGGCGAAGACGGCCCGGCCGCCAGTCAGCCCTGGCCGGACGCCCCCACGGTGGCCGCGCTGGACGGCCAGGAGGTGCGCCTGCCCGGCTACGTGGTGCCGCTGATGGTCACCGAAGAAGGCGAGGTCACCGAATTCCTGCTGGTCCCCTATTACGGCGCCTGCATCCACGTACCACCGCCGCCCGGCAACCAGATCGTCTACGTCAAGGGTAGCCACGATCTCTGGCTGTCCAAGCTGCACCTGCCCTACTGGGTAGAAGGCCGTCTCGGCGTGGGCACCCAGCGCAGCGAGGTGGCCGTCGCCGGCTACTGGCTGCAGGCCCAGCGTATCCTCCCCTACATCCTCAAGGGCGACGGTTCCTGAGGGGATCTGCCCCACGCTTGAGCGAGATCAAGAGTTCGGCGTTTCGGCTTCGCTAGGCTGCTCCCAGCCATTTTTCAATGCCTTCGGAGCCCCCGCCATGCGTCCCCTCTTCCGTCTCAGCCTGCTCGCCCTCATCCTGGCCGCCCCCCTCGCGCAGGCCCACCAGGCCGGCGATATCATCCTGCGCGCCGGCGCCATCACCGTGGATCCCCACGAGCGCAGCTCCGACGTCAAGATCGATAGGGGCGCTCTGAGCGGCGCCAATCTCGGCGGCAAGGCGACCATGGACAGTGACACCCAGCTGGGCCTGAACGTCGCCTACATGCTCACCGACCACCTGGGTATCGAACTGCTGGCGGCCACCCCCTTCGAGCACCAGGTCAACATCAAGGGCACCGGGCTGGACGCCGCCAACGGCAAGCTGGGCAGCCTCAAGCACCTGCCGCCGACCCTGAGCCTGGTCTACTATCCGCTGGATGCCAAGGCGACGATCCAGCCCTATGTCGGCGCCGGCCTGAACTACACCTGGATCTATGACGAGCACGTCGGCAGCGGCGCCAGCGCCGCCGGCTTCGACAACTTCCGCGCCGACAACTCCTGGGGCTGGGCGGCTCAGGTGGGCGCCGACGTCATGCTCACCGACCGGGTGATGCTCAACGCCCAGGTCCGCTACATCGACATCTCCACCACCGCCCACGTCGATAACACTGCCCTGGGCGCCCGTGCGAAGGTCGATCTGGACGTGGACCCCTGGGTCTACATGGTCGGCCTGGGCTATCGCTTCTAGTCTCGCCCAGAAACGAAGACCGGCGCCTCTGGGCGCCGGTCTTGTTCAGTCTCCCAGCAGGGCCGCCAGGCCCGAGCCCATGCTCGTGGGTCGGCTGAAGTCGAAGCGCTCGCGCAGCCGGCTGTTATCCGCCTTCGAGTGGCGGATGTCCCCCGAGCGCGCCGCGCCATGGGTCACCTGCGGCAAACCGCCGAGCACCTGACCGATCTCGGCCAGCAGACCGTTCAGGCTGATGGTCTCGCCACGGCCCACGTTCACCGCACCGGCGGCTACCTCGGGCGCCTCCAGCGCCTGCAACAGGATGTCCACCAGATCGGCCACGTAGACGAAATCACGGGTCTGCTCGCCATCGCCGAACACCGTGATCGGCGTCTGGCGCCGCGCCCGCTCGGTGAAGATGCTGATCACTCCCGAATAGGGCGACGATGGATCCTGGCGCGGACCGTAGATGTTGAAGAAACGGAAGATCGCCGGCTCCAGGCCGTGCTGGCGGCGATAGAAATCGAAGTAATACTCACCGGCCAGCTTGTCCGCCGCATAGGGCGTCAGCGGCGCCTTGGGCAACTCCTCGTCGATGGCCTGGCCCTGGCCGTTGGCGCCATAGACCGCCGCGCTGGAAGCGTAGACCACTCGCTTGATCCCAGCCTTGCGCATGGCCTCGCACAGATTCAGGGTGCCGATGAAGTTGGCCCTGTGGGTACCCACAGGATCCTCCACCGACGCCTGCACCGACGCCACCGCGGCCAGGTGCACCACCGCCGCGCAGCCCGCTACCGCAGCTTCCAGTTTCGCGGCATCGGCCACGTCGCCCACCCGTAGCTCGATACGCTCATCGTTCAGCGGTAGATTTTCACGCTTGCCGGTACTCAGGTCGTCCAGTACCCGCACGCGTTTGCCCCGCGCCAGCAGCGCATCGGCCAAGTGCGAGCCGATGAAACCGGCCCCACCCGTGATCAAAATGGGCGCATCACTCATCGAAACCTACCTCGTCCTGCCGAAAGCCCTGCAACAGCGCCGGCAGCTCCTGCTGCCAGCGCCGTGCCTTGATCCCGAAGGTGTTGAGCAGCTTGCGACTGATCAGCACCCCGTGTTGTGGCTCTTCCGCGGCATCGGCGCGCTCCAGGTGTGCCACCTCCTGCCATTCGCAACGCACCGGCCGGTCGAACTCCTGCCAGAGCATGGCGACCGTCTCGGCCAACCCTAGCTCCGACACCGCTTCCTGGGCGCCATAATGGTAGGTCCCCCATAGCGGCGCCCCGCAGTCGAGCTGCTTGACGACGGCCAGCAGCACCCGGGCAGCATCGCCCACGGTGGTCGGGTTACCCCGCCGGTCGCTGGCCAGAGGCACGACCTGCTCGGTCGTCATCTGGCCCAGCAGGCGGCCCAGGCGCCCGTCGCGCGAATCATCCAGCACCCAGCCCAGGCGCAGCAGGATGTGCATCGGGCACAACGCCCGTACCAGCTGCTCGACCCGCCAAAGTGCCTCGCCGCGCGCCCCAGGAGATCGCGGAAGATCCTTTTCACTATAGCCGGCCACGCGCGAACCATCGAAAAGTCGATAGCTGGAGGGTTGGATCAGGGGAATCTGGTAGTGCTGGCAGAGACCGGCCAGCCGCTGCACGGCCAGCGCCTGGCGTTGCATCACCGCCGGCGCGAAGGCCTCCGCCTGCAACCAGTCGTGATAATAGGCGAGATTGATCACCGCCCCCGGCCGCACCTGATCCAGGGCCTCGGTCAGCTCGGCGGCGTACCAGCCCTCGGCCGGTGCCGCGGGAGCGATGAAATCGATGCCGGCTTCGGCACCGGCGGTCAGTAGCGCCTTGCCCAGGGCGCTTTCCCCGCCCACTACTAGAAGACGCATACGCATGAGTTGGAACAGCCTTCAGACCAGCAGAAACAGACGTCGAGACATTCGACGCACATCGATCAACATAGCGCGTCGCGGCAGCCTTGCTCAAGCATCGGCGGTCCCCGCCGCCGGCTCTTCGCGAGTTTGTTCGCGCAACGTATGGTTGGCGGCACTCTTGAGATTAGGTAGCAGGCGGCAGATCAGCGCCAACTGGGTGCACACCAGCCGGTAGCCATCGTCATTCCCATCCGCCGCGGCTTCCAGTTCGTCGGCCAGGCTGTTTTCCTCCTCGGCCGTCGGCGCCAGGCTGCGCCGCTCCGCCACCGCAGCGGCAATGGCCTCCATGCCCTCGGCGATCCGGGTGACGGCACGTTCCACCAGGGCATCGTGCTCGGTCGCCTCCAGTTGGCGCCGATGCGCGCCGAGGGCCGACAGATAGCCCAGCAGGGTGTTGGACAGCGCCAGGTAGCGGAAGCCCGCCTCCAGGTTGCGGCGGAAGTGTCCGGGATCGCGCAGCATGTTGGCCAGGGCGGCGGACAGGGTGGCATCGGCATTGTGCGCATTGCGCCGCGCCACCCGATAGTCGAGGTCATCGCGCTTGCCGGTGCGGTACTGGTCGTGCAGGCGCCGCAGGTACAGCGCATTGGTACGCAGGGTGTTGGCCATCACCAGGTGCAGGCGGCGTCCCTGCCAGTCCGGCAGGATGAAGAACACCGCCAGTACCGCGATCAGGCAGCCGAGCAGCGTATCGATCAGCCGCGGCCAGATCAGCATGAAGCCATTGCCCACCTGGTTGAAGCAGAACAGCACCATCAGGGTGATGGCCGCGGTGGCTATGGTGTAGCGATCCGTTCGGGTGACGAAGAATACCAGTCCGCCCACCAGGGCCAGCAGCAACTGGATCTCCGGCTGGGTGAACAGCTCCAGCAAGGCGCTGCCCAGCAGCAGCCCGATCACCGTGCCGACGATCCGCTGCACCAGCCGCACCCGCGTGGCTCCGTACTGCGGTCGACAGACGAACACCGTGGTGAGCAGGATCCAGTAGCCGTTCACCGGATGGATCAGATGCAGCACGCCATAGCCGGCCATCAGCGCCAGCGCCATCCGTAATCCATGGCGAAACAGCAGCGAGGTGGGCGTGAGCTGCAGGCGGATGCGCTGGAACACCTCGCGCAGGGAGCGCGCCGAGGGATCGAGCAGGCTGGTATCGAGATCCGCCGCACCGGAGTCGCTGGTGCCGGCCTCGGAGAACTGCCGCTCCAGGGTCGAAAGGTTATGGCCGAGCAGGTCCAGGGAGCGCAACAGGCCCCGCCAGCGCGGATTCTGTTGCTGCTTGAGGTACTCCAGCGACGCCTGCAGGTCGGTCAGGCCCTGCTGGCTTTGCTGTCCGTACTCGAAGGGTTGGCCGAGCCTGATCGCCTCGCCCAGGTTGAAACAGGCGGCGGCCTGCAACTTGAGCAGGCGCTGGCAGCGAAACAGGATGTCACTGTGGAAGAAGGCTTCGGTGAGCGCGCTATAGGGATAATGCGAGGAGCTGGCGCGCTCATGGATGTCCTGCGCCATGAAATACAGCCGGAAGTAGCGCCCCGACCGCGCCCCGGGTCGTCCCGAGCGGCCGAAACGGCTGAGGATGGTCGCCTTGGCCTGGTTCAGCGCCTGCACCACCTTGCCATTCTGCTGCGCCAGCAGCACGCGCCGCTGATGCAGGTCGACCCCACGCACCGGTTCGAGCATCTCGGCCTTGAGCTTCAGGAAGATGCCCAGCTCGCCATAGAGCGCGAACAGACTCTGACGTACCGGCTGATGGGCAAACAGCGCGCACCAGAGCACCGACAGCATACCGTACCACAGGGCCCCGGCCAGCAGATGCACAGGTTCGTACCAGAGGGGCATCTGGGTACCGAGGCGCTGATCCACCCCGATCATGGCGTAGATCGACAGGATGACCGTAGCCTGGGCGATCGACGCATAGCGCTCGCCAATAGCCCCCAGCATGGTCAGGCTGAAGGTGGCCAGGCCCAGGCCCAGCGCGAAGATCCAGGGATAGGGAAACAGCAGCTCCACGGCAAAGGCGGCCACCGCGAAGCACAGCAGCGTCACCACCAGCGACTTCAGACGTCCCAGCCAGCTGTCGTCGGTCTCCGCCAGGGCACTGGCGATGATGCCGAGAAACACCGGTGACAGCGCCCGCAGATCGTCAAGCGACCAGCAGACGGCCATGGCGCCACTCAAGGCGATGAAGACTCGCACACCGTAGCTGGCCTTCTCGTGCGCCCACAGCTGGCGCAAAGACATTCCAAACAGAGTCATGACGGAAGAGGTAGCCTCGTGTTTTCGCGCTTGTTGCGAACCTTAGCACTGCGACGTCGCCAGAGGCGTCCGAGACAGCCTTTCCGCCACTTTTTTAACCGGCGAAAAAAAGCCCGGCATCCGCCAGGCTTTTTCCGCCCTCTCGTCAGGCTACTTCGCTGGGATCTATCCCCAGACCCTTGGCGACACTCATACCGTAGGCGGGATCAGCCTTGAGGAAGTGACCGATCTGTCGCAGCTGGACGTCACGAGTCACCGAACCCATGGCCCCGACGATGTTGTCGATCAGCAACGCCTGCTGGTCCGCGTTCATCAGCCGGAACAGCGCACCGGCCTGGCTGTAGTAATCCTCATCCTCGCGGTGATCATAGCGATCCGCCGGACCGGCGAAGTTCAGCGCCGGCTCGCGATACTGCGGTGCCTGCTTGGGCGTATGAGCATAGCTGTTCGGCTCGTAGTTGGGCTGCGAACCGCCATTGCCGTCGAAGCGCATGGCACCGTCACGCTGGTTGTTGGCATAGGGGCAACGCGGCGCGTTGACCGGCAGCTGCTGGTAGTTGGTCCCCACTCGATAACGCTGGGCATCGGCATAGGCGAACACCCGCCCCTGCAGCATGCGATCCGGCGACAGACCAATGCCCGGCACTACGTTGCTCGGCGCGAAAGACGCCTGCTCCACCTCGGCGAAGTAGTTCTGCGGATTGCGATTGAGCTCCAGTACGCCCACCTCCTGCAGCGGATAGTCCTGCTGCGACCACACCTTGGTCACGTCGAAGGGATTCTCCACGCGACTAGCCGCTTCCTGCTCGCTCATCACCTGGATGCACAGGGTCCAACGCGGAAATTCGCCGCGCTCGATGGCCTGGAACAGGTCGCGCTGGCTGTAGTCCGGATCGGTACCAGCGAGGCGGGCGGCGTCGGCCGGCGCGAGGTTTTTGATGCCCTGCTGGCTCTTGAAGTGAAACTTCACGAAGTGCCGCTCGCCCTGGGTGTTGATCAGGCTGAAGGTGTGACTGCCGAAGCCATGCATGAAGCGATAGCCGTCGGGGATACCGCGATCGGAGAACAGGATGGTCACCTGGTGCAGCGACTCCGGCGAGAGCGACCAGAAGTCCCACATCATCTGCGGACTCTTGAGGTTGCTCCAAGGATCGCGCTTCTGGGTATGGATGAAGTCCGGGAACTTGAGCGGATCGCGGATAAAGAACACCGGGGTGTTGTTGCCGACGATGTCCCAGTTGCCTTCCTCGGTATAGAACTTCAAGGCGAAACCCCGGGGATCGCGCTCGGTGTCGGCCGAGCCCCGCTCACCGCCTACGGTGGAAAAACGCAGGATGGTCTCGGTCTGCTTGCCCACGCTGGCGAACAACTTGGCGCTGGTCAGGTGGGTAATGTCCCGGGTCACGGTAAAGGTGCCGTAGGCAGCGGAGCCCTTGGCATGCACCCTACGCTCGGGAATAACCTCACGATTGAAGTGCGCCAGCTTTTCGATCAGATGGAAGTCGTCGAGCATCAGCGGACCGCGCAGGCCGGCGGTGCGGGAATTCTGGTTGTCGGCTACCGGAATGCCGCTGGCGGTGGTGAGGATCTTGGTATCTGTCACAGGCTGTCTCCCTTTGAATAGCGCTTGCTGATCGCGTGGGAGAAGTATCGCCAAGGCAATACTTTAGGACTAATTTATTGATCCTAGCATCCTGATAGAAAATCCAAGTCGACGGATCCTGCCTGCAGCTCCAGTCAAACGCCAGACATGAAAAAGCCGAGCAAGAGCCCGGCTTTTTCTAGAACAGCGCTACTTATTCAGCAGCTTGTTCAACGGTACCACCAACCGGACGATCGATCAGCTCGACGTACGCCATGGGCGCATTGTCGCCAGCGCGGAAACCGCACTTGAGGATACGCAGGTAGCCACCCGGACGGTTGGCGTAGCGCTTGCCCAGATCGTTGAACAGCTTGCCAACGGCAGCTTTCGAACGAGTACGGTCGAAAGCCAGGCGGCGGTTGGCGACGCTGTCTTCCTTGGCCAGGGTGATCAGCGGCTCGGCAACGCGGCGCAGTTCCTTGGCTTTCGGCAGGGTAGTTTTGATCAGCTCGTGCTCGAACAGCGACACAGCCATGTTCTGGAACATGGCCTTGCGGTGTGCGCTCGTGCGGCTCAGATGACGACCACTTTTACGATGACGCATGATTGAAATTCCTTCCCAAACTAACGTTCGGTGAACAATGACGATCAGGCAGTAGCCTTGTCGTCCTTCTTAAGGCTTGCAGGGGGCCAGTTGTCCAGGCGCATACCGAGCGACAGACCACGCGAGGCCAAGACGTCCTTGATTTCGGTCAGGGACTTCTTACCCAGGTTCGGGGTCTTGAGCAGCTCCACTTCGGTACGCTGAATCAGGTCACCGATGTAGTAGATGTTCTCCGCCTTGAGGCAGTTGGCCGAACGAACGGTCAGTTCCAGGTCGTCCACCGGACGCAGCAGGATCGGATCGATCTCGTCTTCCTGTTCAACCACGACCGGCTCGCTGTCGCCCTTGAGGTCGACGAACGCAGCCAGTTGCTGTTGCAGGATGGTGGCAGCACGGCGGATGGCTTCTTCCGGGTCCAGAGTACCGTTGGTTTCCAGATCAAGCACGAGCTTGTCCAGGTTGGTACGCTGCTCGACCCGAGCGTTTTCCACCACGTACGCCACGCGACGAACCGGGCTGAACGAAGCATCGAGCTGCAGACGACCGATGGCACGGGTTTCGTCTTCTTCGCTCTGACGCGCATCGGCGGGCTCATAGCCACGACCGCGCGCGATTTTCAGCTTCATGTTCAGCGAGCCGTTGTCCGCCAGGTGAGCGATAACGTGATCGCCGTTGACGATCTCGACATCGTGATCGACCTGAATGTCGGAGGCCAGAACTGGCCCCTGACCTTTCTTGCTCAGGCTCAGGGTGACTTCGTCACGGCCGTGCAACTTGATGGCCAGGCCCTTGAGGTTGAGCAGGATCTCGATCACGTCTTCCTGCACGCCTTCGATGGCGCTGTATTCGTGCAGGACTCCGTCGATCTCTGCTTCGACTACCGCGCAGCCAGGCATGGAGGACAACAGGATACGCCGCAGCGCGTTGCCCAAGGTATGGCCGAAACCACGCTCGAGGGGCTCGAGGGTGATCTTGGCACGGGTCTGACTAACCGCCTGCACATCGATATGGCGGGGGGTCAGGAACTCATTTACCGAACTCTGCATGGATGCACCTACTTTCTAGCCCTTACTTGGAGTAGAGCTCGACAATCAGGTTTTCGTTGATGTCGGCGGAGAGATCACCACGGGCCGGCACGCTCTTGAAGGTGCCTTCCTTTTTCTCGGTGCTCACTTCGACCCACTCAACCCGGCCACGCTGGCCGCACAGCTCGAGAGCTTGAGCGATACGCAGCTGGTTCTTGGCCTTTTCACGGACCGCGACGACGTCGCCGACCTTGACCTGATAGGAGGGAATGTTGACGGTCTGACCGTTGACGGTGATCGACTTGTGGGAGACCAGCTGGCGCGATTCGGCGCGAGTGGCACCAAAGCCCATGCGATACACCACGTTGTCCAGACGGCATTCGAGCAGCTGCAGCAGGTTCTCACCGGTTGCGCCCTTGCGACGGGCAGCTTCCTGGTAGTAACCGGCGAACTGACGCTCGAGCACGCCATAGATACGGCGGACTTTCTGCTTTTCACGCAGCTGCAGACCGTAGTCGGACAGACGACCGCGACGCTGACCATGCTGGCCAGGAACGGTTTCCAGCTTGCACTTCGAGTCGAGGGCACGGGAGCCGCTCTTCAGGAAGAGGTCAGTGCCTTCGCGGCGGGACAGTTTGCACTTGGGACCAATGTAACGAGCCATTTCTCACTGTCTCCTATTACACGCGACGCTTCTTCGGCGGACGGCACCCGTTATGCGGGATAGGCGTCACGTCGGTGATGCTGGCGATCTTGTAACCACAGGCATTCAGGGCGCGAACAGCGGACTCACGGCCGGGGCCGGGACCTTTGACGTTCACGTCCAGGTTCTTCAGACCATATTCCAAAGCGGCTTGGCCGGCACGTTCAGCTGCAATCTGGGCAGCGAACGGGGTGCTCTTACGGGAGCCACGGAAGCCGGAGCCACCGGAGGTCGCCCAGGACAGAGCATTGCCCTGACGATCGGTGATGGTCACGATGGTGTTGTTGAAAGACGCGTGGATATGGGCGATGCCATCAACCACTGTCTTTTTGACTTTCTTACGAGGACGAGCAGCAGGTTTTGCCATGACTAGATTCCTGTCGATTCGCGGATGCGATTACTTGCGGATCGGCTTGCGCGGGCCCTTGCGGGTACGGGCATTGGTCTTGGTGCGCTGACCACGGACCGGCAGACCACGGCGGTGACGCAGACCGCGGTAGCAACCCAGATCCATCAGGCGCTTGATGTTCATGTTGATTTCGCGGCGCAGGTCACCCTCGGTAAGGATTTTGGCGACCTCGTTACGCAGCTGATCGACCTGCTCGTCGCTCAGTTCTTTGATCTTGGCGGTCGGCTGGATGCCAGTGGCCGCGCAGATCTTCTGAGAGGTGGTGCGACCGACACCATAGATGTAGGTCAGCGAGATAACAGTATGCTTGTTATCTGGAATGTTGACGCCTGCAATACGGGCCATTCAGAAAAACTCCAATTGACAGCTACCGACGCCCCGGAAGCCAAGAAAAGGGCGCGCGATATTAACGCTGTAGGAACAAATGATCAACCCGGCAGCACACTAGCTGCCGGGTTAGACGCGTGATTCACACTCAGCCTTGGCGCTGCTTGTGACGCGGTTCAGCGCTGCAGATCACGCGTACGACGCCTTCGCGGCGAATGATCTTGCAGTTACGGCACAGCTTCTTGACCGATGCACGAACTTTCATGACAACTCCTCTAACCTTACGGGTAACGGATCAGCGCATCATGCCGCCGCCGTAGCCCTTCAGGTTGGCTTTCTTCATCAGGGACTCGTATTGGTGAGATACGAGATGGGACTGGACCTGGGACATGAAGTCCATGACCACTACCACCACGATCAGCAACGAGGTCCCACCGAGATAGAACGGCACGTTCGCCGCGACCACCAGGAACTGGGGCAACAAGCACACCGCCGTCATGTACAGGGCACCGAACATGGTCAGCCGGGTCAGCACGCCATCGATGTAGCGCGCAGACTGCTCACCTGGACGAATACCCGGAATGAACGCTCCGGATTTCTTCAGGTTCTCGGCCACGTCCTTGGGATTGAACATCAGCGCTGTATAGAAGAAGCAGAAGAAAATGATCCCTGCACTAAACAGCAAGATGTTCAGCGGCTGACCAGGAGCGATGGCCTGAGCCACGTCCTGCAACCAACCGAGACCTTCGGACTGACCGAACCACGAACCGAGCGATGCCGGGAACAGCAGAATGCTGCTGGCGAAGATCGCCGGAATGACCCCAGCCATATTCACCTTGAGCGGCAGATGGCTGTTCTGCGCAGCGAAGACCTTGCGACCTTGCTGACGCTTGGCGTAGTGCACCGCAATGCGACGCTGACCACGCTCGATGAACACCACGAAGGCGATGATGGCCACAGCCACCACACCCACCATGATCAGCGCGAAGATGTTGATATCGCCCTGCCGTGCCGACTCGAAGGACTGGCCGATGGCGCGAGGCAAGCCCGCGACGATGCCGGCGAAGATCAGCATCGAGATGCCGTTGCCGATACCGCGCTCGGTGATCTGCTCACCGAGCCACATCATGAACAGCGCACCGGCGACGAACGTGGTGACAGCGACGAAATAGAAGCTGAAGCCCACGCTGAACGCGACACCCTGACTGGCAAGTCCTACCGACATCCCGGTGGCCTGAACAAGCGCCAGAACCAGCGTGCCGTAACGGGTGTACTGGCTGATCTTGCGACGACCAGACTCACCCTCTTTCTTCAATTGCTCCAGCTGTGGGCTGATCGCGGTAAGCAGCTGCATGATGATCGACGCCGAGATGTACGGCATGATCCCCAGTGCAAAGATACTCATCCGCTCCAGCGCACCGCCGGAGAACATGTTGAAGAGGCTAAGAATGGTCCCCTCGTTCTGCCTGAACAGTGCGGCCAGCTGATCGGGATTGATACCCGGAACAGGGATGTGCGCACCAATCCTGTAGACGATGATCGCCAAAAACAGGAATCGGAGGCGGGTCCACAGCTCGGACATACCACCGCTCTTGCTGAGCGCAGAGAGAGCACCTTGCTTAGCCATTTATTCCTCGATCTTGCCGCCAGCTGCTTCGATGGCCGCACGTGCACCCTTGGTGGCACCAATGCCCTTCAGGATGACGGCACGAGTAACGTCGCCGGACAGCACAACCTTGACACGCTTGATGTCGCGGCTGATCACGTTGGCGTCTTTCAGTGCCTGCAGATCAACTACGTCGACGTCAACCTTGGCCAGCTCGGAGGTACGAACCTCGGCGCGATCCAGGGCCTTCAGCGATACGAAGCCGAACTTGGGCAGACGGCGGTGCAGCGGCTGCTGGCCGCCCTCGAAGCCCGGGGCAACCTTGCCGCCGGAGCGGGAGGTCAGACCCTTGTGGCCGCGACCACCGGTCTTGCCCAGGCCGCTACCGATACCACGACCGGGACGCAGCTTCTCGCGACGAGCGCCGGGAGCAGAACGCAGATCATTCAATTTCATGACTTAACCCTCCACACGCAGAAGGTAATAGGCCTTGTTGATCATGCCGCGATTTTCAGGAGTGTCCTGAACCTCGACGGTGTGACCGATGCGACGCAGGCCGAGACCCTTGACGCAAGCCTTGTGATTGGCCAGACGGCCGTGGACGCTCTTGATCAGCGTGACCTTGACGGTTGCGTTAGCCATGATCAGAGAATCTCCTCGACGCTCTTGCCACGCTTGGCGGCAACAGCTTCCGGTGCCTGCATGTGCTTGAGACCTTCGAAGGTCGCGTACACCACGTTTACCGGGTTGGTGGAGCCGTAGCACTTGGCCAGGACGTTCTGCACACCAGCGACTTCCAGGACGGCGCGCATGGCACCACCGGCGATGATGCCGGTACCGTCGGAAGCGGGCTGCATGTACACCTTGGAGGCGCCATGGGCGGCCTTGACCGGGTACTGCAGGGTGGTGCCGTTCAGATCCACCTGGATCATGTTGCGGCGAGCAGCTTCCATAGCTTTCTGGATGGCGGCAGGCACTTCACGGGCCTTGCCACGGCCGAAGCCAACGCGGCCTTTGCCATCGCCAACCACGGTCAGAGCGGTGAAGGCGAAGATACGGCCGCCTTTCACGGTTTTGGCTACGCGGTTAACTTGAACCAGCTTCTCGATATAGCCTTCGTCGCGCTTTTGATCGTTATTTGCCATGACTTAGAACTCCAGCCCGCCTTCACGAGCAGCGTCGGCCAGCGCTTTGACGCGACCATGGTACTTGAAGCCAGAACGATCAAAGGCCACCTGGGTAACGCCAGCGGCCTTGGCACGCTCGGCGACCAGCAGACCAACTTTCTTGGCCGCCTCGACGTTGCTGGTAGCGCTTTCGCGCAGTTCTTTGTCCAGCGTAGAAGCGCTGGCCAGGACCTTGCTGCCGTCGGCCGCGATGACCTGGGCATAGATGTGCTGGGAAGAGCGGTACACGCACAGACGGACCACTTCCAGCTCGCGCATCTTCAGGCGAGCCTTGCGAGCGCGACGCAGTCGGGTTTCTTTCTTGACGGTCATTTGCTATGCCCTACTTTTTCTTGGCTTCTTTACGGTGGACGACTTCGTCGGCATACCGTACACCCTTGCCCTTGTAAGGCTCCGGCGGACGGAAACCACGAATCTCAGCCGCAACCTGGCCGACCAGCTGCTTGTCGATACCCTTGATCAGGATTTCGGTCTGGTTGGGGGTTTCTGCGGTGATGCCTTGCGGCAGGTCGTAGTCCACGGGGTGAGAGAAGCCCAGAGCGAGGTTCAGCACCTGACCTTTGGCCTGGGCCTTGTAGCCCACACCGACCAGTTGCAGCTTGCGCTCGAAGCCCTGGCTGACGCCGACCACCATGTTGTTGACCAGGGCACGGGTAGTGCCGGCCATCGCACGGGTCTGCTGATCGCCATTGCGAGCAGCAAAACGCAGCTCACCGGACTCTTGAGTGACTTCAACGGACGGATGGACCTTCAGTTCCAGAGCGCCCTTGGCACCCTTGATCGAAAGAGCCTGACCGGCCAGATTAACTTCGACGCCTGCAGGCAGTCTTACAGGGTTTTTAGCAACGCGAGACATGCTGATTCCCCTTAGAAGACTGTGCAGAGCACTTCGCCGCCAACACCAGCAGCACGGGCCGCACGATCAGTCATCACACCTTTGTTGGTGGAAACGATCGACACGCCCAGACCGCCACGCACTTTCGGCAGCTGGTCAACGGCTTTGTACTGGCGCAGACCGGGACGGCTGCTACGCTTCAGCTCTTCGATGACAGGCTTGCCTTCGAAGTACTTCAGCTCGATGGACAGCGACGGCTTGGATTCCGCGCTGACCTGAAAATCCGCGATGTAACCTTCGTCCTTGAGGACTTTGGCAACGGCAGCCTTCAGCTTGGAAGAAGGCATGCTCACAACGGCCTTTTCAGCCATCTGGGCATTACGGATACGAGTTAGCATGTCTGCTAACGGGTCCTGCATACTCATGGGCTATTAGCTCCTAATACAGAAATTGAGCCTACCGGCTCTCAAAATCACCCCTCGGCAATAGGCCGATTCGGGCGAGCCGAGCATTCTAGAGATCGGCCTGAAACGAATCAAGCCCCAAAAGGGGCTTGATTCAATTACCGCGATGAAAGGCGCTAGCTGTTACCAGCTGGCCTTCACCAGGCCGGGCACGTCACCGCGCATGGCTGCTTCACGCAGCTTGATGCGGGACAGACCGAACTTGCGGTACACGCCGTGCGGACGACCGGTCAGGCGGCAGCGGTTACGCATGCGGCTGGCGCTGGCGTCACGGGGCTGCTTCTGCAGGGCGACCTGGGCATTCCAACGGTCCTCGGGGGACGCGTTGACATTACCGATGGTCGCCTTCAGTTCGGCGCGCTTCTTGGCGTACTTGGCAACCGTCTGCTGACGCTTCAGCTCGCGGTTAATCATGCTTTGCTTAGCCATCTGAAGACCTCAATCAGTTACGGAACGGGAAGTTGAACGCACGCAGCAGCGCACGGCCTTCCTCGTCGGTACGAGCGGTGGTGGTCAGGGTGATGTCCATACCACGCAGCGCATCGATCTTGTCGTAATCGATTTCCGGGAAGATGATCTGCTCCTTCACGCCCATGCTGTAGTTGCCACGACCATCGAAGGACTTGGCATTCAGGCCGCGGAAGTCACGTACGCGCGGCAGGGAGATGGACAGCAGACGATCCAGGAATTCATACATGCGATCGCTACGCAGGGTCACCTTGACGCCGATCGGCCAGCCTTCGCGAATCTTGAAGCCAGCAATGGAATTGCGGGCATAAGTCACGACCGGCTTTTGACCAGCGATCTTTTCCAGGTCAGCTACAGCGTTGTCGATGATCTTCTTGTCACCGACCGCTTCGCCCAGACCCATGTTCAAGGTGATCTTGGTGATGCGCGGAACTTCCATCACGTTACCCAGCTGAAGCTGCTCTTTCAGCTTGGGCGCGATTTCCTTCCGATAAATCTCTTTCAATCGAGCCATGGTGATCTACCTAGCAGCTTCAGGCCTGGACCGCTTTTTGGGTCGACTTGAAGATACGAATCTTCTTGCCGTCTTCGACTTTGAAACCAACGCGGTCAGCCTTGTTGGTCTCGGAGTTGAAAATGGCAACGTTGGAGACATGCAGAGGGGCTTCTTTCTCTACGATGCCACCCTGAACACCCAGCATGGGGTTGGGCTTGGTGTGGCGCTTGATCAGGTTTACCCCACCAACGACCAGACGGTCATCGGCGAGCACCTTCAGCACCTTGCCACGCTTGCCCTTGTCCTTGCCGGCAATGACGATTACCTCGTCGTCACGACGAATCTTTTGCATGTCGGCTACTCCTTACAGCACTTCGGGGGCAAGGGAGACGATCTTCATGAACTTCTCGGAGCGAAGTTCACGGGTCACCGGCCCAAAGATACGGGTGCCAATCGGCTCTTGCTTGTTGTTCAGCAGAACCGCGGCGTTGCCGTCGAAGCGGATGATGGAACCGTCGGTGCGGCGGACGCCGTGCTTGGTACGCACGACGACTGCAGTCATCACCTGACCTTTCTTCACCTTGCCGCGCGGAATTGCTTCCTTGACGGTGACTTTGATGATGTCGCCGATGCCGGCGTAACGGCGGTGGGAACCGCCGAGCACCTTGATGCACATCACGCGACGAGCGCCGCTGTTGTCGGCGACGTCAAGCATGGATTGAGTCTGGATCATGGCTCTCTACCCTTATACCTGAACGGCGCGCTCGACGACGTCAACCAGGGTCCACGCCTTGGTCTTGGCCAGGGGGCGGGTTTCGCGAATGGTGACCAGGTCACCAATGCGGCACTGATTGGTTTCGTCGTGGGCGTGCAGTTTGGTGGAACGCTTCACGTATTTACCGTAGATCGGGTGCTTGACGCGACGCTCGATCAGTACGGTGACGGTTTTGTCCATCTTGTCGCTGACCACTCGGCCGGTCAGCGTACGGACAGTTTTTTCAGCTTCAGCCATGATCACTTACCTGCTTGCTGGTTCAGCACAGTCTTGACGCGAGCGATGTCGCGCTTCACTTGCGAGAGCATGTGAGACTGACCCAACTGGCCAGTTGCCTTCTGCATACGCAGATTGAACTGGTCACGCAGCAGGTTGAGAAGCTGCTCGTTCAGCTCCTCTACGGATTTCTCACGCAAATCTTTCGCTTTCATCACATCACCGTCCGCTTAACAAAGGAGGTTTCGAGCGGAAGCTTGGCAGCGGCCAGGGCGAATGCCTGACGCGCCAGATCCTCGGAAACACCCTCGATCTCGTACAGGACCTTGCCCGGCTGGATCTGGGCTACCCAGTACTCGACACTACCCTTACCTTTACCCATCCGCACTTCGAGAGGCTTCTTGGTGACAGGCTTGTCAGGGAAGACGCGGATCCAGATCTTGCCGCCACGCTTCACGTGACGGGTCAGCGCACGACGTGCGGATTCGATCTGGCGAGCGGTCAGACGGCCACGGCCGACAGCCTTCAGCGCGTACTCGCCGAAGCTGACCTTGCTACCACGATGAGCCAGACCACGGTTGTGGCCGGTCATCTGCTTGCGGAATTTTGTACGCTTGGGTTGCAGCATGTTGCGTACTCCTTACTTAGCAGCAGCTTTTTTGCGCGGAGCCGGGGCGACGGGCTTCAGTTCTTCCTGGCGGCCACCAATGACCTCACCTTTGAAGATCCAAACCTTCACACCGATCACACCGTAGGTGGTGTGGGCTTCCGCAGTGGCGTAGTCGATATCGGCACGCAGGGTGTGCAGGGGCACACGACCTTCGCGATACCACTCGGTACGGGCGATTTCAGCACCGCCCAGACGACCGCTCACCTGAATCTTGATGCCTTTGGCACCAATGCGGATCGCGTTCTGCACGGCGCGCTTCATGGCGCGACGGAACATCACACGACGCTCAAGCTGCTGCGCAACGCTCTGCGCAACCAGGGCACCGTCGAGCTCCGGCTTGCGGATCTCTTCGATGTTGATGTGCACGGGCACACCCATTCTTGCGGTCAGGTCCTGACGCAGCTTCTCGACATCCTCACCCTTCTTGCCGATCACGATACCGGGACGGGCGGTGTGGATGGTGATGCGTGCGGTTTGAGCCGGACGATGAATATCGATACGGCTTACGGACGCGCTTTTTAGTTTGTCCTGGAGATACTCACGAACCTTCAGGTCGGCCAGCAGATAGTCCGCATAAGTGCGCTTATCCGCGTACCAGACCGAGGTGTGCTCCTTGACGATGCCCAGGCGAATGCCATTGGGATGTACTTTCTGACCCATCTGATCGACTCCGTTACTTGTCCGCAACCTTGACCGTGATATGGCAAGACCGCTTCACGATGCGATCAGCACGACCTTTGGCACGCGGCATGATGCGCTTGAGCGAACGACCTTCGTTTACGAAGACAGTGGAAACCTTCAGGTCATCCACGTCGGCGCCTTCATTGTGCTCGGCGTTGGCCACGGCCGACTCGAGCACCTTCTTCATGATTTCAGCGGCTTTCTTGCTGCTGAAAGTCAACAGATTGAGCGCTTCGCCCACCTTCTTCCCGCGGATCTGGTCGGCGACCAAGCGGGCTTTCTGGGCGGAGATACGAGCGCCCGACAGCTTAGCGGCTACTTCCATCTTCCTTACCCCTTAACGCTTGGCTTTCTTGTCAGCCGCATGACCGCGATAGGTGCGGGTAGCAGCGAACTCGCCGAGTTTGTGGCCGACCATGTCTTCGTTCACCAGAACGGGGACATGTTGACGACCGTTGTGCACAGCGATGGTCAGGCCGACCATTTGCGGCAGGATCATCGAACGACGCGACCAGGTCTTGATCGGTTTGCGTTCGTTCTTTTCCACCGCGACTTCGATCTTCTTCAACAGGTGAAGATCGATAAAAGGACCTTTCTTCAGAGAACGGGGCACAGTCGAATCCTCTACTGATTACTTGCCGCGACGGACAATCATCTTGTCGGTACGCTTGTTGGAGCGCGTCTTGAGACCCTTGGTCTTGACGCCCCATGGCGAAACCGGATGACGGCCACCGGAAGTACGACCCTCACCACCACCATGCGGGTGATCAACCGGGTTCATGGCAACACCACGAACGGTCGGACGCACACCACGCCAGCGAGTGGCACCGGCCTTACCCAGCGAACGCAGGCTGTGCTCGCCGTTGGACACTTCACCCAGGGTAGCGCGGCACTCGGACAGCACCTTGCGCATTTCACCGCTGCGCAGACGCACGGTGACGTAGGCGCCTTCACGGGCGACCAACTGAGCGGAGGTACCAGCGGAACGAGCGATCTGAGCACCTTTGCCAGGCTTCAGCTCGATACCGTGGATGGTGCTACCGACCGGTACGTTACGCAGCGGGAGGTTGTTGCCGGCCTTGATGGGAGCGCCAGCGCCGGACATGAGCTGATCACCAGCAGCAACACCCTTGGGGGCGATGATGTAGCGACGCTCGCCATCGGCGTACTTCAGCAGAGCGATGTGCGCGGTACGGTTCGGATCGTATTCGATACGCTCAACGACGGCAGGGATGCCATCCTTGTTGCGCCGGAAATCGACCAGACGGTAGTGCTGCTTGTGACCACCGCCGATGTGGCGAGTGGTGATACGACCGTTGTTGTTACGGCCGCCGGACTTGCTCTTCTTCTCCAGCAAAGGAGCATAAGGAGCGCCCTTGTGCAGATCAGCGTTGACCACCTTGACCACAAAGCGGCGGCCAGCGGAGGTCGGCTTGCATTTTACGATTGCCATGATGCCCCCTGATTACTCGGCGCTGCTGGAAAAGTCGAGATCCTGGCCCGGCTGGAGCGCGATGTACGCTTTTTTCCAGTCGTTACGCTTGCCCAGACCACGAGCGGTGCGCTTGGTCTTGCCCTGGACGTTCAGGGTGCTGACGCTGCGAACCTTGACCTCGAACAGTTGCTCGACGGCCTTCTTGATTTCCAGCTTGGTTGCATCGGTGGCAACCTTGAATACGAACTGCTTCTGGCTGTCCGCCAGCATGGTGGCCTTCTCGGAGATGTGCGGGCCAAGCAGCACTTTGAATACGCGTTCCTGGTTCATGCCAGCAGCTCCTCGAATTTCTTCACGGCGGACACAGTGACCAGCACCTTGTCGTAGGCGATCAGGCTGACCGGGTCGGAACCCTGGACATCACGCACGTCGACGAAAGGCAGGTTGCGGGCGGCCAGATACAGGTTCTGGTCGACAGCGTCGGTCACGATCAGCACGTCGCTCAGGCCCAGGCCGTCCAGCTTGCTGACCAGGGTCTTGGTCTTGGGCGCGTCGACGGCGAAGTCGTCAACTACGACCAGACGGTCCAGACGGACCAGCTCGGCGAGGATGGAGCGCAGTGCAGCGCGGTACATCTTCTTGTTCAGCTTCTGGCTGTGATCCTGGGGCTTGGCTGCGAAAGCCACGCCACCGGAACGCCAGATGGGGCTGCGGATGGTACCGGCACGGGCACGACCGCTGCCCTTCTGACGCCAGGGCTTCTTACCGCCGCCACGGACTTCGGAACGGGTCTTCTGGGCACGGGTGCCCTGACGACCGCCAGCCATGTAGGCCACGACTGCCTGGTGGACCAGGGTCTCGTTGAATTCACCGCCGAAGGTGTGCTCGGAGACTTCGATAGCTTGAGAGCCATTCACATTGAGTTGCATGTTCTCTCTCCTCTCAACCACGGGCCTTGACAGCGGGACGCACGATCACGTCACCACCCGGCGCGCCGGGGACGGCACCCTTGACCAGCAGCAGGTTGCGTTCGGCGTCTACACGCACGACTTCCAGCGACTGAACGGTTACACGCTCCGCACCCAGGTGACCGGACATTTTCTTGCCCTTGAACACACGACCAGGAGTCTGGCACTGGCCGATGGAACCAGGTGCACGGTGGGAAACGGAGTTACCGTGGGTGTTGTCCTGACCACGGAAGTTCCAGCGCTTGATGGTACCGGCGTAGCCCTTACCTTTGGACTGACCAGTGACATCAACCATCTGACCGGCTTCGAACAGGGCTACAGTGACTTCGTCACCGGCCTTGTATTCACCGTCTTCCAGGCGGAATTCGAGGACGCTACGACCAGCAGCGACGCTGGCCTTGGCGAAGTGACCGGCTTGCGCCTTGGTCACGCGGGAAGCACGACGCTCGCCCACGGTTACCTGAATGGCACGGTAGCCATCGGTTTCTTCGCTCTTGAATTGGGTTACGCGATTCGGCTCGATCTCAATGACCGTAACCGGAACGGAAACGCCTTCTTCGGTGAAAACGCGGGTCATACCGCATTTACGACCGACTAAACCAATCGTCATGTTGAGAACCTCTTGAGTGTACGGGGCTTTCACCCGCTATGGCCGCCCATTTCAGAGCGTTACACGACCGAAACCTTGACGGTCTCAGCCGAGGCTGATTTGCACTTCAACGCCAGCGGCGAGATCGAGCTTCATCAGCGCATCGACGGTCTTGTCGGTGGGCTGAACGATGTCGAGCACACGCTTGTGGGTACGAATTTCGTACTGGTCACGAGCATCCTTGTTGACGTGCGGAGAAATCAGCACTGTGTAACGTTCCTTGCGGGTAGGCAGAGGAATCGGACCACGCACCTGAGCACCAGTACGTTTCGCGGTTTCCACGATTTCCTGGGTGGATTGATCGATCAGGCGATGATCAAAAGCCTTCAACCGAATACGGATTTGTTGATTTTGCATTTGACCTCAGACTCCAAGCTTTCCCCTCGGGCAAAAAGGTGCCCGATTAAAGGAGGCGCAATTCTAAGGATGTCGCTCGCGCCTGTCAAGAACGCCTCTTTTGCCATCTGTCAATTTCGCGAGGCAAGAAAAAAGGCCCCGAAGGGCCTTTTTTCCGTTTC
>NZ_JAVSJB010000025.1:0-53912 GCF_032027545.1 Pseudomonas oryzihabitans | reverse complement strand
CGGAACAGGTCAACAGGTTATTTTCCAAAAGGGCAAAAAAGAAGGGGCTGCTTGCGCAGCCCCTTCTTTGGAGACTTAGGCCCGACCGGTACGACGGCCGCGCCAGAGGGTCATGAGGGGGCCGGAGACGGCATAGGCGAGGAAGCCCAGCAGCAGGACGCGCGGTGGATCGGTGAAGACCACGGCGAAGACCAGCACGGCGATCAGGATGACCACGAAGGGTACCCGGCCTTTCAGCCCCAGGGTCTTGAAGCTCCAGTACTTGAAGTTGCTGACCATGAGCATGCCGGCGGCAGCCACCATGAGGGCAACCAGGAAGGAGAGCTTGGAGCCCAGGATGCCGAAGTCACTGAAGCACCAGACGGTACCGGCTACCAGGGCGGCCGCCGAAGGACTGGCCAGGCCGATGAAGTAGCGCTTGTCCACCGAGCCGATCTGGGTGTTGAAGCGCGCGAGGCGCAGGGCGGCGCCGGCTACATAGATGAAGGCGACGGCCCAGCCGACGTTACCCAGGCCACTCAAGGCCCACTGGAAAGCCAGGATCGCCGGGGCGACACCGAAGGCGACCATGTCGGACAGCGAATCGTATTGTTCGCCGAAAGCACTTTGGGTATTGGTCATGCGGGCGACGCGACCGTCCAGACCATCGAGCACCATGGCGATGAAGATCGCCGCGGCGGCAGCGGAGAAGCCTGCGGAGGCCAGCTCGTATTGCCCCTGGGTGAAGGCGGTCTGGGCAGCGACGCCCTTGATGATGGAATAGAGGCCGGCGAAGAGCGCCGCGGTGGTGAACAGGTTGGGCAGCAGGTACACGCCACGGCGTCTGATCTTGCGCCCCTGGGCGTCCTGGGTTTCCTCGATGTGCTCATCCACGGGGATGAGGCCGTCGGTGGTGGAAGGGGACGGGGTTTCTTCGGGACGCTCGCTCATGGATTTTCCTTGGGCATTACCTGACGGGTTGGACTGACCCCGTACGCACAGGGTTCAGCCTAACCTCCCATGCTAAGGCATTGCCGGGGCCGTGGGCAGTGCAATAAAAAACGCGGCCAAGGCCGCGTCTTTACCGTTCGTTACAGGGCAGCGCCCTGCGCGATCAGTTCTTGGTCTTGTCGACGATCTTGTTCGACGCGATCCAGGGCATCATGGCACGCAGTTTCTCGCCGACCTGCTCGATGGGGTGAGCCGCGTTGTTGCGGCGGTAGGCGGTCATAGAGGCGTAGTTGGACGCACCCTCGGCCACGAACATCTTGGCGTATTCGCCGTTCTGGATGCGCTTGAGCGCATTCTTCATGGCAGCGCGGGACTCGGCGTTGATCACCTCGGGGCCGGTCACGTACTCACCGTACTCGGCGTTGTTGGAGATCGAGTAGTTCATGTTGGCGATGCCGCCTTCGTACATGAGGTCGACGATCAGCTTGAGTTCGTGCAGGCACTCGAAGTAGGCCATTTCCGGCGCGTAGCCAGCTTCGACCAGGGTTTCGAAACCGGCCTTGACCAGCTCGACCGCACCACCGCACAGCACGGCCTGCTCGCCGAACAGGTCGGTTTCGGTCTCGTCCTTGAAGGTGGTTTCGATGATGCCGGTACGGCCGCCGCCAACGCCACAGGCGTAGGACAGGGCGACGTTCTTGGCGTTGCCGGAAGCGTCCTGGTGGACGGCGACCAGGTCAGGGATGCCGCCGCCCTTGACGAACTCGGAGCGCACGGTGTGACCCGGGGCCTTGGGAGCGATCATGATGACGTCCAGATCGGCACGGGGCACGACCTGATTGTAGTGGATGGCGAAACCGTGGGCGAAGGCCAGGGTGGCGCCCTGCTTCAGGTTCGGCTCGATCTCGTCCTTGTACAGCTTGGACTGGAATTCATCGGGGGTCAGGATCATGACCACGTCGGCGGAGGCGACGGCGTCCTTGACCGGCTTGACGGTCAGGCCATGGGCCTCGGCCTTGGCCACGGTGGCCGAGCCGCTGCGCAGACCGACGACGACGTCGACGCCGGAGTCCTTCAGGTTGCAGGCGTGGGCGTGGCCCTGGGAGCCGTAGCCGATGATGGCGACCTTCTTGCCCTGGATGATGGAAAGGTCACAGTCTTTGTCGTAGTAAACGCGCATTGCAGGTTCTCCTGGAAAAGGGGGTATCAGATGCTCAGGGCTTTGTCGCCACGGGATATTCCGGTCACGCCGCTACGCACCACCTCGAGGATGGACGCGGCGCCGATCGCCTGGATGAAGCTGTCGATCTTCTCGCTGGTGCCCGCCAGCTGAATGGTATACACGCTGCTGCCGACGTCGACGATCTGGCCACGGAAGATGTCGGTGGTGCGCTTGACCTCGGCGCGCTGGGCGCCGGTGGCCTTGACCTTGATCAGCAGGAGTTCGCGCTCGATGTGGGCGCTCTCGGACAGGTTGACCAGTTTCACCACCTCGATGAGCTTGTTGAGGTTCTTGGTGATCTGCTCGACCGTCTCTTCCTGGCCGATGGTGGTCAGGGTCAGGCGCGACAGGGTCGGGTCCTCGGTCGCGGCGACCGTGAGGCTCTCGATGTTGTAGTTGCGCTGGGAGAACAGGCCGACCACGCGGGACAGGGCGCCGGGCTCGTTTTCCAGCAGCAGGGAGATGATGTGTCTCATGGTCAGGTCCGCTCCGTCTTGCTCAGCCACATGTCGCGCATCGCGCCGTCCTTGATCTGCATCGGATAGACGTGCTCGGTGTTGTCCACGGCGATGTCGAGGAAGACCAGGCGATCCTTCATGGCGAAGGCTTCGGCCATCATCGGCTTGAGGTCTTCCAGACGCTGGATGCGCATGCCGACGTGGCCATAGGCCTCGGCCAGCTTGACGAAGTCCGGCAGGGATTCCATGTAGGAGTGGGAGTAGCGGCTGCTGTACTGCATGTCCTGCCATTGGCGGACCATGCCCAGGGCACCGTTGTTGAGGCAGACGATCTTCACCGGCAGGTCGTACTGCAGGCAGGTGGAGAGTTCCTGGATGTTCATCTGCACACTGCCTTCGCCGGTGACGCAGGCAACGTCGGCATCGGGGAAGTTGAGCTTGACGCCCATGGCCGCCGGGAAGCCGAAGCCCATGGTGCCGAGACCGCCGGAGTTGATCCAGCGATTGGGCTTGTCGTACAGGTAGTACTGGGCGGCAAACATCTGGTGCTGGCCGACATCGGAGGTGACGTAGGCATCCCCACCGGTGACATCGTAGAGCGTCTCGATGACGGTCTGCGGCTTGATGATGCTGCCGTCGCCCTTGTTATAGGGGAACAGGCCACGGCTGCCGCGCCATTCCTCGATCTGCTTCCACCAGGTGGCCTGGCTTTCGGCGTGGGGCTTCTCGTTCAGCTCGCGGACGACGCTGACCATCTCGGCGAGGACGCTGTCGACCGGGCCGACGATGGGCACGTCGGCCTTGATGGTCTTGGAGATGGAGGCCGGATCGATGTCCACGTGGATGATCTTGGCGTTCGGGCAGAAGCGCTTGGCACCGTTGATCACGCGGTCATCGAAACGGGCACCGACGGCGAGGATGACGTCGCTGTGGTGCATGGCCAGGTTGGCCGGGTAGCTGCCGTGCATGCCGAGCATACCGAGAAATTGGCGATCGCTGCCGGGATAGCTACCCAACCCCATCAGGGTATTGGTGACCGGCAGGTTGAGCAGGCGCGCCAGCTCGGTGAGGGCACCGGAGGCACCGCCAAGAATGACGCCACCGCCCGCATAGAGGATCGGCCGCTTGGCCGCGACCAGCATTTCCACGGCCTTGCGGATCTGGCCGGAGTGGCCACGCTGTGCCGGGTTGTAGGAGCGCAGCTTGATCTTCTTCGGATAGACGTATTCGTATTTCTTGGTCGGATCGCCCATGTCCTTAGGGATGTCCACCACCACCGGGCCGGGACGACCGGATTCGGCTAGGTAGAAGGCCTTCTTGAGGACTTCGGGGATCTCGGAGGGGTGCTTGATGATGAAGCTGTGCTTCACGATCGGCCGGGAGATACCGACCATGTCGGTTTCCTGGAAGGCATCGGTGCCGACCATGTTGCTCGGCACTTGGCCGGACAGGACCACCATGGGGATGGAGTCCATGTAGGCGGTGGCGATACCGGTGATGGCGTTGGTCGCGCCGGGACCGGAGGTCACCAGGATCACGCCGGCCTTGCCGGTGGCGCGGGCGTAGCCGTCGGCCATGTGGGTGGCGGCTTGTTCGTGACGAACCAGGATGTGGTTGAGCGCCGGTTCCTTGAACAGGGCGTCGTAGATGTGCAGCAGGGCACCGCCCGGGTACCCGTAGATGTGTTTCACGCCCTCGTCGCGCAAGAAGCGGACGACCATCTCAGCGCCAGTTAATAGCTCCACGTATCACCTCATTCCACGCGTGGCGAACGCCCATCTGGGACGTTCAAGGTTCGGTTGACTGCAAGGCAGAGCACGGGCGACGGTGATCACCGACGATTCAGCTGCCTAGAAAGCCTTGTTGGAAGGTTCCGATGAATGCTGGAGCTTCCACCCGACGCGAGGTAACGCGGTGCAGGGTATTTGACTGTGGCGGCGCGGGTAGGCACCTCATGGTCTGCCGAGGAGTCAGCTTTGGGCCGATTCGCTACAGCGAACTTTGGATTGTTCGCATTCGACCGGCGCAAGTCAAGCCGAAAGGTGTGGTTGCACACAATCGGCCGCCAGTGGTCGGTCCTGGTGAAATGGTCGACGCCAACTCTTATAGTGAGGTCTTGCCCTTCCGCCTAATAGGATTCCCATGCGCTCGATCTTCTGGCTTCCCGCTCTGGCCTTCGTCTGCAGCCTGTCCGCCCAGGCCGCCCAGGTCTACAAGTGGACCGACGACAAGGGCGTTACCCACTTCAGTGCTCAGCCGCCCGAGGGCCAGAAGGCCAATGAGGTGGACGTGAAGGTGGCGCCGCAGATCAATGGCAGTGGCAGCGCCCCCACGTACAAGCTGCCCAACGGTGCCCAGCAGCCGTCGGTCTCCAACGACGCCCAGCAGCAGGAACTCGAGCGCAAGGTGAAGGCGCAGGTGCGCGAGGACCAGGCCAAGGTGCAGGCGTATTGCGACCAGTCACGCCAGAACCTGGCGCAGTTGCGTAACAATCCCCGCGTCATGGTGCAATCGGGCCGGGGCGAGACCCGCCGCCTGACCGAGGAAGAGCGCGAGCAGCGGGCCGCGGAGATCCAGCTGTCCATCGAGCAGAACTGCGGTAAGTAGCTCAGGGGCTTTCGATGATGCGGTCGAATTCGGCCAGGGACGCGAGCAGGGGCAGGACCGGATCGAGATTGCCCTGGTAGACCATCTCGGCCATCGGCCGGATGCCCGAGCGCGCCGGCAGGACCGCATCGCTTTCGATGATCAGCTTCATCCGCGGCACGAAGATCCACTGCAGCCACTGGGCGAAGCTCAGGGTGTCGACGCAGAAGGGCTCCTGGCTGGCCAGGGCTTCGGCGCTAGGCGCGTGCACCGACCACCACCCGAGCAGGCGCAATTCACGCTCGATCTGCAGCAGTTGATCGGCCAGGGCGGGCAGGCGCTCGTCCATCAGGTACCCACCTGAGCCTTTTGCCGGGCCAGGGCAGCGCCGGCGGCGTCGCCCTGAGCCTCGCGCGCCTGGGCGATGAGTTGCCAGAGACTGGCCTGCAGGGCCGGACGACCGCTGGCGTAGGTCAGGGCACGGCGAGCCAGTTGCTCACCCTGGGCGGGATCGTTCTGCGCCAGGCGGACCTGGGCCAGGCGGTAGAGCACCTGGGGTTCGCGCGGAGCGATACGTTGGGCACGCTCCAGGCTGGACGACGCACCGTTGAGGTCACCGCCGCTCTGCTGTTGCTGCGCCGTGGTCAGCAGCGCCAGGACTGGGCCGTCCAGCTGTTCGTCGGCGGCCAGACCGCCACCGGTGGCGGCGCCCGCGGACGGAATGCCCGAAGGGGCACTGCTGGCGGCGCCGTAGCCGGTCTGGTTGGCCGGCGGATAGACCGGCTGGGAGTAGCTGGGCTGCGCCGGTGCCTGGGTGGCAGGCGCGCTGGGGCTGGACGAGGTGATCAGCGGTGCGGACGCGGCCGGTGCGGCGTAAGTCTCCAGGGGTGCGGAACTGCCACTTGGCACCATGACGGTCACCCCGGAGTCGGCCGGCGCACTGGGCGCGGCGGCGACCGGCGCCTGGCGCTGGATCGGCATGGGCCGGTTGTTGCCCTGGCGATAGAGTTCGCCATTGGAGACAGGGCCACCGGAGTCGACCACGGGAATGGCGCCACGCTGCGGCGTGGCACAACCGGCGAGGAGAACGCCGGCGATCATCACCGGCCAGACTGCTTTCGTCACCTTGGGACCTCTCAATTCAACCAACCCTTGACCCAATCCATGACCGGATTGCCGCCGTTGCCGCCCTGCCCGGCGGCGGGTGCGGCCGGCGCACCACAGGAGGCACCCGGCGGCGGCTCACTGCCGCGAATATAAGGCATCTGCACGGCATTGGGACACGAGGGGTCGGTACCGCGGCCGGTAGTGGCATCCACCCAGGCCTGGACCACGTTGTCGGGTACCGGCATGTCCAGCGAGACCGGATCGGCGCGGCGCATGAAGTTGCTCCACACCTGCAGGGCACCGGTCGCGCCGGTCAGGGGCGTCTTGCCATTGTCGTCGCGCCCCAGCCAGACCACCGCCAGCAGATCCTGGCTGAAGCCGGAGAACCAGCTGTCGCGGGAGTCGTTGGTGGTACCGGTCTTGCCCGCCAGGTTCACGCTGGTGGGAATCTGGTTGTAGACCGAGCGCCCGGTACCCTCGCGCATGACGCGCTGCATGGCGTACTGCACCAGGTAGATGGCGCCGGTATCGAAGCGCTGCTCGATCTGGAAGGGATAGCGCTTGAGCGGCTCGCCGTTGGCGTCGAGCACGCTGCGGATACTGCGCAACGGGGTGTTGAAGCCGCCGTTGGCCAGCGTCTGGTACATGGTCGCCACTTCCATGGGCGTCAGGGCGCCGGCGCCGAGCAGGGTCGCTGGATAAGGCGGCAGCGCGCGACTCACACCCAGGCGCTGGACGGTCTTGAGCACCTCGGGCACGCCCAGGTCGAGGCCCAGGCGCGCCGTGGACAGGTTGTAGGAGTGCGCCAGCCCCTGGTAGAGGAAGATGGTGCCGTGGGCCTTGTGCTCGTAGTTCTGCGGCCGCCAGACCTGGCCGTCGGCACCCTTGACCGAGAAAGGCTCGTCCTGGATCAGGGTGGTCAGGGTGTACTTGCTGGGGCGCTCCAGGGCGGTGAGGTAGACCGCCGGCTTGATCAGCGAGCCGACCTGGCGGACCGCATCGAGGGCGCGGTTGTAGCCGGCGAAGCGCGGATCGCGACCGCCGAGCAGGGCCTGGACCTCGCCGGTTTCCGGATTGGTCACCACCATGGCCGACTCGACGTTTTCCGCACCCTTGCGGCCATCGATGCGCTTCAGGGCCTCGGCCATGGCGGCCTCGGCCTTGGTCTGCAGGATGGGATCGAAACTGGTGAAGATGCGCAGGCCTTCTTCAGTAAGGTCTTCGTCGCGGTAATCCTGCTTGAGCTGGCGCTTGACCAGGTCGACGAACGCCGGGAAGGAGCTGTTGGTCAGGCTGCCGGCCTTGGTGATGCCCAGCGGCCGGGCCTTGGCGGCTTCGGCTTCGGTGGCACTGACCACGCCCTGCTCGGCCATGAGGTCGAGCACCAGGTTGCGGCGCGCCATCGCCCGCTCGGGATAGCGCCGCGGATTGTAGTAGGAGGGACCTTTCACCAGGCCGACCAGCAGGGCTACCTGGTGCAGCTTCAGTTCGCTGAAGGGCTGGCCGAAGAAGTACTGGGCAGCCAGACCGAAACCGTGGATGGCGCGGGAGCCGTCTTGACCGAGGAAGACTTCGTTGAGGTAGGCCTCGAGGATTTCCTGCTTGCTGTAGTGCAGCTCCAGCAGCAGGGCCATGAGCGCTTCGGTGCCCTTACGGGTGATGCTGCGTTCGTTGGTGAGGTAGAAGTTCTTCACCAACTGCTGGGTCAGGGTGCTGCCGCCCTGGCGGACCTGGCCACTGGTGGCGTTGACCCAGACGGCGCGGGCGATGGACTTGGGCGATACACCGTGGTGATGCCAGAACTCGCGGTCCTCGACCGCCACCAGGCCATCGACCAGGTGCGGCGGCGCCTGGTCCAGCTTGATCAGGATGCGGTCTTCATTGTGCGCGGGGTAGATGCCGCCGATCATCAGCGGCTCGAGGCGGGCGACGGCGAGGTTGCTGCCATCCAGGGCACTGACGCCCGACACGGTACCGCCGGCGAAGCGTACGCGGATCGCCCGGGGCGGTTCGACCCCCTCGTAGAACTGGAAGCCACGGGTATTCAGATCGACAGTGGAGGCACCCACGGCAACGCTGCCGGGACCGTCCACGGTCTTTTCGCGGCGATAGCCGAGGGCATCGAGTTCGGTGAGGAAGTCGTCGCGGCTGAGCTTGACGCCATTGAACAATTCCAGCGGCCGGGCATAGACCTTGGCCGGGATGGTCCAGCGCTTGCCGGAGAATTTTTCCTGGACCACGGCATCGAGATAGATGCACAGGCCGGCCAGGCCAACCAGCGCGACCAGGCCGAGCTTGATTGCCCAGCCGGAGAGACGGCGCCAGTCGAAGGTCTTGCGCTTGCGGGAACGGGAGGATCGGGGTCGCTTCATGGCGGCGGATTATACGCAGGTTGCCCGGCGCTCGGCACCGGTCGACCGGCGCTTCGTCAGCTCTCGTTCATGGCCTCCATGAAGGGCGCACGGCTTGCGTGGGGAGCCCTGGCAGGGATAATGCCGGCATCCATTTCTATTAAGGATCGCCCGTGAGCCAACTACTGATTTCCGCCCTGCAGAATCCGGCGCTCTATCCCCATCCGACGTTGGCATTTCGGGTCATCGAAACCCATATTTCCTGGGTCGTGCTGACGGGCGAAGTCGCCTACAAGATCAAGAAGCCGGTGAATTTCGGCTTTCTCGATTTCACCGAGCTGGAGGCCAGGGGCCATTTCTGCCGCGAGGAGCTGCGGCTCAACCAGCGCCTGACGCAGGGACTCTATCAGGACGTAGTGGCCATCACCGGCAGCGAGAGCGCACCTCAACTGGGTGGCGACGGCCCGGTGATCGAATACGCCCTGCGCATGCGGGAATTCCCCCAGAGCCAGCTGCTCAGCGAAGTGCAGAAGCGCGGCGAGCTGAGCCCCGCGCACATCGACGCCCTGGCCGAGCAGATCGCCCGCTTCCACCTGGTGGCGCCGCAGGTCGCAGCGGAGCATCCGCTGTGCACGCCGGACGCTGCCATGGCGCCGGTGCGGCAGAACTTCGAGCAGATCCGCGCCATGCTCGACGAAGCCGCCGATCTCAAGCAGCTCGACCAGCTCGAAGCCTGGGCCGAGGCCAGCTACGCCCGTCTGCTGCCGCTGTTCGAGGCGCGTTGCCGCGAGGGCTACATCCGCGAATGCCACGGCGACATCCACCTGGCCAACGCCACCCTGCTCGATGGCGAGGTGGTGCTGTTCGACTGCATCGAATTCAACGAGCCCTTCCGCCTGACCGATACACTGGGCGACGCCGGCTTCCTGGCCATGGACCTGGAGGACCGCGGCCTTGGGGCGCTGAGCAACAGATTCGTCAATGCCTACTTCGAGGCGACCGGCGACTACCAGGGGCTGGCCCTGCTCGACTTCTACAAGGCCTATCGCGCCATGGTGCGCGCCAAGATCGCCCTGTTCCGCCTGGGCCAGGCCGAGGATGCGGAGCTGCGCGCCGAGATCCTCGCCGGCTATCGCAGCTACACCGCGCTGGCCGAAGGCTACACCCGAGTGCCCCAGCCCTTCGTGGCAGTGATGCATGGCGTGTCGGGCATCGGCAAGAGCACCGTGGCCCTGGCGCTGGTGGAAGCGCTCGGCGCCATTCGCCTGAGATCCGACGTCGAACGCCAGCGGCTCTATGCCGACAGCGACGAGGCCACGCGCTACAGCGCCGCGGCCGGCGAGGCCACCTATGCCCGCCTGCACGAACTCGGCGCCCAGGTGCTGGCCGCCGGCTATCCGCTGGTACTCGACGCCACCTACCTCAAGCAGGGCCAGCGCCAGGCCGCCCAGAGCCTGGCCGAAGCCCAGGCGACGCCCCTGCTGATCATCGACTGCCAGGCGGACGACGAACTCATCGCGCGCTGGCTGCAGGAGCGCCAGGCCACGGGTACCGATCCGTCCGAGGCCACCCTTGCCGTGGTGGCGGCGCAACGTCAGGCGCAGGATCCGCTGGACCCGGCCGAACAGGATCTGGCGCTGATCGTGGAACTGGGCCGCGAGGGACAACTGGAGGCACTGCCTACCCGTATCACCCGTCGGCTGGGTCGCGTTCAGGGATGACCGTGACCTCTCGGAAGGCAGAACAAGCGCTCCGTCACAGCCCGTAGCGTTGCGGATTTACGGTCGCCGACGGGCGGCTTATCGTGCGACCCACGTCACAACCTCTGCGTAACAAGAAGGAATTGGCACCATGTACCTCATCGGCGATCAGCCCCCCTATGTCGATCAGCTGCGCCAGGCGCTGCAGGCCATTCCCGCGCAACTGCTCAGTGGCGTGACGCCGAGCCGGTCGCCTTTATCGCTGAGTCCGGCAGCGCTGTTGCAGGACTGGATGCGTGACGACGAGGTCTACCTGATCCAGCAGGGCCCCTTGCGGGTGGTGCTGGATCAGCGGGCACTGTTCCAGCTCGACGAGGGCGACCTGATCGGTCTGGGCCGGACGCTCGACCTGCCCCGCCTCGACTATGAGAGCGAAGCCGAGGTGCTGATCCAGCCCTATGATCGCGAAGCCTTCCTGGCCGCGGCGACCGCAACCCCTGCCCAACGCGATGCCCTGCTGCGCTATCTGCTGGGCCAACAGGCGCTGCTGGCCCAGGCGCTGATCCGCCTCAAGCCGCCGGTGACCCAACCGGCGACGGGCTTCCGTCGCTATGCGGCTGGCGACGAGATCATCCGTCAAGGTGATACCGCCGAGCACGTCTTCGTCATCACCGAAGGCCACGCCGAGGCCTGGGTCGATGGCTGCAAGGTGGGCGAGGTGTGCCAGGACGAGATCGTCGGCGCCCTGGCGGTCTTCACCCATACGCCGCGGACCGCCAGCGTGATCGCCCGGACCGCCTGTACGGTGCTGGTGATCCCGCAGGATCAGTTCGTCTCGCTGATGGAGACCACCCCGCGCATCGCCCACAGCCTGATCGAGAACATGGCGCGCCATATCGACTCGCTGAACAAGGAAGTGACCCGCCTGCGGAGCATCCCGGAGCGACCCGTCGACGGCAATTAAGAAATATTCTCGAATACGCTTGACTATGGAATGAGAATTGTTATTATTCAAATCAGCCGGTCGCGAGATCGGTCGATAACTGAAGGTCCAGCAGTTGGTCTTTCGGGTTATCTCCTCATCAGGCTAATCACGGTTTTGGACCCGGCTCTGCCGGGTCTTTTTTTGTCCGCGATTCCTGATTCCTGACTTCTGGCTAGCGCCGATCGAGTACCGGCGGGGCTGGCGCCGCCGGCCCGTCCTCGGTGAGTTCATAGGCTGCCCTTAGCTGAGCTTCGGCTTGCGCCGCGGTCTCTTCGTCCCGGGCATGGATCAGGCCCAACGGTCGCCCCTCCCCCACCCGCTCGCCCGGCAGCGCCAGCTCGGCAAGGCCTACGGCGGGATCTATGGCGTCTTCCGGGCGCTGTCGTCCTCCGCCCAGCGTCACCACCAGCAGCCCCAGGGCGCGGGTATCGACCCGCCGTACCCAAGCGGGGCTCGGTGGCTGGACGGGGCGCACGACCGGCGCCCGAGGCAGGTGCTGCCAGGGAGACGTCGTCAGGCCAGAGGGACCACCCAAGGCCAGGCTCATGGCCGCGAAGCGCTCCAGCGCCGCGCCGCTGCGCCAGGCCACGAGCAATTGGCGTCGAGCGGCAGAGGCATCCGTGGCCAGCCCAGCCAGCTGCAAGCCTTCCTCGGCCAGGGCCAGGACCACCTGCCAGAGACGCTCGCTGCGGACCTCCCCGGCCAGCAGGGCGATGGCCTCCTCCACTTCCAGGGCATTGCCGGCACTGCGTGCCAGGGGCTGGTCCATGTCGGTGACCAGGGCACGGGTGCGCACGCCCGCCGCTTCGGCGACCTGGACGATGCTATCGGCCAGGCGCTGCGCCGCCTCGGCCTCGGCCATGAAGGCGCCACCGCCGGTCTTGACGTCCATGACCAGCACGTCCAGGCCGGCAGCCAGTTTCTTCGCCAGGATGGAGGCGGTAATCAGGTCCAGCGACTCCACCGTGGCGGTGACGTCCCGGATGGCATAGAGCCGGCGATCGGCCGGCGCGAGTTCGGCATCGGGACCGACGATGGCACAGCCCACCTCGGCCACCACCTGGCGAAAGCGTGCCAGACCGGGGCGTATGAGATAGCCAGGAATGCTCTCCAGCTTGTCCAGGGTGCCACCGGTGTGACCCAGGCCACGGCCGGAGATCATGGGGACATGGCAGCCGCAGGCGGCGAGCAGGGGCGCCAGTACCAGGCTGGTGAGATCGCCCACCCCGCCGGTGGAATGCTTGTCCACCACCGGGCCGGGCAGGTCCCAGCGCAGCACCTGGCCGCTGTCGCGCATGGCCAGGGTCAGGGCGGTGCGCTCCGCAGCGGTCATGCCGCGCAGCAGGGTGGCCATGGCGAAGGCGGCGATCTGCCCTTCGCTGAGGCTGTCGTCGGCGATGCCGCGAACGAAGCGCTGCAGGTCCGCCGCAGACAGCTCCAGGCCGTCGCGCTTCTGGCGAATCACTTCCTGAGCGAGCCACATGGGCGGGTTCCTTTTAAAAGTCGTCGAAGGCGCCGGGCAGCAGTTCGGCCAGGGTCCAGGTGCGCGTCAGACCCGGCTCGCTGCCGCTGCAGACGATGGTGGCGTCGGGCGCCATCAGCTCCAGCAACACCTGGCGACAGGCGCCGCAAGGGCTGATCAAGGGTACCCCCGGGGCATGGATGGCCATGGCGGTGAAGCTGCGCGGCGGCAGGCCCCGACTGATGGCGGCGAACAGGGCACTGCGTTCGGCGCAGTTGGTCAGGCCGTAGGAGATGTTCTCCACGTTGCAGCCGTGCACGACCTCGCCCTCGGCGGTCAGCAGGGCGGCGCCCACGGGAAACGCCGAATGCGGACAATAGGCGCGCCCGGCGGCGGCGACCGCCTCTGGAAGCAGCGCGGCCAGGTGCACAGGCAAATGGGTGCTCATGACAGTCTCCCGATCAGAATTGATAGCCTACCCCAGCATAGTAGCCCCAGCCGTCGGAGCGCCCCTCGAAGGAGCCCTCGCCAAAGTTCAGCTCGGTACCGTCGCGCCAGTTGCCGCCATTGTGGAAGTGGCGGGCAGCGAACATGAAGCGCAGGTGGGTGAAGGCATAGAGCAGCACGTTGGTGGACACGGTGGCGTTGGCCGTGCGGCCTGGCTCGTCGCCCAGCTTCGAGCCGAAGTCGAAGTTGGTAAAGCCGACGTAGGTCAGGGAAGCGCCGTTGTCGAACTTGGCCAGCGGCCAGATGTACTTGAGCTGCGCCCGATAGCCGTCCCAGGAATCCTCGTTGGCGGCGCCATAGTTTTCCCACTGGCGGCGGCCGTACAGGTTGGCTGACAGCAGTACCGGGGTATGGGTCTCGATGTCGGTACCGAAGCCGGCGTAGAGGGTGTTCTGCCGACTGGCCTGGCTGCTGCCGTGATCGTAGATCCAGTCGAACGCCAGGTACCACTCCTTGAAGGGCCCGAAGGCCAGCGAGCGACCCGTCAGCTGATCGATGGAAATCCGCGGCTCGTGTTCCATGAACAAGGGCGAACCACGATCCCAGACGCCGGAGTCATGGCTATTGCCGATGCCCAGCACCTTGGGCACGTCGATGTAGCCATAGAGTTCGAAGGGCCCCTTGCGGCCGAAGTACTCGTACTCGAGATAGACGTCGTCCACGGGCTGCGGGCCGAAGCTGATGTCCTTGCTGCCGATCAGGGTCAGATCCTGGTTGTACCAGGACGACAGATAGGGAGAGCGATTGTCCGTCTGTTGCGCGGCGGGACTGGCGGTCTCGCCCTGGGCGCTGTCGGTATCCATGGCTGGGGCGGCGAACAAGGGCGCGCTGCAGAACAGCAGCGATAGCACGGGGAGGGAAGTGCGACGAAGGCTGGACAGAGGCATGGCGAGTTCCTGGAGCTAGAGCTTACGAGAAAGGGGGCCCGTGGCCGCCGGCCACGGTCATCCGCTGTTACGTTTTGGCGCACCCAAGGCCGCGGCGCACCAAAATGTGGACCGAATGGTCCAGTCGAGACCGACCTAGAGGCTGACGAAGAAGCCAGCCAGGGCCGCACTCATCAGGTTGGCCAGGGTGCCGCCGAGCATGGCGCGCAAGCCCAGCTGGGCCAGTTCGTGACGGCGCTGGGGGGCGATACCGCCCAGGCCGCCGAGCTGGATGGCGATGGAGGAGAGATTGGCGAAGCCGCACAGGGCGAAGGTGACGATCACCTGGGTGTGCGCCGACAGCGGCTGGACGCCGGCAGCGGCCGACTTGACAGGGTCCAGGTAGGTGGACAGATCGGCGTAGGCGACGAATTCGTTGAGCACCAGCTTCTGGCCGATGAAGCCGCCCGCCTGGACCGCCTCGCTCCAGGGCACGCCGATGAGAAAGGCCACCGGCGCCAGCAGATAGCCCAGCACCAGCTGCATGCTCAGTTGCGGCATGCCGAACCAGGCGCCGCACCAGCCGAGGATGCCGTTGAGCAGCGCGATCAGGGCGATGAAGGCCAGCAGCATGGCACCGACCGCCAGGGCGATGCGCAAGCCGACCTGAGCGCCCTCCGCTGCCGCGTCTATGACATTGGTCGGGCGCTCTTCGCCCTCCCCCAGGGTCTTCATGGCCTGGTCGCGCGGCTGCTCGGTCTCTGGCTCCATCAGCTTGGCCATCAGCAGGCCGCCTGGCGCGGCCATGAAGCTGGCGGCGATCAGGTATTTCAGCTCCACGCCCATGCCGGCGTAGCCCAAGAGCACCGAGCCGGCAACCGCGGCGAAGCCGCCGACCATGATGGCGAACAGCTCCGAGCGGGTGAGGTCGGCGATGAAGGGCCGCACCACCAGGGGCATTTCCGATTGACCCAGGAACAGGGTGGCGGTGACCGTGGTGGACTCCACCCGGCTGGTGCCGAGCAGGGCGTGCAGCGCGCCGCCCACCAAACGAATGATCCAACCCATTATGCCCAGGTAGTAGAGCACGGCGATGAGGCTGCCGAAGAAGACGATCAGGGGCAGCACCCGCACGGCGAAGACGAAGCCGCCGTTACCGAAGTACTCGAACATCTTGGGCCCGGCGAGACCGCCGAAAAGGAACTCGATGCCCTTGTCGGCATAGAGCTGCAACGAGGAAACGGCGCCGGAGACGCTGCCGAGCACCTGCTGGCCCCAGGGGATATAGAGCACGAACAGGCCGAGACCGGCTTGCAACAGGAAGGCCGCGAGCACGGTACGCAGCCGGATGGCGCGTCGCTGACGGGAGAAGAGGATGGCGATCGCCACCAGCAACAGCATGCCCAACACAGAGATCATCGACGGACTCCTCAGCAGGATCGCCGATTGCGGCGATCAATGGGCGAAATCCGTAAGCAAGGCGCCTGCCAGATCCTGTCTGGGCGATCAGCTTTCTGTGACTGGTCAGTCAGCGAGATGCAGCGGTCGCACCAATTGCAGACCCGCGGGCGAGAGCTGCGCACCGTAGGCCAGCACCTGTACGCCCTGCCGGCGAGCCTCGGCCAGGGCCAGGGCATAGGCGGCATCGATCTCCGCCGCCGGGCGCACCGCTTCGATGCCGTCGAGCAACACGCAATAGAGCAGCACCGCCCGCTCCCCCGCCGCCGCCAGCGCCGCCAGCTCGCGCAGGTGACGGGCACCGCGGGTGGTGACCGCATCGGGGAAGGCGGCGATGGCGGTGTCGGCGAAGCCCAGGGTGACGCTCTTCACCTCCAGGTACAGCGGCCCTGAGGGATACTCCAGGCGGAAGTCGGCGCGACTGTTTTCCAGCCCGTAGGCCACTTCCCGCCGCAGGCTGGTGAAGCCCGCCAGCTCGGGGATGCCCCCGCCCAAGAGGGCTTCCTCCACCAGGCGATTGGCGCGCGCGGTATTGATGCAGGCCAGTCGGCCAGGCTCCGTCTCGACCAGTTCCCAGGTGCCCGGCAGCTTGCGTTTCGGCCCGCTGGCCCGGCTGAACCAGACCCTCGCCCCGGCAGGCTGGCAGTTGAGCATGGAGCCGGTGTTGGGGCAGTGCAGGGTCAGCACCTCGCCAGTGGCAGTCTCGATGTCGGCGAGAAAGCGTTTGTAGCGGCGCAGCAGGCGGCCTTCCTCCAGGGGCGGGTCGAATCTCACCGGACACTCCAGCGTTGCAGGCCCTGGGCGATGCGGCCGACGGCCTCTTCCAGCCGCGGCAACGACTGGGTGTAGGCGAAGCGCACATGGGTGTCGGCGCGGTGGCGCCCGAAATCCAGGCCGGGGGTGATGGCCACGTGCTCGGTTTCCAGCAGGAATTGGCAGAAGGCATAGGCATCGCCGCCGAAGGCGGAGATGTCGGCATAGAGATAGAAGGCGCCCTGGGGCTCGACGGCGATCCTGAAGCCCAACCCGCGCAGTGCCGGCAGCAGGTAGTCGCGGCGGCGGGCGAATTCGGCGCGGCGCTCTTCGAAGATGGCCATGGCTTCCGGCGTGAAACAGGCCAGGGCGGCCTGCTGGGCGACGGTGGAGGCGCTGATGTAGAGATTCTGCGCCAGCTTTTCCAGCTCCGGCACGGCGGCGCGCGGCGCCACCAGCCAGCCGAGTCGCCAGCCGGTCATGCCGAAGTACTTGGAGAAGCTGTTGAGCACGAAGGCCGCGTCGTCCACTTCCAGTACGCTGGGCGCGTCCAGACCATAGGTCAGGCCATGGTAGATCTCGTCCACCACCAGATGCCCACCGCGCGCCTGGAGGCTGGCCGACAGCGCGGCGAGTTCGTCGCGATCGAGCAGGGTCCCGGTGGGATTGGCCGGCGAGGCCACCAGGGCACCGACGCTGTCCGGCTGCCAATGGCGCTCGACCAGTTCGGGGGTGAGCTGATAGCGGCTATCGGCACCGACCGGGATCAATTGGGCAGCACCCTCCACCAGCCGCAGGAAGTGGCGATTGCAGGGATAGCCCGGGTCGGCCAGCAGCCAATGGCGACCGGGATCGACCAGCAGGGCACTGGCCAGCAGCAGGGCACCGGAGCCGCCCGGGGTGACCAGCACTCGCTCCGGGTCGAGATCGACACCGTAGCGCTCGCCATAGAAGGAGGCGATGGCATGACGCAACTCAGGCAGGCCACGCGCCGCGGTGTAGCGGGTCTGGCCCGCAGCCAATGCGGCCTGGCCGGCAGCGACCACCGGCGCGGCGGTGGTGAAGTCGGGCTCGCCGATCTCCAGGTGGATGACGTCGTGCCCGGCGGCCTGGAGCTGGTTGGCACGCTCCAGCAGAGCCATCACGTGGAAGGGCTCGATGGCCTGGCTACGCGCGCTGTAGGAATTGGACATGGACGAGGTCCGAACTTGTGGCGAAGGCGGGATTCTAACCAAGGCTTCGCAGACCGGCACCCGCCGCGTCAGCACGGAGCGGGAGGCCGGTAGTAGCGCCCCCTGGAAGCTTCTGGTAAGTTCGCCGGCTTGCATCCGCAGGGCGACTGGCCAGTCGAGAACATATTCAGCCTGGCGTCGGCAATGCGCGGAACGCCGTTGGCAGCCCCAGCCCCTGGGCGTTCCATCATGGAGAGGCCTGGAAACGCATCCAGCCTGTGGACAGGATCAGCGAAAGTGAGAGGGTCAATCATGCCCAGCGAAGCAAATCAGCAGAACAATCATCTGGCCCGTGGCTACGAACCCTATGAGCCCACCAAGGGCGAGGAATACATGAGTGAGCGTATGCGCGCCCACTTCACCGCCATCCTGAACAAGTGGAAGCAGGAACTGCGCGAGGAAGTCGACCGCACCGTGCACCATATGAAGGAAGAAGCGGCCAACTTTGCCGATCCGGCCGATCGCGCCACCCAGGAAGAGGAATTCAGCCTGGAACTGCGCGCCCGCGACCGCGAGCGCAAGCTGATCAAGAAGATCGACGAAACCCTGCAGCTGATCGAAGACAACGAGTACGGCTGGTGCGACTCCTGCGGCGTCGAAATCGGTATCCGCCGCCTGGAAGCCCGGCCCACCGCCAGCCTGTGCATCGATTGCAAGACGCTGGCTGAGATCCGCGAGAAGCAGACCGGGACCTGATTCGCCTGGTCTTACCGACAAGGGCGCTACGGCGCCCTTTGTTCTATCCGGCATTCACAGGATGAGCTATGTCCAGGCGCCCCTATGTCGGCCGTTTCGCCCCCACCCCCAGTGGCTACCTGCATTTCGGCTCGCTGGTGGCTGCCCTCGCTTCGTACCTGGATGCCCGCGCTGCCGGTGGCCGTTGGCTGGTGCGCATGGAAGACCTGGACCCACCCCGCGAGGTGCCCGGCGCCCAGGCCGCCATCCTCCAGACTCTGGAAGCCTATGGCTTCGAATGGGACGGCCCGGTGCTGCGCCAGAGCGAGCGCCTGGACACCTATCGCGCGGTCATCCGGCAGTGGCTGGCCAGTGGCCTGGCCTATGCCTGCGACTGCTCGCGCAAGCAGCTTGAAGGCAGTGGCGGCCTCTATCCCGGCTATTGCCGCAACCGCGGCCTGCCCGCTGAAGATGCTGCCATCCGCATCCGGGTAGCGGAACTGGAGTACCGCTTCCTCGACCGGGTGCAGGGCGAGTTCCGCCAGCACCTGGGTCGGGAGGTGGGCGACTTCGTCATCCAGCGCCGCGACGGCCTGATCGCCTATCAACTGGCGGTGGTGATGGACGATGCCCTGCAGGGCATGACCGACGTGGTGCGCGGCGCCGACCTCCTTGACTCCACGCCGCGCCAGCTCTATCTGCAGGAACTACTGGGCCATCCGGCGCCGCGCTATCTGCACGTACCCCTGCTGATCCAGCCCGACGGCCATAAGCTGGGCAAGCGTTATCGCTCCCCTCCGCTGCCTCCCGAGCAGGCCGGGACCCTGTTGGTGCGCGCCCTGCGTACCCTCGGCCAGGCCGTCGCGACGAACCTGGCCCAGGAAACGCCCGCCCAGGTGCTGGCCTGGGGCGTCGCCCATTGGGATGCCGCGCGGATCCCACGGGTGCGCCATCTGGCCGAGGCCCAGCTACCGGCTCAGTAATTGGGCCACAGCCCAGGCGTGGCCAGCTCCAGCAGGTGCCCATCCGGATCACGGAAATACAGGCTGACCGCGCCACGCGGCCACTGGGTGCGCTCCTCGATGGCTATCCCGGCAACCTCCAGGTGGGCCACCCAGGCGTCCAGTTCGGCGGCCGTGATCGCCAAGGCAAGGTGCTGGCGGCCACTGGCGCCATGGGGCGGAATGCGCCCGCCAGGTAGCTCGACCCTCTGTTCGGTGCTGCCCCGCTGGAACAGCAGCAGCACGCTGGCGCCTACCGCATAGGCGGCCAGGCGTCCGTCGGTGAACATCGGGACCAGTCCCAACGTCTCTTCGTAGAACCGCCGGGCGTGCGCCAGATCGGCTACATAGAGCGCGGTTTCCAATACGGCCGCGAGCCGGGGCAGGGTCATCAGCGGTCTCCAGACGGGAACGTCCCCTCACCGTAGAACCGTCGCGCTCCGGGGTACAGCGCTTTTGCTTTACCATGGCGCCATCGCCGTTCGGGAAGCGCGCATGTACATCTATCGGCTGGTCCTGCTCCTCGTGGTAGGCATCTACCTGTTTTCCCCCGCCATCATGGATTGGTGGATCGCCCCCAGCGGCGCCTGGTATCGCCCCTACCTGCTGTGGCTCATCCTCATCGTGGTGACCTTCATCCTGCAGAGCCAGCGCGATGCCGACGAGCTTTAGTCTGTCCCAGCTGGTGTTGATCAGCGCCGGCTACCTGCTGATCTTCTTCGGCGTCGCCTGGATGACCGAGCGCGGCTGGGTGCCGCGCCGGCTGGTGCGCCATCCGCTGATCTACACCCTGTCGCTGGGGGTCTACGCCAGCGCCTGGGCCTTCTATGGCACCGTGGGCCTGGCCTACGACTACGGCTACGGCTTCCTCGCCTACTACCTGGGCCTGTGCGGTGCCTTCCTGCTGGCGCCGGTACTGCTCTACCCTATCTTGCGCCTGACCCGCGCCTACCAGTTGGCCTCCCTCGCCGACCTCTTCGCCTTCCGCTTCCGCAGCACCTGGGCCGGCGCCTTGACCAGCCTGGGCATGCTGATCGCCGTGCTGCCGCTGCTGGCGCTGCAGATCCAGGCAGTGGCTACCAGCACCGGCATCCTGGTGCAGGCCCGCGCCCAGGACGCCCCGGCGCTGGGCTTCTGCCTGCTGATCACCCTGTTCGCCATGCTCTTCGGCGCGCGCCAGATCAACTCCAAGGAACGCCATGAAGGCCTGGTGGTAGCCATCGCCTTCGAATCCCTGGTCAAGCTGCTGGCCCTCGGCATCGTCGGCGGCGTCACCCTCTATACGGTGTTCGGTGGACCCAATGGCCTGGAGACCTGGCTACAGCAGAACCAGAGCGCCCTCTCCACCCTCCATACCCCGCTGCAGGAAGGCCCCTGGCGCATCCTGCTGCTGGTGTTCTTCGCGGCGGCCATCGTCACCCCGCACATGTACCACATGGCCTTCACCGAGAACCTCAGCCCCCAGGCGCTGGTCAGCGCCAGCTGGGGCCTGCCGCTGTTCCTGCTGCTGATCAGCCTGGCGGTACCGCCGATTCTCTGGGGTGGCCTGGCCCTGGGTTCGCCGACGCCACCGGAGTACTTCACCCTGGGCGTGGGCCTGGCGCTGGACAATCCGCTGCTGGCGCTGGTGGCCTTCGTCGGCGGCCTGTCGGCAGCCAGCGGCCTGATCATCGTGGTGACCATGGCGCTGTCGGGGATGCTGCTCAACCACATCGTGCTGCCGCTCTACCAGCCGCCCACCGACGGCAACATCTATCGCTGGCTGCGCATGACCCGGCGCATGCTGATCGCCGCCATCATCCTCGGCAGCTACGGCTTCTATCGCCTGCTCCAGGGCCATGGCGACCTCTCCAGCCTGGGCATCGTCTCCTTCGTCGCCACCGTTCAGTTCCTGCCCGGCGCGCTCTCGGTGCTCTACTGGCAGACGGCCAACCGCAAGGGCTTCATCGCCGGCCTGCTGTGCGGCCTGGGCCTGTGGTTCCTGAGCATGCTCATGCCGCTGGTGGCCGACATCAATCCGCTGCAGATCGGCGCCTTCGGCTATCGCATCAGCGCCAGCAACTGGCACCTGGCGGCGGTCGCCTCCCTGACCGTCAACGTCCTGGTGTTCGCCCTGGTCTCGCTGTTCACCGAGGCCAGCGAGGAAGAGAAGAGCGCCGCCGAGGCCTGCGCGGTGGACAATGTCCGCCGGCCGCAACGGCGCGAACTGGCCGCTGGCTCGCCGCAGGACTTCGCCGCCCAGCTGGCCAAGCCACTCGGCGCCAAGACCGCGCAGAAGGAGGTCGAACGCGCCCTGGCCGACCTGCTGCTGCCCTATGACGAGCGCCGCCCCTATGCGTTGCGCCGGCTGCGCGACCGCATCGAGGCCAACCTGTCCGGCCTCATGGGTCCGCGGGTCGCCCAGGACATCGTCGAGACCTTCCTGCCATTCAAGGCGGAGAGCGAGGCCTATGCCACCGAGGACATCCACTTCATCGAGAACCGCCTGGAAGACTACCAGTCACGCCTGACCGGTCTTGCCGCCGAGCTGGACGCCCTGCGCCGCTATCACCGCCAGACCCTGCAGGAGCTGCCGATGGGCGTCTGCTCCCTGGCGCGGGACCGCGAGATCCTCATGTGGAACCGCGCCATGGAGGAGCTCACCGGCATCGACGGCGCCCGGGTGGTGGGCTCACGGCTCAACGCCCTGCCCGATCCCTGGCAGGACCTGTTCGAGCGCTTCCTCGCCGAACCGGCGCAGCAGCACCTCTACAAGCAGCGCCTACCCCAGGAACACGAGCAGCGCTGGCTCAACCTGCACAAGGCGACCATCGACGAACCCCTGGCGGTGGGCAGCAACGGCACGGTGCTGGTGGTGGAGGACATCAGCGAGACCCAGTTGCTGGAAGACCGCCTGATCCACTCCGAGCGCCTGGCCTCCATCGGTCGGCTGGCGGCGGGCGTGGCCCACGAGATCGGCAACCCCGTCACCGGCATCGCCTGCCTGGCGCAGAACCTGCGCGAGGAGCGCGAGGCGGACGAGGAGATCGACGAGATCAGCAGCCAGATCATCGAGCAGACCCGCCGCATCACCCGCATCGTCCAGTCGCTGATGAGCTTCGCCCATGCCGGCGGGCGCCAGCAGGCCCACGAGCCGGTGTGCGTGGCCGAGGCGGCCCAGGAGGCTATCGCCCTGCTCTCGCTGAACCGGCAGAGCGTGGACGTCGACTTCTTCAATCTCTGCGATCCCGACCACTTCGTGCAGGGCGATCCACAGCGGCTGGTACAGGTCATGATCAACCTGCTGTCCAACGCCCGCGACGCCTCACCGGCCGGTGCGCCGATCCGGGTACGCAGCGAAGCCCAGGGCCAGACCGTGACCCTGAGCGTGGAGGACGAGGGCAGCGGCATCCCCAAGGCCATCGTCAGCCGGCTGTTCGAACCCTTCTTCACCACCAAGGACCCGGGCAAGGGGACGGGGCTCGGCTTGGCTCTGGTCTATTCCATCGTAGAAGAGCATTATGGTCAGATAATGATCGATAGTCCTACCGACCCCGTGACCGGTCAGGGCACCCGCATTCGGGTGCTGCTGCCGCGTTATCTCGGGTTGCCGGAGGCGCCGTGACGGACCCATCCGCCTGCTGGATGGCTCTGCTAAAGCATTCGGAAGTCCAGACCACCGCGACACGACACGCTGCCTGGCGTGGGTCGGCCTGCCTTCCCGTAAGAGAGCGCACTTGATGGCCCATATCCTGATTGTCGAAGACGAGAAGATCATCCGCTCGGCGCTACGCCGGCTGCTCGAACGCAACCAGTTCCGCGTCAGCGAGGCCGGCTCCGTCCAGGAGGCTCAGGACCTCTACGACGTTCCCAGCTTCGACCTCGTCATCAGCGATCTGCGCCTGCCCGGCGCCCCGGGCACCGAGATGATCGATCTCGCCAAGGGCAAGCCGGTCCTGATCATGACCAGCTACGCCAGCCTCCGCTCGGCGGTCGACTCCATGAAGCAGGGCGCGGTGGATTACATCGCCAAGCCCTTCGACCACGACGAGATGCTGCAAGCCGTGGCGCGCATCCTGGTGGAGCGCGAACAGCGGACGCCGAGCGCCGTCGAGGAAAGCCCTGCCCCGCCTCCCGCCACCGGCGAGATCGGCATCATCGGCAACTGCGCGCCGATGCAGGATCTGTTCGGCAAGATCCGCAAGGTCGCGCCCACCGACTCCACCGTGCTCATCCAGGGCGAATCAGGCACCGGCAAGGAACTGGTGGCGCGGGCGCTGCACAACCTGTCACGCCGGGCCAAGGCCCCGCTGATCTCGGTCAACTGCGCGGCCATCCCCGAGACCCTGATCGAATCCGAACTCTTCGGCCACGAGAAGGGCGCCTTCACCGGCGCCAGCGCCAGCCGCACCGGCCTGGTGGAAGCGGCCGACGGCGGTACCCTGTTCCTCGACGAGATCGGCGAACTGCCGCTGGAAGCCCAGGCACGCCTGCTGCGCGTGCTGCAGGAAGGCGAGATCCGCCGGGTCGGCTCGGTGCAGTCGCAGAAGGTCGACGTGCGCCTGATCGCCGCCACCCACCGCGACCTCAAGGGCCTGGCCAAGGTCGGCCAATTCCGTGAAGACCTCTTCTATCGCCTCAATGTCATTTCCCTGCGCCTGCCGGCCCTGCGCGAGCGCGGCGGTGACGTCATGGAGATCGCCCGGGTGTTCCTGGCCCGCCAGTCGGCGCGCATGAGTCGTCCGGGACTGAAGTTCGGCGCCGAGGCCGAGGCCGCCATCCGCCACTACAGCTGGCCGGGTAACGTCCGCGAACTGGAGAACGCCATCGAGCGTTCGGTCATCCTCAGCGAAGGCCAGGAGATCAATGCCGACCAACTGGGTATCGATGTCGAGCTGGGCGAACTGGACCTGGCCGACAGCTATCTGGACCAGTTGCCCGCTACCGGTCTGGGCAACGGCAATGGTGCCCACGAGCCTACCGAGGATCTCTCCCTGGAAGACTACTTCCAGCATTTCGTCCTCGAGCACCAGGACCACATGACCGAGACCGAGCTCGCCCGCAAGCTCGGCGTCAGCCGCAAGTGCCTCTGGGAGCGCCGGCAGCGCCTGGGTATCCCGCGCCGCAAGGCCAGTGCCAGCAGCGACGCCTCCTGATATCTGCCAGGAGCGTGGGAACCTTCCCACGCTCCTGAGGTAACACCCTCCCCCAACCGCACCACCCTTTGCAATGTGTTACCGCCGTAACAGCCGGCGGGTTCAGCGGTAACGAAAAATTGCCTGTAGCCTCCCCAGCAAAAGACTACATTTTTCATAAGCCACTGAAATATATATATTTTTAAAAACTGGCACGGCATCTGCTTTATGTTCTGGCACAAGAACAATAAAAACCTACCCACCCCATAATAAAAACAAGACGTAGCGGCTCCAGCACAATAAGAACAAGCAGGCGGAGGCGTAGCTAACTGATCATTTTGGAGAAGAGTCGTCTTGCGGGATGGTCCGCGCGATGTCAGGACAGAGAACAACAAAACTGCCCCGAGGCAGCACCCGTACCAGGCAGAGCAGGAATGATCCTGACGGCATCAGCTTCCAAAGTAATCCGTTTGCTCTTGGCTCTAGACTTCAGAGCCTTTCCGGCGGCCGGTAACCGCACGGGACAGACCACACAAGAAAAACAAGAGGTCTGGATAGACAATAAAAACAAAGCACGTACCACCTTGGGGGGGAGCTTCGGCTCCCCCAGTGCCTTTGACAGCCTCCCCTCCCTCGTTCAAGATTCCCTCCCTATCTATTGCGCAATGGCCCAGGCTATGGTCCAGGTTGCGTATCGCCGTCTTTCCGAACAGAAACTCGCATGCTGAAAAAGCTGATCCAGACCCTGCGCTCGCCTCTGCGACGCACTCCGCCCGCGCCTGCCTTGCCCATCGAACTGCCCCGCAGTCAGCATGCCCTGGAACGCGAGCGCATCAGCCGTCACGCCCTGAGCGTCGTCGACCGGCTGGAAAAGGCCGGCTACCAGGCCTATCTGGTGGGCGGTTGCGTACGGGACCTGCTGCTGGGCTTCACGCCCAAGGACTTCGACGTGGCCACCAGCGCCACCCCCGAACAGGTCCGCGCGGAATTCCGCAACGCCCGGGTCATCGGCCGCCGCTTCAAGCTGGTCCATGTGCACTTCGGCCGCGAGATCATCGAGGTCGCCACCTTCCGCGCCAACCATCCCACTGGCGATGCCGAGGACGAGACCCAGGGCTCGCGCCACGAGAGTGGCCGGATCCTGCGCGACAACATCTACGGCAACCAGGAACAGGATGCCCAGCGCCGCGACTTCACCATCAACGCGCTCTACTACGATGCCAGCGGCGAACGCATCCTCGACTACGCCAACGGCACCCAGGACATTCGCCTGCGGCAGATCCGTCTGATCGGCGATCCCGAGCAGCGCTACCAGGAAGATCCGGTGCGGATGCTGCGTGCCGTGCGCTTCGCCGCCAAGCTGGACTTCGAGATCGAGACGGCCACTGCCGAGCCCATCGCTCGCCTGGCCCCGTTGCTGCGCGACATTCCGGCCCCGCGGCTGTTCGACGAGGTGATCAAGCTGCTGCTCGGCGGCAAGGCCGAACGGACCTTCGAGCTGCTCTGCCAGTACGGCCTCTTCGCCCCGCTGTTCCCCGCCAGCGGCGAAGCCCTGGAGCGCGATCCCGAGTATGCCGGTAGCCTGATCCGTCAGGCCCTGGCCAATACCGACGCCCGCATCCGCGAAGGCAAGCCGGTCACCCCGGCCTTCCTCTTCGCCGCCCTGCTCTGGCCGGCGCTGCCCGAGCGCGTCCGTCATCACCAGGACCGCGGCCTGCCGCCGATTCCGGCCATGCAGGAAGCCGCCCACGACCTGACCTTGCAGCAGTGCCAGCGCACCGCCGTGCCCAAGCGCTTCACCCTGCCCATGCGCGAGATCTGGGACATGCAGGAGCGCCTGCCGCGGCGCCAGGGCAAGCGGGCCGACCTGTTGCTGGAGAATCCGCGCTTCCGCGCCGGCTACGACTTCCTGCTGCTGCGCGAGAGCGCCGGCGAGGAAACCGGTGGCCTGGGCGAATGGTGGACCCGTTACCAGGAAGTCGGCGACAGCCAGCGACGCGAAATGATCAAGAACCTCAGCCGTGAGGAAGGCGCACCGGCCAAGCGCCGCCGCCGCGGCGGCAGCAGTCGCAAGCGGCGCAGCGTCGACGCCCCTTCCGCCGGCGAAGAATGATGGAGCGGGTCTACCTCGGCCTCGGCAGCAACCTGGCCGAACCCCGGCGCCAGCTGGATGCGGCCCTGGAGGCCCTGGCCGCCCTGCCTGCCAGCCACCTGGTCGCGGTATCGGCCTTCTACGCCAGCGATCCCCTGGGGCCGCCCGACCAGCCGCGCTACGTCAACGCCGTGGCCGCCCTGGATACCGAACTCGCCCCTCTGGATCTGCTCGACGCCACCCAGGCCATCGAGCAGCAGCAAGGCCGCGTGCGCAAGGACGAACGCTGGGGTCCGCGCACCCTGGACATCGACATCCTGCTGTTCGGCGAGCGGCTGATCGATGAGCCGCGTCTGCAGGTGCCGCACTACCACCTCCACGCCCGGGCCTTCGTGCTCTACCCCCTGGCGGATCTCGCCCCGGCACTGCGCCTGCCCGATGGCCGCGACCTGCCCGACCTGCTAGCCGTCTGTCCTTTCGCAGGCCTCGAGCGACTGGTACCGTCGTTACCCACCCAGTAACACGGCGGTAACAACGATCATTGACTTGTACCGAGCGCGCCGGGACTATAGCAGCCGTTTTCGCGCGGCCACCCCGCGCCCGCGGCGCCAGACAATAACCATAGCGCCGTCCCACGAGGACCCTTTGCATGCCTGATATCAGCCTCACGACCCTCCAGGGACTCAAGCAGCGCGGCGAGAAGATCGCCATGCTCACCGCCTACGATGCCACCTTCGCCCAGGCCGCCAGCCAGGCCGGTGTCGAGATGCTGCTCGTCGGCGACTCCCTCGGCATGGTGCTGCAGGGCCACGACAGCACCCTGCCGGTAACCCTCGACGACATGGTCTACCACACCGCCTGCGTCAAGCGCGGCCATGCCGGTGCCTTCATCGTCGCCGATCTGTCGTTCATGACCTATGCCACCCTGGAGCAGACCCTGACCAGCGCCGGCCGCCTGATGCAGGCCGGCGCCCAGATGGTCAAGCTGGAAGGCGATGGCTGGCTGGCCGAGCCGATTCGCCGCCTGGCGGCCAATGGCGTGCCGGTCTGCGCCCACCTGGGCCTCACGCCCCAGTCGGTCAATGTCTTCGGCGGCTTCAAGGTGCAGGGGCGCGATCCGATCCGCGCCCAGCAACTGCGTGACGCGGCCAAGGAGCTGGAAGAGGCAGGCGCCGCCATGCTGCTGCTCGAATGCGTCCCCTCGTCCCTGGCCGAAGAAATCACCCGGGGCGCCCAGGTGCCGGTGATCGGCATCGGTGCCGGGGCCGCCACCGACGGCCAGGTACTGGTGCTGCACGACATGCTGGGCCTGGCGCTACGCGGCCGCACGCCCAAGTTCGTCCGTAACTTCATGGCCGGTCAGGACAGCATCCAGGCTGCCCTGGCGGCCTACGTCGCCGCCGTCAAGGACGGCAGCTTTCCCGCTCCCGAACACGGATTTTCCGCATGAAGACGGTCCATAGCGTCCGCGAACTGCGCGCCGCGGTCGCCGCCGCGCGCCGCCAGGGCCTGCGCATCGGCCTGGTCCCCACCATGGGCAACCTGCACGCCGGACACATCGCCCTGGTGGAGACCGCCCGGCGCCACGCCGATTTCGTGGTGACCAGCATCTTCGTCAACCCACTGCAATTCGGCCCGAGCGAGGATCTGGACAAGTACCCGCGGACCCTCGCCGAGGACAGCCGGCAGTTGCACGACGCCCATTGCGACCTGCTGTTCGCGCCCGCCGTGAGCGAGATGTATCCGCACGGGATGGACGGCCTGACCCGGGTGACCGTCCCCGGCGTCTCCGAAGGCCTGTGCGGCGCCCGCCGTCCGGGGCATTTCGAAGGGGTGGCGACGGTGGTCACCAAGCTGTTCCAGATGGCGCAGCCGGACGTGGCGGTGTTCGGTGAGAAGGACTACCAACAGCTGGCGGTGATCCGCAAGCTGGTCCAGGACCTGGACCTGCCCATCGACATCGTCGCCCAGCCCACGGTCCGTGCCACCGATGGCCTGGCGCTGTCGTCGCGCAACGGCTATCTCGACGAGAGCCAGAGGGCCAGCGCGCCCTGCCTCTACAGCCTGCTCCGGCGCCTGGCCGATCAACTCTCCGCCGGAGCGGCGGTCGAGCCGACCCTGGCCGCCGGTGTCGCCGAATTGCAAGCTCAGGGGCTTACCGTGGACTACCTGGAGTTGCGCCGGCAGTCGAGCCTGCAGCCGGTCAGCGCCGAGGATCGCGACCTGGTGCTGCTGGTGGCGGCCTATCTTGGCCAGACCCGGCTGATCGACAACCTGAGCTTCCGCCGCAGGGCCGGAGTGTGACGCAACCGAAGGTTGGCGCACCCCAGCCCGCTCGCTCCCAGGAAGCCCGGAACATACCGGGCTTTTTCATGCTCGAATCGCATCGCCGTGCCGCGCCCGATTTTCCCTTGCAAGCCGCTGGCTTGTGGGGCACAACAGCAAACAAGAGCCACCAAGGAAAAGCCGACCCATGGAGTACTTCCAACAGCCTCTCGACGTGACCCAGCTCGCCTCCTGGAAAGCCCTGCAGGACCACCGCAAGTCCATGCAGAATTTCCGCATGCGCGATGCCTTCGCGGCCGATCCGCAGCGCTTCAAGCACTTTTCCCTGAGCAGCAGCGGTCTGTTCCTCGACTACTCCAAGAACCTCATCACCGAGCAGACCCGTGAGCTGCTGGTGAACCTGGCCCGCGAAGCGGGTCTCGAAGGGGCCATCCGCACCCTGTTCGACGGCGCCTATGTCAATTCGTCCGAGCATCGCCCGGCCCTGCATACCGCCCTGCGCCGCCCGGTGGGCGACAGCGTGCAGATCGATGGCCAGGACATCATGCCCGAGGTGCACCGGGTCCTGAACCAGATGACCGAACTGGTCAGCCGCATCCACAACGGGCTCTGGCGCGGCTACACCGAGAAGCCCATCACCGACGTGGTCAACATCGGCATCGGCGGCTCCTTCCTCGGCCCGCAACTGGTCTCCGAGGCCCTGGTGCCCTTCACCCAGCGTGGGGTGCGCTGCCACTACCTGGCCAACATCGACGGCAGCGAATTCCGCGAGGTGACCTCCAAGCTGTCCGCCGACACCACCCTGTTCATCGTCTCCTCCAAGTCCTTCGGCACCCTGGAGACCCTGAAGAACGCCCAGGCCGCTCGCGCCTGGTGCCTGGCCCAGGGCTGCCCGGAGCCGGAACTGCACAAGCACTTCATCGCCGTCTCCAGCAACGTCAAGGTAGCGGTGGAATTCGGCATCGCCGAAGAGAACATCTTCCCCATGTGGGACTGGGTCGGCGGTCGCTATTCGCTGTGGTCGGCCATCGGCCTGCCCATCGCCCTGGCCATCGGCATGTCCAACTTCAAGGACCTGCTGGCCGGCGCCTACGCCATGGATCAGCACTTCACCAGTGCGCCCTTCGAAGAGAACATGCCGGTGCTGCTGGGCCTGCTCGGGGTCTGGTACGGCAATTTCTGGGGCGCCACCAGCCATGCCATCCTGCCCTACGACCACCACCTGCGTAACTTCGTGAAGCACCTGCAGCAGCTGGACATGGAGTCCAACGGCAAGAGCGTGCGCCAGGACGGCTCGCCGGTGAGTCTGGAGACCGGTCCGGTGATCTGGGGCGGGGTCGGCTGCAACGGCCAGCATGCCTACCACCAGTTGCTGCACCAGGGCACCCAGCTGATTCCCGGCGACTTCATCGTGCCGGTGGTGAGCCATAACCCGGTGGCCGATCACCAGCAGTGGCTCTATGCTAACTGCCTGTCGCAGAGCCAGGCGCTGATGCTGGGCAAGACCCGCGAGGAAGCCGAGGCCGAACTGCGCGAGAAAGGCCTGGGCGAAGCCGAGATCGCCAAGCTGGCGCCGCACAAGGTGATCCCGGGCAACCGCCCGAGCAACACCCTGGTACTGGAGCGCATCTCGCCGCGGCGCCTGGGTGCACTGGTGGCCCTGTACGAGCACAAGGTGTTCGTGCAGAGCGTCATCTGGGGCATCAACTGCTTCGACCAGTGGGGCGTCGAGCTGGGCAAGGAGCTGGGCAAGGACGTCTACCAGCACATCATCGGCCGCGGCGAAGGCAAGGCCGACGATGGCTCGACCCAGGGCCTGATCGATTACTTCCGCGGTCGCCACCGCGGCTGATCGCCGTTCCCGCTCGAAGAAAAGCGCCGCTCTGCGGCGCTTTTTTCGTTTCATCGCCTCGCTGAACCCCGGCAGGCCATCCGCGGCCTAAACTGGTGAGCACAACAACACCAAGAAGGAGCCGGCCATGAGCCAACGCTATCCCGTGCCCGAGAGCCTGAGTGCCCGCACCCACCTCGACGAAGCCCGTTATCGCGAGCTCTACCAGCGCTCGGTGGAACAGCCGGAGCGCTTCTGGAGCGAACAGGCCAGCGCCCTGCTCGACTGGTTCCGCACCTGGGACGAGGTCCATAGCGGCGATATGCGCAAGGGCCAGACCCGCTGGTTCAGCGGTGGCCAGCTCAACGTCGCCTACAACTGCATCGACCGCCACCTGGGCGCACGTGGCGACCAGACCGCCATCCTCTGGGAAGGCGACGACCCCGCCGATAGCCAGGCCATCAGCTATCGCCAGCTGCACGAGCACGTCGGCCGCCTGGCCAATGTGCTCAAGGACCGCGGCGTGAAGAAGGGTGATCGCGTCTGCCTGTACCTGCCGATGATCCCCGAGGCGGCCTACGCCATGCTGGCCTGCGCGCGAATCGGTGCGGTGCATTCGGTGGTGTTCGGCGGCTTCTCGCCCGAGGCGCTGCGCGACCGCATCCTTGATTCCGACTGCCGGGTGGTGATCACCGCCGACGAGGGCGTGCGCGGCGGCAAGCGCGTCCCGCTCAAGGCCAATGTCGACAAGGCCCTGGCCAAATGCCCGGACGTCCACACCGTAGTGTTGGTCGAACGGACCGGTGCCGCCGTGGCCCGTCAGGAAGGGCGCGACCTGCCCTATGCCCAGGCGGTGGCCGCGGCTTCGCCCGACTGTCCAGCTGAGCCCATGGACGCCGAGGATCCGCTGTTCATCCTCTACACCTCGGGCTCCACCGGCAAACCCAAGGGTGTGCTGCACACCACCGGCGGCTATTTGCTGGGCACCACCCTGAGCTTCAAGTACCTGTTCGACTACCACGAGGGGCAGGTCTTCTGGTGTACCGCCGACGTCGGCTGGGTCACCGGCCACAGCTACATCGTCTATGGCCCCCTGGCCAATGGCGCCACCACCCTGATGTTCGAGGGCGTACCGAGCTATCCCGATGCCAGTCGCCTGTGGCAGGTGGTGGATAAGCACCAGGTCAACATCTTCTACACCGCGCCCACGGCCCTGCGCGCCCTGATGCGCGAAGGCGACGCCCCGGTGCAGCGCACCTCGCGCCAGAGCCTGCAGCTGCTGGGCAGCGTGGGCGAGCCGATCAATCCCGAGGCCTGGGAGTGGTATCACCGGGTGGTGGGCGAAGGGCGCTGCCCCATCGTCGACACCTGGTGGCAGACCGAGACCGGCAGCATCCTCATCGCCCCACCGCCGGGCGCCCTGGCGTTGAAGCCGGGCTCGGCCACCCTGCCCTTCTTCGGTGTGCAGCCGGTGCTGCTTGACGAGCAAGGCAAGGAGATCGACGGCCCCGGCAGCGGCGTGCTGGCGATCAAGGCCAGCTGGCCGAGCCAGATCCGTACCGTCTATGGCGATCACCAGCGCTTGATCGATACCTATTTCAGTGCCTATCCCGGCTACTACTTCACCGGCGACGGCGCCCGCCGTGACGAAGACGGCTACTACTGGATCACCGGGCGGGTGGACGACGTGCTCAACGTCTCCGGCCACCGCATCGGCACCGCCGAGGTGGAAAGCGTGCTCACCGAGCATCCCGACGTCGCCGAGGCGGCGGTGGTCGGCTGCCCCCATGAGGTCAAGGGCCAGGCGGTCTATGCCTTCGTCACCACCAAGGGCGGCGTGACCCCGAGCGACGAACTCAAGGCCCGGCTGCGCCAGCAGGTGGCCGACGAGATTGGCAGCTTCGCCAAGCCGGAATTCCTGCAGTGGGCCCCTGCGCTGCCCAAGACGCGCTCGGGCAAGATCATGAGACGCATCCTGCGCAAGATCGCCTGCGACGAGCTGGACAGCCTGGGGGATACCTCGACCCTGGCCGACCCTTCCGTGGTCGACAGCCTGATCGAGGCCCGCCTCAATCGCGGTACGAGCAAGGCCGGAACGACGGGAAACGGATGAAGTTGGGTCTGACTTCGGTCCTGCTATCGCGGCCATGGGCCGCTCCTACGGATCAGGTCCACCGTAGGAGCGGCCCATGGCCGCGATTAGGCAGGAGCGATAGAGGCCCAGGTAGTGATTCATGAAAAACCCCGCATTGTGCGGGGCTTTTCCTTACCGGTCAGGCTCAGTGGGCAGCTTGCATACGGTGCTTCAGGTCACGCATGCGATCATGGGTCGCACGGGCCTTTTCCAGCTGGCTGCGCAGGTTGGCCAGGGCATCCGGCGTGGCATGTTCGTTCACGGCGCGTTCCAGGGCGTGCAGCAGGCGATCTTCCTGCTCTTCCAGTTCGCTAACGTAGGTGACCTCTTCCTTCTCCTTGCTGGCGAAGGAGGTTTTGACGTCGGTGTAGTACTTGCGGAAGCTGCCGGCGAAGGTGCCTTGTTCGGCGGGCTTCTCACCGGCGGCCGAGACCTGGCTGCTCAGGGCGCTGATGATCTCGGTCTTGCTCTGGGCGATCTCGGTGAACAGCGCCTTGAGTTCGGGATTCTTCACTTCGGTGAGGGCATGCTCGTAGAAATTCTTGCCATCACGGGCGATCTCGATCAGATCGTTTAGGGTTTCGGTCGTGCTGGTCATGACGCTTCTCCAGGGTGATGGGCAACGGCAACCCGCTGGGCGGGCCGCCGTGGATGTCAGGCGTTATTGCGCGGCTTTCAGCGCATCGGCCGATACGGCCTTGACGCCCTTGATGGCCTTGGCTTCTTTGATCGCCAGGTCGCGCTGGGCTTCGGTCGCCACGGTGCCGGACAGGGAAACGACGCCCTTGTTGGTCTCGACCTTGATGGCGGTACCCTTGATGTGTTCGTCAGCCAGGAAGGACGCCTTGACCTTGCTGGTGATCCAGGTGTCGGAGGCGGCTTCTTCGGTCTTGTCCACGGTGTTGTTGGCGGCCAGTGTCATGTTCTGGCTGGTGGCAGCAAAGGCACCGCCGGCCAGCGGCAGGCTCAGTACGGAAGCGGTGACGGCAGCGAGGGCAAAGGTACCGAAAGTCTTTTTCATGAGATGACTCCTGTTTTCCTTGGTTGTACTGCGCCCGGTCCTGGCAGCAGCGACTTCCATGTAGAGCGCAACCGTTTCGCCGAATTCCAAAGAGATTAAAAGACAAATAAAATCAATGAGTTGAATAAAAACCCCGCTGACCAAGAGCGGGCAAAATGCAATCAATCGATAAAATGGTCAGGCAAATTGCACGGTCGTGGCCAGCGGCAACCCCTGAGTCTGGAAGGCGCCTTCCAGCGTACGAACGGCCAAGCGCGATATGCCCTCCTTCGGTATCTTTCTACCTGCTGAAACCAGAACTGCCTCACGTTCGGCAGGTCAATGCTCAATTGAACCCGAACCCCATGATCGGGCTTTAGAGGATCCCGGATGCGGCTTCCTTCCCCTGCGCGCATTGCCCTGACGTATCTGGTGCTGAGCATCCTCTGGGTGGTGGGCACCGATACCCTGTTGCGCGTACTCCTCGGCGATGAGACGAGCCACTATCCCTGGCAGACCGTCAAGGGGCTGGGCTTCGTTACCCTCGTGGCACTGGCGACCTATGGCTTGATGCGCCGCCAGCTCCACCAGCGCGAAGGCGTCATCGAAGCACTGGAGGCGCAACGCAACACCCAGGACTTCGTCCAGCGGCTGACCAACACCGGCGACTGGCAACTGCTGCCCGATGGACGCCTGCTCTGCTCCGAACGCACCCTGGTGATGCTGCACCAACCCAAGGGCAGTGATCCGCTGGATTTCGCCACCATCGTCGCCTGCGCCCGCGCCGATGATCGCGATCACGTACGCAGCATGCTCGAACGCCTGCAGCACATGCAGGGCCCGCTGAACTTCTCCGCACATTTCGACGATGGTGCCGGCAGCTGGCGCTGGCTCAACTGGCAGAGCGACTTCGACGAGGCCGGCATCACCCGCGGCGCGCTGGTCGATATCACCAGTCACAAGCTCGCCGAGCAGGCCCTGCAGGATAGCCAGCGGCGCTATCGGGAGCTGGTCCAGCATCTGCCGCTGGTGGTCTTCGCCAGCGACCACCGCGGCCGCTGGCAATTTCTCAATCCGGCCTGGGAAGCGCTCACCGGCCAGGCCGCAACCCAGCAGCTCAACCACCCCCTGGCCCAGGCCTTCCATCCGCAGGACGGCACTCGCTTGCGTCAGTTGGTGGCCGAATTCGCCGGCGGCCAGCGCCTGCACTGGAGCGGCGTGGTGCGGCTGCGCCTGTCGGTGGAAAGCCACCGCTGGATGCAGATGGAACTGCGCGCCGGCCTGGATGGCGAGATCCAGGGCACCCTGACCGACATCCATCACGATTACCAGGCCCAGCAGCTGCAGCAGGCCCGCAGCGATGTCCTCGACGACCTGCTCACCGGCCTGCCGCTGGCGGAAATCCAGCAGGGGATCGCCCTGCGCCTGGAGCGCATCTATCCGGAGATGCGCGTTGCCCTGCTGCTGGACGATCAGGGCGACCACCTGCGGGTGGCCGCGGCGCCCAGTCTGCCACCGGCCTTCCAGGCGGCCCTGGAGAGCGTCCCGCGGCAACGGCACGACCAGGGTTGCTGTACCGCCGTCACCGGCAACGCCCCGGTCTTCACCATCGACATCGAACTGGACCCAGCCTGGCAGCCGCTGTTGCCGGCAGCCCTGGCCGCCGGTATCCGCGGCGCCTGGGCTCTGCCACTACAGGACGAACAGCAACGCGCGGTCGGCGCCCTGGGCATCTACTACGGTGAACCGCGGCTGCCCGAGCCGGAAACCCAGGCGCTGATCACCGAATTCACCCGCCTGGCGGTGCTGGCGATCCGTCAGCAGCGGGTCGTCCAGGCCCAACGCGCCAGCGAGGCGCGCTATCGTGGCATCTTCGAGCAGGCCTACACTGGCATCATGCTCAGCGACCTGCATGGCCGCTGGCTCAGCGTCAACCACCACTTCTGCCAGATGCTCGGCTATTCGCAACCGGAACTCTTGCAGCGCGATGCCGCCTCGGTCACCCACCCCGACGAACGGTCGCTGGGCGCTGCGCTCCGGCAACAGCTGATCGATACCGGCCAGGATCGCTACACCCTGGAGAAGCGCTACCTGCATCGCAATGGCCAGCCGGTCTGGGCCAACGTCACCACCCGGCTGATCCGCGACGACCAGGGCATTCCCCAGTACTTCATCAGCACCGCCCAGGACATCACCCTGCGCAAGCAGCAGGAAGAAAGCCTGCGGCAGGCGGCGGCCATGTTCGAGAACAGCCGCGACGGCCTGCTGCTGCTGGACGAACGCCGCTGGATCCTGGCGGTGAATCCGGCCTTCGCCCGCCTGCTGGGCACCCAGGAAGGCACCCTGCTCGGGCAGCGCCTCGGCCTGCCCGGTGGCGGCCGCCAGGACCAGCGCTTCTACCGCGACCTCTGGCGCACGGTGCGCCGCGAGGGACGCTGGGAAGGCGAACTGCTCTGGCCGCGCCTCGACGGCAGCACCTTCCCGGCCTGGACCGCCATCGACACCCTCTACCCGCGGGAAAGACGCCAGTACACCGTCACCGTCAGCGACACCACCCGCTTGCGCGAAAGCGAGGCACGGCTGAGCCATCTGGCCCACCACGATCCCCTGACCGACCTGCCCAATCGCCTGCTGGCCAGGACTCGGCTGGAGCATGCCCTGGCCCTGGCCGAGCCACAGGAATACCTGGTCGCGGTGCTGGTCCTCGATTTCGACCATTTCCGCACGGTCAACGAAAGCCACGGCCATGCCCTGGGCGACGAACTGCTGGTGGAGTTCGCCGCGCGGCTGCGTGCCCTGCTCAGTGAGGACATCACCCTGGCGCGTCTCGGCGGCGATGAGTACCTGGTCATCATCGAGCGCCTCGACCGACCCGAATTCGCCGCCCAGATCGCCCAGGCGATGCTCGCCAAGCTGGAGCAGCCCTTCCACCTCGGCGACCACGACATCTATCTGAGCGCCAGCATCGGCATCAGTCTCTTCCCCGACGACGGCACCACCGCCGACGATCTCATCCGCAATGCCGATGCGGCGATGCACCAGGCCAAGGACCAGGGTCGCGATACCTTCCGCTTCTATACCCAGGCCCTTACCGAGCAATCGCGGCGCCGCCTCAACCTGGAATCGCGACTGCGTACGGCGCTCAAACGTGGTGACTTCGTGCTGCACTACCAGCCGTTGATGAGCGTGAGCACGGCGCAGGCCATCGGCGTGGAGGCCCTGGTCCGCTGGCAGGACCCGGAACTGGGGCTGATCCCGCCTGCGGAATTCATTCCCCTGGCCGAGGAGACCGGTCTCATCGTGCCGCTGGGCGACTGGATCATCGAAGCGGCCTGCCAGCAGATGCACGACTGGCTGGAGCGCGGCCTGGACCTGCATACCCTGGCCATCAACATCTCGCCCCGGCAATTCGCCAAGCGCGACCTGGCCAGCACCATCTCCCGGGCCCTGGCGCGCAGCCGTCTGCCGGCGGAGCACCTGGAGCTGGAGATCACCGAAGGCACCCTGATGGACAATGTCGAGGAGGCGCTGCTCTCGCTGGCCACCCTCAAGACCCTGGGCGTGCGCATCGCGGTGGACGACTTCGGCACCGGCTATTCCTCGCTGGCCTACCTGCGCCGCTTCCCGCTGGACAAGCTCAAGATCGACCAGAGCTTCATGCACGAGCTGCGCAGCGACAGCGGCACCCACAGCAGCCAGGCCATCGCCGCCGCCATCGTCGCCCTGGGGCAGGGGCTGGACCTGGACGTGCTGGCCGAGGGGGTGGAAACCACCGAGCAGTGGGACATCCTGCGCAAGCTGGGCTGCCAGCAGTGCCAGGGCTTCCTGTTCAGCCAGCCGTTGCCACCCCGGGAATTCGAGGCCTGGTATACCGAGCGCCAGCGGACCCGCGCCTGAAACCAGGCGACGAAATGTCACTGTCCTGCAAACAAAACCGCTCTAGAATGCAGGCTCCACCTTTCGTCTGTTCCCGAGGGCATCAGCATGAAGATCGTGGTCCGTCCGTTGCGCAAGTCCGGTACCAGTGCCTGGCAAGTCTGTCTCGACAAGCAAGCCATCACCTTTCTCAGCGAAGCCGACGCCCGTAGTTACGTCGCCACCCTGGAAGCGCGCATCGCTGCGCCCCATCCACTGCCCCTGCGCGAGGCGGTGCCGCCCGCGAGCGTACCGCTCTAGCCCGCCGCCGTTCATCTCGTGGATCGGTCCGGCTCCCGCTGTCGAAAGCGCAGGCCAGGGCCGACCCACGGCCTCAACTGATCGGGCTCTTGGATAGCGAGCTATTCATTATGTAACTTTTGCGGCCTCCGCCCCATCCTACTTCCAGGCCTCGCGTTCGCGGGGTCTCGCTGTCTGATGGATCTGGAACGCCCATGCTCGAACTCGCTGCTGCCTTCATCTGCTTCACCTCCCTGCTGACCTACCTCAACTACCGCTTCGTCGGCCTGCCGCCCACCATCGGCGTCATGGTCATCGCGCTGATCTTCTCGGTCGGCCTGCAGAGCCTGACCTGGCTGGGCTTTCCCGGCCTGGAACAGCGCATCGGCGAGTTGCTCGGGCAGATCGACTTCAACGACCTGCTGATGAACTGGATGCTCGGCTTCCTGCTGTTCGCCGGCGCCCTGCACGTCAACCTCAAGGACCTGCGCGACTACAAATGGGCCATCGGCGGCCTGGCCACCCTCGGCGTAGTCATCTCCACGGTGCTGATCGGCTACCTGACCTACTGGATCTTCGGCTGGCTCGGCTGGCACGTCGACCTGCTCTACTGCCTGATCTTCGGTGCCCTAATCTCGCCCACCGACCCCATCGCCGTGCTCGGTATCCTGCGCTCGGCCGGTGCCCCCAAGTCGCTGGAGACCACCATCGTCGGCGAGGCGCTGTTCAACGACGGCGTGGCGGTGGTGGTCTATTCGGTGCTGCTGGGGGTGATCCAGCTGGGTGAGACGCCTACCGTTCATGCCGCGCTCTGGCTGTTTCTCGAAGAAGCCGGCGGCGGCATCCTCTTCGGCCTGGTGATCGGCTTCCTCTGCTACTGGCTGATGCTGAGCATCGAGCAGCACCAGATCGAGGTGATGCTGTCCCTGGCACTGGTGATCGGCGGCTCGACCCTGGCCAGCCACCTGCACGTCTCCGGTCCCATCGCCATGGTAGTGGCGGGCCTGATCATCGGTAACCTGGGCCGCACCAAGGCCATGAACGACTTCACCCGCCGCTACCTGGACGGCTTCTGGGAGTTGATCGACGAGATGCTCAACGCCCTGCTGTTCGCCCTGATCGGCATGGAGCTCCTGGTGTTGCCGTTCAGCTGGACGCACCTGGGCGCCGCGTTGCTGGTGACCCTGGCGATCCTCTTCGCCCGCTGGATCAGCGTGGCGCCGGTGGTGCTGCTCAGCCCGCACTGGCGCAACATGACCCGTGGCACGGCGCGCATCCTCACCTGGGGCGCCCTGCGCGGCGGAGTCTCCGTGGCCCTGGCGCTAAGTCTGCCGGCTGGTCCGGAACGGGATCTGATCCTGGCCCTGACCTACATCGTGGTGCTGGTCTCCATCCTCGGCCAGGGCCTGACCATCGGCCGGGTGGTCAAGAGCGTCACCGGCGGCACCCCGGTCGCGCGCGACGAGCACCACTGAGCCCCGGAAAAGCAAGAACCCCGCCGTGGCGGGGTTCTCTGGGCAACGCCCGAACGATCAGCGCGGCAGATTACGGCCGGAGAAGATCTCGCGCATCTCGTGCTTGAGCCGCTGGGTGATCTGCTGGCGCTGTTCGGTCGAGAGGCTGCGGGAGGCGTCGCCGAACAGGTAGTTGTCCAGCTCGAACTCCTTGAGCAGCATCTTGGTGTGGAACAGGTTGTCCTGGTACACGTTCACGTCGGTCATCTGGTAGGCCGCACGGGTGTCTTCGGACAGGTAGTTCTGGATCGAATTGATCTCGTGGTCGATGAAGTGCTTGCGCCCCTCGATGTCGCGAGTGAAGCCGCGCACCCGGTAGTCCACGGTGACGATGTCCGAGTCGAACTGATGGATCAGGTAGTTCAGGGCCTTGAGCGGGGAAATCACGCCACAGGTGGAGACGTCGATGTCGACGCGGAAGGTGGCAATGCCGTCGTCCGGATGGATCTCCGGATAGGTGTGCACCGTGATGTGGCTCTTGTCCAGGTGACCGAGGATGGTCTCGCGCAGCGGGCCGGGCGACTCCTCGATCTGGCTCTCGGTCGGCTCGACCGGTTGCTCGGAGATCAGGATGGTCACGCTGGCGCCCTGGGGATCATAGTCCTGACGGGCGATGTTGAGGATGTTGGCCCCAATGATGTCGACCACGTCGGTCAGGATCTGGGTCAGACGCTCGGCGTCGTATTCCTCGTCGATGTACTGGACATAGGCCTGTTGATCTTCCGACGTCTCGGCGTAGCAGATGTCGTAGATATTGAAGCTCAAGGTCTTGGTCAGGTTATTGAACCCATGGAGCCTGAGTTTGCTTTTCACGGTGGTAAAGCTCCCGTCGTGCGGTCTCTGACCGCGGTCCTGAATGCCCGTCAGTTGCGGATTGCGCAAGCTGCGTAGGGCGGCGAACACCTCTTCGCGATGGCGATTGGCTGTACTTGTCGGGGTCTGGACCCCTTAAGAGCGGCGCATTATGCAGATCGGCAGCGGCTGGGGCCAGAGTCTGCCGGGGGCAGGTGATGAATTGATGTCGGCCCGGGTTGGCCACCACCCAGGGCGCTGGTGGCCAACCCGGGCCGGCAGGCGACGCCCGGACGGGCGTCGCGCGAGGGGTCAGGCGAGTTCGATGAGTTCGTAGCTATGGCTGATCTCGACGCCGGCCCGGCCGAGCATGATGGAGGCCGAGCAATACTTTTCCGCAGACAATTCGATGGCCCGCTTGACCTGGGCCTCCTTGAGGCCGCGGCCCTTGACCACGAACTTGAGGTGGATGCGGGTGAATACCTTGGGTTCGGTGTCGGCGCGGTCGGCCTCGAGGAAAGCCTCGCAGCTTTCCACCGGCTGGCGCGCCTTGCGCAGGATGCTGACCACATCGTAGCTGGCGCAGCCACCCAGGCCGATCAGCACGGTCTCCATCGGCCGCACGCCGAGGTTGCGCCCGCCGCTCTCCGGCGGACCGTCCATGACCACCACGTGACCACTGCCGGATTCGCCGAGGAACATGGCCTCGCCTGTCCACTGAATGCGTGCCTTCATCGCTTTTGTCCTACTTTAGGTGCAAATGGTGATCAGCTTAACATGTTGAATGTCGTAAACTGGCTGGTGGTGCTGGGTTATTCAGCTCGCATTTACACTGCGCATGTTCTCATTCCGGTCTTTGAATCGGAACCGGCGCAGCTTATGCATGCACCGGTTCGGACATCGGTGCCCCGACTCAGGTTAGTTTTCAACCTCAGGAATCAGCATGGCCGCTATCATCCCTCCCGCGAAGTTACAGCACATCGACAAGTTGCTCGCGCATTGCTCGCGTCGTCGCTACACGGCGAAAACCACCATCATCTACGCTGGCGACAACAGCGAAAGCCTATTCTTCATTCTCAAGGGGTCGGTCACCATCCTCATCGAGGATGACGAAGGCCGGGAAATGATCATCGCCTATCTCAACGCCGGGGATTTCTTCGGTGAGATGGGTCTATTTTCCAAGGAAGGCAACGAGCCCGAGCGTAGTGCCTGGGTCCGCGCCCGTACCGAGTGCGAAGTCGCCGAGATCAGCTACAGCCAGTTCCGCGAACTGAGCCAGCAGGACCCGGACATGCTCTTCTCCCTCGGTCGCCAGATGGCCGAGCGCCTGCGCCAGACCACCCGCAAGGTCGGCGACCTGGCCTTCCTCGACGTCACCGGTCGCGTGGCCCGCACCCTGCTCGACCTGTGCAAGCAGCCCGATGCCATGACCCATCCGGATGGCATGCAGATCAAGATCACCCGCCAGGAAATCGGCCGCATCGTCGGCTGCTCCCGCGAGATGGTCGGCCGCGTCCTCAAGTCCCTCGAAGAGCAGGGACTGGTCCACGTCAAGGGCAAGACCATGGTGGTGTTCGGCACCCGCTGACCCACCGTGCGCCTTTCCCCCGCCAGGTGCCGGGGGGAAGGCGCCTTCCTTTCGCCCGGGCCTCAGAGCCTGTTCATAATCTCGCGAGCTAGAGCCAAACAAGGCGAAAATGGCTGAGGAAGCGGAGTTTACGAGTGGTAAATGAGCATTCCGAAGCCGTTTTCAACGCCGTTTGGCCGACGCGCAGCAGATTTTGAACAGGCTCTCAGATCTCGCTCTTCTTCTCGCCCCGTACCTCGGCCGCTCCGCTGGCGGCGGTGGTCTTCGCCGACTTCGGCTCGCCCACCACGAAGTGGAATTCCTCGCCGTGCTTGGCCGCGCCATAGAGCACCGCCTTCTCGATCAATTCGGTCCCGCGCAGGTGCCTGAGCATCAGCGGATCGCTGCGCAGGTCGCGGTAGAGCGCCAGGCACAGCAAGGCCATCACCACCACGAAGGGCAGCGCGACGACGATGGTCAGATTCTGCAGGCCATTCAAAGCCGCGCCCGGATTGCCCGGGTCACCGATGGCCAGCATGATCGCCGCCACCGCGCCGGTGAGGGCGCCCCAGAAGATCACCGTGCGCCGCGACGGCTCGGTGGTGCCGCGCTCTGACAGGGTACCCATCACCAGGGAGGCGGCATCGGCACCGGAGACGAAGAAGATCGCCACCAGCACCATGACCAGCACCGAGGTGACCGAGGCCCAGGGGTAGCTGGCCAGCAAGTCGTAGAGGGCGAAGTTGCTGTTCACCGCGCCGTCGACCAGGGTGAAGGCCCCCACCCGCACGGCATCGATGGCCGCGCCGCCGAAGATCACGAACCAGACCACGCTGACCAGGCTGGGCACCAACAGCACCCCGGTGACGAATTGGCGGATGGTGCGACCGCGGCTGATGCGGGCGATGAACATGCCGACGAAGGGTGTCCAGGAGATCCACCAGGCCCAGTAGAACACCGTCCAGCTGGACAGCCAGTTGCCCATGGCGTCGCCACCGCTGGCACTGGTGCGCGCCATCATCTCCGGCAGCAGGTCGATGTAGTCGCCGATGGCGGTGGGCAGCAGGTTGAGCATCAACAGCGTCGGGCCGACGATGAAGACGAACAGCGCCAAGGCCACCGCCAGCACCATGTTGGTGTTGGACAGCCACTGGATGCCCTTCTCTACCCCGGACACGGCGGAGACGATGAAGGCGATGGTCAGCACCGTGATGATACCGATGTAGAGCAGCTTGCCCGGTTGCTCGATCCAGCCATTGTGCTCCAGGCCACCGGCGATCTGAAGGGCGCCCAGCCCCAGGGAGGCCGCCGAACCGAACAGGGTGGCGAAGATCGCCATCATGTCGATGACGCGCCCCAGGGGGCCATTGGCGTGCTCGCCGATCAGCGGCCGGAAGGCCACCGAGATGAGCTGGCAGCGTCCGCGACGGTAGGTGCCGTAGGCGATGGCGAGGCCGACCACGGCATAGATGGCCCAGGGGTGCAGGGTCCAGTGGAACAGCGTGGTGGCCATGGCCACCTGCAGGGCGGCACTGCTCTGCCCCGCTACGCCACCCGGCGGCGGGTTGAGGTAGTGCGACAGCGGCTCGGCGACGCCGAAGAACATCAGGCCGATGCCCATGCCGGCGCTGAACATCATCGCTACCCAGGATAGGGTACGGAATTCCGGTTGTTCGTCGTCGCGCCCCAGGGGAATCCGTCCGTAGCGACTGGCGGCCAGCCAGATGACGAAGACCACGAAGCCGGTGGAGGTGAGCACGAACAGCCAACCGAAGTGGGTGATGACCCAGGCCTGGGCGGTGGAGGCGCTGCTGGCCAGGCTGGCCTGACTGACGAAGCCCCAGACCACGAAGGCCAGCGCGGCGAGACTGGTGACGCCGAAGACGACCCAGTCCGTGGTGCCGGCGAGGCGCCGATCGCGCCGGGCCTCCTCGGTGCGCGACGGATCGGTGATGCTGATATCGAGTGTGTCGCTCTTTTCTGCCGTTGCCATGGTTCTGCTTGCCCCTGGATAGCCTGATGCACGGGAGCTGTCGCCAGCGGGAACGACGGCCATACAGCTCCCCGATTCGTCACGGTTTAGCGAATCGGCCGCCATTAACCGGGTTTAGGCAGGCGGAAAAAAACCCCTGCGTCGGCTGTGGACACACGGAGGTCGCTCTCGCTGTCCGGCAGCCGCAGGAGTCGACCTGGATCACTGCGCCAGAAAACAAAAGGCCCTGGTGTCCTCCACCAGGGCCTTCGCGAACGCGCCTGCGGGATCAGGCGTCGAGGGGGAAGCGCCGCTCCGGGAAGAACAGCCGCTGCAGCTCCTGGCCTGGCTCGTCGGCGCGCATGAAGGCTTCGCCGACCAGGAAGGCACGTACCTCGTTGATCTCCATCAGCTCCACGTCGGCACGATTGAGGATGCCGCTCTCGGTGATCACCAGCCGGTCGGCGGGAATGCGCGGCAGCAATTCCAGGGTGTGGTCCAGCGTCACCTCGAAGGTGTGCAGGTTGCGGTTGTTGATGCCCACCAGCGGGGTGTCCAGCACGGTCAGCGCCCGCTCCAGCTCGGCGCCATCGTGGACCTCGACCAGCACGTCCAGGCCAACGTCCTTGGCCACGGCGGCCAGTTCGCTCATCTGGCCGTCTTCCAGCGCCGCGACGATCAGCAGGATGCAATCGGCGCCAATGGCCCGGGCCTCCACCACCTGGTAGGGATCGATGAGGAAGTCCTTGCGGATCACCGGCAGCTGGCAGGCGGCGCGGGCCTGCTGCAGATAGGCGTTGCCGCCCTGGAAGAAGTCCACGTCGGTGAGCACGCTCAGGCAGGTAGCGCCGCCCAGGGCGTAGCTGTGGGCGATCTCCGCCGGGACGAAGTGTTCACGGATCACACCCTTGCTCGGCGAGGCCTTCTTCACCTCGGCGATGATGGCCGGCTCCTTGCGCGCCACCCGGGCCTGCAGGGCGCGGGCGAAGCCGCGCGGCGCATCGGCGGCGCGCGCCTGGGCCTCGAGTTCCGCCAGGGTGGTACGGGCCTTGAGCAGGGCGATTTCCTCGGCCTTGCGGGCCAGGATCTTCTGCAACACGGTGGGCACGGTCACGCGCGATTCTCCTCTCGATAGACGGAAGTGAAATGGGCCAGCTCCTCGAGCTTTTCCCGTCCCAGGCCACTGTAAAGGGCGTCGTGGGCCAGTAGTACCCCCTCGTGCAGGCTGTGGGCGAGATCGGCGGCATAGAGGGCGGCGCCGGCATTGAGCACGATCATGTCGGCGGCCTTCTGGCCGGCTTCGGTCTTGCGTCGGCCAAGGGCATCGCGGATCAGCGCCAGGGACGCCTCGGGGCCATCCACGGTCAGGCCGACCAGGGTCTGGCTCTTGATGCCCAAGTCCTCGGGCAGTACCTCGTACTCGCGGATACTGCCATCCTTGAGTTCGGCGACCTGGGTCGCCGCGGCCAGGCTGAATTCATCCAGGCCGTCACGGGAGTGCACCACCAGCACGTGGTGGCTGCCCAGGCGCTGCAGCACCTCGGCCAGCGGCCGGCAGAGGGCGGCGCTGAAGACCCCGACCACCTGGTGGCGCACCCCCGCCGGATTGGTCAGGGGGCCGAGCATGTTGAACAGGGTGCGCAGCCCCAGGGAGCGACGCGGACCGGCAGCATGGCGCATGGCGCTGTGGTGCGACTGGGCGAACATGAAGCCGACGCCCACCTGCTCGACGCAGCGGGCGATCTGCGCGGGCGTCAATTCCAGGTAGATGCCGGCGGCCTCCAGCAGGTCGGCGCTGCCGCTCTTGCCGGACACCGCGCGATTGCCATGCTTGGCCACCTTGCCACCGGCCGCCGCCACCACGAACACCGCGGCGGAAGAGACGTTGAAGATGTTGGCGCCATCGCCACCGGTGCCCACCACGTCGACGACATGGTCGAGCGTCGGCAGCACTACCGGGGTGGCCAGCTCGCGCATCACGCTGACCGCGCCGCAGATCTCGTCGATGGTCTCGCTCTTGATGCGCATGCCCATGAGGAAGGCACCGATCTGCGCCTCGTCGGCGCCGCCGGTCATGATCTGGCGCATCACCGCCTGCATCTCGGCCACGTTGAGGTCGAGTTGGCCGCTGATGCGATTCAGGGCCTGCTTGATGTCCATCTAGCGGTGCCCTCCCTGCTGCTGGAGGAAATTGGCCAGCAGATCGTGACCGTGTTCGGTGAGGATGGACTCGGGATGGAACTGCACCCCCTCGATCATGAACTCGCGATGCCGCAGGCCCATGATCTCGTCGATGCTGCCGTCCGGATGCTGGGTCCAGGCGGTGATCTCCAGGCAGTCGGGCAGGGTTTCGCGCTTGACCACCAGCGAGTGGTAGCGGGTCACGGTGAAGGGATTGGGCAGGCCGGCGAAGACGCCTTCACCATTGTGGTAGACCGGGCTGGTCTTGCCATGCATCGGCTCGCGGGCACGTACCACCTCGCCGCCGAAGGCCTGGCCCAGGCTCTGGTGGCCCAGGCAGACGCCCAGCACCGGCAGCTTGCCGGCGAAGCGCTCCAGGGTGGCCAGGGAAATGCCCGCCTCGTTGGGCGTGCAGGGGCCGGGGGAGACAACGATGCGCTCCAGCGCCAGTTCTTCGAGCGCCTCGACCGGCACCTCGTCGTTGCGCACCACCTTGACCTCGGCGCCCAGTTCGCCCAGGTACTGCACCAGGTTGTAGGTGAAGGAATCGTAGTTATCGAGCATCAGCAGCATGGCGGATCACCCTTGGAATCGATTGCAGCTGTTGAAGAGGACTCAGCTTCGCCACGGTGCCGGAAGCGGCTGGCCGGGGGCTGGAACAAGCAAGGCGGGCCGGACGTACCGGCGGGGGGATATCAGGCGCGCCAGCGCCAACGGGCGTGGGCCTTGAAGAGAGGCATCGAGAGGGCGGCGCTGCAGGTCACGGGATGGATTCCGACGTGGTTCTCTCCGCACATTAGCCCAGCCCGGCGCCCGGCGCAACCGCTGGCGGCTCAGGCCTTGAGCCGACCGTAGGCCGCCAGCACCGTCCGCTCGGACTGCACCAGATAGCTTTCCAGGGCGGCCGTGGCCTCGGCGGGCTTGCCCGCCTCCAACAACTCGACGATGGCGACGTTCATCTCCAGGTAAGGACCATGGAGAAATTCCGGATCGTTGAGCAGGCCGAAGGCCAGCCGTAGCTCGGCGGAAAGCTGGGCGTAGAAGGCCGACAGCCGCGGGCTGTCGGCGAGTTCGACGATGGCGGTGTGGAAGGCCATGTTACCGGTGCCCACCGCCACCCAGTCCTGGGCCGCGCGAGCCTGCTGGGCCGCCGAGACCGCCTCGCGCATGCGCAGCGCGCCCGGATGCCGCGGATAGGCCTGGGCCAAGGCCTGGCATTCGATGAAGCGCCGTACCCGGTAGATGTCGATGATCGAGGCCATGTCGGGCACGCAGACGAATACCCCGCGATTGGGCTCATGCTTGAGCAGTCCCTCCTGGGTCAGTATCCGGAAGGCCTCGCGCAGGGTATTGCGGGAGATATCCAGGCGCTCCGCCAGCGCCGCTTCGGAAAGCCGTTGGCCGGGTTTGAGCTCCCCCTCCACCAATTGGCGGCGGATCTCGGCGGTCACGGATTCGCCGAGGGTACGGGCATTGTCGGGCACGGGTGTCTTCATGGAGGTTCCGGGGCAAGCAGTTGCGCTGCCGATGGTGTCCGAGGGCGCGGGCTTAGGCAAGGAAACCCAGGCGGCGGCGCACCAGATGGTAGCAACCCTGGGTAGATGAGTAACAAAATGGTGCAAATGAAAGAACCAAAAATATATTTTTGTTGAACAATAAATACAGGTAAAACCTACAAATAATGGTTTTTGGCGGCCAGTGGCATGGAGGTTGCGTTAGCCGGACCTGCCTTCCCGACCAGGACCGCCGCCGTGACCCAGACCACCCATGCCGCCAATGCCTTTGCCAAGGACCGCCGAGCCTCACTGATCGCCGCCATCTTCCTGATGGCCACCTCGGCCATCGGCCCCGGCTTCCTCACCCAGACCGCTACCTTCACCGCCAAGCTGGGCGCCGCCTTCGCCTTTGGCATCCTCGCCTCCATCCTCATCGATTTCGTGGTGCAACTGAATGTCTGGCGCATCGTCGCCCTGACCCGCATGCGCGCCTCGGACATCGCCAACGCCGCCCTTCCCGGCAGTGGCTACCTGCTGGCGGTACTGGTGATCTCCGGCGGCCTGGTGTTCAGCCTGGGCAACATCGCCGGTGCCGGCCTGGGCCTGAACGCCCTGATCGGTATGGACCCGGCCTGGGGCGGCGCGCTCAGCGCCCTGATGGCGATCGGCATCTTCCTGTCGCACCGCGCCGGGATCGCCATGGATCGCATCATGGTGGTGCTCGGCGTGTTCAAGGTGACACTGATCGTGGTCGCCTGCTTCGCCTCCCATCCGCCCGTCGGCGAGGCCCTGCACCAAACGTTCTTCCCGGACGTGCTGGACTTCGCCTCCATCACCACAATCGTCGGCGGCACCGTCGGCGGCTACATCACCTATGCCGGCGCCCACCGCCTGCTGGACCGTGGCACCGTCGGCGTGGAAAACCTCGAGGCGGTCTCCAAGGCGGCGCTCAGCGGCATCCTGGTCACCGGCATCGCCCGCTACGTGCTGTTCCTGGCCATCTTCGGGGTGGTCGCCAGCGGGGTGGTGATCGACGTCTCCGGCCAGGCCGCCAACCCGGCCGCCCAGGCCTTCGACGCCAGTCTCGGCGAATACGGTCTGCGCGTGTTCGGCCTGATCCTCTGGGCCGCCGGCATCAGCAGCATCATCGGCGCCGCCTACACCTCCATGACCTTCATCACCGTGTTCTCCAAGACCATCACCGAACGGGCCCGCAACCTCTGCACCGTGGTCTTCGTGCTGATCGCCCTGGCCATCTACCTGCTGATCGGCAAGCCGCCGGCCGCCCTGCTGGTGTTCGCCGGTGGCTTCAACGGCCTGATCCTGCCGCTCGGCCTGACGCTGTTCATGTACGTCGGCTGGCGCCGTTCCGACCTCATGGAGGGTTACCACTACCCCCGCTGGCTGCTGGTGCTCGGCGCGCTCACCTGCCTGTTGTCGTGGTACATGGCGGTCAAGTCCGCCGGCCCCATCTTCGCCCTGCTCAACGCCGCCTGATCCCATCACAGGAGCCCCCTATGCCGACCATCGATCTGAACAGCGACCTGGGCGAAAGCTTCGGCCAGTGGCGGATGGGTGACGATGCCGCCATGCTCGACATCGTCACCAGCGCCAACGTCGCCTGCGGTTTCCACGCCGGCGATCCGGCCGGCATCCTGCGCACCCTGCAGGCGGCCGCTGCCAAGGACGTGGCCGTGGGTGCCCACGTCGCCTATCCCGACCTGGTGGGCTTCGGCCGGCGTAACCTGGATATCGCCAGCGACGAGCTGACCGCCGATGTGCTCTACCAGATCGGCGCCCTGCAGGCCCTGGCGCGCGCCGCCGGGACGCGGGTGACCTACGTCAAGCCGCACGGCGCCCTGTACAACACCATCGCCCAGGACCAACGCCAGGCCCAGGCGGTGATCGCCGCCCTGCGCCAGCTGGACGAGGGCCTGGTGCTGGTCTGCCTGGCCGGCTCGCCGCTGCTGGGCTGGGCCCGCGCCGCCGGCCTGACCTGTGTGGCCGAAGCCTTCGCCGATCGCGCCTACACCCCCGAGGGCACCCTGGTCTCGCGGCGCCTGCCCGGAGCGGTGCTGCACGATGCCGAACTCGTCGCCCAGCGCATGCTGCGCCTGGTGCAGGACGGCGTGGTGGAAGCCATCGACGGCAGCCTGACGCGCATCGAAGCCGAGTCCATCTGCGTCCACGGTGACAGTCCCGGCGCGGTCGACATGGCCCGCGCCCTGCGTCGCCATCTCGAACTCGCCGGGGTCACGCCCCGCGCCTTCACGGAGACCTACCCATGAATCCGCTCCAAGCAGCCCAGAACGCCGCCATCGACGCCGCCCGCGAGGCCCGCGCCCGCTACCGCGACGGCCTGGTCGCCCCCAGCGCCGGCGTCGCCCCCGGCATGACCCAGGCCAATCTCATCGCCCTGCCGCGCGACTGGGCCTACGACTTCCTGCTCTATGCCCAGCGCAATCCCCAGGCCTGCCCGGTGCTCGACGTCACCGACGCCGGCAGCTACCGCACGCCGCTGGCCGAGGGCGCCGACCTGCGCACCGACCTGCCGCTGTATCGCGTCTGGCGCGATGGAATGCTGGTGGAGGAAGTCGCCGATGGCCGCGCGGCCTGGGCCGAGCATCCCGACCTGGTGACCTTCCTGATCGGCTGCAGCTTCACCTTCGAGACCGGCCTGCTGGAAGCCGGCATCGAGATCCGTCACATCACCGATGGCAGCAACGTGCCCATGTACCGCACCAACCGCGCCTGCCGCCCGGCCGGCCGCCTGCATGGCGAGATGGTGGTGTCCATGCGTCCCATCCCCGCCGAGCGGGTCGCCGAGGCGGCCACCATCACTGCCCGCTACCCGGCGGTGCACGGCGCCCCGGTGCATATCGGCGAGCCGGCGCGGCTGGGCATCGCCGACCTGGCGCGACCGGACTTCGGCGATGCCGTGCGCATCGAGCCGGGTGAGATCCCGGTGTTCTGGGGTTGCGGCGTCACCCCCCAGGCAGCGGTCATGGCCTCCAAGGTGCCCTTCGCCATCACCCATGCGCCCGGCCATATGTTCATCACCGATGTGCCCGACCGCACCTATCACCTCTAGGAGAAGCCCCTTGCGTTTTCTGCCCGTCAACCTGGATGCGCTGCTGGTGGAGCTGGCCGATCTCGACGAGACCCTGGCCCTGTTCGACGCCCTGCAGGCCCGGCCGCTGCCCGGGATCGAGGAGATCGTCCCGGCGGCCCGCACCCTGCTGGTCCAGTTCCGCCCCAGCGCCCTGAAAGCGGCCGACCTGGTGGACCATATCGCCGCCCTGCCCCTCGGCGGCGGCGGTCGCGAGGCCGGCAAGCTCGTCGAGATCCCGGTGCACTACAACGGCGAGGACCTGGACGAAGTGGCCCGGCTGCTCGGCCTGAGCGTGGCCGAGGTGATCCGCCGCCATACCGGCAGCGACTACCAGGTGGCCTTCTGCGGCTTCGCCCCGGGCTTCGGCTATCTCAGCGGCGGCCCGGGCTTCCAGGTACCGCGTCGCCCTTCGCCGCGCACCCGGGTGCCGGCCGGCTCGGTGGCCATCGCCGGTGGTTTCGCCGCCGTCTATCCCCAGGCCAGTCCCGGTGGCTGGCAACTGCTGGGGGTGACGCCCCTGCACCTCTGGGACCTGTCGCGCCCGGAGCCGGCCCTGCTCCGTCCCGGCTATCGGGTACGCTTCCGCGACGCCGGACCGCTGCCCGCAGGCGGCCTGCCCGAGATGCCGGCTGCAGCACCCACCGCGCCGGTCACCGGGGATTATCTGGAAATCCTCACCCCCGGCCTGCGGACCCTGCTGCAGGACCTTGGCCGTCAAGGCCAGACCGGCCAGGGTGTCTCCGCCTCCGGTGCCCTGGATCGCGGCGCCCTGCGTGCGGCCAATCGCGCGGTGGGCAACGCGCCTGGCAGCGGCTGCCTGGAAATCCTGCTGGGCGGCTTCAGCTGCGTCTGTCACGGCCGGGCTCTGGTCGCCGTCACCGGCGCCCCGGCGCCCCTGGAGGTGCTCACCCGCGCCGGACGCCGGCTGCAACCCCTGCCCTACCAGCCCTTCCTCCTGGAAGACGGCGACCGCCTCAGCCTGGGCAGTCCGCCGGCGGGGCTGCGCAGCTACCTGGCACTGCGCGGCGGCTTCGCCGTGGCACCGGTACTGGGCAGCCTGGCGTTCGATACCCTGGCCAACGTCGGCCCGGCGCCCCTGGCCGCCGGCGACCGCCTGGGCTTCCATCCCAAGGTCGGCGGCGCTGCCGTGTCCTGTAGCGAAATGCCGCCCGTGACGCTGCCCAGCGCCGACCAAGAGGTGGTGCTCGACGTGGTCCTCGGTCCGCGCAGCGACTGGTTCACCCCAGCCGCACTGGAAACCCTGGCCGGGCAGAGCTGGCGCGTCACGCCCCAGTCCGACCGGGTCGGCATCCGCCTGGCTGGCGAGACGCCCCTGGAGCGCCGGGTATCCGGCGAGCTGCCCAGCGAAGGCACCGCCCTGGGTGCCATCCAGGTGCCGCCCAATGGCCAACCGGTGCTGTTCCTGGCCGACCATCCGCTCACCGGCGGCTATCCGGTGATCGGCGCCGTCGCCAGCCACCATCTGGACCTGGCCGGGCAAATCCCGGTCGGCGCCCGTATCCGCTTCAATCCGCTGGGTCCCTTTGCCGAACTGCGCCCCAGCGCTTCTCCCGCTGCCGAGAACACCCGATGAAAAAAGTCCTGATCGCCAACCGCGGCGAGATCGCCGTCCGCATCGTCCGCGCCTGCCGTGATTACGGCGTGGGTTCGGTGGCCGTCTACGCCGACGCCGACTTCGACGCCCTGCACGTGCACCTGGCCGACGAGGCCTATGGCCTGGAGGGCCAGCGTCCGGCCGAGACCTACCTGGACATCGCCAAGCTACTGGACGTGGCCCACCGCGCGGGCGCCGATGCCGTCCACCCCGGCTACGGCTTCCTGTCCGAGCGCGCCGACTTCGCCCGGGCGGTGCAGGAGGCCGACCTGACCTGGATCGGCCCGGACCCGGACACCATCGATGCGCTGGGCGACAAGGTCCAGGCCCGGCGGATCGCCCTGGGCGTCGGCGCCCCCCTGGTGGCCGGCACCGAGGACCCGGTGAGCGGTGCTGCCGAGGTGCTGGCCTTCGCTGAACAGCACGGCCTGCCCATCGCCATCAAGGCGGCCTTCGGCGGTGGCGGGCGGGGCCTCAAGGTGGCCTGGCGCCTGGACGAGGTGGCCGAGCTGTATGAATCGGCGGTCCGCGAGGCCACCGCCGCCTTCGGCCGGGGCGAATGCTTCGTCGAACGTTTCCTCGACCGCCCGCGGCACATCGAAGCCCAGGTGCTGGCCGACCGCCATGGCCGGGTCGAGGTGGTGGGTACCCGCGACTGTTCGCTGCAACGCCGCAACCAGAAACTGGTGGAAGAGGCGCCCGCGCCCTTCCTGGACGACGCCCTGCGCCAGCGCATCCACGCCTCCGCCCGCGACATCTGCGCCGCCGCCCGCTACGTCGGCGCTGGCACCGTGGAATTCCTGCTGAGCCAGGACGGCACCCTGTCCTTCCTGGAGGTCAACACCCGCCTGCAGGTGGAGCACCCGGTCACCGAGGAAACCAGCGGCCTGGACCTGGTGGTCGAGCAGCTGCGTATCGCCGACGGCCTGCCGCTGTCCTTCAGCGAGGTACCGGCGCCCCGCGGGCACAGCTTCGAATTCCGTATCAATGCCGAGGACCCGGGTCGCGGCTTCCTGCCCACCCCGGGCCCCATCACCGCCTTCCGCGCCCCCAGCGGTCCTGGCATCCGCCTGGACAGCGGCGTGGCGGCCGGCTCCCAGGTGGCGCCCAACTTCGACTCCATGATCGCCAAGCTGATCGTCACCGGCGCCACCCGCGAGCAGGCCATCGCCCGCGCCCGCCGTGCCCTGGCGGAGTTCAGCGTGGAAGGGGTCGCCACGGTGCTGCCCTTCCACCAGGCGGTGATGGCCCACGCCGACTTCACCGGCGCGGACTTCGCCGTGCACACCCGCTGGATAGAGACGGTGTTCGCCGAGCAGATCGCCCTGGCGCCACGTAGCGAGCCGGCTGACGACGGCGTACTGCGCACCTTCGTCGAGATCGACGGCCGCCGCCATGCCCTGGGCTTGCCCACCGTCCTGCTGCGCGGCCTGGCGGTGAACGCCCCAGCGGGCGAAACGGCTGCGCCAGCCCCCGCGGCGGACGCCAACGCCCTCACCGCCCCGGTGGCGGGCAACCTGCACGCCTGGACGGTCGAAGACGGTGCCCAGCTCCAAGCCGGTCAGGTCGTGGCCGTGATGGAAGCCATGAAGATGGAAACCCAGGTGCTCGCCCCGCGCGCCGGGCGCCTGGCGATCACCCAGGCGCCCGGGGACTATCTGGCCGCCGGGGCGATCCTGGGACGGATCGAAGAGGCCTAGCGAGCGGACCTATCGCGGCCATGGGCCGCTCCTACAGGGGGTGATGCTTTTGTAGGAG
>NZ_JAVSJB010000024.1:0-54604 GCF_032027545.1 Pseudomonas oryzihabitans | reverse complement strand
GAGCAGGGTCTTCTTCACGTACTGTTCGAGCATCGGCGAGGCGATCCGGTGGGTGCGGCGGGGGCGAAAAGTCTACTACGGGCGTCCCCGGGTGGGTTAGCCAGGCCGTCCGAGCGGCTATAATCGGCGACCCTTCACCCGTTTTCTCTGCGGATACCCCCATGAATCAGGACCAGCTCAAGCAGGCCGTCGCCCAGGCCGCGGTCGACCTCATCCTTCCCCAGCTTTCCCGCGACAGCGTGGTTGGCGTGGGCACCGGCTCGACCGCCAACTTCTTCATCGACTTGCTGGCCAAGCACAAGCTGGAATTCGACGGCGCCGTGGCCAGCTCCCAGGCCACCGCCGACCGGCTGAAGAGCCATGGCATCACCGTCTATGACCTCAACGGCGTCAGCGACCTGGAGTTCTATGTGGACGGCGCCGACGAAGCCGACGGCCACCTCAACCTGATCAAGGGCGGCGGCGCGGCCCTGACCCGCGAGAAGATCGTCGCCGCCGTGGCGCGCAACTTCATCTGCATCGCCGACGCCAGCAAGCGCGTCGACGTCCTCGGCGAATTCCCACTGCCGGTGGAAGTCATCCCCATGGCCCGCAGCCATGTGGCCCGCGAGCTGGTGAAGCTGGGCGGCGATCCGGAATACCGCGACGGCGTGGTGACCGACAACGGCAACGTCATCCTCGACGTGCACAACCTGCACATCGTCGATCCGGTGGGCCTGGAAGCCAGGATCAACAACATCGTCGGCGTGGTCGCCAACGGCCTCTTCGCCGCCCGCCCGGCGGACGTGCTGCTACTGGGCACCGCCCAGGGCGTGGAGCGGTTGGAGCGCAGCTGAGACCTTGCTATCGCGGCCATGAGGGTCCGCCGAAGCCAGCCGTAGCGTGGAAAACCGCGTCAGCGTTTTCCACAGATGAGCGCGGGCGAGGCCAGTGGATAAGGCTGCGCCGTTATCCACGCTACACAGCTGATCGCGGCCATGGGCCGCTCCTACAGTTGCATCGAGCATCCTGTAGGAGCGGCCCATGGCCGCGATAGTGCCTTCCACCAGCACGCAAGCAAAAAAGCCCCGGTCAGGCGAACCCGACCGGGGCTTTTTCATGGCACCTAGCGGCTTAGAACAGCACGCGGCAACGGATGGTGCCCTTGATGTTCTGCAGCTTTTCCTGGGCCAGGTCGGAGTAGTCGGCGTCGACGTCGATCACCACGTAGCCGACCTTCTCGTCGGTCTGCAGGTACTGACCGGAGATGTTGATACCGCTCTCGGAGAAGACGCGGTTGATCTCCGACAGCACGCCCGGCACGTTCTGGTGGATGTGCAGCAGGCGGTGCTTGCCCGGGTGCGACGGCAGGGCCACTTCGGGGAAGTTGACCGAGGACACCGAGGTACCGTTGTCGCTGTACTTGACCAGCTTCTCGGCCACTTCCAGGCCGATGTTGGCCTGGGCCTCGGCGGTGGAGCCGCCGATGTGCGGGGTCAGGATGACGTTGTCCAGGCCACGCAGCGGCGAGACGAATTCTTCGTTGTTGGAGCGCGGCTCCACCGGGAAGACGTCGATGGCGGCACCGATCAGGTGCTCGTCCTTGATGGCGGCGGCCAGGGCGTCGAGATCGACCACCGTGCCACGGGCGGCGTTGATCAGGATGCCGCCTTTCTTGATGGCGCGGATCTCGCGCTCACCCATCATCAGCTGGGTGGCGGGGGTTTCCGGCACGTGCAGGGTGACGATGTCGCTCATGCCGAGCAGCTCGGTCAGGGAGCCGACCTGCTGGGCGTTACCCAGGGGCAGCTTGGTGACCACGTCGTAGAAGAACACCTGCATGCCCAGGCCCTCGGCCAGCACCGACAGCTGGGTGCCGATGGAACCGTAGCCGATGATGCCCAGCTTCTTGCCGCGGATCTCGAAGGAGTTGGCCGCACTCTTGATCCAGCCACCGCGGTGACAGGAGGCGTTCTTGGCCGGGATGCCGCGCAACAGCAGGATGGCCTCGGCCAGCACCAGTTCGGCCACCGAACGGGTGTTGGAATAGGGGGCGTTGAACACGGCGATGCCGCGCTCACGAGCGGCCTGCAGGTCGACCTGGTTGGTGCCGATGCAGAAGCAGCCGACCGCGACCAGCTTCTTGGCGCACTCGAACACCTCTTCGGTGAGCTGGGTGCGGGAGCGGATGCCGATGAAGTGCGCGTCGGCGATCTTCTCCTTGAGCTGGGCTTCCGGCAGGGAACTGGTGACGTACTCGATGTTGCTGTAACCCGCGGACTTCAGGGTATCCACGGCGGACTGGTGGACGCCTTCCAGGAGAAGGAAGCGGATCTTGCTCTTGTCGAGGGAAGTCTTGCTCATCTGCGTTGAATCCAGGGTTTCCAGGGAGAAGGATGCCGCCGTGCTGCCGGCCAGGGCAGCCAGCGGCGAAAAGGGACGCCATCTTAACATGCACGGCCTGTTGCAGGTCCGATTGCGACCTGAAGCTTTCTCAGTGCGACCATGAGCGCCTCGCGACCAGCACCGCCCCGCGGCCGCCGGTTTTGGTTAAGATCGAAGGCGGACGCCACTCATCAGGAGCACAAGATGGCCTATCAGCACCAGTACCTCGACGGCACCAAGATCCACTTCTCCCTGGGCAAGGTCGTCTGCATCGGCCGCAACTACGCCGAACACGCCAAGGAACTGAACAATCCGGTTCCCACCGAGCCCCTGCTGTTCATCAAGCCGGCCAGTTGCGTGGTGCCGGTGGCTGAAGGTTTCGCCATTCCGACCGACCAGGGCTCGGTGCACTACGAAGCCGAGATCGCCGTGCTGATCGGCAAGCCGTTGTCGAAGAAGCCTTCTGCCGAGGAGGTGCGCGACGCCATTTCCGGCTTCGCCCCCTCCCTGGACCTGACCCTCCGCGACGTGCAGAGCCGCCTCAAGGAAAAGGGCTATCCCTGGGAGATCGCCAAGAGCTTCGACGGCGCCTGCGTGCTCGCGCCCTTCGTGCCGGGCGATGCCTTCGAGGACCTAGCCGACATCCCGGTGCGCCTGACCATCAACGGCGAGGTGCGCCAGGACGGCAACAGCCGTGACATGCTCAATCCCATCCTGCCGCTGATCCAGGCCATCGCCGGACATTTCTCGCTGCAACCGGGCGACGTCATCCTCACCGGCACCCCAGTAGGTGTCGGACCGCTCAATGTGGGCGATGAGTTGGTGCTGGAGCTGCCGGGCGTTAGCCGCTTCGAAACCCGCGTGCTATAAAACCGCCACCCACCGTCGCCGGGCGAGTGCCTGGCGATGGTGCGTCTGGCACCCTGCGACTCTCCAACAAGAAGCCGCATGTCCAGACTCCCTCGCCTCATCCTGCTCCGCCTCCTCCCCGCCTTCATCCTGCTGGTCCTGATCGTCCTCAGCTTCGTCTGGCACTGGAACGACCGGGCGCTGCTCTGGTGGCAGGAATACCGCACGCCGCCGGAGGTGCGTGCCGCTTCCGTCTGGCTGCCGGACTACCAGGCGGTGATCCAGGGTAAGCAGCTGCCGGGCCTGGCCGAGGCCGAGACCTCCGATCTCACCTACGATCCGCGCACCCGTACCCTGTTCGCCGTCACCGGCAGCACCCCCTACCTGGTGCAGCTGAGCCTGACCGGCGACATCCTCAGGCGTATCCCGATCCGCAACGTCGCCAACCTGGAAGGGGTGACCACCCTGGAAGACGGGCGTATGGCCATCGTCGACGAACGCCAACGGCGGCTGTCGCTGTTCCGGCTCGCGGACGATACCCAGGAACTGGACGCCAACACCTTCGAACACCACGACCTGGGCTTTCCCAACGCCGGCAACAAGGGTTTCGAAGGCATCGCCTGGGACCCGCGGCGCCAGCGGCTGATCCTCAGCAAGGAACGCGATCCGGCCGCCCTCTTCACCCTGGCCAGCGATGGCCGGGGCGTCAGCGGTAGCCTGCAGCCCTTTCCACTGGAGCAGCTGGTGATCGACTATTCCGCGGTGGCGGTGGATCCGCGTACGGGTCATCTGCTGGCGCTGTCCGACCAGTCCCACACCCTGGTGGAACTGACCGCCGAAGGCCAGCCGGTCAGCTTCATCAGCCTCAGACGCGGCCTGCACGGCCTGGAGGCCACCCTGGAACAACCGGAAGGCGTGGCCCTGGACGAGGCCGGCAATCTCTACGTCATCGGCGAGCCCAACATCTTCCATGTATTTCGCAAGGTGTCCGCGCCGACGCGATGAGCGCTTATTCAGCTTGAATTCAGCCAGGCGCCCTTAGGCTGCGCGGCAGAGCTGCAGAAGGACCGCCGTCGATGTTTCCTTTGTTTTCCCTACGTTTTTTCGGCGCCGCCCTGGGCGTCGCGCTGTTGCTGGCCCTGACCCTGGTGGCCCAGCAGCATCGCCTGCTCGAGCGGCTCTGGTTCAATGTCCAGAACCAGTTCCAGGCAGAGAGCCGCCAGGCCCGCTCGTTGTGGTTGCCGGACTACCGGGTCGCCATCGAGGCCCGTCCCATCGGCGAGGACATCACCGATGTCTCGGCGCTGAGTTTCGATCCGGATCGCCGTACCCTGGTCAGCGTCACCAACAAACCGGCCCGCTTTCTCGAACTGGACCTGGACGGCAAGCTGCTGCGGCAGGTGGACCTCAAGGGCTTCAGCGACCCGGAAGCCATCGAGTACATCGCGCCGGGCGTCTACATGATCAGCGAGGAGCGCCGCCAGCGCCTGGTGCGGGTGCAGATCGGCGCCGATACCCGCGCGGTGGACATCGACGACCGCAACGTCAGCCATCCCTTCAGCCTCAGCGACGTGGAAGGCGACAACCGCGGTAACGAAGGGCTGGCCTACGACGCCGCCCGCGAGCGCTTCTTCGTCGCCAAGGAGAGCGATCCGGTACGCATCTACGAGATCGACGGCCTTGGCAGCCAGGCCTTCGAGGGCCTGCAGGCGCTGTCGCTGCGCACCGATCCCCAGCGTGATCGCCGGCTGTTCGTGCGCGACCTCTCCAGCCTGCAATTCGACCCCGGTACCGGCCACCTGCTGGCGCTCTCCGACCAGTCGCGCCTGGTGCTGGAACTGGACGACGACGGCAAGCCGATCAGCTCGCTGTCCCTGCTGCGCGGCCAGCACGGCCTCAGTCGCAGCGTGCCCCAGGCCGAGGGCGTGGCCATGGACGACCAGGGCCGGCTCTATGTGGTCAGTGAGCCGAATCTGTTCTATCGCTTCGAGAAGCCGTGAGGTGGGGGCCAGGCCGTGAGCTGATGGGCGGGCCGTTGCAGACAAACGCCTGCTCGGATAGCCCCCTCTCCCCTTGGGAGAGGGTTGGGGTGAGGGCGCGCCTAGCAACGAATTCCTGCCTGCTTTTGTGTCGACGTAAGGTTTGATCGCAGCCATGGCGATCTGCCAACGCGGTCGCTCCTGACTGCTTCTGTGCCGGATTGATGTTTGATCGCGGCCATGGGCCGCTCCTACAGGGGAGTGATGCTTTTGTAGGAGCGGCCCATGGCCGCGATTAGTCAGACGACCCTCACCCCCGAGAGGGGGTCATCTAGCGCGAAGCGCGGCTCCCGAGCCCCCTACTCCCCCTGCTCGAACAACTCCTCCAGATAGCGCCGCGCATTGGCCACGTAGACCTGGGCATTGGCCGCCAGTTGCGCCTGCTGGGCGTCACTCAGGGTACGGACCACCTTGGCCGGCGAGCCGAGTACCAGGGAGCCGTCGGGGATCACCGCGTTCTCGGTAACCAGGGCGTTAGCCCCTACCAGGCAGTGGCGACCGATGCGCGCGCCGTTGAGCACCACGGCGTGGATGCCGATCAGACTGCCGTCGCCGATCTCGCAGCCGTGCAGCATGGCCTGGTGCCCGACGGTCACGCCGCGGCCCAGGGTCAACGGCGAGCCTGGATCGGTGTGCAGCACGGCGCCATCCTGCACGTTGCTGTCCGCGCCGATGTGGATCAGTTCGTTGTCGCCACGCAGCACCGCGCCGAACCAGACGCTGGCGCCCTCGTCCAGGCGCACCTTGCCGATCACCGCAGCGGTAGGCGCGACCCAGCTCTGCGGATGGGCCTCGACACTCTGTTTTCCCAGGCGGTATTTCATGCTGCTGATCCTCGTCTTGTTGTACGTATGGGACAGCCGGATTGTTCGCCGGTACCGGCCAAGGGTGCAATCGATAGCCGAGACGGCATCCAAGCTTGTTGCAAATCGTTCTCGATAAATAAAGAATGTTTCGGGGAACCCTGGCCCGCTGGACTGCGACGAATGACCACGGCCAGAGCGCTGGGCAAGGGCTGCGGCCTTTGCAAAGCTTGCCGCCGCTTGAGCCAGTAGTGCGCAGGGAATCGCGATCCGGCTAGACGGGCGGCTCTTCGCTTGCAGAGAAAGGGCACGCCAGCTGTCGGCCGCGCCTGGCTCCAGCAGCCATCCCGAGACCACCGCAAGCTGCGAGAGCCCGATGCGTACCACCTGGAAATTCCTGCTGCCCCTGGCCGTCGCCGGCCTCCTGGCCCTGCTGCCCGCACCGGACGGCCTGGCCCCGCACGCCTGGCTATACTTCGCCCTGTTCGCCGGGGTGGTGGTCGGCCTCATCTTCGAACCCCTGCCCGGCGCGGTGATCGGCCTGATTGGCGTGGCCCTCGCCGCCCTGCTGGCGCCCTGGGTGCTGTTCAGCCCGGAGCAACTGGCCACGCCGGGTTTCCGCCCGCCCCAGGAGGCGTTGCGCTGGGGCCTGGCCGGCTTCGCCAACAACACCGTCTGGCTAATCTTCAGCGCCTTCATGTTCGCCCTGGGCTACGAGAAGACCGGTCTCGGCCGGCGCATCGCCCTGCTGCTGGTCAAGGCCATGGGCCGGCGCACCCTCACCCTGGGCTACGCGGTGATGCTGGCGGACCTGGCCCTGGCGCCCTTCACCCCGTCCAACACCGCGCGCAGCGGCGGCACCGTCTACCCGGTGATCCGCAACCTGCCGCTGCTCTACGATTCCAAACCCAACGACCCCAGCGCCCGGCGCATCGGCTCCTACCTGATGTGGGTGGCGATCTCCTCCACCTGCGTGACCAGCACCCTCTTTCTCACCGCCCTGGCACCCAACCTGCTGGCCACGGCCCTGATCGAGAAGACCGCCCAGTTGCACATCAGCTGGGGCCAGTGGTTCATCGCCGCCGCCCCCATGGGCATCCTCCTGCTGGCCCTGCTGCCGCTGCTGGCCTATTGGCTGTATCCGCCGGAGATCAAGCGCAACGACCAGGTCCCGCTGTGGGCGGCCAAGGAACTAGCCGCCCTCGGTCCGCTGACGCGCAACGAGAAGCTGCTGCTGGCCCTGGTGATCGGCGCCCTGGCGCTGTGGATCTTCGGCGCCGCCTGGGCCGATCCGGCGCTGGTGGGCGTCCTGGTGATCGTGCTGATGCTGCTGCTGAAGGTCATCACCTGGGACGACGCCCTGGGCAACAAGGCCGCCTGGAACACCTTCGCCTGGTTCGCCACCCTGGTCGCCCTGGCCGATGGCCTGACCCGGGTCGGCTTCGTCAGCTGGTTCGGCCAGTGGGTCGCCGGCCACCTGGGTGGCTTCCACGCCGGTACCGCCATGGTGGTACTGGTGGTGGTCTTCTATCTCGCCCATTACCTGTTCGCCAGTACCACCGCCCACACCACGGCGTTGCTGCCGGTGATGCTGGCCGCCGGCATGGGCATCCCCGGCATCGACCTGCCGGTGTTCGCCCTGCTGCTGGGCACCTCGCTGGGGCTGATGGGCATCATCACGCCCTACGGCACCGGGCCGAGTCCGGTGTACTACGGCAGTGGCTACCTGCCCAGCGCCGACTACTGGCGGTTGGGGACGATCTTCGGGGCGCTGTTCCTGTTGGTGCTACTGGGGATCGGGGTGCCGTGGATGATGGTGGTGGCGTGAGGGGGGTGGGCTGAGGCCCGTGTCTTGGTGGCTCGGGCGAAGCAGCGGAGGTTGGGTTGAGCGATAGCGAAGCCCAACGAATAGGAGCCGCCTTAGCTGGCTATCGAGTGCCTTGACGCTTTTTGTTTCGCCCCCTCGGGCGACTCACTTTTTTCAGTCGCGAAAAAAGTAAGCAAAAACGCTTGCCCCGGTCATCCGGCCCGGCGCGAAGCGCCGGGTCCACTCACCCCAGCGCCGCTCCGGGGTCGGCCTACACGGGCCGTCCATCGCCCGTTAGGCCTCTCGCCGCATCCATGCGGCTCGACCCACTCCACGACACTGGGGCTCGCCCTCCTGAACGGGGCGGTTTCGCCAGCCTGAAAGTTTTGGTTGAAGAGCCACTAACAGCTCGTAGCGTGGACAACGGCGCAGCTTTGTCCACTGATAGTGCCGGTACCTTCCAGTGGAAAACGCTGCGCGGTTTTCCACGCTACGACCGAACTCCGAATCCTCAAGCTGACGTCCCGTCCCCATCAGTGAGGCCGAGTTCCGGTGTCGTGGCGGGGGTTGCGAGGCAGGACGCCGAGCGAGGCGCGAGGGGCAGGAAGCCCCTTCGTGCCGTGCCCCTGCCACGGCGCCGGAGCGAGGGGACCCGGAGCGCAGCGGAGGGCCGAACTGTTGGGGTGTGCTTTCTTTTGCTTACTTTTCTTTGCACAAGCAAAGAAAAGTGAGTCGCCGGCCAGGCGAAACAAGAACTCTCAGCAAAGCTCGATAGATAGTCTGGGCACCGATAGAAAGGTACCACTGTCAACGCCGCACCGTTGGGCTTCGCTATCGTTCAACCCAACCTACGCCCCTCCCTAAAATTTCCCTCCCACCCGACCTTTTGCTTAGGGACCTAAGCATCCCTTCGGCGTAGAATCCACATTCTTAGTGTGCTTTCGATAACACCCGCAGAGGTCGTCATGTCCCACCGTATTCGCCACCCCGGCTTCGCTGCCAAACGCCAGAGCGCCGAGCAGGCCGCTCGGTTCATCCGCCACGGCATGACCGTGGGCATGAGTGGTTTCACCGGGGCCGGCTATCCCAAGGCCGTGCCCGGCGCCCTGGCCCAGCGCATCACCACCAGCCACGGCGCCGGCGAGCCCTTTCGCATCAAGGTGCTGACCGGCGCCTCCACCGCGCCGGAGCTGGACGGCGCCCTGGCGCGGGTCGATGGCATCGAGTTGCGGGTGCCCTTCCAGTCCGATCCGGAGTTGCGCAGCCGCATCAATGCCGGCGGCCTGGAGTACATGGACATCCACCTCGGCCAACTGGCGGAAAAGGTGCGTTACGGCTTCTTCGGCAAGATCGACGTGGCGGTGGTGGAGATCGCCGCGATTCGTGAAGACGGCCTCCTGGTACCTTCCTCCTCGGTGGGCAACAACAAGACCTGGCTGGACATGGCCGATGCGGTGATCCTCGAGGTCAATCGCTGGCAACCCGCTGCCCTGGACGGCATGCACGACATCTACACCGACGGCGCCCTGCCACCCCACCGCACGCCCATCCCGCTGGCGCATCCCGGCGACCGCATCGGCTCGCCCTACCTGGAGGTACCGCTGGACAAGGTGGTGGCCGTGGTGGAGACCGATGCCCCCGACCGCAACAGTCCGTTCAAGGCCCCGGACGCCGCCTCCCAGGCCATCGCCGCGCACCTGTTGGACTTCCTCCGCTTCGAGGTACGCCAGGGCCGCATCCCGGCCAACCTGCTGCCGATCCAGTCGGGCGTGGGCAATATCGCCAACGCCTTCATGCAGGGCCTGGCCGAGAGTGAATTCGAAGGCCTGACCGCCTTCACCGAGGTGATCCAGGACGGCATGCTGGAATTGCTCATCAGCGGCAAGATGGAGCTGGCCTCGGCGACCTCCTTCTCCCTGAGTCCGGTGGGCATCGAGCGCTTCCTCGAGCATGCCGAATCCCTACGCCAGCGCATCATCCTGCGCCAGCAGGGAGTGAGCAACCATCCGGAACTGGTGCGTCGCCTGGGCTGCATTGCCCTGAACGGGATGCTCGAAGCCGACCTCTATGGCAACGTCAACTCCACCCACCAGATGGGCACCGGGATGATGAACGGCATCGGCGGCTCCGGCGACTTCGCCCGCAACGCCTATCTGTCGGTGTTCATGGCGCCGAGCACGGCCAAGAACGGGCTGATCTCGACCCTGGTGCCCATGGTCAGCCACGTCGACCACACCGAGCACGATGTCTCGGTGATCGTCACCGACCAGGGCCTGGCCGACCTGCGCATGCTCAGCCCCAAGCAGCGCGCCCGCGCCATCCTCGAGCACTGCGTGCACCCGAGCTTCCGCCCGGCGCTGGAGGATTACTTCGAACGTGCCCTGGCCGGCAGCCACGGCAAGCATACCCCGCACCTGTTGCCCGAGGCCCTGGCCTGGCACGAGCGCTACCTGGTCACCGGTAGCATGCTCGGCCCCGCCGCCCAGGAAGCCCACGACTGAAAGGCAAGGCGCCCGGCTCCGTCCGGGCGCCCATTCGCTCCGCCATCCCTGCCGCCCGTCGCCCATCTGCAACTAATTGTGACTTTTTCCCAGCGCGCTGTGTAAAAAGCTGACCTGTCGGATTCCCAGCCGACAATCCGGGTGATAAAAGACGTGAAATCTTTGCGCAATGTCCTTGATCTGCAAGGCGCATTGCCGTTCGCGGTTGTTCTGACCCCGCCCCCCTTTTCGAGAGCTGCCACCGTGAAGATCTGTCATCAGTTTGCCGGCCTGTTGCTGGCTGGCTTGGTCGGGCTGAGTCCGGCCGTCCTTGCCCAGACCCCGCCGAAGGTCAAGGCCGCGGCCGCCGCTACCGCGCAGCGCCTGGCCTCCAACCACGCCCTGGTCGTGGACCTCAAGACCAACCAGGTATTGTTCGCCCAGAATCCCGACCAGGTCGCCCCCATCGCCTCGGTGACCAAGCTGATGACCGCCATGGTGGTACTCGATGCCAAGCTGCCGCTGGAGCAGACCATCGATATCGACATCAGCGAGAACCCCGCCATGCGCGGCATCTTCTCGCGGGTACGCCTGGGTAGCCAGCTGAGCCGTCGCGACATGTTGCAACTGGCGCTGATGTCATCGGAAAACCGCGCCGCCACCAGCCTCGCCCACCACTATCCAGGTGGCCAGAAGGCCTTCGTCGCCGCGATGAACGCCAAGGCCCGCGCCCTGGGCATGAAGAATACCCGCTACGCCGAGCCCACCGGGTTGTCGCCGCTCAACGTCTCCACCGCCCGCGACCTGGTGACGCTGCTCAAGGCCACCGAGCACTATCCGCTGCTCGGCCAGCTCAGCACCACCCCGGAAAAGACCCAGGCCTTCCACAATCCCAACTATGTGCTGGGCTTTCGCAACACCAACCACCTGGTCTACAACGCCGACTGGAGCGTGCAGCTGACCAAGACCGGCTACACCGACAAGGCCGGTCACTGCCTGGTGATGCGTACCGTGATGGCCGGCCGGCCGGTGGCCTTCGTGGTGATGGACGCCTTCGGCAAGTTCACCCACATGGCCGACGCCACCCGCGTCCGCCGCTGGCTGGAAACCGGCGCGCTGAGTCCCCTGCCGGGCGCGCCCAAGGCCGGTCGCAACACGGTACTGGCCCGCCAGTGACCAGCGCCTGAGCGAGACCCAAGCCGCGTCCTTGACGCGGCTTTTTCATGGGCGCGGCACCCTGGGCGGCAGCGGCGGTCTAGCCTTTGACCACGCAGGAGCCCGCGTCATGACCGACCTTCCTACCCCGCAGCAATACTACGAGACCCTCACCGGCCGCTGCTGGCTCGACGACGTACGCGAATGGCGCCGCCTGCAGGCCGAAGCCCAGGCTGCCGCCGACCGCTACCTGGCCTGCCCGGACGACTTCGGCACGCCCGAGCGCGACCGCCTGGAACAGGAGTGGCGAACCATCAATGAAAGGGCCGGGGGCTTCTGGCAGCGGATGTGGGGAAATCTGGATCGTCGGGACAGTCGGCAAATGCCCTAGGCAGACCTGACGAGCTCCAGCAAACCCTCGGGCACCAGCCGGCAGTGCTCATCGAAGGAGTCGAGCGAGCGCCAGGACGCCACGAAAGCCTGACCATCGCTCTCTTGACCCGCTAGCTCTGCTTGGCCGTAGAGCCGCTGATCGGCGAAGCTGGCCGAGTAGACCAGCACCAGCTCGTGCCCCGGTCGCCCGGCGTAGGTGAACAACGACTCCAGGGTGCCCAGCAACTGTACCTTGGTCAGCTCGGCACCCAACTCTTCGTGGATTTCCCGGCGAACGGCCGCTAGACCTCGCTCGCCAAATTCCACCCCACCCCCCAGGGGCCGGCAGAAACGCCGGCCATCATGCGGATCCTGCGCCTCATTGACGAGGATGCGATCATCCTGGCGCAGGATGCACAAGGCTAAAACCCGAATCTGGCGCCGCGTCATACTCCCTCCGTCCAAAGCTCGCGCTCGAGGTAGACAGGCTATACCGGCCTGCCGGCCCAGGCAGCCGCCGACCGCTACCTGGCCTGACGCAAGGTCAGGCTATAGGTCTCGAAACCCAGCGCCGCCCAGCACGCCTGGCCGCGCTCGTTGACGGCCAGGACGTTGAGCTGCACCGGCCAGTCGGCAGGCCAGCGTTCATCACGCAGGTGGTGATAGAAGGCACGCCCCAGCCCCTGGCGGCGCGCTTCGGGTGCCACATAGAGATGGCGCAGGAAAATCACCTGGTCTTCCAGGCGGTAGAGTCCGTAGCCCAGCGGCTGGCCGTCCCACTCGGCCAGGATGGCCTGGTACTCGGCGCGCCTCAGCCAGTCCGCCATACGCTGGCGCAGCGCCGCCTCGGCGAGGGGCTGCGGACTGCCCTGATCACGCTGCAGCCCGGCATTGAAGCCGGTCAGTACCTCCAGGTCGGCGAGACTGGCCTGGCGGTAGACGACCGTCATGGCTAGACCAGCCCCTCCGCCTTCAACTCGCTCTTGAGATAGGCGTAGTAGACCGGCGCCGCCACCAGGCCGGGCAGGCCGAAGGCCGCCTCGAACACCAGCATGGCTACCAGCAGTTCCCAGGAGCGGGCGCTGATCTGGCCGCCAACGATGCGCGCGTTGAGGAAGTATTCCAGCTTGTGGATGGCGATCAGGTAGCCCAGGGCCGCCACCGCGACCCAGATCGACAGCGACAGGCCGGCGATGAAGATCAGGGTGTTGGACATCAGGTTGCCGATCACCGGCAGCAGGCCGAGGATGAAGGTAAGGATCACCAGGGTCTTGGCCAGCGGCAGGTGGACGTCGAACAGCGGCAGCACCCCGAGCAGGAAGATGCCGGTCAGGGTGGTGTTGAGCAGTGAGATCTTGATCTGGGCGAAGACGATGTTGCGAAAGGCCTGGGCCACCAGGCCGAGGCGCACCAGCAGCGCGCCGGACAGCGGCCGCAGGCGCCCGGGATCGGGAGTGGGCTGCAGGGCGACGATGGCGCCGAGGATCATGCCGATGAGCACGATGACGAAGGTGCGTGCCGCATCGCGACCGAACAGTTGCAGTTGCGCCACGTGGGCGCGTACCCATTCCACCAGTTCCTGCTTCATGCCGTCGGCGTTGGCCGGCAGGTAGGCGTCCAGCGAAGGCGGCAGCTGGCCGCGGGCGCGCTCGGTGAGCACCATGAACTTGTCCAGCAGCCGTCCGGGGTTCTGCACCTCCTGGATGATGAAGCTGGTGAACCAGACGAAGAACAGCGTCAGCAGGCTCACCACCAGGGCGCCGAGCAGGGCGACGGCGAGCCAGCGCGCGCCGCCCCCGGGCAGATGGCGCTGCAGGCGCCCGGCCAGGGTATTGACCAGTTCGTAGACCAGCAGCCCGGCTAGCAGGCTGGGCAGCAGCTTGAGCGGGAGAACCAGGTAGAGGGCGGTGAAGACGATGATCCAGCTGGCCAAGATGGCCTGGCGTTGCGTGAAGGCGTACATAGATTACCGGCGGCAGAATCCCTGCCCGCAGTCTGACAGTCTGCCGCCTCGCCGCCCAGCCTGGACAGCGAAGAAAGCCCAAGCCTCTGTTACCCGGCGTTACCCGACCGGGCGCTTTCGACCGCTCGACTCAGCCAGCCAGTTCGGCAGCGCAGACCCGGGCGCGGCCCTGGTGCTTGGCCGCATAGAGCTGGGCATCGGCGGCGGTGATCAGGGCGGCCGGATCGACGGTGGTCGGCGGCAGCGCGGTGGCCACGCCCAGGCTCAGGGTGACGTAGCCGGTCGCCGAGGAGTAGCCGTGGGTCAGGCGCTGGTCGTGCACCTGCTGCAGCAGCCGCTCGGCGACCTGGGTGGCGCCTTCCAGATCGGTACCCGGCAGCAGGCAACCGAATTCCTCGCCGCCGTAGCGCGCCAGCAGGTCATAGGGACGGAACAGCCCCTGCCCCAGCGCCTGGGCGACCTGGCGCAGACACTGGTCGCCGGCCAGGTGACCGTAGTGGTCGTTGTAGGCCTTGAAGTGATCGATATCCATGAGGATCAGCGAAAAAGGCGTGCCTTCGCGCTGGCTCTGCCGCCAGCCGCGCAGCAGTGCCTCGTCGAACTGGCGGCGATTGGCGACACCGGTGAGGCCGTCGACCAGGGCGATGCTGCGCAGGGCGTCGCGCTGCGCCTTGAGGGTCAGCTGGGTACGTACCCGGGCGCGCACGATGACCGGATTGATCGGCTTGCTGATGAAGTCCACCGCGCCCAGTTCCAGGCCGGTCACCTCCTCGTCCGGGCCTTCCTGGCCGGTGACGAAGATCACCGGGATGGCCGCGGTGGCCGGATCGGCCTGCAGCCGGCGCAGGACCTCGTGGCCGTCGAGCTGGGGCATCATCACGTCGAGCAGGATCAGATCCGGCTGCTGGGCCAGGGCCAGTTGCAGGGCCTGGGCGCCACTGGTGGCCATCAGGGTCTCGCAATCCTGGCGAAAGAGTTCGTGGAGGATGCGGATGTTCAGCGGTTGGTCGTCGACGATCAGCAGCTTGGCTTTGCTGCGCCGCCCTGCGGCCTCGGCGGTCGGCGGAGTCATAGGGCTTCCTTCAGATCAGGCAGGATGGTGAGCGCCGCGGCGAAGTCGAGGGTCTCGATCTGGGCGCGGAAGAGGTCGTAGCGCACCTGGGCTTCGGCACGGCAATGCACGGGCAGCCTGGCGATCAGCTCCAGGGCTTCGAGATTGCCCTGGCTGAGCAACTGTTCGAGTTCATCCAGCCGTGCGGGCCAGTCGACCAGGGTGTCTTTGTCGGTTGGGATTTCCGCTTCGGCCGGGGTAGGCACGGCAGGCGGCAGCACCTCGGCCAGGGCGCTGCGCAATTCGACGAGGGCTTCGTCGAGCAGCTGTCGCAGGGTCGTCAGCTCCATCGCCACCTCCAGCGGGACACCCGCCCCGGCCTTACCGGCGCGTTCGCCCTCGGCGGCGCGCGCGGCCAGGCGCTGCGCACCCATGGTGCCGGCGCTGCCCTTGAGGGAGTGTAGTACGGCCACCGCTGCGTCGCTGTCGGCGGCATGCCAGGCCTGGGCGAGGTGATCCAGCAGGCTGACGGAATCCTCGGCGAAGCGCTCCAGCAGCGAGCCGAACAGCCGGGCATCGCCACCGAAGCGACGCAGGACGAGGCTCAAGGGTTCCACCTGGCGATCCTCGCCGACCGGCGCGGCAAGGGGCGCGGCGCTGACCTCATGGCCGGTCAGGCGCTGCAGGCGGGCGACCAGCAGTTCCAGGTCGATGGGCTTGCCGACATGGTCGTCCATACCGGCCGCCAGACAGGCGTCGCGGTCGCTATGAGAGGCGTTGGCGGTCATCGCCAGGATCGGCAGGCTGCGGAAGCGTCCGTCGGCGCGGATACGGCGGGTGGCTTCCAGGCCATCGATGTCGGGCATCTGCATGTCCATGATGACCACGTCCAGCGGGGCGCCGGAAAGTACCCGTTCGACCCCTTCCAGGCCGCCTTCCGCCAGTTCCACCTGGGCGCCCTGGGCCAGCAGCAGCTCGGCGGCCACCTGGCGGTTGAGGGCATTGTCTTCCACCACCAGCAGGCGCAGGCCGGCCAGCCGGTGGCTTTCGTCGACCACCGCGGCAGCGTGCACACCGGCCGGGATCTCGGCGCCCAGGGCACGCTCCACCACCTCGACGATCTGCGCCGGGGTCACCGGCTTGGTCAGGTAGTCGTCGAAGGGCGCATCGGCGCTCTGCTGGGTTTCGGACAGGAAGTCGCGGCCGAAGCCGGTGAGCATGATGACCTTGGGTCGGTCGTCGGCCTGCCGCTCGCGAAGTTGCCGGGCCGCCAGCAGGCCATCACCGTCGGGCATGCGCCAGTCCATGAGCACCGCTTCATAGGGCTGCTCCTGTTGCTGGGCCTGGGCGACCCGCGCCAGGGCGGCGGCACCACTGGTGACCAGGTCCACCTGCCAGCCGAGGGCGGCCAGGGTTTCCACCAGCACCTCGCCGACCAGGGTGTTGTCGTCGGCCAGCAGTACCCGCCGGCGTACCGGCGCCAGCTGGGCCTCGCCCTGGCTGTCCACCGCCAGGGCGGCATCGAACCAGAAGCGGCTGCCCACCCCCAGCTCGCTTTCCACCTGCAACTGGCCGTCCATCAGCTCCACCAGGCGCTTGCAGATGGCCAGGCCCAACCCGGTGCCGCCAAAGCGCCGGCTGATCGAGGCCTCGGCCTGGGTGAAGCCCTGGAACAGCTGCTCCTGATGGGCCGGACTGATGCCGATGCCGGTGTCCTGCACGGAGAACTCCAGACGCAACTGACCGTCCGCCCGGGACAGTTGGCGCACGCTGACCAGCACCTGCCCCGCTTCGGTGAACTTGAGGGCGTTACCGGCCAGGTTGATGAGGATTTGCTGCAAGCGCAGGCTGTCGCCGATCAGGGCGGTGGGCAGTCCGGCATCGAGGTGGTAGTTGATCTCGACGTTCTTCTCGCCGCTGTTGCCGGAGAGCACCACCCCCAGGTTGCGCAGCACCTGCTCGAGGCTGAAGGGATGGACGTCCAGCTGCAGCTTGCCGGCTTCGATCTTGGAATAGTCGAGCACATCGTTGAGCAGCCCCAGCAGCGAGCGCGCCGCCTGCTGGGCCTTGGTCAGGTAGTCGCCCTGGCGGGCGTCGAGCGCGGTGCGCTGCAGCAGTTGCAGCATGCCCAGCACGGCGTTCATCGGCGTGCGGATCTCGTGGCTCATGTTGGCCAGGAAGGACGACTTGGCCTGGCTGGCCAGGTCGGCGCGGGTGCGCTCCTCGCGCAAGCGATGCTCCAGCGCCAGCTGTTCGGTGATGTCACGATTGGTGCCGACCAGGCGCAGGACGCGACCGCGTCCATCGCGCTCGGTATGGGCGCCGGCCTGGATGTGCCGGATGGAGCCATCCTGACGCAGGATACGGAACACCGGATCGAACACCGCCTGGCCGGCCATGGTGGCCAGCAACCGGGCCTCGGCCTCGGCGAGGTCATCGGGATGCACGCAGCGGCGCCAGTCTTCGTACACCAGGCCGCGCTGGACCTGCTCCGGGGTCCATTCGTAGAGGTCGGCCATGCGCTCGTTGCACTGCACCTCGTTGGTCTCGGGCCGCCAGCACCAGATGCCCAGCTCGGCCACCTCGGCGGCCATGGTCAGCTGATCGCGGGTCTGCAGCAGTGCCTCGCGCTGGCGACACTGCTCGGTGATGTCGGCGATGATGGCCACCGCCAGGCGCTGGCCGTCCACCCAGGTGATGCCGAGACTCAGGGTGATGGGAAACTCGCTGCCATCGCCACGGCGGGCCAGGGTTTCGTGACCGAGGGAATCGACCGGCCGCGCCTCACCGCTGCCATCCTCGGTGAACAGCGCTTCGTAGCCGCTCAGGTAGGACGGGATCAGGCGGCGGATGTCCTGACCGATCACCGTCTGGGCCACGCAGCCGAACACCCGTTCGCCCGCCGGGTTGAAGGAGCGTACCCGGCCTTCCTCGTCCACGGTCAACACCGGATTGACGGCGGTGTCGAGGATCGCCCGGGTCAGGGCCAGACTCGCCTCCAGCTCGTGCTCGGCGGCCTTGCGCTCGGTGACGTCCGAGGCGATGCCGAGGTAGCCGCTGACCTGGCCGGCGCCGTCGCGCATGGTGGTCACCACCAGGCTGACGTCGCGGTGCTCGCCGTCGCGGCGCACATAGGTCCATTCCCGGGCCTCGGCGCCGGCTCGCTCCGAGCGCTCCACCAGGACCCGGAAGCCGTTGACCGGCTGGCCGAACTGGGCGCTCAGCGCCTGCCCCTGGGCCGCCAGTTCCTCGGGCAGGTGGAAATCGCTCGCGTACCAGCTACCCACCACCTCGGCGGCGCGATAGCCCAGCAGGCGCTCGGCGCCTTCGTTGAACAGGGTGATGCGACCGTCGCGGTCGGTGGCGATGATGCCCACCTCGGAAGCCGCGCGCAGCACGTCGCCGAGCAGCCGGTTGGTCTGGCTGAGTTCGGCAGTACGCTGGGCCACCTGCTCTTCCAGCCGGGCATTGAGCGCCAGGATCTCGGCCTGGGCGGCCTTCTGCAGCGAGATGTCGCGTACCGTCTTGGAGGCGCCGATTATCCGGCCGTCACGGCCGCGCATGGGCGAGACGCTGACCAGCACCTCGATGAGGCGGCCGTCGCGATGCTGGCGCCGGGTCTCGAAGTGCGGTACCGGCTCGCCGCGGCCGATGCGTTCGAGCACCGACCACTCCTCGTGTTCGAGTTCGGTGGGCACCACCAGATCGAGCAGGCGCCGCCCCACGGCTTCGCTGGCGGAATAGCCGAACAGCTGTTCCGCTGCGTGGTTCCAGCTCAACACCACGCCCTTGAGATCCTTGCTGATGATGCCGTCGGAAGAGCTCTCCACCACCGCGGTGAGGTTGGCCTGGTCCTGCTGGTACTGGCGGCGCCGCTGGCGAGTGGTCAGCAAGGCGAAGGTCAGGCCGGCGGCCAGCAGGCTGAACAGCTTGCCGAACAGATGCACCAAGGGCACCGAGACCAGGTTCTGCGCCGCGACGAAGGTCGGGGTGGCAGTGAATGCCAGCTGCCATTGCCGGCCATAGACGTCCTGCATCAGCCGGCGCTCGGACAGCTCCTGAGCGCCCTCCTCGTCTTCGCCTTGCCGATAGAAGAGACGCGGGGCATCGGGCACGGTCACGTCGCTCAGGCGGATGATCAGCCCAGGAATGTTCAGCCGCAGACTGCCGAACATTTCCCCGATGCTCAGGGGCACATAGGACCATCCCAGGGTAGCGGCCTCCCGTGCGCTCGGATCGACCGGAGGCAGCCCCTCGTCATAGATCGGCAGCATCATCAGAAAGCCGGGCTCGGGCGGCGTAGAGGCCTGCAGTTGCAGCGGACCAGTCAGATGGATATCGGCGTGCCGCATGGACAGCACGGCGGCCTCGCGGCGGATGGGATCGGACGCCGCGTCCATGCCAATGGCCTTGAGGTTACGCGCGACCGGTTCCAGGTACTGGACGATATAACGATCGCCGTCATGGGGCGCGAAGGTACGAATGGTGAAATTGGGCCAGCCATCGGCGCTGGCTTCCCGCAGAAACCGCGCTTCGTCGGCCTGGGGCACCCGGCGGATGAAGCCGACGCCTCGTGCGCCGCGAAACTCCTGGCCCAGGTCATGGACACGACCGTAGTTGCCGAGCAATTGGCGCGATAGGTTGCCACCGGCGACCACCACCAGGTCACGCATGCCGATCAGGCTGTATTCGTAGATGCGCAGGCGGTCCAACACCTGGTCGCGCACGTCCTCGGCCGCGCTGTCCAGGGCGCTGTGCAACTGCTGGTCATTGCGCATGGCCAGATGGCGCATGGCCAGGCTGGTCAGCAGGACGCCACAGAGAAAGACGCCGAGGCTCCAGCGTACGCGAGTGGATTTGCACAGCCTGATGAACATGGTGCCCCTGGTGGCAAGGCTGCCACAGCGCGGATTAGCGAGGCCGGGGACGGGAAGCGCAACGACGAAATCGGGCCTCCACCGAACCTGGCGGTATAGAGAGCCCATCGGCGGGGAAAAAGGCTTTCTTTATGCCGTAGATCGCCCGTTGGGCGAGAGCGGGACGGGCGAAGCGCGCAAAGCACCAAGATAGAGCATTTTATTGCACTAATTGGTTTTACTATATCTGACGAGCGGTGGATGCCTTTGCCGAACGTCCAGCCCGCATGACGCCGGGGTACGAGGTGACGCTGATGCCTTCAAGCAGCGCAAGAGGAAGCTGACTCTTGACTTACCCGGCACAACTGCTTTTATCTAGGCGCTGATGTTAACGTTACCAAAAAACAACAACAATGAGGATTTCCCATGGCTCGCTCGCACCGCCGTGCCTATTGGCTGGTCAGTGGTCTGCTGTTCGCCTTCTTCTTCGCCTGGTCGTCCAGCTATTCGCTGTTTTCCCTCTGGCTGCACCGGGAGGTGGGCCTGAATGGCACCGAGACCGGCTTCGTCTTCGCCGCCAATGCCGTGGCCGCCCTGCTCATCCAGCCCTGTTATGGAGCGCTGCAGGACCGCCTCGGGCTGTCGCGCAAGATCCTGGTGTGGATCGGCGTGCTGCTGACCCTGGGAGCGCCCTTCTCCATCCACGTCTACGCCACCCTGCTGGCCGGCAACCTGGTGCTCGGGGCCCTGGTCGGGGCCCTGTTCCTCGGCTTCGCCATGCTCGCCGCGGTGGGCGTGATCGAGTCCTATACCGAGCGCCTGGCCCGCTGCGGTGGCTTCGAATTCGGCCTGGTGCGCACCTGGGGCTCGCTGGGCTGGGCCGCGGCTACCGCCGTGGCGGGCGTGGCCTTCAATGTCGATCCGCAGCTCACCTTCTACCTGAGCAGCGCCGCCGGGGCGGTCTTCCTGCTGCTGCTCAGCCGGCTGGACCTCAGGCTCTTCGACCAGGCCGAGGCACGTGCCTATAGCGTCGGCGCGCCGGTGCGCAGCGCCGAGCTGCTGGGGCTGCTGCGACTGCCGCGCTTCTGGGCACTGAGCCTATACCTGACCGGCGTGGCCGGGGTGTACATGGTCTACGAACAGCAATTCCAGGTGTATTTCGCCAGCTTCTTCGCCACCCCGGCGGAGGGTATCCGCGCCTACGGCTATCTGAATTCCAGCCAGGTGCTGCTGGAAGCCGGCTGCATGTTGCTGGCGCCCTGGCTGGTGACCCGCCTGGGCGCCAAGCAGGGCCTGATCCTGGCCGGCACGGTGATGTTCGTGCACATCCTCGGCTCGGGGCTGGTCGACACCGCCTGGGCCCTCGCCGCCTGCAAGATGCTGCATGCCCTGGAGGTGCCCATCCTGCTGGTGGCGGTCTTCAAGTACCTCAACCTGCATTTCGATCCACGGCTGTCGGCCACCCTCTACATCGTCGGCTATCAGTTCGCCCAGCAACTCACCGCCATGCTGCTCGCCCCGCTGGTCGGCTACGGCTACGACCGGCTGGGCTTCGCCCCGGTCTACCTGCTGCTGGCCGCCCTGGTGGGCGTCTGCCTGCTGCTGTCCTGGTCGCTGCTGCGCGGTGATCCACGCACGCTGTCCCCTACTCGTCCGGTCGAACACTCGACCCCTGCCTGAGAAACCTCCATGTCCCGTTCCGCCCTGCGCGATGCGCAAGCCGCCCTCCAGCACCACCTGCCGCAGCGCCAGGACGACTGGCGCCCGGCCTATCACCTGGCGCCGCCGGTGGGTTGGATGAACGACCCCAACGGCCTGGTGTTCTTTCGCGGGCATTACCACGTCTTCTATCAGCACCACCCCTATTCGACCGCCTGGGGCCCCATGCACTGGGGCCATGCGCGCAGTGCCGACCTGGTCCATTGGGAACACCTGCCGGTGGCCCTGGCACCGGACACCGAAGCCGACCGCGACGGCTGCTTTTCCGGCTCGGCGGTGGTCTGGGACGACACCCTGTACCTGATCTACACCGGTCACCGCTGGCTGGGCGAACCGGGCCGCGAGGACCAGGGGCTGTACCAGGTGCAGTGCCTGGCCAGCAGCAGTGACGGCCTGACCTTCAGCAAGCACGGGGTGATCATCGAGCCGCCCGCGCCGGCGCTGCAGCACTTCCGCGATCCCAAGGTCTGGCGCCAGGATGGCGCCTGGTGGCTGGCCCTGGGCGCCCGCGCCGGCGACGACCCCCAGTTGCTGCTCTATCGCTCCACCGATCTCTACCGCTGGGACGTGCTGGGCTGCGCCCTGGCGGGGACCCGCGCCCTGGACGGCTACATGTGGGAGTGCCCGGACCTGTTCCGGCTCGACGACACCGACGTCTTCCTCTATTCGCCCCAGGGCCTGGCTCCTAGTGGCTACAGTCGACGCAACCTCTACCAGACCGGCTATCGGCTCGGTCGGCTGGACACGAGCGGGCGCTTCCAGCCGCGTACCCCCTTCGTCGAACTCGACCACGGCCACGACTGCTATGCCGCCCAGACCCTGGCCGCCCCCGATGGCCGCCGCCTGCTGTGGGCCTGGCTGGACATGTGGGAGAGCCCCATGCCCAGCCAGGCCCATGGCTGGTGCGGCCAGCTCTCGCTGCCGCGGGAGCTGAGCCTGGACGGCGACCGCCTGCGCCAACGGCCGGCCCGGGAGCTGGTAGGCCTGCGCCAGGGCGCCCAGCTCAGCGCGGAGACCCGCCTGTGTAACGAACGCCGCCCACTGCCCCTGCAGGGTGATCGCCTGGAGCTGCAGGTGGAACTGGACCTGGCCGGCAGCGATGCGGAACGCTTCGGCCTGGCCCTGCGCTGTGATCCCAAGGGTCAGGAGCAGACCCGGCTCTATGTGGATGCCCAGGCCGGCCGCCTGGTACTGGACCGGGAGCAGGCCGGACGCGGCGTCACCGGGGTACGCAGCATCCCCCTGGCCCCCGGGCAGGCCAGGGTGAAGCTGCAGCTGTTTCTCGACCGTTCCTCGCTGGAGGTATTCGTCGACGACGGCGCCTGGGTCCTCAGCAGTCGCCTCTATCCCCGGCCGGATAGCCAGGGGCTGGCGCTGTTCGCCCACGATGGCCAGGCGCGGTTCGGCGAGCTGCAGGCCTGGACGCTGCGCGACCTGCAGCTCTGAAGGCGGCATACTCCAGCGCTGGAGAACAGGCGATGAGGTAGCGGATGGCGTCGGTAAAGGATGTGGCCCGGCTGGCGGGGGTCTCCGCCATGACCGTGTCGCGCGCCCTGAACACCCCGGAAAAGCTTGGGGCCGAGACCCTGGCGCGCATCCAGGCGGCGATCCAGACCCTCGGCTACGTGCCCGACCTCGCCGCCCGGCGCACCCGCGGCGGGCGCTCCAGCGGCAAGACCATCGGCGTCTTCGCCCTGGGCACCGCCACCACCCCCTTCGCCGTGGACCTGCTGCTGGGCCTGGAGCGCACCGCGCGCGAGCACGACTGGAATCTGTTCATCGTCAACCTGCTGGACGAGGGACCGCGCCCGCAGGATCTGGCGCTGATGCTGGCGCATCGTCCCGACGGCATCGTCTTCAGTTCCATGCACCTGTGCCAGGTGGAGATTCCCGCCGGCCTGGGCGAACGTCCGCTGGTGCTGAGCAACTGCCATACCGCGGCGAGCGACCTGCCCTGCTACGTGCCCGACGACAGCGCCGGCCAGTACCTCGGCATGCGCGCCGCCCTCGCCCGCGGGCCGCGCCGGCCGCTGTGCCTCAACCTGCCGCGCCACAGCCCGGCCTGGCCGCTACGCCAGGCCGGCATGCTGCAGGCCTGCCGCGAGGCGGGCTTGGCCCTGGCGGACCTCAGGCAATACGACCTCAGCCGCGACGATGCCTATCGGGAAATCCCGGCCGAACTGGAACGCCACTTCGCCGCTGACCAGCCGCCACCCGACCTGCTGGTGTGCGGCAACGACCGCATCGCCCTGGTTGCCTATCAATGGTTGCTGGCCCGCGGCCGGCGTATCCCGGCGGACGTGGCGGTGCTCGGCTACGACAACATGGTGGGCGTGGCCGAACTCTTTCATCCCCCGCTCACCACGGTGCAGTTGCCGCACTTCGAACTGGGCCGCCAGGCCGCATTGCACCTGATCGAGGCCCGCGCGACCCGCGGGCTGATCCGACTGCCGTGCCCGCTGGTGGAGCGGGCATCGCTCTAGGTCGCTCTCGCTAGATCCGGAAACCACCCACCAGCCGCTGCAACCGCCCGGCCTCGGCCTCCAGGGCGGTACAGGCCGCCAGGGTGGCCTGGAGATTGTCCACGCTCTGCTGGTTCAGCAGGTTGATCTCGCTGATGTCCATGTTCAGCGTCTCCACCACCGAGGTCTGTTCCTCGGTCGCCGTGGCCACCGATTGGTTCTGGCCGTCGATCTCGCCGATGCGCTCGGTCACGCTGCCCAGCCGCTCGCCGGCACTCTTCGCCACCTGCATGCTGTGGGCGCTCTGTCGCTGGCTTTCCTGCATCAGCGCCACGGCGTCGCGGGAGCCGTGCTGCAGTTCTTCGATCATCTGCTGGATCTGCTGCGCCGAACTCTGGGTGCGACTGGCCAGGGAGCGCACCTCGTCGGCCACCACGGCGAAACCACGGCCGGCTTCACCGGCACGGGCCGCCTCGATGGCGGCGTTGAGCGCCAGCAGGTTGGTCTGCTCGGAGATACCGCGGATCACCTCGAGGATCTGGCCGATGTTGGCAGTCTTGCCGTTGAGCGCCTCGATATGCTCGCAGCTGGTGCCGATCTTGTTCGATAGCGCCTGCATGGCATGCAGGGCTTCATCCAGTACCTCGCGGCCCTCCTCGCCCTGGGTGCGGGCCTCGCTGGCCTCGCCCGAGGCATGGGCAGCGTTGCGGGCGATCTCCTGGGCGGCGGCGCCCAGTTCGTTGATCGCCGCGGCCACGCTGGTGGTGCGCTGGGCCTGCATATCGGATTGCTGCATGGAGGACTGGGAAGACTCCAACACGCGCCGGGTGCTCAGGTTCAGCTCGCCGGTGGTCTGGGCCACGTCACGGATCGAGGTGTGGATACGCGCCACGAAATGGTTGAAGGCCTCGGCCAGGGCGCCGAATTCGTCGCGGGCCTGCACCGGCAGCCGGCGGGTAAGGTCGCCCTCGCCCTGGGCGATGTCGTCCATGGCCCGGGTCAGGTCGTGCAGCGGACGCAGCAGGACGCGGATCAGCAGCCCCAGCAGCAGGATGATGGCGAGCACCGCCACCACCGTGGCGACGATGGCCAGGTTGCGCGCCTGGGTCACCGGGGCGTAGGCCTTGGTCTGGTCGATGGACAGGCCCAGGTACCACTTGACCGAAGGCAGGCCGTTGACCGGCGTGAAGCTCACCAGGCGGTCGCTGCCATTCTGGGCGACCGCCTGCAGACCGGGCTGCAGCGACGGGGTTTGTTCCGGGAAGACGTCCTTGAGGGCCTTGAGCACCTGCTCGGGATGGCTGCTGACCAAGACCTTGCCGTCACCGTCGACCAGGAAGGCTTCGCCCAGCCCACCGACGTTGAGCGAGGTGATGATGTCCACCAGGGCCGAGAGGTTGAGGTCGCCGGCTACCACGCCGGCCAGTTGGCCGTCGCGCAGCAGGGGCGTGGCGATGGTCACGCCCAGTTGGCCGGAGGAGGCGAAGATATAGGGTGGCGTCAGCACCGTGGTGCCCGCCGCCGTGGCCGCCGCGTACCAGGGCCGCTTGCGCGGATCGTAGCCCGCCGGCAGGCTGCGCAGCGGCCGGGTGGTGTAGGTGCCGTCGACCTCGCCCAGGTAGGTGGAGTCGAAGTTGCTGGTATAGACCTTCTGCTCCAGCAGACCCACCAGGCCTTCGGGCGAACGGTCCCGCACCAGGGTCTGGGCCTCACCTTCGATGAGTTTGACCCGGGCATCCAGCCAGTAGGCGATGTTGCCGGCGGTCACCTTGCCGGTTTCGCTCAGGGTGGCTTTCAGGCTCTGGTCGATGGCCTGGCGTTGCAGATAGGCATTGAAGCCGGCGAAGGCGGCCAGCGCCAGGGTCACCACCAGGGCGGCGGCGAGCAGAATCTTGTGACTGAACTTCAGGTGGCGCTTCATACAGATCCCTGTCCGTAACTAGGCGGCGATGCCGATCTCGAGGCATGGCCTGTCGCCGTGGTTATCGGGCAAGGGGCAGACTACTTGAGCGCAGCCTGCCGACCTTTTCGCGCCCTCCGACTAGATGCGGAAACCGCCGACCAAGCGTTGCAGACGACCGGCCTCGGCCTCCAGGGCGGTACAGGCCGCCAGGGTCGACTGAAGGTTGTCCACGCTCTGCTGGTTCAGCAGGTTGATCTCGCTGATGTCCATGTTCAGCGTCTCCACCACCGAGGTCTGTTCTTCGGTGGCGGTGGCCACCGACTGGTTCTGCCCATCGATCTCGCCGATGCGCTCGGTCACGCTGCCCAGCCGCTCGCCGGCGTGCTTCGCCACCTGCATGCTGTGGGCGCTCTGCCGCTGGCTTTCCTGCATCAGCGCCACCGCGTCGCGGGAGCCGTTCTGCAGTTCTTCGATCATCTGCTGGATCTGTTGCGCCGAACTCTGGGTGCGGCTGGCCAGGGTACGGACCTCATCGGCCACCACGGCGAAACCCCGCCCGGCTTCACCGGCGCGGGCCGCCTCGATGGCAGCATTGAGCGCCAGCAGGTTGGTCTGCTCGGAGATGCCGCGGATGACCTCGAGGATCTGGCCGATGTTGGCCGCCTTGCCATTGAGCGCTTCGATATGTTCGCAACTGGTGCCGATCTTGGCCGACAGCGCCTGCATGGCGTGCAGGGCTTCGTCGAGCACCTCGCGGCCTTCCTCGCCCTGGGCACGGGCGCTGCTGGCTTCGCCCGAGGCATGGGCGGCGTTGCGGGCGATTTCCTGGGCGGCGGCGCCCAGCTCGTTGATCGCGGCGGCCACGCTGGTGGTGCGCTGGGCCTGGACATCCGACTGCCGCATGGACGATTGGGAAGCCTCCAGCACCCGCCGGGTGCCCTGATTCAGCTCGCCGGTGGTCTGGGCCACGTCGCGGATCGAGGCATGGATGCGGGCCACGAACAGGTTGAAGGCCTCGGCCAGGGCGCCGAATTCATCGCGGGACTGCACCGGCAGCCGCCGGGTCAGGTCGCCCTCGCCCTGGGCGATGTCGTCCATGGCCCGGGTCAGGTCATGCAGCGGGCGCAGCAGGACGCGGATCAGTAGCCCCAGCAGCAGGATGATGGCGAGCACCGCCACCAGGGTGGCGACGATGGCCAGGTTGCGCGCCTGGGTCACCGGGGCATAGGCCTTGGCCTGGTCGATCGACAGCGCCAGGTACCACTTGACCGAAGGCAGGCCGTTCACTGGAGTGAAGCTCACCAGGCGGTCGCTGCCGTTCTGCATGACCGCATGGAAGCCGGGCGCCAGCGACGGTGTGTGCTCGGGGAAGACATCCTTGAGCGATTTCAGCACTTGATCGGCGTGGCTGCTGACCAGGATCTTACCGTCGGCGTCCACCAAGAAGGCTTCGCCGAGGCCGCCGGCATCCAGCGAGGTGATCATCTTCATCAGGCTGTCCATCACCAGGTCGCCGGCCACCACGCCGATGAGCTTGCCGTTCTGCAGGACCGGCGCGGCGATGGTGATGCAGAGGAAGTTCTGCGGTGGCGCGGTGAGATAGGGCTCGGTGAGGATGGGGCCACCGGCACTTACCGCGGCCTTGTACCAGTCACGCTGGCGGGCGTCGTAGCCGGCGTCCATGGGCGTGTGGGGACGGTCGGTGAAGGTGCCGTCGACCTCGCCCAGGTAGGTGGAGTCGAAGTTGCTGGTATAGAGCTTCTGTTCGAGCAGGCCGACCACATTGGCCGGGCTGCTGTCGCGGGACAGCGCCTGCGCCTGGCTGTCGATGAGCTTGATGCGCGCATCGAGCCAGTAGGCGATGTTGCCGGCGGTGGTCCGGCCGATCTCGCTCAGCGAGGCCTCCAGGCTCTGGGTGATGGCCTGGCGTTGCAGGTAGGCATTGAAGCTGGCGAAGCCGGCCAGGGCCAGGGTCACGACCAAGGCGGCCGCCAGCAGGATCTTGTGGCTGAACTGGAGAGAACGTTTCATGGGTACCACGTAGCAGACGATAAGGGTGGCATACCCACGCGGCCAGACCTTGATCGCGATAAACGTTCAGCGGAAGGCGGCGACGGAAGCCAGGATGACAGGCGCACTATCACGCATTAGTCTGGCAATTTACCGGGTACAACCGATAGACGTTCTCAGCTAGCCGATGTCCGGATGGTCACGCTAGAGCAGGCTTAATCCTTTCAGCAGTACCAGACCCAGGTTGGTGGTCAGCATCCCGCCCAGGGTGCTGACCACCACGATGGCCGCCGCCAGTTGGGCATTGCTGCCCGCGGCACGGGCCATGACGAAACTCGATGCCGCCGTGGGACAACCCAGATAGAGAAAGAGAATGCCCAGCGCCGGTCCCTGGATGCCCACCACCAGGGCACCCAACACGCCGAACAGCGGAATCCAGACGATCTTCCACAGGCTGGCGCCCACCGCCAGGCGACTGCTTTCGCGCAGGGACGCCAGGGACAGGGTGGCGCCGATGCACATCAAGGCCAGCGGCAGGGTGAGCCCGGCGAAATAGCGCGCCGAGGTGTCCAGCCAGCGGGGCAGTTGCCACTGGCAATAGGCGAAGGGAATCGCCAGGAGGATGCCGATGATCAGTGGATTGCCGAGGATGCTGCGCAGCAGGGTGCGCCAGTTGGCCTCCAGTTGCGGGCTGTAGAGCGCCAGCACCAGGGTCGAGAGCACGTTGTAGAAGAGGATGACCATGCCGGCCATGATCCCGCCCACCGACAGGCCGTAGTCGCCGTACTGGGTGGCCGCCAGCGCCAGGCCGACGATGCCGCAGTTACCGCGAAAGGCGCCCTGCACATAGACCCCGCGGTCGGCTTGCGGACAGCGCCAGACCGCCCAGCCCCAGGCCGCCAGGAAGCTCGCCACCGTGGCCAGGGCGAAGTAGCCCAGCAGCAGCGGCTGCAGGGCGTCGCCGAGATCGGCCTTGACGATGCCGAGAAACAGCAGCGTCGGCATGGTGGCGCGAAACACCAGATTGGACGAGGTGTTGATGAAGGCGGTATCGATCCAGCCCAGCCGCTTGAGCAGACTACCGAGCAGCACCAGGGCGAAGACCGGGGCGGTGACGTCGAAGGTCGCCTGGACCAGGGCAAGTACGTCGGACATGGCGGGCAACATTAGGAAAAGGCTCGCGATGGTAGCAGGCACGACGTGTCGCGGGCTCCTTCCTTCCGTCATCGCGAAGTGACATCAGTCAATGCTTAGCTTACTATCTACCCGCCCGATTCAACCGACGCCTTCCGCGCCATGCCTCGCTTCGCCTCAGCGCGATCTCACCAGCTTCCTGCCAGGGAAGCCGGCGATGGGGTGGAACAATAAGATAGACAACAGGTTCAGACGTAGCAGACGCCAGATCCGCATGCGGTTCCGATTTGCGCTGACGTCGGTCGAGTCGAAGTCTCTTTCACGATTGCATTGCGAGCACTGCCATGACTGTCACTTCCAACGCGAGACCGGGAGGCCTGCCTGCCAGGTTACTCGGCATCCTGTTCATCCTCCTGGGCCTCGCCCTGTTGGGGCTGGGCATCAAACTGGCCACCCTCGGCGGCTCCCTGTACTACCTCGGCGGCGGCGTGCTGCTCGCCCTGAGCGGTTACCTGCTGTGCATCCGCCGGGCCAGTGGCGTCTGGGTCTATGCCTTCTTCCTGGTCATGTCCACCGCCTGGGCCGTGCTGGAAGTCCAGTTCGACTGGTGGCAGCTGGTGCCGCGCCTGGCACTCTGGTTCGTGCTCGGTCTGGTGCTGCTGATCCCGGCGTTCCGCCGTCCGCTGGACAGCCGCAGCGGCGGCCTGCCGCTGGTGGGTTCGCTGGTGATCGCCGGCGCCGTTGCCCTGATCGCCCAGTTCGTCAACTACAACCGTCTGGACGGTGACCTGGGCCGCGACACCGCCGGCACCGAGAGCGCCGCGCCGACCGCCGCCGACGGCGACTGGCCCTCCTATGGCCGTACCGCCTTCGGTGATCGCTACTCGCCGCTCAAGCAGATCGACGTCAACAACGTGAAGGACCTGCAACCGGCCTGGACCTTCCGCACCGGCGACATCCCCGGCCCGAACGATCCCCAGGAGACCACCGCGGAAAACACTCCGCTCAAGGTCAACGGCATGCTCTACGTCTGCACGCCGCACAGCCAGGTGATCGCCGTGGACCCCGACAGCGGCAAGGAAATCTGGCGCTTCGATCCCAAGCTGAGCACCCAGCACGCCGACAGCTTCAAGGGCTGGGCGCACATGACCTGCCGCGGCGTGGCCTACCACGACGACGCCACCTACGCCGGCACCACCACTGCCGGCCAGAGCCCGGCCACCGGCAATGCCGTGCCGGTCGACGAGCAGAGCACCCCGGTCGCCAACAGCTGCCCGCGGCGCCTGTTCCTGCCCACCGCCGACACCCGCCTGATCGCCCTCAACGCCGACACCGGCAAGGTGTGCAGCGACTTCGGCGACAACGGCCAGATCGACCTGAGCGCCAACATGGGCAGCTTCACGCCCGGTGGCTACTACTCCACCTCGCCGCCGGCGGTGACCCGCAACCTGGTGATCATCGGCGGCCACGTCACCGACAACGTCTCCACGGACGAGCCCTCCGGTGTCGTCCGCGCCTACGACGTGCACAGCGGCAAGCTGGTATGGAACTGGGACAGCGGCAATCCGGACGCCACCGCGCCCATCGCCGCCGACGGCATCTATACCCGCAACTCGCCCAACATGTGGTCGATGATGGCGGTCGACGAGAAGGTCGGCATGGTCTACCTGCCCATGGGCAACCAGATGCCCGACCAATGGGGCGGTGACCGTACCCCGGCGTCCGAGAAGTACAGCGCCGGCGTCGTGGCCCTCGACATCGCCACCGGCAAGGTGCGCTGGAACTACCAGTTCACCCACCATGACCTCTGGGACATGGACGTGGGCGGCCAGCCGACCCTGGTGGACATCAAGACCGCTGGCGGCGTGAAACCCGCGCTGATGGCCTCGACCAAGCAGGGCAGCATCTATGTGCTGGACCGCACCAACGGTCAGCCCCTCTATCCGATCACCGAAACCCCGGTGCCCCAGGGCGCGGTGGCAGGCGACCACACCTCGCCGACCCAGCCGGTCTCCTCGATCAACCTGGCCGCGCCGACCCTCAAGGAAAGCGACATGTGGGGCGGTACGCCCTTCGACCAGGCGCTGTGCCGCATCGCCTTCCGCGAGCACCGCTACGAGGGCATCTACACCCCACCGTCCACCCAAGGCTCGATCGTCTATCCGGGCAACTTCGGCGTGTTCGACTGGGGCGGTATCTCGGTCGATCCGGTCCGCCAGATCGCCTTCCTCAATCCCAGCTACATGGCCTTCACCTCCAAGCTGGTCCCGCGTGAAGAGATCGCCAACCAGCCGGCGCGCAAGAGCGAGACCGAGGGCATCCAGCCCAACAAGGGCGCGCCCTACGGCGTGATCCTGTCGGCCTTCCTGTCGCCGCTGGGCCTGCCTTGCCAGGCACCTGCCTGGGGCTACGTGGCGGGTCTCGACCTGACCACCGGCAAGCTGGTCTACAAGCACAAGAACGGCACCGTGCGCGACAACTCGCCGGTTCCGCTGCCCCTGCCCATGGGCGTGCCCAGCCTGGGCGGCACCGTCACCACCGCCGGTGGCCTGGCCTTCCTCAGCGGCACCCTGGACCAGTACCTGCGCGCCTATGACGTGAAGAACGGCAAGGAACTGTGGAAAGGCCGCCTGCCGGCCGGTGGTCAGACCACCCCCATGACCTACACCGGCAAGGACGGTCGCCAGTACGTGCTGGTCTACGCCGGCGGCCATGGCTCGCTGGGCACCAAGCAGGGTGACTACGTGATGGCCTTCGCCCTGCCCGAGAAGCAGTAAGGGCGCCCGCGCCCGAGCTCCCCTCTTCTCCGGGAGAGGGTTCGGGGCGAGGATGCTTCGAGCATTTTTGACATCCTGTTGGAACCCCCCTCGCCCCACCCCGAAATCCCGGCCCAGCCGGGATTTTTTTCGCCTGGGCTTTATCTCTCTATGAAAAGAGCCCCCTGGCATCTAAGGCCCAGCGGAAAAGGCTGCACCGTTTTCCACGCTACGGGGTCAAGACCGTGCCTCGAACGCTCCCTCTCTCCCTGGCAGAAGGCCAAGGCGAGGACCAACCCAGCCACCCCACCCGCTCTTCCCCCTCTCCCTCGGGGAGAGGGCCGGGGTGAGGGCAAACCCAGGCACGGCTCTCGCTCTTCCCCCTTTCCCCCAAGGAGAGGGCCGGGGTGAGGGTAAACCTAGGCACGGCTCTCGCTCTTCTCCCTCCCCCCGGGAAAGGGCCGGGGTAAGGGCAAAACCAGGCACGGCTTTCGCTCTTCCCCCTCTCCCCCTGGGAGAGGGCCAGGGTGAGGGCAAACCCCGCGCCATCACCTTCCCTCGGACTCGGTTAAGCTACCCCCATGCCCAGCTCTCTTTCCCAACACCGCCGCCTGCGCCTGGCCAACGGCCTGGCCGTCGCCCTGCTGCACGATCCCGAACTGCCCCAGGCCGCCGCCCTGGTGCGCATCGGCGCCGGCAGTCACCAGGCGCCGCAGGCCTATCCGGGGCTAGCGCACTTTCTCGAACACCTGTTTTTCCTGGGTAGTCGCCACTATCCCGCGGCCGACGGCCTGATGCCGCTGGTGCAACGCCTCGGCGGCGAACTCAATGCCAGCACCCGCGAGACCACCACCGACTTCTTCTTCGCCCTGGCCCCCGAGCACCTGGCCGCCGGCCTCGCCCGGCTGCTGGACATGCTCGCCGCGCCTCTGCTGGCGCCCGACGCCCAGCACCGCGAGCGCGAGGTGCTGCACGCCGAATTCATCGCCTGGTCGCGCAGTGCCGACACCCGCCGCGACCTGGCGCTGGCCGCGGGGCTACCCGCCACCCATCCGGCTGCCGGCTTTCATGCCGGCAATAGATACAGCCTGCCGCTCAACGCCCCGGCCTTCCAGGCGGCGCTGCACGACTTCCAGCAGCACCATTACCGCGCCGCCAACGCCCTGCTGGTGCTCGCCGGCCCGCAGTCCTTGGCCGAACTGGAACGCCTGGCGCGCGAACAGGGCGCGGTCCTATCGCCCGGGCCAGCGCCCCGCGCCGAGGCGCCCCCGCCGCTCCCCGCCACCGGCGAAGGCTGGCAGACCAGCACCGCCGCGCCGCCCATGCTGGCGCTACAATTCGCCCTCGATGACCTGCCCCCTGGTAGCTGGGAAGCCGCGGAATTGCTCGAAGCCCTGCTGCTCGGCGAGCATCCGGGCGGGTTGCCGGCCTGCCTGCGCCAGGCCGGCCAGGCCGAGCGCCTGCACCTCGCCTGGCCCTATCGCCAGGCCGGCCAAGGGCTGTTGCGGCTGGAGGCGGTGCCCGGTCCCCAGGCCACGCCGGCTGGGCTGACCGCCGCGCTGTTCACCTGGTTGACGGCCCTGCGCCAGGTGCCCCTGGCGACTCTGGAGGAGGGCCACGCGGCACGGGTCCAACGCCAGTGGGCCACCCTACCCGCCTTGCCGCTGGTCCGCCGCCTCGGCGAGCGACTCTGGCTGGACCGTGACGGCCTGGGCTGGCCCCAGCCCGGGCTCTCCACCGCCGCCCAGGCGGCCTGGCCCCAACTGACGGCTCAACTGGTACCGGAACGCCTCAGTGGTTTCGCCGCCGGTTCATCGGCAGAGCGGCGAACAGGCGCCGCGGTCGTCCCGCCCTTTGGCCTGCCACCCGCCAATCCCCTGCTCGCCCAGCCCCCTGACCTGCCTATGCCAGGCGCCCAGCCCTGGCCGATCAGCCAGGCCCTCGCCCCCCAGCAACGTGAAGGGCTGCTATTCCTGCGCTGGCAGTGGCCCGGCCCGATGCCGGCCGCACCCGCTGTCGCGGTCCTGGGCGCCTTGCCGCGCCTGGCCGCCGAGGCGGGGATCAATCTGCGCTGGAGTCCACCCGGCGCTCCCTGGGAACTGCGGCTGCAAGGGTGGTCTCCCACGCTGCCGGCAACGCTGGAACGGGCATTGCACCAGCTCGAGGGCGCGCTCGACGCCCCCCAGGCACCGGCCACGGCACCGCCCGAGCCGATGCTCATCCGCCAGTTGCTCAAGGTGCTGCCGGGACGTCTGCCAGCCGTCATGCCGCGTACCGGTGCCGGTAGCCCCCATTGGCAGGCCCTGGCCTGCGGTCTGCCACAGGCCGCCCAGGCGGCCCTGGCCAAGGTCGCCCCGCCAGCGCAGCCGTGGGCCGTACCGCTCGGCGAGCCGCCGTGCTTCAGCGGTCGCCATTGGCATCACGAACCCAGCGCCGAGGCCCAGCAGGCGCTGCTGCTGTTCTGCCCGCAGCCCGATGCGCAGCCCGCCACCGAAGCCGCCTGGCGCCTGCTGGCGGCGCACTTGCAGGCGCCGCTGTTCCGTCGCTTGCGCAGTGAGCGGCAACTGGGCTATGCGGTGTTTTCCGCCTATCGCCAGCTGGGCGATCACGGCGGCCTCTTGATCGGGGTGCAGTCACCCCATGCCCGGGCGGTGGACATCCTGGCGGAAATCGAGGGCTGCCTGGCTGACAGTCTGGCCGCCGTGCAGGCCGAGGCCACCACGCTGGCGGAAAACATTCGCCAACTGGTACGTGACTTCAGTCCCGCCACCACCCAGCGCGCTGCCCTGGCCGAGCGCCTTTGGTGGGGCTTCCAACGCAGCGGTGCCCTGGACCTCAATCCCTTGCAGGAAGCCCTGGCCGCCCTGGACGATCAAGCCCTGCCGCAGGCCTGGCAGCAGCTCACCGCCACCGACGCACCGCGCTTCGTCCTGGCCAACGCCGCCGCACCGCCCGGCTGGCTGTCATAGCTTTCAACATTTTCCCGGGAGCGTCGGCAATCGGCAGCGGTCAATCTGTTGCAGGATCGGTAAGACAGTTATGTCGGCGCCACCCCACCGATTCGCTATCGGCAAAACCCTTAGCCAAGCAACTTTGTTAAACTTGGCGACCGGATCCATCCGGCTTTCGCAGTCAAAGAGGAGACCTCCCATGTGGACCAAGCCTGCCTACACTGACCTGCGCATCGGCTTCGAAGTCACCATGTACTTCGCCAACCGTTGATGCGCCCCACGCCCCGGTCCGCCGGGGCGTACTTTTTCCAGGTTCAGCCCTTCCCATGCATATCCAGATTCTCGGCTCCGCCGCCGGCGGTGGCTTTCCCCAGTGGAACTGCAACTGCCCCAACTGCGACGGTTTCCGCAAGGGTACCCTCAGGGCCCAGGCCCGTACCCAGTCCTCCATCGCCCTGTCCGACGACGGAGTGAACTGGATCCTGTGCAACGCCTCGCCCGATATTCGCGCCCAGCTGGCCGGCTTCGCCCCGCTGCAGCCGGCGCGGGCCCTGCGTGACACCGGTATCCGCGCCATCGTCCTGCTGGACAGCCAGATCGACCACACCACCGGCCTGCTCAGCCTGCGCGAGGGCTGCCCCCACGAGGTCTGGTGCACCGAGATGGTCCACCAGGACCTCACCACTGGCTTTCCGCTATTCAACATGCTCGAGCACTGGAATGGCGGCCTGACCTGGCAGCCCATCGCCCTGAGCGGTAGCTTCACCATCCCGGCCTGCCCGGCTCTCGAGTTCACGCCCTTCCCGTTGCGCAGCGCCGCGCCGCCCTATTCGCCCCATCGTCACGATCCGCACCCTGGCGACAACCTGGGGCTGCTGGTCCATGACCGGCGTACCGGCGGCAAGCTGTTCTATGCCCCGGGCCTAGGCCAGCCTGACGCCGCCCTGCTGGAGCTGATGGGCCAGGCCGACTGCCTGCTGGTGGACGGCACCCTCTGGACCGACGACGAGATGCAGCGCCGCGGCGTGGGCACCCGCACCGGCACCGAGATGGGGCACCTGCCGCAAAGCGGCCCCGGCGGCATGCTGGAGGTGCTGGCCGGCTTCGAACGCCAGCGCAAGGTGCTGATCCACATCAACAACACCAATCCGATCCTGGACGAAGACTCCCCCGAACGCGCCATCGTCGAGCGCCAGGGCGTGGAAGTCGCCTGGGACGGCCTGTCCATCACCCTGTAGGAGCGGCCCATGGCCGCGATCCCCAAGATGCCCGACGCCCTTACTCCCGCCGAATTCGAAGCCGCCCTGCGTGCCAAGGGCGACCTCTACCACATCCACCACCCCTATCACGTGGCCATGTACCAGGGTCGCGCCAGCCGCGAGCAGATCCAGGGCTGGGTGGCCAATCGCTTCTATTACCAGGTCAATATCCCGCTCAAGGACGCCGCCATCCTGGCCAACTGCCCGGACCGCGAGATCCGCCGCGAGTGGGTGCAGCGCATCCTCGATCACGACGGCGAGCCCGGCAGCGAAGGCGGCATCGAGGCCTGGCTGCGCCTGGCCGAGGCCACCGGCCTGGACCGCGAGCAGGTGCTCTCCCAGGAGCTGGTATTGCCGGGGGTGCGCTTCGCGGTGGACGCCTACGTCAACTTCGCCCGCCGCGCCTCCTGGCAGGAAGCCGCCAGCAGCTCCCTCACCGAGTTGTTCGCGCCGCAGATCCACCAGTCGCGGCTGGACGCCTGGCCGACCCACTATCCCTGGATCGACCCGGCCGGCTACGAGTACTTCCGCACCCGCCTGGGCCAGGCCCGCCGCGACGTCGAACACGGCCTGCAGATCACCCTGCAGCACTACACCACCTGGGAATCCCAGCAGCGCATGCTGGAGATCCTGCAATTCAAGCTGGACATCCTCTGGAGCATGCTCGATGCCATGAGCATGGCCTACGAACTGCACCGCCCGCCCTATCACAGCGTCACCGCCGAGCGCCGCTGGCACCGAGGAATCGACCTATGAGCTTCGACCGTACCCAGGTGCCACGCTGGCGCCCCGGCTATCGCTTCCAGTTCGAGCCGGCGCAGGACGGCCATGTGCTGCTCTATCCCGAAGGCATGATCAAGCTCAACGACAGCGCCGCCGCCATCGGCGAACTGATCGACGGCCAGCGTGACGTGGCGGCCATCATCGCCGTCCTCGACGAACGCTTTCCCGGCGTGCCCGAGCTGGGCGACGACGTGGAGCAATTCATGGAGGTCGCCCGTGCAGAGCACTGGCTCCTGCTCGGCTGACACGAGCCTGTCGGGCGTGCCCATGCAGTTGCCGCAGCCGCCGGTGGTAGCCAAGCCGAATGTCGGCCTGCCCCTGTGGCTGCTGGCCGAGGTTACCTATCGCTGCCCGCTGCAGTGCCCCTATTGCTCCAATCCCCTGGATTTCGCCGCCCAGGGTCGCGAGCTGACCACCGCACAGTGGTTCAAGGTCATGGCCGAGGCGCGGGAGATGGGCGCCGCCCAGATCGGCTTCTCCGGGGGCGAGCCCCTGGTGCGCCAGGACCTCGCCGAACTGATCCGCGAGGCCCGCCGGCTGGGCTACTACACCAACCTCATCACCTCCGGCATCGGCCTGACCGAGGCGCGCCTCGCCGAATTCCAGCAGGCCGGCCTGGACCATATCCAGATCAGCTTCCAGGCCAGCGATGAACAGGTGAACGACCTGCTGGCCGGGTCGAAGAAGGCCTTCGCCCAGAAGCTGGCCATGGCCAAGGCGGTCAAGGCCCATGGCTACCCGATGGTGCTCAACTTCGTCACCCACAGGCACAACATCGATCGCATCGACCAGATCATCGACCTCTGCCTGGCCCTGGAAGCCGACTTCGTCGAACTCGCCACCTGCCAGTTCTACGGCTGGGCCGAGCGCAATCGCGCCGGTCTGCTACCGACCAAGGCTCAGCTGGAGCGCGCCGAGCGCATCACGAACGAGTACCGCGCCCGGCTCAAGGCCGATAACCATCCCTGCAAGCTGATCTTCGTCACCCCGGACTACTACGAAGAGCGCCCCAAGGCCTGCATGGACGGCTGGGGCAAGTTGTTCCTCACCATCACGCCGGACGGTACCGCCCTGCCCTGCCACGGCGCCCGGCAGATGCCCATCGCCTTCCCCAACGTGAAGGAGCAGGACCTCAGGCACATCTGGTACGACTCCTTCGGCTTCAACGTCTACCGCGGCTACGACTGGATGCCCGAGCCCTGCCGCTCCTGCGACGAGAAGGAAAAGGACTACGGCGGCTGCCGCTGCCAGGCCTTCATGCTCACCGGCGATGCGCGCAACGCCGATCCGGTCTGCGCCAAGTCCCCGCATCACGACCTCATCCTCGCCGCCCGTGCCGAAGCCGAGACCACCACGCTAGGCATCGAAGACCTGCAATTCCGCAATGCCCGCAACTCGCGGCTGATCGCCAAGGGCTGAGCCCGAGACACCTGTCTGGAAGCGACCATCGCGACGTAACCAGCGGGTTAGAGGGCGTGACCAGGCAAACCAAGGTCGTCGCCAGAATCCGTTGCTGCATGGCCTGGCGCAGGCTTGCACGGGGAACTCATAACCACAGCTCCGAGGCATTTGCCTCCCGGTCGGGCAGTGACCATACTGCCCGACCGGACCTTTTCCCCTGTCGTCATGCCCTCGATACGCCCGCTCCGCCTCGCCGATCTCCCCGCCGTCCTCGACATCCAGGCAGCCAACTACCCTGCCGAGCTGCTCGAAGACCACGGCTTCTACGCCAATCGCCTGGCCCTCGCGCCCGAGCACTGCTGGGCCGCCCTCGACGTCCAGGAGCGGCTGCAAGGCTATCTGATCGGCTATCCCTGGGACGATGGCCTGCCGCCAGTGCTCGGCGCCCACCTGGAACGGCTGCCCACGCAGGCCTCGACCTGGTTCCTGCACGATTGCGCGGTGCATCCCGATGCCCAGGGCCTGGGGGTGGCTGGATGCCTCTATCGCCATGCCCAAGGCCAGGCGCGCCGCGCCCGCCTGCCCCGCGGGCGCCTGGTGTCCCTGCCTGGCGCCATCGGCTACTGGCAGCGCCATCACTATCGCCCGGTCCCCGCCGACGCGGCGCTCGCCGCCAAGCTGGCCGGTTACGGCCCCGGCGCCTGCCTGATGCAGCTCAGCCTCGATGCCCCGACCGAGGCGTCCGCGTAAAACCTGCAAATCTAAATGCAAGTATTTCGCTTTTCGCATTAACATAGCCGCGCCCTGGAGGGCTTCTCCTGCCCGGCGCTCTGGCGCGGGCGTTTCGATCGCCGATACAAGGAATCCTCGATGAACATCGCTCTAGCGTCTGCGGCCAAGGGCCGGCGTGCCCTTTCCCTCACCCTGCTCGCCAGCGTGCTGGCGCTGGGCGTACAGACCGCCCAGGCGCGCTCCAGCTTCGACGCTCCCGATCCGGACTACCGCGGCGAGATCAAGGCCAGCCCCGTCGCCGGCACCGCCATCCTGGCGGGCGGCGAGGTCGCACTGGAGGGCCGCGGCTTCAAGCCCGGCCAGCAGATCACCTTGTCCCGCGGCGGCGTGGCGCTCAACCCCGATGCCGCCTACGTAGCCGACGCCCAGGGCAACTTCAAGGCGACCATCCGCATCCCCGACGACGCCGCCCCTGGCCAGCACCCCATCGTCATCAGCACCGCCCAGCCCTCGGGCGCCGCGGTCTTCCCACTCAAGGTCTCGCCCGTGGTGCCACTGTCCGGCACAGACGCCTACCGCCTCACCGCGGTCAAACTGGTCCCCGGCCTGTACCAGGTGGACATCAGCGCCAAGACCGGCGCCCTGTTCGTCACCTCTGCCGTGGGCCGCCCGCCGGTCAAGGTCTCGCAACTGCTCAAGCTCGATCCCAAGGACCTGTCCATCGAACGCCAGGTGACCCCGGCTGCCGCCCCGGGCGCGGATGCCGGTGTCTACGCCGTCTACGGCGTGGGCGTGGACGATCGCAACGGTACCGTCTGGACCACCAACACCCGGCAGAACACCGTGGCGGTCTATCGCCAGAGCGACCTGGGCCTGGTCAAGCAATTCGAACCCGGCCTCGTGCCCCATGCCCACACCGTGGTGGTCGACGAGAAACTCGATCGCGCCTTCGCCTCGGCGGCCATGACCCCGGACATCATCAGCTTCGACGCCAAGACCCCGGCCGTGCGCAAGCACATCACCATCGAGTCGAGCGTGCGCGGCGAGCAGTTCGCCGTGGTCGGCCTGCACCTGGACCCGGTGGTGCACAAGCTTTACGCCGTCAGCCTGAAGACCAACGAGGCCGCGGTGATCGACGCCAAGACCGAGACCGTCGAAAAGGTCTTCCCGATCCAGGGCGCCAAGACCGCCATGAACGTGGCCCACGATCCCCAGACCGACCGCCTGTTCATCACCGCCCAGGGCAGCGACAACCTGCTGATCGTCGACGCCAAGACCGGCCAGACCCTGCACAACGTCACCACCGGCGCCGGGGCCCTGAGCGTGGTCTTCGACCCGGTCAAGCGCCTGGCCTACGTCACCAACCGCGGTGCCGGCACCCTGACGGTGGTCGACCCGGACGGCAACATCAAGGCCAACCTGGAACTGGGCACCTTCCCCAACCACGCGGTGGTGGATAGCAAGGGGGTGGTCTACGCGGTGAACAAGGCCAAGGGGCAGGATGATGCCGAGGGGGATCGGATTACCCGGGTAGTGGCTAAGTAAGGCATGAAGCCCTGTGGCTGGGCAGGGCTGCCTTCGTACAGGGCGACTGCCTTATCGCGGCCATGGGCCGCTCCTACAGGTTATCCGGCTGCTGTAGGAGCGGCCCATGGCCGCGATAAAGGCGTGATTTCCGAGTGTGGATTGAGCGCGAGCGAAGCCTAACCAGGCGGAGCCAGTACCAAGGCTTATTGGTGCCCTAGCTGTTTATCGAGTTTTGCTGGCACTTTTTGTTTCGCCCACCCGGGCGAGTCACTTTTGCCAGTCGCGGCAAAAGTAACCAAAACCGCTTGCCCCGACCATCCGGCCTTCCGCTTCGCTCCAGGTTCGCTCACGCCAGCGCCGTTCCGGGGTCGGCCTACACGGTCCGTCCATGGCCCGTTAGGCCTCTCGCCGCATCCATGCGGCTCGCCCCCTCCACGACACTGGCGTTCGCCCTCCTGAACGGGGCGGTTTCGCCAGCCTGAAAGTTTCGGTTGAAGAGACGTCGGCGGCCCGTAGCGTGGACAACGGCGAAGCCTTGTCCACTGATAGTGTCGGTACCATCCAGTGGAAAACGCTGCGCGGTTTTCCACGCTACAACCTGTGAACACCCAAGCATCAGGCTGGCGCCCCGCCCCGTCAGTGAGGCAGAGCGCAGGGGTCGCGGAGGGGGATGCGAGGCAGGACGCTGAGCAAGGCGCGAGGGGCAGGAGGCCCCTTCGTGCCGTGCCCCCGGAGCGGCGCCGGAACGAGGGAGACGTAGCGAAGCGGAGTAACAGCCGCAGGCTGGCCCGGAGGGTGAGCGAAGCGAATCACCCGGAGCGCAGCGGAGGGCCGAAACGTGGGGACAGCGTTTTTGGTTACTTTTTGCGCGACTGCAAAAAGTGACTCGCCCGGGTGGGCGAAACAAGAGCCACCAGCAGACCACGATAAACAGTTAGGGTACAGGTAAGCCTAGGCAGAAGACCAACCTCCGCAATGTTGCGGCCTCGCTAACGCTCAACCCAACCTACGCCGCCGCCCAAACAACAACGCCCACCAAATCCAATCTGGTGGGCGTCATCCAAAGAGGCCAAGGAGGGGGGAAACTCACCCCTCCAACGACTCCACCCCCAACTCATCCCACACCGCCTCCGCCAGATGGAAGGTGGCATTGGCCGCCGGAATGCCACAGTAGATGGCGCTCTGCATGATCACCTCCTTGAGCTCCTCGCGCGTCACCCCGTTGTTGCGCGCCGCGCGCAGGTGCAGGCGCAGTTCGCCCTCGCGGTTCATGCCGATCAGCATGGCGATGGTGATCAGGCTGCGGGTGTGCCGCGGCAGGCCCGGGCGGGTCCAGATGTCACCCCAGGCGTGGCGGGTGATCATCTCCTGGAATTCTTCGTTGAAGGGCGTGAGTTTTTCCAGGCTGCGGTCGACGTGGGCGTCGCCCAGCACCGCGCGGCGGACCTGCATGCCAGCTTCGTAACGTTCTCTTTCGTCCACGATCGACTCCTTCAGGCGCTGAGGAAGGCCAGCACGCGCTGGGTAAAGGCAGCGCCCATCTGTACGTTGGACAGGTGGGCGGCGGGAAACTCGACGTACTCGGCGCCGGGGATGCGTTCCTGCAGGAAGCGCCCGTCGGCCGGGGTGGTCACGGCGTCATGGCTGCCGGCGACGATCAGCGTCGGCGCCTGGATGGCGTCCAGCACCTCGCGGAAGTCGGCGTCGCGCACCGCTGCGCAGTTGGCGGCATAGCCCTGGGGCGGGGTGCTGGCGAGCATGGCGACGATACGATCGACCTTGTCCGGCTCGGCGCTGGCGAAGTCGGGGGTGAACCAGCGGCCAATGGAGGCATCGCGCAGGTCGCGCATGGCCTGCTCGCCGCCGGCCTCGACGGTCTGGATACGGGTGTTCCACACCTCGGGGGTGCCGATCTTGGCGCCGGTGTTGCACAGCACCAGGCGGGTGACCCGCTCGGGGACGTTGATGCCCAGCCACTGGCCGATGGAACCGCCCATGGACAGGCCGCAGAAGGCGAATTGGTCGATGCCCAGGGCATCGGCCAGGGCCAGGACGTCGCGGCCATTCTGATCCATGCGATAGGGACCGGGCGTCACCAGGGAGGCGCCATGACCACGGGTGTCATAGCGCAGCAGGCGGAATCTTTCGCTGAAGGCCGCGGCCTGGGCGTCCCACATGGCCAGGTTGGTGCCCAGGGAGTTGGACAGGATCAGCACGGGGGCGCCTTCGGGGCCCTCCAGTCGGTAGTTCAGGTCGCCATCGGCGAAACGTACGCTGGGCATCAGGCAGTCCTCTTTTGTCTAGGAATGGGCAAGCAAAGTGCGGTGTTCGGCCAGGGCGCGAGCCACCCAGGCCCGGGCCTGGCCCTGGTAATGGGCGGGGTCCAGCAATAGATCCAGCTCGGCGCTGGAAAGCTCGGCAGTGACCTCAGGGGTATCGCCGAGGACCTGGCGCAGGTGGCGACCCTCCTGGACGGCGCGCTTGCAACTCTGCTCCACCAGGTGGTGGGCGGCCTCGCGCCCCAGGCGCCCAGCCAGGGCAATGCTCACCGCCTCGGCCAGCACCAGGCCGTGGGTCAGCTCCAGGTTGTTCTGCATGCGCGTGGCGTCCACCTCCAGGCCGGCGACGATAGCCTGGGCCTGTTGCAGGGCACCGGAGACCAGGCAGAACAGCTCCGGGAGGGTTTCCCACTCGGCGTGCCAGAGTCCTAGGCTGCGTTCGTGCTCCTGGGGCATGGCGGAAAACAGGGTGCTGACCAGCCCCGGCGCGCGGGTAGCGGCGGCGATCAGCACCGCAGCGCCCACCGGATTACGCTTGTGCGGCATGGTGGAAGAGCCACCCTTGCCCGGCGCCGAGGGTTCGAAGACCTCGGCGGCCTCGGTCTGCATCAGCAGCGACAGATCGCGCCCCAGCTTGCCCAGGCTGCCGGCCACCAGGCCCAGCCAGGCGCCGACCTCGACGAGGCGGTCGCGCTGGGTGTGCCAGGGTTGCTCCGGCAGGCCCAGTTCCAGCTCTCGGGCCAAGGCCTCGGCCACCGGCAGGGCCTGCTCGCCCAGGGCGGCCAGGCTGCCCGAGGCGCCGCCGAATTGCAGCACCAGCACCCGCGGCCGCAGCTCGGCCAGGCGCTGGCGGTGACGGGTGATGGCGCCCAGCACTCCGGCCAGCTTCATGCCGAGGGTCACCGGGGTGGCGTGTTGCAGCCAGGTACGGCCGGCCAGCACGGTGCCGGCATGGCGCTCGGCCTGGACCGCAAGGGCCTCGGCCAGTTGTGCCAGGTCGGTGTCCAGCAGGTCCAGCGCCTGGCGGATCTGCAGCACCAGGCCACTGTCCATGGCGTCCTGGCTGGTGGCGCCGCGGTGCACATGGCGCTCGGCCTCAGGGTCCTGGGCGGCGATCTGCCGGCCGAGGGCCTTGACCAGAGGAATGGCCGAGTTGCCGGCGCTGACCACCGCGCGGGCCAGTTCGGCGGCATCGTATCGCTCGGCGCGGCAGGCGGCGGCGATGGGCGCCACCGCCGTCGGCGGGATCACCCCCACCGCGGCCTCGGCGCGCGCCAGGGCCACCTCGAAGTCCAGCATGCCCTGCAGTCGGCCATGGTCACAGAACACCGCGCGCATGGCCGCGCTGGTGAAGTAGGCATCGAACAGCAGATTGGACATGGGGATTCCTCAAGTGGCGGAGCAGCCAACAAAGCGTAGCGAGCGGTTGTCAGGCGGGTGCGCGCGGCGCGCAGAAACCGGAATGTACGACTGGTACATGAGGATTCCGAGCACTGCACGCGCCCGCATGGCGAACACGCAGTAGTTTTGTTGGTTGCTCCTAGTGGTCGTGATGCAGGTAGGTGGCCTGCCGCGGCAGCCGCAGGCTGACCAGGAAGGCCACCACCAGCATCACCGAGACATAGATGTAGAACACCTCTTCGTGCCCCTGGGTCTTGAAGCTCAGGGCGACGAATTCCGCCGAGCCGCCAAAGACCGCATTGGCCACCGCATAGGACAGGCCCACGCCCAGGGCGCGCACTTCCGGCGGGAACATCTCCGCCTTCACCAGGCCGCTGATGGAGGTGTAGAGGCTGATGATGGCCATGGCCAGGCAGATCAGCAGGAAGGCCACGAAGGGACTCTGGACGCTGGCGAGGGCCGTAAGGATCGGCCAGGTGCAGACCGCGCCCAGGCCACCGAACAGCAGCATGGAAGCGCGGCGGCCGATACGGTCGGAGAGCATGCCGAACAGCGGCTGCATCAGCATGAATACCAGCAGCGCGCAGGTCATCACGCCACTGGCGGTCTTGGCGTCCATGCCGCTGGTGTTGACCAGGTACTTCTGCATGTAGGTGGTGAAGGTATAGAAGATCAGCGAGCCGCCGGCGGTGTAGCCGAGCACGGTGAAGAAGGCCGCCTTGTGGTGCTTGAACAGGCCGCTCAGGGTGCCGGCTTCCTTGTTGGCGCGGCTCTCGGCGGTGGTGGTCTCTTCCAGCGAGCGGCGCAGGAACAACGAGATCACCGCGGCGACGGCGCCGACCAGGAAGGGAATCCGCCAGCCCCAGGCGCGCAGGTCGGCGTCGCTCAAGACCTGCTGCAGGATCACCACCACCAGCACCGCCAGCAGCTGGCCGCCGATCAGGGTGACGTACTGGAAGGAGGCGAAGAAGCCACGCTGGCCGCGCAACGCCACCTCGCTCATGTAGGTGGCGGTGGTGCCATATTCACCGCCCACCGAGATACCTTGCAGCAGTCGCGCGAGCAGCAGCAGCGCCGGCGCCGCGACGCCGATACTGGCATAGGTGGGCAGGCAGGCGATGGCCAGGGAGCCGGCGCCCATCATCAGGATGGAGATGACCATGGAGGTGCGCCGCCCGTACTTGTCGGCGACGCGCCCGAAGATCCAGCCGCCCAGGGGTCGCATGAGAAAGCCCGCAGCGAAGACACCGGCGGTGCTGAGCAGCTGCACGGTGGGATCGCTCTTCGGGAAGAAGGCGGCGGCGAAGTAGATGGAGCAGAAGGCATAGACGTAGAAGTCGAACCATTCCACCAGGTTGCCGGACGAGGCGCCGACGATGGCGAAGATGCGCTTCTTGCGCTCCTCGAAGCTGTAATGCGGGCGAGTGCTCATGGAGATCCTTATTTATAGGTATGGATGGACGGGAGACAGCCTACCGCCATCGGACCAGGAGAGACACACGCGGTTACAGGGGGTGTGGGCATGGGGTGGTTGGAAATTTCGGTGATTGCTCAAGCAAGGACTCTACGATCGACTCTGGTCATCGCGGCCATGGGCCGCTCCTACAAAGGCATCATGCCCTGTAGGAGCGGCCCATGGCCGCGATAGCCAATGCAAAAACCTAGATCGACTCCACCCGCTCCACCGCCAGCGCCAGCCCCTGGCCGACGCCCACGCACATGGTGGCCAGGCCCAGGCGGCCGCCGGTCTTCTCCAGGTGATGCACCGCGGTGAGCACCAGGCGGTTGCCGCTCATGCCCAGGGGATGCCCCAGGGCGATGGCGCCACCGTTGGGATTGACCTTGGGACTGTCGTCGGCCACGCCCAACTCGCGCAGCACCGCCAGGCCCTGGGCGGCGAAGGCTTCGTTGAGCTCGATGACGTCGAAGGCGTCGATGGAAAGGTCCAGTTGCTTGAGGAGCTTGCGCACCGCCGGGGTCGGGCCGACGCCCATGATGCGCGGCGCCACCCCGCCACTGGCCATGCCCAGCACCTTGGCGCGCGGGGTGAGGCCGTGCTTCTTCACGGCTTCCGCCGAGGCCAGGATGATGGCCGAAGCACCGTCGTTGAGGCCCGAGGCGTTGCCGGCGGTCACGGTCCGGTCCGGGCCGTTGACCGGCTTGAGCTTGGCCAGGCCCTCGGCGGTGGTGTCCGGACGCGGATGCTCGTCCTGCGCCACCACCACGTCGCCCTTCTTGCCCTTGATGGTCACCGGGACGATTTCCTCGGCGTAGTAGCCGGATTCCTGGGCCGCGGCAGCGCGTTGCTGGCTGCGCAGGCCGAAGGCGTCCTGGTCGGCGCGGCTGACGCCATAGTCAGTGGCGACGTTGTCGCCGGTGACCGGCATGCTGTCGACGCCATAGGCCTCCTTCAGCGCCGGATTGACGAAGCGCCAGCCCAGGGTGGTGTCCTCCAGTTTCTGGCCGCGACCGAAGGCGCTGTCGGCCTTGCCCATCACATAGGGCGCTCGGGTCATGGATTCCACCCCGGCGGCGATCACCAGCTCCATCTCGCCCAGGGCGATGGCGCGATAGGCCTGGCCCACCGCTTCCATGCCCGAGGCGCAGAGGCGATTGAGGGTCACGCCCGGCACCGTTTCCGGTAGTCCCGACAGCAGCACGGCCATGCGCGCCACGTTGCGGTTGTCCTCACCGGCCTGGTTGGCGCAGCCCATGAACACCTCGTCCACGGCGCGCCAGTCCACCTGGGGATTGCGCTCCTGCAGCGCCTTGAGCGGGATGGCCGCCAGATCGTCGGCACGCACCGCGGACAGCCCGCCGTTGAGTCGGCCGATGGGAGTGCGGACGGCGTCGCAGATATAGACGGCGCGACTCATTCCTCACCTCCCTTCTGGCCACCGTGAGCCGCCGTGGTGCGGGCCTGCAGATCGCGCAGGGCGTCGAGCTCGGTGGCGGTGGGCGCTTCGGTGGTGGCGACCTGGTCGGCGAAGCGGATGGCCCAGCCGGTGGCGGCCACCACCTGCTCGCGGGTCACCCCGGGATGCAGGGCGGTCACCACGAATTCGTTCGTGCCGGCTTCCGGCTCCATGATGCAGAGGTCGGTGATGATGGCGGTCGGGCCCTTGCCCGGCAGGCCCAGCTGTTGGCGGTGATCGCCGCCCTCGCCGAAGCCCACCGAGGTGATGAAGGCCAGCTTGTCGACGAAGCTGCGGTGCGACTGCTTGAGGATGATCAGCACTTCCTTGGCCGAACCGGCGATCTCCGGCGCGCCTCCAGCGCCGGGCAGGCGCACCTTGGGCTGGTGGTAGTCGCCGATCACCGTGGTGTTGATGTTGCCGAAGCGATCGACCTGGGCCGCGCCGAGGAAGCCGACATCGATGCGACTGCCCTGCAGCCAGTAGCGGAAGATCTCACCGGTGGGCACCACGGTGTCGGCGGTCTCGGCCAGCTCGCCGTCGCCGATGGACAATGGCAGCACCGTCGGCTTGGCGCCGATGGGGCCGGATTCGTAGATCAGCACCACGTCCGGCGCATGGGTCAGGCGCGCCAGGTTGGCCGCGGTGGACGGCAGGCCGATGCCGACGAAGCAGACGCTGCCATTGCCGAGGCGGCGCGCGGCGGCCACGGTCATCATTTCATTGGTGGTGAAGTCGCTCATGGTTCAGGCCTCCGCAGCCAGCTTCGCCTGGAAGGCGGCGAAGTCCGCGGTACCGCGGATGTAGGTGTCGATCCACTGGGTGAAGGTATCGCGGTCGCGGGCGATCGGGTCCCAGGCCTGGTAGAAGCGGTTGTCGCGCTCGTAGTAGCCGTGGGCATAGGAGGGATGCGCCCCGCCCGGCACCACGCAGACGGCAGCCAGTGCCCAGGTCGGCAGCACGCAGGCGTTCATCGGTGCCTGGAGATCGTCGACGATCTCTTCCACGGTGACGATGCAGCGCTGGGCGGCCAGGGCCGCTTCCTTCTGCACGCCGAGGATGCCCTGGATCAGCACGTTGCCCTGGCGGTCGGCCTTCTGCGCGTGGATGACGGTGACGTCCGGACGCACGCTGGGCACCGCGGCGAGCTTCTCGCCGGTGAAGGGGCATTCGATGAATTTGATGTCCGGGTTGACCTTGACCAGGTCCGAGCCCTGGTAGCCGCGCAGCACGGCGAACGGCAGGTTGGAGGCGCCGGCGACATAGGCATTGGCCAGGGCCGCGTGGCTGTGCTCGGAGATGTCGAGCTTATGCGGCCAGCCCTTCTCCACCGCATCGCGCAGGCGGTGCAGGGAGCCAACGCCGGGGTTGCCACCCCAGGAGAAGATCAGCCGCTTGGCGCAGCCGGCGCCGATCAGCAGGTCGTAGACCAGGTCGGGCGTCATGCGCACCAGGGTCAGATCGCGCCGGTTCTGGCGGATCAACTCGTGGGCGGCGGCGGTCGGGATGAGATGGGTGAAGCCTTCGAGGGCGACGGTATCGCCATCGTGGACGAAGCGCTGGATGGCTTCGCTCAGGGACAGGATCTGGGCCATGGATTGTCGACTCGCGTCTTTGTTATCGGCGCCGCCCGGTGCGGCGGTCTAGGGTCAGACTACAAAGCCGCACGGGCGCAAACAATCCGATAATCGACTAATAGTTCGATTATCGAACAGGATTGCTCAGCAGGCTATCGACCCGACCAATACGCGATCGGCCGGCGCACCGGCTACACTGCCCTTCCCTAGCCAAGAGCCCAATCGATGTCCGACAAATCCCGCCCCGCCCTCGAAGGCGTCACCCTCGAAGCCCTGCTCACCCGCCTGGTGGAGCACCACGGTTGGGAGGAACTGGGCCGGCGCATCCCGCTACGCTGCTTCACCCATGAGCCCAGCATCAAATCCAGCCTGACCTTCCTGCGCCGCACGCCCTGGGCGCGGGAAAAGGTCGAGCAGCTCTATCGGCGGCTGCCCAAGCGCGACTACCCCTAGCCTAGGCCACTAGGGCTTGATCCCCAGCAAGCCGCGCACCGTCTGCTGGATATCGGCCGGTAGCAGTACGGTCTTGGCGTTGTCGCTGATGGCGAGCTTCTCCATGGCGTTGATGTAGCGCTCACCCAGCAGGTAGAGCACCGGCGTCGGCTCGCTGCCCCGGCCACCTTGGTCAGGGCCTTGGCGGAGGCCTCGGCCAGGGTCACCTGGGCCACGCCGTCGCGCTTGGCGGCCTCGAGGCGGGCATCGGCCTCCAGGATGGCGGCCTGCTTGGCGCCCTCGGCGCGGGTTACCACCGCCTTGCGCTCGCGTTCGGCGGCCGCCTGCAGCTCCATCGCCGCCTGCATCGACGGGGTCGGCTTGAGTTCCTGCACCTCCACCGCCTTGACGGTGATGCCCCAAGTCCAGGGTCTGCTCGGCCATGCTCACCCGCAGCCGCGCCTTGATCTCGTCCGCGAGGACAGCGCCTGGTCCAGCTCCATCTCGCCGATGATGGCGCGCAGCGAGGCCATCGCCAGACTGGTGATGGCCTGGGCGTAATCCTCCACCCCATAGGCGGCCTTGGCCGGATCGACGATCTTGGCGAAGCACAGGGCATTGGCCAGGATCATCGCGTTGTCACGAGTGATCACCTCCTGCTGCTGGACATCGAGGATCAGGTCCTTGGTGCTCAGCCGATAGCCGACCTGATCACGCAGGGGACCAGGAAATTCAGGCCGGGCTTGAGGGTGGTGCGGTACTTGCCGAGGCGCTCGACGATCCACTCCTGGCCCTGGGGCACCAACCGCACGCCCTTGGCCACGGTCACCACGATGAACACCAGCAACAAACAGACAACGATGAGACCACTCATGGCTTATTTCCCTATAGATAGAAGAGGTCAGGCTTGATGGGCGACCTTGGCCAGGTTGCCCTCGAAGGCGAGCAGCCGAACCCGCTCGCCAGCGGCGATCTCGGCATCGGCCAGGCAGGGCCATTCCTCGCTGCCGAGAATGGGTTTCTGGAAACGCACGCGGCCACGGGCGAAGGGCCCGACCGCGGCGACCAGCAGGCCAATCTCGCCCAGGTGGGCATTGGCGCTCCAGTCCTCGCCTGGTTTGCTCTGGCCCTTGCCATGGCGGAACCAGCACCACGGCGGCGAGCGACAGCAGCCCCTACGCCAGCAACTGCCAGGCCAGCACCAGTCCCGGCAGCACCAGCAGGAGAATGCCCACCAGCAAGGCACCCACGCCGAAGCCGAGCAGCACGAAAGAGTGCAGCAGCAACTCGCCCAGGATCAGTCCGACCCCGAGCACCATCCATTACCACCCTTGCATCTCCATCGCACAGGCTCTCCAGGAAAGGACGACAGCTTGGACCTTTGCTTGAGGACCCTGCCCGAAGGCGCCTCCGAGCGGTAGCAGTCGACCGATGAATTGGGCTCTCGAACCATTCGACTAGCGGCCGACCGGGCCATCAGGATAGCGCTATTCGCTTACCTGGGGAGGGTCGTGATGAGTCACGGCTGACGGGGCGGCAAGCCTCTTTGCTGGCACAAGCGTGACGGCCATCACCTTGCCATCAAAAGGCCGGCGGGACCCTCTACGGCGGCCCTTTCCGCGGTGCTAACGTCCGCCTCACCCTTTCCCACCGGTTTTGCAAGGATGCTCCCATGTCCCCTGTTCGGCGACTAATCGCTACCGGCGTACGGCTGCGCACTGCCACCCTCGCCCTGGCCTTGCTGGCTAGCGCGCCCCTGGCCCAGGCCGGGATCGATCTAATCGGCGTCAATCTCTCCGCCGCCACCTTTTCCGCAGAGGTGCAGCCAGGCAAGCATGGCGTGAACTACTTGTTCCCTGCCGAACAGTATTTCAAAGAGTGGAGCGACCGCGGCGTCAAGACGGTGCGCCTGCCAATCCTGTGGGAACGGCTACAACCCAGGTTCTACACCGAGCTGAACAGCGAGTATGCAGGTCTCATCACCCAGACCCTGGACTTCGCCCGCAAGTACGGTATTCGCATCGCCCTCGACCTGCATGGCTTTGCCCGCTTCAACAACCAACTCATCGGTAGTCCTGAGGTGCCACTCAAGGCCTTTACCGACGTGACCGGCCGCATGGCGCTACGCTGGGGCAGACATCCCGCCCTGTTCGGTTATGACCTCAACAACGAGCCCTACAATACCAACGGTACCCTGACCAGCATCATGCAAGCCGGTGTCGATGGCGTAAGGCGCTACGACAACGTCAACTACGTCATCCTCGAAGGCGAACAATTTTCCAGCGCACCCGAGTGGCAGAACCTTTCCGGTAGCGCCCTGCTCGCCGTCAAGGACCCTGCCAACAGGACGCTCTATTCGGCCCACACCTACCTGGACCGCAACAACTCCGGTACCTATGACCACCCCAATGATGCCGGCGCCCAGGACCCCATGGTCGGGATAAACCGGCTAAAGCCATTCGTCGAATGGCTCAAGATCAACAACAAACAGGGATTCGTGGGTGAGTTGGGTATCCCCTACAACAATCCGAACTGGCTGGTGCCTTTCGACAATGCCCTGAAATATCTCGCCGATAACTGCGTACCGGTCACCCTATGGGCCGCGGGCCCCGCCTGGGGTGACTACATCCTCAGCCTGGAACCCCGAGATGGAGAGGAAACCGCCTCCTGGAAAGTCGCCAGCAAGTACGCTCAGGCCAGCAACAGCTGTATCCAGCGCGGCCCAGGCAAACCAACACCCTCCCCTGCACCGGCCCCGGTGCCGACGCCCCCTCCTACGCCGAGCCCGCAGCCAGTTCCGGCTCCTGCACCTGCACCTGCACCCGCACCCGCACCCGCACCCGCACCTAAACCGACTCCTGCACCGAATCCCGTGCCCCAGCCGCAGAAACCTTTCTTCTGCAAGAGCTCCTTCCTGGCCTGGCTACCGATCTGCCGGTAATCGGGCATGGGACGTCCTGCTGGCTTCCTGGGAGCCCGGTCAACGGCTCGCGAGCTAGTAAGGTAGGTTGGGCTGAGACAGCTCCATCGTCGAAGCCCAACAGGGCCACTGCCGAACAGGCGCAGCCAAGGTCCTTAGAGCCTGTTCATAATCTCGCGAGCTAGAGCCAAACAAGGCGCAACGACCAACGGGAGTAACAGCCAACGGCTGGCCCGTAGGGTGAGCGCCAGCGAATCAAAGGGCTGAGGACGCGGAGTTTACGAGTGGTAAATGAGCATTCCGACCGGGCTGGCGACCCAGGCCATTTTCAACGCAGTTTGGCCGACGCGCAGCAGATTTTGAACAGGCTCTTAGAAGAACCGCACCACCTGTGCCCAGACCCGCGGCGAGCGATCCACGTCGCTGGTGGGTTCGGCGCTGCCCAGCTTCCAGGCCGCCACGGCGTTGACGCGCCAGCCGTAGGCATTCCAGGTCGCCCCGACGCCGGTACCGGACAGGCTGCGGTGGTTGCCTTCGCTGGTCCAGGGATCGCGGTTCAGCCGCACCTCGCCATGGTCCACGAAGGTGGACAGCTGCCAGACCGGGGTCAGGGCGTAGCGCAGTTCCAGGTTGGCCAACCAGCCCTGGTCACCCGCGGCCTCGCCCTGGGGATAGGCGCGCACGCCATAGGCACCGCCCAGGTAGAACTTCTCCGAGCTGTCCAGGTTGCGGTCGGCCCACTGGCCCTGCAACTGGGTGTAGAGACTGAAACGCTCCGTCAGCCGTTGCAGGCGCACCAGGCTGGGAGAGAGCTTGTTGAACTGGCCCTGGGTGCCGGCGGTGCTCTGGTCCTGGAGGCGCTGGTCGGCGCCAGAAATGTCCAGATCGCCATGGCTCCAGGCCAGAGCGAAGCTGTTCACCCCGCCGCCCAGCAGGCGGTCCTGGCTGCTGCCGTTGAGCGAGAGGGTGGTGACCCGCGAGTGCTTGTCGCTGCGCTCGCTAAAGGCGTCGATGTCGTCGCGCAGGCGCTTGGCGTCGAATTGCAGCTGGGTATCCAGGCTCAGGCCACGCTGGCGGATCAAGGGTTGCACGGCGAAGACGCTGGCCACCCTGGCCGTGCCATGGGCGTCCAGGTCGGCGAAGTTCTTGGCCAGTTGGTAATCCATGTCCGAATAGGCCACGCCGAGCTGGGTCGACCAGGGGCTGACCGGCAACTGGTAGGCGATGCGTCCGTAGCGCTGGTCTTCGTCGCTGGCGGTGGCCCTCAGGCTGAGCCGGTCGCCGACCGACAGCGGATTGTTCACGTTCAGGGTGCCGCCCAGGCGGTACTCGCCGATGAAGCGGTTGCCGTAGTTGTCGGCATCCAGCGAGCCGGACAACCGCGTCGCGGGACCCATGTCCACCACGAGGTCCGAGGTGCCGGTGGTGGCGCCCGGCTGCAGGGTCGCCTTGGGCTCGCGGCCGGGCACCTCCTGCAAGAGCAGCAGGCTGCGGGTCAGGGTATCCGCCTTGACGACATCACCCGATAACAATTGCTGTAGCGGGGCCAGGGCGAAGCCGTGCAGGTCCGCGGCGTGCGCGGCGCGCACCGCGCCATAGCGGCCTTCCAGGATGGCGACGCGCACCTGACCATTCTCGATGGTCTGGGCCGGTAGATAGGCGCGGGCCAGGGGATAGCCCTGGACTTGGTACAGCTCGGTGATGCGCTGGATGCCTGCTTGCAGCTCCGCCAGGGTCAGCTTGCGGTCACGCAGGTCAGCGAGCAGTCGCTGCAATTCCTGGTCGGGGAAGGCGCTGTTGCCTTCCAGCACGAAGTCCTTGACCTCCAGCGTGGGCCCGCCCGGTGCGGCTTGGGTGGCCGGCGCGCTGGGCAGGTTGAGGTCCAGGGTCTGGCGCTCGGGCAGGGCCAGGGGCTGCTGGTCCAGACTCTGCAGGGACTGGCCGGCATCCGGCGCGGTGGCGGCGTGCACCGCATAAGGCAAGGCGGCGAGGACGCAACCGAGCTGGGGGTGGAAACGCATCTTCAGATTCCTTCTGGCAAGCGAATGCCACGATTGACGACGTCCAGGCCTGGCAGACCGCTCAGGCCGTTGCTCTCCGCCAAGGTCGGCGCGGGCAGCGTGAGCGTTGGGCGCTCGCGCAACGGTACGAAACTGGCGGTCCGGGTCTCGACCAGGGCTGCGGGCAGGCCCTGCACCGCCAGCACGCCCGGTCGATAGGTGATGAGGTAGTTGCCCAAGCCGAGGCCGCTCGCCGCGCTGGGCAGGATGGCGTAGTCGCCGGGCGCGGCGGCGGCATCGGCGCCGGGGCTGGCGAGGGTCACGCTGGCCAGGACATCGCCAGGCAGGAGCCCGAGCACGTTGTAGCCGTTGAGTTGAGCGAGCTGGCCGACCGTCTTGCTGGCGTCCAGGGCGGTGATGGTCAGGGACGCGCGGGCGATGTCGGCCAGGGTCGAGGTGTTGTAGCTCTGCAAGGCATAGTTGCCGGCATCGCGACCCGCTAGGCTGGCGCTGAGATTGACGGTCTTGCCATTGCCGGCGTTCTTGTCGGTGAAGACGCCGCTGGTGGCGAGGGTCACGGCGTCACCGGCGATAACCCCGCTCAGGCTACCGCTGGTGGCAGCGGCCGTGGTGCCGTCGTAGGTCTTGTCCTGGGCGGTGAGGCTGCCGGTGATGGACCTGGCCGTGATATTGGCGGTGGTGGT
>NZ_JAVSJB010000023.1:0-59468 GCF_032027545.1 Pseudomonas oryzihabitans | reverse complement strand
CCAACGGCGGAGCCCTTTCTGGTAGGGCTTTTACCCTTAGAGCCCCCTTCCATTCCCTCCTTTGCTCCAGCCCATTTCCGCTCCTAACCCCTTGATTGATGTGACAAATAGCTCAAATTCTGGCAGGAACTAGCACAATAAAGCTGTTGCAGGCTAGTGCGCTGGGGCGTATAAATGATGTCATAACGCAATCCCTCATGTAGTTTTCGAGAGAGTCGCCCCCATGGCCAGTGCAGTTTTTGCCAAATTCGTAGGCAAAATTCTGGGACAATCCGCTTCGTTAATCATGCGTGGCGAATCGCGAGTGTGCCTACTACTCGCTTCAGTTGGATTCAGCTCGCGTGCCATGACGTTTGTGAAGTGGCTACTTCGTTTAGCAATAGTTGTAGTTGCACTGATAGTTGCCGCCAAGACGATGTTCTTCGTTCTGATCGGTGTGATGGCAGTTGTCGCAGCCACCGCTTTGATCACGGGTCCCCATCAGGACGCGGCAGAAGATGCGCTTAGTGGGTACGGTGCTGGCAAGTTTGGTGAATGGCGTGATGGTGACACTGGCTACGGTCACTATGATTCTTTCGGCCAGAGAGACGACAACTACGGAAAGTGACAGGCAGCTCGCTGCCTGTCTCACTCTCGCTACTCCCTACCCGCCTTAGCCGCTGTAACAGCGCTATTCGCAGCTTGTTTAGCCACCGTTCCGCTTTCTGCTTTAGCCGATTTACTACCCTCTGCCAGCCCAGTAATCATTCCTCCTAAATTGGCGCCTGCCCATGAGAGCGCGGTGATCCAAAAGGCAGGGAGTATCAGGAACATTGCTCCCATGACGTAGTTGAGCAGCATGTCACCTTGCATGTTGCTCAGGCCGATGATCGGGTCGAAGTTGACGTGGGGTGCGGTGTTATTAACCTTGTAGATCCCCGTGCCATACAGCGCGTCCATGATGGTGCTGTCGACCCACCTCGCAAGTTGCAGCCAGAAGTCCACGAAGATCAGTGCGAACTGGGCAAACGTGAGTGTCATGGCCACCTTGAGGTCATAGGTCCCCAGTACCAGCACGATGGGGATGCAGATGATGAACGCCATCTTGAGGAAGGCCATCACCATCGGTGCGGCCTGCCGAACGCTGTCCATGGCTGGGAAGTAAGCGAGCGAGCCCACTGCTTGTCCCAGGCCAGCCGTGACCCTGGCGGCATCGTTGTACAGCGAGCTGCCGATCTGGCCGCCGTAGTCGCCGTAGACCTGCCCCTGCGTCAGCGTCTGCTTCTTCGGCGACACCAAGTCCCGAATCACTGAGTCATTTACCTCGTCCTGAGACATGAAGCTTGCCCACTTGGCCAGCTTGGTCAGGATGCCCGGCTCCACCTGTGCCAGCAGCCGTGCTCTGAGGCCCTTGGAACCGTCTGACCACCACTGGGTGCAGGTAGGGTAGCCACCTCCGCCGGTGGTCTGTGCTAGGCCCGCATCCCGGGTAGCATCGTAGGGCCATGCGGTACGCGGGGTATGGGAGCGGAAGCCCGAGCTGCCATCGCTGTAGTAGCCGCTTGTGTTGAGGAAGTACTTCGAGCCGATCCAGCTCACATCCAGGTACTGCTTGTCGGTCAGGGTGGGCTGGGTCATGAACAGCTTGGCGCGAGCCCGTGCGTAGCAGTCGTTGGTGAAGTCCGCGACCTCCTGGGCGAGGAGGGGGTTGTCGATCCGCTCGGCGTTGACCTCCATGCGCAGCTGCTGCAGATCCTGACCACAGGGAATGCTGGCCACAGCACCCGCTGTCATACCTTTGGACAGTGCGTGGACTACCATCCACCACAGTGGCACCTGGGCGCTCTTGCCGTTGAGAGTGCTGAAAGAGGTCCCCCAGCCCGTTCCGTCCGGCTTGGGCACATCGACCTGGCATTGCTTGGAGCGGGTCTGGTCGTACTGGATGGTCGAGAAGCTGACGTTCGCATTCGGGAGCGGCATCAGGCCGAGCATGATGACGATTAGGGCCACGAAGAACCGGTTCTCGATACGCGCCAGGCTCAAGGCCCCCTTGTTGCCTTCATCCTGGCCTTCGCCCCGGGCGCGCAGCCACTCCTGGATGATGATGGCGGCGAACGGCGCAGCAAACAGGCCGGTCCCGCCGATCATCTCCCAGATGCCGCTGTTGATGATCCAGCCCACCAGGGTCAGGTAGTACTCGAGATAGTCGTTGGTATAGAGCTGCATGGCGATCTCCTACAGCACGCCGGCGTTGCGCAGTTCGAAAAGGCCGATGACCGCCAGTGCCAGCGCCTCGCAGCGGTAGATACGGCCGCGCTCATCGGCCACGGCCATCAGACGACGCCTGACCGGCCACCAGCAGCAGATCAATCCGGCGTATAGGCACAGCCGCCACACCAGGAAGTGCGTATGGTGATCGGCCTGCCACTGGCGGTAGCTCTGCAGGTCGCCGAAGCCCCAGGCCGTCACAATCACGAAGCCCAGGGCGAGGGTTACCGCCAGCAGGAAGGGCCATAGCAACGACCAGGTCAGACCTAGACCGCGTCGACCGAAGCTGAGTACCGCTTGGGCGCGGCGAGACCAGGAGGAAGTTGTCATGGTCATTCGCCCTTCTTCGCCGGATTCTCGGTGCGATCCAGCCGATTCGGCAGCGGATCGCCCTGGAAGATGCCCTTGGAGGCGTCCTTGCGGATCGAGGCGCGCTGCAGGATGGTGGTGGGGGAGTTGCCGGCCAGCTCCCGGCGCATGTCCAGTTCGGTCTTGAGGTTCTGGATCTCGGCCTGCAGGTTGGCAGCGTTCTGGTCGACCTGCGTCTGGGCGACCTGGTTGGCGGCGACGTTGGGCTCCTGACGGCCAGCGGCCAGGGTACGAACCAGCGACAGCGCCTTCTCGATGACATCGGCCAGGGACACCTCGGACACGAGCCGCTTGGCTAGCACGTCTTGGTCCTGCTCGGTGCGCAGCGATTCGATGATGCCGCGGGTAATCGGGATGGAGTTGCTGCCGGCCGCGGCCAGGTTCTCAGCTGTCATCGGCTGGGTACCGGCGATCAGCGCATTCACCGCCTTGAGCTTGGTGTCGTAGGTTTCCTGAATCAGCGGGGTGAGCCCGACCCCGGCCTGGGTCACGGTCTTCTGGCAGTTGTCGCAGGTCTGCTGCTGTTGCTCGCCCAGTACCCGGGTGGCGAAGGTCGCGGCCTCCTGCGGCGACGACCAGGTGCTGCAGACGAGACCGCCGTTGCAACTACTGGCCGGGATCGAGCCAGTGGCGGTGGGTGAGCGGCCACTGAGCATGTTGTAGCCGGCCTTGGTGACGTCGCCGACCACCTTGATAGGCTGCTGGCCGCTGCCCCCGGCTTTGCTCCCGCCGACCCAGGTGACGCCCTCATTACCGCTCTTCTGCTCGACCTGGTTGATTGCGGCCACCGCATCAGTGGTGCCGGCAGCGGCCGACTTCATCGCTTCACCCTCGGCGAGCTTGTTCCAGCCGACCTGGCCGCCGGCGACATCGAGCATCTTGTCGGCGATCGCGCGGCAGGTGCCCTTTGAGCGATCGAAGTCCAGGCGCGCCTGGCCAATGCCGTTGGTGATGAGGTTGTACAGGCCCGGGTTGGCGCGCTGCAGTATCAGGCCGGGAAGGGAAGCAACGGCGCCCGTAGCGTTCTGCAGCACCGAACTCATGATGGTCTGGAAGCCCTGGGTGGCCCCGTTGAGCTGGTTCTGCAGGGTGTTGGTGAGGCTCATGTTTCCGCAGATCAGATTGGTGTTCCAGCCACCGCCAATCTGGATGCTATCCATGTTGCCGACGCTGCCCATCGACACGGCATTGCCGCCGCCGATGCTGTAGAGCACGTCGTCACCGATGACGCTGCCCTGGGACTGCACACGGTAGGGCTCGGCCGCCTGAACAGCGCCGCCGAGGAGAAGGCCGGCCAGGCAGGTGCTGGCCAGCAGGGTGAGGCGAGTGGTACTCATGATCGACGGCTCCCTGATCATTGAAAGTCGGTGCTGCCCAGGAAGACCTGGCCTTCACGCTTGCAGCAGCTGTAGGGGCGCCACAGCGCCCAGGCATAGGCGCCCACGGCGTCCTGGACGTGTGGGCCCGGGTTGGGGAAGGCTGCGCAGCTCTGGCTCAATGTGGGTGTGAGCTCCTGCCACTTGCCGGTGGTGGCGTCGCCCTCAAGCAGCTCGCCTGCAGGCCAGTAGCCGTCCTCGGCCTGGGCCAGCAGCGACTGGTAGACGTGGATCTGGCCAGAGCGCGTGACCACGTCGCCGGCGCGCTGGGCCATGACCGCCGCGGCCTTGTAGTCATCGGGCTGATGCAGGAAACCGCTGCGCGGATAGACGTTGCCCCATAGGTCGCCGGACAAGGTGCCGCCTACTTCGCGCTTGCCCGGGATGAGGGCTTCCGGATAGACGGCCTCGGGGATGCCGTACCGCCAAGCCATGTAGTCGTAGTTGCTCAGCAGATACGGCATGTAGGCGGTACCGGCACCCTTGCAGACGTAGCCCGAGCCGCTGGCGAACTGGCTAAACGCATAGCCGCCCGGGTGGCCGATGACATCGGTGTTCTTGAAGCGGGCGCTGATCGTGGTGTTGGCCTGGGTCGGGCTGTCGCCCGGGTCATTGCCGCCGGCGGCAACACTGCTGACTGGGCTGAAGGACGCCATCTCGGTCCACGGGTTCTCGCCGGTGTTGGCGTAGCTGGACACCACGGCATCGGGCACGAAGTGCCGTACCTTGGCCGAGGTCTTCACCTTGCAGCCGTATGGGGTGCAGAACAGCCAGTAGCAGATGCCGACCACCTTGTATTCGAGGCAGTCGGGCGAGAGCGAGGACGACACGATGGTTGCGGTGGTGACCGCCGCGGTGGCCTGCAGGCTGGTGGCCAGCGGGATGGCCAGCGTAAGGCGCCGTAGACGTTGCACAGATCGACTCATCGTCCACTGCTCCGGTAGTGCTCTATGCTGGCCACGGCGGCCGCCACGTCGGGCTGGCCATAGACCACATACTGACGATCCACAACTACGGCCGGCAGCTTAGCCACGCCGAGGCTCCAGGCATCGGCCACGTCCTGGTGCGCCTTGGCTAGGTCCCGCCCCAGCTGCTGCGCTGATGCTGAACGCATCCGTTGCTGCATGATGGCGGCGGCCTGTCGCGGATCCGCCGGCAGGCCTTCGGAGAGCTGCTGCTCGAGGCGCTCCGGGGCATCCAAAAGCACCACTCGGGCGCCGACGCTATTGGTGAGGGGGTGAGCGGCGTCGGAGATGGCTAGCACATCCGCTGTTGCGAATGGGGCGCAGCAGGCGGCCAAGACAAAGCCCAGTAGGCGTGCTGTCATGGTTGCTGGGGCGGTAGGAGAGAAGACGGACATGAGCAGTACCAGGCAGAGAAGTGGCTGGTACAGGAAACGCGATCAGGAAGGCTGGGTCAGCGGGAAACCATATCCAGGTCGCTGGAGGTTGAAATACTCACATCCGGACGTATGGAGTCTGCTGTGGGTTTCCAAAGCAAATGCGCCTTCTCGCCAGCGATTGCCTCAGTCGGCTACCGACCCATAGCTGCCGTTTAAGCCAGCAACTGATCGCCGAAACCGTCTTTTTCGACCAGCCTTAGTCGAGCACGTCCGCTGGCTGCGGGACCCGTGCTTCCCTGTGTCGATCAGATATTTGGATCTGCGATGATCTTGATGCCTTAGCCGCTGATACGTGCCTCACCGCTTTGCAGGATAAAAAGGGATAGCAAACCGGACTCAAGAATTCGCGCGTCATCTGATTGCGTACTACGCATTGTCGTCTAGCCTGCTAATGGGCACACCTGTCACGAGTTTCGCTATGGATAGTCTCAGGGCTCGGCTAGAAGCACTGGATCCTCCAGTAAAATCTTTTCTGGAGTGGCGCGCAGACGGCTGGCTCGTCTGCTTGGTTGACCCTTCCGTTCCTGCCATGGTTTATCGAGTTATTGAATGGTCAGTGATGAACGATCTTGGTCAGACCAATATGATCATCTTGCATGCTGTCAATGAATTAAGACGCAAAGGATCACATCTCCCGCTAGAAGCCGATACAGCGCTCTTGGCAAGGGGATTGTGAATGAGGGTGGCGTAGCCAAAGAAAAGGCCCATATTCCGATACAGGCCTTGGCTCAACACCTTGGGGGCCGGACGAGCCCAAGCAGCAAGCTTAGACCACGTTAGTTAAAAACGTGTGATGCAAAGATGAAATTCGTTGCATTTGACCTCTAGCGCACAATTTTACAGGAAACCCTTGCCCATACGATGGAAACAGGTCGTGTTACTAGGTCCCGTGCGCATCCACAGAAAACGACTAGCCGCCATGACTTATCTGAATCAATCAATGCTTTCCTGGCAGCTATACCGCAAATTTGGTACTTGAACGCCGAGCAAGTGCAGCCATTACCAGAAGCCCATTAACCCTGTAACGAGTGAAGCACCGATAATAATATTTGCAAAGACAGGAACCACTATTGTGATAACGTGGCTGCTATTTAATTTTTTACTGCGCTCGAAAGGCATTGGATTGCATAAACCCTTTCTGTCGACCGAGCCAATCCAAAGCCCAAGTTTATAAAAAAGCGCTCAATCCAGAGCGCTCAATGGTGAAATACAGCTGGTCTATTTACGATAGCTCAATGGATCTGTCAGTAACGGAACTGCGCCACTAAACCTTGGAAAGAAATGGCGAGACGCGAAAGCTCTTGGCTGGATGCAGCTGTCTGCTGGGCGCCAGTCGCGGTCTGAGTGGCCAGATCCTGGATGTTCACCAGATTGCGATCCACTTCTCTTGCGACCTGGGCTTGCTCCTCGGCCGCGCTCGCGATGACCAAATTGCGCTCTTCGATTTCGGCTACACCGACGGCGATCCGATCTAGGGCTTCACCCGCTTGGTGCGCACGCTGTTGAGTGTCGTCTGCCAAGGCTTTGCTTTTATGCATTGCATTGACCGCATCTTCTGCGCTGGTTCTGACGGTGTTCATCATGCGCTCGATCTCACCGGTTGATCCTTGCGTCCGATGTGCCAGCGCCCGGACTTCATCAGCTACCACAGCGAAACCCCGCCCTTGCTCGCCGGCCCGTGCGGCTTCTATCGCCGCGTTGAGCGCCAGCAGGTTCGTCTGTTCTGCGATACCGCGAATGACATCCAACACCTGGCCGATTTCACGGATCTGAACTTCAAGCGTTTGCACCTTTTGAGTCGAGTCGCTGATCTCGCCAGCCATTTCGGTCATGGAGTGCGCCGCCTGTTGTACCTGGTGACGTCCATTCTGCGTTTCGCGACTCGTTTGCTGCGATGCGCCAGAGGTGGTAGCGGCATTACGTGCTACCTCTTCAACGGCTGCGGTCATCTCGTTGACGGCAGTAGCGGCCTGCTGCACTTCGCTATGCTGACGAAGCTGACCATTTGCCGTCTCTTCGGTAACTGCATGAAGCTCTTCAGCTGCCGCGGCCAGTTGTGTTGCCGCGCTATCCATCTGCTGGACAGTACTCTTCAGGCTGCTTTGCATGGAGCCCAAGGCCTGTAGCAGTTGGCCAGCCTCGTCAGAGCGACTGCTGAGAACAGGGTGAGTCAGGTCACCCTGAGCAACGCGCTCGGCGCTTGCTACGGCCTCGCGGATCGGAGCGACGATGAGACGTGTGATAACGATGCCCAGGGCTACCGCACAGAGTACGGCAATTGCCAAGCCGCCACCCAGCAGCCAAAACGCCCCTTGATAGGTGCTGATCGCATCAGCGCCTGCTGCGCGGCCTTGGCGCTGATTGGATTCGACCATGATTTTGAAAGACGCCATGGTCTTGCGATAGCTGGGCTGGGCCTGTTCGTCGATCACGCGAGACGCGCCAGCAATATCATTCGCTCTAAGCAGGCCTATGGCTGCGTCCACGCCCGTCAAATAACTCTTCCAATCCTGCTCGAACGCATCACCTGCCGTTTTTTCATCGCCTTCCAGTGGCGTTGCGCGATACGCGGAGAATGGCTTTTCCACCTCGCTCTGATTATTACGCAGGGACGTCGTTACGCGGTCGCGTTCATCCTGGGAGGCGCCGCTGTAGGTCATCGACATCAAGCGGAAAAGGTCCCGGTTGTGAGCGATGACGTTGCTCTTGGCGTCGTTGAGCTGGGTGATGGATCGAAGGTTATTGTTGAGCACCGTGTCCAGCAGGGAATTGAGTGTCACGATCCCCTTCATGCCCACGGCACCAATGCCAAGAGTAATCAGGGTGCAGAGGCCGAAAGCGATGGCGAGTTTTTTCGCTAGCGCAAGGTTGTTGAACCAGACCATGGGATGTCCTGCTTGAGTGGCTACGAAACGGGTTTGAACCCTATTGCCGCTGTAACGGCATGATTAGGCAGGACTTGATGGCCGCTCGGCGGCATCAGTGATCTGGACCAGCTTGAAGGTGGCCTGCGTTCGGGTAAGCGTCAGGATGCACCCAGCAGTTGGCCAATCACGATAGGGGTACCGGTCAGATAGAGCGTTTGCTCCCTGATCTCACCCCATGCCCTCGCCTTATCCAACGTGCCATGCCGGGCTATGAACAGACTTCCAGCGATGATTCGACCTGTCAGCCCAAGGTCGCCCCCCAAGGGGACCAAGTCATAAGCTGCCTCAGGGTCGAAAGAGAAGGGAAGATTCATGTGGGGGGGTTGACATCTGGAAAGCATCCGAGACAGGTCAGCGAAAGGCGTCAGCGATCGCCTTTTCAAGCGCGTCGAGCAACCACGGCTTTTGCAGATACACCACCTGTGCCGGTAGGTCTCGCCCAATTTCGTAGCCGTATCCAGTGGTCAGGACGGTTGGCAGATCAGGCCATCGACCAAGCAGTAGCTGGACCAAGTCGGTTCCTTTGAGCTGTCCCGGCAAGAGTTGATCGGTGATAAGCAGGTCGGGCTTGCCTTCTTGAAGAATAGCCACCAACGCGTCGTCCGCATTATCGAAATAGACAGCCTTTGCTCCCCGATCGGCAAAGAAGTCTTCAAGAATACTGCTAAGGGTATCGTTATCTTCAACGACAACGATCCGGAAGCTCGACAGATTAAGCATATGACCGCCGCGACTTTAGAGGAATTGAGCCGATGCCAATAGGACGGCCTCTAGAGGGGGCAGCATGCCTTCGCTCCTATCTCCCTAATGGATTCTATCGGAGGATAGCCGCAACCCGCTTGCTGCACTGAACGACGCGCACAATACTCCGCAGTGATTCTGGATGCTGGATGTTTCTGCTTATTTCCGGATTTTTTCGCCGAAGGTGATTAAGCGAAGCGGCGAGAATGGGCCTGCAGTAGTCGGCTGTTGTAGCCATCTTCTCAGCCAGCCACAACGAGCTTAGAATCAGCCGCCGGACCGCCGGACCGCTGGTCGCATTGGTTGAGGTGACCGGCTCCCCCCGTCACCTGGATGAAAACGTTATCGGCTGCTAGCACTCTACTGGCTGCCTCCATCATTTCTGGTGTTTTCCATGACAAGCCCTCAGGTTGCCGTTCTCGTTGTAGAGGACGAGCCACTGCTGTTAGAGCTCTTGACCGAGCTGCTGCGCGATCTTGGGGCCAACGTTGTCGCGGTTGATCGTGCTGATGCAGGTCTGAGCTATCTGGAAGGGCATGCCAGCGAGCTGGGATTGGTCGTTACTGACGTCATGATGCCTGGTCGACTCAATGGCCATGACCTCGCGGTTGCAGTTGCAAATCGGTGGCCAGGCTTGCCGGTCCTTGTCACGTCCGGGTATTCCCCCCTACAGAATCAGCCAATGCCGACAAACGCTTCATTCATCGCGAAGCCCTGGACGTTCCAGCAAATGGAAATGGCTGTTAAAGAGCGGCTACCTCTACTGTAGCTTCGCTACAGTTCTGCTCGCATCGACTTGCTGATCAGACGCTACGTGATAGCGGTCACCTATCTGCCACAGCCTGTCCGATTGGTCAGACAAAGCCGTAGCCCCAGACTAAAATCTATCTCTTTATCGTGATAAGCATCTAATCCCCGACTTCCCTCACTCCCGCAGGTCCTTCCCTTGCCTACCTCTCCTTCTCGCCTGGCTTTTCTAAACGTACCAGGCGAAATGGCTGCGCTTATGCGTAAAAAAGACTGGTCGCAAACGCCTTTTGGACCCATCGAGACGTGGTCGACGGCGCTCCGCTCGGCGGTAAGCATATGCCTAGGCTCACGTTTTCCGATCGTCCTTTACTGGGGTGAGACAAGGGCGCTGATCTACAACGATGCGTGGAGTCCCGTCCCAGGTCGCAAGCACCCCTGGGCACTAGGGCGACCCGGTGCAGAGGTCTGGGCCGAGATCTGGGACATCATCGGCCCCATGTTCGACCATGTGATGGAAACCGGTGAGGCGACCTGGTCCGAGGATCAGCTGCTTCCACTCAATCGGTTTGGCTATGTAGAAGAGTGCTATTTCTACTACAGCTATAGTCCTGTGCGCGGTGAGAGTGGAGAGGTAGAGGGCATATTCACGGCCGTCACCGAGACCACCTATCGGGTATTAGCGGAGCGACGCGAGCGCCTGCTTCGTCATGTGTCTGAGGTGACTTCAGGCACGCGGGACGCTAGCGAGGCTTGCATTGCGGCCGTGCAGGCACTGCACGGTTTGCCTGAGGAATCTCCATTCTGCCTGGCCTATCTTCGCGATGCCGCCACCGGCGATCTCAGGCGAGTGGCGGTAGCCGGTCTTGCAGAAGATGACAAATTGGCGCCGCTTCACGTCTCTGCCAATGAAACGGAGACGCCTTGGCCTTTTGCGGATGCTCGTACCGCACCCTGCCTGGACGGGGACCTCAACGGTAAACACGATGGGCGGCTGGCAGGTCTGCCGTGGCCAGAACCAGTAGAAGAAGCTCTCGTTATACCGATCCTGGGCCCGCTTGGCGAAGAGCCCTATGGCTACCTCGTTTCCGGCCTGAGTCCGCGACGCCGATTTGATGCCGATTACGAAAGCCTGCTTGTCCGCGCGGCGGGTCATTTGAGTACGGCGATCAGCAATGCTAAACGCTATGAAGAAGAGCGTAGACGTGCTGAGCAACTGGCGGAGCTGGACCGCGCGAAAACCGCATTCTTTTCCAATGCCAGCCACGAGTTTCGCACACCCTTGACCCTGATGCTGGGGCCTTTGGAAGACATGTTGGCACGGCCGGATGAAGCAAGGGGTAGCCCGGCGGTAGGACGGCATGAGCTCGAGCTTATTCAGCGTAATGGGCAGCGTCTACTGCGTTTGGTCAACTCGCTACTTGACTTTTCGCGCATAGAAGCTGGACGCATGCGAGCAAGCTTCGCACCGGTGGATCTGGCGGTTTATACAGCAGAGTTGGCCAGCAGTTTCCGCTCCGCCATGAGCCGCGCCGGGCTCGATTTCCGTATTGATTGCGAAAGCCTGGGCGAGCCGGTCTGGATCGATCAGGAGCTCTGGGAGAAAGTCGTCCTAAATCTGATCTCCAACGCCTTTAAGTACACGCTGGAAGGTGGCGTAAGGGTTCGCTTGGAACGTAAGGGAGATCTGGCCGTACTGAGCGTGATCGACAGCGGTGTAGGTATTCCCTATAGCGAACTCGGCAAAGTCTTTGATCGCTTCCACCGTATCGAAGGCCAGATCGGGCGGACTCACGAAGGAACGGGTATCGGGCTGGCCCTGGTTAAAGATCTGACCGAGTTACATGGCGGTGAGGTTCGGGTATCAAGCCAGATTGGCGTAGGAACTACCTTCGAAGTCTTGATGCCTTTCGGCTATGGTCACTTGCCAGATGGAAGCCGTGTTCCTGCGCGTGCGCAAGTCTCGACCGCGACCCGTGCCGATACCTTTGTAGCCGAAGCGCTTCGTTGGCTACCGGACTCCGAGGGCACTGATCTGACATTGCCAAGTCTTGGTGATAGCCAAGGTAACGGTGTAGGACAGGGCGAGCGGATCATTTTGGCCGATGACAACAGCGACATGCGCGCCTATGTCGAGCGGCTGCTGCGTGAAGCGGGCTATCAAGTGCTAGCCGTTGCAGACGGTCGTGCGGCCGTCGATGCCGCCCAAGAGTCTCTGCCTGATCTTATTCTCTCTGATGTGATGATGCCGGTGCTAGACGGTTTCGGCGTGATCAGGGCGTTACGAACCGATGAGCGTACCAGCGAAGTGCCCATCATCCTGCTGTCCGCTCGAGCGGGAGAGGAAGCGTCTATCGAGGGCATTGCCGCTGGTGCCGATGATTATCTGGTCAAGCCCTTCAGTGCGCGCGAACTCATTGCTCGTGTAGAAGGTGCCATGCGCCTCGCCCGGTTGCGTCGGGAGACCGCCAATGCGCTGCGCCAGGCCAATGAGGTGCTGGAAATTCGCGTCCGCGAGCGGACACGCGAGCGGGATCAGATGTGGGCTTACAGTCACGATCTGATCGGTATCGCTGATAGTCAGGGTGTCTGGGTCAGTATCAACCCAGCCTGGACGCGGCTGTTGGGCTGGAGAGTCGATGAAATCGTCGGCAAGACGTCCGAGTGGCTGGAACACCCCGACGATCAAGAGCGTACGCGCAGTGAAGTCGCAACATTGGCGGCTGGTGCTCCCACCTTCAATTTCGAGAACAGGTTTCGTACTCGTAGCGGCACCTATCGCACCTTGTCCTGGACTGCGGTGCCGGAAGGTGGTTTGTTGTACTGCGTAGCCCGGGATGTCACCGCGGAGCGAGAGCGCAGTGTCGAGCTTGAGCAGGCAAAGGAAGCTCTGCGACAGAGCCAAAAAATGGAAGCCATCGGTCAGTTGACTGGCGGCATCGCTCATGACTTCAACAATCTGCTCACGGGAATCATGGGCTCGTTGGAATTGCTGCAGCGGCGCCTGGAAGGTCACCAACCGCGCGCAGAGCGCTACATTGGTATAGCCGTTGCCTCTGCCCAACGCGCGGCAGCCCTGACGCATCGACTGCTGAGTTTCGGCCGGCGCCAGGCGCTGGATATGCAGCCCATCGATATGAATCGGCTGGTGACAGGTATGGAGTACCTGATTCAGCGCACTGTGAATGAAAATACCCCATTGCGTTTGAACCTAAGTACCGAGGCTTGGCCGACCTGCAGCGATGTCAATCAGCTGGAAAATGCCCTGCTCAACCTCTGTATCAATGCGCGGGATGCCATGCCTCAGGGCGGCAGCCTTCAGGTCTGTACAGCCAACGTACGCAACCCGCAGCTATCGCTGGCGGGTGAACGTTTGCTCGGTGAGTTCGTGGAATTGTCCGTCGTTGATACCGGTACTGGCATTTCACCTGAGGTGTTAGTGAAGGTCTTCGAGCCTTTCTTCACCACCAAGCCGCAAGGCAAAGGAACGGGGCTGGGCCTGTCGATGGTGTATGGCTTTGTGAAGCAAAGCGGCGGCTACATCGACATACACAGTGAGCTAGGCAAGGGAACGAAGGTCTCGCTGCTGCTACCTCGCTATCAGGGAGAGGCAACCGACACCGCCAAAGTCAGCAATAAAACGTTGCCTGGGCATGGCGAGCGCGTGCTGGTGGTTGAGGATGAGCCTGGTGTTCGTCTGCTTGTGATGGAAGTCCTGCAGGACCTGGGATACATCGCTATTGAGGCTGAAGATGCACAGAGCGCTTTGGAGGTTGTGCAGCGCGAGCCTCAACTTGATCTGGTGATATCTGACGTGGGCCTACCCGGCATGGGTGGGAGAGAGCTGGTCGAAGAGATTCGTCGTCAGCGGCCCGGTATCGGTGTACTTCTGATTACGGGTTATGCAGAGGACGCTACAAATGTGCAGCGCTTCTTAGGCCAAGATATGCATCTATTACAGAAGCCATTCGCAATTGAGGTATTGGGCGCGCGTATCAGAGACATATTGGAAAATCAGGACCAAGGCTGATGCTATGGGATGCGGCCACTACGGATCTGGAGGCGCCAGAGAAGGCGTTTGCATCCAAGGTGGTCGTTGAGGATGAGCAACGTGACAGAGGTCTGTTGCTGAGTTAAGTAGCGCATACACCTCTTTGCTATCCGAAGCCGGAGGTGAAGGCCATTTTTGACCGCTAGCTGCCAATAAGCCAACGGCTGCTTTGGGTCGTAAACCGACATCTTCTTTAGGCGAGGTGTCTCAATGCTGCCAAGGCACTACTTACGGCGAGCTGATGCAGCTTCTTTTCCTCTTGGCGCTCCTGCCAGTAGCCCCGGCGTTCGGCATATCGTATCGCGAGGACGGTATCCCCACGGCGAATTGCAGCCAGTACCTGTTCATCCGCGATGTCACGAAAGAGGGTGAAGAGCAGTCGCTCTGCTGACTCTACCGCCGCGCGTTCACTGTCGTACGCTTCCTGATGCTCGTAGGCACCTACCCGGAAAAGCCATTGGTGACCGGATCCATGGCCAATCTGTGCCAGCTTGATCGGGGGGAGGGTACCGCCGGCTTCGAACACGATCCTGGGCTTCGGAGCCATGCCAGTCGCCAGGGGAAGGGACGTATCAGCGGGATTGCTCATCGGAGGTGCCTTGCAGGGGTAAGCGGTGATGCTGGGTGTCACGACGCTGCATCTCGGCGTCGACCATGCGCAGCAGGTAGGTCAGGCGGCTGTTGAGCCGCCGTAGGGTTTGGCTTGGCAGGCTGGCCAGCCACGGCGGGATGTCATTGACGCTGCTGCGCATCCGCACCTCCCTGACTCGCCAGCCAGTCCATTGCCGATAGCATGCCGGCATCGTCCAGCAGGGATGGGAGCCGTATCGTACGGCCAGACCGATTGTCTCGGAGCTCGTAGGTCGGGGTGGCATCGATCCGCTTCTGCGCTGCGGTTGCGGTCTGCTCAGCGACTACCCGGCGCACGGTCGTGTTGTCCTGGATACACGTCTGCAGGTGCTGCAGCGATACCGCCGATTGTAGGCCGAGTTGATTGATCGGCAATGCCAGACCGGCGCCATTGCCGCGGCTGTTCTGGTAGACGGCTTCGACCGCCTGCCAGAACACCGGATTGCCGCCCAGCCAACCGGCGCAGGTGACCAGGCGTGCTTCCTGCTGCGCTGCGTCGCCGTGCATGGGCAGCGGCAGGTGATGCCACTGCCAGTTAAGCGCTTCGTGCCGATCAATCAGCTGCTTGACCTGCGGGTAGGCTTCCTTGCAGTAAGGGCATTCCAGGTCGCCGTACTCGATCAGCGTGAAGCGGGCTTTGGCAGCCCCATAGATGAAGGTCGGTGGCTCAGGAGTAACTCGTGGCTCTACTGCTGCGAGCCATCCAAAGAGGTGCCATAGGACGTAGAGCAACACGGCCAGCAGTATGAGAGCCATTGCCGCTGGTTGCCGAGAGATAGCTCCCCTAATCATGCCGAAGCCTCATGGGCAGAAGGCTGATCGAGTTGCCGGCCCAGCACGTCGCGATGCAGCACTTCCAGCAGCGCCTGTTGTGCGTCATCCGGCTGCGGATGCTTGGCCAGCCAGTCCTTGAGCGCCGTGTCGAGCTGGGCCTCGATCTCCCGGAGATCCACCGCGCGTAATTTCACTGCCTGCAGGTTGCTGATCAAGACCGGTGCGCAGATCTGCAGGGCGGTGAGCGTCTCGGGCAGGTGCGGCTGCCGAAGCAAGCCGGTCAGGCTGTCGATGAGGTCCTGGGTGAATTGGTCCATCACTCTCATCGCCGGGCTCCTCGAGCCGGTGGCAGCTTGAAGGGGTAGGGTTCGATCCCTCGCAACCGGTCCAAACGGGCGACGACGGCCAGCGCGGCGCCCAGCTCGTCGGTGCCGAGCTCTTCCATCAGCTGGGCGCGCTCCGCCTTCTCCTCAGGCTCCGTCATAGCCAGGGCCAGATAAAGACTGGGCGGTACCGCGCGGAAGAGCGTCTCCATCGACTTGGAGAGCACCACGCCTTCGGTGTAGGCGCCGCTCTGCTTGCGCGCCGACAGCATCAGCTCCTTCTGCGCGGTACTCAGATTGCGGAATTTGGAGATCTTCTCGACTTCATCCGGCGGTATGTTCAGGCAGATCCACCACTCGATCATGTTGAGCATCGGCGCGCCGGAAATCGGGATGTCATCAATGTTCTGGGTCGCCAGCCAGAACCAGGCGCCGAGCTTCCGCCACATCTTGGTGATCTTCATCGCATAGGGCAGCAGCAGCGGGTGCTTGGTGATGATGTGGCCTTCGTCGGTCAGCTTGATCAGCGGCCGGCCCTTGTACTGGTCGCGCTCAGCGATGTTGTTGATCGAGTTCAGCAGCGAGATGTAGGCGATGCCGAGCTGCGCCTGGTAGCCCTCGCGTGCATAGGTGGCAAAGTCCACCACGGTCAGGTCAGCCTCCGGCCAAGGTGTGCCGGGGCGGTTGAACATCTCGCCATCGGCGCCCATGCAGAACATCTCCATAGCTTCGGCCATCTCCTGCAGGCGCTCGCGTCTTTTCTCAGGGATATTCTCGTCGTGCGCGGCCTCGCTCAGGGCATCGCGCACGTCCTGGGTGAGCACTGTCCTCTCTGCCTTGGAGCAGGCCTTGGCGGCATTGATGATGGCGTGCCGGATGGCCGCACGGTCGGCGCGTGTCATGCGTGCGTCTTCCTTCTCTTCGCCGCCGGTGATCATCAGGCGAGCCACGATCTCCATCTCGCCGAGCACGTCGCGTTGATCGTCCTCCAAGTCGGGCTTCGGGCTGCTGGCTTCGTCTGAGGCGTCGAGGTCCTCGGCGTCGAGCACGGCGACGTGAGCCGGATCCTCGGCCAGGCGTATGGCGTCGGCGAAGGGCGCCAGGCTAACGCCAGCGCCGGGAACCAGGCGGACCTTGTGGACAGTCAAGCCGAGGCGCTGGGCAAAGTCCGCCAGCAGCCCGAAGCTGTTACCGGCTTCGGCCACGAAGATGCGCGGCCGGTAGACGGCCAGCCACTGGATCAACAGGTTGTTGAGCGTCGCCGATTTGCCGGCACCGGTAGGACCGAAGACGAAGCCGTGCGCATTCATCTGGCGATCGAGCTTGCTGAGCGGATCGAAGGTCAGCGGACTGCCACCGCGGTTGAATTGAGTGATGCCCGGATGTCCCGTTCCGGTCGAGCGGCCCCAGATGGGTGCCAGGTTGGCGACATGCTGAACCAGCATGAGCTGGGTGTACCACTGCAGCGCCCGCGGCTGGTTGGGATCGAAGTTGCCGGGCAGCCAGCGCAGGTAGCTATTGAGTGCAGCCACCTCATCCTCAGGCCGCACAGGCTCGATACCTGCACTGGTCAAGGTGTTGGTCAGGTGGTTGCAGCGCTGCTCCAGCTCCTGCTCATCTTTACCCCGGACATAGAAGGCCACGCTGCCCTGGTAGAGCTTGTGCTTGCGGCCGATCAGCTGACGGGCGTCCTTGATGGCCTCACGGGTGAGAGCGGAAGCCTGGTTGTCGCCGACGGCTTTCTTGTGCAGGTTGTTGAGATGGGCTTCGAGCGTGTCCTGGGGCGTGGCTACCAGCGTGATGGCCAGCACGGTGTCCTCGGGCATCTCATCGAAGAGGGCATGCAGGGCGTCGCCAAAGGTGCGCTCGCCGGTCATGTGGCCGGTCCTCGGGGCAGTACGCAGCCGATCCAGCATCACCACACGATGGGGTTGGCCATCGAAGAACCACATGCCCTTCTGCGCATCCGAGCGAGGCTCGCGGTACATCAGGCACTGGGAGAAATCGGTCCCGCTGGCCAGGAAGGGAATGGTGCCTTCGGCCAGAAGCTCGTCCTGGTCGAAGGCGCTGTTGACCACCTCGAAGAACCGCTGCTGGTCCTTGGTCGAGGTGCCCAGGTGATCCGGGCACGGATTGAACCACTGCAAAAGCCAGTGGCGAATGGCACGCTCATCCATGCGGTGAGCCGTCACGCCGGCGTTTCGTAACGCGCCGGTCAGCCGACTGCACATATTCGCGAGGTACGCGGCAGGCGCCTGCCCTCTGACCAGGCCGTCGCCGATGCTGCGTCGGGAAACGACCATCCGGACGCGCCGATGCTGACCACGCCAGGGCAGGTGGGATACGGCCGTGTCGTTGAACAGACCGCCAGGCTTGGCGATGGCATGCAGGTGGTGCTTCATCAGGCTCTGATAGAGCTGGGTAAATTCGGAGCCGCGGGCGCGCGGCTGGATGTAGTTGGCAAGCCCGGTGAGATAGCCGTCGAACTGGATCTCGTCGAAGGCATAGAACTGGACGACCCAGGGACTCTGCTCCAGCTCATCGAAGGCGTCCTGCAGGGCGTTCTCCAGGGCGTCGCGGGCCTGGCGAAGCCAATTGGCTTCGCGGCCCTCGGTGCCGATCGGCACCAGGTCGAAAAAGGCGGCCAGCGACTTGCCGTCTTCCAGCAGCATGGCCTGGTGCTCGGGCAGGTATTCGACCCAAGGCAGCAGGTTGGTGAAGCTAGGGTTGACGTCGTAGAGCCTGGCCACATCTGCCACGGTCGCCGGTTTTTCCTTGCCGGTCATCCAGGCACCTGGCTCCGGGATACCGTGCGCTTTCAGACGATCCAGGTAGCGCTGGTAGGCGGCTTCCTCGTCGACCTCGAGGGCGCGGGTGGCACGGATGGATTCAGGGTGAGGACCCTCTGTAGCGGGCATCGGAAGGACCGACTCAGGTTCTGGCACATGCAGCTCTGAACCCAGATCATCCATCCGATCCGATTCCACTCTAGATTCGGCTGCAACAGTGTTAGCTGCCTTGCGGCCACGCAGGCGTTCGAAAATGCCCATCAGTAGTTCTCCACCCGCTCACCGGGCATGGCGTACTGCACACGCTGGTAGAGCGGGAAAACGGTGGTATAGCCGGGGATGGGGGCCGGGTCGGAGCCGGCTAGGTGCGGGAAGACGTACATGACCAGGTCCGGATTGGGCAGGCGCTTGAACTGGCTGTAGATCTCGTTCTGCGCGGTGCGCGAATAGCCGGCGTTGTCAGCCAGCGGCCGAGCCTGGCTCGTGTCCACCGGACGGCGCAGCTCTGCCCGGGCATCGACGAGTTGGCGCCCCTGGCTGCTGCCAGCCGAACCAGTGGTACCGGCATTCCAGACGTCCATCATGGTCTGGTCGCCATGGGGGAGCATCTTCTCCTTGTCGACCGCGCAGCCGCTGGCCAGCAGGGCCATGGCCAGTACAGCCGCTATCTGAAGTCGTGTGCGATTAATCGAGGGCAGCCGAGGCATGGCGAGCTCCTGTCCGATAGTCGACCTTGCGGCCCTTGAGTTCGTAGTCGATGGCCAGCTCCTGGTCGAGGTGGATGGCCACCTTCGCCCCGGGCTGCACGTACACGGCGGCGAAGGCCTGGCCGTAGAGCTTGTTCACCCAGGTGGAGATGTCGCTGACGCCCTGGTTCAGGATCTTGCCCATGGCCTCGTTGCCGGACATGCCGGTCGTGCCGATGGTGCCGTTCGGGGTCTGGACGTAGCTGGAGCTGGTGCCGTCGTTCTTTATGAGTGAGGCGGCGCCGGCGCCGGCGGCGGTGATGAGGGCCTGAGAGCCGATGTACTGAGAGGCGTTGCTGCGGCGCTCGCCAGCGATGCAGGGGATGCCGTAGGGGTCGCTGATCCAGCCCATGCCACTCTGGACAGCAGCAGGCTGGCCGTTGGTTGAGGCGTTCTGATTGTTCTGGCCGTTGTTCTGCTGACCAGCGTTTTCCTGCGGCGCCGGCAGGGTACGCACGGTGCCGTCGGTGAAAACGAAGGTCATACTGCGGATCTGGCCGCGCACGCAGGACAGCGTCCAATCGCCCGAGGCGGTTCCGCTTACCACTGCGCCGGCGACGTCGGGCAGGTCGATGCCGTTGGCGGTCAGGTTGTCGGGGCCGATCAGGACCTTGAAGGGGTAGGGGTCGTTGACCGTGCCGTCCACCGGCACGCGGCCCACCAGGGCGGTCATGGACACCGAACCCATCAGCGTCGAGTTCTGCGGCAGGGTGTAGACCTTGCGGACATTCTTGCGGGACTGCTCATCCCCGCCCATGCCATCGGCTACGCGCTGCGCACTACCTGAGGCAGCATCCAGGGTCTTCTGGCCGGCGGCGCCGAAGGCGGTCGGGAAGGCGAACCCGCTGGCGGCCTGGCTGCTGCCGGCAGCAAGAGGCTTGCCATTGGCGTCGACGGCGGTGCCATCCTGCGGCTCGATCCAGACGAGATCCGAGCCACCTTTCTTGAACTGATTGCCTTCCCCAGGAGCGATGCCAAGTCCGATAGGCATGTCGGCGCTGGAGCCAGTGCCACTGCCCGTCTGGTTGCCCATCTGCGACAGGGTGTTGAGCTGCTTCTGCAGACCATCGAACAGACCCTGTGTCTGCTTCTGCTGGTTCTCCAGGCTCTGGTTGATGCCCGCCTGGACGCGACTATCGACCGTGGCGTTGATATTGTTCAGCTGAGCCTTGAGAGCGTCGTTCTCCCGCTTGGCCTCCTCGTTGTCCCTCAGAGCCTTGCTCATCTGCTCTTTGAGCTGCCGGCTCTCGACGACGATAGTGCGCAAGGTGTCGTTGGGCGTGTCGCCCTCGATCCCCAGCGCCTTGGCCTGCTCAGGCGTGAGCTGGGCGGACTGTGGCTGTTCGGGTGTTTGCGGCTTGCCCTTGCCGACTAGGGTTACGCCGACATAGACCACCAGGACCAGAACCCCCAGCAGCGCATACTTGAGGAGTGGATTACTTCTGAGCTGCATAGCGGGCCTCCGCGGTGACGCGAGGATCTGCAGCGCCCAGGCTGGGCAGCAGTGACTGACCAAGGCCGTGATCCCGGGTGACCAGGTAGAGCACGGTGGTGTCGCTGGCATCGCCCCGGGCGCCGAGGTAGGGGTGCTGGAAGGTCGCGGTCGCGAAGTCGCCCATGAGCTCGCGCGGATCCAAGGCGAGACGCTGGCCGGTCTGGTTGCGCAGCTTCACGGCGGTCACCCAGTGATCGTCCAGGCGCCAGGCGCCCAGCTGACTGGCCTCAACCGGCAGCGCTGGCAGTAGCGTCGACAGGTCCAGGCGCTTGTCGATCCTGACCTGGGCGACGCCGTCGACCGGCTCCACGGTGCGCAGCGGCGCATAGAGCATCTGGGCGGCGTAGCGGGTGAGCACGACGGGGATCGGTGTTTCACGCTTGGGTGGCGCTGGCTCGTCCTCTTCCTCATCAGCTTGGCGGCTAGCCTTCGCTGACGATTTAGGGGCAGTCGCCACGGGCTGACCGTAGCGAGTAGGCGTGGTGTCGCCCGGAACGATCTTGATGGGCTCAAGCGCAACCTGGCCTTCCTGCGCCAGCGTTGCGGCGATGTCGACCAGCATGATCTCGCCGGTCGCTGCATTCTGCAGCTGCAGCCGGCTGGGCTCGATCGGGTCTTTGGCCCGGAGATAGATCGCGCCGCCGGTGCTCTGCACCCTGAGTTTGTCAGCGATGGCGGGAGGGACGCCGACACGCACGTTGGCATCAACGAATAGGATCCGCTCCTGGCCCACCACGAGCGGGATGACCATGGGGACGCGTTCCCATTTGCGGATCTCGATGGCCTGGGCAAGGCTGCTGAGCAGCAGGCTGCCCAGCACCAGGGCGAGGGAGTGGCGGGATCTCATGGTGTACCTCGGAGTTTGACTTCGACGCCGGCCTCGATCCGCTGCGGCTGACCGCTGTAGCAGTCCCACTTCATGCCCCAGGGGTTCTTCTCGGGATCGACGTCGGACCTGACGACATGGAGCGGGTAGCGGGTGAGCGCCGTCTTGACCTTCTCGCCACCCAGGTACTCGTTGGCAACGACATCCAGCATGACCGTCCACTCGCTATTGCCGAGCACCTGGACGCGGCGGGTGGGGTCGTCGCCGTAGCCTGATCCGGGGATCTCCGCGACGTTGCGCACGCGTTTGCGCAGCTCGCCGCTGTTGCGTTTGAGTGCTTCGTCCCCCTCCAGATAGGCCTTGCACGAAGGGGTGATGAAAGGGGTCAAGCGGGCGATGTTGTCGCTGTAGTTCTTCTCGCCATCAGCTGGCCAGCTGTTCATCTGCTGGAAGATGTAGAAGGCGTAGGAATAGACCGACTCCGGAGGAATCTCCCACCAAGGGCGCGTGCTCCCGGAGCGCAGGTCCGGCGGCACGTGCACGGTCAGATCCTTGGGCGCGCTGTACCAGCCGTAGCCATTCCAGATCGCGATGCCACTGACCAGGCCCAGGGCAAGGCGCAGGGTGGTGATATGGGCGCGCTGCGAATCGGACAGCTTCCACGCGCGGCTCATAGCCCCACCATCCGCTTGCAGGTCCAGGCACCACTGCGGATGACCAGGCGGCGACCTGCCAACCCCCAATGCGCAAGGCGCCACTCGACTTGGCGCCAGAGCCAGGTTTCCGGGCGGCCGCGCTTCCAACGGCGCAGGATCCGTCCTGCGGATACCAGGCCCAGGGCGCCACACGCCAGGGCGGCGAAGATCGGCATGGCCGGTGTGACGACAAACGCAAACGGGATGCCGACTGCGAATCCAAATGCCGCACAGATGCCGACCGTGGCGAACATCTCGTCCGTGGTCAGGCCGCCGACGACGACGGGTTGGGTGTTGAGGCGATTCGGCAGGAAGCGAAGGGTGCCGTCCTCATGCAGGTCTTCGGTGATGTCCATCGGCGCCGTCCTGCCTTACATGATGCCGGTGGCTTTGGTGACGATGAAGATCACCAGGCCGATGAGGACGACGCCGATGGTCACCGTCACACCCAGGTCCTTCCAGGTTTTCTTGCCCAGGTGGATCTCGTGGTAGACGGTAATGCCGTGAGCCGCAACGACGATCAGGCAGAGGGCGCACAAGGCCAGCGCGAACAGCGAGATGAGGTCGAATCCGTAGTTTTTTAGTGTCTCCAGCCAGGTAGACCCTTCGCCTCGCGAGGGCGCTTGCGCTTGAGGGAGGGCGGCTTGGCTAATTGCTGGCACTAGCACAGCGCTGGCCAAGGCAAGCTGAGTTTTGGAGCGAACGCCGAGGGCGAACAGACGTTTGAGGGACAGCATGGATTTCTCCTCGAGGGGTTAATGCAAAATGAGCCAGGACAGCACGCAGTAGAGGAGCAGCCCACGAATGAGGGCGCCCTTGGCGGCGGCAGCTTTGAGGTTCTGGTTAGCCCAGCCCTTGTAGAGGCTGATGGAAAGCCAGGCGAACCAGATCGTGGTGATGGCCATGGCCACCGATAGCCAGAAGGTGTTGCTGGCCACCGGCGTAAGGCCGCTGGCCGCCTGAAAGGCAGCGGTCTGCGCGGCGGTCATGCTCATGGCTGGGCGCCTTCGCGCTGGTACTGGCCGGAGAGCTCGGCCGCATCGCGGGGCTGGGCACGGCTTGGGGCTAGGTAGTCCTGCAGGCCCTGGCGGATCCGGGCGATGTCTGCGGCGAGACGGTTGTAATCCAGGTGATAGCGGGAACTGCCATCGCTGGGCAGCTCAGCGCTGCGGCGGGCGACCGCCTCGACGGCGTTGAGCTGGCGAATCATCACGTCGACGTTGGCTTGCTCGCTGGCGGTGCCGGCGGCGTGAGCAGGGTGCGCCAGGAGGCCGATGGCGACGACTAGGCCACTGGCGAGACCAGTGCCGGCGAGAGGCTTGCGAGGGGTAGAGGACGGTTTCACAGCTGGGCCCTGGGCAGCGGGTTGATGCCGCACAGGATGCCGAGGGCCACCAAGGAGGTCAGCGGGAAACCATTACTGCACCCAAATAGGTTGCAAACCCGCTTGGTTACTGACTTTACGCAGAGGTGATGAGGCGCTTGAAAAACAGCAGAAAGCCGGTGGCCACCGCGTAGCCCACGCCCCACCCCTGGTTGCCTTGGGCGGTCTGCTGACCAATCTGGGCGCGGCCTTCCAGCACTGGCTGCACGCTGACCAATTCCCAGCCGTCCGCGCCCAGGGCCTGCAGGCGAGCCTGCCGTTCTGGATCGGCCAGGAAAGCAGCGATGTCAGGGGTGCCGGTCTGCTGCTCGTGCTTGAACATCAGCCAGCCGCGCTCTTGGACGCGGTAGGTGAGGGGGGAGAATTCGGTGTGGTATTCGAAGCGGGCAGGGGACATGGACGGCTCCAGTTCGATGGGGTGGCCATCGTCCTGTGGTCGACAGTAGCCCCACCAGGCCAAACCGTATCTGGGTCTCATGAGGTTACGACGAAAGCCTCGAACGATTCGTCTGGCTATGCTGTCATCAGAAAAATCACGGGAGGTCGTATGACTGACATTGCATTTCTCCCCGAAGAAGCCAAACAACGCTGGCGAGACCTGACCCATGCGATGGCCATCATGGGCTTGGGTCATTTGGCCAAGCTGTACGGGCAGCTCGAAGGCTACATACTGGCCATGCTCGACTTCGGCCGGATCACTGCACCGCAGGGAAGGCAGCTCCTCACGGTGGCGGCCGATCTGTTTGATCAATGTCGTTCAGAGTATCTCAAGCACAAGCAAAAGCCGCGACGGCGCATTGCGCACTCGGTAGCTGTTCAAATGAGGCAGAGCCAGTACGACAACTGAATGCGAGACTTCTTGCACCAGCAGACGAGCGTGTCGCTCAATACCAAGGATTGCCGCTTGGCTCCCAGCTTCAATGTCTCAATAGCCTATGATTGCGAACGTGCAATACGTCATCTAAGAGATCTGTCGACATGAACCGGGTGGTGATAGCTGAAGACGAGGGGCTCTTGGTCGAAATGCTCACCGAGCTATTTGCCGAAGAAGGATTTGTCGTAACTGCTTTCGGGACTGCCGATGAGGCTTGGCGACACTTGAAGGCCCAGCAATCGCCACCGGACCTTCTGTTCACAGACGTCAAAATGCCTGGAAGGATGGATGGCCTTGAGCTGGCTGATGCGTTCTCAGCACTCTGGCCTGCGATACCAGTCGTCATATCCTCAGGTCACGTTCATTCGGCTGAGCATCCACATAGCCAGACGAGTTTTTTGGCCAAGCCCTGGTCGTTTGACGCCCTGAGTAAGGTTTGTCGAAACGTTCGAGCCAGCACTAGCTAGCGTTTCTCTGGGTCGGAGATCATGGGTGGAGAATGCGCATCTCGCCCAGTAGCAGTTTCACGGATTGGCCAGGGGTTCGGCAGATGTTGACGGCTGAGCGCCATTGTTCTGGAGAGATGTCTAACGCTGCGCAAGCCTTCCACGACCACGCTTGCTGGTCCAAATCGTTCAGGCTGCTCCATGGCCATGCAGGCTTGTGATCGTTTGACTGCAGGTACTGTCTTTCTGCCTCACGAGAGACTTTTGCCAGCAGTTGCGCTTGATATTTCTTGGAGTGAGCCACCGCGTTTCGCTCCTTCCTGATAGGGTCATGTACGGTATATCCATACAGTGTCGCACGGGGTTGGAAATTCGTGAAAACACGTCTACTGAATGGTCACCAGTGCCCTATAAGCTTTAGGCTGGGAACCGCTGGAAGCCGCGAGTGCTCGAACTGCGATCATTCATAGAGGCAAGTCCATGGACGCCCTGCGCAACCAGCTATCTGCTCTAGATCCGCCCTTGAAGCATGAATTGGAATTTCAGGGGAACAATCTGGTAATCACCATGATTGATCCGGCAAGGCCTGCAAAGGTTACGCGCACACTGAATCGGTGTCTCATCGACAATACGCCCCTGCTGTATGAGGTGATCCGCGACGCCGTCAACGAGCTGAGAGCCATTGGCTGTCATCCGCCAATCAGCGAACGCGAGATTTTCCCTGACAACTAGCAGCGTGCCTGATCCCCTTTCGGTGCTCCCTGAATTACGTCTGACGCCCGATTGCGCTTGATCGAAGCGACGACCTGTCTGGCATCCTATGCACCACCCCCTATTCGAGGGGAGGTAGGGATCAGTCATGCTGCCGAAGTACCATTCTCGCTTCTTGCACTACATTTCCGGCTTCTTTCCAGAGAGCTTCCGTGTCGAGGTGACACTCACCCTCGACAATAACGAGGCCATGGCTATTGATATCGCAACGCCAGCAGGGGAGGTAGCTCGGTGTGAGACAACAGAGACCCAGGCCCTCGACGTCATGGCAATGGGCGAAATTGCTCAGGCACTCAAGATGCGAGTTGGCGTGAGGGATGGAGCGGATCAGTTGACCAGCGTTCGAAGCAGTGCCGTTTCGCTTTCCTCGATATCCAGCAGCGCAGTGCGTGCATCTTCGGTCAACCCACTCTGCTTCAGATGAGCAAGTTGCACTAAGGTCGACAGCGCTATGTGGTTTTCTTCAAAAGCCTCGGCATCTTCGGCGGTGACGCTTCGCTGTTGACGTTTGGCACTGTAGCCCAGCACATCGGCCAGACAGTTGGTGGCGATGTCGATCAGCGTTTGCTCCAACTGGGTGATGGTGCTCATAGATCAATTTCCTTGTCGCCGAAGACATCGGCGAGTGGAGATGGGGAAGTTGAAGCGTAGCCCAACGCTGCTACGAATAATGTCCATGCCTAGTCCTTACGTCGGACCACACAGCGTAGGCAGCTATCTGACTTCGCTACTTCTCAGGTCAGCACCTACTTATCGGAACCACGCTAGGCTTCCATTCAGCTCCTTGTAGCGCTGCATGATGTCGATCACCAGCGAGTTCACTGCCAGGATCTGCATGGCCCGGGTCACTGAGACGTACAGCAGGTTCAGCTCATCGTCGCGGCTGGCCCGATCGATCTCGGGTGCCAGCGGATCCGCACTGAAATCGTCGTACAGCCCCACGAAGTCCCACTCCAGGCCCTTGGCTTTGTGCGCGGTCGTCAAGGTGACCGTGGCGTCCAGTTCGCTGGCCACCGCGCAGCGCCGCAGCTGCTCTATGCGCTTGGGCAGGTCGAAGTAGGCCTCGATGATCCGCACCGAGCGCTGCATCTCCGGATCCTGAGTGGCCTTGGCAATTTCCTGGTACTGCTCGTAGTCACGATAGTCGCGTAGGAGCTTTTTCTGCTGCACCAGGTCAGTGCGACCTCGGCTGAACTGGAACAGGTCTTCGAGCTCGCGCAGCGAGTAGCTGTCGATCCCGCCGATCCAGAACATGCGGTGGCCACCCTGTTTCTCTAGGCGTAGGGCGTTCTCGATCACGCCGCTGACCGTGCGATGCAGCCAGGTCCGGTGGGCGAGGTCCTCAGGCAGCGAGCGCTTCACCAGGGTGCGCTGGCCGAGGCCCTGCAGCTTCACCGTCTCGCCCTTGAACGACAGGACGACGTTGGCCACATGGGCTACGGCAGGACCGAATCGAAATGACTGGGTCAGGTAGTGCTTCTCGGCGTCGGCCATCCAGGCCGCGCTGAGGGCATCTTGGGCACCACGAAAGCGGTAGAGCTGCTGGTGGCGATCGCCGACCATCACCTGGATGATGCGCTGCCGCTGCACCAGGTCGGCGATCACTGGATTCACGTCCTGGCCCTCATCGAGCAGGATGGCGCCGAAGCGGTTGGAGAGGTCCGGCCGGCTCATCTGGTACAGCTTGAGATAGCCGTCGTGGGTGATCTGCACGCCGGCATCCTGCAGGTCGATCATGCGCTTCCAGACGCTGATGGCCATCCCCACCACCTGGGTGATGCGCCGCTCCTGCAGCGGCGTCAGACCGCGGCCGTCGTAGCGGGCGAAGTGACGACGGTCCAGGGCCATGTCGGCGCTGGCCATGAAGGTGTTGAGCGTATTGACGACGTCCCTGGCCAGCTCCCAGTCCTGGGTGTTCAGCACTCGGGCGACCTCGGTGATGCGCAGGTTGCCGGCCTGCTTGTGCTGGTACTGGGTCCCATAGACCGCGTAGGCCAGGCCGTGGCCGGTCTTGCAGGTGACGTTGCGCGGAAAGCGATTCTTCGCCGCCATCTCCACCGACTTGTTGTAGCAGAGGTAGAGCATCTGCACGTCCGCATGGGCGCTGGCATAGCCCACCAGGGTGGTGGTCTTGCCGGTGCCGGCGAAAGCCTGGATCAGTAGCTTGCGTGCGTTTGACGCGATGGCGGGGGCTTGCTCGGGGGTCCACTGCATGGGTAGCTCCAGATCGGCTGGGACAGGGTAGCAATACCACCCCTGCATATTCATAGGTGTGAGGCTGCTCCTTTTGGCTAAGTTGCGGCCGCGGAGCATGCCGGCGACTACAGGTACTTCTTGAACGAGGCGGTCGTGAGGTTCACTGACAGGGCCAGCAGGGCGGCACAGGGCAGCAGCACTAGGAGCGGGCTCACGCTGAACGGCAAGGCGAGGTACAGCGACCAGGGCAGCAGGGCCAGCGGCAGCATGGTGCTGCGGGCCTTGTGGTAGAAGTAGCTCGACTCGCGGCCCGCGCTGAACTTGCGGATGTCCCGCCGCACCAGGCCGTCGATGAAGCCGACCAGGGCGGCCATGGCGAAGAGCGGCACAGCGAGCACCAAGATCACCAGGCGCACGCAGAATACCAACACGGTGAAGAGCGCAGACAAGCCGTAGGTCTGCACCGTAGTGATGCCCTGCGCGGCCATGTAGCGCAGATCCAGCTCGCCCCTCGGGCCGGCGGCGGCCAGCTGCTGCATGCCGGTCAGCCACTGGATCAGCCTGGTCTTCACGAACAGCCAGTCATAGAGCAGTCCGACCAGCCAGGTGGCCGTGCGTCCGGGTTCCTGGACGACCACACTGGTCAGGAAGCCCTGGGACAGCCAGGCCAGCTCGTGATCGAGCATGCCCTTGGCGTGGTGCCAGCCGGCCTCTGGCCAGAGGAAGTAGAGGCAGAGCCAGTCCACCAGGATGGCGCCGCCCAGGGACAGGAACATCACGCCGATGAAATGGAAGGGGAAGCTGAGCACCGACCCGATGAAGGTCTGCTCCTTGACCTGTTGCTGCTGGGCGCGCTGGGCGACGTCGGCCATTATCGGCGTCCTCTGGTGCCGGCGCTGGCGCGGCGGGCGATGGAAAAGAGCGCCTGGCGCTCGGCGGCGAGATCCGGCTGATGCTGGAAGGCTTCCCACTCGGTGCCGCCGGCTCGCCCTGCCGGCGGCCACAGGTTGCCGCGCGGCCGCACTACCTCGGTCACCTGGCGGCCGGTGGCTACCAGCAGGCCCCACCCCGATGGGAGATCCGCCTCCTGCAGCAGCCCCTCGGGACAGAGGTAGAAGCGGTAGAGCCCAAGGCCGCCGACGGCATGCTCGGGCTTGTTGCGATCGGCCAGGAAGTCAGCGCGGCTGGTCTTCACTTCGATCAACGTCGAGCAGTTGCTGCGAAAGCCCAGCACATCCGGCTGCTCGCGTGAGCCAAAGCAACGCAGCTCGGTGGCGACGAGGGGAAAGCCCTGCCGGCGCAGCCAGGCGGCGCCCAGGGCGACAAGGCGGGCATGATCGAGGTCGCTGGTCATGCCGCGTCTCCTTCGTCAACGGCGCCTTGGGCCATCTGCCGGAAGTCGTCCTGCAGGTCCATGGGTAGGTCGTCTGCGACCCGGCGCTGGCCAGGAGCTTCCCACCACTCACTGCTGGTGGCCTGACCCACCTGGTAGGCCTTGCGCATCTTCTCCGCGAGCTCCTGCAGGTCCTTGGGCATCGCTTCATCCGGATCCACCGCCGGCAACGGCATCCGCACCTTCCACAGGTTGCCGCCCTCGATCAGCGCGTAGCACTGGCCCTTGGGTAGCCCGACCACATGAGCAGGCTCCAGCATGGGCACGCTGGTAGCGCTGAGCTGGTCATGGGTGTTGGAGGTGAAGGCGGTCTTGCCGTTGACGGCGTCGCTCGCGCTGCTTGCCGGCGTGGCGGTGAAGACCTGTACCTTGGGCAGCTGATTGGTCAGCAGCTCGGCTGTAGCCGTCTCCCGCACCCGTAGCATGAAGAGGTTGTTGAAGTTGCCGATGATCTGCCCGGCCTTGGCGCGGTTGCCGATCTTGGCCTCGATGTCGGACAGGGTCTGGGTGTAGGCCGTGACCTGCAGGCCGGCACCGCCGCCCTTGTTGATCATGGGAATGAACTCATCGCCGATCAGCTCGTTGAACTCGTCGGCGTGCAGGTTGATGGCCACCTTGCCGCTGGCCTCCCCGGGCAAGCCATCATCGATGCCGTACTTGTAGATGTGACCGGCAACCGAGACCAGGTCCGAGAACATGGAGTTGCCAACCGCCGCGGCGACCTCGGTGTCGGAAAGGGCGTCTAGGCCCACGTAGACTACGGCGCGTTTGCGCACCACCTGCATCCAGTCGAAGATCGGCCGCGGGTCGTTGACGTCGTGGTAGTCCGGGGCGATCAGCTCGGCCATGCGGCCGGTGGTGAGTTTCTCCAACAGCGGCAGCAGCGAGGCGACGATCTTGTCGAAGTAGGTCTTGTCGTAGCGCACCGCGCTGCGTAGGCCATCCATGACCGGATCCAACACGCGCGTCTGGTTCAGGTACTGATCGATGGCGATGACCCTCAGCGGCCGGCCCTTCATGTTGAAGGGGACGTTCTTGTCGTTGAGCTTGCTCTCGATGAAGATGATCTTCTCCCAGGCCTTGGGATCGTGCTCGTCGAAGTATTTCTGGGCGTACTCCAGGAACAGCCCTTCGATGTTGATCACGTGCTGCTGAATCTGCAGGTAGTCCGGCCGGCGGCCGAGGGCGACCAGGGCCCGGGCGATGATGTTGACGAATCGCCAGGCGAATTCCTTGAACGCCGCCGAGTTGCCCTCGCTGGATAGCTGGCCGGCGACGCGTGTGGCTACCTCCGAGATCCGGCCAAAGCGGCCCACTGCGTTGTAGCGCGCGGACTGGTCCGGCCAGCCCAGGTGGAAGACGTAGAACTCGTTGGCCCGCCCAGCGCGTTCGCACTCGACGTACATGCGCTTGAGCAGGTCGGCATCGCCCTTGGGATCGAAGACGATCACCACCTCGTGCTGGCCGCGCCGCTTGCGGCGGATGTCCTGGGTGATGAAGAGCTCGGCCAGGCGCGTCTTGCCGACCCGAGTGGTGCCCAGGACGATGGAGTGACCCACTCGCTCGCCCAGCGGCAGGGTAACGTCGTGCTCCTCGGGCTCAATGCCATGCAGGCGAGGAAGGCCGCCCACTGGGGGCAGCGGCCGGAACGGGTTTGCAGCATTATCCCAGGCGGTAGCCTTGGCCAGCAGGGTGAGCGGGAAGGGCGCGAACTCCAGGCGCGCCTCGAGGCGCCGGGCCTTGTTGGTCCACTCTGACGGCTCGACATAGGGCGCGTACTGGGGCAGGTAGGTGTCGACCAGGCGCTGGGTGTGCTTCTGCTCCCAGCGAAAGCCCTTGCCCACGAATAGCCGTTCATTGCTGACCGGGATCTCCTTGCTGGTCATGCTGTAGAACGACAGGCGCCGGATGTTGCGCCGGTAGCGCAGCACGCGCAGCGCCTGGCGGAAGCGGTAGGTGCCGAAGGCAAGAAAGGCGACGGCTGTGACCAGGCCGAACAGCGGTGTCAGGGCGACGGCCCAAGGCGCGAAGACGCACAGAAAGGCCATGGCCAGGCACACTTGGACCGTGTAGAGCTCAACGGCAGGGCGCAACAGCGTGTCCAGTGCATGATTGCGGGCCATAGCTAGCGCTCCTGCCCGTCAGCGCCTGGCAAGGGCAGTTCAGCGGCATGTTCCCTGCGGATCACTTCTGCTTCGTCACGCGGTAGCGCTGCTTCGAAACGCTCGCAGAGGGTTATCTCATCATCCATTGAGCGTCCGGTGATCTCGCCGCCATGGAGATCGACCAGAACTTCGACGTCACCTGCCAGGGCAGCACGTGCTTTTTCATTGTCAGGTAGACGAATGACCATCGTCAGATAGAACGAAGCACCTGACCGTGTTGGGCCAAAGGTGACGTGATGACCGAAGTCTTCGTTCTGAAGTTGGCTCACCTCAGGCGCATCCTGCTTCAGGGCACTTGCAGCGGCTCGGTGTGGAACCTGAGATCTGGGCATTGGGACGTCCTATTGCTCAAGGGCAGTGGGGGTGATGAGCACCGGGTAATGGGCAAGGCCCAGGCGAGCGGCTAGGTCATCGCCGACGACAGGGCTGACGGCCAGGCCGCCGGTCCAGCTGCGGATCACCGCCAGGCGTTCGGCACTGGTGACGTTGACGGCCAGGCCAACGGCGCCGAGGCGCTGTAGGGTCTTTCCCCGGCTGGCCAGCCACCGGCGAGACAACTCGTCGTCGCCGACCAGGAAGAAGGGCTGCAGGCCGGGCGCATTGAGTGCGCGACCCTGGACCGTACCCGGTGTCAGCCGCTGCGATCGCACCGGGAAACCCTGCGCCATGCTGGGCTGCGGCACCGGTGCCTGGCGCTGCGTAGGCACAGGCTCCGGATTCAGGCCCTGGTAGTAGGGCAGGGCGGAGACGCCGCCACGGTCTTCGACTACGGTGAGGCTGGTCGCCTGGGCGGCCAGCGGTAAGAGCAGGGTGAGGAGCGTGAGGATCTGCTTCATGGATTCGAGGCCAGTAGATTCAGGCCGGTGACCCGGCTCAGGTGTTTGGCGAAGAGCTCGCGGTACTTGGCGGCAGGGGCGCCGCCGGCGGGGCGGTGGTAGCGGCCGGCGACGTTGATCCAGTCGCCGCCCTGGGCGCGCAGCTCAGCCAGCATCCGGGCTGCGACTTCTAGGTTCTTGTAAGGATTGAGCGCCTCGCAGGGCGAGACGCCGCTGCCGAAGCGGTGGCCGTTCCAGCCCATGTTGACCTGGGCGATGCCGACGTCGACGCGCTTGGCGCCGGCGGTGCTCAACGCGACCAACAGAGCGGTGCAGGCATCGGCGCGGGTGGCGAAGCGATAGCCGGCGCCGGCGACATTGAGCGTCCAGGGCCAGGGAACCAGCTGCGCGCCCCTGCCGTGCAGTCGGGTACCACTCTCCTGCAGAGCCAACGAGTACAGCACCTCGGATGGGATGCCCGCCTGATGGGCAGCCAGCTGATAGGCGGGCGGCGGTGTTTCGGACCCCTGGACGCCGATCGCAAGTGCCTGCAGGATCACGCCGGTGCCGAACGCCTTGATCATTGCCGTAGCCATTGCCCATTCACCTCGCGGACAACGGCCGGCAGCTCGCCGCCGAGGCCCAGCTGGACCCAGCGGCCGGCGTCGTGGTTGAGCGTGATCTGCCGTCCGCGCACCTTGGCTGGATCGACGCCAGCGAGCACGGCCCAGCGGCGGATCCGGGCATCGTCGTTCTGACTGCCGATCAGGTAGAGGTCGAAGGCCTGGCCTGCGCTCTGCAGCGCCTGAACCCGCTCGGTGCAGGCGGCGCAGCTATCGGTCACGAACACGGCAAGCCGCCCATTGCCGCGGACGGCCGGGCTGGCCTGAGGCGCTGCCTGGCCACCGGCCTGCACCGGCTGCAGGTTCGGGTAGAGGCGATTCCAGGCTTCGCGGTAGGCCTGGTCATAGGCCAGCTCCTTCTGCACCCGCTGCGCCTCGGCGCGAACCTGCAGCTCGGCATAGCGGCGTCGCTCGGCATCGGATTGGGCTTCGATGCCCAGCGCGGTGAGCGGATCCAGGCCAGGTGAGTAGACGCCACGGCTGCCTTGCATCAGGGTCCGGTAGCGCTGGAATTCCTGACTGCTCAGGCCCCATTCCTGGGCGATGGCGCTGTCGTTACGCTGGACCGCGCTTTGACGCTCAGCGCTACCTGTTTCGCCGGAGAATACTTGGGGGGCGACAAGGTCTGCGGTGAGTGCCGGCGCGGATGGCGAGAGCAGGATGAGGGCGATCGCAAGGCTCGCCGGGAAGAGAGGGGACTGGGGGCGCATGAGTTGCCTCTACTACTTGACGGAAAGGGTGCGGGTCGCGCCGTCGACGCTGAACTGCGCCTGGCGGTCGTCGAGATTGGCCAGCCGCCAGCGGGTGCCGCCGACGTTGTCGCCCGGGCGCACCAGGTAGAGCTCGCTGAGCTGGGTGCTGCCGGGCGGAGCGACGGAGAGGAAGCGCTCACCTCCGCGGTACTCGATGCCGACTACCGTGAAGGGAGGAGGCGTCTCGATCGGCTTGGCCGGCTCGGACTTACGCGCGGTCGCCGGCGCGCTGCGCTGCTTAGGCACGATCAGTGGAGGCGGCGCCTTGGCGGGCTCCACTGCTTTTTTGCGCAGGTCCCCCAGATCGTTTTGCAGGCCTTCGAGCTTGGCCTCGAGGACGACCAGGTCGCCGGACTGGGCCATCCCCTGGAGCGCGGTTTGATTGGCGCGCTGGATCTCTACCAGCATCGCCTGGGCGGTATCAATACGCTGTGACAGTGCCTGCTGACTCGCCCGGAAGTCCGCATCCTGGACCGGCTTGCCACCGGCGAAGCCATCCATCTGGTCCTGCATCTTGTCCATACGCTGGGTAATGGCGTGGACCGTGTTCTGGTCAGCCGTAGCGTTCAGGTCGCGATTGACATGGGACAGCTCAACGTAGAGATACAGGCACGCACCAGACAAGGCCGCAAAGCCGGTTGCGACGAGCGATTGAGATAGGGAAGGGCGCTTCATAGGGGACCTCGCACAGGATGCCGTGCACGGTCGCAGAAGCGTTGAAGGGGGTCAGCAGGAAACCTTATCCAGGTCTCAGGAGGTTAGGTTTCGGGGTTGAAGAGGCCATAGGTCGCCCTATGGCCAGCGGCTGAAAACAGACTGGGTATGATGCTCGCTTTGGCTGAGAGGGCCACCGGGGTGCTAGTGATTCGGCTGGAAAAAGGTGGGGTGATCAATCTCGAGCGCCAACTGACTACCTCGAATGGGTACGGTATCTGGGAGTACCATCGGAGCCAGAGCTCGACGATGTATAGGCCCGATTTCACGGTCTATCGGCACGTGGCGATAAAGCCGGCTGATCCACAGGCTGGACAGCAGGTGAGCGTGGCGATCTGCCTTCTTGGGACTCCCGAAAGTGAGTGGAAGCCATTCCGGACAGGAGTCGCAGGTTTCGATGGGGTGTGAGCTTGATTCTTTCTGAATCAGACTAGATTTGCGCGATGCATGCCGAGTGGGGCTACCGATTAAGTATTTGCATTCAAACGATTTTGTGAATGCCGGTGGCTGCTTTCAGTGCAAGCAATGCTATCAGTAACGGCACGAAAGCCACCCATAGCACGACCTGCCAGCCATAAGCGCTTAGCAGTCCACCTGATGAAAATGAGCCAATCGTCATCACGCCAAATACGATGAAGTCATTCAGCGACTGCACCTGCGTCTTCTCCTCTGGGCGATGACAGTCGAGCACCAGAGCAGAAGCGCCGAGAAAGCCAAAATTCCACCCTAGTCCCAGTAGTACGAGCAGCAGGTAGAAGTGCGGGATGTCCGAGCCTGCCGTGCCTACCAAAGCTGAGATACCGGTTAGCAGCAGTCCAAGGAAGGCTATTCGAGATGCGCCGAAGCGAGAGATCAGGCGTCCGGTGAAGAAACTCGGGGCGTACATGGCGATCACGTGCCACTGCAGCCCTGAGTTCGACTGCTGTTGCGAATGACCAAGCAGGTGCATGGCTAGGGGTGCCGCGGTCATCAGGAAATTCATCAGCAGGTAGGAAACGGCGCCGCAGGTCACAGCCGCGATGAAGGAGGGCTGCCGGACGATTTCGGCGATTGACCTTCCTGCGCCCGCAGCCTTTTGTTCGAGCGCTGGTAGGCGCACGCCCAACAAGATAAAAGCGGAAAGCAGAGCAGCGATGCTCTGAAAAAAGAAGGTGGCCGCAAAGATATGCGCGGGCCAGAGATTCATCGTCCAAGTCACCAGCTGGGGGCCCACGACGCCAGCCGCGACGCCACCGGCCATGACTAGCGATAGCGCTTGAGGACGTTTCTCTGGTGCAACCCCGTCTGTAGCCGCGAAGCGGAAAGACAGTACTACTGCGGCGTAGCCTCCCCCAAAGAAGGTAGCCAGGCAGAACAGCCAGAACGAGCTGAGCATGATCGCCAGCATGGCCAATAGTCCGGCGAGAACACCGGCGCCGGTGCCCAACAGGAAAGCAGCCCTGCGCCCGTGATGTTGTGCATATCGGCCTACCGGCAGGATACAGGCCGCCATCCCTACGACAAAGATCGAGATCGGCAAGGTTGCTAGCCAGGATGCAGGGGCCAGGGAGTTGCCTACGATTGCGCCGGTGGCATAGATGACCACGGCATTGGCACCGGCTAGCGCCTGCGCCACCATCAAGCGCCAGATGTTGCCTCGCTGCGCGTGCTCAGACAGGACAATGGCGTCCTCGCTCATGGGAAACGTCCTTTAGGTTCGATAGGTGAATTCAACGAGTGAAGTGCGGGAAGGTCGGCCAGGTACGCTGTCTGGCTATCGACGACGCAGATGCTGGATACCCAGATTTGCGGCTTCCAAAGCACCTGCCAGATAGCCTGGATAGTTCGTTGACCACTCGCTTCCAATGCCGATCAGGTGATCAGTCCAAGGCGTACCGACTGCGCGCTGCCATGGCGCCTCGGTGTGATGAGGACTGGCGTGCCAGTCGGAGGCCGTAGCGGTCAGCGGATCCTGAGCCCAGTCCTTGAAATAGGTCATTGTCGGCTCGGCAGCTTGGGGCCCGAACAGGCGCACGAGCTGGCGTTGGCACAGCATCTCCAGGTGGCGCGCATCTACCTGCTGGCGAGCGGTGGCGTCCACCCCCAGGAATCCGAACAAGGCAGCAGGGCCGGAAGGAGTGCTTGCATCGTGGATCTCGGCCATGGGGCCTATTGCACTACGGGCTAGACCTGATAATCCGTCTTGCCGCCAGAACGGGGTGGGATAGACGGCGACAAACTTCGCATGTGGCGCCATCCAGGTTGGCGTCTGTTGCCATTGCCTGACCAAGTCAGACGGCAGCGGCGGCGAGCATTCAATCGTTCCGATGAAAAGGCGGGGCGGCATCGCCAGCAGTACTTGGTCTGCTGACCAGGAAGCGATACGACCATCAGGATCTCGGGTTTCTAGGATCACATGGCCACCCGCAAGGGTCAGTTTGCGCAGCAGCTGGCCTCTCATCAGTCGGCTTGGATTCAACTGCATCCGGATGGCGTCGATTAAGGCAGCCATGCCGCCTTCCAGCCGCATGGACACGGGCGCGGAGCCATAGCCTGAGACGCGCTGGGCAGGTGCATCGCCTCTGCGTTCAAGCAGGATCTCTCCCTGCTCATGTTGCTCGAATCGGGTAAGCCCAAGTTCAGTCACAAGTTGGTCGAGGTTCGGCTGATAGTCAGGCCAGAACCAGGAGGGGCCCATGTCAAAGGCGCCACCCATCAAGCCTTGCGCGTCGACCGTGATAGCGGACGAAACACGGCCTCCCAGGCGATCCCGGGCTTCCAGAAGAACGTAATCGGTAATGCCTTGTCGTTCGAGAAGCAACGCTGCATACAGGCCGCTAAGGCCACCTCCGATGATGGCGATACGCACTGTGTTCAAGAAACGGCCTCCGACGGTAGACCTATCAGCCTGCCGCTACGCATGTAAATTTTCGCACCTTCGTCTCCGGTAATCACAGCGGCTTGGTCACTGCCCGGAAATCGCAGCCAGCTCCCAGCTTTGTAATGAAGCCCGTCTTCGATCAGGGCGCCTGCCAGAACGAGGATCTCTGCATTCCGGAGGGGATGCTCAAACAAGGGGGAGTGCGGTCTGATTTTTTGCAGGCATACCAGCTCACCGGCTCTGTCGAGCAATGTGCATATTTCACGCATCCCACTTTCCCGCCAGTGCTTCGGGTCATTGGTATCTACGCGTATTGCCTGAGTTTCCTCAGGGCTCATCTGCCAGAGTTTGACGAAGAGGGTGGCACCAGTTGGGCTTGAGGGGACATGGCTGGATCTGGGCGGGCTTCGTAGGTACCAGCCCGCGGGGTAGGGTATGCCGTCTTCCACAAACTCGCCTTTTAGCACCAGGATTTCCTCACCTCCTGGGTGCCGGTGAGCAGGGAAGCTGGATCCCGGGGCGTAGCGAACAATGCTGGTGGCCCGCGCCTTCTCTGCGCCGATTCGATCGAGCATCACCCGTTCCACGCCAGGTTGTGGTGAAGGCACCCATTCGTATCTGTCAGCTCGGACGATGGCGCGCTGGTTGAAGTCGGCGTTGATCAGCATGGGGGCCTCCAAGAAAACGAATCAGGCTTGGCGCACTCCGTTGAGAATCGCCAAGCCCGATGCTCAGGCAGTGGGCAGTTGCGCGTGCGCTTCGAGGACGCGTGTGGAATAGACCAGCGCTGCTCCAGCATTGAGGGCGATAGCCACCCCCAGCGCTTCGGCGATCTCGCCGCGCGTCGCGCCGTGCTCAGCAGCCTTTTGGGTATGGACGCTGATGCAGCCATCGCAGCGCGTGGTGACAGCGACGGCAAGAGCGATCAGCTCGTGCGTCTTGGCGTCCAGATGCCCAGTCTTGGCCGCAGCGCCGTCCATCATGGTCAGACCCCGGACAATGTCAGGGCTCTGTTTGGCGTAGTCACCGACGCGGGCCAAAAGGGCGTCACGGTAGGCGTTCCAGTCTTGCATCATGGTAGCTATCTCCTGATCTCAGAGGGCGCCTGTCCAGGCAGGCGCCATTCAGCCTTAGTTGCGGCCTGCCATAACGCCACCGTCCACATCCCACACCGCGCCGGTGACCCAGCTCGCCTTCTCGGACAGCAGGAAGACCACCGCCTCGGCAACGTCTTCCGGCGTGCCTACGCGGCCAATCGGGTGGAAGCTGTTGAAGCCCTGGAGCGCGGAATGGACTTCAGCCTTGGGAATGAAGCCTTCGTAGATCGGCGTCTGAACCACAGCAGGCGAAACGGCGTTCACACGGATGTGCCTGGCAGCGAGTTCCATGGCCAGATGCTGGGTCAGTGAATGCAGACCGGCCTTGGCCATGGAGTAGGCAGAAGAGGGCGTGGCGGCGATCGCCTGCTTGGCCCACATCGAACCGATGTTGACGATGGCGCCGGGCCGACCCTTAGCCACCAGGTTGGCAGCGACTTTCTGGGTGATGAAGAAGGTCGCTTTGTTCAGCTGCATGTACTGGTCATAGTCAGCGTCCTGGTGCTCCAGGAAGGGTTTGGGGAAAAAGACCCCGGCAGCGTTGACCAGCAGATCCACATCGGCGTGGTGCTGATCAATCTCACGCAACAGATCGGTCAGGCCCTGAGCGGTGGTCAGATTGGCAACGAGGGCACTGACGGTGCCCAAAGGTGCCAGCTCCTGCCGCGCCTGCTCGGTTTTTTCCGGGCGGCTCCCCACGATTACAACGCTACCGCCTTGCTCCAGCACCAGGCGGGCTGTTTGCAGACCCATACCACTTGTACCACCGATAACCAGCAGCTTCTTACCCTGGAATTGCTTGCTCATAAGCACCTCGAAACGTGGGAGAGATTGATGCAGTGGCACGTCAGCTCTAAGGTTCATTCGTAGTGATGAGCTGAGCGCCTGCGCCGCGATGTAACGAGGTGAAGTATCTGGGTGCTATGGATTGCGCGACAAACGAGATAAAGTTTTCCTCCGTTAAACAAATTCTTTAGTGATATGAAATCTATCGTTCATCTCAATGCGCTACGCGCCTTTGAAGCGAGTGCTCGCCATCAAAGCTTTTCTGCTGCTGCCAACGAGCTTAATGTCACGCCGGCCGCAGTCGGCCAGTTGGTCAGAACGCTGGAACAATGGCTAGGTACCGCGCTGTTTCATCGCAGCAATTCGGGAAAGGTGAGATTGATCGCGACAGAGGCAGCTGAGGCGGCACTGCCTGATATTCGGGCAGGTTTAGAGCGGCTATCGCTGGGGCTCGAACGACTGAAGGAAAACACCTATGGGGGCGTCCTGACCGTAACGGTCAGCCCTGCCTTTGCCGCCAAATGGCTACTTCCGCGTATCGAAAGCTTCCATAGCGCCTGGCCTGATATCGACCTTCGACTCGACACCCAGCTCAGGGCGGTTGACTTCCAAGCGCAGCGGATCGACATCGGCGTGCGGTATGGCGGCGGTAGTTGGCCTGGGGTGATTGCCGAAAAGTGGCTGGATGAAGTGGTGTATCCAGTGTGCGCACCGGCGCTAGCGGCAGTGCAGGCCGATCTGCAGCGTCCGCTTGACCTGGCGAGTCACACCTTGATTCACGACTTGTCGATGGATAGCCAAAGCGGCTTCACGACCTGGGAGACCTGGTTTGAGAGCGTCACGGGAAAGAAGCTGACCGTGGAGCGCGGACTGAAGATCAACAATTCGGCGGCGGTACTGCAGGCCGCCATTGATGGACAAGGGATCGCACTCGCTCGTGGTGTCATGGCGCAGGATGACCTGGCTGCCGGTCGTCTGATACGACTATTTCCGACAGTGACCTTCGCATCGCCATTGGCCTACTACATCGTCTATCGTCCTGACGGTAGCGATCGCCCCAAGGTAAAGGCCTTTCGGGACTGGATGTTCGGGTGCGCTTCCCGCTCTGCGGGGTGAGCTCTACGTTTGAATTTGCTGGGCATTTTTCAATGAAAGTCCCGGCTTCGGGTATCGAGCCCCTGCAACAGCTCGCTGATGTCTTGCAATCTACCCGCGACAATATGCAGTACGCCGTCTCGTGTCTCGATGGTGCCATCTACTCGCAGCAGCTGTGACGCTACTAGCTCCCGCCGCTGGCGCTCCGCCAGGGTTCGCCACACCACTACGTTCACCATCCCATGCTCGTCCTCCAGCGTCACGAACGTCACACCGCTGGCGGTACCAGGCCGCTGCCGGCCGACGACTAGGCCAGCGACCCGAGCCGGCTGACCGTGGCGCCGCTCCTTCAGCTCCAGCGAGCTCATCAGCCGCCGGGCCGACAGCTCCGGCCGCAGCAAGGTAAGTGGGTGCGGCCCCAGGGTGGTACCCAGGGACGCATAGTCCGAGTAGAGGTCTTCACCTACGGTCGGGGCGACCAGCTCCTGGATCTCCTCCTCAACGACCGCGCCCTCAGCGAAGAGGGGTAACTGCGGCTCGATCGCGGCCATGGCCCAGCGCGCCTGGAACCTGTGCCCAGCCAGCCCCTTCAACGCCCCGGCATCCGCCAGGCACTCCCGGGCCTTGGCATCGAGGCCTGCGCGCAGGCACAGATCGGTGACGTCGCGGAATGGTCGCTGCCGGCGGGCCTGCTCAACCGCGCGCCCGGCTTTCTCGGCCAGGCCGCGCACCATCCGCAGGCCCATCCGGATCGCAGGCTGCGTGCTATCTGCTACAGCCTTGAGGCTGCAATCCCAGTTGCTGCAGGTTACGTCCACCGGCAGGGTCTGTAGCCGATGGCGCCGAGCGTCTTGCAGGATATGGTCAGGGCTGTAGAAGCCCATAGGGTAGGAGTTGATCAGCGCAGCAGCAAAGGCGGCCGGCTCATGGCATTTAAGCCAGCAGCTGGCGTAGGTCAGCAGGGCGAAGCTGGCCGCATGGGACTCGGGAAAGCCGTAGCTGCCGAACCCCTCGATCTGGCGGAAGATGTCCGCGGCGTACTCGGCCGTGTAGCCGTTGGCGAGCATGCGCGAGGTCAGCCGCTCCCGGTGGGGCTCAAGGCCCCCGTGTCGCTTCCAGGCCGCCATGCTGCGGCGCAGCTGATCGGCTTCGCCCGGGCTGTAGTCGGCGGCGAGGATGGCGAGCTCCATCACCTGCTCCTGGAACAATGGGACACCCAGCGTTCGGCCGAAGACGCGCTCCAGCTCCGGTGGGTAGCTGATCTCCTCCTGGCCGGCTCTTCGCCGCAGGTACGGATGGACCATGCCCCCCTGGATCGGGCCTGGCCGGACGATGGCCACCTCGATCACCAAGTCGTAAAAGGTCTGCGGCTTCAGCCGCGGCAACATGGCCATCTGGGCGCGCGACTCGATCTGGAACACCCCGAGCGTATCGGCGCGGCTGATCATGGCGTAGGTCGGCTTGTCCTCCTGGGGGACGGTAGCCAGCGTCAGCTCCTCGCCCCGGTAGCCCTTGACCAGGTCGAAGCACCGGCGCAGGGCACTGAGCATCCCCAGGGCGAGGATGTCGACCTTGAGCAGGCCCATGGCATCGAGGTCATCTTTGTCCCACTGGATGACCGTCCTACCCTCCATGGCGGCATTCTCCACTGGCACCAGGGTATCCAGCGTCTGGTCGGCGATGACGAAACCGCCCGGGTGCTGGGAGAGGTGCCGGGGAAAGCCAATCAGCTCGCCGGTGAGCACTAGGATCCGGTGGAGCAGGGGGCCATCAGGATCGAAGCCGGATTCGCGCAGGCGCTCCGGCGGCGGGAGGTTGTCGGCCCAACGGCCGCAGCAGTCCGCCAGCGCCGTGATCTGGTCTGGGGGTAGGCCTAGAGCTTTGGCCACGTCCCGGACGGCGCCAGCAGCGTGGTAGGTGGACACCACCGCGGTGAGTGCGGCGCGCTGGCGACCGTAACGGCGGAAGATGTACTGGATGACCTCTTCCCGGCGGTCATGCTCAAAGTCGACGTCGATGTCCGGCGGCTCATCGCGCTCGTGGCTGATGAAGCGCTCGAACAGGAGGTTTATCCGGGTCGGATCCAGCTCGGTGATACCTAGTGCGAAACAGACGGCAGAATTCGCGGCCGAGCCGCGCCCCTGGCAGAGGATCCCCTGCTGCCGTGCGAAGCGGACAATGTCGTGCACGGTCAGGAAGTAACTCTCGTATGCCTTGTCGGCGATCAACTGCAGCTCTTTCTCGATCTGCGCACGCAATCGATCCGACAGGCCTTCGGACCAGCGCCAGGCGCAGCCCTCTTCGGTGAGTACACGCAGCCAGCTGGTGGCGGTGTGACCCTCCGGCACCACCTCGCTGGGATACTGGTAGCGCAACTCGGCCAGGCTGAAGGTGCAGCGCTCGGCAATGCGGAGGGTCTCCTTCAGCAGCTCGGACGGATAGCACCTCGCCAAGGCCTCACGGGTGCGCAGATGACGCTCCCCGTTTGGAAAGAGCAGCTGGCCGGCTTCGGCCACCGGTACGTGATGGCGGATCGCGGTGATGGTGTCCTGCAGGGCCCGGCGCCCGCGGCAGTGCATGTGCACGTCGCCGGCGGCTACCAGCCCTACGCCCAATGCCGCACCCAAACCCTGCAGCTGCTGCAGCCGCACCTGGTCGTCCTGATCGAAATGCAGCCCAGTAGCGATCCATAGGCGGCCGGGGAACACGTCCAGGAGCCAGCGCGCAGACTCAGCCTCCGCTCCCCGATCAGGTACCCAGAGCGCGAGGAGGCCGGCGACCTGGTCGAGATCCTCGCGCAGCAGTCGATAGCTGCCCTTGTCCGCGCGCCGGCGCGCGAGCGTGATCAGTCGGCACAGCTGCTGGTAGCCCTGCAGGTCTTGCACCAGCAGCACCAGCTTGGGGCCCTGGGCGACCTGAAACTCTGCGCCGACGATCAGCCGGACATCGTGCTTCTCCGATGCTTGCCAAGCGCGCACGATGCCGGCGAGGGTGCACTCGTCGGTAATGGCCAACGCCGCATAGCCCATAGCCTTCGCCCGCTCGAACAGTTGATCGACGCTGGACGCACCGCGCTGGAAGCTGAAGTTCGACAGGCAGTGCAGCTCCGCATAGCCGGGTGTCACGCGAACCATCCTTGCACCCACCAGCCTGACCCTTCCGCCGGCGACTGGAAGGCCCAGGCCGTACGCCCATCTGCGAGCTCGAGCACGTAATAGTCCCGACGGGCATCTTCGCCGTCCCACCAACCGCTCTCGATACGCTCCGGCCCGCTCAGGACCCGTGACTGATCGACATCCAGCGGCTCCGGCGCCGGCAGCAGCCAGCCAGGCCGCCGATTCGGTCCCAATGCTTGGAGTGCCAGCGAAGGCGTATCTCGCCGCCAGGCCCGCTCCGGCCGGTGATCTCCCTGGGCGCCCACCGCATAGACCGCATCGTCGCCCAGGCGGGAGCGCAGCCGCTCGCGCAGCTGCTCCCAGCTCACCGTCTGTTGCGGACGGTCATCGAAGAGGCCGCGGTGCTGAGGGACGAATGATGGCAGCTCGTCAGCGACCAAGCCGATGGCGAGTACAGGCTCCACCACCTGGGTGGGCTCCAGGCGGCCCCGGGCAAATTCGAACAGCAGCGCAGGGTCCCGCTCGGGTGCAAGCAGACCTACCACGATCTCGGTTGTCGGCGCCTCACGGTGTTCGAGACGCAGGGTGAAGCGTTGGGCGCCCATGTCCCGGCCGGCGAGGTAGGTGGCCAGGTCCGAGGTCAGCCGGCGCAGCGGGAACAGCAGGGCCTGGGTCGACTCAACTCCGAAGTTGAGTTCGATCCGCAGCCTGAAGGTGGTCGGGGGCAGGAAAAACTCCAGGGGCAGGACCTTGCTGCCCAGCATCTGATCGAGGTGATTGAGCAGACTCAGGGGGAAGCGCCGGGCGAGCTGCGCCCGGGGCAGCGCCAGTACCTGGTTGAGTTGCCGAAGCCCCATGCGGCCTAAGGCCTGGACGATTTCCGGCTCGAAGCCCAAGAGCGCCACCGGTAGCGTGCGCATCGCGCTGGCCAGGCCCGCATCGTCGCGAACCGCCAAGCTGTCGCCGGCGTTGGCCAATACCCGGGCGGCGACCGGATTGGGCGCCAGGGTAATCCGGTGGCCGAAGCCCAGTGCCGTGAGCTCCTGGCGCAGACGTGCCTCGAATCGAGGCCAGGGCCCGAAGAGCGGCAGGCTCGACTGCACCTCGAGCACCAGGGCGTCGGCGAAATGCAGGCTGACCTGCGAGCTGAACCCATAGGCCCAGGCCGCCAGTAGCTCGTGCTGGCGCCGTAGCGCCCCCTCGTCGTACTCCACCGTCGCAAACTGCGGGCAGATCGCTTGAGCCGCGGTGTAGGTCATGTCCGGCCGGAGCCCAAGCGCCAACGCCGCCGGGTTCGCCGCCTTGATGATCCGGCGTTGTATCGGCCCGTGGAGCAGTACCAGGGGTTCGTCCGGATCAGGACAGTTGCGCAGCACACCGTCCAGCGCGAACTGTGGGAAAAAGATGCAAGCCCATTTCATGGCAGTCGTCCCTCAATGCCAGACCCGATGCGCAAGCGCGGCGGCAGGGGGATTGCCGCCGCGGCACTTGAGCACTCGTAACTGCTGAGGCGAGCCCTCGAGCACCAGGCGCAGGGCTGCAGGTGAGGCATTAACGGCTTCCCGCTGGTGGCGAAACGCAAAGGCGAGGGTTTGCCCGGTCTCTGCAGCCACCTGCAGCCGGCGCAGCGCGCGATCGTCCGCACGGCTGGGCCAGCAGAGCACCGCGCCACAGCTACCGGAGCGCAGGCACTGCTCTGCGGCCCAAAGCACGTCTTTGCCCTGCACCTGGATGACGCTCAGCCGGCCAAGATCAACGCCGGCCTGCAGCCACGCATGCGGGTAGAGCAGGTAGGGAGGGGCGATCAGCACGACGCGTTCGCCGGCGACAGTGAGGCGCGCCAGCGTTGGCCACACGAGGGTCAGCTCACCCAGGCCCGGTCGGGCGCTCAAGATTTCGGTGAGCGCTGCATCAGGCCACCCGCCGAGCGGCAGTTGGGCATCGAGCGCCGAATGTCCGGTTGGCTGAGTGCTGGCGTCGTCGACGTGCGGACTTTGCCCGCGCCACACACGGCGACTGTCGAGCAGAGAGTCGAGCGCAACGACATTAGTGGCCGCGTTATCCATGCTGCACCCCCGTCGGCGCCGACGGCGAGCTGCCGCGCTCGGTGAGCATGACCTGCAGCTGCGCACGCAGTTTGAACAGATCTGCATGCAGGACGGAGTTCATCGACTCCAGCCGCAGGATATGACGCTGGGCACGTGAGAGGGGATCGTCGCGGTCGTCCGGAATGAGCCGGTCACCCCGGGGTACGTGGCGCTGGTTTTCCTCTTGGACGAATTGGACGTAGCGCAGTCGGTGGCGCTGTACCTCCGCCGTAAGTACATCCCGCTCAGCGACCAAAATACGATTGGCGCGCTGGGCTTGCCCCAAGCACTGACGTACCTGGTCCAGTTCTTCAGTCAGCAGATCAACGAGATTGCGGCAGTACGTCAGCTCCGTAGGACGGAAGAGGGACTGCTGCTGTTCGAAGCTGTCCTGTTCATCACCAAGCATGTCCATAGCGGCCCACCTGCTCAATCCCTGAAGCCATGACCTTCTGGTACTCGACAGAACGACCGGGACAACCGTGGCAGAGACGAGGAATGCGGCGCGAAGTGAACATGAGATAGACCTCCTTTCAGGATACTGTATGGATAGACAGTAATCAGCGAAAGGGTTCCCAGCAAGCTTGACACCGACGAACGGTAGAAGCGAAGCGGCGCCTTCTGATACGGCTTCCGGTCGACCAAAAAGAGTGTGCATTTAGGGTAGACCGCAAGCCGTACGCACTGGGTGTCTCAAATTTCGTACGGGTTAGGGTCCGAAATCTTTGCCAAATGGCACGCTGCCTTATCCATACATCAAAATCACACGCGCAGGTTCCCCTGATCAATAGACTTGATACGCATATGTAGCCATTATGTTTAATGGCTACTAACGCTTCAAACGATGTTGTCGATAGCCCTGAGCTTGAGAATTTTAGTGTTATTCTCGATTGAGATTTTCTGCTGCTTGAATGTCAGCCAAAATATGAATCTTAGCTCTTGCTCGTGCTCGAATATTTTTGGCTTGATGAATGGGATTGAGTCTCTAAAATTGGGGATTTGGTCTATTGGCAGGTCGGCTTCACTTTCTATGTTAAGTAATCTTTCTGCATAATCAATCTCTCTGACTTGCGCATATAGTCCTAGGTGCTGACCGATTTCTTGTATGCTATGGTTTTCAATGATATACGCAGGAACATCTTTGAGTGTTACTGATGACCAAAGCAACCCTGCCAAATAATCGCGTAGGCTGTCTATTTTTTCGTTAGGAATCAGCCACTTGTCTTCGTGAGCTTGACTCACGTTACCGGCAGATTCGGAGCTTTTAGATACGCAAAAGACCCAGCAATTGTGACTTGATCCTGACAACGTGACGCCTTTGATAAAAATGTCTCCGTTAGAAATCGACATTTCTTCAATATGCGCTGATCCATCGCTATCCACCTCAAAGGCGCCAATCCATTCAGGCGAAACCCTTGTTAGCTTAGGGAATTTTATGCCGTAGGTAAAAGTCCCTTCACCGGCATCCCTGAGCCTTTCGTTTTCTATAGTGCGGTAATCATAGAGAGTGCCTAGTTTTATTGTGTTGCAGCCATTCTTTATATTGAATTCTGGCGGGCAAAATTTAGCAAGGTCCGGCTGTCCAAAACCAAATAGTTTCATTTTCTTTCCTTAGACGTTGCAATCTATTGTGTTTCTTTCGGATAACTTGCATCTATTCACCGTGCTTGATGAGCACTGTAATAGCTTAGCCGTTCCCCGCACCGACATCCCCCTAGCTAGGCATTCACGGATCCGCGCGTGCAGTTGCTCATCCCTCGGCCGCCCTTTGTAGGCTTCCGCTGCCTTCGCCTTGGCGATGCCTTGGGCCGCCCGGGCACGTCGCGTTTCGTAGTCTTTTCTGGCAAATGCCGCCATGAATTCCAGGAACATCTGGGATACCGCGCGCGTCATCCACTCTTGGGCGCTATCGCCGCCTGCTGCGGCCGGGCGAAGCAGCGAATGGGTCAGTGGCAGATCGAGCGACACCACCTGCAGGCCGGCCTGGGCGATCCGCTCGCGCAATTGGTCCCAGGTCGCGCGGTCGAGACGGGACAACCGGTCCACGGCTTCCACCAGTAGCACGTCCCCTGGCTCGGCATCGGCCAGCAGGCGCAGCAGTTCGCGGCGGTCCAGCAGAGTGCCCGAAGCGTTCTCGACGTAGGTCGCGGCGATCCGCGTCCCGTGCTCGGCGGCGAAGGTGCGCAGGGCCTCCCGGGCGCGGGTAGCGTCTTGATCGTCGGTAGAGGCGCGAAGGTAGGCGCGAACGAACATGGCGGGCTCCGGTGTAGTCGTTTGGCGTATCGGAATATACCTGTAGTCGTTTGGGTCTGCTGGACTACTTTTCGCTACGCCTGGAGCGATACCGGAAGGTGTATCGCGTGAGGTACACCCTAATCGGACACATGCCCGAGGGTTGAATATGGTCTACGCTCAAACCGCGCCAAAGATCGGCGTAACAACCTAGAGCAGGTCGTATGGGTGGTCCGATAGAGATTGTGACTTTAGTGGTTGTAGAGTTTCCGCGTCTTGGAACCGCATCCGGTAGGAGCGCGTTCAACATGGGTAAGCGGGAGCACAACGAGACCAGGGAAGTACCCGATGAGCAGCCTGCGACGATTCGGGCCGCCGTTGCAGCCATCGCGCAGGAGCAAGGTGAGTCATCGGATGATTTAGCTCACCTAGTACAAGTCAACGATTACCGATACGGTGCGAAAGGGCAGCTGACATTTAATGTGGATGCGCCAGGCGCCAATGTGACCTATGGCAACGCCTATGCAATATGCCAAGTAATCACCGCGCTGAAGGTAGATGGCCGGTATTTCAGGGTGGACGAGATCCGCGCTACTACCTAGGGGCAGCTGCATGACGCAGGAAAAGCATGGGAGACTGCTTTCCGACCCATTGCAGACCTTCGTGTAGGGCGGCAGTCGGCCAAAATTGGTCGTTTGCGAGCCCCAATAAGGGCTCGCCCTATTCACTACAGTAGTAAAGCCAGTTAAATTGTAATCTCGTTATGCCGTCTGGATGGCATATGGGCGGACGATGGAATGGAGGCCGTTTGTCGATCATCACCCCTGCCGATCTTGAATCTGCTCTGACGGGCAACCCAGAAGCACTTGAGGTTCACCTGACGCTCGTTGAGCGTGACGTGCCCATTGATGGGCATTTAGTCAAGATTCACTGCCACTGCCTATCGGTGGATGGAAATGGCCGTGTTCAAACTCACCGACTGGCTGAGTTCATGAGGAATGCCGTCGTTGATTATGCGATCCCACGCTCGAAGCTCGCCGACGCAAAAGCGCGAGACAACAGATTCAACAGCACCGAGGCAGTCGCTGAGCTAGTCGAGCGTGCCAAGCGTTCGTTTACCGATTTGGCTAACACCGGTGAGGGCGGAGAGATGCTGCTGTTCCTACTGGCAGAGCGCTTTCTCAAGCTGCCGCAGATTCTTTGCAAGATGGATCTCAAGACGGACACGCGTATGCACTATCACGGCGCGGATGGGGTGTACGCGGGGGTGACAGCGGAGGGCACTTTAAAGCTTTACTGGGGTGAATCAAAAGTTTACGCGGATGCGAGCGCTGCGATTCGCGATTGTCTCAATTCTCTCTCCCCCTTTTTGATCGAGCCCGAACATGAGGATGCAGGGCGGGAGCGTGATCTGATGCTCCTTAGCGATAAGGCCGACCTTAGCAATCCGGCACTAACTGATGCACTCAAAAAGTATTTTGACAAGTCATCGATCATGTCGAAGCGGGTTCAATATTGCGGCTTGGCTCTTATAGGATTCGATTCACCGCTCTATCCGAAAGACGAGGCGAAGGCAGTTGCTGAAGAGATCGTCGAGGCGTCCCGTACTGCACTTAACGGTTGGAAGGATCGTATTGGCGAACGGCTGAAATTGGAGAAACTCGAACAGATAGAAATCGAGTTATTTTGTGTTCCTCTACCGTCAGCCGAAGGTTTCCGCGCTGCATTCCTAAAGGCAATGGGGGTCAAGGAGTAATGAGCCTTGCCGATCTACAGTCGTGGCTTCTCCAAGAGGGCGTCCGGTGCGATCTTGATACGATCACTCGACTCACAGTAGGTAGTGAAATCGACAATCTGTCACCAGATAGCTCAGTACAGTCCCCAAAATCCATTGACTGGCCCAGATTGTTGCTCGCCGGCAGTATTCTCGCGCGATCCGATAAAAGGGCCGATCAAGAAGCCGCGCTTCGAGTAGCAACCGCCGCAATTTCTTTGACAGATGATCAGGCATTCAAGGACGCCGGTGCCGTTCTGATGGGCAAGCTTTCCAACTTTCGGGCGATTACGTTAGCCACCGATCGAGAGATGGTGGAGGCTGATCTCAATGCGCGGCTTGGTATTGGGTTGCGTCTTGAGACTCAGCGTCGTGAGATAGATCGTTCCATCCTGGTACAATCGAGCGGAATTTGGCTTCAAGTAAACGATTTTCAGCATCGTTTCTGGACTGATGCAACTGGAGATAACTGGCTCTCGGCATCAGCACCGACTGCTTCAGGTAAGACGTTTCTTGTCCTTCAGTGGCTGATTGACCAAATGATAGCGGGTGAGAGCCGGGTGGTTGTTTATCTCGCCCCGACCCGCGCGCTTGTCTCCGAAATTGAGACCAATCTTAAGGAACTACTCGGCAAAGTCGAATTAGTCGAGGTTTCGTCCCTTCCCCTCACCGATAAATATAAAGCTGCGCGAGCGGGCGGCGCACGAGTGATTTTCGTCTTTACGCAAGAGCGGTTGCACCTTCTCGCCAATTTGCTCAGCGATGTGCTTTTGGTAGATATACTGATCGTGGACGAGGCGCACAAGATCGGTGACAACCAGCGAGGCGTGATTTTGCAGGACGCAATAGAGCGTGCCACTCGCGCCAACCCAAAGCTGAAAGCCGTTTTCATCAGCCCTGCAACCCAAAATCCGGAAGAGTTGCTCTCTGACGCCCCCGATGGGGTGCGGACGATCGCTGTCGATAGCGATTCTTCTACGGTCCTTCAGAATCTAATAGTCGCTATCCAAGTGCCCCGAAAATCGAAGCTTTGGGCGCTTACTCTGCGACAACAAGGCTCAGAACTTCCGATAGGGATTCTTCAGCTCGCGAGTACGCCAGCCGGGCTTAAGAAGCGCCTCGCATTCATCGCAGCAGCTGCCGGAGAAAGAGGTGGAACCCTTGTCTACGCAAACGGAGCTGGAGAAGCGGAAGAAGTCGCTGACTTGATCAGTCAGCTTTTGCCTAAACCTCAATTCATTGATCTGGAGCTTTCACAGCTCGCTGAGCTCGCGCGAAAAGGCGTGCATCAGGACTTCCGGCTAGCCCCTCTTGTGGAACTCGGGGTGGCGTTCCACTATGGCAACATGCCGTCACTGCTTCGTTTGGAGATAGAGCGGTTATTTCGGTTAGGTAAGATACGTTTCCTGGTATGCACTTCCACTTTGATAGAGGGCGTGAATCTGTCCTGTCGGACAATTGTGGTGCGCGGACCTCGTAAAGGGAAAGGCCACCCGATGGAGCCCCACGACTTCTGGAACTTAGCTGGTCGTGCAGGAAGATGGGGTAATGAATTCCAAGGAAACATCATCTGCATCGATCCGGAAGATAAGCATGCTTGGCCGGCCGGAATTCCTGGCCGCGCACGCTATCCCATCAAGCGCGAAAGTGACGCAGTTCTCGATCTTGGGGACGGCATGGCTGACTATCTCTCTAAGCGCGGGCTATCGGATCTCTCCAGTATTGAGGACAAGGATAAGTTCGAGCAGGTCGGAGCCTATTTGCTCACCACTTTTATGCGGCTCGGCTCCATATCCGCGGCTAGCCTCGCGAAACGCCATAACGCTGAATCGATTGCGAAACTCGACCAAGCGCTAGGGGGGCTGGCAGAGCAAATCGAAATTAGCGTCGACCTTGCCACCCGACATCCAGGTGTAAGTGCGATTGGCCTACAGCACCTTCTCGAAGCTTTTCGTGCCTACACGGGTGATGTAGAAAACCTGCTCCCTGCTGAAGTCGCGAGCAACGATAGCTATGATCGGTTCATAACGATTATGGAGAGAGTCAACGAGCACTTGTTTTTTGCTTTCACCCCAGGCACTCGTATCAAGCTGTATGCGTTGATCGTCGTCAAATGGCTAAAAGGATACTCGCTGGCCAGGATTATCCGTGACAGCATTGATTGGCACCAAAAGGTCGGCAGATCTTTTAAGCTGCCTGAGCTCATCCGCAGCACGATGGAGTTGGTGGAGCAAATTGCTCGGTTTAGGGCACCAAAATACCTCTCCGCCTATATGGATGTGCTGCATTTGCACCTTCGCGAGATTGGCCGTAGCGACCTAATCGATGATGGCTTAGATATCGGAATGCAACTTGAGTTTGGCGTTTCGTCGGCGACGCTACTTTCGCTCATGGAGCTTGGTCTCTCCCGTATGAGCGCTGTTGCTTTATACGAGAAAATTGCCCGCGACGATTTAAGCAAGGAGGAATGCATAGCGTGGGTTTACGAGCGCGCAAGCCAACTCCACGCAATGGATATTCCTGCCATTATCATTCGCGAGGTGCGCGAGCGTCTTGCACTACCCGATGAAGTAGCTAAGTCACATAACCCTACGAATTAGAGGTTACCTATGCCAGCAAAGCCTATTACTCTCGGATCTTTGCACTTTGAAAGGAGAGGGGACGCCATTGCATTTCTCAAAGCGATGCTCGGACGCTATGACTTAGGCGATCGAGTTAACGCTGACGACGCAGTTTTTTTGCGAGCAGCGCTAGAGAACCACCCAGATTCTGCCAAGAAAATTGGTTGTGGCATTATTGGCTTTAGCGTTCGAAGCGCCGACTTCGGCACCAAGTGCTTCTGGGTTAACCGCTCCGATGGAACGACAGAGAAATTTTCCATCACTGCTTCTATACGCGGTTAGCTCTACGAAAAACGAAGTATTGCTAGCTCGCAGTGGATGACTGCTTCTGGCCGATAGCTGTAGTTGTCGAGACGCTGCTCTCCGGCCAGGAACCACTTCTCTGGAGGATTTCGCCAGCTAGCAGCCGTTTAGTGCGACAAGCGGTGTGTAGTCGGTGAGCCATAGGTAAAAGCACACGGCTGGAGCAGATAAATGGAAAACATGGGAGACTGCTTTTGGCCAGAAGTCGCTATTGGCTAGAATTTTGTCGTGATTTTCGGTTCAATCCTCTTCGCCGGAGATTTCAGAAAATAGACGCAGCAGGCGTCGAAATGGGTCCAAACAAGGTGTTATATGACCTTGATATCCATGCTGCGTTGCAACCAAAAGCCATTGGATATGGTAATGAAAGAGTTCGCTGCGATACATTTATTACCTATGTTTAATACCCGGCGGTGAACCCCTCTTATCTGATGAAAACGGCTGGTGCATCCAAAGATAGCGGGGCTAATAGCGGCTTCTCTTATAGGAAATATAGGGAACAGGTCAAACAAAGGATCTGCACTGCACTATAGTTGCCAACTAGAAATGTCAGGGTTTTAATCTAGGGACCAGCATGCATCTAACCAAAGTAGAAATAAAAAATCTTAAATCCCTCGAAAATTTCACATGGGAATTAGCGGACAATGAAAACCCTGCCGGTTGGCATGTTTTATTAGGTGATAATGGATCAGGAAAGTCGACATTTTTGAGGGCCTGCGCCATTGCTCTGATGGGGCCAAAGAATGCGATGGGTTTGAGGCTGCCATGGGTGGATTGGGTTCAGCATGGGGAAAAAGAAGCAAAGATTAACATCGCCCTTACGCAAGATTATGCGTATGACCAGTGGGCAGGAAAGGGAAATACTACCGTAGGTAAGCTACGCGCCGCTATTAAGATAAACGATCAAGGAATAACTTCCATTGAAAAAGCCCCATCCCCTAATAGGCACGTTTGGGGAGGTACAGGTTGGTTTACATCATCTTTCGGTCCCTACAGGCGTTTCTCGGGCGGTAACAAAGAGCATGAGAAATTGTTCTACTCCTCGCCAAAGCTTGCAAGTCATCTTTCTCTGTTTGGAGAGGATGTCGCACTAAGCGAAACATTGGGCTGGTTAAGAGATCTCCACTATAACAAGTTGGATGACGAAAGCCGGGGGGGTAGCAATTCAGTGTCAGGAGCCTTACTTGAAAGCATAAAGAAATTTATCAATCAAGATGGCTTTCTTCCAAATGGTTCAAAACTTGAAGAGGTAACTCCGAAAGGCATTAATTTCAAAGATTCTAACGGGCATACCATTGAAATTACTGACCTTAGTGATGGTTTTCGGTCTATCTTAAGTATGACGCTAGAGTTAGTTCGCTTACTTAGCATCTGCTCTGGGAATAGAAAGATATTTAATAGTGATGGCACCAAGATCATAGTGCCAGGCGTGGTAATTATTGATGAAGTTGACGTCCATCTGCATCCTCGGTGGCAACGTACTATTGGGCCTTGGATGACCGATCATTTCCCGGCTATTCAGTTTATCGTTACTACTCACAGCCCGCTAGTTTGCCAAGGCGCTGTCAATGGTTCAATTACTCGCCTGCCTTCACCGGGAGGAAATGAGAAAGAAGGAAGAGTCACTGGGGTTGCGCTTGATCGCTTACTGTTTGGGGATATCCTAGAAGCGTTGAGTTCGGGGGCTTTTGGGCAGGGAATTGAACGCTCAGAAATAGCGAAAGAAATGTTTTACGAGCTGGCCACATTGAATGTCCAATCTCGGCGTCGGGAGCTTGAGTGTTCAGAGCAAGCACGGCGTGAAGAGCTTCAATCGATATTCGGATCGATGACTGAGACTGTCGAGGTAGAGCGCAATGCTTAAACTTCCGCAGATCAGTGTTTTCGGCACTACACGTACATATTTAGAAAGAAAACAAAAGGCTATTGACGATCTTCTAACTTATGCCGAACAGGTGGCTGCTGCTAAAGATTTTTGGGAGGGGAAAAATCGAAATTCATTTGCTGGAGTTCGTTCCGCTTTGGAAGCTATTTGCCCGGGCGCGAGACGCTGTCACTATTGCGAAGACTCTGTAGCAGATGAGGTTGAGCATGTATGGCCAAAAAAATTCTATCCTGAAAAAACATTTGTGTGGCAAAATTATTTGTTTTCTTGCGGCTCATGCAATGGTTCTCATAAAAATGATCAGTTTGCGGTTTTCGATGCAGGCGAGAACCAAATTGATGTGATCCGTGGAAAAAATGACCCAATATCGCCACCACCGGTGGGAAGCCCGCTCTTTATTGATCCAATATCAGAAGATCCTACAGAATATATTTCTCTAGATTTGCAAACAGGGCTTTTTGTTCCGCTGGCACGCCGTGATAGTCGCGACTTTAAGCGTGCCGAGTACACTATTAATATACTGGGATTGAATTCTAGGGATTATTTGAGTCGAGCACGAAGGAATGCGTATGCAGGTTATCTAGATGCCCTGAGTGTCTATGCGAAAATCAAAGCAGAAGGCTGTAGTCGGGAAGAGCTTTTAAATAAGCAGGCTGAAATTGGTGAAAAGCACCATCCAAGTGTGTGGCACGAAATAAAGAGTACAGCGCGTCTTGGAATCGCTCACCAGAATTTTTTCCAAACTTCTCCTGAGCTATATGAAGTGTAGTTCATTCGACGTAAATTGATCGTGGGGGTAAATTACACTCTATGCTAACTCTCCGTTTTTTGATGAACTTCTCGCGCCGCGTTGGCTATACAGAGCGTTCGAAAAGCTTGTGAGCGTAAGACCCTTTGGCGGAAGACGCTACGGGGTCGATGACTGTGAGCAGTATGCGATCAGTCCATGAGCTACAAATGTGCGGCCGCTTCTAGTGTCGGATTCCTAAGCTGCTGCCAATTTTGGAAATACTAAGATCGAATCAGCCAATGACGACAATTAACCCAAGCGGCTGTTAGCTGACAGTTCTCAGGAAATACTTTACAAGCATTAAATTGGGTAGCACTTTGCTCTCTCAATCGTTAATTTTAAGCTCTTCCATCAGGCCTAAAGTCATCATTCCATTAATAAAATGTTGAGCGACACCAGCCTCAGGCAATTCTTTATAATTGTCGCGAACCTTGAAGAACTTTCGCTCATAGGTAGTGTAAAGATTGTCAGGGCCAACAGTCGGAACTTGGAAGTTTATATAAATTAACGCTACCTTGGGATATCTTTTCAAAAGACGACTAAAAGTCTCGCGCCATTGATTATAAAGTTTTCCAACAGAGAATCTCGCGTCATTGACCGATTCCATTACGGCGCTCTTCTCGACTGCCCAAAACTCTCTGCTTAGAGATATCGCTACAATTCCGAACTGCTCCTCCATTACCCGTTTCGACACCTGGCTACAGGCAGTTTTTACTATATTCTCAACTTTTCCGTTTACGAATAGTCTTTTGCACTCCACGGGTATGCTACTTCTGTCGTAGATAAACCTAATGTCTGCCTCAGCAGCATGGGTCGGAATTTCGGCTTTCATACCGAAAGCTAGGAGATTCGAAGCGATATAGAGTTGAAAGCAATAATTTCTGGCTTTATTTCCGGCACCTGCCAATCGCTCATTTTCTAATGAATGAGCACCTTTCAAACAAATAGATATTTCTGCACGACCAATGCATTCATGCCGCTCTGAAATTCTCACAATGACATACATTTCGCTGAGTTCAACTAGAGCCCAGGCCTCGTCATCAGTCAGCTCCGGGTTTTCCATAAACCTATTTACTATGCTCAAATAGCGTTGAAATCTAGTACCGTTCAGATTATATCCTTCTCGCTCTAAATACTCGCCAACATACAGCAGTCTCCCCATGTTTTGCCGGTGGAAATGATGGGCATCAATTTTCATATTTCTCTCGATAAAGATGAGTTTGGGCAAGTACTTAAATGCTTATTTAACCCTACAGCAGGCTTTCTAGAAATTATCTGAGTCAGGCTAGTGGATGAGGACAGCTCGGGCTCGGGAGCTGCCGTTCGAGACGTTGCTCCTTATTGATAACCGTGCTTTTCAAAGATTCTGCCAGCTGGCGGCTGGCTTGTGTTACAAGCGGCGTGTGATCGGAGAGCTATAGACAAAAGAAACCCCGCCGAAGCGGGGGATCTCGTCAGGCTCTTCTATTGGCAGCCTCGTAAACCTCGTCATCACGTCTGGCCCCTACGCATAGGATCAGTATGATTTCCGTGCCTTCGATCTTGTAAATGATGCGTACATCGCCCGTCCTGATCCTGCGATGCCCTGCGAGGGCGCCGCGGAGAGGCTTGCCAATTTTTTCAGGTTCGCCTTCAGCGATCCGTTCCCGGATCACTTTGAGTACCCTTTTCGCCTCAGCTTTGCCTAGCTGGACGAGATCATGCTCGACATCAGGGTGAAACCGAACGCTCCATTTCATCAACCTTCGCCTATTCGAAGCGAGCCTCCATGTCCTCAAGGCTCACTGTGTTTTGTTTGTCCAAGGTGGAAAGGCGTTCAATGGCGAGGCGCTCAGCACGCAGGTCTTCGAGTTCGTCCTGCAGAGCTTGGTAGGCCTCTACGCCTACCAACACTGCAGCCGGCTCGTTGTCCTTGAAAATCACTAGGTGAGTGACCTCACCACTGGTGACCTCTTTCAATTTCGCGCTAAAGCCTCGAACCATTGCTGTAGCAGACACCGCCTGTTCAGCCCGGTCTAGGAGTGCACTCATGCGCTGTGGCCTCAAAGTCATTCGATAGCGGTAGGTAGGTGTGATCGTCTGAGTCAATTCGATTGTCGTGTCGGTGCGATCAAAGTAGTTAGCTTAGTCATAGGTATGGCACGCGCAAGCTCATGATACACAAAACTATGCGTAAATAAATATGCGGATTGCTCGTGGGTCTTTCGTGTTTAGCAGGACGCTGATAGCTGCTTCTCTAGGGTATCGGGAGAAGGAACCCCTCCGAAGAGGGGCTGTTGTCATCCACTGACCAGTTGCCTAGCCAACGCCATCTCGACCGAATCACCATCCTGGTTCAACGCATCGAGCCCAGACTCTGGAACGTCTCCCGACGTGCTCTGAGCCACCGCGATCTTCTTGGCCATCAGCTGCAGGCAGGTGATCTGGGAGCTGCCGGCATAGCCGAAGAACAGCACCCGTACCGCCTGCTTCTGACCGATCCGCCACGACCGGCGCGCTGCCTGCTGCAGGGTGTAGACGTTGTAGCCCGTCTGTAGGAAGACGATGGTCGGGAAGTCCAGCAGATCCAGACCGGTCTTCACCAGCTCCGGGTTGGTGACCAGCACGTCGACGCCACGGTCGACTTGGTCGAGGATCCAATCCTCGCGTCGGGCCGTATCCACCGAAGCACGCAGTACCGCCACCTTCAGACCGGCCTGCTCGAGCAAGCGCTTGAGCCGACTGGTCGTGTCCCGGGTGCCGCTGTAGACGGTGTAGGCCAGCACCTTGCGGCCCAGCGCCTTCTCCTGACGGCACAGCTCGATCAGCGCCTCCTCCTTGGGGCTGGCCTGGTCTTCGTCGAAGATCGCGTCGACCCTGGCCAAGGTGTCCCGGGTCCGAGGGTGTTTCACCACCTCCGGCCGGAAACAGCAGTCCGGCCAGGCCAGCAGCACATTGAGCACCACCCCAAGTAGCGTGGTGTCTCGCCGTGCCAGGGCCTGGCGGAGCTCCGCGGTGAGTTTGCTGGCCAGCTGCCGATAGGCCGCGTCCTGGTGCGCCTCCATCGGGATGTCGACGAACTCCTCCTGGTACGTCGGCAGCACATTGCCGCCGATGTCCTTGAGCTTGAGAAACACGGTAAAGGGCAGCACGAAGCGGTGGATACCTTTGGGGCCGAAGCCTGGGGCCTTCACCGTCCGTACCGAAAGCTTCTTGCCCCGGGCCGTTTTGTGCGATTGGCTGTCGCGCTCGGTGTAGATGTCCTTGAGCACGCCGTGGTCGCGCATGAACGACATGGCCGCAGGGGCCATGCTGCCACGCGCGTTCGGTCGGTAGCCGTCCTCGATCATGCGCCGGGAGAGGATCCGGAACAGGAGGTAGAACAGGTCGTCGGCGTAGCCGCCCATGAGCGTGCCCGTCAGTAAAAGCGTTTTGCGAGCCTTCGCTGCCAGCACTCCCATAGCCTGGCCCTGGGCCGAACCGCTGTTTTTGTACTCGTGTCCCTCGTCCACCACCAGCAGGTCGAAGTAGCCCTCCGGTAAGTAGCGCTTGATGAACTCGGTCGGTTGGTAGCCGCCCTCGCCGAAGCCGAATTCCAGGTTGGCCATCGCCCGTTCCATGCGTTTGGCCTGGCGGTCACTGAAGACGAAGTTGCCCTTGGCGTCCATCAGGTTGATGAACTCATGGACGTTGTCAGCCAGCATCGTGGCGAGAAACTCTTCGCCGAAGTCCGCCACCAACTTTTCGGCCCGGATGGGACCGATGGTGGGTATGCGGCACATCGACTTGAGGATCACGCTGCGTCTGTCACCACTCGCGGTCTTGCCCGGGCGCATCAGCGTCCAGAGGGGCGCCTTGCACTTCGGGCACTGCCGGCGCCGCTCCTCGCGCTGGAAGTCCTCCAGGGTGAGGTAGTTGCCTTCCTCGTCCTCGAGCACGCGACCACAGTCCGTACAGCAGGCCAGTCGTCTTCCGCCGGCGGCGCGGCGCGTACCGCACGCCAGCCGCCAGTGGAAGCCCATCCGCATCCGTACGCGGCCCAGGATGAAGAACTCCTGACGACCATCGTACGGCTCTCCCAGGGCCTGGCGGAGCTTGAGCAGCTTCACCAGGGTGTCCGGCCCGTTGAGCACCCAGACGCGCGCGCCCGGGACGGTTTCGAGGATCTCGCGTCGCCACTTGTAGACCAGATGGGGCGGCGAGACGACCAGGGTGCGGCGATAGCCTACGGCGTGGAGTACAGCTGCCACGGCAATGGCCATCATGGTTTTCCCGGTCCCCATCTCGGCGTTGATGATGCCGGCCTGTTCGCCGCGGTCGAGCAGCAGCGCGGCGATCGCCTGGACGACATCGGCTTGCGCCGGGAAGGGTGTGCGTTTGAGCCCCGCCATCACGGCCTGGCGCCCGGGGTGAGCGGCGCCGGCATAGACCGGTGGGTTGGAACGGTTGAGGGAGTCGAGCAGACCCTCGCCGAACTCGGCGATGAAGTCGGTCAGGCTGACGGTGGTGAGCAGGGCCGGTTGGCCAGCGTTGAGGTCGGTCATGTGAATCTCCTTGAAGACGCGGGCACGG
>NZ_JAVSJB010000022.1:0-66433 GCF_032027545.1 Pseudomonas oryzihabitans | reverse complement strand
ACCCGGCTCAGACCTAAGTGCTTGATTTTCAAGCCCTTCAGCGTCTGCGCCGGAAGTGGGGCGCATTATAGGGGAGTTTCGGAACAGGTCAACAGGTTATTTCAGTTTTATTGCTGACGAACACTGATGCGGGCGAAGGCCTTCTTGCCGGCCTGACATATATAGGTACGGCCGATCTCGAACAGGAAGCCACGATCGACCACCTCGCCGTCCACCTTGACGCTGCCCGCGGCCAGCAGGTCGCGCGCAGCAGCGGCGTTCTTCACCAGCCCGGCCTTGTTGAGCACAGCAGCGACAGGCAATGCCGCATCGGTTTCCAGCTCGACCTCAGGCAGGTCTTCCGGCAGCTCACCATCCTTCATGCGGTTGCCCGCGGAACGATGGGCAGTCTGGGCGGCTTCTTCGCCATGGAAACGGGCGACGATCTCTTCGGCCAGCTTGATCTTGATGTCACGGGGATTGGCGCCCTGCTCCACGTCGCTGCGGAACTGAGCGATCTCTTCCAGGCTGCGGAAGCTGAGCAGCTCGAAGTAACGCCACATGAGGGTATCGGGAATGGAGACCAGCTTGTTGTACATGACGCCAGGGGCTTCCTGGATGCCGACGTAGTTGCCCAGGGACTTGGACATCTTCTTCACACCGTCCAGGCCTTCGAGTAGCGGCATGGTCAGGATGCACTGGGCTTCCTGACCGTAGGCACGCTGCAGCTCGCGCCCCATGAGCAGATTAAATTTCTGGTCGGTACCGCCCAGCTCAACGTCTGCGCGCAGGGCGACGGAGTCGTAGCCCTGTACCAGCGGATAGAGGAACTCGTGGATGGCGATGGGCTGATTGCCCGCGTAGCGCTTGCTGAAGTCGTCGCGCTCGAGCATCCGCGCCACGGTGTACTGGGAGGAGAGACGAATGAAGTCGGCCGGGGATAGCTGATCCATCCAGGTGGCGTTGAAGGCCACTTCGGTTCGGGCCGGGTCGAGTATCTTGAACACCTGGGCCTTGTAGGTCTCGGCGTTCTCCAGCACCTGCTCGCGGGTCAGCGGCGGGCGGGTGGCGCTCTTGCCGCTGGGGTCGCCGATCATGCCGGTGAAGTCGCCGATCAGGAAGATGACCTGATGGCCGAGCTCCTGGAACTGGCGCAGCTTGTTGATAAGCACCGTGTGGCCTAGGTGCAGGTCCGGAGCGGTCGGATCGAAGCCTGCCTTGATGCGCAGCGGAATGCCGCGCTCCAGTTTTGTTACAAGCTCTGACTCGACAAGCAGCTCATCTGCGCCACGCTTGATGATCGCCAGCTGCTCCTGGACCGTTTTCATTGGGGCTCCGCCTCTGAATTTCGAAAGCGTGAACCTTATCAAGATGCCCCTGGTAGCCGCCAGCCAGCACGTCGGATCAGTCACGCCAAAGGGTTGTGACAGCTAGCTTTTGATTATATTTTAGGCAGTTATTCACTTCTTTTAACGTCACATCATCACTTTAGCTAAATGACGAAGCCCATCCCCAAAAGTCCGTTCTACCCCAAAAGCCACCTCGTGGCCGCCAGCGGGGTGGCCGCACTCTTGAGTCTGGCCTTGCTCGTGTTTCCCTCGCAGCAGGTCGAGGCGAAACGTACTTCCATCAACTTGGATGTTGAGCACGACGCCGCGCGCGCCGTGCAGGGTCAGGACGATCTAAAGGAGCAGGTGCTCTCCGAGACTCAGGCTGCGGACGCCCAGAACACTTCACCTTTCGCCCAGATCCCCCAGGATCAGCCGACCGCGCAAACCGCCGAGGACGCGCCTGGCGAGGAAGAGGTCGCCGCCACCGAAAACGTCGAGCCACAGTGGACGACCGAGACGGTGCGCAAGGGCGATACGCTTTCGACCCTGTTCGAACGAGCCGGTCTGGCCGCCGCCGTGGTGCACGAGGTGCTCGCCAGCAGCAAGGAAGCCAAGAAGCTGACCCGCCTGCGCGTGGGTCAGAAGATCGAATTCCAGCGCGAGCCATCCGGCGAACTGCTGGCGGTGCGCACCAAGCTGACCGCGCTGCAGACCTTGTCGCTGGTGAAGTCCGACCAGGGCTACGAGGTCGAGCACAAGACCGTCACTCCCGAGATTCGTAAGGCCTATGCCCAGGGACGCATTACCAGCTCGTTGTTCGCCTCGGCGCAGAAGGCCGGGCTGTCCCATGACATGACCATGGCGCTGGCCAACATCTTCGGCTACGACATCGACTTCGCCCTGGACATCCAGGAAGGCGACGAATTCGAGGTGGTGTACGAGGACAAGGTGGTCAATGGCAAGCACGTGGGCTACGGCAACATCCTGGCCGCGCGATTCGTGAACAAGGGCAAGGCCTACACCGCCGTGCGCTACACGGCGAAGAACGGCACCACGAACTACTACACCGCCGAAGGCGGCAGCATGCGCAAGGCCTTCATCCGCACCCCGGTGGAGTTCTCGCGGATCAGCTCGCGTTTCACCATGGGCCGCTTCCATCCGGTGCTGAACAAGATGCGCGCGCACAAGGGGGTCGACTATGCCGCACCCACGGGTACGCCGATCCATGCCACCGGCGATGGCAAGATCGCCAAAGCCGGACAGGAAAACGGCTACGGCAATGTGGTGATGATCCAGCATGGCAAGACCTACACCACGGTCTATGGCCACATGAGCCGCATCGCCAAGGGCATGCGTGCCGGCGTGGCGGTGAAGCAGGGCCAGGTGATCGGCTACGTGGGCATGACTGGCCTGGCGACCGGCCCGCACCTGCACTATGAATTCCGCATCAATGGCAACCACGTCGATCCGCTCGGAGTGAAGTTGCCCATGGCCGACCCCATCGCCAAGAACGAGATTTCGCGTTTCCTGGCGCAGAGCCAGCCGCTCATGGCCCGCATGGACCAGGAGCGTGCCTCTCTACTCGCGATGAACAAGCGCTGAGATGGAGCGCTACCTGGGGGTGATGTCCGGCACCAGCCTGGATGGCCTGGACATCGCGCTGATCGAACAGGGGGAACGGACTCGCTTCGTCGCCGCCCTGGGCATTCCCATGCCGAAGGCGTTGCGTCAGGAGCTGCTGGCGCTGTGCGCCCCCGGGGACAACGAAATCGAGCGGATCGCCCAGGCCGAGCAGGCCTGGATCGCGCTCGCCGTCCAAGGCATCGCCGAGCTGCTGGAGCAGCAGGGACTGGTACCGGACGACATCCGCGCCGTGGGCAGCCATGGCCAGACCATCCGTCATCTGCCCGCCCAGGGCTATACACTGCAGATCGGTGACGCCGCCCTGCTGGCCGAACTCAGTGGCATCGACGTGGTGGCCGACTTCCGCCGCCGTGATCTCGCCGCCGGTGGCCAGGGTGCGCCGCTGGTACCGGCCTTCCATGCCGATCTGTTCGGCCAGGATCGTCCACGGGCGGTGCTCAACATCGGCGGCTTCAGCAATGTGACTCTGCTGGCGCCGGAGCTACCGGTGCGCGGCTTCGACTGCGGACCGGGCAACGTGCTGCTGGACGCCTGGATCCAGCACAACCTGGGCCTGGACTACGATGCGAACGGAGCCTGGGCGGCGCAGGGACAGGTGATCCCCACACTCCTGCAACGGTTGCTGAGCGATCCCTTCTTCGTGAAGAGCGGCCCGAAGAGCACCGGACGCGAGCATTTCAATCTGCGCTGGCTGCGGCAGCATCTCGACCGGCATGCCGAACTGGCACCGGTGGACGTCCAGGCCACCCTGGCCGAGCTGAGCGCCCGCAGCATCGCTGACAGCATCCGGGCCGCGCAGGCGGTGGACGAGGTACTGGTCTGTGGTGGTGGCGCGCACAATACCGACCTGATGGAGCGGCTGGCAAAGCAACTGGCACCGGCCAGGGTGGGCAGCACCGAGGCCTATCAGGTATCGCCGGACTGGATGGAGGCCATGGCCTTCGCCTGGCTGGCCCACCGCTTCTGCACGGGCCTGCCCGGCAACTGTCCCGAAGTCACCGGAGCCAGCGGGCCGCGGGTGCTGGGCGCGCTCTATCCGCGCTAGACCAGGGCCTGCCTGCGATCAGATGGAAAACGACTGGCCGCAGCCGCAGGTGGTCGCGGCATTGGGGTTCTTGATGACGAAGCGCGAACCTTCCAGGCCTTCCTGGTAGTCCACCTCGGCACCGGCCAGGTACTGGAAGCTCATGGGGTCGACCACCAGGTGCACGCCATCGCGCTCGATGACGGTATCGTCGTCCGCGGAATCCTCGTCGAAAGTGAAGCCGTACTGGAAGCCGGAACAGCCGCCACCGGTGACGAAGACGCGCAGCTTCAGGCGGGGATTGCCCTCTTCCTCGATCAGGTTCTTCACCTTGGTGGCCGCACCCAGGGTGAACTGCAGGGGGGTCGGGGTGAAGGTTTCAATGGTCATTGCCGTAGTCTCCCGGCTCGCGCCGAACACAATTCAGTGACGAAATTATCCGCTTGCCCCAGCAAAATGGTCAACTATTGCGCGACCGCGGACCATCGGCCGGGATGACCGGAGTGAATGACTTGCCGGCGGCGCCACTCTAATATCGCGCCGCCTGATGAGGCCGACTGATAAGGAGAACGCCCCGATGCTCTATCTTTGGTTCAAAGCCTTCCACCTGATCGCCCTGGTCTGCTGGTTCGCCGGCCTGTTCTATCTGCCACGGCTGTTCGTCTATCACGCCCAGAGCAGCGATGCGGTCAGTCATGAACGCTTCTGCCTGATGGAGCGCAAGCTGTACCGAGGCATCATGTTGCCGGCGATGATCCTGACGCTGGTGTTCGGCATCGGCCTGCTGGTAATCAATCCGAGCTGGATGACCCAGGGCTGGATGCACACCAAGCTGGCGCTGGTGGTGGTGCTGATCGGTTATCACCACGTCTGCGGCGCCATGCGCAAGAAATTCGAACGCGGCGAGAACAAGCGCAGCCACGTGTTCTATCGCTGGTTCAACGAGGTGCCGGTACTCATCCTCATCGCGGTGGTCATCCTGGTGGTGGTCAAACCTTACTAGATCCGGTCGCGTCCCGACGTCTCGGTCCTGGAGAAAGCAGTATGCAGCGTTATGCCCTGGTAACCGGTGCTTCGTGCGGAATCGGCCTGGCCCTGGCCGAAGCCCTGGCACGGCGTGGTCAGCCGCTGATCCTGCTCGCAAGGCGCAAGGACAAGTTGGAGAGCATCGCCGCCGAGCTGGCCCAGCGCTTCGACGTGGAGGTGCTGTACCGGGTCTGCGACCTGGCGGAGCCGCTGCATCTGACCGGGCTGCTGCACGAGCTGGAGCAAAGCGAGCGCGCCATCGGGCTGCTGGTCAACTGCGCCGGGATCGGTAGCGGTGGGGACTTCCTCGAAGCCGACTGGCCGCGAGTACAGGAGCAGCTGGAGCTGAACATCCTGGCGCTCACTCGCCTGTGCCATGCCCTGGGCCAGCACATGGCGATCCAGGGCGGCGGCCAGATCCTCAACGTGGCCTCTACCGCGGCCTTCCAGCCGATTCCCTACATGAGCAGCTATGCGGCGACCAAGGCCTATGTGCTGCACTTCTCCGAGGGTCTGCGCGAGGAGCTCAAGAAGCGCGGCGTGTCGGTGTCGGTGCTCTGCCCCGGCCCGACGCGCACCGCCTTCTTCAAGAATGCCGGGTTGCAGACCGGGCGCATGGAACAGAGCAAGCTGCTGATGTCCGCCGAGGAGGTCGCCCTGGCGGCGGTCCAGGGGCTGGAGCGGCGCCAGGCGGTGATCGTGCCCGGTTGGCGCAATCGCCTGGGCAGCCTGATGCCACGCTTCTTCCCGCGCTCGCTGGTCCGCTCGGCGGCGATCCGGATCGGCAAACTCTTTCAACCGGCGTAAGGGTGCTCCCACCCGCCGCACCTGACCCCAGGGACAGCCACTGGTACACTCAATGCCTATCCAGCCAGCAGGAGATCGCCGTGGATTGTCTGTTCTGCAAGATCGTCGCCGGGGACATTCCGGCCAAGGTGCTCTACGAGGACGACCAGGTCATGGCCTTCCATGACATCGCCCCCCAGGCGCCCGTGCACTTCCTGGTCATCCCCAAGAAGCACATCGCGACCCTGCACGACCTGAGCGAGGCCGACGACAAGCAGCTCGCCGGGCACATCCTCTTCACCGCCCAGCGCCTGGCCCAGGAGCAAGGTTGCGAAGAAGGCTTCCGGGTGGCGATGAACTGCAACGCCCTGGGTGGCCAGACGGTCTATCACATCCACATGCACGTACTGGGCAAGCGGCAGATGACGTGGCCTCCGGGCTAAGCATCGTTCCGCCCTTCCCCGTCCGCCAAGGAGATCACCATGCGCTCCACCCGCCAGTATTCCCCGTTCGATCGGCTGCTGATCCAGGCCGATACCGCCCTGCGTACCCTGACGCCCTTCAGCGGCGCGCCGACCCGTAGCTCGCCGGCCATTCCGCTCAAGGATGCCGAGCTGAGCGACGAGGAACGCCGCCACGCGGCCGGCCTCATGCGGATCAACCACACCGGTGAGGTCTGTGCCCAGGCGCTCTACCAGGGCCAGGCGCTGACCGCCAAGCTACCGGAAGTACGCGAGGAGATGGAGCGCGCGGCGGACGAGGAGATCGACCACCTGGCTTGGTGCGAACAACGCATCCGTGCCCTGGGTGAACGACCCAGCCTGCTCAATCCGCTGTTCTATGGGCTGTCCTTCGGCATCGGCGCCGGTGCGGGCCTGATCAGCGACCGCCTGAGCCTGGGCTTCGTCGCGGCGACCGAGGATCAAGTCTGCCGTCACCTGGACGAGCACCTGGAAAAGCTGCCCGCCGCCGATGCCAAGTCGCGGGCGGTACTGGAGCAGATGCGCATCGACGAGGAACAGCACGCCGAGCACGCCCTGGCGGCCGGCGGCTGGCGCTTTCCCACGCCGGTGAAGTACGGCATGAGCCTGGTGGCCAAGGTGATGACCAAGACCACCTACCGCATCTGACCCCTGGATCGCGGCCACGAAAAAGCCCTGCCTCGGCAGGGCTTTTTGCGGTCTGCCTCTGCTAGATATCGAAGAAGACGGTTTCCTGGGGGCCTTGCAGGTAGATGTCGAAGCGATAGGCCAGGCGGCCTTCGATCTCGCAGCGACGTGCCAGCAGGGTCGACCGGCGCTCCGGCTCCGGCAGGTTGTAGACCGGGCAGCGGGCGTTGGCCTCGGCTTCGTCGTCGAAGTAGAGGCGCGTCTGCAGGTGGATGTTGATGCCGCGGGCGAACAGGGTGACGTTGATGTGCGGGGCCATGGGCTGGCCGCGCTGGTCGACGACCTGGCCGGGTTTGACGGTGTACAGGGTCCAGTCACCGGCATCGAAGGTGGTGGCGGTCCGGCCGAAGCCGTTGAAGGCTTTCTCCACGTCGTAGACCGGATCGTATTGACCTGCATGGTCGGCCTGCCAGAACTCCAGAAAGGAGTCGCGTACCAGGTTGCCGTTGCCGTCGAACACCTGGCCGGTGAGCAGGATGTGCTCGCCGGGGGCGCCGGGCTTGGCCAGCTGGTTCCAGATCTCGACGTCGCGGGTGGGGTTGCCGGCCGCGGCCAGGGCCAGGCCGATGTGCACATAGGGGCCGGCGGTCTGGGAGGGGGTTTCCGGCAGAAGGGCTTGGTGGTTGGGCGTCATCTCTCGCGTCCTCAGTGGTGTTCGAAGAACGTCTGCCGCGCGCCGCGGGTGACGATGTCGAAACGATAGGCCAGGCAGTCCATGGGGTTGGCCATGCTCATGTCCAGGCGGGCGATGAGGGTCTGGACGGCATCGGGATTGGCGATGGACTTGACGATGGGGCACAGCGGAATCAGCGGATCACCCTCGAAGTACAGTTGGGTGATCAGCCGGGTGGCGATGGCCGGGCCCATGACCGAGACGTGGATGTGCGCCGGACGCCAGTCGTTGCTGCCGTTGCGCCAGGGGTAGGGACCCGGGCGGATGGTACGGAAGACGTAGTTACCCTGGCTGTCGGTGCGGGTCCGACCCACGCCGCCGAAGTTGGGATCGAGGGGCGCCAGGTAGACGTCGTTCTTGTGCCGGTAGCGGCCGCCGGCGTTGGCCTGCCAGATTTCCACCAGGGAATTAGGTACCGGCTTGCCGAACTGGTCGCGCAGGGTACCGAACAGGATGATGCGCTCGCCCTGGGGCAGCTGGCCGGTACCGAAGTTGAGCAGCAGGTCGTTGTCGTGCGGGCCCAGGGGCAGGCGCGAGAAATCCGGACCACTGCGCTCGGAGGCGGTCTGGTGCTGCAGGCTCACCAGTGCCTGGCGTGGCGAACGCGGAATAGAAGACTTGTAGGCGGGCGTATAGGCCTGGGGATGCCAGGTACGATCACGGGCGACGTAGCGAACGTCGTGGGGCTTGTTATGCATTGGAATGCTCCACGGAAGGATCGGGGCCAAGGGATGGCTGATCCCAGTGTGGCGCAGCGCGGTGGCGGGTTGAATTGAAAGCTGCGTCCTTAGCCATAACCTAATGGTTAAGTGTCAATTCCCCCGCTACCTCACGCAGGACATCGCGGAATCGCTGGGTAGCCAACGACAGGGGCACGCTGCCATTGCGGCAGATGCCCACCGAGCCACCGGCTTCGCGTGCGCCCAGTTGCACCTCGACCAGCTCGCCCGTCGCCAAGTCGCGGCGCACTGCGTCCAGCGGCGCGATCCACAGGGCGTCACTCTGGCGAACGTACTGGCGACTCAGGGTCGGTGACAGGGTCTCCAGCCGCTGGGGACTGAGCGGGATACCGCACTGCACGAACAGACTCTCGGCATGCCGGCGGATGGTGGTGCCCGGCAGCGGCAGCACCAGGGGATAGTGCGCCAGAGTCGCCAAGTCGGCCGGCAAGGCCTGGCTGAGCGGGTGCTGCGGGCGGACCACCAGGGTCAGGGCCTCGGTATAGAGGTGCTCGAAATCGAGCCCGTGGATGTCGGGGCTGTCGGTCATGCGGCCGACCACCAGATCCAGGTCGCCGACGCGCAATTGTCCGAGCAGGTAGGCGCTGGGTCCGGTGGCGACGTTGACGATCAATTGCCGGTGCCGCTCATGCAGGCGCGCCAGGACCTCAGGCAGTACCTGGCTTTCCACCGTCGACAGGACCCCGACCCGTACCAGGCCTCCCGCCTCGCCGCCACGCACCAGTTGCATGCCCTCGCGCAGGGCCTGGACGCAGGGCCCGGCGTGGCGCAGGAACAGCAGGCCCGCCTCGGTCAGTGTCACCTCACCCTTGCCGCGCTCGAACAGCCGCACCTCGAGAATCTCCTCCAGTTCGCGGATGGTCTTGGAGATGGCCGGCTGGGACACGGCGATGGCATCGGCCGCCTTGGCGAAACTGCGCTGCTGGGCGATCTCCAGGAAACACAGCAGGTGGCGAAACTTGATGCGGTTGTCGAGATTCATGGCGCTCTACAGGGTGGGCCTGAAAGCAGAGACTACCACCCAGCGGTAGCGGAAAACCCTTGCAGTCAGTCGGGGCTTCCTTTGCTACAGTGCCGCCTTGCCTCCTGGAATCTTCCCATGTCGATTCGTGCCCAGCAGAAGCTGCAAACCCGCCAGGCGCTGCTGGAATCGGCGCGTCTGCTGATGAACAGCGGTCGCGGCTTCGGCAGTCTCAGTCTGCGCGAGGTGAGCCGTCAGGCCGGGATCGTCCCGGCGGGCTTCTATCGCCACTTTCCCGACATGGAAACCTTCGGCCTGGCGCTGGTGGCGGAGGTAGGCGACACCTTCCGCGACGCCTTGCGCCAGGTAAGGCACCACGAGTTGCAGCAACGCGGCATGATCGAGGCCTCGGTGGAGATCTTCCTCAGTGCCGTGCACGACAACCGCGACCAATTCCTCTTTCTCGCCCGCGAGCAATACGGCGGCTCCCTGGCCGTGCGCCAGGCCATCGCCGAGCTGCGGCAGCGCATCACCCAGGATCTGGCGCGGGACCTGCTCGCCCTGGGCCGGCTACCGCATCTGGTGCCCGCGCAGATCGATGTCCTGGCCGACCTGGTAGTGAAGACGGTGTTCGCCACCCTGCCCGAGCTGATCGATTCGCCGCCGGAGCTGACGCCACCGCACCTGTGGCCCGCGGCGAAGATGGTGCAGCAGCTCAAGCTCATTCTCATCGGCAGCAAGCATTGGCGGCGCGCCGAGAACAAGATCGCACCAAAAGAGAGCATAGATCGCCTTGCGAATGCGATGCTGCACCAAATAAAGGCAACCTGATCGTCCGGTCATCTTTCCTTGCCCTTACACCAGGCGAATACGGATATTTGGCAGGCCCCTTGCTGTACTGCCCGACTATAACTGCCAAGAGTTTCGCCATGCTGGTCATCCATAACCGTTGCGCGGCCCGGGATACCTGGGACGCCGAACTCCATCTCACCTTCGATGCCCGCAGCAAGAGTCGCCTCAGAGCGACGAGCAGTGCGGGTGAAGATGTCGGCCTGTTCCTCGAACGCGGTCAGCCTCCGCTGGCCGATGGTGACTTTCTCGAAGCCCGCGATGGCCGCACCGTGCGCGTCGTCGCCCGGCCGGAAAAGCTGCTGCACGTGACCTGCACCAGCGCCTTCGAGTTGACTCGCGCCGCCTACCACCTGGGCAATCGTCACGTCGCCCTGCAGATCGGCGACGGCTGGTTGCGACTGCTGGACGACTATGTGCTCAAGGCCATGCTGGAGCAGTTGGGCGCCCAGGTCAGCGAGATCGAGGCCGGCTTCCAGCCCGAGCACGGCGCCTACGGTGGCGGCCATCACCACTCGCACCACGGCGAGGAAGGCTTCAACTATGCGCCTAAGCTTCATCACTTCGGCGTGCGCACGTGACACCGCCCTTTGCCCTGCTACGCTTGGCCAGCCCCCAGTTGCCCATTGGCGGCTACAGCTATTCCCAGGGCCTGGAGCTGGCCATCGACGGCGGCCTGATCCGCACCGCGGCGGACGCCGAGTCCTGGTTGCGCGACAGCCTCGAACTCAACCTGGCGCGCTTCGAGGCGCCGCTGCTGCTGGCTCATTGCGAAGCCGCGGTGGCAGGCGACTGGCAACGCCTGAGCGAACTGGCCAACCGGCACCGGGCCAGCCGCGAGACGGCGGAATTCCAGCTGGAAAGTCGCCAGACTGGTTATTCCCTGGCGCAACTGCTGCTCGGCCTGCCGGAACTGGATGACCAGAGTCGCGCCCTGCTGGCCGAGCTGGCTCCGACCTTCGCCCTGGGCTGGGCGCTGGCCGCCCGCGCCTGGGGCATAGCGCCGCGCGCGGCGCTGGATGCCTGGCTGTGGACCTGGCTGGAAAACCAATTGGCGGTGCTGATGAAAACCCTGCCGCTGGGCCAGCAAGCCGCCCAGCGCCTCACCTCCACCCTGCTGCCGACCCTGGCCGCCGCTGCCGAGCAGGCCGCCGAGCTGCCCGAAGCGGCCTGGGGTGGCGCGCCCTTCGGCCTCGCCCTCACCAGCATGGCCCACGAGCGGCAGTACAGCCGCCTGTTCCGTTCCTAGGAGATCTCCAGATGACTACCCAACCCCTGCGCGTCGGTATCGGCGGTCCGGTCGGCTCCGGCAAGACCGCCCTCACCCTGGCCCTCTGCCGTGCCCTGCGCGAGCGCTACAACCTGGCGGTGGTGACCAACGACATCTATACCCGCGAAGACGCCGACTTCCTGGTGCGCAACGAGGCCCTGGCGCCCGAGCGCATCCTCGGCGTGGAGACCGGTGGCTGCCCGCACACCGCCATCCGCGAAGACGCCTCCATCAATCTGGAGGCAGTGGACCAGCTCAATCGCCGCTTCCCCGGCCTGGACCTGATCCTGGTGGAATCCGGGGGCGACAACCTCTCCGCCACCTTCAGCCCGGAGCTGTCCGACCTGACCCTCTATGTCATCGACGTCTCGGCCGGCGACAAGCTGCCGCGCAAGGGTGGCCCCGGCATCTGCAAGTCGGATCTGCTGGTGATCAACAAGGTCGACCTGGCCGAGATGGTCGGCGCCTCCCTGGAGGTGATGGATCGCGACACCCGCAAGATGCGCGGCGACAAGCCCTTCGTCTTCAGTAACCAGAAGACTGGCAAGGGCCTGGATGAGATCATCGCCTTCATCGAGCAGCAGGGTCTGCTGACCGCCGCTTGACCCAGGATTTCATCCCTCAAGGAGCCACCATGAAACACGCCAAGATCCTCGCCACCGCCGCCCTGCTGCTCGCCCCGGCCCTGGCCTTCGCCCACCCCGGTCATGCCGAGAACGGCCTGGCCGCCGGGGTGCTGCATCCGCTGACCGGTCTCGACCACCTGCTGGCCATGCTCGCCGTGGGCCTCTGGGCCGCCCAGCAGCAGGGCAAGGCGCGGCTGGCACTGCCCTGCGCCTTCGTCGGTACCATGCTGATCGGCGGCCTGATGGGCTTCGCCGGAATGGAGTTGCCCTTCATGGAGACCGGCATCGCCGCCTCGGTGCTGGCCTTGGGTCTGCTGGTGGCCCTGGCGGCCCGTCCACCGGTGGCCGCCGCCGTTGGCCTGACCGCCGCCTTCGCCCTGTTCCATGGCGTGGCCCATGGCCTGGAGCTGCCGGAGATGAGCAATCCCTGGGCCTATGCCGCCGGTTTCGTCGCCGCCACCGCCGCCCTGCATGGCCTGGGCTATGCCGTGGTGCGCTACCTGCCCCAGGCTGCAGCGCCGCTGGTGCGACTCGCTGGCGTCGCCACGGCCGTGGCCGGGGGCTGGCTGTTAGCCGCCTAAGCCTTTTAAACAGGCTATCAGGTGATCCCCAGCTGCTGGCGCAACCGCGCCAGCACGCCCTCGTCCGCCACCGCCGGCAACTGCGCGGTATAGCCGCCAAAGCCGGCGAAGCGCGTGGCGAAGTCCATTTCCAAGACGAATCGGTTATCGAACTGCGGCGACGCCAGGGGCGCCAGCACCTCGGCGGAATAGGTGTCGCGCGGGTCGCTGCCCAGGCGTACCGGTAGATCACCACTCTGCTGGCGATAGGCGACCCACGGCGAATAGGTGAGGGCTTCCAGCCGCCCCCGCGCCAGGTCCAGCTCCAGCAGGCGCAGCAGGCCGTTACCGCCGGCGTACTCGGTCTGGTAGTTGATCAGCAGGAGATCCACCGGATGGCCGAAGTCGTTGGCCAATCGCAGGTGACCGCTGCCGTGGTTGTGTCCATTGAGCGTGAGGAATATCTGGTCATTGCGGCGGATCAGGCGATTCCACAGACGCACGCCCGTGTCGTTGCGCCGGTTCGAGAGCACTGCCTGGCCATTCACCAGGTCGACGATGTTGTGCGAGGCCAGGATCGTGGGCAGGTGCGGATAGCGATCCAGCACCGACTGGGCCCAGGCCAGTGACTGCTCCGACGGGAACCAGTCCAGGGTCAGCAGCAGGAAGCCCTGGCCGAGGGCCACGAAGCGATGGGCTTCGTTGAGGCCGGTGGCGTCGCGCTCGAGGAAGGTGCTCTGCCGCGCCGCCCGCTCCGGACTGAAGTATTGGGTGAACAGCTCGCTGCCGTCACGCAGGCGATCCTCGGTGTAGAGCGCGATGACATCGTGATCGCCGGTCATGACACTGTAGGGCAGACCGGCTCGCTCCAGACGTGCCATGGCCTGGCTGGCCAGGCGCCATTCACCGTGTTGCTCGGCATCCTCGACCAGGTCACCCAGGTGCACCACGAAGGGCATGTTCAGCGCCCCGGCGTTCTTCGCCAACCAGTGGGTCTGGGCGTGAAAGGCCAGCGCGGGTGGATAGCCGAGTCCTGGATAACGCTCCACTCGCTTGCCGGTGCGCGTCATCTCGAAGTTGTTCTCGCTGTAGTACTGGGTATCGGGCAGCACCCCGAGGACGAAGCTGCTGGCCGACGCCATGGGCGTCACCGGAGTGAACCTATGGTCCTCGAACCAGAGGGACCGGCGCTCCGCCAGGCCGTAACCCTGGGTCGGCTTGCAGGCGACCAGCAGCGGCAGACCGGCCAGGGCCAGGCACAGCCGGCGACGATGGAAATCGGGCGAGTCGGTCATGGCGCGGGCCTCAGGGCAGGTAGTAGGCCTGCCAGCGATTGTCGTTGAAGCGGCCATCCAGCACCGGTTGGCGACCGGCCAGCGGGGTACCGGCCAGGGCCGCCTGGCTGTCGGCGTCGAGCAGCACGTAGGCGGGCCGGGCGACATGCGCCAGTTGCCCGGGCTGGCCAACGTCGATGAACACCGGCATGGGCACGTCGTAGTCGAGATTCATCAGGTAGCGGAAGGCCTTGGTGTCCTGGCCCAGGCCGAAGAACACCAGTTGGCCCGGCTCGCCTTGACGCAGGCTCTCCAGGCGAGTGACGAAGGCGCGGGTGTCGTAGCGCAGCGCCTGCATCGGGTCCAGCGCCAGCACCACCAGCAGCCATTGCGCCAGGGCAGCGGCGGCCAGCGGCATGCCCACCTGGAAGGCGCCGCGCTCGCGCCAAGCCGCCAGCAGGGCGAACAGCGCGAGGATGCCGAAGCCTGCCAGCAACAGCCGCAGGTCCAGCGGCGGCCACCAGCCGGCGGCCTGGAGCTTCGGTTGCTGCAACTTGACCAGCACTCCGAGCACCACCGGGAAGAGCACCAGCAGGGGCAGGAACAGTCGCCGTACCCAGGCCAGCACCCCTTGGCCCTGCAACAACACCCAGGCGCCGAGGGCAGCACAGGCCGGGATCGCCGGCAGGATGTAATAGGGTTTCTTGAAGGTGGGGATCGACAACGCCACCACGATGAGCACGGCGAAACCGGCCAGTTGCACCAGCAGGCGACTCTCCACCTGCTGCTGGCGCAAGAGCCAATGGCGCCTCAGGGTCGGCAAGGCGAGCAGCGCCAGGGGAAAGGCCGGGGCGTAGCGATAGAGGCCCAGTTGCAGGAAGTACCACCAGGGATATCCCGCGCCGTCGGTGTCGTCCAGCCGACCGGACACCTGCATGCGGATCACGTCCTCGACGAAGGGCACCCCGCCCGTGTGCCAGGCCAGGCCGAACAGCACGGCGCAGCACAGCGCCAGCAACAGCGCGCCGACCAGCCCGTAGCCTAAGCTGCGCCGCCAGTCGCCCTGCAGCAGCCAGTAGACGCAGACCACGCCACAGGGCTCGATCAGCCCCAGTGGCCCGCGCACGGCGAAGCCCGCCGCCAGGCACAGGAAGACCAGCGCCCGCCGCCGGGGCAGGCCGCGCTGGTCGGCGCTCCACAGCAGGTAGAAACAGCCCAATGCCGCCAAGGTGACGAACTGGTCGAGGCAGATGGAGCGGGCCTTGGCGAGAAAGCCGTTGGTGAGCAACAGTACCAGCACCGCCAGCAGCGCCCACCGCCGCGAATGGCTGGCCAGCAGCCGATAGAGCAGGCCGACGATAGCGGCCGAGGCCAGAGCGGTGGGGATCACCGTGGCCAGCCGATTGACCTCGCCGAACAGGTGGGCAATGACGTTGATGAATAGTGTCGAGGTGGCGGGATAGTCCGGATAGGGCTGCCCGTAGCTGGTCGGGAAGGCACTGACCCCATGGCGGAACATCTCCTGGGCGAACAGCGCGAAGCGGCCGTCGAAACCGATGAAGGGTTGCTCCCAGAGGCCAAGGGTGAAGAGGGGCACCGCCAGCAGGCACAGCGCCAGGCTTTCGAGGCGCAGGCGCGCCGGGCTCGGGATGGACGACACGCGGCAGGACTCCGGCTGGCTGGGGAAGATGGACACAAGACCCGGCGCCACTATCACCGAACAACCTTAGGGATCGCTGAAACCCGGCTGACGGCAAGCTGACAGGAGCCGCATGGCAGAGCGGTTCAACAGTGAGGCGGTCGCGACTATGCCGATGAATTGAAAATTTTTGATGACAGTTGCATCCAAAGCGCCGGCTGCCGGGTATAGCCGCTACAGTCCTGCCGACTGTGCCCCTTTCAATCCGGAGCAAGCCGCATGAACAACACCTATAGCCGTTGCAGCATCCTGGCCCTGACCGCCCTGCTGAGCACCCCGCTGCTGGCGCAAGGCGAGTTGCCCGAGGCCGTCCGAGTCCCCGCCGGCAACAGCCAGATGCTGGAAACCGTAGGCAAGGGCACCATCGTCTACGAGTGCCGCGACAAGAAGGACATGCCTGGCCAGACCGAATGGTTCTTCGTCGGCCCCAAGGCCGACCTGCATGACCGCCAGGGCAACCTGGTCGGCCGCTACTACGGACCGCCCGCCACCTGGGAGTCCACCGATGGTTCCAAGGTGGTCGGCAAGCAACTGGCCATCGCCCCCGCTGGCGCAGGCAACCTCCCCTATCAACTGGTGGAAGCCGCACCCGCCGACGGCAAGGGCGCCTTCCAGGGCACGACCTACATCCAGCGCACCGCGCTCAAGGGGGGCGTCGCGCCGGCCAAGGCCTGCACCGCGGCCAACAAGGGCGAGCGCGAGACCGTGAATTACCAGGCCGATTATCTGTTCTGGAAGAAGGGCTGAGGCACAGGGGACAGCCAGGAGCGGATCGGCTAGGCTCGGCTGATCCGGTCGCCACCCTGGCGTCCCAAGCCTGGCGCGCCCTAGTGACCGACCGCTCCCCTGATCCAGCCGCCCTGCTCGCCGCCTGTGCCCGGGGCGAGCGCGCCGCCCTGCAGCGGCTCTACCAGACCGAGGCGCCGCTGTTGCTGGGTATCGTCCTACGCCTGGTGCGGGATCGTGGCCTGGCCGAGGACATCCTCCACGATGCCTTTCTGCGCATCTGGCGCGGTGCGGCCGGCTTCGAAGCGGAGCGCGGTTCGGCTCGGGGCTGGATGTGCAGCGTGGCGCGCAACCTGGCGCTCAATGCCCTGCGTGATCGCCAGCGCCTGGTGCCGCTGGCGGAGGAATGGGAACCCCTGGCCGAGCACGCCGATCCGGTGCGACAGGCCGAGGGCAGTCGCCTGGAGGGCTGCCTGCAGAATCTGGAGGCGCCGCGTCGAGAGGCCATCCTGGCCGCCTACCTGGACGGCTGCTCCCATGGTGAGATCGCCCAGCGCCTGCAGGCGCCGCTGGGTACGGTGAAGAGCTGGATCACTCGCGGCCTCAAGGCGCTGAGGGAGTGCATGACATGAACAGCGATGCCACCCTGCCCCCTGACGAGGACCGCGAGCGCCTGGCTGGTGAATACGTGCTCGGTACCCTGGACGCCGAAGAGCGTCGCCGGGTGGAACGCGCGCTGGCAACGGACGCCGCGCTAGCCGCCGCAGTGGCGCGCTGGGAGGTCCGCCTGCAGCCCCTGGCCGAGCGGGTGCCGCCCGTCGAACCCGGAGCGAACCTGTGGCCGCGCATCGAGCGCAGCCTGGGGGAAGCTGACGCCAAGGCCACACCCCGGCGTACGTCGCCGTGGCAACGCCTGGCGCTCTGGCAGGGCCTGAGTGCGGCAGGACTGGCCGCCAGCCTGGTGCTCGCGGTGCTGTTGCTGATGCGCCCGGTACCCACGCCAAGCTACCTGGTGGTCTTGGCCGCGCCGGGTGACCGGACGCCCGGCTGGGTGATCCAGACCGCCAGCGCCCATGACCTGCAGCTGATTCCCCTCGGGCGCGACGCCGTGCCGAGCGGCAAGACCCTGCAATTCTGGACCAAGGCCGATGCCTGGCAGGGCCCGGTATCGCTGGGTCTGGTCCAGCCGGGGCGCACCCTGCAGGTGCCGCTGGACCGGCTCCCACCGCTGGAAGCCAACCAGCTGTTCGAACTCACCCTGGAAAACCAAGGCGGCTCGCCTACCGGCCGACCCACCGGGCCGATCCAGTTCATCGGCCGGGCGGTCAAGGTGCTCTAGTGTGGTGTTTCAGAAGTTCGCGCAAGAATTGGCGATTGATTTTTGTCTCCGGGCCAGGCGCCGCGACGAGTCATAGCAGGGCTATGGCGAGGAGTAGCAACGCCGCCCAGGCCGAAAAAGCGCCGCCAAAATTGTGCAGATAACTTCTGAAACACCACACTAGGTCCTATACGAAAAGTACCTGCGCTCGGCGACTTTTCGGCCAGCGCCGAGCGAGCGCCCTTAGCTCTGGCGGTGGATATTGAAGTTGCTGAACGCCTGGCAGGTCGCCATCAGCTGGATGCGGTTGATATTGACGTGCTTGGGCTGGTTCAGCGTCCAGTGGATGGATTCGGCGATGTCGTCCGGGGTCAGGGGTTCGGTGCCGGCATAGACGGCATCGGCCTTGGCCTTGTCACCCCCGAAGCGCACCACCGAGAACTCGCTTTCCGACAGGCCCGGCTCGATGTTGGTCACCCGCACCCCGGTACCCAGCAGGTCGGATCTCAGGCTCAGGCTGAACTGCTTGAGAAAGGCCTTGGTGGCGCCATAGACATGGCTGCCCGGATAGGGATAGTCGCCCGCTACCGACCCCAGGTTGACGATGCCAGCCCCGGCACCATGGGCGATCAGTCGCGGCAGCAGCAGGCGGGTGCAGTAGAGCATGCCCTTGATGTTGGTATCGACCATGGTGTCCCAGTCGTCCAGGTCGCAACTCTGCGCCGGCGTGTTGCCCAGCGCCAGGCCGGCGTTGTTGACCAGGGCGCGCAGCTGGTTGAATTCCTCCGGCAGACCGGCGACCGCGGCTTCCACGGCAGCGCGATCCTGGACGTCCAGCACCAGCGGTAGCACCTTGGCCTGGCCGGACAGCTCCTCGGCCAGGGCGTGCAGGCGATCCTCGCGGCGCCCGGTGATGACGATCGACCAACCGTCCTTGGCGAAGCGGCGAGCGGTGGCGGCGCCGAAACCGGAAGTGGCGCCGGTGATGAAGATCGAAGACATGAAAGATTCCTTCTGCGAGAGTGGTGGCCAATGCCCACGATAGCCCAGCGTCATTCGCCAGGCGAATACCCAGATCGCTGGGAATCCAAGCGGTTGGCTATAAGGCATTGGAAAGAAAAGGGTTTTCGCATCGCTGGCGATTTTTTGAGCAGTTCTCGCCAGGCCAGGTGGCCTGGGCCTCACGGCCGGCTATGCCGAGCTTATCCACAGGACGATCCACGGATATCCTGTACAGAACTCGGACCTGTCAGCGGGTGGATAAGTCCGCTGGTGCGAGCCAGGCGGGTGGTCCGGCCGGTGCCAGTCCGGTGCAGGCCGCTTCGACACAGGCGGTCAGGCCGGCGAAGCGCAGGTCGCGCCCCGTAAGACCCGGACCGTAGTGGGCGAACTTGCCGGAATTGGTCAGCAGGGTACGCGCCAGGGGCGGCACCAGAGGTTCGCCGAGCATGCACCAGCAGGTGTCTCCCACCAGTTGGACGCCAAAGGCCTCCAGCTCCGCCAAGGCGCCGTTGCGTTCGGCCTTGGCGCGCACTTCACGGCCGAGGGTAATCACCACGGCTACCCCGGGATGCCTGTGCCGTCCCCGGCAGAGCTCGGCTAGTCGCAGGCATTCCTCGGCGGAGAAATGCGGATTGCCCAGAGCCACCAGTTGCACCTCCCGCGCCGCGCCGCTGTCCAGCTCGGCCCAGGCCTGACACAGTTCGGCCAGGCCGATGTCTTCGATTTCAAGCTCAGGCGCCGCGACCGCAGCCAGCGTCGGCGCCTCGGGCGTCACCCCGACCAGATGGAACAACGGCGCCGCCGAAGTGGTGGCGAAGGCGGCACCAAAGGCCTTGAGATCATCGCGACTCGGCCGGGCATGTTCCAGACCTAGCACCGCGGGAATCCGGGTGGGCGAGCGCAAGCCGATCCAGTAGCCAAGCAGCGGGTAGAAGGCATCGTCATGCCCCTTTGGCACCTGCACCCGCAGTACCTTGCTGGCGCGCCGACCACTGTCCAGGTGGCAGCCGGCCAGCGGCGCCCGACCGGTCAGGGCGGTGCAGATATCGAGGAAGTCGGCGTATTTCTGGGTACGCGCGCCCAGCACGCTGTTGGCGAAGACCACGGCATTGGATTCGGCCCAGACCACCTGCTCACCCAGGGCCGGGGCGCTGTCCAGCAGGTAGGGCGCGCAGGTGAAGGTGGGTCGACAGCCCAGCGCCACATAGGCCTCGGCCAGGGCACTGGCCGGCTCACCGAGCGCCGGTGCCACGCCCTGCTCGCGCCAGCGGCGCTGATCCACGGACACCGCATTGAGACTGGTGGGTACCTGCACCCGACCGCCCCACTCCACCAGCCGCCGGGCGAACGCCAGGCTGGCCGGACCGGTGTAGATGCAGCCGTCAATGTGAGCCTGGGTGATATCGAGCAATTCGCTCGCACCCTGCAAACGCGCCATGCGCACCAGGATACCCATGGCCGCCTGTGCCGCCCTGCCGTGGGCACCGTCGAGCAGAGCCTGGTCGGTCACGCTCAGCTGGAGGTCGGCGGCGTCATCCGGTTCCGCCACAGGAAAGACACTTCCCGGTGCCCCGACCCAGCAGTCGTTCACCGCGATCTCATCGTGCTTGGCCAGAGCCGCGAAGGCCTGCGCTCCCAGGCTGACTACCGGCAAGGAGCGATCGAAGAGTTCTTCCGCGACGATGGCACCCAGGCTGAGGATCTCGTCGGGCTCGGCCAGGACCAGTGCGGCTGGCCCACGTCCCGCCAACAGCAGCTCCAGCAGTACGGCGCTGCCGGTGCAGGAGCCGCGACCGCTCGGAATGGCCAGGATGCGCCTGGCCAATTCCAGGCCGTGCAGCGGATGGTGGCGATCGATCACCCGGCCGCTGGCCGGATCGACGCCACCCCAGAAACTCAAGCCCATGGGCGCCCAGGCCAGGCGGCCCTGGGCCCGGCCCGCGACCAGGGAGCGACCGCGGACCACGTCCATAGTCAGTGGCCGCCCAGGTAGGCTTCGCGCACCTGGGGATTGGCCAGCAACTCCTGACCACTGCCGGTCATGCGGATCTCGCCGGTGACCATCACGTAGGCGCGGTCGGACAGGCGCAGCGCATGGTTGGCGTTCTGCTCCACCAGGAAGATAGTCATGCCGCTCTGGGCCAGCTCGCGCAGGATCTGGAAGATCTGCTTCACCACGATGGGCGCCAGGCCAAGGCTCGGCTCGTCGAGCAGGAGCAGCTTGGGCCGGCTCATCAGTGCCCGGGCGATGGCCAGCATCTGCTGCTCGCCGCCGGACATGGTCATGGCGCGCTGGTTGCGGCGCTCCTTGAGGCGCGGGAAGAGCTCGAACATGCGCTGCATGTCTTCATCCACCCAGCGGGTGCCGATGGGGATGGTGCCCATCAGCAGGTTTTCCTCGACCGTCATGTCGGGGAACACGTGGCGCCCCTCCGGCGACTGGGCGATGCCGTTGGAGGCGACGTAGTGGGCGTTCTTGCGGGAGATGTCTTCGCCGCGGTAGAGGATCTGCCCGTTGCGCACCTGGGGCTGGCTGAAGATGGACATCAGCAGGGTGGACTTGCCGGCGCCGTTGGAGCCGATCAGGCTCACCGTCTCGCCTTCGTTGATGGTCAGGGAGACGCTCTTCAGGGCCTGGATGGGGCCGTAGAAGACGTCGACGTTGCGGAATTCCAGGATCGGCGTGGTCATGCCACCTCCTCCTCTTCGGCGCCGAGGTAGGCGGCGATGACCTTGGGATCGTTGCGGATGTCGGCAGGCAGGCCGCGGGCGATGACCTGGCCGTGGTCCAGCACCACGATGTGGTCGGAGATGTTCATCACCATGCCCATGTCGTGCTCGATCAGCACCACGGTGATGCGGTGCTGGTCGCGCAGCAGGCGGATCATCCCGGCCAGGGCCTCGGTCTCGGCCGGGTTGAGGCCGGCGGCGGGTTCGTCCAGGCAGACGATCTCCGGACGGGTGCACATGGCCCGGGCGATCTCCAGGCGGCGTTGTTGACCATAGGAGAGCTCGCCGGCCAGGCGGTTGGCGTGATCGACCAGGTCCACCACTTCGAGCCAATAGAAGGCCGTGTCCAACGCCTTTTCCTCGGCGCGGCGATAGCCGGGCGTATTGAGGATGCCGGTGATCAGGTTGCGGTTGCACTGCATGTGCTGCGCCACCAGCAGGTTCTCCACCACCGACATCTCCTTGAACAGGCGGATGTTCTGGAAGGTGCGGGCGAGCCCGGCGCGGTTCACCAGGTGGGTGCCGCCGAACATCTTGTACCAGAGCCGACTGCCGAATTGCGCCGGATTGACGAAGTCGGTCGCCTGGAAGCGCTCGCCCATGATCTTGCCGACCCGGGTCGAGCGGCCATCGGCGGTATCCAGGCGAATCTCGCCATCGGTGGCCTTGTAGAAGCCGGTCAGGCAGTTGAACACCGTGGTCTTGCCGGCGCCGTTGGGGCCGATCAGGGCGGTGATGGAGTGCCGCTTGATATCGAAGGACACGTCCGACAGCGCCTTGATGCCACCGAATCTCATGCCCAGACCGCTCACGGTCAGAATGTTGTCGCTCACGGCGCCACTCCCTTGCGAATCGCGAAGCCACTACGGGCGATACGGATCAGGCCGCGCGGCCGCCACATCATCATCACCACCATCAGCACGCCGAACACCAGCATGCGGATGTCGCCAAATTCCCGCAGCAGCTCGAACAGCAGGGTCATGACGAAGGCCGAGACCACCACCCCGACGGTGGAGCCCAGGCCGCCCAGCACCACGATGGCCAGCACCAGCACCGATTCGAAGAAGTTGAACGAGGCCGGGTTGATGAAGCCCTGGTAGGTGGCGAAGAACACCCCGGCCAGGCCCGCGGTGGAAGCGCCGATCATGAAGGCGGAGAGTTTCACCAGCACGTGGTTCAGGCCCATGGCGCGGCAGGCGATCTCGTCCTCACGCAGGGCTTCCCAGGCACGGCCGACCGGCATGCGGGTCAGGCGGTGCTTGACGTAGAGCACCAGCAGCACCACCAGGAACAGCACGGTGTAGATGAAGATCATGGTCGCGTTGGGGTTGTAGCTGATGCCCAGCAACTCATGGATGGGCACCCCGCCCTCCTTCGCCCGGCGCCCGAATTCGATACCGAAGAAGGTCGGCGACGGCGCGGCGATGCCGTTGGGGCCCTTGGTCACTTCCAGCCAGTTGTTGAGCACCAGGCGGATGATCTCGCCGAAGCCGAGGGTGACGATGGCCAGGTAGTCCCCGTGCATGCGCAACACCGGGAAGCCCAGTATCGCCCCCGCCACCGCGGCCAGTACCGCGGCGAGCGGCAGCATGGTCCAGAAGCCCAGCCCCAGATACTGGTAACCCAGCGCCAGGCCGTAGGCGCCGATGGCATAGAAGCCGACGTAGCCGAGGTCGAGCAGACCGGCCAGGCCCACCACGATGTTCAGGCCCAGGCCCAGCAGCACGTAGATCAGGCAGAGGATGATCACCGTCAGCCAGTACTTGGTCGCCAGGAAGGGAAAGGCGATGGCCACCAGGATGACGATGGGCAGGATGAATCTGAGATTGGACTTGTGCCCGGGCGGCAGTACGTGAACGCCACCGTCGTTGCGCTTGAAGGACTCGATCCAGTCGCGCCCCTTGGCGGTCTGGCCGAACAGGCTGAGCAGGAAGCGGCCGGCCATGACCACGGCGACCATGATGCCGACCCGGCCGGGCTCGAGGGTGTAGCCGTAGCCATCGAGCACGATGCCGACGATGGGGCCGAACAGGATCAGCGAGACCAGGCCCACCATGAGGGTGTCACGCAGCACGACCTTGAGGTCGAAGGAGGAAGACGTCTGACTCATGGATTACACCTTCGTGACCTGGGGTTTGCCGAGCAGCCCCTGGGGCCGGAAGATCAGGATCGCTACCAACAGCGAGAAGCTGAAGACGTCCTTGTAGTCCGAGTTCACCAGGCTGGCGAACTGGGCTTCGGAGATGCCGAGAATGATGCCGCCGAGCATGGCGCCGGGCAGCGAGCCGATGCCGCCGAGCACCGCCGCGGTGAAGGCCTTGATGCCGATGATGAAGCCGGCATAGAAGTCGAAGGTGCCGTAGTTGAGGGTGATGAGCACCCCGGCCAGCGCCGCCATGGCCGCGCCGATGATGAAGACGTAGGAAATCACCCGGTCGGTGTTGATGCCGAGGATCTGCGCCATCTTGCGATCCTGCTGGGTGGCCCGGCACATGCGGCCGAGGGTGGTCTTCTGGATCACGTAGGTGAGCAGGCCCATGCCAAGGATGGACGCCACGATGATGAAGATCTTGGTGTAGGTGATGATCACGAAGCCATCACCGATGTGCAGGCGCAGCGCACCGTCGAGCAGCGTCGGCACCCCCTGCTGGCGCGCGCCTTGGGCGAGCTGCACGTAGTTCTGCAGGATCAGCGACATGCCGATGGCCGAGATCAGCGGGGCCAGGCGCGTCGAGTTGCGCAGCGGCTTGTAGGCGATCCGCTCGATGGCCCAGCCGTACACGGAGGTGACCACCACGGTAAAGATCAGGGTGCCGAAGATCAGCACCGGGAAGGAATGCAGGCCGAATACGCTCAGCACGGCGATGCCGATGGCGGCGAGATAGGCCGACACCATGTATACGTCGCCATGGGCGAAGTTGATCATGCCGATGATGCCATAGACCATGGTGTAGCCGATGGCGATGAGTCCGTAGACCGAGCCCAGGGTCAGGCCGTTGACCAGTTGTTGCAGGAAGATACCGTCCACGTTTGCAGTCTCGCGCTGGATGGATGACGAGGGCCGCCACCCGCCGCCTCGTCCTGGGGCGGAGACGAGACGGCGGCTGGCGGATTCACGCGAGGATCAGGGCAGCTGGTGGTACTTGCCCTTGTCGTCCCATTCGTACATCACGTAGTCGGAGACCTTGAGGTCGCCCTTGCTGTCCCAGCTCTTCTCACCCAGGACGGTGTTGACGCTGTGGGACTTCAGCCACTCGGCGGCCTTGGCGCCGTCGGTGCCCTTGATGCCGTTGAAGGCAGCGGCCACGGCCTGCAGCGAGGCGTAGGAGTAGAGGGTGTAGCCCTCGGGCTCGTAGCCGGCCTTGCGCAGGGTTTCCACCACGGTCTTGCCCGCCGGGTTCTGCAGCGGGTCGGCACCGAAGGTCATCAGCACGCCCTTGGTGTACTGGGCGCCACCGGCGGTGGTGACCAGGTCGGCGGAAACGATGCCGTCGCCGGAGACGAACTTGGCGGTCACGCCCTGCTCGCGCATCTGGCGGACCAGCGGGCCGGCCTCGGGGTGCAGGCCACCGAAGTAGACCACGTCGGCACCGGAGGCACGGATCTTGGTGACCAGGGAGTTGAAGTCCTTCTCGCCGCGGGTCAGGCCCTCGTAGAGCACCTCTTTCACACCGCGCTTGTTGAGCTGCGCCTTGGTGGCATCGGCCAGGCCCTGACCGTAGGTGTCCTTGTCGTGGATGATGGCGACCTTCTTGGCCTTGAGCACGTCGACGATGTAGTCGCCAGCGACGATGCCCTGCTGGTCGTCACGACCGCACATGCGGAACACGCCCGCCAGGCCACGCTCGGTGATCTTGGGGTTGGTGGACGCCGGGGTGATAGAGATGATGCCGGCTTCGTCGTAGATCTCCGAGGCGGGCATGGTGTTGGAGGAGCAGAAGTGACCGATCACGGCCTTGACCTTCTCGGAGTCCACCAGGCGGTTGGCCACGGCCACGGCCTGCTTGGGCTCGCAGGCGTCGTCGCCCTGCACCAGCTTGATCTTCTCGCCGTTGATGCCACCGGCGGCGTTGATGTCCTCCGCGGCCTGGGTGGCCCCCTTCCAGAACTGCTCGCCGTAGGCGGCGCTGGCCCCGGTGTAGGGACCGGCGACACCGATCACGATATCGGCATGCGCCAGGGACGAGAGAGTGAACGCAGAACCGATAGCGAGAGCCAGAATGCCTTTTCTGTAAATCTTCGACATGGGAGGTTTGCTCCAGAGGGTGGTTGGCTTCTCGGCAGGAGCAAAGCCTGTGCCATCCCCCACCTGTGTGCACCGTGCACAGGCGATTTGCCATCGCTGCAGCGAGCGAAGGGCCCTGCCGGCTGCGGCTGAGGCCGCAGCCAGTGCACCCTGGGCGCCCTTGAGACTTTGGTCGTAGGCCACTGATAAGTCACAGTAAAGCGCCCTGCCGATGACAACCCCCACCGAAAGGCAGCAACGTTTGTTACCTGATCGCAACCCGGTTGCACCTGTTTCGCACCAAAACGTAACACCCTGCGCTCGTCGTGCCACCAAAGTAACCATCGAACACAAGGTACCGCCGACGTCCTTGCGCTGCCCGGTCCGCAAGAAAGGCGCGCCAAGCAAAACGGCCGATTTGCGCAAGGCCGAATGCGCAAATCGGCCGCTCCGGCAATCGTCGCCCGCAAGCACCGCGCGGGATGGCCAGCCTGGCTAGAGCACCACCCGCAGGCACTGCCCGGCGTGATAGAGGGTGAAGCCCGCCTCATACATCAGGCTGCGCCATTGCCCGACCGGATTGGCATCCAGCCCCACCAGCGGCATGGGCAAGTCTTGGCGATCGCCGCTGCACAGATAACGGGCGAAAGCCTGCCCCACGACCGTGCCAGTGGTCACCCCGCGGCCGTTGTAACCCGTCACCGCGAGCAATCCCGGCGCTGGTTCGAACAGGCGCATCAGATGATCCGGCGTGAAGGCGATACGACCGGTCCAGGTGCACTCCCAGTCCACCCGCCCGAGCGCGGGAAAATAGTGCCGCTGGATGCGATCCGCCCAGGCCCGGATGAAGCTCGCGGGGCGCCCGGCCATGTTGCCGAGGCTGCCCAGCAGCAGGCGACCGTCGGCATCGCGGCGGATGCTGCTCAGTACCGTACGGGTATCCCAGGAACCTCGCCCCTGCGGCAGGATGAAATCCGCCTCGGGTCCCAGTGGCTGCGAAGCCACCTGATAGTAGTAGCCGGCGAAGAACTGCTTGCGCAGGGTGGTCCACTCGCCTTCCGTGTAGGCATTGGAGGCGATCACCACCTGGTCGGCGCTGACCCGGCCCCGATCGGTCTCCACCTGCCAGCGCTCGCCGACCCGCTGCAACTGCCGCACCGCGGTCTGCTCGAACAGCTCCCCGCCTTCCTGGCGCAGCGCCTTGGCCAGCCCCTGGGCGTAACCCATGGGTACCAGGGTGCCAGCCCGATGATCGAGCAGGGCGCCGCTGATGTCGCGGGTGCCGCACGCCGTATAGCAGGCCTCGCCTTCCAGCAGCTCGACCCGGGCGCCGCGCCGCTGCCATTGCTCGGCACGGCGCCCCAGATCGGCCAGGCCCTTGGCGCTGTGTGCCATGTGCAGGGTGCCAGCCCGGCGCGGCTGGCAGTCGATGCCATAGCGCTCGACGAGGGCGAACACCTGGCTCGGCGCATCGCCCATCACCGACAACAGGCGCTCACCCACCTCCTGCCCCAGGGTGGTCACCGCCTCGTCGGGCGGAATCCACATACCGGCATTGACCAGCCCGACATTGCGGCCGGAGCCGCCATGACCGACCCCATGGGCCTCCAGCACCGCCACCCGACGCCCGGCCTGGGCCAGGTGTAGGCCGGTGGAGAGACCGGTGAAGCCAGCACCGATGACGCACACCTCGACGTCGATATCACCCCGCAACGGCGCCCCCGGCATTGCCGGATACAGCCGCTCCCACAGGCATTCCTCACGCAACTGCATTCCCGTGCGCTCCTGGCTGGGCGACTCAGTCGAACACGATGCCCTGGGCCAGCGGCAGCTCGCGCGAATAGTTGACGGTGTTGGTCTGCCGGCGCATGTAGGCCTTCCAGGCATCCGAGCCGGACTCGCGACCACCGCCGGTCTCCTTCTCGCCGCCGAAGGCACCACCGATCTCGGCGCCGCTCGGGCCGATATTGACGTTGGCGATGCCGCAGTCACTGCCGGTCGCCGAGATGAAGGCTTCGGCTTCGCGCACGTCGGTGGTGAAGATGCAGGACGACAGCCCCTGGGGCACGGCATTGTTCAGCGCCACCGCTTCGTCGAAGTCATCATAGGTCAGCACATAGAGAATGGGCGCGAAGGTCTCGTGGCGCACCGCCTCGCTCTGCTCCGGCATCTCGACGATGGCTGGTGCCACGTAATAGGCGTTGGGGTACTGCTCAGCCAGCTGGCGTTCGCCGCCGAAGACCACTCCACCCTCGCCACGGGCCTGCTCCAGCGCCCCCTGCATGGCCTGGAAGCTGGCGGCATCGATCAAGGGACCGATCAGATTGCCCTGCAGCGGATGGCCGATGCGGACTTTGGCATAGGCGGTCTTGAGTCGCTCGACGATCTCGGCCTTCACCGAACGGTGGGCGATCAACCGACGCAGGGTGGTACAACGCTGCCCGGCGGTACCGACGGCGCTGAACAGGATGGCACGCACGGCCATGTCCAGATCGGCGCTAGGCGCGAGCACCATGGCGTTGTTGCCGCCCAGCTCCAGAATGCTGCGCCCGAAGCGCGCCGCAACCCGAGGTCCAACCTCACGTCCCATGTGGGTGCTACCCGTGGCACTCACCAGTGCTACCCGCGGATCGTCCACCAGGGCTTCGCCCGCGGCGCGATCACCGATGACCACCTGGCTCAGGTCCGCCGGCGCCTCGCCGAAGCGGGCCAGGGCCTTCTCGAACAGCGCCTGGCAGGCCAGCGCGGTCAGCGGAGTCTTCTCCGACGGCTTCCAGATCACCGGATTGCCGCAGACCAGCGCCAGGGCGGCGTTCCAGGACCAGACCGCCACCGGGAAATTGAAGGCACTGATGATGCCCACTACCCCCAGCGGTTGCCAGGTCTCACGCATATGGTGGCCGGGGCGCTCGGAGGCAATAGTCAGACCATAAAGCTGACGTGACAGGCCCACGGCGAAATCACAGATATCGATCATCTCCTGGACTTCGCCCAGACCTTCCTGGGTGATCTTGCCGGCCTCCCAGGACACCAGCTCGCCGAGGTCGGCCTTGTGTGCCCGCAATTCCTCGCCCAGCAGACGCACCAGCTCGCCGCGTCGCGGCGCCGGTACCGCCCGCCAGGCCTGGAAGGCACGCTCGGCGCGGGAGATCTTCTGCTCCACCTCGGCGGCGCTTTCCAGGGCGACGCTGCCCAACTGGCTGCCGTCGATGGGGGAATGCACCAGATGGTCGCCTTGGGTGTAGTGCTGGGCGGAAACGCCGAGGCGCTCCAACAGGGCCTTGCTCATGCTGAGGTCTCCGAAAAGATCGAAAGAATCGGCCTTGAGTATGGTCAGGGCGACGGTCCCGGACAACCGACCTTTGCTCGGCATATCATTCCCTTTTTTCATGTCACGGATCAGGCCATGCAACGTCGCCATCTGCCCTCCATCACCGCCATGCAGTGCTTCGAAGCCGTCGCCCGCCACCTCAGCTTCACCCGCGCGGCCGACGAGCTGGCCCTGACCCAGAGCGCCGTCAGCAAGCAGGTCGCCCAGCTCGAGGAGCTGCTGCAGCACAGCCTGCTCCGCCGCGTCCGTCGCCGTCTGCAGCTGACGCCCGCCGGTGCGCTGTACCTGGCCGAAGTGGACAAGATCCTCAACCAGCTGGAGATGTCGGCGCGCTACCTCAGATCCTACGGCGGTGAAACCGAGGTGCTGCGCGTGGCCACGCCCCCGACCTTCGGCGAGCGCTGGCTGGTGCCTCGACTGAAGGGCTGGCGCCTGCGCCATCCCAGCATCCACCTGGACGTCTCCAGCGCCCTGGAGCCGGTGGACTTCCGCGATCCGCGCCATGACGTGGCCCTGTTCTACGGCCACGGCAGCTGGCCCGGCGCCGAGTGCGAACTGCTGCTGCACGAGCACATGGTCGCGGTCTGTGCGCCGGATCTGCTCCCTGCCCCAGGCATCGCCGGTCCGGAAGCGCTGGTTGACTTCGTCCTGCTGCAGAACACCACCCGCCCGGAGTCCTGGCACGATTGGTACGCCAGCCTGGGTCGCGAAGAGGTACACAGCCACCACGGCCCGCGCTTCGACACCTTCACCCTCTGCGCCCGCGCTGCCCGGGAAGGTTGCGGCGTGGCCCTGCTGCCGGAATTCCTGGTCGCCGAAGAGCTGGCGTCCGGCCACCTGGTACTCGCCTGGCCGCATCGCCTGGCCAGCCCCCATGCCTATTGGCTGGCCTACCCGGAACAGATGGCGGAGGTGCCCAAGGTGCGCAGCTTCATCGAGTGGATACGCGAGAAGGCGTGATGTAGGCCAATCGCGGCCGCTCCGTCGTGCTTCATCCTATACCTCGCTGATCGCGGCCATGGGCCGCTCCTACGGTTAACTCGAAGTCTGTAGGAGCGGCCCACGGCCGCGATGAAAACTATCCGGCGAACACCGCGTCATCCGCCTAGAAACGAAAAAACCCGGCCAAGGCCGGGTTTTCTCTTACGCGAGGTCGTCTTAGACGCCGGAGGCTTCCGCCGCCGCCACGTCCTTGATCGACAGCTTGATACGGCCGCGGTTGTCCACGTCCAGCACCAGTACCTTCACTTCCTGGCCTTCCTTCAGTACGTCGGTGACCTTCTCGATGCGCTGATCGCTCAGCTGCGAGATGTGCACCAGGCCGTCCTTGCCGGGCAGGATGTTGACGAAGGCACCGAAGTCGACGATGCGCTCCACCTTGCCGACGTAGATCTTGCCGATCTCGGCCTCGGCAGTGATGCCCAGGACGCGCTGCTTGGCAGCTTCAGCGGCTTCGCGGGTCTCGCCGTAGATCTTGATGGTGCCGTCGTCTTCGATGTCGATCGACGCCTTGGTCTCTTCGCAGATACCGCGGATGGTGGCGCCACCCTTGCCGATCACGTCGCGGATCTTGTCCTGGTCGATCTTCATCGCCAGCATGGTCGGGGCGTTTTCCGACAGCTCGGCACGCGACTCGGAGATCACCTGGTTCATCTGGCCGAGGATGTTCAGACGCGCTTCCAGCGCCTGCTCCAGGGCGATCTCCATGATCTCTTCGGTGATGCCGTTGATCTTGATGTCCATCTGCAGGGCGGTCACGCCCTTGGCGGTACCGGCCACCTTGAAGTCCATGTCGCCCAGGTGATCTTCGTCACCCAGGATATCGGTCAGGACGGCGAACTTCTCGCCTTCCTTGACCAGACCCATGGCGATACCGGCAACCGGCGCCTTGACCGGCACACCGGCGTCCATCAGTGCTAGGGAGGCACCGCACACCGACGCCATGGAGCTGGAGCCGTTGGATTCGGTGATCTCGGAGACCACGCGGATGCTGTAGGGGAAGGCTTCCTGGGTCGGCAGCATGGCCTGGATGCCACGACGGGCCAGACGACCATGACCGATCTCGCGACGGCCAGGGCTGCCCATGCGGCCGCACTCGCCGACCGAGAAGGGCGGGAAGTTGTAGTGCAGCATGAAGCTGTCACGACGCTCGCCTTCCAGGGTGTCCAGCAGCTGGGCATCACGAGCGGTCCCCAGGGTCGCGGTGACCAGGGCCTGGGTTTCGCCACGGGTGAACAGCGCCGAACCGTGGGTCTTCTTCAGCGGACCGACTTCGATCTGCAGCGGGCGAACGGTGCGGGTGTCACGACCGTCGATACGCGGCTTGCCGTCGACGATGTTCTGGCGCACGGTGCGGTATTCCAGCAGACCGAAGGTCTCCTTGACCTCGGCTTCGCTGTACTGACCGTGCTCACCGGCCAGCTTGGCGATGGCCTGGTCACGCAGGGCGCCCAGGGCCGCATAGCGATCCTGCTTGACGGTGATGGTGTAGGCGCGGGACACGGCCTCGCCGACCTCGGCCTTGACGGCTTCGATCAGGGCGGTGTTCTCGGCAGGAGCCTGCCAGTTCCAGGTCGGCTTGCCGGCTTCGGCGGCAAACTGGCTGATGGCCTCGATGGCCACCTGGAATTCTTCGTGGGCGAACAGTACGCCACCCAGCATCTGGTCTTCGGTCAGCTCGTCGGCTTCGGATTCCACCATCAGCACGGCGTCACGGGTACCGGCCACGACCATGTCCAGGCTGGAGCTCTGCAGCTGCTCGTAGCTGGGGTTCAGCAGGTAGCCCAGCTCGCTGTGGTAACCCACGCGCGCGGCACCGATGGGACCGGCGAAGGGGATGCCGGAAATGGCCAGGGCGGCGGAAGTGCCGATCATGGCAGCGATGTCCGGATCGGACTTCTTGTTGGTGCTGACCACGGTGCAGACCACCTGGACTTCGTTCAGGAAGCCCTCGGGGAACAGCGGGCGGATCGGGCGATCGATCAGGCGCGAGGTCAGGGTTTCCTTCTCGGAAGGACGGCCTTCACGCTTGAAATAACCACCGGGGATGCGGCCAGCGGCGTAGGTCTTCTCCTGGTAGTGCACGGACAGCGGGAAGAAGTCCTTGCCGACGGCAGGCTGCTTGGCACCGACCACGGTGACCAGCACGCTGACGTCATCGGTGGAGACCAGCACCGCACCGGAAGCCTGGCGCGCGATGCGACCGGTTTCCAGGGTGAAGGTCTGCTCACCGAACTTGAATTGCTTGATTACTGGATTCACAGTCTTTCCTTCTCTTTATTGCCTTGGGGGAAACAGTGGCGACCAGAGGGATTCGGACCCTCGTTGATCTCCGGGGTGACGCAGGCCGATTCTGTCGGCCACTCAAGCAAAAAAGCTGGAGGCCGGCGCGAGCCGACCTCCAGCTTCAGACTGCTTGCAGCAGGTCTGCATCGTATTAACGACGCAGGCCCAGGCGAGCGATCAGTGCGCTGTAACGAGAGGTGTCTTTGGACTTCAGGTAGTCCAGCAGCTTACGACGCTGGTTGACCATGCGGATCAGACCACGACGGCTGTGGTGATCTTTGCCGTTGGCCTTGAAGTGACCTTGCAGCTTGTCGATGTTGGCGGACAGCAGGGCAACCTGCACTTCCGGGGAACCGGTGTCGCCTTCGCTCTGCTTGAACTCGTTTACGATCTGGGCTTTATCTTCGACGCTCAGTGCCATGATTAGGGCTCCTCTGAGGTAACAGGCCGGGAAAATTCCCGTGCTTAGGAAAAGAGGAATGACCGTGCCTGCTGACAGCCATCCTCGGTATCGGTCTAGGACCGAATCAGTCTACGCGGGGCAACCTGCCCCTCGTCGTCAATCTCGCCGATGCCGATGAAACGACCCTGGTCGTCCTGCACCCGCATCAAGCCGAATTTCGGCGCATTGGCCGCCCGAACGGGCTGACCGTGCAACCAGTAGTAGGCGCTGTGCTGCGTCAATTGCACCAGCGGCCAGTGCTCCAGGCCGCTGTCGACCGGCAACAGGAAGCGATCCAGCGCCTCGGAACCGCCTTCGGCGTGAGCGGCCTCCAGCTCGTCCAGGCTGATCGCTTGCGTCAGGCCAAAGGGACCGGCCTGGGTACGCCGCAGCTCCGCGACATGGGCACCACAGCCGAGACGGGCGCCGAGGTCTTCGACCAGGGTGCGCACATAGGTCCCCTTGCTGCAGGCCACTTCCAATGTCGCACGATCTTCCTGCAACGCCAGAAGTTCCAGCCGGGCAATAGTAACAGAACGCGGCTCGCGCTCCACTACTTCGCCGGCACGGGCCAGCTTGTAAAGCGGCTGGCCGTCGCGCTTCAGGGCCGAATACATCGGCGGAATCTGCTCTATCTCGCCGCGAAAAGCCGGCAAGGCTGCCAGGATGGCCGCCTCGTCGACAGCGACCGCCCGTCGCTCCAGCACTTCACCCTCGGCATCGCCGGTGGTGGTGGTGATGCCGAGCTGCGCCACGGTGCGGTAGCCCTTGTCGGCATCCAGCAGGTACTGGGAAAACTTGGTCGCCTCGCCGAAGCACAGCGGCAGCACGCCGGTGGCCAGCGGATCGAGGCTACCGGTATGCCCGGCCTTCTCGGCATTGAGCAGCCAGCGGACCTTCTGCAGCGCGGCATTGGAGGAAAAGCCGCGGGGCTTGTCCAGCACCAGCACGCCATGCACCTGCCGGCGAATACGCTTGACCTGGGCCACCCTCACTCCTCCCCGTCGTGGCGACGGTCTTCGGCGACAGCCCGCTCGATCAGGGCCGACAACTGGGCGCCGCGACGGATGCTCTCGTCGTACTGGAAGCTCAGCTGGGGGATGGTCCGCAGCTTCATCACCCGGCCCAGTTGCTGGCGCAGGAAACCGGCGGCATCCTTGAGGATGCCGATATTCTGCTTGATCGCCTCGGCATCATCGTCCTTGCCCAGGACCGTGATGTGCACCTTGGCATGGGACAGGTCGCGGGCGACGTCCACACCGGTGATGGTCACCATGCCCAGTCGCGGATCCTTGATCTCGCGCTGGATCAGCAGTGCCAGTTCACGCTGCATCTGATCGCCGATGCGCTGGGTACGGCTGAATTCTTTGGCCATGTCGAAACTCTCGTACGAAAGGCCGCAGACGCTCGGCCTGCCAGCCATGAATCTTGGAAACGCGAACGGCAAGTCCGGACCTGGCAATCCTCTGCCAGGTCCGCGACCTGCCGTCCTGAGGCGGAGTCGCCGTTACAGCGAACGGGCGACCTGGACCTTCTCGAATACCTCGATCTTGTCCCCGACGCGCACGTCGTTGTAGCTCTTCACGCCAATACCGCACTCCATGCCGGCACGCACTTCAGCGACGTCATCCTTGAAGCGACGCAGGGATTCCAGCTCGCCTTCGAAGATGACCACGTCCTCGCGCAGTACGCGGATCGGCCGGTTGCGGTGCACCATGCCCTCGGTGACCATGCAGCCGGCGACGGCGCCGAACTTGGGCGAACGGAAGACGTCGCGTACTTCGGCGATACCCAGGATGTTCTCCCGGACGTCACTGCCCAGCATACCGGTCAGCGCCTTCTTCACATCTTCGATGATGTCGTAGATGACGTTGTAGTAGCGCATGTCGAGGCCTTCCTGCTCGACGATCTTCCGCGCCCCGGCATCGGCCCGGACGTTGAAGCCGAACAGCACGGCATTGGAGGCCAGTGCCAGGTTGGCATCGCTCTCGGTGATACCACCGACGCCACCGCCGACCACCCGCACCTGGACTTCGTCGTTGCCCAGGCCCGACAGCGAGCCCTGCAGCGCCTCGAGCGAACCGCGCACATCGGCCTTGAGCACGATGTTGAGGGTCTTCTTCTCGTCCTGGCCCATGTTCTCGAAGATGTTCTCGAGCTTGCCGGCATGGGCACGCGCTAGCTTGACCTCGCGGAACTTGCCCTGACGGAAAAGAGCCACTTCGCGGGCCTTCTTCTCGTCGGTCAGCACGGTGAGTTCGTCACCGGCATCCGGGGTGCCGTCCAGGCCGAGGATCTCGACCGGGATGGACGGACCGGCTTCCTTGATCGGCTTGCCGTTCTCGTCGAGCATGGCGCGGACGCGGCCATAGTTGACGCCGACCAGGGCCATGTCGCCCTGACGCAGGGTACCGTTCTGTACCAGTACGGTAGCGACCGGGCCACGGCCCTTGTCCAGGCGGGACTCGATGACCACACCGCGACCGGGCGCTTCCGGCGTAGCGGTCAATTCGAGCACCTCGGCCTGCAGCAGGATGGCTTCGAGCAGTTCGTCGACGCCGGTACCGGCCTTGGCCGAGACGTGCACGAACTGGGTATCGCCGCCCCACTCTTCCGGGATGACCTGACGGCCAGCCAGATCGTGCTTGACGCGATCCGGATCGGCGTCGGGCTTGTCGACCTTGTTGACCGCCACGACGATGGGCACACCCGCCGCCTTGGCGTGCTGGATGGCTTCTTCGGTCTGGGGCATCACGCCATCGTCGGCCGCCACCACCAGGATGACGATGTCGGTGGCCTGGGCACCACGGGCACGCATGGCGGTGAACGCCGCGTGACCGGGGGTATCCAGGAAGGTGACCATGCCACGCTCGGTTTCCACATGGTAGGCACCGATGTGCTGGGTGATGCCGCCGGCTTCGCCCGAGGCGACCTTGGCGCGACGGATGTAGTCCAGCAGCGAGGTCTTGCCGTGGTCGACGTGACCCATGACGGTCACCACCGGCGCGCGGTGGGTCGCCTTGCCACCCTCGAACTTGAGGGATTCGGCCAGTTGGTCTTCCAGGGCGTTCTCGTTGACCAGCTTGACCTTGTGGCCCAGCTCTTCGGCCACCAGCTGCGCCGTTTCACGGTCGAGCACCTGATTGATGGTGGCGGGAGACCCCATCTTGAACATGAACTTGATGACTTCAGCGGCCTTCACCGACATCTGCTGAGCAAGCTCAGCGACCGTGATGGTCTCGCCTAGATTGACTTCGCGCACTACAGGTCCTGTCGGGCTCTGGAACCCGTGTTGATTTCGCTTCTTGAGTCGCGACTTGCCACCGCGACCGCCGCGCCGGCCAAAGCCTTCTTCCTCGTCGTCGCCACTGCGTACGGCACGGGGAGCTGCGACCTTGTCCTTGATCGACGGACGATGCTGGGCGTTCTTGCGCTCACGACGCTCGTCTTCATCGCGCTTGCTGCTCGGCGCAGGATGCACGGGACGACGCGGCTCTTCGCGCTTGCGCTCGCCAGCGGGATCCGCTTTCGGCGCCTCGGCGACGGGCTCGGCAGCCACAGGCTGCTCGGCTACCGGGGCGGGCGCTGCAGCCGGTGCCGCGGCTTCGGCGGCGATCACCTGCGGCTCGGCCTGGGCCGTGGCCTCGGCCTGCTGCTGCGCAGCCGCTTCGGCGGCGCGCTGGGCTTCTTCCTCGGCGCGCGCCTGGGCAGCCGCTTCTTCGGCGGCCCGCTGGGCTTCCTGCTCGCGGCGCTGCTCGGCCTCGAGTTCGGCGGGGCTGCGCTTGACGAAGGTCTTCTTCTTGCGCACCTCGACACTTACCGTCTTGCTACCGGCCACTTTCAGCGTGGTCTGGGTTTTGCGCTGCAGGGTGATCTTGCTCGGTTCATCGAGCTTCGCCGTCCCCTTCAGGTGGGTCAGCAGCGCCTGCTTCTCCGCATCGCTCACCAGCTGCTCCGCACTGTCATGAGTCAGGCCTGCCTCGCGCATCTGCTGCAGCAGACGTTCCACCGGCGTATTGACCGTCTGGGCCAGTTCTTTCACCGTGACTTGCGTCATGCACTTCTCTCCTCAGACTGCGCCGCTTACTCGAACCAATGGGCACGGGCAGCCATGATCAGCTTGCCGGCACGCTCTTCAGTCATGCCGTTGATGTCGAGCAGGTCGTCGATCGACTGCTCGGCGAGCTCTTCGCGATTCACCACACCACGTTGGGCCAGCGCGCTGGCGAGCTGGGGGTCCATGCCGTCGAGGGTCAGCAGATCTTCGCTGGGGCTCTTCTGTTCTTCTGTCGCGATGGCTCGGGTCAGCAAACGATCCTTGGCCCGGGTACGCAGCTCGTTGACGATGTCTTCGTCGAAGCCATCGATGTTGAGCATCTCTTCCATGGGCACGTAGGCGACTTCCTCGAGGGAGGTGAAACCTTCCTCCACCAGCACCTGCGCCAGCTCCTCGTCGACGTCCAGCTCATCGATGAAGCGCTGGATGATGTCGCCGGTCTCGGCCTGCTGCTTGGCATTGATGTCCGCCTCGGTCATCACGTTCAGCGTCCAGCCGGTCAACTGGCTGGCCAGGCGCACGTTCTGGCCGCCACGGCCGATCGCCTGGGCCAGGTTGTCCTCGGCCACGGCGATATCCATGGTGCGGCTGTCTTCGTCGACGATGATCGACGCGACTTCGGCCGGGGCCATGGCATTGATGACGAACTGCGCGGGGTTGTCGTCCCACAGGACGATGTCGACCCGCTCGCCACCCAATTCACCGGATACCGCCTGGACGCGCGAACCGCGCATGCCGATGCAGGCCCCCTGGGGATCGATGCGCTTGTCCTTGGAGCGTACGGCGATCTTGGCGCGCGAACCCGGGTCCCGGGCTGCAGCCATGACGTCGATCAGTTGCTCGGAGATTTCCGGCACCTCGATGCGGAACAGCTCGATCAGCATTTGCGGATCGGTGCGCGACAGCATCAGCTGCGGACCGCGGTTCTCGGTACGGATCTCCTTGAGCAGCGCACGCAGACGCACGCCCATGCGGAAGGTTTCGCGCGGAATGATGTGCTCGCGCGGCAGCAGCGCCTCGGCATTGTTGCCCAGGTCGACGATCACGCTGTCACGGGTGACCTTCTTCACGGTACCCGAGATGATCTCGCCGACCTTCTCGCGATAGGCATCCACCACCTGGGCCCGTTCGGCCTCGCGCACCTTCTGCACGATCACCTGCTTGGCGGTCTGGGCGGCGATGCGACCGAACTCGATGGACTCGATCTTCTCTTCGATCACGTCACCGGCCTTGGCGCCGGGATGTTCTTCCTGCGCGTCTTCCACCGTCAGGTGCGAATCGGGCAGTTGATAGTCCTGGTCCTCCACCACGGTCCAGCGGCGGAAGGTTTCGTAGCTGCCGTTGTGTCTGTTGATCGACACCCGCAGATCCACATCTTCTTCGTAGCGCTTCTTGGTCGCCGTGGCGAGTGCCAATTCCAGTGCCTCGAAGATGACGCCGGGTGGAACACCCTTCTCGTTCGAAACAGATTCCACTACCAGCAGAACTTCTTTGCTCATCTTACGCCTCGTATTCGCAATCCTTGGGATCCGCGGTCTCGCGCTCAAATCACTCGAAACGGGGAACGACGTTGGCCTTGTCGATCATCTCGATGGGCAGCAGGTACTCATGCTCGTCCACCTGCACCACGACGTCCTGGTCTTCCACACCGCGCAGCAAACCCTGGAAATTACGTCGCCCCTCGAAGGGCGACCGAAGTTTGACCTTCACCTGCTCACCGACATGGGCAGCGAATTGCTCCAGGGTGAACAGGGGTCTATCCATACCGGGGGAAGACACCTCGAGGGTGTATTCATTGGTGATGGGGTCTTCCACATCGAGTACGCCGCTGACTTGGCGACTGACCTTCTCGCAGTCCTCGACGAGGATGCCGTTGGGATGATCGATGTAGACGCGCAATAGCGAATGCCGGCCTTGGGAAATGTACTCGACACCCCAGCAGACGTAGCCAAGCGCCTCGACGACGGGGGCCAGCAAGGCCTGCAACTGTTCTAGCTTGCTCGACACCTGATTGCCTCGCGTTTTTTGAGAATAAAAAATGGGCATTACGCCCATCCCTAAGAGGTCTGCGCAAGAAAGCGCGACCCGAACTGTCCAGCCAACAAAAAGCCCCTATAAAGGGGCTTTAAAAAACTGGTTGCGGGGGCTGGATTTGAACCAACGACCTTCGGGTTATGAGCCCGACGAGCTACCAGACTGCTCCACCCCGCGTCAAAGCTGGAGCGAGAGTATATTCAACTGAACTCCAGGAGTCAACCAACTCTCTCGCCGCGTCCTGCTGGACGTCTTTGCTATTTGGTGCCGAAGATGGGACTCGAACCCATACAGCCTGTGGCCACTACCCCCTCAAGATAGCGTGTCTACCAATTCCACCACTTCGGCATGAAACCTGTGAAACTTACTTGGACTCCTGGGGCACGTCCCCGGAAGTACCGCCCTGCGAAGCCTTCGGCTGCGTCAGAGGAACATCGTTACCATCCTGCTTAGGCTGAGGAGCCTGCTGGACCGGCTGAGTGGGCAACCCCACCTCACGCAGACCCAGCGCACGGTCTTTGGCGTAATACCCAAGACCCAGACTAGTCGCGAAAAAAACCGCGGCCAGTATAGCAGTAAAACGACTCAGAAAGGTAGCGGAACCTTGACTACCGAAAACGGTACCCGAGGCACCCGAACCAAAGGACGCACCCGCTTCAGCGCCCTTGCCCTGCTGCATCAGCACTAGCACGATCAAGCCCAGCGCCATCAGCAAGTGGATCACTACAACTGCAGTTTCCAACATTATCCACGTCCCGCAGCGCGGCAAATCGCACTGAACTCTTCAGCATTCAGGGAGGCACCACCTACCAGCCCCCCATCGATATCCGGCATACCGAACAATTCGGCAGCATTGGCGGCCTTGACACTGCCGCCATACAACAACTGAAGCCCGTCAGCGACTCCAGCATCGGCTTCGCGCACCAGGGCGCGAATCGCCGCATGAACCTCTTGCGCCTGCTCAGGCGTTGCCGTGAGCCCCGTGCCTATCGCCCAAACCGGCTCGTAGGCCACGACGGCATTGGCGAAGGCTGCCACTCCGACGGCATCGATGACCGCCTTCAGCTGGCCACCCACCACCTCCAGAGTGCGCCCGGCCTCCCGCTCTCCGCGAGTTTCGCCGACGCAGAGCACGGGACGCATCCCGCCCTGCTGGATGGCCGCGAATTTCTTCGCCACCACCTCGTCATCCTCTCCCAGCAGGGCGCGCCGCTCGGAGTGCCCCACCAGCACGTAACGGCAACCGAACTCCGCCAACTGGGTAGAGGACACCTCACCCGTCAGGGCCTTCTCGCCTGCGACGGAAGCACAGGTCTGAGCCCCCACCACCAGCGACGTCGCCGTCAACTCCTCGACCACCTTCGGCAGATGCACCAACGTCGGGATCACCACGACCTCGACGCCCGCAACACCATCCAACCCTTTCAAGCCTGCGACCAATGCCGAAACGCTCTGCAGCGAGCCGTGCATTTTCCAGTTACCGGCAACCAGGGGACGACGCATGCGTTTTGCCTCAGGGAGCGAAGTGGGCGCAGATGTTACTCAATCGAAAACAGGCATGCAAGCAAATCAAGCACATACCTCGGCTATCAGTTGCGCCAAGGCCTCGGCATGGGCACGCACCTCGCGCTCGTTCTCGCCTTCGACCATGACGCGCAGCAACGGCTCGGTACCGGACTTGCGCAGCAGAACGCGTCCCTTGCCGGCCATCTTCTCGGTGACCTCGGCACTGGCCTGCTTGACCCGTGGATTCTCCAGCGGATCCTGGCCGCCCCCGAAGCGCACGTTGATCAGCACCTGCGGGCACTTGCGTAGGGCCATGCGCGCCTGTGCCAGGGTCTGGCCAGCATTGCGCAGGGCGATCAGCACCTGCAGGGCAGCGATGGTGGCATCGCCCGTAGTGGTGTACTGGCAGCACACCACGTGCCCGGAGTTCTCGCCACCCAGCACCCAGTTGCGCTCCAGCAGCTCGGCCATCACATAGCGATCGCCGACCTTGGCACGCACGAAGGGGATGTCCAGCTCGGCCAAGCCCAACTCGAGCCCCAGATTGCTCATCAGGGTACCGACCACGCCACCCTCGAGACGACCACGGCGCTTGAGGTCGCGAGCGATCAGATAGAGCAGTTCGTCGCCGTCCACCGCGGCGCCCGTGTGATCCACCATCAGCACCCGATCGCCATCGCCGTCGAAGGCGATACCGATGTCGGCGTGCTGGTCGAGCACCGCCTGCTGCAACCCTTCGAGATGGGTGGAGCCGCAATCCTTGTTGATATTGAGTCCGTCCGGCTGGGCGCCCAGCACACTGACGTCCGCGCCCAGCTCGCGGAACACGCTGGGGGCGATCTTGTAGGTAGCGCCATTGGCGCAATCCAGCACGATCTTCATGCCAGCGAAGCTGGTCCCGGTAGGCACGCTACTCTTGCAGAACTCGATATAGCGACCCGCGGCATCGTTGATGCGCGAGACCTTGCCGATGCGGGCCGAGTCGACCACGGTCATGGGCGTATCGAGCAGTTCCTCGATCATGGTCTCGAGCTCATCGGGCAGCTTGGTGCCGGCGCCGGAAAAGAACTTGATGCCATTGTCATAGTAGGGATTGTGCGAAGCACTGATGACGATGCCGGCGCTGGCCTGGAAGGTCCGCGTCAGGTACGCGATACCAGGAGTGGGCATCGGGCCGAGCAGCATGACGTCAGCGCCCGCAGCGGACAAGCCGGCTTCCAGTGCCGATTCGAACATGTAGCCCGAGTTGCGCGTGTCCTTGCCCACCAACACCCGGCAGCCGCCGCGACTGCGAAAGGCGATGCCCGCCGCCCAACCCAGCTTGAGCATGAAGTCCGGGGTAATGGGGTACTGCCCGACCTTGCCGCGAATGCCATCGGTTCCGAAATACTTTCTTGCCATCAGTTCTGTTCCTGCCTGAAGCCTTCGACCGCGGCGATCATCTTCACCACGTCCACCGTTTCCGCCACATCATGGACCCTGAGGATCTGGGCGCCCTTGGCCAGCGCCAGGGCCGCCAGAGCCAGTCCGCCCGCCAGGCGCTCGGCGACCGGCCGACCGGTGACAGCACCGATCATGCTCTTGCGCGAAACCCCTACCAGCAAGGGTAGCCCAAAGCCGAGCAGCTCGGACTGTCGCTGGAACAGTTCGAGATTGTGCTCCAGGGTCTTGGCGAAGCCATAGCCGGGATCCAGCACCAGGCGTTCGCGGGCGATGCCTGCCGCCTCGCAGCGAACGATCTGCTCGTCGAGGAATTCGCCAACCTCGCCTGCCACGTCGCCATAGGACGGGGCTTGCTGCATGGTGCTCGGCTCACCGCGCATGTGCATCAGGCAGATCGCCAGATCGGTCGCAGCCGCCGCCTCAAGGGCGCCTGGCCGACGCAGCGAACGGACGTCGTTGATCAGGCCAGCACCCGCCAGGGCCCCTTCGCGCATGACCGCAGGCGTGGAGGTATCCATGGAGATGACGACATCCAGCTCTCGGGCGATCGCCTCGATCACCGGTACGACACGATCAAGTTCTTCCGCTTCGGATACCGGCGGTGCCCCGGGCCGCGTGGACTCCCCGCCGACGTCGATGATGGCCGCACCGGCCGCCACCATACCTTCGGCATGGCGCAGGGCGCTTTCGACCACCGTGTAACGACCACCATCGGAGAAGGAGTCGGGAGTGACATTGAGGATGCCCATCACCTTGGGCACGTCAAAAACAAGAACCCGATTGCCGCAAGGCAATCGGGTCGAAGGGAACGGATTGAACATGGGTGTTTCAGTGTTCTCCGGCAGGACCGCCGATGGGTGTTTCAGGACGATCGCTACCACTCTGGGGCGAGGCAGGTGCATCCCCGGTCGGGCCGCCACGGTCGTGCCAGTCACGCGGCTCACGCGGAACCTTACCGGCCATGATGTCGTCGATCTGATCGGAATCGATGGTCTCGTACTTCATCAGCGCATCGGCCATGAGTTCGAGCTTGTCCCGATTTTCGTCCAACAGGCGCTTGGCGGTGTTGTAGCAATCATCGATGATGCGGCGAATTTCCAGGTCGATCAGCTTGGCGGTCTCACCGGACATGTTACCGTTGCCACCCCCACCAGAACGACCCAGGTAGCCTTCGTTCTCTTCCTCACCGTAGAGCAGCGGGCCAAGCTTTTCCGACAGGCCCCACTTGGTCACCATGTTCCGCGCCAGGGAAGTGGCTCTCATGATGTCGTTCGAAGCACCAGTGGTAACCCCCTCGAAGCCCAGGGTCATCTCTTCGGCGATACGGCCACCGAACAGCGAGCAGATCTGGCTCTCCAGCGCCCGCTTGGACAGGCTGTAGCGATCTTCCTCGGGCAAGAACATGGTCACGCCTAGGGCGCGGCCACGGGGGATGATGGAGACCTTGTAGACCGGATCGTGCTCCGGCACCAGCCGACCGACGATGGCATGACCGGCCTCGTGGTAGGCAGTGTTGCGCTTCTCCTTCTCGGACATGACCATGGTCTTGCGCTCGGCGCCCATCATGATCTTGTCCTTGGCCAGCTCGAACTCGCGCATGTCGACGACGCGCTTGTTGGCACGCGCGGCGAACAACGAGGCTTCGTTAACCAGGTTGGCCAGGTCAGCACCGGAGAAACCAGGGGTGCCCCGGGCGATGACACCCGCGTCGACGCGCTCGCCGATCGGCACCTTGCGCATGTGCACCTTCAGGATCTGCTCGCGGCCGCGGATATCCGGCAGGCCAACCACGACCTGGCGGTCGAAACGACCGGGACGCAGCAGCGCAGGGTCAAGGACGTCGGGACGGTTGGTGGCGGCAATGACGATGATGCCGTCATTCATCTCGAAGCCATCCATCTCGACCAGCAGTTGGTTGAGGGTCTGCTCGCGTTCGTCGTGACCACCGCCCATGCCGTTGCCACGATGGCGACCGACCGCATCGATCTCGTCGATGAAGATGATGCAAGGCGCGTGTTTCTTGGCCTGGTCGAACATATCGCGAACCCGGCTGGCACCGACACCCACGAACATCTCGACGAAGTCCGAACCGGAAATGGTGAAGAACGGAACCTTGGCCTCACCGGCCACTGCCTTGGCCAGCAGCGTCTTACCGGTACCAGGCGAGCCAACCATCAGTACGCCACGGGGAATACGGCCGCCCAGGCGCTGGAACTTGCCCGGATCACGCAGGAACTCCACCAGCTCAGTAACCTCTTCCTTGGCCTCGTCGCAACCGGCGACGTCAGCAAAGGTGGTCTTGACCTGGTCTTCCGACAGCAAGCGTGCCTTGCTCTTGCCGAAGCTCATCGGGCCGCCGCGACCGCCGGCCCCTCCCTGCATCTGGCGCATGAAGAACATGAAGACGGCGATGATCACCAGGATCGGGAAGCTGGCGACCAGCAGTTGGGTCCAGATGCTCTGCTGCTCGGGCTGCTTACCGGTGATGGTGACGCTGTTGTTGACCAGGTCACCGATCAGGCCATTGTCCTGGATAGCCGGACGGATGGTCTTGAAGGGATCGCCATCCCGGTGCTTGCCGGTGATGACGTAGCCATCCACGGTGACGCTCTCGATCTGCCCGTCCTTCACCTGCTGGATGAAGTCGGAGTAGTTGAGCGTCTGGGGTTCGTTGGGGCTGGAGAAGTTGTTCATCACGGTGACGAGCACCGCGGCGATGATCAGCCACAGGATCAGATTCTTTGCCATGTCGTTCAATTGACTACCCTCTGCGCCGGTTTCGTGGGTAAACCGTTCGAAGCGAAACCGGCAGTGACCGGTAAGTTACTACACAAAGCCTGGCCCACGGCAGACATCGTCTGTAACGCTATATGAGTCTTCTGCCTTTGACTCTAGGGCAAGGCAGACGTTGCGACCATCAATTCTCTCAATTGGCCATTGAAACCGCGACCCAATAGATACTGCACACGCGATCCGTCCCGCGAAGCGAACGGCTTGCGCATCAACCCCTGGCGAACTCATCGTGCACCTGCCTTGAGGTAGGCGTCGAGACTTTCGCCATGGAAGATCCTGTTGGGAGGTCCCGCCTGGAGGAGGCCTGTCGTGCACCAGCCTCTTGGCTGGCTCGCACGAAAGAGCAGGCACCAGGCTGGTCCACCGCATTCAGGCGAATCATATGGGGGGCCAGCCAGCAAAAAACAAGGCCCGCCGACCGGCGCCGATCGCCTCGAGCAGCGCGTGGCAGGCCCGGGAGCGATGGCCGGGCTTCCGCGCCGGCTTGACGCAAGAATCTTCGGGGGTGTTCCTTGAGCCAGCGATGGCCGCTTTTTGGCACTCGCCAAGGTAAGTTTTCTCGTATCGCTGGGCGGCATCGGACGGCTGCGATAAACTGTTCGGCTTTTATCCGGGGTGAATTATGGCGCTCAACAACGAGCATAAAAAGCGGTTCAAGGCGATCGGTCATCAACTCAAGCCGGTGGTCACCATCAGCGAGAATGGCTTGAGCGAGGGCGTGCTGGGTGAGCTCGACCGCGCCCTGAACGATCACGAACTGATCAAGATCAAGCTGGCCGTCACCGAGCGGGAAGACCGTCGGGCGCTGATCGAGGAACTGTGCGCTTCGAGCAAGGCAGAGCTGGTGCAGGTGATCGGCAAGATGGCGCTGATCTATCGCAAGGCCCGCGAGCAGAATCGCAACCTGTCCAACGTGGTGCGCTACACCGCCTGATTCGGGCGCGGGCGCCCCGGGACGGGCTGCAGCACCAGGATCAGTCCGCAGAGCAGCAATATCACGTAGCCGGCCAGAGCGGTCGGCCCGCTCCACAGGCGTGCGAGCTCATTCTGCAACAGCACGGCCGCCGCACTCGCCAGCAGCAACTGGCCACGCAGGTCGCGCCACAGGGCGTGAACGCCTGCCCACCAGACCAGCACCACGATCTGCGTGAAGACGCCGCCGGCCGCGGCGCTGAGCATCATGCGCAGCAATTCCTCGCGACCGGACTGGATCAGCAGCGGCGCCCAGCCCGCCTGGGCGAGCGCCACGGGAATGCAGAGGTGCAGGGCAACCAGCGGGCCGACCCAGAACACCTGAGCCAGCTGCCAGGCTGCAGCGAGCAGCGTGGCGAGCCAGCCGCGGGCGCGGCGGTCAGACGTGACGGACGGCGACAATTTCGTATTCGACATTGCCACCCGGGGTCTTCACCAGCACCACGTCCCCTTCTTCCTTGCCGATCAGGGCACGGGCAATGGGCGAACCCACCGATAGCTTGCCCTGCTTGATGTCCGCCTCGTCGTCGCCGACGATCTGGTAGGTCACCGCCTCATCGGTCTCGGTGTTGGCGATCTCCACGGTGGTACCGAAGATCACCTTGCCGGTATGCGGCAAGGCGGTCACGTCGATCACCTGGGCGTTCTGCAGACGGCCTTCGATGTCGCGGATGCGCGCCTCCACCATGCCCTGCTGTTCGCGGGCGGCGTGGTATTCGGCGTTCTCCTTGAGGTCACCCAGCTCACGCGCTTCGGCGATGGCCTGGGTGATCTGCGGGCGCAGCTCAGTCTTGAGGTGCTTGAGCTCCTCTTCCAGGGCGCGCGCACCCTGGACGGTCATGGGGTACTTGGTCATGCCTTAACTCCTGCATGCAGATCTTGCAGCCGGCGCACGGTCTTCTCGGCGCCGAATTTCAAAGCTTCGCAAATGGCCTGGCCGCCGGCAATGGTGGTAGTGCAGCACAGCTTGTGCTGCAGGGCATTGCGACGGATCGAATAGGAGTCAGCGATGGACTGCCGGCCTTCGGTGGTGTTGATGATCAGGGTGACTTCGTCGTTCTTGATCATGTCGACCACATGCGGGCGGCCTTCGGTCACCTTGTTCACGCGACGCACCGGCAAACCAGCCGCCTCGATCACTCGCGCGGTGCCAGCGGTGGCGACGACTTCGAAGCCGAGGCCGACCAGATCGCGAGCGACCTGCACGGCTTCAGGCTTGTCGTCGTCACGGACGCTGATGAAGGCGCAACCGGAGTTCGGCAGGATCTCGTTGGCGCCCAGTTGGGCCTTGGCAAAGGCCTCGCCGAAGCTGTCGCCGACACCCATGACCTCACCGGTGGACTTCATTTCCGGGCCGAGGATGGGGTCCACGCCGGGGAACTTGTTGAAGGGGAACACCGCTTCCTTGACGCTGAAGAACGGCGGAATGATCTCCTCGGTGAAGCCCACCTCGGCCAGGGTCTTGCCGGCCATGACGCGGGCGGCCACCTTGGCCAGGGATTCACCGATGCACTTGGAGACGAAGGGCACGGTCCGGGAGGCCCGCGGGTTGACCTCGATGACGTAGATGTCCTCGCCCTGCACGGCCATCTGCACGTTCATCAGACCGACCACGCCAAGCTCCAGGGCCATCTTCTTGACCTGCTCGCGGATCTCGTCCTGGATGTGCTTGGGCAGCGAATAGGGCGGCAGCGAGCAGGCGGAGTCACCGGAGTGCACGCCGGCCTGTTCGATGTGCTGCATGATGGCGCCGATCACCACGGTCTGGCCGTCGCACACCGCATCCACGTCCACCTCGATGGCGCAGTTGAGGAAGTGGTCGAGCAGCACCGGGCTGTCGTTGGACACCTTCACCGCTTCGCGCATGTAGCGCTTGAGTTCTTCTTCCTGGTAGACGATTTCCATCGCCCGACCGCCCAGCACGTAGGAGGGACGCACCACCATCGGATAGCCGATGTTCTTCGACAGGGCCAGGGCTTCGTCTTCGCTGCGCGCGGTGGCGTTGGCCGGCTGGCGCAGGTTCAGGCGCTGGACCATCTGCTGGAAGCGCTCGCGGTCTTCGGCGCGGTCGATGGCATCGGGGCTGGTGCCGATGATGGGCACGCCGGCTTCTTCCAGGGCGCGGCAGAGCTTGAGCGGGGTCTGGCCGCCATACTGGACGATGACGCCCTTGGGCTGCTCGACGCGGACGATCTCCAGCACGTCCTCCAGGGTCACCGGCTCGAAGAACAGGCGGTCGGAGGTGTCGTAGTCGGTGGAGACGGTCTCCGGGTTGCAGTTGACCATGATGGTCTCGTAGCCGTCTTCACGCATGGCCAGGGCCGCATGCACACAGCAGTAGTCGAACTCGATGCCCTGGCCGATGCGGTTGGGACCACCACCGAGGATCATGATCTTGTCGCGCCCGCTGGGCTTGGCCTCGCACTCTTCCTCGTAGGTGGAGTAGAGGTAGGCGGTGTCGGTGGCGAATTCGGCGGCGCAGGTGTCCACCCGCTTGTACACCGGCAGCACCTTGAGCTTGTGGCGATGGGCCCGCAGGTTCTTCTCGGTGACGCCGAGCAGCTTGGCCAGGCGCGCATCGGAGAAGCCCTTGCGCTTGAGCTTGCGCATCAGGTCGTAGTCGAGGTCGGCCAGACCCAGGGTCTTGATGCGCTCCTCGTCCTTGATCAGGTCTTCGATCTGCACCAGGAACCAGGGATCGATGCGGGTCAGCTCGAAGACCTTGTCCAGGCTGTAGCCCTGGCGGAAGGCGTCGCCGATGTACCAGATGCGATCAGCGCCCGGCACGGTGAGCTCGCGCTTGAGGGTGCCGTCGGCCTCGGGATCGGCCGGGTCCAGCTTGGGATCGAAGCCCACCACGCCGACTTCCAGGCCGCGCAGGGCTTTCTGCAGGGATTCCTGGAAGGTGCGACCGATGGACATGACCTCGCCAACGGACTTCATCTGGGTGGTCAGGCGGGCGTCGGCCTTGGGGAATTTCTCGAAGGCGAAGCGCGGGATCTTGGTGACCACGTAGTCGATGGCCGGCTCGAAGGACGCCGGGGTACGACCGCCGGTGATGTCGTTCTGCAGCTCGTCCAGGGTGTAGCCGACCGCCAGCTTGGCGGCGATCTTGGCGATCGGGAAGCCGGTGGCCTTGGAGGCCAGCGCCGAGGACCGCGATACCCGCGGGTTCATCTCGATCACCACCATGCGCCCGGTGTTGGGGCAGATGCCGAACTGGACGTTGGAACCGCCGGTCTCGACGCCGATCTCGCGCAGCACCGCCAGGGAGGCGTTGCGCATGATCTGGTATTCCTTGTCGGTCAGCGTCTGGGCCGGGGCCACGGTGATGGAGTCACCGGTGTGCACGCCCATGGGATCGAAGTTCTCGATGGAGCAGACGATGATGCAGTTGTCCTTCTTGTCGCGGACCACCTCCATCTCGTATTCCTTCCAGCCGATCAGGGATTCGTCGATCAGCAGCTCGTTGGTCGGCGACAGGTCCAGACCGCGGGTGCAGATCTCTTCGAACTCCTCACGGTTGTAGGCGATGCCGCCACCGGTACCGCCCATGGTGAAGCTCGGCCGGATGATGCAGGGGAAGCCGACCTTTTCCAGCACGCCGTAGGCTTCTTCCATGGTATGGGCGATACCCGAGACCGGGCAGGCCAGGCCGATGTCCTTCATGGCCTTGTCGAAGCGCGAGCGATCCTCGGCCTTGTCGATGGTGTCGGCATTGGCACCGATCATCTCGACGCCAAATTTGGCCAGCACGCCATGACGCTCCAGGTCCAGGGCACAGTTCAGTGCAGTCTGGCCACCCATGGTCGGCAGCAGGGCGTCGGGACGCTCCTTCTCGATGATCTTGGCCACGGTGGCCCACTTGATCGGCTCGATGTAGGTGGCGTCGGCCATGGCCGGGTCGGTCATGATGGTGGCCGGGTTGGAGTTCACCAGGATGACGCGGAAGCCTTCCTCGCGCAGGGCCTTGCAGGCCTGGGCGCCGGAATAGTCGAACTCGCAGGCCTGGCCGATGACGATGGGGCCGGCCCCGAGGATCAGGATGCTCTTGATGTCTGTACGCTTAGGCATGGGCTTCTCGAATGCAGGTAATCAGGTCAGGGTCGCGGTGGCCAACTTCACACCGAACCCCACGAACAGGGCGCCAACGCCACCGGTGGCGCTTGCGCTGAGGCGACGCCGCTGACGGAACCAGGCCGCCAGGCGGACACCACAGAAAATCAGGAACGACAGGTAGCAGAAGCTGATGGCTTCCAATACCGCGCCCAACACCAGGAAGGACAGCGCCGGATGGGCGTAACCGGGGTCCACGAACTGGATGAAGAAGGAGACGAAGAACAGGATCGCCTTCGGATTCGACAGGCTCAGCAGCAGCGCCTTGCGGAACGGCTGATGCACGTCTTCGCGCAGGGTCGCCTCGGCCTGGCCCTGGGTCGGGCTGCGCCAGGACTTGAGTCCGCCGCGCAACATGCCCCAACCAAGGTAGAACAGGTAGACCGCGCCCAGGTACTTGAGCGCCTGGAAGAACAGCGGCTCGGCCTTGAGCAGCGACGCCACCCCCAGGGCCGAGAGCAGCATCAATACGGCATCGCCGAGAAACACGGCGGAGGCCGCCTGGTAGCCGCTGCGAATGCCGCGCTGGGCGCTGGTGGCGAGCACGAAGAAGGAATTGGGGCCGGGCAGCAGGATGACGAACAGGGTCCCGACCACGTAGGTCCAGAAGTCGATGACACCCAGATTCGCCAGCATGAGCCTTATCCTCCTCCCGTCTTAGCGGCGCGCCGCCATGGCCTGGATGAACTTGTCGAACAGCGGCGCCACGTCGTGTGGGCCGGGGCTCGCCTCGGGATGACCCTGGAAGCTGAAGGCGACCTTGTCGGTCCGCTCGATGCCCTGCAGGGTGCCATCGAACAACGACTTGTGGGTGGCGCGTACGTTGGCCGGCAAGCTGGCCTCGTCCACAGCGAAACCGTGGTTCTGGCTGGTGATCATCACCACGCCGCTGTCGAGATCCTGCACCGGATGGTTGGCGCCGTGGTGACCGTTGGGCATCTTCACCGTCTTGGCGCCAGAGGCCAAGGCCAGCAGCTGATGACCCAGGCAGATGCCGAAGACCGGGATTTCGGTTTCCAGCACATCCTGGATCGCCTTGATGGCGTAATCGCAGGGCTCGGGATCGCCCGGGCCGTTGGCCAGGAAGATACCGTCGGGCTGTAGCGCCAGGGCTTCGCTGGCCGGGGTCTGGGCCGGCAGCACGGTGATGCGGCAGCCGCGAGCCACCAGCATGCGCAGGATGTTCAGCTTGACGCCGTAGTCGAAGGCCACCACGTGGTAGGGCAACTGCTCGGCCGGGATTTCGGCATGGCTATCGGTTTCCAGCGACCAGACGCTGGAGCGCCACTCGTAGCGCTCCTTGACGCTGACTTCCTTGGCCAGGTCCATGCCCTTGAGGCCAGGGAAGGCACGGGCCAGCTCCAGGGCGCGCTCTTCAGTGGCGTCTTCACCCGTGAGGATGCAGCCGTCCTGGGCACCCTTCTCGCGGAGGATGCGGGTCAGCCGACGGGTGTCGATGCCGGCAATGGCGATGGTGCCGTTTTCCTTGAGGTAGTCCGACAGCGACTGCTTGTTGCGCCAGTTGCTGGCCAGCAGCGGCAGGTCGCGGATGATCAGCCCGGCGGCCCACACCTGGGCGGCCTCGCCATCCTGCGGCGTGGTGCCGGTGTTGCCGATGTGCGGATAGGTCAGGGTGACGATCTGCTTCGCGTAGGAAGGATCGGTCAGGATTTCCTGGTAGCCGGTCATGGCGGTGTTGAACACCACTTCGCCGACCGTATGCCCGTCGGCACCGATGGATTCACCGCGAAAGATGCTGCCATCGGCAAGTGCGAGTATGGCTGGCTTAGTCAAGAAGACCTCCGAAAATCAAGCCTTGGCGGGCAAACGCAGGGTGCAAAAAAACGGGATGACCTCTCGAAGAGTCATCCCGTTTTAATGTTGTGATTTCATTCTGCGCTAGCTTTTAGTGGATACACTAAAGCTGCATTGTACAGGAATTGAGCGCTGCTGGCACCCTCATGTACGCATCAGCGCAACTCCAGCACGTCCTGCATGTCGTATAGCGCTGGCTGTTTGTCCTTGAGCCACAGTGCTGCACGCACAGCCCCTTTGGCGAAGGTCATGCGGCTGGACGCCTTGTGGGTGATTTCCACGCGCTCGCCTTCGCTGGCGAACAGCACCGTGTGATCACCCACCACGTCGCCGGCGCGCACGGTGGCGAAGCCGATGGTCTGGCGATCGCGGGCACCGGTCTGGCCCTCGCGGCCGTAGACGGCCACCTCCTCCAGATCGCGACCCAAGGCCTGGGCGACGACCTCGCCCATACGCAGCGCGGTACCCGAGGGGGCATCCACCTTGTGCCTGTGGTGGGCCTCGATGATCTCGATGTCCACCTCGTCGCCCAGCACTCGGGCAGCGGTGTCCAGCAGCTTGAGGCAGAGATTGACGCCGACGCTGAAATTGGCAGCGAAGACGATGGGGATTTCCTTGCTCGCCTCCAGCAGGGTCAGCTTCTGCTCGGCGGTGAAACCGGTGGTACCGATCACCATGGCCTTGCCGGCCTTGCGGCACAGCGCCAGGTTCTGCAGGGTGACGCTGGGCTGGGTGAAATCGATCAGGACGTCGAAGTCATCCAGCACCCGACTCAACTCGCCCGACAGCATCACGCCATTGCGGCCGATACCGGCGAGCTCGCCCGCGTCGGCGCCGACCAGGCTGCTCTCCGGACGATGCACTGCGGCAGTCAGGCCAGCGGCGCCCTGGGTCTGCTGGACCGCTTCGATCAGGGTCTTGCCCATGCGCCCGGCGGCGCCCATTACAGCTATACGTCGCATCATCAGCTCCAGGCTGCTGGCCGGGCGCCGCCCTTCGACGACGCCCAGGCCGGGTTAGAGGTCGTCGAAGAAGCGCTTCATGCCGTCGAACCAGCCACTGGCGCGAGGCGAATGGGAGCTGTCGCTCTGCAGGGTGTTGCGGAACTCCTCGAGCAGCTCGCGTTGGCGGCGACTCAGGTTGACCGGTGTCTCCACCACCACCTTGCACATCAGGTCGCCGGCACCACCGCCACGCACGGGCGTCACGCCCTTGCCACGCAGGCGGAACATCTTGCCGGTCTGGGTACCTTCGGGGATCTTCAGCTTGACGCGGCCATCCAGGGTCGGCACTTCCAGCTCGCCACCCAGGGCAGCGTCGGTGAAGTTGATCGGCACCTCGCAATAGAGATGCTTGCCGTCACGCTGGAAGATCGAGTGCTCGCGCACGTTGACCACGACGTAAAGGTCGCCGCTAGGTCCGCCCAGGGTCCCAGCCTCGCCCTCGCCGCTCAGGCGAATACGATCACCGGTATCGACGCCCGCCGGCACCTTGACCGAGAGGGTCTTCTGCTCTTCCACGCGACCCTGGCCGTGGCAGGCCGTGCAGGGCTCGGGAATGATCTTGCCGCTACCGTGGCAGCGCGGGCAGGTCTGCTGCACCGAGAAGAAGCCCTGCTGCATGCGCACCTGACCGATGCCACCGCAGGTGGGGCAGGTGGAAGCCGAGGTACCCGGCTTGGCGCCATTGCCGTCGCAGACCTTGCACTCGACGAGGGTGGGCACGCGAATGGTGACCGTAGTCCCCCGCACCGCCTCTTCCAGGTCCAGATCCAGGGTGTAGCGCAGATCGGCACCGCGCTGCGGACCGCCCCGGCCACCGGCGCCACCGCGCCCGCCGAAGAAGTCGCTGAAGACGTCGCCGAAGATGTCGGAAAAGCTCGCACCACCGGCCGCACCGCCGAAACCACCGCCACCCATGCTCGGATCGACGCCAGCATGGCCGTACTGGTCATAGGCCGAGCGCTTGCCCGCGTCGGACAGCACTTCGTAGGCCTCGGCGGCCTCCTTGAATTGCTCTTCGGCAGCCGCATCACCAGGATTGCGATCCGGGTGGTACTTCATCGCCAGGCGCCGGTAGGCCTTCTTCAGCTCGACTTCGCTCGCGCCGCGCTCGACCCCGAGCACCTCATAGTAATCACGTTTGGCCATAGACTTTCTGCACCTTAAAGTTTCTCACCCTCCAGACACGCCAACGCGGGAGCAGGCTCCCGCGTTGGCAGATCCGACGGGCCGAAGCCCGCCAGGCACGGTAAGCACGGGGCTTACTTGTTGTCCTTCACTTCCTCGAACTCGGCATCGACCACGTCGTCGCCGGGCTTCTTGGCATCGCCGTCCGCCTTGGCCGAAGCACCTTCGGCACCGGCAGCACCCTGCTCGGAGTAGAGCTTCTGGGCCAGCGGCGCGGAAGCCTGGGACAAGGCGTTCATCTTGGCTTCGATGGCATCCTTGTCGTCGCCGCGTACGGCGGTTTCCAGCTCGCCGATGGCCTTCTCGATGGTGCTCTTCTCTTCGGCCGTGGCCTTGTCGCCAGCCTCGGTCAGCATCTTGCGGGTACCGTGCACCAGAGCATCACCCTGGTTGCGGGCCGCCGCCAGCTCTTCGAACTTGCGATCCTCGTCGGCATTGGCCTCGGCGTCACGCACCATCTGCTGAATCTCCTCCTCGGACAGACCGGAGGACGCCTTGATGACGATGGACTGCTGCTTGCCGGTGGCCTTGTCCTTGGCGGACACGTTGAGGATACCGTTGGCATCGATGTCGAAGGTCACCTCGATCTGCGGCACGCCACGCGGCGCCGGCGGGATCTCGGCCAGGTCGAACTTGCCCAGCGACTTGTTCTGCGCGGCCTGCTTGCGCTCGCCCTGCAGCACATGGATGGTCACCGCGCCCTGGTTGTCGTCGGCGGTGGAAAACACCTGCGACTTCTTGGTCGGGATGGTGGTGTTCTTCTCGATCAGCGCGGTCATCACGCCACCCATGGTCTCGATACCCAGGGTCAGCGGGGTGACGTCCAGCAGCAGGACGTCCTTGACGTCACCGGCCAGCACGGCGCCCTGGATGGCGGCACCGATGGCGACGGCTTCGTCCGGGTTGACGTCCTTGCGCGCCTCCTTGCCGAAGAAATCGGCCACACGCTTCTGCACCAGCGGCATACGGGTCTGACCGCCCACCAGAATGACCTCGTGGATGTCGGAGACATCCAGACCGGAGTCCTTCAGCGCAATACGGCACGGCTCGATGGTGCGCTCGACCAGCTCTTCCACCAGGGATTCCAGCTTGGCGCGGGAGACCTTGACGTTCAGGTGCTTGGGACCGCTGGCATCGGCCGTGATGTACGGCAGGTTGACGTCGGTCTGGGTGGCCGACGACAGCTCGATCTTGGCCTTCTCGGCAGCTTCCTTCAGGCGCTGCATGGCCAGCGGGTCACCCTTGAGGTTCATGCCGCTTTCTTTCTTGAATTCCTCGACGAGGTAGTCGATCAGACGGATGTCGAAGTCTTCGCCGCCCAGGAAGGTGTCACCGTTGGTGGCCAGCACCTCGAACTGATGCTCACCGTCGACCTCGGCGATCTCGATGACCGAGACGTCGAAGGTACCGCCGCCCAGGTCATAGACGATCACGGTGTGATCACCCTTGGCCTTGTCCAGGCCGTAGGCCAGGGCCGCAGCGGTCGGCTCGTTGATGATGCGCTTGACGTCCAGCCCGGCGATGCGACCGGCATCCTTGGTGGCCTGACGCTGGCTGTCGTTGAAATAGGCCGGAACGGTGATGACCGCTTCGGTCACCGGCTCACCCAGGTAGTCCTCGGCGGTCTTCTTCATCTTCTTCAAGACTTCAGCGGAGACCTGCGGCGGTGCCATCTTCTGGCCCTTGGCCTCGACCCAGGCGTCACCATTGTCCGCCTTGACGATCTTGTAGGGGACCATCTGGATATCTTTCTGCACGACGTTTTCTTCGTAACGCCGGCCGATCAGTCGCTTGACTGCATAAAGGGTGTTCTGCGGGTTGGTCACCGCCTGGCGCTTGGCCGGCTGGCCGACCAAGGTCTCGCCATCGTTGGTGTAGGCGATGATGGACGGCGTGGTACGGGTGCCTTCGGCGTTTTCCAGGACCTTGACGTTGCCGTTTTCGAGGATCGCGACGCAGGAGTTGGTTGTCCCCAGGTCGATACCGATAATCTTGCCCATGTAATCTTCTCCAGAAATCTCAGATTCCGCGCGGCCCACTCAGGGGGCCTTTGATGTTCGCTTGCCTACCAGATGGGGCCGAGCGACAGAATTTCAAGCCTTTTCGTCGATGCTCGGCTGCTGTGCCGCGGGCGCCTTGCTCACGACCACCATCGCCGGCCGCAGCAGGCGACCATTGAGGAGATAGCCCTTCTGAAACACCTTGAGCACGCTGCCCGGCTCGGCAGTGGCGCTCTCCTCCATGGCCATGGCCTGGTGGTGTTCGGGATTGAAGGGAGCACCGTGGGGGTCGACGGCCTCGACCTGATAGCGCTTGAGGGTGTCCTGCAGCATCTTCAGGGTCAGTTCCATGCCTTCGCGCATGGGCTTCAAGGTCTCGTCGGCAGCGTTGGACAGCTCCAGGCCACGCTCCAGGCTATCCAGCACCGGCAGCAGATCGCCCGCGAATTTCTCCAGGGCGAACTTGTGCGCCTTCTCGACATCCTGCTCGGCGCGACGACGCACGTTCTGCAGTTCGGCGACGCTGCGCAGCGATTGATCCTGGGCGGCAGCGAGCTGCTCTTCGAGCGTGGCGACCCGTGCGGTGAGATCCTCATGCTGGACGTCGCCCTGGGCCGCGGCCTCGTGCTCGGGAGTCGGGGAGTTCTGTTCGTCGGCCATGGAGTCCTCCTGTGATAATGCCGGTGGGCGCGCCCTCTAATGAGCGACACCTTGATCTATGGCGCCTATATGGGGCCGCCGGCCGGCGCTTCAAGAGCTGTATGGATTGCCAGTGCTCGACAGGCACTGTATAAACAACCAGAAACCGCTTTCGGAGATCGTCGCATGCTGGTGCATCTGTCCGTCCGCAACTACGCCATCGTTGAACACCTCGACCTCGACCTCGAGCGCGGCATGACCGTGATCACCGGCGAAACTGGCGCCGGCAAATCCATCATGCTCGACGCCCTCGGCCTCACCCTGGGTGATCGCGCCGACAGCGATGCCGTGCGCCCGGGCGCGGACGAAGCCGACGTCCTGGCCAGCTTCGACATCACCGACATCCCCGAGGCCCGCCAGTGGCTGGCCGAGCGCGACCTGGAGCAGGACGGTCCCTGCCTGTTGCGTCGTGTCATCACCCGCGAAGGCCGCTCGCGTGGCTACATCAATGGCTCGCCCTGCCCGCTGGTGGATCTCAAGACCCTCGGCGGCCTGCTGATCGACATCCACAGCCAGCACGAGCACCAGTCGCTGCTCGGCCTGGACACCCATCGCCGCCTGCTGGACGAATATGCCGGCGCGGGCGAACTGGTGCGCCAGGTGCAACTCGCCGCCCAGCGCTGGCGCCAAGTGCGCCAGACCCTGGAGCGCCTGACCCGCAATGGCGACGAGCAACGCGCCCGCCATCAACTGCTCAGCTATCAGCTCGAAGAGCTCGACAACCTCGCCCTGGCCGAAGGCGAGCTGCAGGCACTGGAGCAGGAGCAGAGCGACCTGGCGAGCGCCGAGCACATCCTCTTGGCCTGCCGCCAGGCCATGGACCTCTGTACCGAAAACGAGCAAGGCAATGCGCTCTCCGCCCTCAACGCCAGCATGGCCCGGCTGACCGTCTTCGATCGACCGCCCGCGCAGATCGAGGAAGCCAGCAACCTGCTCGCCTCCGCCCAGATCCAGATCGAGGAGGCGATGAACGAACTCAACCGCTTCGTCGATCATTTCGAAGCCGATCCGGAGCGCCAGCAGGCCGTGCAAGAACGCCTGGACAGCGTCTACAGCCTGGCCCGCAAGCATCGGGTCCAGCCCGAGGGACTGCTTGAGCTGCACGAGCAGCTGCATAATGAACTGCAGTCCCTGGATGCCGACGACGTCGCTCTTGAGCGCCTGCAGGAAGAGCTGGCCGCTTTCGAGCGCCACTACCAGGAGAAGGCCGGCGAACTGAGCCGCCTACGCGAACAGCGCGCCCCGGAGCTCGCCGCCGCGGTGGAAACCGAAATGCAGCGCCTGGGCATGCCGGGTGGCCGCTTCAGCATTACCCTGACCCCCGGTGCCAGCGGTGAGCCCCAGCCGCTGGGCAACGAAGGCATCGAGTTTCGTGTCAGCGCCAACCCTGGCCAGCCGTTACGCCCGCTGGCCAAGGTGGCATCCGGCGGAGAGCTGTCACGTATCAGCCTGGCGATACAGGTCATCACGGCCCAGACCTCGCGCACCCCGACCCTGGTGTTCGACGAGGTGGACGTCGGCATCGGCGGCCCGACTGCCGAGGTGGTCGGCCAGTTGCTGCGGCAACTGGGCGAGCGCGGCCAGGTATTGACCGTCACCCACCTACCCCAGGTCGCCGCCCAAGGACACCAACATCTCTTCGTGCACAAGGAGCGCGGCACCGATGAAACCCGCACCGCGGTCGCCAAGCTGGATCGCGCACGCCGCGTGGAAGAGGTGGCGCGCATGCTGGGCGGTGTCGACCTTACCCGCGAATCCCTCGCCCATGCGCGCAAGCTGGTGGTCAGTCGCTAAGGGTAGGCGAGCGGACATGAAAAAGGCGACCTGAAGGTCGCCTTTTTCATGGATGATCCATCACTTGCGCTGGCGGATGTACAGCACCAGGTTGTGATCGACCAGCTCGAAACCATGCTCTTCGACGATCTCACGCTGACGCTTCTCGATGGATGCGTCGGTGAACTCGATGACCTCGCCGGTATCCACATCCACCATGTGATCGTGGTGGCCGGTGTCGGCCAGCTCGAACACGGCATGGCCGCCATCGAAGTTGTGGCGCACCACCAGACCAGCGGCCTCGAACTGGGTGAGGACCCGATAGACCGTTGCCAGTCCCACGTCCTCGCCAGCCTCCATCAGCGCCTTGTAAACATCTTCGGCGCTCATGTGGCGCTGCTCGGTGGTGTCCAGCATCTGCAATATCTTGACGCGCGGCAGGGTCACTTTCAGACCCGCTTTGCGGAGTTCGTTGTTCTCTACCATGCTCTTTCTCGGTGCCGAGTGCTTTCGCAGCTCTCGGGAATACGGGTATGATCGGTGCCTCGTTGCCCAGCAAGATAGTGGAAGTCTCCCACCGATGCAAAACCTCAAGCAAACGCTGACCGGGCTCTCTCTGCTGAGCCTAGCCATGCTCGCCGGCTGCTCTCTGCCGGGGGTTTACAAGATCGACATCCAGCAGGGCAACGTCGTCACCCAGGACATGATAGACCAGTTGCGCCCCGGAATGACCCGGCAGCAGGTCCGGTTTATCATGGGTTCGCCACTGATCCAGGACACCTTCCATCCCAATCGCTGGGATTACCTCTACAGCCTGCAGGCCGCCGGTGGCCAGCGCAAGCAGGAACGGGTCAGCCTGGTGTTCAATGGCAGCAACCAGCTGAGCGGACTGTCCGGCGACTTCATGCCCGGCACCAGTCGTGAACAGCAGATCATGGGTACCGATAGTGGCACCAGCGTGGACTCCACTGCACCTGCCCAGCCCACTACGACGCCCGCGGTAGTCCCGGAGATGCCAGCCATTCCCGGCTCGACCGAAGACACCATCCAGAAAGAAATCGACAGCGCCCGCCCGGCTGCCGTGCCGACCCCCGAGCGCATCCGCACCGACGGTCAATAAGCCGTCGGTCAGCGACTGACCTTGAGTCTGGCCTGTTCGGCGCGCCGCTTGCGACTCTCCTTGGGATCTGCAAGCAGCGGCCGATAGATTTCCACCCGATCTCCCTGCACCAGCTTACGCTCCGCCGGCTTCGCGACCAGCTTACCGAAGATACCGACACGGTAATGTGCACGCTGCACAGGCTCCAGTTGCTCGAGCAGACCTGAAGACAGCACTGCCTGCTCGACGGTGGTGCCCTCCTCCAATTGCAGATTCAGCAACCACTGCCGTTCTGGCAGGGCTAGGGCCACTTCGATAGCGAGGCGTTCAGCCATAGAGGGCTCGCGCGCGCTGGCAGAAGGCATCCACCATGGTATTGGCCGCCTGGTTGAACAGTGGCCCCAGGGTCGCCCGGACGATGGCGCTGTCGTACTCGAAGGAGAGATCGAGCGATATCTTGCAGGCCTTGTCACCCAACGCCTTGAAGGACCAGACGCCATGCAGCTGCTTGAAGGGTCCCTTCTCCAGATCCATGGTGATGGACTCGTCGGGCACCAGGGTATTGCGCGTCGTGAATTGCTGGCTGAGCCCGCCCTTGGCCACGGTGAGACCGGCGCGCATCTGAGCTTCGTCCTGCTCCAGGATCTGCGCGGATGAGCACCACGGCAGGAATTCCGGATAACGGGCCACGTCGTTGACCAGTGCATAGAGCGCCGAAGCGGGATAGGGCAGCAACGCCGAACGTTGGATGTGCGTGCTCATCGGAACCTCGTAGAATAGCGAATTCGGTGTCGGACCTTGAATTTGAGGGCGGCGCACGCAATTTACTCCCGCACCAGCCTGCCGCGGCCCAGAACCGCGGTATTGTCCGTGTTTGCTCATACCCGCTCAAGCGCGTGGCGACATTTCCCCCGACTCGCTGTACCCTGGAATCATGGCCAAGCAAAAGAAAGTTTCTCCCGGCAGCATCGCGCAGAACAAAAAGGCGCTCCACGAATACTTCGTCGACACCCGCTTCGAAGCGGGTGTTTCCCTGGCAGGCTGGGAGGTGAAGAGCCTAAGAGCCGGCAAGGCGCAGCTGACCGACAGCTACGTGCTGCTCAAGGACGGCGAGGCCTGGCTGCTCGGTAGCCATATCACCCCGCTGCAAACCGCCAGTACCCACGTCATCGCCGATCCGACCCGCACCCGCAAGCTGCTGCTGAACAAGCGCGAGCTGGGCAAGCTGTTCGGCGCCGTGCAACAGAAAGGCTATGCCTGCGTCGCCTTGTCGCTCTACTGGAAGAAGCACCTGGTCAAGTGCGAGATCGCCTTGGCCAAGGGCAAGAAGGAATTCGACAAGCGCGCCACCGAGCGCGAGCGCGACTCCGACCGTGAGATCCAGCGCGCCATCCGCAAGGACGCCAAGTGACCGAAAAACGTTTCGTCGACAATGACTTGCGCAGAACGGCCGGAGTTTCTATAGTGAACGACCAACAAGTTTTGGGGGCGATTAGGATTCGACGCCGGTAACGAAACTTGAGGGGCATGCCGAGCTGGTAGCAGAACTCGTAAATTCGCTGCTGCAAACTTATAGTTGCCAACGACGACAACTACGCTCTAGCTGCTTAATGCGGCTAGCAGTCGCTAGGGGATGCCTGTAAACCCAAAACGACTGTCAGATAGAACAGGATCGCCGCCAAGTTCGCTGTAGACGTAACGGCTAAAACTTATACAGCTCGCCCAAAGCACCCTGCCCGTCGGGCCGCAATGGGTTAACTCAGTAGACAGGGCTAAGCATGTAGAACCGATAGCGGAGAGCTGGCGGACGGGGGTTCAAATCCCCCCGCCTCCACCAAAAAGAAAGGGCAGCCAATGGCTGCCCTTTTTCTTTGCCCGTCGTTTAGAACGGAATGTCGTCGTCGAAGCTGTCGTAGTCCTGCTGAGCCGGCTGCTGTTGCGGCTTGGGCTGCTGCTGGGGACGACTATTGCCATTGCCGCCGCTGTCGTACTGCGGCGCCGCCTGCTGCGGACGGGGCGCACGCTGCTGCTGGGGCGCAGGTGCGCTCTGGTTGTATTCGTCATTGCCGCCGGCATTACCACCACGACCACCCAGCAACTGCATGTTGCCGTTGATGTCGACCACGATCTCCGTGGTGTAGCGATCCTGACCATCTTGGCCCTGCCACTTGCGTGTACGCAGCGAGCCTTCGACATAGACCTGGGAGCCCTTGCGGATGTACTCGCCAGCGATCTCGGCCAGGCGACCGAAGAACACCACACGGTGCCACTCGGTACGGTCCTGCTGCTGGCCGGTCTGCTTGTCCTTCCAGCTCTCACTGGTGGCGAGGGTGACGTTGGTCACCGCGTTGCCGTTGGGCATGTAACGGGTTTCGGGATCGGCGCCGGCATTGCCGACGAGAATGACTTTATTGACGCCACGGGCCATATGAATCTCCTGATGAGGCTGTCGATCAAGCGGCGACTGGCGTTTGGCTTACCAGTCGCTCCAATTGCGCTCGATCAACGATTTTAGTGTCGATCTTGATGTAGACGGCTTGCTCTTCTGCCACCACCACCGCGTCGGTCACCCCGGCCAGGGCCAACAGGCGCCCGACCAATCCCTGGTCGTTGACTAGCTCAGGGGCGACGGACAAACGCAGGCTGGTGACATAGGGCGGTTCACGCATCGTACCAGCAATCACCGCCCAGCCCAGGCAAAGCGCAGCACAGCCCAGGAAGACGGTGGACAGGCCACCATGCTGGAACAGCCAGCCACCGAGGATACCGCCGAGCGCCGAGCCGAGAAACTGGCTGGTGGAATAGATCCCCATGGCCGTGCCCTTGCCCCCCGCCGGTGCTACCTTGCTCACCAGCGAAGGCAGCGAGGCTTCCAGCAGGTTGAAGGCGGTGAAGAACACCACGATGCCGATGACCAGGGCCACCAGGCTGCTGCTGAAGAAAAAGAAGTACAGCTCGCACAGCACTAACACACTGATGGCACCCACCAGCACGCGCTTCATGCGCCGCTTCTTTTCACCATAGATGATGAAAGGAACCATGGCGAAGAAGCCGACCACCAGTGCCGTCAGGTACACCCACCAGTGCTCTTCCTTGGGCAGACCGGCGTGTTCGGCGAGGGCCAGCGGCAAAACGACGAAGCTGGCCATCAGCACGGCATGAAGCGCCAGGATACCGAAATCCAGGCGCAGCAGGTCGCGGTTACGCAAGGTAGTCCCCAACGCCTGGCGGGCCAGATTGGATTCGCGGTGGGCGAAGGGGGACGCGTTCCGCGGGACCAGCAACAGCACGATGAGCAGGCCGACCAGCGCCAGTCCGCAGGTGGCCCAGAACAGTCCAGCCAAGCCATAGGCGCGCGTCAGCAGCGGCCCGGCGACCATGGCCACGGCGAAGGACACGCCGATGCTCATGCCGATGGTGGCCATGGCCTTGGTGCGGTGCTGCTCCCGGGTCAGATCCGACAACAGCGCCATGATGGCGGCCGAAATGGCACCGCCACCCTGTACGATGCGACCGGCGATTACGCCCCAGATGGAGTGGGCATTGGCGGCAATGGCTGCGCCGAGGGCGAACACCAGTAGCCCGCCGATGATGATGGGACGCCGGCCGATACGATCCGATAAGGTCCCGAGGGGAATTTGCAGGACCGCTTGGGTCAAACCATAGGCACCTATGGCGAGGCCGATGAGTGCCGGAGTGGCATCCGCCAGCTCCTGACCATAGGTTGCCAGGACCGGGAGCACCATGAACATACCGAGCATACGAAAGGCGAAGACCAGAGCCAGCCCCAGGGCGGCACGGCGTTCGACGCCGCTCATGGTTTCGCTGCGCTTGTCGAGCATTGATAACCCTCTCGTCGGCGACAGACTTTTACGTCGCCGCACAGCTTTAAAACAGTCGTGACAATGACCATTTAGGGAGGAAGCGGTGAAGATAGCCGAGCGCTCGTCCGAACGTTCCCGACCGCCAGCATCACGAACGCCCGATCACCGCTGTCGGGCCATTAATTTTACCAGCCTTGACCTCTCTCTCACAGGCGCGGCAGATAGCCGCAGCCAGGGACGAGACTCCACTCCGATTGACGCGCCGCCAACACGAGGCAGAAGTTTACGTGGATAAGATCCTCATCCGTGGGGCCCGTACCCATAACCTGAAGAACATCGACCTGACCCTTCCCCGGGACAAGCTCATCGTCATCACCGGGCTGTCCGGCTCCGGCAAATCCTCCCTGGCCTTCGATACCCTTTATGCCGAAGGCCAGCGTCGTTACGTGGAATCCTTGTCGGCCTACGCTCGTCAGTTCCTGTCGATGATGGAAAAGCCCGATGTGGACACCATCGAAGGCCTGTCGCCGGCCATTTCCATCGAGCAGAAATCCACCTCGCACAACCCACGCTCGACGGTCGGTACCATCACCGAGATCTACGACTACCTGCGTCTGCTCTATGCGCGGGTCGGTACGCCCCGCTGCCCCGAGCACGACGTCCCCCTCGAAGCCCAGACGGTCAGCCAGATGGTCGATCAGGTGCTGGCCATGCCGGAAGGCCAGCGGCTGATGCTGCTCGCCCCCATCGTGCGCGAGCGCAAGGGCGAGCATCTGTCGGTATTCGAGGAGTTGCGGGCCCAGGGTTTCGTCCGCGTACGCGTAAATGGTCGCCTGCATGAAATGGATGAGCTACCCAAGCTCGACAAGCAGAAGAAGCACACCATCGAAGTGGTGGTGGATAGATTCAAGGTGCGCGAGGACCTCCAGCAGCGCCTGGCGGAATCCTTCGAGACGGCGCTGAAGCTGGCCGACGACATCGCCATCATCGCCCCCATGGAGGGTGAGAGCGGCGAAGAGATCGTCTTCTCCGCGCGTTTCGCCTGCCCGATCTGTGGCTTTTCCATCGGCGAGCTGGAGCCGAAGCTGTTTTCCTTCAATAACCCGGCCGGCGCCTGCCCTACGTGCGATGGCCTGGGGGTGAAGCAGTTCTTCGATGCCCGGCGCGTGGTCAACGAAGAACTCAGCCTCAGCGAGGGTGCCATCCGCGGCTGGGATAGGCGCAACGTCTATTACTTCCAGATGCTGGGTTCGCTCGCGAGTCACTATGGCTTCAGCCTGGACGAACCCTTCAAGAGCCTCGACGACAAGCACCGCAGGGCCGTGTTGAGTGGCTCGGGACGCGAGAGCGTCAACTTCCGCTACCTCAACGACCGGGGTGACATCGTCAAACGCGCTCACCCGTTCGAGGGCATCCTCCCCAATCTCGAGCGCCGCTATCGCGAGACCGAATCCCAAAGCGTGCGTGAAGAGCTTGCCAAGTACCTGAGCACCCAGCATTGCCCTGACTGCAACGGCACGCGCCTACGTCGCGAGGCTCGCCATGTATGGGTCGGTGACAAGACCCTGCCAGCAGTCACCCGCCTGCCGGTCGGCGATGCTACCCAATACTTCCAGGACCTTACCCTGAAGGGCCAGCGGCAACAGATCGCCGACAAGATTCTCAAGGAGATCCGTGAACGCCTGCAGTTCCTGGTCAACGTCGGCCTGGACTACCTGACCCTGGATCGCAGTGCCGATACCCTCTCCGGCGGCGAGGCCCAGCGCATCCGCCTGGCCAGCCAGATAGGTGCGGGCCTGGTGGGCGTCATGTACATCCTCGACGAGCCTTCCATCGGCCTGCACCAGCGCGACAACGAGCGGCTGCTGGGCACCCTGACTCACCTGCGCGACCTGGGCAATACGGTGATCGTCGTCGAGCACGACGAGGACGCCATCCGCCTGGCGGACTACGTCATCGACATCGGCCCCGGAGCGGGCGTGCATGGTGGCCAGATCATCGCGGAAGGCACTCCGGACCAGGTCATGAAGCATCCGGACTCGGTCACCGGCCAGTACCTGTCGGGTCGCAAGAAGATCGCGGTACCCGCCAAGCGCACCCCGCGGGACAAGAAAAAGCTGCTCAAGCTGAAAGGTGCGCGGGGCAACAACCTGCAGAACGTGAACCTAGAGATTCCGGTGGGCCTGCTGACCTGCGTGACCGGCGTATCCGGATCGGGCAAGTCGACGCTGATCAACAACACCCTCTTTCCGCTCACTGCCACAGCTCTCAATGGCGCGACGACCCTGGAAGTCGCCGCCCATGACAGCTTCGACGGCATGCAGCACCTGGACAAGGTGGTGGACATCGACCAGAGCCCCATCGGTCGTACACCCCGCTCCAATCCGGCGACCTATACCGGCCTCTTCACGCCGATCCGCGAGCTGTTCTCCGGTGTTCCGGAATCACGCTCCCGCGGCTATACCCCTGGGCGCTTCTCCTTCAACGTCAAGGGCGGCCGCTGCGAAGCTTGCCAGGGCGATGGGGTGATCAAGGTGGAGATGCACTTCTTGCCAGACGTCTACGTTGCTTGTGACGTCTGCAAGGGCAAGAGGTACAACCGCGAAACCCTGGAGGTGAAGTACAAGGGCAAGACCATCACCGAGGTCTTGGACATGACCATCGAAGAGGCCCATGCCTTCTTCGAGTCCATTCCAGCCCTGGCGCGCAAGCTGCAGACGCTGATGGATGTCGGTCTTTCCTACATCCGCCTGGGTCAGAGCGCTACGACACTGTCCGGGGGCGAGGCCCAACGGGTGAAGCTGGCACGGGAGCTTTCCAAGCGGGACACCGGCAAGACCCTCTATATCCTGGACGAACCCACTACCGGCCTGCACTTCGCAGATATCCAACAATTGCTGGACGTGCTGCACCGGTTGAGAGATCACGGCAATACCGTGGTGGTAATCGAGCACAACCTCGACGTCATCAAGACTGCCGACTGGCTGGTGGACCTTGGCCCTGAGGGCGGCTCCAAGGGTGGTCAGATCATCGCTACGGGTACGCCCGAGGAGGTCGCGGCGAATAAGAAGTCCTATACCGGCCACTTTCTCAAGCCTCTCCTGGAGCGGGATCGAGAGTAAGGTTGGCGCCGTCCAGAAACTCAAAAGCCCGGCGCATGCCGGGCTTTTTTATGAGTGATTGCGTGCGTGATACAACACCGCGACGGCAGCAGTTGCTCTATCGCGGCCATGGGCCGCTCCTACAGGCGTCATGTTGTGCATCGGCGGACCGCCATGGCCGCGATAGCCCGGTGCAGCCGGGCTGTTTTTTGCTCTTGGCAGGCTCCCAGGCAACTTCCGTCCGGCAGCCCCCTGCTACCAGCCCTTCGCCAATCCGCTCTAGCCCCCTACCCCCAGGGAGAGGGCCCGGGAGAGGGCAACCCCAGGCACGGGCTTAACTTT
>NZ_JAVSJB010000021.1:0-81461 GCF_032027545.1 Pseudomonas oryzihabitans | reverse complement strand
CGCTCCTACAGGGGGTGATGCTTTTGTAGGAGCGACCCATGGCCGCGATAGTCCAGACCAGAGCGGTCGCTACGGCGCACCGGCATGGCCGCGATAAGACAGTTGCTCCTACAGCAGCCGGATATCCCGCAGGAGCGGCCGCATCAGCGGACCGCCATGGCTGCGATACGCCCTACCCGCCCATCGCCGTTCGAATATCCGCCGCCAGCTCCAGCACCCGGGCTTCTTCGGTGTCCCAGGAGCACATGAAGCGGGCGCCACCGCTGCCGATGAAGGTGTAGAAGCGCCAGCCGCGACTGCGCAGGTAATCCAGCGCCGGCTCGGAGAGCTGCAGGAATACCGAGTTGGCTTCCACCGGGAACATGAAGTCCACGCCAGGCACGTCGCGCACCCGCTCGGCCAGCAGCCGCGCCATGGCGTTGGCATGGCGGGCGTGGCGCAGCCAGGTGTCGTTCTCCAGCACGCCGAGCCAGGGCGCGGAGAGGAATCTCATCTTCGAGGCCAACTGGCCGGCCTGCTTGCAGCGGTACTCGAAGTCCTCGGCCAGGTCGCGGTTGAAGAAGAGAATGGCCTCGCCCACCGCCATGCCGCTCTTGGTGCCGCCGAAGCAGAGCACGTCGACCCCGGCCTTCCAGGTCACCTCGGCCGGCGTGCAGCCCAGGCTGGCCACGGCGTTGGAAAAGCGCGAGCCGTCCATGTGCAGGTGCAGACCCAGGTCGCGACAGGTAGCGCTGATGGCCTGCAGCTCGTTCAGTCCATAGAGGGTGCCGACCTCGGTGGCCTGGGTGACGGTCACCGCGCGCGGCTTGGGAAAGTGGATGTCGGCGCGCTTGGTGGCGATCTGCTGGATGGCGCCCGGGGTCAGCTTGCCCTGGTGCGCCGGTGCCAGCAGCAGCTTGGAGCCATTGGAGAAGAATTCCGGCGCGCCACATTCATCGGTCTCGACGTGGGCCGTGTCGGAGCAGATGACGCTGTGGTAGCTCTGGCACAGCGCCGCCAGGGCCAGGGAGTTGGCTGCCGTGCCGTTGAAGGCGAAGAACACCTCGCAGTCGGTCTCGAACAGCTGGCGAAAGCGGTCGGCGGCGCGGGCGGTCCAGGTGTCGTTGCCATAGGCGGTCTCGTGGCCGACGTTGGCGGCGGCCATGGCGGCCCAGGCTTCCGGGCAGATGCCGGAGTAGTTGTCACTGGCGAATTGCTGGGCATTGCTGCTCATCGGGCGGTCCTCGCGACGGGTTCGGTGCGCACCAGCAGCCAATCGCGCGCGGCGCCTTCGACCAGCGGCAGCACGCGGCGCCGGACCTCGGCATGGTAGTCATCCAGCCAGTCCAGCTCGTCGTCGCGCAGCAGGGCGAGATCCAGGCAGCGGGTGTCCAGCGGACAGAGGGTCAGGGTTTCGAAGGCGAGGAAGTCACCGAACTCGGTGTGCCCGACGTGGGTGCACAGCAGCAGGTTCTCCAGCCGCACGCCCCATTGGCCAGGCCGATAGATGCCCGGTTCGTTGGAGGTGATCATGCCCTCGCGCAGCACGTGGTGCGGGGTCACGGTGGCATAGAAGGAGATCGACTGCGGCCCCTCGTGCACGTTGAGGAAGTAGCCCACGCCATGGCCGGTACCGTGGCCGTAGTCGATCCCCGCGGCCCAGATCGGCTCGCGCGCCAGGGCATCGAGCATGGGCGCGGCGACCCCGGCCGGGAAGCGCGCCCGCGACAGCGCCAGCATGCCCTTGAGCACCAGGGTGAAGTCGCGCTTCTGGGCGGTGCCTGGGGTACCGATGGGGACCACCCGAGTGATGTCGGTGGTACCGCCCAGGTACTGGCCGCCGCTGTCGATCAGCAGCAGGCCATCGCCCTGCAGTTCGGCATGGGCCTCCTCGGTGGCACGGTAATGCGGCAAGGCGCCGCCGGCGTTGAAGCCGGCGATGGTGGCGAAGCTCAGGGAAACGAAATTGGGCCTGGCGGCCCGGGCCTCGCTCAGCCAGTCGTCGACGGTCAGCTCGGTGAGGCGCTCGCCGCGGGCCAGGGCGGCCTCGAAGCGGGCGAAGAACACGCAGAGCGCCGCGCCGTCCTCTTCCATGGCAGTGCGCACCTGGGCCACTTCCGCGGCGGTCTTGCAGGCCTTGAGCAGGGTTGAGGGATTGATCTGCTCCAGGCGCTTGACGCCCACGGGCGCCGCCTCGGCCAGCCCCAGGGTGACGCGGGCCGGGTCCACCAACAGGGTGCTCCCTTCCGCCAGGCAACCCAATTCGGCGGCCGCCTGGTCGTAGTCGGCCAGGGTCACGCCATCGCCCACCAGGGCGGCGCGGATCTCGGCGGGTACCTTGGCCGGATCGATGAACAGCCGGCAGCTGTCCCGGCCCAGCAGCAGATGCGCGAGGAACACCGGGTTGTAGGGCACGTCGGCGCCACGCAGGTTGAGCAACCAGGCGATGTCGTCCAGCGAGGAGATGAAATGCCAGTCGGCGCCGGCCTCGGCCATCGCCTGGCGCACCTGGGCGAGCTTGGCGCCGCGCGACTGAGGCGCAAAGGGCGCCGCATGCGTGAAGACCGGCGCCACGGGCAACTCGGGCCGGTCGCTCCAGATCGCCGCCAGGGGATCGCGATCGGTACGCAGCTGGATGCCCTTGGGCTCCAGGGCACTACGCAGTGCCGCGGCCGCACCCAGGGACAGCACCTGGCCGTCCACCAGCACCGTGCCACCGGTCGGTACCTGCTCGGCCAGCCAGTGCAGATGGGCCTGGGGTTGGCCGGCCACCTGCTTCATCAGGGCGATGCCGCTGCCTGCCAGTTCACGCGCGGCCTGCTCCCAGTAGCGGCTGTCGGTCCAGACGCTGGCGGCGTCACGGGTCACCAGCAGCAGGCCGGCGGAGCCGGTGAAGCCGGACAGCCAGGCGCGACCCTGCCAGTACTCGGGCAGGTATTCGGACAGATGAGGATCGGCGCTGGGGATCAGGCAGGCGTCGGCGCCCTGCTCGGCGAGGAAGGCGCGCAGGCGGGCGAGTCGTTGGGCGGAAGTAGCGGTCATGGGCACCTCGACAAGGTCAGGGAGCCAGTGTGCCGCAGATAGAAAAAAGCCGCACCCGAAGGGTGCGGCGGAGAAAGACCAAAGGAGCGAAGAGGGGGTGGTCTTTCGAAAGCGTAGCGGCTCAACGACGCACGTTGCGGTCCTGAGCGGACTGATCGGCGTAGTGCTGCATGGCCGCATGATTCTGGTCGACCAGCTTGTATCTCAGGCTGGGATTTTCGTCGGCGAAGGCGAACTGAGCGGAAGTCAGGGCAGCGACGGTCAACAACAGGGCAGACAGAGAACGTTTCATCTCGAACTCCTACAAGGATGTGTTCATCGGGGTACGGAGCCATTATAGGAATTGAACGCAACCTTATAAATAGCATGCTAACTAAATCACTGTTGCAAAAGCCGCAATAGCGCCCGTTTCAGTCCTTGGCCCAGTAGCGCTGGTCCTCCAGGACCCGGTTCTCCAACTGCAGGCGTTCGGGCAGTTCTTCCTTTAGGAAATCGATCCAGGTCTTGATCTTGGCGTCGAGGAACCGCCGTGACGGATAGAGCGCATGGATGTTGCGCTCGCGTAGACGGAAGTTGGGCAGCAATCGCACTAGGCTGCCGTCGCGCAGGTAGTTGACCGCGATGTAGCTGGGCAACAGGCAGATGCCCATGCCCTGCCGTGCCACGCTGGCCAGGGCCTCGGCCACGTTGACCTGGAAGACGTAGCGCGGCGTCACCTGCTGCTCGCCCTCGGGGCCGGCGAACACCCAGCGCTCGGAGAAGTTCGGATCGAGCAGGCGCAGGCAGTCGTGCTCGGCGAGTTCGGCCGGCACCTTGGGTGCCGGCCGCTGCGCCAGGTAGCTGGGCGCCGCGCAGACCACGCTGTAGACGCCGCCCAGGCGCTGGGCGACGAAGTCGGAATCGGCCAGCTCGGTGTCCAGGGTGATGGCGATGTCATGGCCCTCCTCCAGCAGCGCCGGATGGTTCTGCGAGAGGTTCATGACGATCTCCACCTGCGGATAGCGGGCACAGAAGCGCGACACCAGCGGTGCCAGCAACTGGGTGCCCAGACCGGTCATGGAATGCAGGCGCAGGTGACCATGGGGCTTGAGGTGTGCACCGCTGGCCTCGGCCTCGGCCTCGTCGACGTCCTGCAGGATGCGCCGACAACGTTCGAGATAGCGCTCGCCCGCTTCGGTCAGCGCCAGGCGCCGGGTGGTGCGGTGCAGTAGGCGCGTCTGCAGGTGGCTTTCCAGCTCCGCCAGCAAGCGCGACACCTGGGCGGTAGACAGGTCGAGGGTGTGGGCCGCTGCCGTGAGACTGCCCAGATCCACCACCCGGACGAAAATGCGCATGCCTTGAAAAATATCCATTATTGCCTTTTTCGCAATGGAGTTTCGTCAAGCCGTCACTTTATTGAAAAAGTCGCACGCACGATAGTGGTGCGGTGAGCTGCTGTGGATTCGACATTCTGACCGCGCGAATCCTTCCCTCCGGCAGTGGCTCCTTGGATAGCTCCTTGCGGCCTTCTGGCAGATGTCTCCTCTGGAGACCTCCGCCAGAAGGCCGTTTTTTTTGCCCGCCACTTTCACTCATCGCCCCTCGCGCTCCGGTTCGCGAATGCGATAGCTGGCGATGTACAGCGCCGGCAGGAACAGCAGGGTCAACAGGGTCGCCGCGACGATACCGCCGATCATGGCGTAGGCCATGGGTCCCCAGAACACCTCGCGGGCGATGGGTATCATGCCCAGGCTGGCCGCCGCCGCGGTGAGCAGGATGGGCCGGCGACGGTGCCGGGTGGCTTCCACCACGGCGTCCCAGGGCGAGCGACCGGCCTGTTCGAAGGCATCGATCTGGGTCACCAGGATCACCGAGTTGCGGATGATGATGCCGATCAGCGCCAGCACCCCGAGGATGGCGACGAAGCCCAGCGGTTGGCCGAAGGGAATCAGCCCCAACACCACGCCGATCAGACCAAGGGGCGCGACGCTCGCCACCAGGAATAGCTTGCGGATGCTGTGCAGCTGGATCATCAGGAAGGTGGCCATGAGGAACAGCATCAGGGGCACCACCTCGGCGATGGGACCCTGGGCCTTGCTGCTCTCCTCCACCGTACCGCCCACGGCGACCTGGTAGCGCGGCGGCAGCTTGGCGATGAAGGCATCGACGTCCGGTTGCAACTGCTTGACCAGGTCCGGCGCCTGGATGTCGCTGAGGATCGAGGCCTTGAGGGTGATGGTGGGCAGGCGATCGCGGCGCCACACCAGCGGCTGCTCCAGGGCGTAGTCGATGCGGGCGAAGGCCTTGAGCGGCACCGCGACGCCCTGGGGCGTCATGATCTGCAGGTTTTCCAGGGTCTCCACCGAGCGCCGCTCGGCCTCGCTGGCGCGGGCCACCACGTTGACCAGGTAGATGTCGTCACGCACCTGGGTCACGGTGGTGCCGGTGACCACGCCGTTGAGGATCTGCGCCACGTCCTGGGAAGAAAAGCCCAGTTGCCGCGCCTTGTCCTGGTTGACCTCCACCTTGAGCATCCGCGCCGGCTCGTTCCAGTCGTAGAGGAAGTCACCCAGTTGCGGACTCTTGCCCAGCACGCTGGCCAGGGCCAGGGCCTGGCGACGCACCTCGGCGACGTCCGGACCGCTGACGCGGTACTGGATCGGCCGCCCCACCGGCGGGCCCATCTCCAACGGCTGGACATAGCCGGACAGGCCGACGAAGTCCTGGCGCAGGCGCTGCTTGAGCTTGGGCAGCAGACGATTGCGCGCCTCCAGGTCCTTGGCCACCAGGATCACCTGGCCATAGAAGGGATTCTCCAGTTGCTGGTCCAGTGGCAGGTAGAAGCGCACCGCGCCCTGGCCAACGTAGGAACTCCAATGGGCCACGTCCGGGTCGTCGGCCAGGGTCTTCTCGAATCTGTCCATCTGCGCCCGGGTGGCGTCGAGGGAGGCGTTCTGCGGCAGGTTGAAGTCGATCAGCAACTCGGGCCGGTCCGACGACGGGAAGAACTGGTTCTGCACGAATTTCATCGAGAACAGCGCTGCGGCGAACAGCAGCACGGTGAGGACGATGGTCAGCCAGCGATGGCGCATGGCGCCCAGCAAGAGGCCATCGGACCAGCGTGCCAGGCGCCCGGGCTGGTCGTGATCGTGCTTCTTCACCTGTTTCGGCAGGATGTGCACGCCGATCACCGGCGAGAAGAACACCGCGACGATCCAGGACAGCAGCAGGGCCACGGCGATCACCGCGAACAGGGTGAAGGTGTACTGGCCGGCGCTGCTGGAATTGAGGCCGATGGGCACGAAGCCGGCCACCGTCACCAGGGTCCCGGTGAGCATGGGAAAGGCGGTCGACTCGTAGGCGAAGGTCGCCGAGCGGTGCAGCGACTCGCCCTCTTCGCGCTTGGTCACCATCATCTCCACGGTGATCATGGCATCGTCCACCAACAGGCCCAGGGCGATGATCAGGGCACCGAGGGAGATCCGCTGCATGGTGATGCCGCTGTATTCCATGAAGACGAACACCAGCGCCAGGGTCAGGGGGATCGATAGCGCCACCACCAGGCCGGCGCGCACGCCGAGGCTGATGAAGCTCACCACCAGCACGATGATGACCGCCTCGAACAGCGCCCGGGTGAAACCGCCGACGGCCTTTTCCACCACCTGCGCCTGGTTGGAGACCACGTGCACGCCGATGCCCACCGGCAGGTCGGCGGTCAGCTCCTGCATCTTCTCGGTGAGCGCTGCGCCGAAGGTCTGGATGTTGCCGCCACTGCTCATGGCGATGGCCAGGCCGATGGCCGGCTGGCCGTTGTAGCGGAACAGCGAGCTGGGCGGATCGGCGTAGCCGCTGCGGATGTCGGCCAGGTCGGTGAGGCGATAGAAGCGGTCGTCGATGCGCAGGTTGACCGCGGCGAGATCGGCGGTGGAGCGGAATTCGCCACTGGTGCGCACGCTGATGCGCTCGGCGCCGGATTCGATGGTGCCCGAGGGCGCTACCGCATTTTGCTGCTGCAGACTCTGCATCACCTGGCGCTGGTCGATCCCCAGGGCGGCCAGCTTGCGGGTGGAGAAGTCCAGGTAGATGACCTCGTTCTCCGCGCCGAGCACCTGTACCTTGCCGATACCCGGCACGCTGCGGATCTCGCGACGTACCTGCTCCACCTGGTCGCGCAACTGGCGCATGCCGAAGCCATCGCCGGTGAAGGCATAGATGCTGCCGAAGACGTCGCCGAATTCGTCGTTGAAGGCCGGTCCCTGGATGCCCTGGGGGAATTCGCCCTGGATGTCCGCGATCTTCTTGCGCACCTGGTACCAGATGTCGGGAATCGCCTTGGCCGGGGTGGTGTCGCGCAGATAGACGAACACCGTGGACTGCCCCGGCCGGGTGAAACTCTTGGTGTAGTCGAGGGAATCCAGCTCCTCGAGCTTCTTCTCCACCCGCTCGGTGACCTGGCGCAGGGTCTCCTCGGTGGTCGCCCCCGGCCAGCGGGTCTGGATGACCATGGTCTTGATGGCGAAGGACGGATCTTCCTCGCGCCCCAGCTTCATATAGGAGAAGACGCCCATCAGCAGGGCGACGAACATCAGGTACCAGACGAAGGATTGGTGGCGCAGCGCCCAGTCCGACAGGTTGAAGCCCTTCATGGCCGTGCGCCCTCCTGATCCTTCACCCGCTGCCCCTCCTCGAGACTGTTGACGCCTGCCACCACCACCCGCTCGCCGGTGCTCAGGCCACTGCCGATCCACGCCTGGCCATCGGCCTCGCGCAGGACCTGGACCGGGCGCTGGCGCACCTGGGCCTGCTGGCCCTGGCCTTCCACCACCCAGACCATTGTCTGGTCGCCCTGGCGGCGCAAGGCCTGGACCGGCAGCGCCAGGCCTTGCGCCGCGGGCAGCTCCAGCTCGCCCTGCACCAGGGTGCCGATACGCAAGGCCTCCGGCGGATCGTTCAGGGTCAGGCGTACCCGTCGGGTACGGGTGGTGGCATCGGCCTGAGGCTCGATCTCGCGCACCTTGCCCACCACCGCGACCTCCGGGTCCAGCGCCATGCGGACGGTCATCTCGCGCTCCGGCGCCAGGTGGCCGATGGCCTGGGCGGGCAGGTCCAGCACCGCCTCGCGGATGTCCGGGCGGGCGACCCGGACCACCGGCTGCCCGGCGGATACCACCTGGCCGACCTCGGCCTGCCAGGCGGTGATCACCCCCTCGAAATCGCTGTAGAGCTCGGCATAGTTGCGCTGGTCACGGGCCTGGCGCTCGGCGCTCAGGGCCTGTTCGCGCGAGGCTTCCAGGGTGTGCAGCCGGGTCAGCGCCTGGTCCAGCTGGGAGCGCGAGCCGACGCCCTGGTCGAACAGCTGCTGCTGGCGTCGGGCGTCGTTGCGGGCATCGCGCCATTGCGCCTCGGCATCGGCGGCCTGGCCTTCGCGACTGCGCAAGGCATTGTCCTGGTCGGTGGGATCCAGCGCCGCCAGCAACTGGTCGCGGCGCACCGGAGCCCCCACGTCCAGCAGGCGACGGGTCATGCGTCCGCCCACGCGAAAGCCCAGCACGCTCTCGTAGCGCGCCTGGATACTTCCGGCGAACACCTCGCGCTGCAGCGGTGGCGCGCTGAGCGTCATGGTCGCCACCGGCCGTATCGGCGGCGGCGTCTCGTCGTCATTGGAGCAGCCGGCCAGCACCAGCAGTACACCGACCAGCAGGATGCACCTCATGGCCGCACCTCGTCGAAGGCGGAACGCTCCGCCACCTCGACCTTCTGATTGGGGCTCAGCGCCTGGCCACCGGCGATCACGATGCGGTCGCCAGCCTTGAGGCCGTCACTGACGATGATGCTGTCGCGGGTGTAGCGCTCGATGCGCAGCGGCTGCAGGCTGACCCGGCCGTCTTCGTTCAGACGCCAGGCAGCGGGCTGGTCGGTTGTGCCGTTCAGCGCCGTCCAGGGCAAGGCGAAGCCCTGCCCCGCCGCACCTACCAGTTGGGCGTTGACCACCGCGCCGAGGGTCATGGCCGCGGGTGGCTGGTCGAGTTGTACCTTGATGCGCACCGTGCCGCTGCTCGCCACCGTCGGCGCGATCTCGCGCAGCCGGCCCTGGGTGGTCACCTCCGGACGCGCCTGCAGCGAAATGGGCAGGCGCTGGCCCACCTGCAGCTGTCGGGACAGGGATTCGTAGAGATCGAAGACGGCATCGAGTTCGCCGCTCACCGCTAGGTCGAAGATCGCCGCTCCAGCCTGCACCACCTGCCCGGCCTCGGCGTGGCGCGCGGTCAGCACACCCGTGGCGCTGGCGCGCAACTCGGTGTAGCCCAGTTGCTTGCGGGCGTCGTCGCGCTGCGCCGTGGCGGCCTGCAGCGCACTGCGGGCGCCATCGAGGGTCGCCTGGGCCTGGTCGTACTGGCTGCGACTGGTATAGCCCTTGGGCAGCAGCGCGGCCTGTCGCTCGAAATCGATCCGCGCCAGACGCGCGCGGGCTTCCTGGGCGTCCACCTGGGCCTGGGCGGTCGCCAGGTTGTTGCGCAGGTCCTGGGGATCCAGTCGCGCCAGGACCTGGCCCTCGCGCACCCGGTCGCCCACGTCGGCCAGGCGCTCGCTGATCTTGCCGCTGACCCGGAAACCAAGGGGTGCCTGAACCCGCGCCTGGACATCACCGGTGAAGGGAATCCGCAAGGTGTCGCTGACCGGCTTCACCTGGGCCACCACTACCCGCGCCCTTTCCTCGGCCGGCGGCTGCTCCTTGGAACAGCCCGACAACGATGCGACCAGTAACAACGTGGCCGTTACCGGGTAGCAGGTGATACGGCGGGGAGCCCTCATGATTGTCCTTATCGATGGAAGAGGAGCGATCTGCGAACTGACCACGCCAGTGACAGTGGGTTCGCCAGGGCATTGTCGAGCGCCGCGCCGCGCTTGGAAAGCGTCCTGGGCCGATTCGGCCAGGCGAGCGGCCGGCCATCGATCCAACCGCTTGCCCACAAATGTTCACAAATACCCAGGAACCCCGCATTCCAGGCCGCAGTCAACTTAAACGTGCACTGCGGATCAGCGTATCCGTGGCAGATGCCCGACTCCCCGCCGGAGCGGGCCAATTCGAATTCACGGGTTCATTCGAAAGAGGCCGTACTCATGAAAAAGCTGCTGATCACGTCTACCGCTGTTGTGATGCTGTCTATGGCCACGGGTGTCTTCGCGGCCGAAACCTCCAAGAGTGCCACGGCCGTCAATGGCTCGGCTACCGAAGCCGTGCCAGGTAAGACCACCGTCAAGGGCGGTGCTGATGGCGCAGCCGAGGTGCCCTTCAAGAGCGAGAAGCCCAACAAGGTCGACGCGCGCAACCAGAACAACATGCAGTGACTGCTGCGCCAGCGGCGCGGTAACGAAAAAGCCCCGGCACGCCGGGGCTTTTTCTTGTCTGCACGCTGCTCGCCCGCGGAGGACATGGGACAGAACAAACCCCGCCGGAGCGGGGTTCGAGAGCGCTGTGCAGCCGTGCGGTTTAGCGCCAGAAAGGCTTGTGCATTTCCTGGTAACGCTGGGCCTCGGTGATGCCGGCATCGGCCAGCATACGGGTATCGAGACGAGCCAGCTCGTTACGGCTGGCGATCCGACGTTGCCAGGTGGACAGCGTGGAGATCACGCGCAGGGCAACGGGGATGCGATTGCTGGGCTGGGCTTTGTGCAGCGAGGAACTGAAGGTGCGTTCCATGGTGGCTTTCCTTCCCGCTTATGACGGGTACTGGTCATCGAATGGCGCCATTGTCTCGCCAGGCGAGTGCTACCACCAGTAACAGTCCAGAGGAAGGTTTGCGGATCACCCCTGACACAATTGCAACTGTACTGCTGCAATATGGGTCATTCTGTAACGTTACGCACCGTTGCAGTGCACTTTTGGGTTACCAGAGGGAACATCTCAAGAACTTCGGCCTGCACAGTTGGCTACTAAGCCGACAAACCGGCCTGCTGTTCTACCTGTTACCGCGCCCGCTGTCCAGCGTAGGTCAGTTTTTTGCCCCAAGAAAGTGCGACCCCGACGACAGCAATGCGGGGTCGCTACCCAAGTCAGCGTGCCGCAGCCGCCATGGCTGGCGTGCTCGGCTGACGCCGTCCCAGCACGGTACCGATGGCGACCACCACTAGCGCCAGCAGACCGGTCGCCAGGATCTCGAAGCGATGAGCCTCGCTGAACAGCATCACGGTCAGGGCGCCGACGATGAAGACGATCACCGCCCAGGTCAGCCAGGGGAACAGCCACATGCGGAACTCCAGCGTTTCGCCACGGGCGATCAGCTTGCGTCTCAGACGCAGCTGCGTCACGGCGATCACCAGGTATACCAGTAGCGCCACGGCACCGGAGGTGGACAGCAGGAAGCTGAACACGGCCTCGGGCATGGTGTAGTTGGCGATGGTGGTGAGGAAGCCGACAGCGGTACTGGCCAGCACCGCCGTGAGCGGTACGCCAGTGCTAGAGGCACGACCCAGCTTGGCCGGGGCATCGCCACGGCGGGCCAGCGAATAGAGCATCCGCGAGGCGGTGTAGAGCGCCGAGTTCAGGCAGCTGGCCACGGCGACCAGCACCACGCAGTCGACGATCAGCTTGGCATGGGGGATCGACAGCACCTCGAGGGCGCGCTGGTAGGAACCCACGATCGGCAGTTGGGCATCGTTCCACGGCACCATGGAGACCACCAAGAAGATGGAGACCAGGTAGAACAGCGCGATCCGCCAGATCACCGAGTTGGTGGCCTTGCTGATCTGCCGGGATGGATCCTTGGACTCGGCCGCAGCGATGGTGACGATCTCGGTCCCCATGAAGCTGAACATGGTGGTCAGCAGCGCGCCCAGCACCGCACCGAAGCCATTGGGCATGAAGCCGCCGGTATGGGCCATCAGGTTGCTCAGGCCGCTCACCTCGCGCCCCGGCAGGGCACCGACCAGAGCGGCCGCGCCCAGGGCGATGAAGGCGACGATGGCGATCACCTTGAGCAAGGCGAACCAGAATTCGAACTCACCGTACTTGGCGACGCTGAACAGGTTGGTCACGGTCAGGATACCGGTGATCACCAGGGCGAATTGCCAGGTGGCGATGGCCGGGAACCAGGCATTGAGGATGGCGGCGGCGGCCACCGCCTCCAGCGGGATCACCAGCACCCAGAACCACCAGTACAGCCAGCCGATGGTGAAGCCGGCCCAGCGCCCGATGCCCTGCTGGGCATAGGAAGAGAAGGAGCCGGTATCGGGCGAGGCAACCGCCATTTCACCCAGCATGCGCATCACCAGCACCACCAGGGTGCCGGCCAGGGCATAGGCCAGCAGCACGGCGGGGCCGGCAGCGGCGATAGCATGACCGGAGCCGACGAACAGGCCGGCACCGATCACGCCAGCGATGGACAACATGGTCACATGGCGCGGTTTGAGCGCCGGAGAGAGGCTGCATTCTACGTTGGACATAAGGTGTTACCTGACAACGGAAAGCCTCCCAAGTGCAACTTGCGCGCCACCCTCGTCGAAATCGGCATAGAACGAACTAAAAGAGTGCAGTCACTCGCGGAAAGTGGCGAAAAATCGGCATCGCGACCCTCTATCGCGCTAACCATATGATGAATAAGCGACTTTATCAGAGGGAGATTCGCACCTTGGGGATGCTTCGTTAGGTATCACCTGGTGCAACTTGCACATTTATGGTGCTAGAAAAGGTGGAACCTTAGGTAACCCGGCGGCCTGCCAAGCTCTTTGTCGAAGAGTGTCGAGTAACGGTTGGAAATTTCCCAACAAGCTGGCCTCTCATCCGCAGGCCTGGAACACCCGCGGCGGTGCCGGTCATCACCAGCACCCCAGGCCAGGGGTATCTGGAAGAACCTTTCACCGCACTCGGGAACTTGGCGTCCTGTCAGGCCTCTGCACAGCTGCGACAAAATGTAACTGCCGCCGCCATATATTGGTAATATTCCAACATATTAGCCAGCTAACTATAAGCCCGCGGCTCACCTCGGGCACCTGATGAGACCCGAGCATGCCCGCTGACGATTCCGTTCCGGCCCGGCGCGACTTCCTGCGCAAGTCCCTCTCCCTGATCCCCGTGGTCGCCCTGGCCGGCGGTGCAACCTCGGGCCTGACCCTCGCAGCCACGACCGTCACTCCTGCGGACAAGCCCGGCAGCAGCGCTCAGGCCGATGCCTACCAACCGGTGTTCTTCACCGCCGAGGAATGGGCCTTCGTCCAGGCGGCCGTGGCGCGCCTGATCCCAGCTGACGACTTGGGCCCAGGCGCGCTGGAAGCCGGAGCGGCGGAATTCATCGACCGGCAGATGCAGACCGCCTATGCCCGCGGCGCCCTCTGGTACATGCAGGGCCCCTTCGCGGCGGATGCTGCGCCGGAGATGGGCTACCAGAGTCGCCTGGTGCCCCAGGATATCTATCGCCTGGGCATCGCCGCGGTGGACCGCTGGAGCGGCCAGCAGCACGGCAAGCCCTTCGCCCAGCTCACCCCTGCCCACCAGGACGAGGCCCTCAAGGCCCTGGAAAGCGGTGACGCCGCCCTGGAGGGCGTGCCGGCCAAGCTGTTCTTCGCCCAGTTGCTGCAGAACACCAAGGAAGGCTTCTATTGCGATCCGCTGCATGGCGGCAACAAGGAACTGGTCGGCTGGAAACTGGTGAACTTCCCTGGTGCCCGCGCCGACTTCATGGACTGGGTGGAGCGCGACGAACGCTATCCGCTGCCTCCGGTCTCCATTCGCGGGGAGCGCGGTTGATGGCCAAGGTATTGCCCAGCAAGCAGGTAGTGATCGTCGGCTTCGGCTGGACCGGCGCCATCATGGCCAAGGAATTGACCGAGGCCGGCCTGGACGTGGTGGCCCTGGAGCGCGGCAGCTACCGCGACACCTATCCCGATGGCTCCTATCCCCAGGTGATCGACGAACTCACCTACAGCATCCGCAAGAAGCTGTTCGTCGATGTCTCCAAGGAAACCGTCACCATTCGCCACAGCGTGAATGACGTCGCCTTGCCCAATCGGCAACTCGGTGTCTTCCTGCCTGGCGATGGCGTAGGCGGCGCCGGCCTGCACTGGTCGGGGGTGCACTTCCGCGTCGATCCGGTGGAGTTGCGCCTGCGCAGCCACTACGAAGAGCGCTACGGCAAGACATTCATCCCCGAGGGCATGACCATCCAGGATTTCGGTGTCAGCTACGCCGAACTGGAGCCCTACTTCGACTTCGCCGAGCAGGTGTTCGGTACCTCGGGTACCGCCTGGAGCATCAAGGGCCAGGTAGTGGGGGACGGCAAGGGCGGCAATCCCTATGCCGCGGATCGCTCCAGCGACTTCCCGCTGCCGGCGCAGAAGAACACCGTCTCGGCGCAGCTGTTCGAAAAGGCCGCGCGGGAGGTGGGCTATCACCCCTACAACCTGCCCTCGGCCAACACCTCGGGGCCCTACACCAACCCCTATGGTTGCCAGATGGGTCCTTGCAACTTCTGCGGCTATTGCAGCGGCTACGTCTGCTACATGTACTCCAAGGCCTCGCCGAACCTGAACATCCTGCCGGCGCTCAAGCAGGAGCCGCGCTTCGAGTTGCGCAGCCAGGCCCATGTGCTCAAGGTGAACCTGGACAGCACCGGCAAGAAAGCCACGGGGGTGACCTACCTGGACGCCCAGGGTCAGGAGCTGGAACAGCCGGCCGACATCGTCATCCTCGCCGCCTTCCAGTTCAACAACGTGCGCCTCATGCTGCTGTCGGGCATCGGCCAGCCTTATGATCCCAAGACCGGCGAAGGCGTGGTCGGGCGCAACTTCGCCTACCAGAACATGGCCACCATCAAGGCCTTCTTCCGTAAGGACCAGCACCACACCAATCCCTTCATCGGCGCCGGCGGCAATGGCGTGGCGGTGGACGACTTCAACGCCGACAACTTCGACCACGGCCCCCACGGCTTCGTCGGCGGCTCGCCCATGTGGGTCAACCAGGCCGGCACCCGGCCCATCGCCGGGGCGGCCAACCCCCCTGGCACACCGCAGTGGGGCAGCGCCTGGAAAAAGGCCCAGGCCGGCTACTACAACCATCAGCTGTCGATGGATGCCCACGGTGCGCACCAGTCCTACCGCGACAACTACCTGGACCTGGACCCCACCTATCGCGACGCCTACGGCCAGCCGCTGCTACGCATGACCTTCGACTGGAAGGACAACGACATCCGCATGACCCGTTTCATGGCGGCCAAGATGAAGAAGATCGCCGAGGCCATGAATCCCGAGCACATCAGCGTTTCGGTCAAGGATTTCGGCGACCACTTCAACACCGCCAGCTACCAGACCACCCACTTGAACGGTGGCGCCATCATGGGTACCGATCCCAAGACCAGCGCGGTGAATCGCTACCTGCAGAGCTGGGACGTGCACAACGTCTTCGTGCCGGGCGCCTCGGCCTTTCCCCAGGGCCTGGGCTACAACCCCACCGGCCTGGTGGCGGCCCTGACCTACTGGTCGGCGCGCGCCATCCGCGAGCAGTACCTGAAGCATCCCGGCCCGCTGGTGCAGGCATGAGAGGCGCGTCCATGATCCTCCGTACCCTCGCGACCCTGCTGCTGGGCGCCGGTCTGGCCATGACGGCCCAGGCCGCCGAAGAGGTAGATCCAGCGCTGGTCAAGAAAGGCGAATACCTGGCCCGCGCCGGCGACTGCGTGGCCTGCCACACCGCGCCGGGCGGCCAGCCCTTCGCCGGCGGCCTGCCGATGCAGACGCCCATCGGCACCCTCTATTCCACCAACATCACCCCGGATCGCCGGACCGGTATCGGCGACTACGGTTTCGCTGACTTCGACGCCGCCATCCGCCGGGGCATCGCCAAGGAGGGCCATACCCTCTACCCGGCCATGCCCTACCCTTCATATGCCCGGGTGACCGAGGGCGACATGCGCGCCCTCTACGCCTACTTCATGCACGGGGTAACATCGGTCGAGCAGGCCAATCGCGACAGCGACATCCCCTGGCCGCTGTCCATGCGCTGGCCGCTGGCGATCTGGCGCCAGCTGTTCGCCCCCGAGGTGGTGCAATTCCAGCCGGCGCCGGACCAGGACCCGGTGATCGCCCGCGGCGCCTACCTCGTGGAAGGCCTAGGCCACTGCGGCGCCTGCCATACCCCGCGCGCCCTGACCATGCAGGAGAAGGCGCTCTCGCCCGCCGATGGCCCGGACTTCCTCGCCGGCAGTGCACCTCTGGAAGGCTGGATCGCCAAGAACCTGCGCGGCGACCAGCGTGACGGCCTGGGTCGCTGGGACGAGGAACAACTGGTGCAATTCCTCAAGACCGGCCGCTCTGCCGACAGCGCCGTGTTCGGCGGCATGACCGAGGTGGTGCAACACAGCCTGCAGTACCTGAGCGACGCCGACCTGCACGCCATCGCTCGCTACCTCAAGGCCTTGCCGCCCAGGGACCCGAAGGATGCTCCCTTCCAGCCGGATGGCCGCGCGGCTACGGCACTCTGGCGCGGCGACGACAGCGCTCGCGGTGCCCAGGTCTACGTGGACAACTGCGCCGCCTGCCACCGCACCGACGGCCAGGGCTACGACCGGGTGTTCCCGGCATTGGCCGGCAACCCGGTGCTGCGTACGGCCGACGCCAGTTCGCTGATCAACATCGTGCTCAAGGGCGGCACCCTGCCCGGCCTGCACACCGCACCTTCGACGATCGTCATGCCGCCTTTCGGCTGGCGGCTGGACGATGCCCAGGTGGCCGACGTGGTCAGCTTCATCCGCGCCAGCTGGGGTAACGACGCCGCCCCGGTCAGCGCCGCCGAGGTCGCCAAGTGGCGCACCGATGCCAACCGCACCACCTCCGGCGATGACTTGGGCCAGGCCTTCGGCCATGGCCAGCCGGCCCCACGGGAAGCGGGCAAGTAGTGACGATCTCTGCAGGGCTCGGGTTGGCCTGTCCGTAGTCGGGTGAACCGAGCCCTGCAGGCCCAGAGCGGTCAAATCTACCTGCCCTGGTAACACTGGCACCGTTTGGTAGCCGTCAGCAGTTTCGAGCTAACAGCCGTCATAGACATCCCCGGAGGTACTCGGGACGGCTTGCCAGGCTGACAGTGACTTGCGATAACCGTGGCAGTGGTGACCGAGCTCATGCCCCGCCTTGCTATGCGCGCATTACTACGGACGATCCTCTTCGCTCATAGGAGCTACCGATGACGTCCTTCGCCTATCTCATCGAGCCGCCCTTCAATTATCGTGCGGCCGACGGCACCCTGACCGGCTGCGACGTGGAACTGGCTCGGACGGTCCTGCAGGCCGCCGAGCTGCCGCCCTTCCAACCCATCGAGACTACCTTCGCCCAGCTATTGCCGGGTCTCGCCACTGGGCGCTGGCGTATGACCACGGGGCTTTTCGTCATCGAGGAACGTCAGCGCCTGGTGAGTTTCAGTCGCCCGATCTGGGCGCTGGCCGATGGCCTGCTGGTCGCCCACGGCAATCCGCTGGCGCTGGACGGCTACCGATCCGTCGCCCGTCATCCCCACTGCCGCCTGGCAGTGGTACGCGACCAGATCCAGCAGCGGACGGCCCAGGAGGACTACGCCATTCCGGCTGCACGGATCCAGGTATTCGACGGCTACGCCGAGGCTGCCCAGGCGGTACGGGATGGCCGGGCAGACGCCTATGCCAGCGTCGCCCGTGCCCATACTGCCTTCGTCGAGCAGAATCCTGCAGCCCAGGTACAGACGGTGGTCATCGCCGCGACGGAGAAGCCACCGGCGTTCGGTGCCTTCGCTTTCGCCAAGCACGACGACGAGTTGCGACTGAGAGTGGATGCGGTCTTGGACCGTCTACTCGGCAGTACAGAGCACCGGCTGCTACTGAAGCGCTTCGGCTTCACCGACCAGGAAATTGACTTGGTGATCTAGCAGGCCGCTGGGCGCCTCTTCCGCCATCAAGCAGCCAGCTTTGCTCCTTCATCTCCCAATAGCCCGCCTCAACGCCGCAACCAGGCCGGATCGACCGCGGCGAAGACGTCGTCCAGCCACTCCACCCAGGCCCGCACCCGTGGCGAGGTCTGGCTGGCCAGGGGATAGACCGCCGCCAGCGGCAGGCCGGGCGGGCGCTGGTCGGGCAGCACCTCTTGCAGGCGACCGGCCGCCAGGTGCGCGGCCAGGTGATAGAGCGGTGCCTGGATCAGGCCGAGCCCGGCCAGGGCGGCGCCGACATAGAGATCGGCACCACTGACCGCCAGCCGTCCGGCTGGCTCCAGCCGCCGGATCTCGCCCGCTTGGCAGAATTCGAAGGGCAGCCGGCGGCCACTGCGCAGCGAGCGGTAGTGCACCAGTTGGTGCCCGCTCAGGTCGTCGAGGTCCTCGGGCAGGCCCTGGCGCTGGAGATAGGCCGGACTGGCGCAGGTGATCTGCACCAGCGCGCCCAGCGCCCGAACTGCCAGGCCCTCGTCGTGCACCGGACCGCCGCGCAGCACGCAGTCGATGCCCTCGCCGATGACGTCCACCGGCCGGTCGTCGGCACTGATCACCAGCTCCAGGTCTGGATAGCGCTGGCAGAAGTCCGGCAGGGCGGGCATCACCAGCACCCGCCCCAAGCTGCTCGGCAGGTCGATACGCAGCCGTCCGCGCGGCTGCCGGCGCCGCTGGCTGAAGGCCGCCTCGATGTCGTCCAGCTCGGCCAGCCAACGGACGCAACGCTCGTAGTAGGCAGCGCCGTCCAACGTCGGGCTGACGCGGCGGGTGGTGCGGTGCAGTAGCGTCACCCCCAGATGGGCCTCGAGCTGTTGCACCAGCAGCGTCGCCATCGCCGGCGATAGACCCAGATCGGCCGCTGCCCGGGTGAAGGAACGGCGTTCGACGATGCGGACGAAGCCGCGCATGGCTGCCAGTCGGTCCACGATTATTCAATCCAGTTGAATACTGTCTGCCCTGATAACAGCTTTGTTCGATTCAACTCAATAGCCAGACTGCTCTGGTCAGCCAAAGAGGAGCAAACAACATGCTGCAACGACGACTGGGCCGCAACGGTCCGCTGGTATCCGCCCTGGGCCTGGGTTGCATGGGCATGAGCGAGTTCTATGGCGCGACGGACGAGACCGAAGCCCTCGCCACCCTGGATCTTGCGCTGGAACGCGGCGTGACCCTGCTGGACACCGCCGACGCCTATGGCCCTCATCACAACGAGGAACTGCTCGGCCGTGCCCTGCGCGGACGCCGCGAGCGGGTGTTCCTCGCCACCAAGTTCGGCCTGGTGCGCAGCGACGATCCCAATACCCGCGGGGTGAACGGTCGGCCCGAGTACGTGCGCCAGGCGGTGGACGGCAGCCTGCGCCGGCTGGGGGTCGAGCGGATCGATCTCTACTACCAGCACCGCGTCGATCCCGAGGTACCCATCGAAGAGACCGTTGGCGCCATGGCCGAGCTGGTGCAGGCCGGCAAGGTGCGTTGCCTGGGGCTGAGCGAAGCCTCCAGTGAAACCCTGACCCGCGCCCACCGGGTCCACCCCATCGCCGCGCTGCAGAGCGAGTTCTCGCTGTGGTCGCGCGATCCCCAAGAGCATGGCGTGCTGGCCACCTGCCGCGAACTCGGGGTGGCGCTGGTAGCCTACAGTCCGCTCGGCCGTGGCTTTCTCACCGGCGCCCTGAAGTCACCGGACGATTTCGCTGCGGACGACTACCGCCGGCTGAGCCCCCGCTTCCAGGGCGAGAACTTCCAGCGCAACCTGGAACTGGTGGAACGGGTACGCGCCCTGGCCACCGCCAAGGGCGTCACCCCCGGCCAGGTGGCCCTGGCCTGGGTGCTGGCCCAGGGCGAGGACATCGTGCCCATCCCTGGCACCCGACGGCGCCACTACTTGCTGGAAAATCTCGCCGCACTCGAGGTGCAGTTGAGCGCACACGAAAAGACCGAACTGGATACGCTCTTCACCCCGGAGACAGTGGCGGGTACGCGCTATCCGGCCGCCTGGATGCAGCTCGTCGAACGTTGATGACCGCCAAGCCCGTCGCCGACCGACGGGCTTGCCAGGTTGGCACCGATCCTGCTAGCTTGACCGGGTTAGTACCAAGCTGACCCCAATCGCTGGACGCCTTTCCGCTCTTACCCACTGCGCGAAATCAGTGTCACTCGGATCGAACCGATCCCTCGATTGCTCAGGATCTGCCGCCCTGGCCTCTGAATCTCGTGCCCGGCCGGTTGCCTGCCTTCCCAAGTACTTACCTGCATGCCTGGGCATCTTGCCCACACGCTGCCTTCCTCCAGCCAGAGATTCAGCCGTCGACCGTCATGGGTACGAGGTTGCTGGAGTTACTTCACCGCGCCGACTGAGCGTGGACCCAAGGATAGACAATGAACATTCAAAATCAGGCCATCGCGGCCATGCAACATCTCCAGGCGGCCTTCGCGCCGTTCCAATGCATCACCACCCCGGCTTCGCGCAAGGGCGGCTTCAGCTTCACCGTGGTCGACGCGCGCGGTGTCGCCTGTCGCAGCGAGCGGCTCTACCCCGAGCAGTACAGTGCCGCTGCCGGTCTGGAGCGCGTCATCGAGCGTACGCGCCGCGCCTTGGCAGCCTAAGACCCGCTACGAGTGCCGCACGCATCACGGTTTCCGTGATGCCGATGCCGGCCGCCTCCATCTGCGGTATGTTTGGCACAGCTTCGCGTAGGCGCGGGCCAAACAATGAATCCCAAGATGGAGGTCGCATGTCGCAAGTCGTATTCATCCGCCATGGCCAGTCGGCATGGAACCTGGAAAACCGCTTCAGTGGCTGGGCGGATGTGGATCTGACCGAACAGGGGATCCGTGAGGCCCACGAGGGCGGCAAGGCCCTCAAGGACGCCGGCTTCCTTTTCGACGTGGCCCATGTCTCGGTGCTCAAGCGCGCCGTGCGGACCCTGTGGCACGTCCAGGAAGGCATGGACCAGATGTGGCTGCCGGTGGTGAGCGACTGGCGCCTCAACGAGCGGCATTACGGCGGCCTGACCGGGCTGAACAAGTCCGAGACCGCGGCCAAGTATGGCGAGGAGCAGGTACTGGTGTGGCGCCGCAGCTACGACGTACCACCGCCCGAGCAGAGCATCGAGGAGCAAAAGGCCCTGGCCGCCGATCCGCGCTACGCCGGTCTGTCGCTGGATCAGGTGCCGCGTACCGAGTGCCTCAAGGATTGCGTCGAGCGCGTCCTGCCCTACTGGAACGAGGTCCTGGCCCCGGCCATCCGTAGCGGCCAGCGCGTGCTGGTGGTCGCCCATGGCAACTCCATGCGCGCCCTGATCAAGTACCTGGACAACATCTCCGACAGCGACATCGTCGGTCTCAACATCCCCAACGGCGTGCCGCTGGTGTACGAGTTCGACGAGAACCTCAAGCCCACCAAGCACTACTACCTGGCCGACCCGGACGAGGTCGCCGCTAAGATGGCCGCTGTGGCCAACCAGGGCAAGGCGAAGTAGGGCGTCTTCGTTCTCCTTCATCGCGGCCATGGGCCGCTCCTACAGAGCTTGACGGTTTTGTAGGAGCGGCCCATGGCCGCGATGAACCATGCATCCAGACCCGCAGGGTGAAAAACCGCCTAGCGTTTTCCACAACCAAGCTCGCCAGTGAACTGTGGATGAGGCGCGCCGTCATCCACCCTACCGGTCTGGCTTGACCTCTCGCTTCACCACCCGCACCTCACCCACCACGCCCTCTTCTTCCGCCTGGGCCGCCTGGAGTTCCTCGTCGGCTTCCACGCCGCCATCGCCTGGCGTCTTCTCGCCCTTTTCCTTGCCGTCATCGCTGTGGTGTTCGATCACCGCATTGATCTCCGCGCCGAACAGCAGAACTGCCGAGGAAATGTAGAAGTACAGCAGCAGCACGATGATGGCGCCGATGCTGCCGTAGGTGGCGCTGTAGTTGGCGAAGTTCTGCACGTAGTAGCCGAAACCCAGCGAAGCCAGGATCCAGACCACCACCGCCAGCACCGAGCCGGGGGTGATGAAGCGAAAGCTTTGCTTCACGTCCGGGGTGACGTAGTAGAGCGCCGCTACCGCGATCATCAGCAGGAACACCGCCAGCGGCCAGCGGATCAGTGCCCAGAGGGTCACCATGTAGTCTTCCAAGCCGACGTAGGCGGCCAGCCAGTTCATTACCTGGGGCCCGAGGACCATCAGCGCCGCGGCGCTGAGCAGCAGGCCGGCGAGGCCGATGGTGTGCAGCACCGACAGGGGAATGCGCTTCCACGCGGGGCGGCTTTCCACCACGTCGTAGGCGCTGTTCATGGCGGTCATCAGCGAGCGGAAGCCACCCGAGGCGGACCAGAGCGCGACGATGATACTGAAGGACAGCAGGCCGCCCTTCTGCGTCTGCAACTGGTCGATGATGGGATTGACGGTATCCAGCGCCGTGGGCGGCAGCAGGTAGGCGGCCTGTTCGCGCAGGAAGGTGAAGAAGTCCGGCAGGTGCAGGAAGCCGATCAGGGCGATCAGGAACAGCAGGAAGGGAAACAGCGAGAACAGCATCTGGTAGGCCAGGGCCGCTGCATAGGTGGGCATGTCGTCGGCGACGAATTCCTGGACGGCACGCTTGATGAGGGTGAACGGCGAGACGCCGCGCAGGCTGAAGGCGAACAAGGACATGGCGGCTCCTGACGTACGTTCCTCGAGAGGGATGCCTACCTTCAGAGTCGCACGGGCCCGGTTGGTTGCGCGCCGGCTTCAGAAGCCGGAGCCAGAAGCGTCCCGGCAGGCGGCGATCGCGGCGGCGTTGGGCATTCGCCGTTCTTCTATCCCGCGGCTTTCGTCGAAATGGATATAGCCGGCGGCGGCGAACTCACGCAGCCAGCCGTCCATGGGCCACAGACCCCAGCGCCCGTGGAAGCGCCGGGCGTTCGCCAGGATGCTGGCGAAATGATTGAGCGGCGGATGGTAGGTGGGATGGTACTGGTGGAAGGCACGCGCCTCGGCCTGGTAGACGGGCACCCCTGCTTCGCGGGCGCGAAAGGCGAAGTCGGTGTCCTCGCCACCGTAGCCACGATAGCCTTCGTCGAAGCCGCCGATGCGCTGAAAGGTGGCGCGGGTACAGGCGAAATTCAGCGACCAGAACAGCGGATGGGGAATCGCCTCGCCGCTTGGACGATCCCGATGCAGCGGATGGACGACGCCGGTGACGAGCAACGCCTCCGGCGTCCAGTCACCCTCCGCGACACCGGCCGGCAGGTAATGAACGAAGCCCTGGTGCAACGCCTCTGGCCGCGCTTCCAGGGCCTGGCGATAGGCGGCGAGCAGCGCCGGTGCCGGAATGCAGTCCACATCGAGAAACACCAGCTCCTCGCCTGGCGCGGCGGCCACGGCGGCATTGCGTGCGGCGGCCAGGGGCAGGATGCCGTCATCCTCGATGCCGAGCACCTGGATTGGAAAGCGCGGGCTGTGCAGCGCCCGCACGGGCTCGTTCATCTGCACCACGACCAAGGCAGCAGGGGGCGTCGGGGCCAGCTCCAGGCCGCGGATGAGATTGGCCAGTTGCCGCTCGCGGCCATGCACCAGGGTCAGCACGATCATGCCAGCACCTCCCGAGCGATGGTCTGGATACAGGCGGCGGCGCGGCGAGCGCCGTTCCCGTCATTCACCTGCGTCCAACGCTCGGGGTCGAGCTGGCGCCCTTGGAGCAGCAATCCGGGCCACTCGCCATCGGCAGGCCAGCTTTCGCAGGTAACCGCCAGGCCCTGAGCGGCCAGCAGCCGACCGGTGGACAGTTGCTCGTCGAAGGGTCGGGCATCGGGCAAACAGATGAAGCGACAGCGCAGATCGGCCAGCTCCGCCACCAGGCTGTCGCCGGCGGAGCCGACCACCAGCTCGGCACGGGTCAGCCAGGACGCGGGGTCGGCAACACTGCCCAGGAAGCTCAGATTGACCGGCGCCGGGGTGGCGTCCTCCGTTATCGGGCCCAGCACCGTCCAGCGCCAGTCCGGGCAGGCCCGCGCTGCCGCGGCCAGTCGCGCGCGGCTGAAGGCGGTGCCGCCGTGACCGGCGATGACAGTGACCGTGCCGGGCTCCCGCACCATTGCAGGTACCTGCCCGGCATAGCGCGACAGGCTACCGGCATAGCAGGTCTTGGCCCGCCAGGTGTCCGGTGTGCCAGGTTCTTCCAGGCGTTCGGGATAGGGCGCCAGCAGATGACTGGCACAGGCATAGGCCAGTTCATGGGCCGCGTCGAAGCGGCTGCCACGCTGGCGCAGATAGATCGTCGGCACGCCGCACAGGCGGGCCAGTAGTGCCACTTCCACCGAGACGTCCACCACCAGCAGGCAGGGCCAGGCGCGGCGGAACCAGTCCACCAGCAACCCCATGCGTTCGCGCAGTCCCGCTACTCCCAGCGGGGCGTAGTGCAGGCAAGCGAAGGCCTCACCCGCAACGCCCGGCGCCACGTCGGCCTGCAAGTGGCAGAGCTGGACGTTGGGCAGGCCCACCCGCTCGGGCAGCCGACTACCGAACAGCGTCATAGGACCGTCGAAGGCCGCGGCGATGGCCAGGGCGCGGGTCACGTGGCCGGCGCCATGATGGTGGGCGTAGTAGCCGATGTTCAATTCAGCCACGGGCCACCCGTCCAGCGGCGACGTCGGCGAGCAGGCGCTCGTAGCGGTCGATCATCAGCCGATGGCTCCACTGGGCCTCGGCCCGCGCCCGGCATACCTCGCGGGGCAGCGACAGGGCTTCGCGCAGGGCCGCCGCCAGGGCCGGCACGTCGCCGGGCGGGGCCAGGGCGCCGGTCTCGGCGGTGAGCAACTCGGGCAGTGCTCCCCGCGCGAAGGCAGCGACCGGCGTGCCACAAGCCATAGACTCGGCGACGATCAGGCCGAAGGGTTCGTCCCAGCAGGGAGTGACCAGGCAGGCCCGTGCCTGGGCCACCTCGGCGGCCAGGGCAGTGCGCTCCAGGTGGCCGAGATAGATCGCCTGCTCGCCGAGCCGCGGCTCGATCTCCTGGCGAAAGTAGCGCTCGTCGGTGGCCTGGCCCGCGAGGCGCAACGGCACGCCCGCCTCGCGCGCAGCGTCCAGGGCCAGGTGCGGGCCCTTGTCCGGTACCAGGCGGCCGAACCAGAGGGCATGCTCGCCAATCGGCGCGCTGCCCGGACGCCAGGCGTCGAGATCGATGCCGTTGGGGATCACGTGGCAGGCTGGCGCCAGCTGCGCCCAGCTGTCCGCATTGGCCTGGGATACGGTGCAGTAATGGCCGCCGCCACGCCGATGTAGCGCACCGATGGCGTTGATCAGCTCGAAGAACGGCGGGGTGTGCAGCACGGTAAGCATGGGCGTGCGGATCAACCCGGACATGGTCACCGGCACGTAGTGCAGAGAATTGTTGAAGATGACGTCGAAGCCGTAGCCATCGATACGTTGCATGCAGTCGAGATAGCCGTGGTGCTCGTCGAGGTACTCGGAGCTGAGCACGTTGCGCTTGCGCCGGCAGCCATCCGCACCGTAGTTGCCGTCGTCGAGGATGGGCACCACCTCGAGCTCGGGTGCCGAGGCGGAACTGGCGAACAGGGTCACCGCATGGCCACGCGCGCGCAGTTGCAGGGTGATGTCGTAGGTGAAGGCCTCGAGACCGCCGGCGAAAGGCTGACGCACCGGGTGTTTCACATGGGTAAGAATGCCTATGCGCATGGAACCGTCCGCCCGTTGTTGCCCCGTCATCCCACCGTCCTCATGACTAGCCGCTGGTTGATAGGAGTCTCATGGATGGGAATTGGTTGTGCGCTTCGTCGTGAAAGGTACGCGGCGGGCAAACCTTCGAACCGACCCGAGGGTCACGACTCCTGAATCCGTAAATCTGGCAGACGACGGAGGTTCCCATGCGTTACGAACTGCACTATTGGCCCAGCATCCAGGGCCGCGGCGAATTCGTCCGACTGGCGCTCGAGGAGGCCGGCGCCGACTATCTCGACGTCGGCAATGCGCCGGAGGGCGAAGGCCTCGGCGTATCGGCCTTGGACGACTACCTGCAAGGCCGGAAAACACGGCGCCCGCCCTTCGCCCCGCCGTTCCTCAAGGCGGGCGACGAGGTCATCTCCCATGTCGCCAACATCCTCCAGTACCTGGGACCACGGCTGGAGCTGGTCCCCACCGACGAGGAATCGCAGTTCTGGGTCCATGGCCTGCAGCTGACCATCACCGACCTCACTGCCGAGGCCCACGACGTCCATCATCCGGTGGCCATAGCGCTCACCTATGAAGAGCAGCAGGAGGAAGCGCGGCGGCGCGCCAAGGCCTTCGCCGGCGAGCGCATCCGCACCTACCTGAGCTACTTCGAGCGGGTGCTGGGCTACAACCCGGCCGGCGACACCTGGCTGGTGGGCGACCGCCGCTCCTACGTCGACCTGTCGCTGTTCCAGGTAGTGGCCGGCCTGACCTACGCCTTCCCCAACGCCATGCGTCGCCTCGCGCCAGAGATTCCCGGGGTGCTGGGCGTGGCCGAACGGGTGGCGACCCTGCCCAATATCGCGGCCTACCTCGCTTCGCCACGGCGCCTGCCGTTCAGCGAACATGGCATCTTCCGGCATTATCCGGAGCTGGACCCGGCCTGACGGGCAAAAGAAAAGGCCGCCCGGAGGCGGCCTCTTCCTTGAATCCTGGACTCAGGCGCGATCGACGGTGTTCTTGATCGCTTCTTTACCTTTGCCGACGTTCTTTTGCAGTTTGCCTTCGGCTTCCTGGGCACGACCCTCGCCTTTCATGCGCGAATTGTCGGTGGCGTCGCCAACACCTTGCTTGACCTTGCCGGCCACTTCTTTAGCGGTACCCTTGATTTTGTCGCTGGTGCTACTCATATCAAGTCTCCTTCGATTCGCACAGGCAGTGTGCTTATAAAATCCGACTGCTGCTCTGGCGTCGGGGTTTCGACCATTCGTCGCAGAGCGCAGCGACAAGAGATGTCAAGGTGTGTTTGGGAAACGGTACTCGGAGCCTTTAAACTTCCCGCCCTTTTTCGTGAGCGACCGCGCCAGGCGCCAATTGCTGCGGGAACGTTGCGCAGGGTCGCCTCTCCAAATCCCACACCCTCACAGGAGAATCCTGATGTCGCTGAGCCAATTCGATAACCTGCCGGGCGTGACCGCCCAGCCGGACGCCGCCACCCGGGAGTTCGTCTTCAACCACACCATGCTGCGGGTCAAGAACCTGGAAACCTCACTGGACTTCTACACCCGCGTGCTGGGCTTCACCGTGGTCGACCACAAGGGCTTTCCCGACGCCAAGTTCAGCCTGACCTTCCTCGCCCTGGTCGATCGCAACCAGGTGCCGACCGATCCGGAAGCGCGCCAGCGCTGGCGCAAGTCCACCCCGGGCATCCTCGAGCTGACCCACAACCACGGTACCGAGAACGACGCCGAGTTCAGCTATCACAACGGCAACAGCGATCCGCGCGGCTTCGGCCACACCTGCGTGGCGGTCCCGGACATCCGCGCCGCCTGCGAACGTTTCGAACAGCTGGGCGTGGCCTTCCAGAAGCGCCTGACCGACGGCAATATGAAAGAGATCGCCTTCATCAAGGACCCCGACGGCTACTGGGTCGAAGTCATCCAGTTCACTCCGCTGTCCTGATCCCTCCGGGCCCGGCCTCGCCGGGCCCCGCTGCCCCGAGATATCCGACAACTCTTCAGCCCCTTACTGCTACCGGCGGGCTACTGGCCATCGACGCTGGCTAAAGTCTTACCGTATTCCTGACGAAAAAGTTTTACGAAAGGCGCCCCGCGCGCTTCAGCTTTTTTTCCATCAGGAAGATCGCCATGCAAAGAACAACTAGAATCCGGACCGGGATGTACAGCGTGCTCAGCCTGTTCGTCGCCTGCCTGCTGCTGGCCTGCCTCTATGGCTGGATCAGCGCCCGCACCAGCGCCCAGCAGATCCGCGAGCTGGATAGTCTGACCATGGAGCAGCTAGACAAGGTCAACAACGCCGCCACCTGGATCAGCCGGGCCAGCGCCAATTCCCATACCGCCATGCTCGACCGGGTCAACGGCGATCCGGCCAAGGCCGAGAAAGGCGTGAAACTGGCGCTGGAGCGGCTGGACATCGCCCGCAAGCTGATCACCGACATGCAGGCCTCGATCAGCGAGACCAAGCTGCGCGGGCAGATCGACGCCATGCTGCAGGCCTTCGATGCCTACAAGGTTATCGTCGAGAACCAGATCGCCGCGTGTCGTGCGGGTGACCTACCAGGCTACATCCGCATCAGCGACGGTGCCAAGGGCGCCAGCACGGCCTTCGCCGATACCCGGCAGGCGTTCACCGACGAAATCACCGGGCGCATCGCCGCCACCCTCGCCGCCTCCGACAGCCGCGTCTTCCAGGCCCAGATCGGCAGCCTGCTGCTGGTCGGCCTGACCCTGCTGCTGGCGGTGCTGTCCGGCTGGTTCATCGCCCGCCGGGTGCTGGCCCCGCTACGCGAGGCTGGCGAGCACTTCGCTGCCATGAGCACCGGCGACCTCACCCAACGCATCGAGGTCCGCAGCCATGACGAGATCGGCCAGCTGTTCGCCGGCCTGGTCACCCTGCAGACCAGCCAGCGCGATACCCTGGCCCAGCTCAACCGCACCGCCGAGCAACTCGACACGGCTGCCCAGGAACTGGGCCAGGTGACCGCCGAGAGCAATCGCACCCTCAACCAGCAGCAACAGGAGCTGGAACAGGCCGTGACCGCGGTGACGGAAATGACCACCGCCGTGGAAGAGGTGGCGCGCAATGCTGCCTCCACCTCCGACACCGCCCGCGAATCCGATCGCCTGGCCGCTGGAAGCCGCAGCCAGGTGTCCCAGGTGCTCAACGAACTGCACACCATGCAGACCACGGTCAACGAAAGCGAGGCCGTCATCGCCAACCTGGCGCAACAGGCCAATCAGATCGGCAAGGTGCTCGACGTGATCCGCGCGGTGTCCGAGCAGACCAACCTCCTGGCGCTCAACGCGGCCATCGAGGCCGCTCGCGCCGGCGATGCCGGTCGAGGTTTCGCGGTGGTGGCCGACGAGGTGCGCAGCCTCGCCCACCGTACCCGCGAATCGACGCTGGAAATCGAGCAGATGATCGGCAACATCCAGGCGGGTACCGGTTCGGCGGTGGCCGCCATCCAGCGCAGCAATGCCCTGGCCGGCACCACCCTGAGCACCACCGAACGCACCGGCGAGAGCCTGGAGCACATCTTCGTCGCCATCAGCGACATCAACGAGCGCAACCTGGTCATCGCCAGCGCGGCGGAGGAGCAGGCGCAGGTCGCCCGCGAGGTGGATCGCAACCTGATCAACATTCGCGAACTGGCGGCCGTCTCCAAGAACGGTGCCGACCAGATCGAGACCTCCAGTCGCCAACTCGTCGAGCTGACCCGCGAAATCCACGGCCTGGCGGCACGCTTCCGCGTCTGATGGGCCCTGCGTCGACGGCGTCTGCCAACGGCTCGGCGCCTGGGTATTCAAGCCCGAGCCGAAGCTAACCCTGACACCAGGGTCAGCTTCGGCAAGCGCGGGCCCACCCTCCTCGGATAGCCCTCCGGCCCAGTGCTTTATCTCGCTGGGCTTTACGCATCTTTGCGCTTTCTTGACATGACGCTGTGCCTCGGCTGATGGACAATTCGTCCTACGGAGCCCTGTGGCTCCCGACTCCCTTTCCGAGCCTTGAGAGAATCGTCATGCCGACCATTTCGCGTCCCGGCGCCGGCAAGGCGCTGTCCCTGTTGCTTTCCGCGGTGTTCACGCCCTTCGGCCTGCTGATGGCGCTGACCGTGGTGTTGCAACTGCTGTACTCGCATTGAGACCCTGACCCGGCGGCGGCGCTCCAGGCGCCGCCGCCGCGGTTTCACAGGCGGAAACGCGCCACCATGCCATTGAGGTCGATGGCCAGGCGCGACAGCTCTGCACTGGCGGCACTGGACTGCTCGGCGCCCGCCGCGGTCTGGATCGACAATTCCCGGATGTTCACCAGGTTGCGATCCACCTCGCGGGCCACCTGCGCCTGCTCCTCCGCCGCGCTGGCGATGACCAGATTGCGCTCGTTGATGGCACCGATGGCCCCATGGATGCGTTCCAGGGCATTGCCCGCGCCGCGAGCCACGTCCAGGGTGCTCTGTGCCCGTTCGGTACTGCTGCGCATGGCGGCCACGGCCTGACCGGTACCCTGCTGGATGGTGCCGATGGAGGTCTCGATCTCGCGGGTCGATTCCTGGGTGCGATGGGCCAGCGCCCGCACCTCGTCGGCCACCACCGCGAAGCCTCGTCCGGCCTCACCGGCACGCGCCGCCTCGATGGCCGCGTTGAGCGCCAGCAGATTGGTCTGCTCGGCCACGCTGCGGATCACGTCCAGCACCTTGCCGATGTCGTTGACCTGCAGGGCCAGGTCACCCACCAGGGTGGCGCCGTGCTGGACGTCGCCGCTCATGGTATCGATGGCGCCCACGGTCTCCTGCACCAGGTCGCGGCCTTCCCGGGCCACGCCCGCGGATTCCTGCGAAGCCTGGGAGGTGCTCACCGCATTGCGCGCCACCTCATCCACCGCCGAGGACATCTGGGTCACCGCGGTGGCGGCCTGTTCGATCTCGGCGTTCTGCCGCTGCAGGCCACGGGTGGATTCCTCGGTCACCGCATTGAGCTCTTCCGCCGCGGAGGCGAGCTGGGTGGCGGAACCGAGGATACCCTGCAGGGTCTGGCGCAGCTGGCCCTGCATGGTCTTCATGGCCTGCAGCAGCCGTGCGGCTTCGTCGCGGCCTTCGCTATGGATCTCTGTGGTGAGGTCACCGGTGGCGATCACCTCGGCCACCTGCACCGCCCGGGCGATGGGCTGGGTGATGCTGCGGATCAGCAGCCAGGCGAACACCAGGGTCAGCAGCGCCGTGGCGACCAGCAGCGTCACCAGCCATTGCATGGCATGGCTATAGTCGGCCGCCGCCAGGGCGTTGGCCGCCGCGGTCTGCTGGTTGACCAGGTCGGTCAGCTGCTTGAGCACGGCGTTCACTGCGTCAGAGTTGGCGAGCAGGTCTTCGTTGAGCAATTGCCGAAGCGGCTCCAGCTGGCTGGCAGTGGAATAGGCCAGCATGCGCTGCTGCAGGCTGGCGTACTGGCCGATCAGTTGTTGATAGCGGGCGTAGGCATCACGCTCCTCGCTGGCCTGGATCAGGCCCTCGTAGCGCTGCTGGGCGACGCGCATCTGGCCATTGCGCTGTTCGAACAACGCGGTGGTCTTGGCGATGGTCTCGGGCTCACGGTTGAGTAGGAGACGATAGGACAGTACCCGTAGGCGCAGGGTCAGGGCGGTCAGCTCGTCGAGGGCGGCGACGCGTGGCATGGAGCGCTGCTCGATGGCCAGCCCCGAGGCGCGGATGTCGTTCATCTTGACCAGGGCAGTGCCGCCGAGCAGCAACAGCAGGAGGCCGATGAAGGCGAAGCCGAGCGATGCACGGCGAGCGATGGAAAGATTGCGAAGGGACATGGACTTGCCTCCAATGGACCGGAAAGCTCACCTATCGACCAACGGAGGTAGATCCTGAGGCCGGTTACCTGCAGGGATTTGCCTGCCCCCGGCGGCCTGTCCATGCAGCAAAAGCGCGGAACCCTTGTCCCATAGGGGATGGAGCCTGTTTGAAAGCCTGGTGAAAGTTTTGGGCTGCGGCGCTGTGCCACAGGTCACAAGCCGCGCCGAAAGGTCGAAAAGAACGGCGAATGTCCGCCAACGGCATTGTGTTCACACTTTCGCACATCTCTCGCAAGCCACTGATCGGCAAGGAGAAAGCCCTCGCCTATCGCAATTCACGTTTTCTTCACGGCGAAAGATGCGACTTGGCGGCGAATTGTCGGCTTCGTGTCGATAAAAGTGCGAATGTCGTGGATCGTGCAGCGATAATGGCGGGATGATCTCAGTATAAGTTTGAAATATCTTCTGCGTTGTAGGTCACGAGAGATTCTTTCAGCGTGGATTAAGGTTGTTTCCAACAGGATGCGAGACGGAGGTGCCGACGGTGCCTCAAGTAGGCAAGGGATCGCCGCGGAACGACGCCACCAGAGCCCAAGATGGCCGAGGCGTATCGAGGTGATGCCAGGGGGCGTCTAGCCATTAACCAGCGCTTACCGCTGCCATTGCGTACTTGAGAAGAGGTCAGAAACAGATGAGCGACAACACGGATACCACCTTCGGCGCACCCGACGAGGCCCTCTTGCAGTTGGTCGATGGTTTCAAGCGTTTCCGCCAGGATGTCTTTCCGGAACAGGAAGAACTGTTCAAGAAACTTGCCAGTGCACAGGCGCCCAAGGCCATGTTCATCACCTGTGCCGATTCGCGGATCGTGCCCGAGCTGATCACCCAGAGCTCGCCAGGCGACCTCTTCGTAACCCGTAACGTCGGCAACGTGGTGCCCCCCTACGGCCAGATGAACGGCGGCGTATCCACGGCCATCGAATACGCGGTGGTGGCGCTGGGCGTGAAGCACATCATCATCTGCGGCCACTCCGATTGCGGCGCCATGAAGGCCGTGCTCAACCCCGATCCACTGGAAAAGATGCCCACGGTGAAGGTCTGGCTGCGCCATGCCGAGGTGGCCCGTACCGTGGTCGCGGATCACAGTCATTGTGATTGCGACCACGGCGGCACCCTGGGCTTCCTGACTGAAGAGAACGTGGTCGCCCAGCTGGTTCACCTGAGGACCCATCCTTCCGTGGCCTCGCGCCTGGCCAGTGGCCAGCTGCAGATCCACGGCTGGGTCTATTCCATCGAGACCAGCGAAATCAAGGCGTACGACGCCCAGCAGGAGCGCTTCCTGCCCCTGGATGGGGAGAACATGCCGGTCGCCACCCCGCGCCCGCGCCTGCAGCAGCCCTGATCCACCGCTGCCGTCCGGTACAAGGGCGGCAGTTCGCCGGCGGGTCCAGCGACCCGGCGGCCCATAACAGCGCACCGCGCAACCCACCCGGGGCTCCACCGGGGCCGCCCATCCTTTCGATCTCTGCCTAAAACCGACCGGTGTCATATGACGTGATATGACGCCTGGGCACCGCTTCATCCCGAGTCGCTGGAGGACTAGGACCATGCTTGCCAATCAACAGACCCCGGGGCGCAGCCTGTCGCGCGATGCCCTGGCCTCACTCGTGGTATTCCTGGTCGCCCTGCCGCTGTGCATGGGCATCGCCATTGCTTCCGGCATGCCGCCGGCCAAGGGCATCATCACCGGCATCATCGGCGGCCTGGTGGTCGGCTTTATTGCCGGTTCGCCGCTGCAGGTCAGCGGCCCGGCCGCTGGCCTGGTGGTATTGGTATTCGACCTGATCAATCGCCATGGCATCGAAGCCCTGGGGCCGGTGCTGCTGCTGGCCGGTCTGCTGCAACTGGTCGCCGGCTTCACCCGTCTGGGCGCCTGGTTCCGCGTCACCTCGCCCGCGGTGGTCTACGGCATGCTGGCCGGTATCGGCATCCTCATCGTGCTCTCGCAGCTGCACGTGATGCTCGACGCCAAGCCGGCGGCATCGGGGCTGTCCAACCTGTTGGCCTTCCCTGGCGCCGCCGTCGAGGCCGCCAGCCAGTGGAACGGCAGCGGCAGTGGTGCCCAGGCCGCCCTGATCGGCCTGCTGACCATCGCCAGCATGTGGCTGTGGGAGAAATTCCGCCCGCAGGGCCTGCGCTTCCTGCCTGGCGCCCTGATCGGCGTGACCCTGGCGACCCTGGCCAGCCTCTGGCTGGCCCTGGACATCCGCCGCGTCGAGGTACCCAACAACCTGGCCGACGCCATCGACTGGGTGACCTTCGCCGATCTCGGCATGCTGGCCAACGCCGAGCTGGTAGTGGCCGCCCTGGCGCTGGCCTTCATCGCCAGTGCCGAGACCCTGCTCTCCGCCGCGGCGGTGGATCGCATGCACAACGGTCCGCGCTCGCACTTCGACCGCGAACTGGGCGCCCAGGGCGTAGGTAACCTGCTGTGCGGCGCAGTGGGCGCCCTGCCGATGACCGGCGTCATCGTGCGCAGCTCGGCCAACGTCCAGGCCGGCGCCACCAGCCGGGCCTCCACCATCTTCCACGGCCTCTGGCTGCTGGCCTTCGTCGCCGCCCTGCCCTTCGTGCTCAAGCTGGTCCCCGTGGCAAGCCTGGCCGGGGTGCTGGTGTTCACCGGGGTCAAGCTGGCCGACCCCAAGTCGCTGACCGGACTCAAGCGCTACGGCCGGGCGCCCATGGCCATCTATGCGCTGACCGCGCTGATGATCGTCGCCACCGATCTGCTGACCGGGGTGCTGGTGGGTTTCGGCCTGTCCGTCGCCTTCCTGGCGATCAAGGCGGCGCGGCTCAAAGTCAGCCTCACCTACCGCGAGGACGATCCGCAGCAGGCCGAACTGCGTCTGGTGGGCGCCGCCACCTTCCTGCGCGTGCCCCAGCTGACCAAGGTGCTGGAACAGGTCAAGCCGGGCACCACCCTGCACGTGCCGCTGGATCGCGTGTCCTACATCGATCACGCCTGCATGGAGCTGCTGGAGGATTGGGGCCGTACCCAGGCCAGCAACGGCATGCGCCTGGTGATCGAGCCCAAGGCGTTGGAGCGCCGACTGGAAGGCCAGGCCCCCGCCAGTCAGACCGTGATGCCGATCCAGGCATAGGTCCGCGCCGTTTCGCTGGAGCGTCCGTGCGACGCTCCAGCGGTCTTGCTGGCCGCTCCCCAGCCGAAGATGATCACCCATGCCAAGTCCAGGCTGCGACCTGGCGGCGCACTCGTCACGACGCGCGTTTCATGAGCCAGGCGCGCAGCGCCACTCTCCCGGCGCGTCATTTCATCCGCAAATCCATCACCGGCCCACTCCCGGTCCGGCTGTTCCACAGCGCCTGGCTAGAGCCCTTGCCGCGAAAACCGGAGGCCACCGCCATTCGCCGAGCGGCGGACATTTCGTCCACGAGCGGTGCGTAGAATGCTGCACAGTTGGCGAAGGCCGCATCAGTCATCCTACCAATGGCTAATAGTCTGCTAATTAACTTTCGCTTGTCCTTGCTTTGCCTTATAACGCTATCTGGTTCGACTTTTGTCGCACCAACGCTATTGGTGTCGGGCCGCCCTCTATCCTGGGGGACTCGCTTTGCTAGGAAAGCCATGCGAGGCCCGCACAGCTAAAAATGACGCCACGAGAGGTAGTTATGCGCAAGCCAGAATTGGCAACTGTGATCGCTGAAAAAGTCGGACTTCCAAAGGAACAGGCCAACACCGTGCTCAACACGCTGTTGGACGAGATCGCGAACGCGCTGCACCGCAAGGACAGCGTGACGCTGGTCGGCTTCGGTACCTTCCTGCCGCGTCACCGCGGCGCCCGCATGGGGAAGAATCCCCAGACCGGCGAGCCGGTCAAGATCCGGGCGAGCAATACGGTGGCGTTCAAGCCCGGCAAGGCACTGAAGGACAGCATCGAAGGCTGAGAATCGCGTGGCACGGATGGCCGCTACAGCCAAAAGGCATCGCTCCAGCGATGCCTTTTTTGTTGCCATTTATTACCATCAGGACGAGGCAATGCTAGATCAGCCGATTTCGATCATCTCGAAGTCGCCCTTGCCCACCCCGCAATCCGGGCAGAGCCAGTCTTCCGGTACATCCTCCCAGCGGGTGCCGGGCGCGATGCCATCGTCGGGCCAGCCCTGGGCCTCATCGTAGATATAGCCGCATACGATGCATTGCCATTTGCGCATTTTCTATTTTTCTCTCATCCAGCTTCAGGTAGGGCGCACGCTACGCGAAAGCCCGGCAAAGGCCAACCGTGCCGGAACCCATGCGAACAGCCAGGGCTCCATAGCCGGCGACCCGCTGCCTTCAGATAAGACAAGCCCATGAGTACTTCGTCCGCGCCCATGCCCTGGGCCATCTATTTCGCCGTGTTGGGCAGCGTCATCAGCGTGGGGTTGGCCATCGGCCTGTCGATGCCCTTGGTGTCGCTGCGCCTGGAAAGCTGGGGCTATGGCAGTTTCGCCATCGGCGTGATGGCGGCGGCGCCGGCCATCGGCATCCTCACCGGCGCCAGCCTGGCCGGACGTCTCGCCACCTGGATCGGCACGCCACGGCTGATGCGGCTGTGCCTGGTGAGCGGCGCCGGCTCGCTGATCCTGCTGTCGCTGCTGCCCAGCTATCCCCTGTGGCTACTCCTGCGCCTGGCCCTGGGCGCCATCCTCACGCTGATCTTCGTGCTCGGCGAGAGCTGGATGAACCAGGTCATCACCGATCGCTGGCGCGGCCGGCTGGTAGCCCTCTACGGCAGCGCCTACGCCCTGAGCCAGCTGGCCGGCCCACTGCTGCTCGGCGTACTGGGCACCGAAGGCGACCAGGGCTTCTGGCTCGGCGCCCTGCTCATGCTCGGCGGCGCCACGCTGCTGCTCGGTCGCCAGGGCGCGCCCGCCGCCGGCGGCCACACGGCGGCCTGGCGGGCCCTGCTGGACTTCTGTCGCGGGGCGCCCGCCATCGCCTGGGCCGTGGCGCTGTTCGCCTGCTTCGAGGCGATGATCCTCACCTTGCTGCCGGTCTATGCGCTGAACCAGGGCTTCGGCCAGGCCCTGGCGCTGTACATGGTCAGCGCCGTGGTGGTGGGCGATGCCCTGCTGCAGCTACCCCTGGGCCTGCTCGCCGACCGCCTCTCGCGCCAGGGGCTGTTCCTCGGCTGCACCCTGGGGTTGCTGGCAGTCAGCCTGGCCCTGCCGCTGCTCCTGCATACGGTCGGCGTCTGGCCGCTGCTGATCCTGTTCGGCGCCACCGCCGGCGGCCTCTTCACCCTGGCGCTGATCCTGGTGGGCGAGCGCTACCGCGACGCCGAACTGGTCCGCGCCAATGCCTGTATCGCCCAGCTCTGGGGCCTCGGCTGCCTGGTCGGCCCGCTGGTCACCGGTGCCGCCAGCCAGTGGCTTACCGGCCATGCCTTGCCGCTACTGATGGCGGCCGGCGCGGCGGTGCTGCTGGTGATCATCGGGCAGCGTGGGAGCGTGCCGGCCAGCGCCGAATCTGTGGCTTGATAGGCTCATGAAAAACGCCGTAATGCCGAGCAGTTAAGCCCTCAGACACTGGTGCCTGTTCGCTAGAAAAGGAGCTTGGATCTCGCTTTAGGCGTGCTATCTCGGCCATGGCGGTCCGCCGATGCGGCCGCTTCTACGGCTATGCTCCGACGGTAGGCGCCACTGTCTTATCGCGGCCATGGGACGCTCCTACAGATACCGATCTATCCCGTAGTAGCGGCCCATGGCCGCGATAAAGCGGGTGCGTTAGAGATTCTGATAGGGGCCATGCAACAGCCTGGCATTGCCGATCAGTGACAAAAAACGCCGCGTTCTTGCGAAAAGAGCACGACGTTTTTTGTGGCTATCAGGGTAGCTTGAAGAGCAGTGTGGACTGCGATCAATGCTTAACTGACGGCCCAGGGCCGGCGTTTTCAATTCGGACAGTGCTTAGAACGCCGGCACCACGGCGCCTTTGTACTTCTCTTCAATGAACTGCTTCACCGCCGGGGTGTTCAAGGCCTTGGCCAGCTTCTGCACGGCGTCGCTATCCTTATTGTCCGGGCGGGCGACCAGGATGTTGGCGTAGGGCGATTCCTTGCCTTCCAGCAGCAGGGCATCCTGGGTCGGATTGAGCTTGGCTTCCAGGGCATAGTTGGTGTTGATCAGCGCCAGGTCGACCTGATTCAGCACCCGCGGCAGGGTCGCGGCTTCCAGCTCCTTGAACTTGAGCTTCTTCGGATTATCGGCGATGTCCTTGGGCGTGGCGAGGATGTTGGCGCTGTCCTTGAGTTTGATCAGCCCGGCCTTTTCCAGCAGCAGCAGGGCACGGCCGCCATTGGTGGCGTCGCTGGGAATGGCCACGACGGCGCCTTCGCGCAGTTCGTCCAGCTTCTTGATCTTTTGCGAGTAGATGCCGAAGGGCTCGACATGCACCTGGGCGACGGTCACCAGGTCGGTACCGCGGCTCTTGTTGAATTCATCCAGGTAGGGCTGGTGCTGGAAGAAGTTGGCGTCCAGGCGCTTCTGGGCCACCTGCAGGTTGGGCTGCACATAGTCGGTAAAGACCTTGATCTGCAGGTCCACCCCTTCCTTGGCCAGCTGGGGTTTGACGAACTCGAGGATCTCGGCGTGGGGCACCGGGGTGGCGGCGACGCTGAGGGTCTCGGCGGCGTGGGCGGTCAGGCTGGCGGCCAGCAGGGCAGCGGTGGCGAGCAGTTTCTTCATGGCAGTTTCCTAAGGCGGGGTGGAACCGCCGACGCCTCTGCGGGCGCCGACGGCGGTGGCGCAGAGCTGTCAGAACGCGGGAACGACGGCGCCCTGGTACTTCTTCTCGATGAATTGCTTCACTTCAGGCGTGGTCAGCGCCTTGGCCAGCTTCTGGATGGCCGGATCGTTGGCCTTGTCGGCACGGGTGTAGAGCAGGTTGGCGTAGGGCGACTCGCCGCTCTCGATGAAGAGGGCGTCCTTGGTCGGCACCAGCTTGGCTTCCAGGGCGTAGTTGGCGTTGATCAACGCCAGGTCGACCTGGTTCAGCACCCGCGGCAGGGTCGCGGCTTCCAGTTCCTTGAACTTCAGGTGCTTGGGATTCTCGACGATGTCACGCGGGGTGGCGGTGACGTTGCTCGGGTCCTTGAGGGTGATCAGACCCTGCTTGGCGATCAGCAGCAGCGCGCGACCGGAGTTGCTCGGATCGTTGGGGATGGCCACGGTGGCGCCGTCCTTGAGGTCCTTGATGTCCTTGATCTTCTGCGAATAGGCACCGAAGGGCTCGACGTGCACCGCCACCACCGGCACCTGGTCGCTGCTCGGGTTGCTCTTCTGGTAGCTGGCGTAGTAGGGCTTGGTCTGGAAGTAGTTGGCATCCACCTGCTTCTGATCGGTCTGGCGATCAGGCTGGATGTAGTCGGTGAAGACCTTGATCTTCAGGTCCACGCCTTCCTTGGCCAGTTGCGGCTTGATGAATTCCAGGATCTCGGCATGGGGAACCGGGTTGACCGCGACGGTCAGGGTCTCGGCCTGGGCAGCGGTGGCAACGCTCAGGCCGAAGGCCAGGGACAGCAGGGTACGTTTCAGCGACATCTGGATTTTCCTTATGCAAAACCTGCGAATGGATGAAGCCTGGATCAACGACGACTGAAATGGGCGACGAGGCGATCGCCGACCATCTGCAGTACCTGGACCAGCACCAGCAGCAAGAGCACCGTGACCACCATGACGTCGGTCTGGAAGCGCTGGTAACCGAACCGGATGGCCAGATCGCCGAGGCCGCCGCCGCCGATCACCCCGGCCATGGCGGTGTAGGACACCAGGGCGATGGCGGTGACGGTGGTGGCCGCGATCAGCCCCGGCAGGGCCTCGGGCAACAGGGTACGGGTGACGATCTGCCAGAGGCTGGCGCCCATGGCCTGGGTGGCCTCGATGATGCCGCGGTCGACCTCGCGCAGCGCGGTCTCCACCAGCCGGGCGAAGAAGGGCGCGGCGCCCACCACCAGCGGCGGAATGGCACCCTCGACCCCCAGGGAGGTGCCGATCAGCCAGACCGTGATGGGGATCATCAGGATCAAGAGGATGATGAAGGGCACCGAGCGCAGCACGTTGACCACGAAGGAAAGGATGCCGTAGACCAGCGGTTGCTCCAGCAACTGGCGGCGGCTGGTGAGGAACAGCAGCACGCCCAGCGGCAGGCCGAGGATCAGGGTGAAGAGCATGGACCAGCCGAGCATGGCCAGGGTGTCCTGGGTCGCCTGCCAGATCTCGGCCCAGTCGATGTTGCTGAAGAGTTCGTCCATCAGCGCAGGACCTCCACGGTGACGTCGGCGGCCTGGAAGCGAGCCAGGGCGGCGTCCAGGTCACCGCCCACCAGGGCGATGGTGAGCTGGCCATAGGGCTCGTCCCGGATGCGGTCGATGCGGCCGCCGAGAATGCTGTAGTCCACACCGGTCTCCCGGGCGACGTGGCCCAGCAGGGGTGCATAGGTGGCTTCGCCGCGGAAGGTCAGGCGCAGGATGCGGCCCTCGACATGGGCGTAGGCGTCGGCCAGGTCGGCCTCGTCCTGGTGCTCGGCCTCGAACACGAAGCGGCGGGTGGTGGGGTGCTGCGGATGCAGGAAGACGTCGGCCACGGTGCCCTGTTCCACCACGGCGCCGCCATCGAGCACGGCGACGCGATCGCAGACGCGACGAATCACGTCCATCTCGTGGGTGATCAACACGATGGTCAGGCCCAGCTCGCGGTTGAGTTCGGCGAGCAGTTGCAGCACCTGGGCGGTGGTCTGGGGATCGAGGGCGCTGGTGGCCTCGTCGCAGAGCAGGATCTTCGGCTCGGTGGCCAGGGCGCGGGCGATGCCGACGCGCTGCTTCTGGCCGCCGGAGAGTTGCGCCGGGTACTTGCGCGCCTGGTCGGACAGCCCGACCCGCGCCAGCAGTTCCTCGACGCGCTGGGCGATCTGCGCCCGCGAACGCCCGCCGGCCAGTTCCAGCGGCAGGGCCACATTGGCCGCCACGGTCTTGGACGAGAGCAGGTTGAAGTGTTGGAAGATCATGCCGATGCGACGGCGGAAATCGCGCAGCTCGCTCGCGCCCAGGGTGGTGACCTCGGCGCCGTCGACCAGCAGGCGGCCGCCGCTGGGGGCTTCGAGGCGGTTGATCAGGCGCAAGAGGGTGCTCTTGCCCGCGCCGGAATGGCCGATCAGGCCGAAGATCTCGCCGGCTTCGATCCTCAGGTCGACCGGCTGGAGCGCCGCGACCTCGCGACCGCGCGTGCGGTACGTCTTGTGGACAGCATGGAATTCGATCAATGGAAGAACCTTGAGTGCATCATCAGACAACAGGAGGGTGATCCCGGCGCGCAGTTTAACGTGCGCGCTTATATCTGCTTAGCACTTGTTATCGGATGTTAAGCCGATAAAGGCATATGGCCAGCGCGGGCAAGGAATCCTCGTCCGGGAAACAGCCTGTCGCTTCGCCCTGGCCGAACGGAACACCAGCGCGCCCAGGTGAGTCACTACAGGACTGCCTGAATTCGCCCCACATTCCGTAGGGGACGCAAAGAGCGCCCTCCAGGCGCCTGATGAGGACTTTCCATGGCTACGCCCCCCAAGAGTGAACTCGCCGGTACCGATACGCTGGATCGCCAGAACACCTCGAAGAAACTCGAGCAGCTGGAGCAGTTCCGCTCCGATGCCACCGGCCAGGCACTGCGCACCAACCACGGCGTGAAGATTGCCGACAACCAGAATTCCCTCCGTGCCGGCACCCGTGGGCCCTCCCTGCTCGAAGACTTCATCATGCGGGAAAAGATCACCCACTTCGACCACGAGCGCATCCCGGAGCGCATCGTCCATGCCCGTGGCACCGGTGCCTATGGCTACTTCCAGCCCTACCAGGACTGGTCCGACCTGACCAAGGCCGCGCTCTTCCGCGATCCCAACCACCAGACCCCGGTGTTCGTGCGCTTCTCCACCGTGCAGGGCCCGCGCGGGTCCGGTGACACCGTGCGCGACGTGCGTGGCTTCGCCATCAAGTTCTACACCGAGGAGGGCAACTGGGACATGGTCGGCAACAACATGCCGGTCTTCTTCATCCAGGATGCCATCAAGTTTCCCGACTTCGTCCACGCGGTGAAGCCCGAGCCACACAACGAGATCCCCACCGGCGGCAGTGCCCACGACACCTTCTGGGACTTCGTCTCCCTGGTGCCCGAGTCGGCGCACATGGTGCTCTGGACCATGACCGACCGCGCCATCCCGGTGAACCTGCGCAGCATGCAGGGCTTCGGCATCCACACCTTCCGCATGATCAACACCGCCGGCAAGGGCGTCTTCGTCAAGATCCACCTGAAACCCGCCGGTGGCGTGCGTTCCCTGGTGTGGGACGAAGCCCAGAAGCTGGCCGGCAAAGACACCGATGCCCACCGTCGCGACCTCTGGGAAGCCATCGAGTCCGGTGACTATCCCGAGTGGGAATTCGGCGTGCAGATCATCCCCGAGGAAGACGAGCACAAGTTCGACTGGGACATCCTCGACGCCACCAAGATCATCCCCGAGGAGCTGGTGCCCATCACCCCGCTGGGCAAGCTGGTGCTCAATCGCAACCCGGACAACTACTTCGCCGAGACCGAGCAGGTGGCCTTCTGCCCCGGTCATGTCGTGCCCGGCATCGACTTCAGCAACGACCCCCTGCTGCAGGGCCGGCTGTTCTCCTACACCGACACCCAGATCAGCCGCCTTGGTGGGCCGAACTTCCACGAACTGCCGGTCAACCGCCCGGTGGTGCCGAACCACAACGGCCAGCGCGACGCGAAGTACCGCATGACCATCGACAAGGGCCGGGCCTCCTACGAGCCCAACTCCATCGATGGTGGCTGGCCCAAGGAAACCCCGCCGGCGCCCCAGGATGGCGGCTACGAGAGCTACTACGAGCGCATCGACGGCCACAAGGTACGGGAGCGCAGCGAGACCTTCGGCGACCACTTCTCCCAGGCCACGCTGTTCTACAACAGCCTGTCGGAAGCCGAACAGTCCCACGTCGCCGATGCCTACAGCTTCGAGCTGGGCAAGGTCGAGCGGCTGTGGATCCGCGAGCGCCAGGTCAACGAGATCCTCGCTAACATCGACCTGGAGCTGGCGCAGAAGGTGGCCAAGAAGATCGGCGTGACCCCGCCCACCGCCCCCACCGTGCCGCCGCGCAAGATCTCCATCGACAAATCGCCGGCGCTGAGCCAGCTCAACCTGCTGTCCGGCAACATCAAGGGCTTCAAGGTGGCCGTGCTGGTGGGTGACGGCGTGATCGCCAGCGAGGTTGACGCCATCAAGCAGGCGCTCAAGGCCGAAGGTGCCCATGTGAAGGTGCTCGGCCCTACCGCCGGCCCGGTCAAGGCCGCCGATGGCAGTGAAGTCGCCGTGGACGGTTCGGCCGAGGGCATGCCGTCGGTGGCGCTGGATGCGGTCTATGTGCCGGGCGGCGCCGAGAGCGTCAAGGCCATGCTCGACGACGGCGTGATCAAGCACTACCTGCTGGAAGCCTACAAGCACCTCAAGGCCATCGCCCTCACCGGCGAAGCCGAGCAGCTGCTCAAGGCCGTCTACCTGAGCCCTGACGAGGCGCTGCTTACCGGCAGCGACTTCAAGGCGGTGCAGCAGGACTTCTTCGCCGCCATCGCCAAGCACCGTTGCTGGGCGCGGATGCCGAAGATCAAGTCCATCCCGGCCTAAGTAGGCAGGCATGAAAAAGCCGACCGTCGCGAGACGGTCGGCTTTTTTCGTTTGGGGCCATCGCGGCCATGGGCCGCTCCTACAAAAGCATCAATCTCCTGTAGGAGCGACCCATGGCCGCGATCAGAAGGATCAACCCAACACCAACACCCCATCCATTTCCACCTGCGCACCCTTGGGCAGCGCGGCCACACCGATGGCGGCGCGGGCGGGATAAGGCTGCTGGAAATAGCGACCCATGATCTCGTTGACGGTGGCGAAGTGCGCCAGGTCGATCAGGAAGATGTTCAGCTTGACGATGTCTGCCAGCGAACCACCGGCGGCCTCGGCGACGGACTTGAGGTTTTCGAAGACCTGGACCACCTGGGCTTCGAAGCCGTCGACCAGCTCCATGCTGGTGGGATTGAGCGGGATCTGCCCGGAGAGATAGACGGTGTCACCGACCTTGATCGCCTGGGAATAGGTACCAATGGCGGCGGGCGCCTTGTCGGTGTGGATCACTTGCTTGCTCATGGATCACTCCTGTGCGGGAAAGGACCGATTCTGCAAGCCGGTGGTGATCCGCTGCAACCTCAGAACCTGCTCACGATCTCGCGAGTTAGAGCCAAACAAGGCGAAAAGGGCTGAGGAAGCGGAGTTTACGAGTGGTAAATGAGCATTCCGACCGGGCTGGCGACCCAGGCCATTTTCAACGCCGTTTGGCCGACGCGCAGCAGACCGTGAACAGGTTCTTAGCTGCGTACTCGAGTGATACCGGCCACGCCCTTGAGCGTGCGCAGCTTCTTGATCACCCGCGCCAGATGGACGCGGTCACGCACGCTTACCACCAGTTGGACCACGCTGACCCGACCATCGCGTTCGTTCATGCCGATCTTCTCGACGTTGGCGTCCGCGGCCGTGACGTTGTTGGCCAGCATGGCGATCAGGCCGCGCTGGTGCTCCAGCTGGACGCGCAACTCGACGCTGAATTCGCCGGTGACGTCCTTGGCCCAGTTGAGCACGATGCACTTTTCGCTGTTGTGCCGGAATTCGGCGATGTTCCGGCAGTTTTCCAGGTGGATCACCATGCCCTTGCCGGCCGAGAGATGGCCGACGATGGGATCGCCCGGAATCGGCGTGCAGCACTTGGCGTAGCTGATCACCAGGCCCTCGGTACCGCGGATCGCCAGCGGTCCCTGGGGCGTGGTGCTGGCCTGGGGCTCCAGCGGCTCTTCCTGCTCGCTGCCGGACACCAGGCGCCGGGCCACCACGTAGGCCATGCGATTGCCGAGGCCGATCTCTTCGAGCAGGTCTTCCAGCACCACGCCCTTGTACTCGCCGAGCACCGAGAGGATGCGCATGGGCGAGATCTTCGACAGCTGGGTGCCGAAGCCGGACAGCGCCTTGTTCAGCAGCCGCTCGCCGAGGCTGATGGACTCGGAGCGACGCTGCTGCTTGAGCGCATGGCGGATGTTGGTGCGGGCCTTGCCGGTGACCACGAAATTGAGCCAGGCCGGATTGGGCCTAGCACCGGGCGCGGTGACGATCTCCACCGTCTCGCCGCTGCCCAGCGGCTGCGACAGCGGCGCCAGGCGACGATTGATGCGGCAGGCGATGCAGCTGTTGCCGACGTCGGTATGCACCGCGTAGGCGAAGTCCACGGCCGTGGAGCCCTTGGGCAACTCCATGATGCGGCCCTTGGGCGTGAAGACGTAGACCTCGTCGGGGAAGAGGTCGATCTTCACGTTCTCGATGAATTCCAGCGAGTTGCCCGCCCGCTGCTGCAACTCGAGGATGCCCTTCACCCACTGGCGCGCCCGCAGGTGGCTGGCGCGCGGCTCGTCGCCACCGGCCTTGTACAGGCCGTGGGCGGCAATGCCGTTGTTGGCCATCTCTTCCATCTCGCGGGTGCGGATCTGGATTTCGATGGGCACGCCGTGCATGCCGAACAGGGTGGTGTGCAGGGACTGGTAGCCGTTGGCCTTGGGGATGGCGATGTAGTCCTTGAAGCGCCCCGGGAACGGCTTGTAGAGATTGTGCACCGCGCCGAGCACCCGGTAGCAGGTGTCGACCTTGTCGACGATGATGCGGAAGCCGTAGACGTCCATGATCTCGTTGAACGACTTACGCTTGCCGCGCATCTTCTGGTAGATGCTGTGCAGGTGCTTCTCGCGGCCGACCACCTCGCCGTCGAGGCCGTCGCGGGCCAGGCAGTTGGCCAGGGATTCCTGGATCTTGCCGAGGATCTCGCGGCGATTGCCACGCGCGGTCTTGACCGCCCGCTGGATGCGTTCGGCACGCATCGGGTGCATGGCACGAAAGCCCAGGTCCTCGAATTCCACGTAGAAGTCGTGCATGCCCAGCCGGTTGGCGATGGGCGCGTAGATTTCCAGGGTTTCCTTGGCGATGCGCCGGCTCTTGTCCGGCGGCATGGCGTCCAGGGTGCGCATGTTGTGCAGCCGGTCGGCCAGCTTGACCAGGATGACGCGGATGTCCTTGGACATCGCCATGGTCATCTTCTGGAAGTTCTCCGCCTGGGCCTCGGCCTTGGTCTCGAACTTCATCTGGGTCAGCTTGCTGACCCCGTCCACCAATTCCGCCACCGTCTCGCCGAACTGGCCGGCGAGGGCTTCCTTGGCGATGCCGGTGTCCTCGATGACATCGTGCAGCATGGCCGCCATCAGGCTCTGATGGTCCATGTGCATGTCGGCGAGGATGTTGGCGACGGCCAGCGGATGGGTGACGTAGGGCTCGCCGCTGCGGCGGCGCTGCCCGTCGTGAGCCTGCTCGGCGTAGTAGTAGGCCCGCCGGACCAGATTGACCTGGTCGGGGGTCAGGTAGTCCGCCAGACGCTCGGCCAGCAAATCGATGCCGGTCGGGCGGACGTCACCATACGCAGGCTCGGCGGCCATGGCTTAGAGAGCCTCGCCGTCCGCTTCGTCGTTGACTTCGAAGGCGGCGAACAGGGGCTCTTCCTCGACGATGTCTTCCAGGCGGATGACTTCTTCGTCGACCAGGCCTTCAGCGATCTCGCGCAGGGCGACGACGGTGGGCTTGTCGTTGTCCCACGGTACCTTGGGCTCCTTGCCGCCGGTGGCCAGCTGGCGCGAGCGCTTGGTGGCGAGCATGACCAGCTCGAATCGGTTGTCTACGTTATCCAGGCAGTCTTCGACAGTAACGCGGGCCATGGTCTTCCTCGTGGCGATGATGATCCCGGGAACGGGGGACCCGATAGTATAAAAATTCGCCAGTGGCAAGGGAAGGGGCGATGGTCGGAAGGTCAGCGGTCAGGCCGCCGGCAACCTCAGCGTCAGGCGCAGGCCCGGATGACGATTCTCGGCGTGGAGTTCGCCACCCTGCAGCCGGATCGCCGAGCGGGCGATGGACAGGCCCAGGCCGAAGCCGTCGCCACCGGGACGGGCGCCGTTGAGGCGGCTGAAGGGCTCGAAGATGAATTCCAGGGCGGCCGCGGGCACGCCCGGTCCCTGGTCTTCGATCCAGAACAGCCAGTCCGTGCCCTGGCGCCGGCCGTCCAGGCGGATATGGCCGTCCACCGGTGAATGGCGGATGGCGTTGCGCAGCAGATTCTCCAGGGCTCGGCTCAGGGCGTTGAGATTGGCCAGCACCGTGGCGTCCGCCGGCAGGCCGCAGTGCAATCGGGTACACGGCCAGCCGCTTTCGAAGAGGGCATCCTCGCCGAGGATCTCCCAGAGCGCCACCAGCGCCACCGGCTCGCGTGGCAGGATCGGTGGTTCGGTGTCCAGCCAGGCCAAATCCAGGGTCAGCTCCACCAGTTGCTGCATGCCCTGCACCTCGCGCGCCAAGCGGGCGCGCAGTGCGCCGGCGTCATCCTGGCCTTCGCAGAGCACCTGCAGGCGCGACAACGGGGTACGCAGCTCGTGGGACAGATCACGCAGCAGCCGCTGCTGATAGCCTGCCTGTCCTTGCAGCCGGGCAGCCATGCCAGCGAAGGCGCGGCCGAGATCGCCCAGCTCGTCGTGACGGCGGGTGATCTCCGGGGCGGCGAAGGCAGCGCCCTGGGCGCCGGCGGTCAGGGCCTGCTGGCGCAGCCGCCGTAGCGGCACCATGAGTTGCCGATAGAGCAGCGCACAGAGCGCCAGGGTGACGATCAGCGGGAAGAGGCCATGGCTGAGCAGTCGTGAGACCAGGTGGGTCGGACCGGGCATGAGGCGCGCCGGCAACTCGACGATCAGCCGTCCCTCGGCCAGGTGTGCCGGAAAGGGCACCTCCAACAGCGGCGCGCCTCGGGTCCGCACACTGAGCGGCCAGTCGAGACTACGTACCCCGCGCAGGCGCTCGGCCTCGGCACGGGTCAGGGGGGTGGAAGCCAGGGACTGGAACAGCGGGTCCAGGGCGATGGCCCAGACGCCTTCGGTTTGGCGCAACTGTGTCAGGGCTCGGTCGACCCCTGCCCTGCCCTCCTCGTGCCAGGCGGCAGCGACCCGGGCAGCCTGCTCCTGCAGCTCAACCTGAGTCTCAGGCTCCAGGCGATAGCCGCGGATCTCCATGGCCCGCCCCCAGCTCCAGCTGAGCCAGACGATCAGCAGGCAGGCGCCGAGGGTCAGCGCCAGCAGCTTCCAGAACAGCGAGTGCCGCGACGGTAGGGCGCTCATGCCTCGACCCGCAGCAGCACGTAGCCTTGGCCCCAAACAGTGCGGATCTCCACTGCGACGCAGCCGGCCTGCTGCAATTTGCGCCGCAGATGGCTGACATGCATGTCGAGGCTACGATCATGGCGTGACCAGGCGCGCTGCAGGGCCTGATGATGAATCAGCGGCTTGCTCAGCACCGCGCCGGCCTCGCGCCAGAGCAATTCCAGCACCCGGTACTCCGAGGCGGTGAGCCCCAACCAGGTGGCCCGGTGGCGCACGTCCTGCTGCCGGGCGACGAATTCCAGCGGGCTCGCGGCGGCCAGGGCCTCCGACGCCTCGGTCGCGGCGCGCTCGAAGGCAATACGGCGACGCAGCGCCTCGATGCGCACCTGCAACTCATCGAGGCTGAAGGGCTTGGGCAGGTAGTCGTCGGCGCCACTGCAAAAGCCCTGGATGCGATCCCCTTCGCTGCCCAGGGCCGAGATCAGGATCACCGGCACGCCGCTGCGCTGGCGTAGCTCGCGCAGCAGGTCCAGGCCGTTGCCACCGGGCAGCAGGATGTCCAGCAGCACCAGCTCGACCGGCTCGCTCGCCAAGCACTCGCGCGCCGCGCTGACGGTCGCGCAGAGCCGGGGCTGATAACCCCGCGCCTGGAGCTGGTCGGCGAGATGGGCACCGAGCAACGGATCGTCTTCGATGATGAGCAGGCGCAGGCCGGGCGGTAGTACCGGAGACCGCTCTGGCGAGGGAAGAAGCTGCATGGCAATACCGGGTAAACGACGGAGGCGAAGGGAAACTGTAATTTTCGTAAAGATAATATTTCTCAATTGAAAACGAATACTAACATCCTGCTCCGCGCAGATCAGCAGAGCGGTACGCCGGCCGGAAAGGCCCCGGCCAAACCGCCCCGAGCGCCCCTCGTCCCCCCTCTGGAGCACCCGGATGCAACCTCGAACCAATCTCCTCCGCCTGGCCGTACTGGCGGCCATTCTGCCCACCCCGCTGGCCTGGGCCGCCGAGCCGGATCCCCGTCTGGCCGACGCCACCGAACTGGAAGACACCCTAGTGCTCGGCACCGCCGAGGAAGAACTCAAGCAGGCGGCTGGCGTATCCATCATCACCGCCACGGACATCGACAAGCGCCCGCCGGTGAACGACGTCGCCGACATCGTGCGGCGGATGCCGGGGGTCAATCTCACCGGCAACAGCTCCAGCGGCTCGCGCGGCAACAATCGCCAGATCGACATCCGCGGCATGGGCCCGGAAAACACCCTGATCCTCATCGACGGTCGCCCGGTGACCTCGCGCAACGCGGTGCGCTACACCCGCGCCGGCGAGCGCGACACCCGCGGCGACAGCAACTGGGTGCCGGTCGACCAGGTGGAGCGCATCGAGGTGCTGCGCGGCCCGGCGGCGGCGCGCTATGGCTCCGGGGCCATGGGCGGGGTGGTCAACATCATCACCAAGCGACCCACCCAGCAGCTCAGCGGCTCGCTCACCACCTTCGTCAACCAGCCCGAAGACGATGCCGAGGGCGCCACCCAGCGCGCTACCTTCAGCCTCGCCGGGCCACTCACCGAGGCCCTGACCTTCCGCGTCTACGGCAACCTGAACAAGACCGACGCCGACGATGCCGATATCAACGCCGGCAGCCTCGGCAACGGCGGCACCCTGGCCGCGGGGCGGGAGGGCGTGCGCAACCGGGATCTGGACGGCCTGCTCAGCTGGGCCATCGACGATATCCACACCCTCGACCTGGAAGCCGGCTTCAGCCGCCAGGGCAACATCTATGCCGGTGACGTGGGTACCGGCAGCAGCAGTAGCGCCACCGTGCCGGGCACCCTGCTCAACGGCTACGTCGGGCACGAGACCAATACCCTCTATCGCCAGACCTACTCGGCTACCCTGCACAGCGACTGGAGCTTCGGCACTTCGCGGCTGCTGGCGCAATACGAGAACACCCGCAACCGCCGTTTCGACGAGGGCCAGACCGGCTCGGTGGAGGGGGTGATCAACACCACGAACAAGCAGACCAGCACCTATGACAGCTACCTGCTGCAGGGCCAACTCGATCTGCCGCTGGACGCGCTGTTCAACCAGGTACTGACCCTGGGCGCCGAATGGAATCGCCAGGAGCTGGACGACCCCGCCACCTTCGACCGCGATGTGGGTGCCAACACCTGGTATGCCCTGCCCAACTCGGGACTCGGGCGCCCCACCGACATGGACGCCACCCTGATGGCGCTGTTCGTCGAGGACAACATCGAGCTCACGCCGGACTGGATCCTCACACCCGGCCTGCGCCTGGACCATCATGACCAGTTCGGCGCCAACTGGAGCCCCAGCCTCAACACCACCTACAAGCTCACCGAGGACATCACCCTCAAGGGCGGCATCGCCAGGGCCTTCAAGGCGCCCAATCTCTACCAGCTCAATCCCAACTACCTCTACCGCAGCAACGGCAACGGCTGCGCGGCGGGCACCACCAATGGCGGCGGCTGCTACGTCCTGGGCAACGCCGACCTGGAACCGGAGGTCAGCGTGAACAAGGAGCTGGGCATCAGCTTCGCCCGCGCCGGCTGGAGCGCTGGCCTGACCTTCTTCCGCAACGACTACGACAACAAGATCACCTCGTCCAACGTGGTGACCGGCAGCGTGGTCAACCCGGCCAATCCGGCGCAATACGCCGGCATCCTGCGCTGGGATAACGCCCAGGACGCGGTGGTCCAGGGCTGGGAAGGCAACCTGGGCATCCCGTTACTGGGCGAGGCCGGCGAAGTCCTCGCCTGGAACACCAACTTCACCTACATGCAGCGCAACGACGACCAGGACGGCAACCCGCTGTCCATCGTGCCCGAGTACACGATCAACAGCATGCTCGACTGGCAGGCCACCGAGGCCCTGTCGCTGAGCCTGACCGGTACCTACTATGGTCGGCAGCAGCCACGGGTGTTCACCCCCACCACCAGCACCGCGGTGACCAATGCGACGCAGTTGGAGGAGCGCTCGCCCTACCACATCTGGAGCCTGGGCGGTCGCTACGAGGTCAATCGCCACCTGACGCTCGGCGCGGGGGTCACCAACCTGTTCGACAAGCGCCTCTATCGCCAGAACGGCACCGGCGCCAACACCTACAACGAACCGGGGCGCGCCTTCTATGCCTCGATGACCGCGTCCTTCTAGACCGCAAAAAAAGCCCGCGCCGGTCATCCCGGCGCGGGCTTTTCCATCGCTGCCTGGATCAGGCGCCAGCTTTCTTCTTCAACCGCCAGGCGTGCAGCAGCGGCTCGGTGTAGCCGCTGGGCTGCTCGCGGCCCTTGAAGATGAGGTCGCGGGCGGCGCGGTAGGCGTAGGACGTGTCGAAATTGCCGGCCATGGGCTCATAGAGCGCATCGCCGGCGTTCTGGCCGTCCACCACCTTGGCCATGCGCTGCAGGGTCTCGTCCACCTGTGCGGCCGTGACCACGCCGTGGTGCAGCCAGTTGGCGATGTGCTGGCTGGAGATGCGCAGGGTGGCGCGGTCTTCCATCAGGCCGACGTCATGGATGTCGGGCACCTTGGAGCAGCCCACGCCCTGGTCGACCCAACGCACCACGTAGCCGAGGATGCCCTGGCAATTGTTGTCCAGCTCCTGCTGGATGGCCTCGGCGGACCAGTCCGGCGCTTCGGCCACCGGCACGCTGAGCAGTCCGGCGAGCAAGTCGCCACGGGCGGCGTCGACATCGCTGCGTTCCAGTTCCTGCTGCACCTGCTGGACGTTGACCTGGTGGTAATGCAGGGCGTGCAGCACGGCGGCCGTGGGCGACGGCACCCAGGCGGTATTGGCGCCGGCCTTGGGATGGCCGATCTTCTGCTCCAGCATGGCGGCCATCAGGTCCGGCATGGCCCACATGCCCTTGCCGATCTGCGCCTTCCCGCGCAGGCCGCAGGCCAGGCCGACCAGCACGTTGTTGCGCTCGTAGGCGGTGATCCACTTCGAGGTCTTCATGTCGCCCTTGCGCAGCATGGGCCCGGCCAGCATGGCGGTGTGCATCTCGTCGCCGGTGCGGTCGAGGAAGCCGGTGTTGATGAAGGCCACCCGCGCCGCGGCGGCGGCGATGCAGGCCTTGAGGTTGACGCTGGTACGGCGCTCCTCGTCCATGATGCCCAGCTTGACGGTGTTGGCCGGCAGCCCCAGCAGGGCCTCGACGCGGTCGAACAGCTGCACGGCGAAGGCCACCTCGGCCGGGCCGTGCATCTTGGGTTTGACGATGTACACCGAGCCGCTGCGGGAGTTGCCCTGGCGCTTGAGGTCGTGCATCGCGATGGTCACGGTGACCACGGCGTCGAGGATGCCCTCGGGAATCTCGCGACCGTCTTCCAGCAGCACCGCCGGGTTGGTCATCAGGTGGCCGACGTTGCGGATGAACAGCAGCGAGCGACCGTGCAGGGTCAGCGGCTGGCCGTCGGCGCCCTGGTACTCGCGGTCGGGGTTGAGGCGGCGGGTAAAGGTCTCGCCGCCCTTGCTGACTTCTTCTGCCAGGTCGCCCTTCATCAGGCCCAGCCAGTTGCGATAGGCCAGCACCTTCTCGGCGGCGTCCACCGCGGCGATGGAGTCTTCCAGGTCCATGATGGTGCTGACCGCGGCCTCCATGAGCAGGTCCTTGACCCCGGCGGCGTCGGTCTTGCCGATGGCGCTGGCACGGTCGATCTGGATCTCCAGGTGCAGGCCGTTATGGCGCAGCAGCACCGCCGACGGCGCGGCGGCATCGCCCTGGTAGCCGACGAAGGCGGCTGGATCGGCCAGTTCGCTGGTGCCGCTCTTGAGGTCCACCACCAGGCGGCCGTCCTGGATGCGGTAGGCGGTGGCATCCCGGTGCGAGCCGCTGGCCAGGGGGGCCACGCCGTCCAGCACCTGGCGGGCGAAGGCCACCACCTTGGCGCCACGGGCGGGGTTGTAGCCCTTGCCGCGCTCGGCGCCATCGGTCTCGGGTAGGGCGTCGGTGCCATAGAGGGCGTCGTACAGCGAACCCCAGCGGGCGTTGGCGGCGTTCAGGGCGTAGCGGGCGTTGAGTACCGGCACCACCAGCTGCGGACCGGCCTGCTCGGCGATCTCGCGGTCGACGCCGGACGTCGAGGCCTGGACCTGACCGGGCACCGGTTGCAGATAGCCGATGCCTTCGAGAAAGGCCTGGTAGGCGGCCAGATCGGTGACCGGGCCGGGATGGGCGCTGTGCCAGTTATCCAGCTCCACCTGCAGGCGATCACGCTCGGCCAGCAGTTCGCGATTGCGCGGCGCCAGCTCGTGCACCAGGGTATCCACCCCCGACCAGAAGGCGGCGGTGGCGAGCCCGGTGCCGGGCAGCACTTCCTCGTCGATGAAGCGCTGCAGCTCGGTGGCCACCTGCAGGCGGCCCAGGGTAGTACGGTCGGTCATGATGGCTTTCCTTGATAACGAAAATGTCGAGAGAGGGTTAACCCAGGGCCGCGATGGCCGCCCTGGCGACCTGGGCATCTTCCGCGGCCTTGACCCCGGAGACGCCGACGGCGCCCACCACCTGGCCGTCCACCAGGATGGGCACCCCGCCTTCGAGCATGCCCTGCATCAGGGGCGCGCTAAGGAAGGCGGTACGGCCGTTGTTGATCATCTCTTCCAGCACCTTGGACTCCTTGCGCGCCAGGGCGGCGCTGCGGGCCTTTTCCGGAGCGATGTAGGCGCTGTTGGGCGCGGCGCCGTCGAGACGCAGCAGGGCCAGCGGATGGCCGCCGTCGTCGGCCACCGCGATGCACACGGCCCAGCCCTGGCGTTCGGCTTCGGCGCGACCGGCGGCCAGCAGGGTGTCGATCTCGGCGAGGGTGAGCACGGCTTTGGTCTTCATGGGGCCTCCAGGGTCAGGCGGGGGTCGGGGCGGCCAGGGCCGCGTCGAGGATTTCGATCCAATGGCGTACGGGGGTGCGCCCGGCGCCGTCGAGATGGCTCTGGCAGCCGATGTTGGCGGTGGCGATCACCTCCGGCTGACCACTTTCCAGGGCCTCGAGCTTGGCGTCGCGCAGCCGGCGCGACAAGTCCGGCTGGGTCAGCGCATAGGTACCGGCCGAGCCGCAGCAGAGGTGGCCGTCCGGTACCGGCGCCAGCGGAAAACCGAGGCGCTGCAAGACGCCTTCCACGGCACCGCCCAGGCGCTGGGCGTGCTGCAGGGTGCAGGGGCAATGGAAGGCCAGACGTGGGGTGTCCTTCAACCTCAGCTCTTCCAGCGGCAGGTCGCGCAGTACCTCCACCAGGTCGCGGGTGCGTGCCGAGACTTCCCGCGCCTTGGCGGCATAGACCGGATCGTCCTTGAGCAGGCTGGCATATTCCTTGACGAAGGCGCCGCAACCGCTGGCGGTCTGGATGATGGCTTCGGCACCGGCCTGCAGGGCCGGCCACCAGGCATCGATATTGCGCCGGGCACGGTCGAGGCCGGCCTCCTGGGCGTTGAGGTGGTAATCCACCGCGCCGCAGCACCCGGCACGGGGCGCGGCCTCCAGGCTGATGCCGAGGCGATCCAGCACCCGCGCGGTGGCGGCATTGGTATTGGGCGAGAGCCCCGGCTGCACGCAGCCTTCGAGGATCAGCATGCGCCGGGCATGGCGCGGTGCCGGGCGCACGCCCGGGGCAGCGATGCGCGCCGGCAGCTTGGCCTGGACGCTGGCCGGCAGCAGCGGCTTCAGCGCCTGGCCGCTCTTCAGCAGCACCCCGAACAGCCGTGGTTGCGGCAGCACCTGCCGCAGTCCGGCGCGCAACAGGCGCTGGCCCAGTGGCCGCGGCACCCGGCGCTCCACCTCGGCGCGGCCGACGTCGAGCAATTCGTGGTAGGAGACGCCGGAGGGACAGGTGGTCTCGCAGTTGCGGCAGGTCAGGCAGCGGTCGAGGTGCTCGCGGGTCTTTTCGCTGACCTCGCCGCCTTCGAGCATGCCCTTGATCAGGTAGATGCGCCCGCGCGGACCGTCCAGCTCGTCGCCGAGCAACTGGTAGGTCGGGCAGGTGGCATTGCAGAAACCGCAGTGCACGCAGCTACGCAACACCCGCTCGGCATCGGCGGCGCGGGGCAGCTCACGGGCGGCAGGACTCAGATTGGTTTGCATAGGTCGCTCCCTTACAGCCCGGCGTATAGCCGACCCGGATTGAAGATCCCCTGGGGGTCCAGGCGCGCCTTTAGGCGGCGGTGATAGTCGAGCAGCGCGGCGGGCAGCGGATGCTGGGCCTCGCGCTCGGCGTCCGGGGCATAGCAGAGCGCATGGCCACCGGCCCGTTCGGCCAGGTCCCGCAGCACCTGGGCCGGGGCATCGCTCTTGAGCCAGTACTGGGCACCGCCCCAATCCAGCAGCCGGGTGCCGGGCAGGTCGAGCAAGGGGGTGTTGACCGGCACCGACAGCCGCCACAGCGGCGCGGGGCCGTCGAAGAAGGCCAGGCGCTGTTCGTTGAGGTCATCCCAGAAGCCTTCGCCCAGGGCTTCACCGCCCAGGCGATCGGCCGCCGAGCGCACCGAGCCTTCGCCACCCTCCAGGCGCAGGTGCAGGTGCTGGCCGTCATGGCAGGCCGCCGAGATCGGCAAGGCTTCGCGGCCCCAGACGGCCAGGCGCTGCAGGGCGCGCGCGGCGTCCAGTTCCAGGCTCAGACTCTGGCTGCAACGCGGCCGGGGCAGCACCTTGAAGGACACCTCGGTGATCACCCCCAGGCAACCCTGGCTACCGGCCAGCAGCCGGGAGACGTCGTAGCCGGCGACGTTCTTCATCACCTCGCCGCCGAATCTCAGGTGCTCACCGGTGCCGGTGATCAACCGGGTGCCCAGGACGAAATCCCTCAGGCTGCCGGCCCAGGGTCGCCGTGGACCGGAGAGGCCGCAGGCCAGGGTGCCGCCGACCGTGGCGCCCTCCCCCAGCCGCGGGGGTTCGCAGGGCAGCATCTGGCCCTGTTCGGCAAGGGCGGCATTGAGTTCGGCCAGGGGCGTGCCGGTGCGTACCGTGGCCACCAGCTCGGTGGAGTCGTAGCGCACCAGGCCGCGATGGCCGCTGACGTCCAGCGGTTCGCCGACCACCGCACGGCCCAGGTGGGCCTTGGTGTCGCCACCGTGGATGCGCAGCGGCTGGTGGCGGACCAGGGCCTCGCGGACCTGGTCGAGGAGCAGTTCCAGGCTGTCCATCAGAAGCGCTCCAGTTCGGGGTGGGGCAACTAGCCCTGGTGCACGTGCAGGCCACCGAATTCGGCGCAGCGCTGCAGGGTCGGCACGTTCTTGCCGGGATTGAGCAACCCGGGGGCGTCGAAGGCGGCCTTCACCGCATGGAAGAAGGTCAGCTCGCCGGGCTGGAACTGGGTGCACATGGCATTGATCTTCTCGCGACCGACGCCGTGCTCGCCGGTGATGGTGCCGCCCACCGCCACGCAGAGGTCGAGGATGCGTCCACCCAGGGCCTCGGCCTGTTCCAGCTCGCCGGGGCGATTGGCATCGAAGAGGATCAACGGGTGCAGGTTGCCGTCGCCGGCATGGAAGACGTTGCCCACCGCCAGGCCATATTCCGCCGACAGCGCCTCGATGCCACGCAGGACCTCGGGCAGGGCGCGGCGCGGGATGGTGCCGTCCATGCAGTAGTAGTCGGGGGACAGCCGCCCCACCGCGGGAAAGGCGTTCTTGCGCCCGGCCCAGAATTTCTGCCGTTCGGCTTCGTCTCGGGCCAGGCGGATCTCGGTGGCACCCGCAGCGGCCAGCAGGGCGCTGACGCGCTCGATGTCGGCGGCCACGTCGGCTTCCACCCCGTCCAGTTCGCAGAGCAGGATGGCGGCGGCATCCACCGGGTAGCCGGCGTGGATGAAGTCCTCGGCGGCTCTCAGCGTCAGGTTGTCCATCATCTCCAGGCCACCGGGGATGATGCCGGCGGCGATGATGTCGGCGACTGCCGCGCCGGCGCGTTCGATGTCGGCGAAGCTGGCCATGACCACCCGGGCACAGGGCGGCTTGGGCAACAACTTGACGGTCACCTCCACCACCACGCCGAGCAGCCCCTCGGAGCCGGTGAACAGCGCCAGCAGGTCGAAGCCGGGGCTGTCCAGGGCGGCGCTGCCCAAGGTCAGGCGTTCGCCTTCGAGGGTGACGATCTCCACCGCCAGCACGTTGTGCACGGTCAGGCCGTATTTCAGGCAGTGCACGCCGCCGGCGTTCTCGGCCACGTTGCCGCCGATGGAACAGGCGATCTGCGAGGAGGGATCGGGCGCGTAGTAGAGGTCATGGGGCGCCGCGGCCTGGGAGATGGCCAGGTTGCGCACCCCGGGCTGGACCCGGGCACGGCGGCCATCGGGGTCCACGTCGAGGATGCGATTGAAGCGCGCCATCACCAGCAGCACGCCCTGCTCCAGTGGCAGGGCACCGCCGGACAGCCCGGTGCCGGCACCGCGCGCCACCAGGGGCACGTTCAGCTCATGGCAGAGGCGCAGGGTCGCCTGCACCTGCTCCACCGTTTCCGGCAGGACCACCAGCAGCGGCGTGGTGCGATAGGCCGCCAGGCCGTCGCATTCGTAGGGCTTGAGGTCTTCCCTGACGTGCAGCAGGCAATGCTCGGGCAGTTCGCCGCGCAGGCGCTGCAGCAGTTGCGCCTTGTCCGGGCGGGGCAAGGCGCCGTCGAGACGTTCGTCGTAGACCAGGCTCATCGGGTAACCGCCATTGTTGTTGTTCTGGCTCAAGAGGCTTCGTTGTACCCCGAGACCTGCCTAGGCGTCCATGACCGCCAGCACTGGTCATACCAGTTTTTGCAGTCTCTTCGACCAAAGGACAAGGCCATTCCATGAGGCTTGACGGCCTCTTCGACCGGTGGCTCACTAGCCTGAAACCTCGTGGTCATACCAGCAGGAAACCAGCATGTCCGTTGCCACCGCCCGCCTTCCCGTCGCCGAGAACGTCAGCCAGCAGATCGAACGCCTGGTGGTGGACGGGGTGCTCAAGGTCGGCCAGCCGCTGCCCTCCGAACGTCGCCTGTGCGACAAGCTCGGCGTCTCCCGCACCGCTCTGCGCGAGGGTCTGGGCCTGCTGCGCGCCCGCGGCATCATCGAGACGCGCCACGGCCAGGGCAGCTTCGTCGCCCGCCTGGCGGCGCCGGCGGCGGAGAACCCCCTGCTGCACCTGTTCAGCAGCCAGCCGCGCACCCTCTACGACCTGCTGGAAGTCCGCGCCCTGCTGGAAGGCGAGGCGGCGCGTCTGGCAGCACTACGCGCCACCACCGCCGACCTGGTGCTGATCGGCCGGCGCTACGAAGAGCTCTGCGCCGCTGCCCAGGACCTCGCCACCCTCTCCGCCGAGGCTCACGCCCGCCTGGACCACGCCTTCCACCTGGCGATCAGCGAGGCCTCGCACAACCCGGTGCTGGTGCACACCCTGCAATCGCTCAACGAGCTGCTGCTGGGTTCGGTGTTCGCCTGCATCGCCAATCTCTATCATCGGCCACCGCAGCGCCGCGAAATCGACGCCCAGCACGCCCGCCTCTATGCCGCCGTGAGCCAGCGCCTGCCCGACGAAGCCCATGCCGCCGCCCGCGAGCACATCCACAGCGTGAGGGACAGCCTGCGCGAGATCGAGCAGGAAGAGCAGCGCCTGGTGCGGGCGACCATGCGTCTGGAGGGCTGGACCTGACCGCTACCCGAAGCCGCCTGCCAGAGGGCCTGCCGTATCCCAGGCCCGACCACCTGACCATCCGTCGGCCGCAATATCTTGCAACTGCCCTGCCCCGCCCCCATGCTTAGGCGACCTTTTTCCAGCTCTCGGCCCTAATGGACCCTTCCACTAGTCTTTCCTCGACGTTGTTCGCCGATCTCGGCCTCGTGTTCTTCGCTTTTTTCCTCGTGCTGCTTAACGGCTTCTTCGTCGCCGCCGAGTTCGCCATGGTCAAGCTGCGCGCCACCCGCGTGGAGGCCATCGCCAAGAAGCACGGCTGGCGCGGGCGCATCCTCAAGAAGGTGCACAACCAGCTTGACGCCTATCTCTCCGCCTGCCAGCTCGGCATCACCCTGGCCTCCCTGGGCCTGGGCTGGGTCGGCGAGCCGGCCTTCGCCGAATTGCTCGAACCGCTGCTGGGCGCCGCCGGGGTCAACAATCCCGAGGTGGTCCACGGTATTTCCTTCTTCACCGCCTTCTTCATCATCTCCTACCTGCACATCGTGGTCGGCGAGCTGGCGCCCAAGTCCTGGGCGATCCGCAAGCCCGACCTGCTGTCGCTGTGGACGGCGGTACCGCTGTACCTCTTCTACTGGCTGATGTATCCGGCCATCTGGCTACTCAACGCCAGCGCCAACGCCATCCTGCGCATCGCCGGCCAGGGCGAGCCGGGCGCGCACCACGAGCACCACTACAGCCGTGACGAACTCAAGCTGATCCTGCACTCCAACCGCGCCACCGACCCGGACGCCCGGGTGCTGGCTTCGGCCGTGGAGCTGGGCGAACTGGAAGTGGTGGACTGGGCCAATTCCCGCGAAGACCTCATCTACCTGGACAGCAAGGCCAGCCTGGACGAGATCCTCACCCAGATCCGGCGCTCCAAGTACAGCCGCTATCCGGTCTATGACGAAGACAGCCAGACCTTCACCGGGGTGCTGCACATCAAGGACCTGCTGCTGGCCATCGCCGGCCTGGACAGCGAAACCGCCTCCTTCGACCTCGACGACCTGGTCCATCCGCTGGAGCGGGTGACCAAGCACATGCCGCTGTCCGACCTGCTGGAGCAATTCCGCCGCGGCGGCGCGCACTTCGTGCTGGTGGAGGAAGCCGACCACAAGGTCATCGGCTTCCTGACCATGGAGGACGTGCTCGAGGTGCTGGTGGGCGACATCCAGGACGAACACCGCAAGACCGAGCGCGGCGTGGTCGCCTACCAGCCGGGCAAGTTGCTGGTGCGCGGCGACACGCCGCTGTTCAAGGTCGAGCGGTTGCTCGGTATCGATCTGGACCACGTCGAGGCCGAAACCCTGGCCGGGCTGATCTACGACAGCCTGAAGCGCGTCCCCGAAGAGGAGACGGTGCTGGAAGCCGAGGGCCTGCGTATCATCGTCAAGAAGATGAAGGGCCCGAAGATCGTGCTGGCCAAGGTCATCAAGCTCGACCCCCAGGAACCGAAGCGCCGCCAGACCGACGACCGCTGAGAGCCTGTTCAAAATCTGCTGCGCGTCGGCTAAACCGCGTTGAAAATGGCTTCGGAATGCTCATTTACCATTCGTAAACTCCGCTTCCTCAGCCCTTGTCGCCTTGTTTGGCGCTAGCTCGCGAGGTTTTGAACAGGCTCTGAGGCGCGGCGGGTGTCAGCCCTGGCTGCTCAGCAGCCGGGGTAGGCCATCGCTCAGGCAGACGCGGTTGCGCCCGCCGCGCTTGGCCGCATAGAGCGCCCGGTCGGCATCCTCCAACAACCCCAGGCCGTGTTCCAGATTGCTCGGCACGGCCACCGCCACGCCGATGCTCACCGAGGGCCGCAGCAGCCCGTGCTCGCTCTGTAATTCCAGCCCCGCCACTTCCTGACGAATACGCTCCGCGAGCAGGTAGGCGGCCTGGAGATCGCTGCCAGGCAAGGCGATGACGAATTCCTCGCCACCGTAGCGCGCCGCAACCTCCCCCGCCCGCTGCGCATGCTGACGCAGCAACTCGCCCACGCACCTCAGGCACTCGTCGCCCAGGGTATGGCCATGGGTATCGTTGACCGTCTTGAAGTGATCGATGTCCACCAGCAGCACCCCTAGCGGCACCTCGGCGCGGATGGCGCGACGGATTTCCTGCTGAAACACCCGCTCGAAATGCCGGCGATTGCTCAGGCCGGTCAGGGGATCGGTCTGGCTCTGGTGCAACAGCTCGCGATTGAGTCGCTCCAGGGCGGCCTTGGCCTGCTGCAACTCCACGGTGCGCAAGGCCACCCGCAACTCCAGCTCGACGAAGGAAGCCTCGCGCTCACGCGCCAGGGCGGCCGAAGCCTCCAGGGCCTGCCGCTGGGCCTCGATCCGCTGCCGCCGTTGCTGGCTCAGCCCCTCGGTGAGCCCCAGGGACAGCATCACGAACCCCAGGGCGAAGCCGGTCATCTGGCCGTAAAGGGCCGGGCTTTCCGGTGCCAGCCAGCCGGCGATCGCCAGCAGTTGCGCCAGGCTGCCCAACAGCAGCAGGCCCCAGGCGGCGCTGAACCAGAGCGCCATGCGACTGCCGCGCAGGGCCAGGTGGGTAGTGGTGCCGAGCAGTACCAGGCAACTCAGCGCCATCATGCCGAGCAGGCCCTGGAAGCTCAGCAGGTCCGGCCAGGCCAGGGCGATGACCAACCCCAGGCTCCAGTAGCCGATCAACAGGCGATTGCCGAGGTCGAGCCAGCGTTCGCCGCGATAGAGGCTGAGCAGATAGCGGACGAACAGCCCGGCGCTGAGCAGGCACAGCGCAGCGAAGGCCTGGTGCGCGCGAAGGCCGAAGGCCGGGATGTCCGGCCAGAGCAGCCAGGCGCCGTAGCCGGTGGTGACCACCTGGTAGCCGATGACGCTCAGCAGATAGAGGGCATACCAACCGAATCCAGAGCGCCGGCCGAAGCTCCACAGCGTGAGGGTCAGCAGCAGGATGGTGAACAGGCAACCGAAGAAACCACCGATCAGCCAGGCATCCTGCTGTGCCTCGGTAAGGTAGGTGGCCGGCGTCACCAGGCGCAGCGGCAGCACGAAGGTCTCCCGGGAATCCACCCGCAGATAGACCTCCTCTACGGCCCCGGCGGTCGGTGCCAGGGCGAACATGAGTTGGCGACCCGGCAGGGCACGCTCCTTGGCTGGCAGGGCGATACCGCTGCGCTGCGGCGTGCTCCACTCGCCCGTGGCGCTGCGGGTACGCAACTCCAGCCGATCCAGCACCGCCCAACTGGGAATCAGCCACCAGGCCCGATCATCACGACTCTGGAGGCGAAAGCGCAGCCAAAGTCCCTGGCGGCCATCGTAAAGCAGCGTTTCCAGCACCCCCGGGGCATGCCAGCCGCGCTCCGCATCCACCGGCTGGGCGGCGGCCTCGGCGAAGCTCAGGCTGGCGGGCGCCTTGAGAATTTCCAGGAACGGGCGGGGATCGTAGCTGCGTGCCGGATCGTCGAGCGTCAGCACCTCCGCACGACCGGTGGTGGCGAAGACCAGCAGCGGCAACCACAGCACGGCGCTGCACCCCCAGAGGCGCAAGGCGGCCAAGAATCCATTCATGGGTATCGTCCACAGCTGGTAGGAAGGTAGAGCAGCTGGCGAAGTGGGGCGGACCGGGAAATCTGGTGATAGCATAACGCCACTCACCCCGATCCTGGCAATGGATTTCTGACCAGTACGACGACTTCTGTCGCGCGCGAGAGGCCTGGCGACCGGTTGACCGCGAAACGCCTGCGCAGGGACCTAGTGTGATGTTTCAGAAGTTATCTACACAATGCTGGCGGCGCTTTTTGCCGCAGAAGCGGACCTCTCCAGGCGGCGTTGCCACTTCTCGCCATAGCCCTGCTATGACTCGTCGCGGCGCCTGGCCCGAAGACAAAAATCACTCGCCAATTCTTGCGCGAACTTCTGAAACACCACTCTAGCGGTCGCCCAGGGCCATGTTGGGCAGCGCGGCCAGGGGACGCACGAAGCGGAAGGGGATGGACACCAGCTCGCCGCCTTCGTGGGCCTGCACCACGAAATGCAGGTGCGGACCAGTGCTGCGCCCGGTATTGCCCGACTCCGCCAGCGGCGTGCCCACCTCCACCCGCTCACCGGGGCGGACCTTCACCGAGCCACGGCGCAGGTGCAGGTAGGCGCTCTGGCTGCCGTCCTCATGGGCGATGCGCACGAAGTTGCCGGACGGGCTGGGCCCATGGCCGAACTGGCCATTCTCGACCTCCATCACCGTGCCGGCGCGGGCGGCGGCGATGGGCGTGCCCTCGGGCATGGCGATGTCGACCGCGTAGCGACCCTTGGGGGTGTTGTGGCTGAAGTCGCCGCCGGCACCCTGGGTCACGTAGTAGACGCCCTGGCGCCAGGGCCAGGCGTAGCCATAGCCCAGGCCGCTGGCGTTACCGCCCACGGTGCCGTCCGCCGCCGGCGGCAGGCTGCCGACCGGCAGTTGCGGACTGTAGCTGAACGACTGGTCGAAATGCATGGGGAAGCCCTGCTGCCGCTTGCGGATCACCGCCAGCTGCACCGTGGAGCGCGGCTCGATGACCTGGCGGATCGGCCGCTCGGCGCCGGCCACATTGACGGTGCGCTGCAGGCGCAACTCGACTCGTACCGGTACGTCGAAGTCGTTGCGCACCTCGAAGATGCGGCCTTCGCTGGCGTTGCGCACCTTGAGCTTGACCTGGCCCTTGCGGGTCTGGCTCTTGGCGGACACCTTGCTGCTGGCGGAGGGCTCGGCGGCCTGGCTGGCGACGGGTGCGGCCAGAGCGAGGGTCAGGCAGGCGATCAGGGCGGTCAGGCGTCGGTCCATGGCATAGGGCCACCATGATGAACAAGGGCCGAACCTAACAAAGCCGCATCGGCCGGGCGATCACCAAACCACCGCTTTGTGAAGCCGCTGGCAAAGCATCGATGCGAATAAAAAAGCGTGGTACTCAGATCCCTGTACCACGCTGCCACCGACAAGACGGTAGTTCAAATGCGCTGCCAGCCTTTCAGGCTAGCGAACCAAGCGGCCGGCGTTCTGTGCGACACTCCGGCAAGAGACCTGTCCTCGGCGTACAGGTACCTCGCCCAGGAGCCCATACGATGCTCCGGCCATAGTGCGGCAGGTTAGGCCCTAGCGCCTCTTCGATGCGCAACCGAATCGGACAGCCGTTATGCAGGAACAGACAATCGACCGGTATTCCAGGCCGGTCGCGGGACCAGCGCCGGCGCCGGCCGCGGCGCCCCTGGTGTCGCAGCTCGACACCTTCGCCCATGGCCAGGTGTGGCCGCCGCACGCCCACGCCCAGGCGCACCTGATGTACACGGTCAACGGGGTGCTGGAGATCAGCACTGCGGAAGGCGTCTGGTACGTGCCGCCCAAGCAGGCGATCTGGATTCCCCCGCATGTGGAACACCAGGCGCGCGCCAATGGCGAGGCCACCCTGCAGGTGGTGATCATCGAATTGCCCCGCGGCCTGCCCTCACCCCAGACCGCCACCCGCATGGTGCTCATCTCGCCGCTGCTGCGCGAACTGCTGCGCTGCCTGCGGCGTGGCGGCAACACCTATGGGGAAGCCGACCTGGGCGGCCATGTCCGGGCACTGATGCTGGCGGAGCTGGTTTTCCTCGAAGAGAGCGCCCTGCACCTGCCCGCCCTGGCCGACCGCCGCCTGCGCACCATCCAGACCAGCCTGCATGCCGACCCGGCCAACGACACGGCGCTGGCGACCTGGGCGCAACAGCTGCACCTCTGCTCGCGCAGCCTCGCCCGGCTGTTCCTCAAGGAAACCGGCACCAGCTTTTCCACCTGGCGCCAGCACACCCGCCTGATGCTGGCCCTGCCGCGGCTGGCCGCCGGGGAGCCGGTGACCCGGGTGGCGCTGGACCTGGGCTATGCCTCGCCCTCTGCCTTCACCCGCATGTTCCGCCGGGTGCTGGGGGTATCGCCCAGCGAATACCTCGACGCCCAGGGCTGAAGCCGGGCAAGGGGCAGAGCCTGCTCAAAGGCTCGCGAGCTAGAGGCAAACAAGGCCTGGGCAGCCCCGCGAAAACACCTGAGGAAGCGGATCGGACCCGCGCCCGGGTTCACGAGTGGTAAATGAGCATTACGACGGAGCCGCCCAGGCGGGACTGGCGACCCAGGGCCTTTTCAACGCCGTTTGACCGACGCGCAGCAGGCTTTGAACAGTCTCTCAAGGCCCGCCGACGGCGAAGTTGGGCAGGCTGTCCACCGCCTGGGCGAAGCGGAAGGGAATGGATTCGACCGCCTCGCCGGTGTTGCGCTGGACCACGAAGTGCAGGTGCGGCCCGGTACTGCGCCCGGTGTTGCCCGAAGACGCCAGCGGCTGGCCGGTCCGCACCCACTGGCCCTCGGCAACCTTGATCGAACCACGCTGCAGGTGCAGGTAGACGCTCATGGTGCCGTCATCGTGAAGGATGCGCACGAAGTTGCCGGAGGGATGGTTGCCACGGCCGTCCTGGTCGTTCTCCACCTCCACCACCTGGCCGGCGCGCGACACCACGATGGGCGTACCCTCAGGCATGGCGATGTCCACCGCATAGCGGCTCTTGGGCGTGTTGTGGCTGAAGCCGCCGCCGGCCCCCTGGCTGACGCTGAACGGCCCGCCCAGCCAGGGCAAGGGATAGGCGAAGCCGGACGCGAACACCGGCGTGGCGCTGCCCATCAGGGTGGTGAGTTGCGGGGTGTAGCGCTGCGGCCGGCTCGGATCGGGCGCGACCAGGGTCGCCAGGCGGGTCAGGCTGCGCGCCGGCAGGACCTTGCGGATGGGTGCTACGCCCACGCCGCTGACATTCTGCAGCGCGGAGAGCCGCAGGGTGACGGTCACCGGCAGGAAGCTGTCGTTGCGCACCTCCAGCACCGTACCACCGGCATAGTGCCGCGGCTGCAGCTTGACCCGCTGGTCCAGTCGCTCGATCGGATCGTCGCTGAAGGTCATCACCTTGGCGCCCTTCTGCGCCTTGTCGGTGTAGGTCACCACGCCATTGGCGTCGACGTACTTGTAGATCGGCGCCGCGAGCGCGGGACCGCTCAGGACGAGGCAGAGCAGCAGCAGGTGACGGGCGTAGGGCATGGCAGAAGCGTCAGGAATCCGCGATAAGGCGGATCGAAGCAGTCTCCGTGCCAGCGCCCTCATGCCCCGGCTCCGTCCTAGGCGCCCGGCACGTAATGCCGTTGAGCGGTACCCTTGGCGATCAGCCGCGACAGATAGTCGAGCTTGGCCGGGTCCCGGTCGATGAAGCGGAAGTTGACCTGCACCCACTCGCTGGCCGGGGTCGGCTCCACCGCGGCCAGCGAATGCAGGTAGCCGTTGAGGCGCGCCACGTCGCCGCCGTCGTCGCCCTGCTCCAGGTCGAGCACGGCGGTTTCCAGGATCTGCGGCAGCGGATCGCCGCGGCGGACCACCAGCAAGGCCTCCTTGATGCTGAGGGCCTTGATCAGGCAGGCCATGCTGGCATTGGGCAGCCGCAGCTGGCCCTGGCCGAAGTTGGCGGCGGCCTTGCCGCGGGCGGCGCTGGGCGGCGGTGCCGAGCCGGTCAGCAGGGCCGCGCTGGAACTGGCGGCCGGTGCCGGCGCGGCGACCGGCGCCGCCGGGCTCGGCTGGACCACGTCGCTGCGGTTACCGGTGAGGGCACCGAGGGAGTCATTGGCGAAGCCGGTGGCCGGGCGCGGCTGCGCACCGGCCTGCAGCTCGGCGAGCTTGCCGGTGCGCTGCAGGGCCTTCTTGACCTTGGCCGCCAGCTGCTCGTTGGAGAAGGGTTTGCCCATGTAGTCGGACACGCCGGCCTGGATGGCCTGGACGACGTTTTCCTTGTCGCCGCGGCTGGTGACCATGATGAAGGGCACGCCCTGGTGGGTCGGCTGGGCACGGAACCAGGTGAGCAGTTCCAGGCCGGTCATGCCGGGCATTTCCCAATCACAGAGGATGAGGTCGAAGCGCTGCTTGCCAAGCAGCGTCTGGGCGCGGCGACCATCGGCCGCCTCGTCCACCGCGAGACCGGGAAACAGGTTGCGCAGGCCCTTCTTGATCAGGTCGCGGATGAAGGGCGCATCGTCCACTACCAGTACGTTCAACTTGCTCATCGGTCACTCCATGCCAAGTCTTGCAGCATAGCAGGCAGCCCCGGGTCGCCACCCGGGGAGTGACCGGGCGGATCATTCGCGCGACCGGTTGACCTCTTCGGCCATGCGCTTGAGGCCCAGGTGGCGAACATCGGTGCCCTGCACCAGGTAGATGACCAGCTCGGCAATGTTGCGGGCGTGGTCGCCGACGCGCTCCAGGGAACGCAGGACCCAGATGATGCTCAGCACCCGGGAGATGGAGCGCGGGTCTTCCATCATGTAGGTGGCCAGCTCGCGCAGGGCGGACTTGTACTCGCGGTCGATCAGCTTGTCGTACTGGGCCACCGACAGCGCCAGCTCGGCGTCGAAGCGGGCGAAGGCATCCAGCGACTGATGGACCATCTTGCGCACCTGCTCACCGATGTGGCGGACCTCGACGTAGCCGCGCGGGGCCTCGCCGTCCTCGGCCAACTCGATGGCGCGGCGAGCGATCTTGGCGGCCTCGTCGCCGATGCGTTCCAGGTCGATCACCGACTTGGAGATGCTGATGATCAGCCGTAGGTCGGACGCGGCCGGCTGGCGGCGGGCGAGGATGCGCAGGCACTCCTCGTCGATACCGCGCTCCATGACGTCGATCTGGTCGTCGATGGCGCGCACCTGGCGGGCCAGGCCGGCATCGGCGTCGATCACCGCGCGCACGGCGTCGCTGACCTGCTTTTCCACCAGACCGCCCATGGCCAGCAGGTGACTGCGGACCTCCTCCAGTTCGACGTTGTATTGCTGGGAGATGTGCTGCGTGTGACCGTCTTTGTTGATCATGGTGTCAGTCCTGCCTGAGATGATCGAGTCGCCGGTGGGGGCACCGGCCTGCCTGGAACTAGCCGTAGCGGCCGGTGATGTAGTCTTCGGTCTGCCGCTTCGCCGGGTTGGTGAAGAGGGTGTCGGTGTCGCCATGCTCGACGAGTTGGCCCATGTACATGAAGGCGGTGTAGTCGGAGACCCGCGCTGCCTGCTGCATATTGTGGGTGACGATGACGATGGTGTAGCGCTGTTTCAGTTCGTGGATCAGCTCCTCAACCTTGAGGGTGGAGATGGGGTCCAGCGCCGAGCAGGGTTCGTCGAGCAGCAGCACGTCGGGCTGGACGGCGATGGTGCGGGCGATCACCAGCCGCTGCTGCTGGCCGCCGGAGAGGCCCAGGGCCGACTCGTGCAGGCGATCCTTGACCTCGTCCCACAGCGCCGCGCCGTGCAGCGCCCATTCCACCGCCTCGTCCAGCACGCGCTTCTGCTTGATACCCTGGATGCGCAGGCCGTAGACCACGTTCTCGTAGATGCTCTTGGGAAAGGGATTGGGCTTCTGGAACACCATGCCCACCCGCCGCCGCAGCTCGGCGATCTCGGTGCCGCGGGCGTAGATGTTCTGGCCGTCGAGCAGGATCTCGCCGTCGATGCGGCAATCTTCCACCAGGTCGTTCAGGCGGTTGAAACAGCGCAGCAGGGTCGACTTGCCGCAGCCGCTGGGACCGATGAAGGCAGTGACGCGCTGGCGCGGGATCTCCAGGGCGATGTCCTGCAGCGCCTGCTTCTGCCCGTAGTACAGGCTCAGCCGCGGTACCGACAGCGCCACGCCCCCTTCGCTCGCCGCGGGCGGGACGCTGGCCGCGTAGGCCGCGGCGGTTCTGAAGATGGACGAATCGGAAGGCATGGGTTCTCCTCGGCCGTGGGCTAGTCTTCCAGCAGCCGATACTTTTCGCGCAACCGATTGCGCAGGAACACGGCGGACAGGTTCAGCCCGGCGATCACCAGCACCAGCAGCAGCGCGGTGGCATAGACCAGCGGGCGGGCGGCTTCCACATTGGGGCTCTGGAAGCCGACGTCATAGATGTGGAAGCCCAGGTGCATGATCTTCTGGTCCAGGTGCAGATAGGGATAGTTGCCGTCCAGCGGCAGCGCCGGTGCCAGCTTGACCACCCCCACGAGCATCAGCGGTGCCACCTCGCCGGCGGCGCGGGCCACGGCGAGGATCAGCCCGGTCATCATCGCCGGGCTGGCCAGCGGCAGCACCACCTTCCACAGGGTCTCGGCCTGGGTGGCGCCCAGCGCCAGGGAGCCTTCGCGGATGCTGCGCGGAATCCGCGCCAGGCCTTCTTCGGTGGCGACGATCACCACCGGCATGGCGAGGATCGCCAAGGTCAGCGAGGCCCACAGCAGGCCCGGGGTGCCGAAGGTGGGCGAAGGCAGGCTGGCGCGGAAGAACAGCTGGTCCAGCGAGCCGCCCAGCACATAGACGAAGAAGCCCAGGCCGAAGACGCCGTAGACGATGGCCGGCACCCCGGCCAGGTTGTTGACGGCGATGCGGATGATGCGGGTCAGCGGGCCCTGGCGGGCGTACTCGCGCAGGTAGATGGCGGCGATGACGCCGAAGGGGGTGACGATCACCGCCATCAGCAGGGTCATCATCACGGTGCCGAAGATGGCCGGGAAGACGCCGCCTTCGGTATTGGCCTCGCGCGGATCGGCGCTGAGGAATTCCCACAGCTTGGTACCGTAGAAGCCGAGCTTGGCGCCCAGGCCCATGGCGTTGGGCTGGTAGGCCCGCACGATGCGGTCCAGGTTCAGTTCCAGGGTGCGGCCCTCGACGTCGCGCACCACCAGGCTGTCGCGTCGAAGCGCCTGGCGCAGGCTGGCGAGCTGCTCCTCCAGTTGGTCGTAGCGCCCCTCCAGCTCGGCGCGACGGGCAGCCAGATCGGCCTGGGCAACGGCATCGAGGCGACCGTCCAGTTCGAGGGTACGGCCGTCCAGGCGCAGGCGTTCCAGGGCATGGTTGACGCTGCCGATGTCCTGCTTTTCCAAACGCTCCAGGCGTACGCTGAGCTCCTGGGTGCGGGCCAGCCGGCGCTGCAGCTCGGGTAGCGCTGCGGCGCCCTTGGCGACCTGGCGGCCCTCCTCGCGTACCTCCACGGCGAAGCCATAGAAGTTGCCCCATTCGCGGCGCTCCAGCACCAGGACGTCGGCCGGGGTGCGGCGATCCTGCAGCCAATCGCCGATCAGCCAGACGAAGTCGCTGCCCTGGAGGTCGCGATTGCCGAGCTTGAAGAGTTCGCGGGTGAAGGTTTCACCACTGTCCGCCGGGATCGGCAGGCCGGCGCTGCGCAGCCGCTCCAGCGGTACCGTTTCCCGTTGCGCCACCTCGCCCAGTACCAGGCGTGGCGTGAGCCCCGGCGGCGCGTAGCGCGCCTGCACCACCTCGGCCGGCCAGAAATGCGCCAGGCCGCGCACGGCGATGACGCCGATCAGGCCGAGGGTCATCAGCACGGCGATGGCCACGGCACCGCCGCTGAGCCAGATGCCCGGGGCGCCACCGCGCAGCCAACTGCCCAGGGAGCGCCGGCGCACGGCGTGGCCCCGCCCTTGCGGCGCGCGAGCCTCAGAGCGCCGCATACTTTTTCCTCAACCGCTGGCGGATCAGCTCGGCCAGGGTATTCATCAGGAAGGTGAAGCTGAGCAGCACCAGGGCAGCCAGGAACAGCAGCCGGTAATGGGTGCCGCCCACCTCGGATTCGGGCAGCTCCACGGCGATGTTGGCCGCCAGGGTACGCATGCCCTCGAACAGGTTGGCGTCCATGATCGGGGTGTTGCCGGTGGCCATGAGCACGATCATGGTCTCGCCCACGGCGCGGCCGAGGCCGATCATCAGCGCCGAGAAGATGCCGGGGCTGGCGGTGAGCAGCACCACCCGCGCCAGCGTCTGCCAGGGCGTGGCGCCCAGCGCCAGGGAACCCAGGGTCAGGCTGCGCGGCACGCTGTAGATGGCGTCCTCGGCGATGGAGAAGATGTTGGGGATGACCGCGAAACCCATGGCCAGGCCGACGATCAGGGCGTTGCGCTGGTCGTAGGCGATACCCAGCTTCTGGTTCAGCCAGAGCCGCAGGTCGCCGGCGAACAGCGCCCCCTCCAACCAGGGACTGACCGCGAGGGCGAGCGCGGTGGTGAGCAGCACCACCGGCAGCAGCAACAGGCTTTCCCAGCCCTCCGGCACCCGCTCGCGCAGGGCCGCCGGCAGCCGCGACCAGCCGAAGCCGGCCGCCAGGATGGCCAGCGGCAACAGCAGCAGCAAGCTGAACAGGCCTGGCAGGTGATTCTCCACGAAAGGCGCGAGGAACAGCCCGGCGAAGAAACCGAGGATCACCGTGGGCAGGGCTTCCATCAATTCGATGACCGGCTTGACCGTGCGCCTCATGCGCGGCGCCATGAAGTAGGCGGTGTAGACCGCCGCGGCGATGGCCAGGGGCGCGGCGAACAGCATGGCGTAGAAGGCCGCCTTGAGGGTGCCGAAGGTCAGCGGCGCCAGGCTGAACTTGGGTTCGAAATCGGTGGTCGCCGCGCTGGACTGCCAGACCTGCGCCGGCGCGGCGTAGTTCTCGTACCAGACCTTGTCCCACAGCGCCGTCCAGGAGACTTCCGGGTGCGGATTGTTGAGGACGAAGCCGAGCAGCCGGCCATCCTGCTCCAGCAGCAGCCGGTCGGCGCGAGGCGACAGGGCCAGCGCACCGGCAGCCGGAGCTATCTGCTCGCGCAGCAGGGTACGGGCCGCGGTGCTGTGGTAAACGCCGAGCCAGCCCTGGGCATCCAGCGCCAGGAAGCCCTTGCGGCGCTGTTCGGGGATCAGTTGCACGATGGGGGCATCGCCCAGCTGGAAGCCGCGGATGCGTCGCAGCACCGGCTCGCCATCCTGGCCCCGAACCATGAACCACTGGGCGATGCCGCCCTTGGCGGTGCCCACCAGCAGGGATACGCCACCGAGTAGCTGGGCGCTGGCGGTGATTTCGTCGTCGGCGGACTCGAGCAGCTTGTAGTGGCCGTTGAGGCTGCCGTCGCGCAGGTCGAAGACGTCCGCCTGGGCGCGGCCGTTGAGGGCATAGAGCCAGTGGCCGCGCGGATCGAGGTAGAGCGCCTTGACCGCGGCATTGAGCGGAATCAGCCGCGTGACGCTGCGCACCTCGCTGCTCTCGCCACCGGTCAACGGTACCGCGCGATGCGCGACGCGCAGGGCGGTCACCTGGTTGCCCTGGGCACCGGCGAGCATCAGCAGGTCGTCGTCGCCGGCGATGGCCACGCGCTCGAGGGCGGCCGGCGGGGCGCCCAGGTCGAGGGGCGTGCGGCCGTAGGGGAAGTCGAGTTCCGGGGTGATCACCCGGGTACCCTGGGGATAGCGCGAGACATAGCGCTTGTGCGCCACCAGCACGCGGCCGTCGGACAGCCCCAGGGCGATCAGCCCGCGCGGCGCGTCCTGGGCCTGGCTGGTGATGCTGACCCCCGGCGGCAGCGGCAGCCGCTCACGCATGAGCGGCTGGCCGTCGGCCAGGGTGAAGAAGGTGGCGTCGCCGCTGGCGGAGAGGTGCAGGCCGATGCGGTTCTGCTCGTCGAGGCTCAGCAGCAGCGGCGCCCCGGCGCCCGCCAGCCAGTCCGGTTGGGGCACCGGCTGGGCCTGCAGGCTGGCACCGCGAAACAGTGGCGCCACCACGTAGGCCAGATAGAAGAAGATCAGCGTGATGGTGGCCAGCACGGCGAGGCCGCCGACCAGCACGGACACCCGGATCAGTCGATCCTGCAAGGCCCGCCAACGCCGTCGCCGGCGCAGTGCGGACGTGTTGAAGTCCAGCCGGGCGGGGCCGCGAGGATCGGGCGTGGACGGGGGTACCGGGGATTTCATGGCGCAGAGCCTAATCACGTCGTGTGACAGAAAGGTTACAGCGAATGGACGGCCGACCGCGCCCCCGGCGGGGCGAGCGGAAGCGCGGCGGCGATCAGTAGCCCAGGGACTTCAGCGCCTGCTGCACCACCGGCGCCGGCAACGGAATGTAGCCGTCCTTGACCACCGCTTCCTGACCGGTGCGGGAGAGAATCAGCCGCAGGAACTCGCCTTCCAGGGGGTTGAGCGGACGATTGGGTGTCTTGTTCACATAGACGTAGAGAAAGCGCGCCAGCGGGTAGCGCCCGGACAGGGTGTTCTCCTGGTTGTCCTCGACGTAGTCGGTGGTGCCCTGCTTGGCCAGGGCCACCGTGTGGACGCTGGCGGTCTGGTAGCCGATACCGGAGTAGCCGATGCCGCCCAGGGACTGGCTGATGGCCTGGACCACCGAGGCCGAACCCGGCTGCTCGTTGACGTTGGCGCGGAAATCGCCACGGCACAGCGCCGCTTCCTTGAAGTAGCCGTAGGTGCCGGACACCGAGTTGCGCCCGAACAGCTGGATCGGGCGCCTGGCCCAGTCGCCGGTCAGCCCCAGGTCGCCCCAGGTGCGCAGCTCGCGCGGCCCACCGCAGAGGCGGGTACTGGAGAAGATGGCATCGACCTGCTCAAGGGTCAGCTGCCTGAGCGGATTGTCCTTGTGCACGAAGATCGCCAGGGCGTCGATGGCCACCGGCACGGCGGTGGGGCGATAGCCGAAGCGCTGCTCGAAGGCCTGCAATTCGGCGTCCTTCATCTTGCGACTCATGGGACCGATGCTGGCGGTGCCCTCGGTGAGCGCGGGCGGCGCGGTGGACGAACCCGCGGCCTGGATCTGGATATTGAGGTTGGGGTATTCGCGCTTGTAGCTCTCGGCCCACAGCGTGACCAGGTTGGCCAGGGTATCGGAGCCGACGCTGGACAGGTTGCCGGAGACGCCGCTCACCTTCTGGTACTCGGGCAGGGCCGGGTCGACGTCGGTCGCCCGGGCGACGGTCGGGCCACCAAGCGCCAGGACGAGTGCCAGCGTGGTCAGCGGACCTCTGAGATGCATGCCGGATTCCTCGCGGGGATGGGAGACGGACCTGGGCCGGCGACGCGCAGGCGCGAGCTGGCACTCTAGGCAGGCATTGTGAAGGATTTATGAAAGCCTGCCGACGGCGACGGCTCGTCCAGGCGGCAGAAGTGACCACCGTGCACTAGGCTGGCGCAAGGAAAGATGCCTCGCCCGGCCCCCTGCGTGCCATAACGCGGCCCGGACGGGGCGGACCGGTACTTGCATAGCTAAGCATTCACCCTGTCACCGAGGAAAGCCCCATGGCCCAGGCCCTTCCGACGTCCTCCACCCCGGCAACCGCCCGGCCCGTCGCCGGCCCCTCGCGCGCCAAGCTGATCGCCGCGGCCAGCCTCGGCAACGGCCTGGAGATGTTCGACTTCACCGTCTTCAGCTTCTTCGCCGCCATCATCGGCCAGCTCTACTTCCCCTCGGATACCCCCTATGGCTCGCTGCTGATGGCGGTGGGGGTGTTCGGCGTCGGCTTCGTCATGCGCCCCCTGGGCAGCATGGTGCTGGGCGCCTATGCCGACCGCCACGGGCGCAAGCAGGCCATGCTGCTGACCATCTCGCTGATGGGCCTGGGCAGTGCCCTGATCGCCTTCACCCCGACCCACGCCCAGATCGGCCTCGCCGCGCCGCTGATCCTGCTGCTGGGTCGCCTGCTGCAGGGCTTCTCCGCCGGCGGCGAGATCGGCGCCGCCACCACCCTGCTGCTGGAATCGGCCAGCCCCGGCCGGCGTGGCTTCCACGTCAGCTGGCAGGTCATCAGCCAGGGCGGCAGCGCCCTGCTCGGCGCCGCCCTAGGCGCCCTGCTCACCCGCAGCCTGTCCGAGGCCGAGCTGCACGCCTGGGGCTGGCGCATCCCCTTCCTGGTCGGCTTGCTGATCATCCCGGTCGGCCTCTATATCCGCCGCCAGGTGGACGAGACCTGGAGCGGCGCCGGCACGGTCGAGGGCGGTCCGGTGCGCGCCTTCCTGCGCGAGCATCCGCGGCGCTTCGGCCTGGGCCTGTTGATCGTGATGTCGGCCACCCTGCTGACCTACCTGATGCAGTTCTACATGCCCACCTACATGACCCGCATCGTCGGCCTGCCGGCCACCAGCGCCTATCTCGCCGGGGTGGCCTCCAGCGCGGTGCAGATGGCCGCCGCCCTGGCCGCCGGCCTGCTGCTGGATCGCTATGGGCGCTACAAGCCGGTGGCCCTGACCAGCCTGGCGGTGGCCCTGCTGGGCATCTATCCGGCCTTCGTCTGGTTGAACGATCCCACCACCCAGGGCCTGGCCTTCGCCGCCCGCTTCCTGGTGATCACCGCCATGAGCGTGAACATGACCGCCGGGCTGCTGCTGATCCTCGCCGGCCTGCCACGCCCGGTGCGCGCTACGGGACTGGCCATGACCTACGCCCTCGCGGTGACGCTGTTCGGTGGCACCGCCCAATTCATCGCCACCTGGCTGATCCAGGCCACCGGCAGTCCGCTCGCCCCGGCCTGGTACCTGATCGTCATGCTGCTGATAGGATGGCTGGCACTGCTGAGCTATCCCGAACGCCACCTGGATTGAGAGAGATCGCCATGAGCTTCCCCACCGCTGCGGATCAAGACGCCACCACCCGCCACATCGCCGGCTACCTGCCGGACATGGTCGCCCTGCGCCGCGACATCCACCGCCATCCCGAACTGGGTTACCAGGAACAGCGCACCAGTGACCTGGTGGCCGCCGCCCTGCAGGGCTGGGGCTACGAGGTCCACCGCGGCCTGGGCGGCACCGGGGTGGTCGGCACCCTGCGCGCCGGCAGCGGCAGCAAGGTGCTGGGCATCCGCGCCGACATGGACGCCCTGCCGATCCTGGAGACCACCGGCCTCGACTACGCCAGCCAACACCCCGGACGCATGCACGCCTGCGGTCACGACGGCCATACCACCACCCTGCTCACCGCCGCGCGCTGCCTGGCCGAGACCCGCGCCTTCGACGGCACCCTGCACCTGATCTTCCAGCCGGCCGAGGAAGGTCTGGGCGGCGCCCTGAAGATGATGCAGGACGGCCTGTTCGAGCTGTTCCCCTGCGACCAGGTGTTCGGCCTGCACAACATGCCCGGCGTGCCCACCGGCAAGTTCTGCTTCGTCGACGGCGCCGCCATGGCTTCGTCCGACACCGCCCTCCTGCGCATCCGCGGCCAGGGTGGCCACGGCGCGGTGCCGGACAAGGCGGTCGACCCCATCGTCGCCAGCGCCGCCACGGTCATGGCGCTGCAAACGGTGGTGTCGCGCAACGTGGCGCCGCTGGACACCGCGGTGGTCACCGTCGGCAGCATCCACGGCGGCGAGGCCTCCAACGTCATCCCCGACGCCGTGGAGATGAAGCTGACCATCCGCGCCTTCCAGGACAGCACCCGCGACCTGCTGGAGCAGCGCATCGGCAGCCTGGTGCGCGCCCAGGCGGAAAGCTTCGGCGCCAGCGCCGAGCTGGACTACCAGCGCGGCTATCCGGTGCTGGTCAACCACGACGGCCCCACCGCCTTCGCCCGCCAGGTGGCGGTCGACCACTTCGGCGCCGAGGCCCTGCACCCCTTCGCGCCCATCCCGGCCAGCGAGGACTTCGCCTACATGCTGCAGCAGGTGCCCGGCTGCTACCTGTTCGTCGGCAACGGCCCCAGCGCCAACCTGCACAACCCGGCCTACGACTTCAACGACGCCCTGCTGCCGGTCGGCGCGCGCTACTGGGTCAAGCTGACCGAGGCCTTCCTCACCGCCTGAGGCGCCACCTCTCCCCGCCGGCCGTCCTCCCGGGGCGCGCCAGCGACGGAATCTTCACGCCCTGCCCGCTAAGCTGAGTGGTCTTTCCATCGCTTAGCGAGGCTTCCATGCGACGTTTTTCACGCCTGGGTTGGGGCAAGGGGCTGGCGCTGGGCGTCGCCGTGGTGGCGCTCGGCTTCGCCTATCCGGCCTGGCGGCATTTTCATCCGGTCAGCGCCGCCCCGGGCTGGGCCTACCGGGAATTCGCCGTGGACATCCCCATGGTCAGCGCCCTCGCGCCGGAGGCCGATGGCAGCCTGTTCGTCACCCAGGAGTTCTCCAGTCGCCGCGGTAGCCTGCTGCGCCTGCGGCCCGATGGCCAGCGCCAGCCGGTACTCGGCGAGCTGTCCAAGCCGGATGGCCTGGTGCTGTTCCAGGGTGGCCTGGTGGTCAGCCAGGAAGGCGGGACCTTCCCGGTGTTCCTGTTGCGCGATGGCCGTCCCGAGTCGCTGTTCGATGGCAATGACGTCGAGGGCGTGGCCACCGACGGCCAGTTGCTCTATGCCATCGAGGACCGCCCCAGCGGCCGGCTGCTGAGCTACGACCCCGCGCGGCGACGCCTGGAGGTGCTGCGCGACGGCCTGGTGGAGGGCGAAGGGGTGGCGCGTTGCCCCGATGGCCGGCTGTTCTATACCGAGAAGGCCAAGGGCTGGGTCAAGCAATGGCAGCCCCAGGGCGCCGACACCCTGGTCGCCGAGGGCCTCGACGCTCCCGGCTTCGTGCAGTGCTCGGCCGACGGCCTGTGGATCACCGAGGACGCCACCCACGGCGCCCGCGTCCTGCTGGTGCAGCCCGACGGCCAGTTGGTCACGGTGCTTTCGCACCTGCGCTCGGCCCAGACCCTGATCGCCCGCGGCGACGGCCATTATCTGGTCGCCGAACAGGGGCGCAGTCGGATTCTGGAGCTGTACAGAGCTGACCGCTAGCGCGGCCAGCTCCTGGTCGTCATGGCAGTCGGTACACCAGGCAGGGATTGCCGTTGAGGCGACGCTCCAGCACGGGTTGCTGATTCACCAGCGGGGTGCCGGCCAGCAGGTCCCGATCCTCGCGGGCGAGGATGACCCAGGCGCCGGACGGCAGATGGGCCAGGTCGGCGACCTGGGACCGCGCGATGAAGATCGGCTGCTCGTCGTGGTCCAGGTTCATCATGTAGCGGATCGCCCAGCTATCCTGGCCAAGGCCGAAGAACACCAGGGGGCCCGGCTGCGCCTGGCGCAGGCCTTCCACCTGCTGGACGAAGCCGCGGCTGTCGTACTGCAGGTCCTGCGCCGGCTCCACCACCGTCACCAGCATCAGCCACTGGGCGGCCAGCGCCAGGGCGCTCAGGGCAAGCAGTCGGCGGGTACCGTTCAGGCGCCGCCAGGTGACCAGGGCGGCAATCTGCAGGGCGACGAAGACCGGCACCAGCAGCGCCAGGGAGACGTCCGGCCAGTAGCCGTGGCGTTGCCAGAGATGCCGGCAGACCAGCAACGCCACCAGGGCCAGCGTCGGCAGCGCCAGCACCAGCGCCGTATAGACCGGCACGACCCGGCGGAACCAGCCGTCCGCGCGCAACAGCCCGTGGGCGGCGATGGCGGCCAGGAAGGGCACCATCGGCACCACATAGTAGGCGCGCTTGAAGTGCGGGATGGACAGGCCGACCAGGATCAGCAGACCGCTACCGGCCAGGGCCAGCAGCAGCCGCCGCTGGGCGGTGTGCGGCCAGGCGAGCAAGCTGCGCCGCTGGGCGAGGAGCACCAGCAGCGCCAGGGGCAGCACCGGCAGATAGCGATACAGCCCCAGTTGCAGGTAGAACCAGAACGGCTTGCCGCTCTCGTCCAGCCGGCCGCTGACCTGCATGTGCCAGACCTCGGCAGCGAAGGTCGCGCCGCCCTCGAAATGGGCCAGCTGGATCAACGTCCACCAGCAGAGGCCGAGCAGCGTCAGGCCCGCCAGGCCGTAACCGACCAGTCGCTGCAGGGCGAAGGTACGCCGCGCCGGCTCGCCCCAGGCCACCACCAGCCAGTAGAGGCAGACCACGCCGCAGGGTTCGATCAGCCCCAGCGGACCACGGATGGCGAAGCCCAGGGCGAACAGCGGCAGCACCAGCAGCCGGCGCAGCGAACGATCGTCGCGGTCGGCGCTGTAGAGCAGATAGAAGCAGCTCAGCACCACCAGGGCGACCAGCTGATCCAGGCAGACGGCGCGGGCCTTTTCCAGCCACTGCGGGGTCAGGGCCACCAGCAGCACCGTGAGCAGGGCCCAGGTGCGGCGGGTGTCGGCCAAGAGGCGATAGGTCAGTGCCAGCACCGCGGCCGAGGCCAGGGCGGTGGGCAGCACGTTGGCCAGGTGGTTGGGCGCGCCGATCACCCGCGCCGCCAGCCAGCTCAGCCAGGTGGCGGTGGCCGGATAGTCCGGGTAGGGCTGGCCATAGGTGGTGGGGAAAAAGGCCGGTCCGTGGCGAAACATTTCATTGAGGAACATTGCCCAGCGGCCGTCGAAGCCCTGGGGTGCCTGGTTCCAGATGCCGAGGGTGAACATCAGGGTGGCGACCACCCCGAGCAACAGGCTTTCCCAGCGCAGGCGGTTGGCCGCCGGCAGCGCGGTGAACGGCGCGCTACGCGGGGTCAAGGGCATGGGCGAGACCATCAGGCGGCGTCCACGCGGCGGGCGACCTGGGGACCGCCCAGGGTGGCGCCGCGGCCGATGGCGAAATACTCGATGCCCCGCCGCTCCATCCGCTCGGGCTCGAACAGGTTACGGCCGTCGAAGATCACCGGCTGGTTGAGCTGGCGCGCGATGAGGTCGAAGTCCGGCGCCTTGAACTGCTGCCACTCGGTGCAGATGACCAGGGCATCGGCGCCGGCCAGGGCGGCCTCGGGGGTACCCATCAGCGCCAGGCGCTCGTCGTGGCCATAGAGGCGCTGGGCCTCGGCCATGGCCACCGGATCGAAGGCGCGCACCTTGGCGCCGGCTTCCCAGAGGGCTTCCATCAGCACCCGGCTGGGCGCATCGCGCATGTCGTCGGTGTTGGGCTTGAAGGCCAGGCCCCAGAGGGCGAAGGTGCGGCCCTTGAGGTCACCGTCGAAGTAGGTATTGATGCGCTCGAACAGCTTGGTCTTCTGGCGCACGTTGATGGCTTCCACGGCGCGCAGCAGGTCCAGGTCCAGCTCGTTTTCCTCGCCGGTGCGGATCAGCGCCTGCAGGTCCTTGGGGAAGCAGGAACCGCCGTAGCCGCAACCGGGATAGATGAAGTGGTGACCGATGCGCGGATCGGCACCGATGGCCTGGCGCACCGCCTCGATGTCGGCACCGACGCGCTCGGCCAGTTCGGCGATCTGGTTGATGAAGCTGATCTTCACCGCCAGCAGGCTGTTGGCGGCGTACTTGGCCAGCTCGGCGCTGCGCAGGTCCATGCACTGGATACGGTCGTGGTTGCGGTTGAAGGGTGCATAGAGTTCGCGCATCAGGTCGCGGGCCACCGGCGAGTCGGTGCCCACCACGATGCGGTCGGGCTTCTTGCAATCGGCGATGGCGGCGCCTTCCTTGAGGAATTCCGGGTTGGAGACCACTTCCACGTGCAGGGTACGACCCTCTTCGGCCAACACCTCGTGGATCAGCGCGCGGACGCGGTCGCCGGTGCCCACCGGTACGGTGGACTTGTTCACCACCAGCAGCGGATCGCGGGACACCGGCTGGCCGATCAGCGGCTCGCGTCTCAGCCGGGCGATGGTTTCGGCCACGGCGAAGACGGCGGACAGATCGGCCGAGCCATCGGCGGCCGGCGGGGTACCGACGGCGATGAATTGCACGGCGCCATGGGCCACGGCCTCGGCGGCGTCATGGGTGAACACCAGGCGGCCGGCAGCCAGGTTGCTGCGCACCAGGTCTTCGAGACCGGGTTCGTAGAGGGTTACCTCGCCGCGCTTGAGCTTGTCGATCTTGACGCGATCGATGTCCATGCACACCACCTGGTGGCCGACTTCCGCCAGCACGGCGGCTTGCACCAGGCCCACGTAGCCGATGCCGAAAACGCTGATGTTCATAGGGTATTCCTCAAGGTGGGAGCGGCGCCGGACCGGGGTCCGCCGACGAGGGCGACGCCGGCCACGACCAGCGCGACGCCCAGGGTTTTCCAGGGAGTGAAGGATTCGGCGGCGCCTGGCAGCCAGGCCGCGCCGAGGTGGACGAAGACGTAGGAGAGGCCGAGCGCCGCATAGGCGCGGCCCAGCGGCAGGCGCGCCAGGGCGGCCAGCCAGGCCAGCAGCGACAGGCCGTAGCAGGCGACGCCCAGGGCCAGCAGCAGTCCGGCCGGGCCGAACAGTGCTGCGGGCTCGCTGGCCCAGGTGGCCATGGCCGGCAGCCGTACCAGGGCCGCGCGCAAGGACAGCTGGGCCAGGGTGGTCAGGAGGATGCTCAGGCCCAGGGGCAGCAGACCGTTCATGCCTGGCCTCCCAGCAGGGCGGCGCCGACGACGATGCACAGGCAGCCGCACCAGGCACGGGCGTCCACCGTCTCGCCGAACACCAGGCGGGCCAGCAGGGTCACCGCCAGGGTGTTGAGCGACAGCAAGGGATAGGCGACGCCCACCGGCACCCGCTGCAGCACCGCGCACCAGACCAGCAGGGCCAGGCCCAGGCAGACCAGGGCGCCCCATAGCCAGGGCGATCTCAGCCGCGCGGCCAGGGCGTTGCCGGCGGTCACCGCGCGCTTCTGGCCGAGTTGGCCAGCGCTGGTGAGGCCGATCACCAGGGCGATCAGCAGGCCATCGACGGCGCTCATGGCGTCAGCCTCGGATAGACCAGCAGCACCAGGCGCTCGCTGGCGATGCTCTCGCCGGGTTCGGGCAGGCTGTCGAGCAGTTGGCGATCGCTGGGGCCATCGACCCGCAGCAGGATGGCCACCGGGCCCTGGTCGCGGTGGACAGCGAGCCAGGCGGCCAGGTCACGCTCCTCGATCAACCGGCCGCTGTCGGGCTCGCGAGCGAAGCCGTACTTGAGTTCGCCCGGGCCGCCGACCAGCACCACGTCGTCGCGGTGGGTGGCCCAGGCCAGGCTGGCGGCCACGCCGAGGTCGTTGCTGACCAGCAGGCCTGCTTTCTTGAAGTGGCTGAGCTGGGCCTCGATGAAGGTGCTCGGCAGCTTGTTGTCGACCACGCTGTCGGGCAGGGCGATGGACAGCAGCGGCAGCAGCACCCAGAGCGCCAGGGCCGGCGCCAGCAGGGTGCGTCTTGGCCAGAACAGCGCGGCCAGACCGGCCAGCAGCAGCGCCAGGGGCGCCAGCAGGGCCAGGGCATGGGTCAGGCCTTCGCCGGCCTCATAGAGCCGACTGCCATAGATCAGCAGCGCGGCCAGGCCAGCCAGGCCGACCAGTAGGTTGCACAGGCCGTTCAGGCGCAGGGCGCCGGTGACACCGCGGCGCTGGGCCTCCAGCAGGGTGCGCGCCAGCAGCGGCACCAGGGCGGCCAGGGTCGGCAGCAGGTAA
>NZ_JAVSJB010000020.1:0-88260 GCF_032027545.1 Pseudomonas oryzihabitans | reverse complement strand
TCAGCTTCTTCAGACACCGTCACCAGCGCCAGGCCGTCAACTACAGCGGCAGCCGCTGCCGCGAGCGCCTACCCCCTGCCTTCGGTCCGACTGACCGAGCCAGCATCTGCCATGACCCAGACCTGGGATGCACCCATTGGCAGCACCTTGCGGCAGTCCGTCGAGGCCTGGGCCAAGCGCGCAGGCTGGCAGGTGGTCTGGGAACCCGATGACCTGGACTACCCCATCGAGGCGGCCCTGCACTTCCGCGGCACCTTTGCCGAAGCCGTCGCCCAGGTCTTCCCGCTCTACGACGGTGCTCGCCGCTCCTTCATCGTCGATGGCAACTCCAGCCAGCGCATCGTTCATGTTTCCGAGAGGAAGAAGTCATGACCCGCCCCCTTCGCCTGAGCGCCCTGGCTGCGGCGCTCCTGCTCGCCAGCTGCTCGGTGCAGCGGGTGGACGAATCGGCCCAGCGCGCCGAGAACGACGCCGCCATGGCCAGCCAATATGCAGCCATGCTGCGCAATCAGCAGCAACAGCCCAAGCGCGAGACCGTGGAGTTCAGCGACAAGCCCTGGGTCTCCACGCAACCGGTGGTGGCCAAACGTGGCATGCCCTCGGCCCTGGACTGCGAGCTCAGCTATCGGCCGTCGGCAGCGTCGGCATCACCGAGATCGCCCAGTACATCACCAGCCAGTGCCGTATCGCCGTACTGTTAGCGCCTACGCCGGTAAGGACTTATACACGTGCGGCCAGATGCGCGGGAACAGCATTTTCTCCGACGGCAGGACCTACGTCGGTGAGTACGTTTAGCTGATCGGCCCGGCGACGGAAAACGCGCGCTGCGCCACCAATGACTCGGTCCGCCGGCAGGGCGCAGGTGCCTTGCTTTCCTGCCAGGTGGGTAATGGAAGCGCCAAGCTAGCAAGACGCCCGCCTGCCACGCCACACCATTCCGGGTTACGACCCGAATGACGTAATGAACCTACGCCTGCGCTGTCGGTACCAAGGTGGGCTGGAACACCAGTGGTAGCAGTCAGCGCTGGGCATCCACCCCTAATATCGCCATCAGCCAGAATGATTATGCGACCATCTTTTGCTGTCAGTTCTGAGGTAGCCGCATGTACGACATTCCAACCGTTCTTGCGCTGCGCCTTCTGACCAGCACGGCACGCGTCGAGCAGCAGACAATGGAAACCATGGCACTCGACAAGCCGGGGACTCATCAGGCCCGTGAGCTGTTACATCAGGTGGACGCCTTGCTTGAGGAGATAATCGATCCGGAGCAGCTCGAGACCCTGGTGCAAGAGCAAAAGCGCCTGAGCCGGAAAGTGTGCTAGCTGTGTAAACCCAGTACGTTGTTCACTGGCAACGGAGCCCGACTGATGGGCGGTTTGGAGTTGAGGCTGGAATGCGGCCTGTGCCAATTGTAGTGATGCAGCCACGCGGGTAGGTGCCGGGCTCGCTGCTCGGAGCTGTCGTAGCTGCGTGCATAGGCCCACTCACGCAGGCTCGTCTGGATGAAGCGCTCGGCCTTGCCGTTCGTACGCGGCGTCTAGGGTTTGGTGCGGAGGTGTTTCAGCCCGAGCCGAGCACACAAGCGCCGAAACGAATGAGAGCGGTAGCAGGCACCGTTGTCTGTCATGACTCGCTCAAAGCGGATACCCAGCCCGCGGTAGTAGCGCACCGCCTGCAACAAGGCTCGACAGGCGCTACTGCCGCGCTCGTCCGGGTGCAGGCTGGTGAAGGCCAGCCGGGACGCCTCATCAATGGCCATCTGGACGAACTCCCAGCCGGCGCCATCGCAGCCCTGCTGACGATCCCCCGTCACTCGGTGGCCAGGCCTCCAGAATCGGCCAAGCTTCTTGATATCCAGATGGAGCAGGTCGCCGGCCTGGGGATATTCGTAGCGCACCACCCCAGGGGCGGGCTCCAGCTCGGCCAAACGATGAAAGCCTGCCTGTTTGAGACGACGCGCAACGGTACTGACGGCCACGCCAAGTAGTTGGGCGATCTGTCGATAGGTATGGCGAGATCGGCGTAGCGGGATCAAGTGTGCGACCCGGTCGCTCGAGGTCCCATGCGGGCAGGAATGCGGACGTGATGAACGATCCAGCAGACCGGACTCGCCCTCCTCACGAAAGCGCCTGAGCCACTTGTAGGCCGTACGGACACTGACTCCCGCCGCTTGTGCTGCATCCTCAGCGCGCAGCCCCGTGAGCATGCGTTGTACGAGAAGGGCTCGACCTCGAGGGGTAAGACGGGCATGTTTATGCAGGTTCATCCGGGGCTCCTGGAAGGCTGTGTTGGTCGCGCTTTCAGAATTCCGGGAACGCCCCGGATGAACAACCTACTGAGAGATCACAACTAGGCCATGCCTATGTTGTGGGTCATCATAGTGGCTGAGCAAGCAGCAGCAGAGCAGCGACAACCGTCGTCAGGCCGTAGATGTCTCCGCACTTGCTCATAACCTCCTGATCTACCGCAGCGCGCTGGCCGAGTACGCCTACAACAACCCGGGCTTCTCCGGCGCGCCTGCGGATTCTGCACTGGCCTTGCCAACCTGGTGGGTGCACGCGGCAGGGGTGAGCGACTATTTGCAGGCGGGATCCAGCTACGCCCACTACGTAGCCCCTCCCAATGGCGTGGTCAAGACGCTAGCCGAGCTCACTGAATCCACGGCGGTGGGCTATGCCACGAATGGGCAACTTGTCAGCCCCTCGTCTGGCGCCACTGGAATTACTCTCCCAGCAGCGGTTCCTGCGGGCGCAGCCGTGGCTTACCGCTAGACGATCAGTTCGGCAAGCAGGGCAACGCCGCCGGCCAGAACTACGCCAACGGTCAATGTCAGAGCTATCATCAGGCCACTGGCGGCCGCGGCAACCATGTCGGTCGGATGGTCCTCGGTGTCCATGGTGAATCCGCTTCATCAAAGTATCTCCAGACTCTCGATATCATGGAAATTCCCAGCGGATTACCGGCAGGTGGATCAACGGAATGATTCGCCGGCTGACTGACCAGTCCCGCGGGGTCCAACCACAACGGAAAGGCTAGAGTTTGTAACTGCTTGAAGATCAGTTTCCAGTCGCGATCGTTGGGCCGAGCACAGTACAATTTCATGGCGTCAAGAGTGGACCTTTCGCTATATGCAAGCTCTCCCCCTCCCGCGCACGTCACCGGATGATGATGCCCTGAGGCATCTGCCGCTGATTTCCGTGATCGCGCCCTGCCTCAATGCCGGCCCCTACCTTGAGGAAGGCCTGGCCAGCATCTATGCTCAGGACTACCCGCGCTTCGAAGTCATGGTGGTCGACGATGGATCGACCGACGATAGCGTCCAGCAGCTGCCCGCGCTGCAGGCACGCTGTGGCTTCACGTTGCTCGCCCAGATCAATGCAGGCGTCAGCGCTGCGTTGAATACCGGCCTAGCCCATGCCCAAGGTAAATACGTTGCCACACCGGATCTAGAGGACGTGGTGTTGCCGCAATCCTCACGAATTCGCGCGGCCTACTTGGAAGAACATCCCGAGCACCCCTGTGTAGGCGCCTTGGTCAGTTTCATGGGCAGCGACGGCAATTGGCTGAAGGATCAGCACGCCGCAGGCGTCCAACTGCTGGACTTCGATAAGACCCAGCTTATGCCCTACCGCCCATCCAGGAAGTAGCGTCCGCGATCTCCATCGTCATCCGCTCGGCGAAACTTGAGCTCCTAGAAGCGGTTACCCGCAACATCGAAGCCACGATCGTTGTGTCCTACCAACTGATCGCAATCGACAACCGCCAAGCCAGCCGTGGGCTGTGTGTCGTCTACAACGAAAGCGCTGAGCGGGCTCGGGACGTCATCGTCTGCTTCAACCACGAGGAGTTGAAATTCCTGGAGACAGACTGGAGACTGCGGGTGATCGACCACTCTCAGGAAGACGTCCAGCTGGGTACGAGCGCGTTGCCGGGGCCCGCTTCAAGAGCCGCGGCCCCTAGGGATGGATGGCGGCCGGCAAGGCCGAAACGAACTACATACGCCTGTACCAGCGGCATCGTGATGGCACGGATAATCTATTTCACCATCGCCCTGGAGGTGATGAGCGTATGTGCCAGCCGGTCTGCGCACTCGATGGTGTATGGGTCTGCGCCCGCCGCGAAGTAGTGCTGGAGTTGCCCTTCAACGAGGCGCTGCCCCCGTTCCATTTCTACGACATCGACTTCGCCCTGCGGATGAGCCGGCGATATGAGGTGGCGGTGGTCTACGACGTCGGCCTACGCCACTTCGCGGAGGGCCATTTCGATGCGCGCTGGATCAGGACCGCGATGGACTATCAGGCGCTGCGCAAGGAAGCGATAGCGCGTGTGTGCTGAGCACCGACAATCTCTCAGTGCCGTTGCTAGAGCAACGGGGCGCACCCTTCTGGATGGAGTTCTTGCGCAAGGTAGAAGCGCTATGGCGCCTTCGATGGGAGTGGGTACAGGCCAGCGGCGCGCTGGGCTATTCCAAGCTGTAGTGGCTGGTGGCCAAATGCCTTTTCTATTACTCGCTTAAATTCCGCTGGGCCAGCTAGGCCTTCCTAAGATGCTAGTGCTCGTTGGGGACTGTCCAGCTCGAGTTGTACCTGGTGCGGACATGCCCTAGGAAAGACGTCCTCAGGGATCAAGCTCTGCTGAGATAGGTTGATGACACCACGACCTTCCGCTGCCAGCACACCAGCGGCCAGCCTCATCGCCAGCAGGATCCTCGTCTGCAGGTGCTGATCCAGGCCGCAGGGCGCTGACTGACCAGCTGCAGATTCATAAAAGCGCGGTGCCTGGACGTTGAGATCCACTCCAGCCAGATAGATCTCGTCGAACCCAAGGTGATAGGCCAGTTGCAGGCAGATGTACGCGACTGTCCGCACATCGAAAATGCCGTAGTCCATGTCCTTACTGAAACCGATGTCCCGGGCGCGCTTGCTGAAAGGCGATACCAGCCGTACGGCCAGGCCATGATCGCGGCCGAAGTAGTCGCGAAAGCTTGCCCGATGCGCCTTGCGCAGCGCGTAGGCCTTGCCGGCGCACCGTCTGGAGAGCCGCTGGATGTCCTCAGGCCATAGGGCCAAACGCTGCGAATGTTCGACCGCAGCTTCGTAGAGCGTGGGCTGCTGCTCGTGGAAGCTGCGATCGCTGCAGACGTAGTACATCGGCCGAATGGAGGCCTCGATCAGCTTGCTGACCGCGCCGTTCAGTGTGATGATCGGCAGCTGTTCCCAGCGATAAATGTCGAGTTCGGCGGCCGAAGGGCCGGATGCCAAGATCAAGACAGCGCCCCCGATGGGCATTTTTCAGTGACGAGAAAGCTCTTCCCACGTGGACATTCTCCATAGGCGGGCCAGATAACTTCACCTCGGCCAAGCGCGAATAGGGGTCGAAAAGACGGGCTTGTTGTTATGGAAAACGAGAGGGTTATTGCAAAAGACCAACTCGCAAAGCCGGAAAAAAATTGGTAGCTAGTGTCCACTACAAAATTGATCCATCTCAATGATCCCAAATCAAGCCCTTCGCTCACAATGAGCGTTAGCGAAACAACTATTCTTGGATCTAATCATATCTGGACCAGTTTCAGTTAGCCATGACCTTATGTGCCGCACCTGTCACCGTTCGCCCTGTAGGCCAATCGGCCATTGACAGAGGAATCCAGTGCGTATGTTTTTGTGCGAAAAGCCCAGCCAGGGCAAAGACATTGCCCAGGTGCTCAGCGCCACCGAGCGTACAAACGGCTCCAGGCGCGGTCAGCGACTCGCAGTGACCGAAGGATCTTCAGGATCGAGCCAAATTGGCTGAGCAGGTGAATGACTTTAAACGTGATATGGCAGGCGCGCGCGATGACGCTGATCTTGAGCGCATCAAGCTCATACAGCGCCTCGGATCACGTGGGCTGGCATCCTTCAATCCGAGATTGCATGGGCCTGATAAGCCCAAGTAGCGGCATGTCCAATGCCCGTGTGTCCTATGAAATGGCCTAGGGTCATCAATCAAGCATAGCTCGAACATGGATGAGCTCAATGCCCTCTGACCTTGCGAGTGCTTCAAACGTCAAGCCGGGGTCAGACGGTTTATGGCCTAAAAGTAATTGCTCTGCGAAACAGATTTCTGCATACGCATCACTTCTCGAGAGCCTATCGGCCCTTACAATCAAACAATTGATCTCACCCTTCCTGTAAACAATCTCAAAATTTAGCGTTCCATTCATGGTCGATCATTTCGTGACGCCTATCACATTGCGTTGTTATGGTGAGACTCTTGAACTGAGATTTAAAGTACTGAAATCGCCGCTATAAGACCGTTCGTCGGAATTCACAAATCAGACAATCACCGCCTAGGGCCTGTACAAAAAATATTGGCGTAGACGGCGCAGCATGCAAGAGAGCGTGAGCACCGCAGCATAACTTTTTGCCAGCTTGTCGTAGCGGGTGCCGATCCTGCGACTCACCTTAAGCCAGCCGAACATTCGCTCGATGTTGTTGCGCTACCGGTATTTCGAGCGTTCGAACAGCCTTGGCAGTCCCGGCTTGAGCTTGCGTCTCAGGTTCGTAGCGGGATCACAGACCGCATCCGGTAACGGTCTAGTACTTGCGCAGGCGCTCGGCACCGTAGCCCTTGTCTGGTCAGCAATCAGCGGCAGCGATCGCGGGGACGACCTGGTTTGCCATGGGGATACGAACCCCGACCTAGCTGTGATCTCTTAGTAGGTTGTTCATCCAGGGCGCTCCGGGATGAACAACCTACTGAGAGATCACAGCTAGCACCTGAAGCACAAGGCGTTTCGGTGCGATAATCACCGCCCTCCCCTACTACGCCACCGCCGCTCACTACCGATGCAGTTTTCCTCCAGCCTCCTCGCCCCTCACCCCTCACCAGTTCCAAGCTCGCGCCCGCATCCTGGACGGCTTCAAGCAGCGCGCCCGGCTGCAGGTGCATATGGCGTGTGGGACCGGCAAGACTCGGTTTGCCCAGGGTGTCGCCGCAGCGCTCGATGCTCGCAGCATCGTCATTTTCCTACCCTCGCTCGCCCTGGTCAGCCAGACGATGCAGGCCTGGGTGAGCAACGCCGAGTTGGATCTGGAGCGCGTGCTGTGCGTCTGCAGCGACGAGAGCGTGGCCACGCTCGACGACGAGCATGAGGTGCTCGAGGATCTACCGGTGGCGGTCACTACCTCGCCGGAGGAGATCGCGCTGAAGGTCGGTACCCTGGGTCGAGACCTGATCGTGTTGTGCACCTACGCCAGTGCCCCTACCCTCGCCCAGGGCCTCGCGACGCCGTGGCCATTGCTGAGGAGGAAGGTCCGGCCGGGACCGGGCCCAGTTACTCCATGACCGATGAGACCGTCTTCGGTCCGGTCGCCTACGAGCTCAGCTACTCTGCCGCCGTCGCGGCGGGCATCATTTGCGATTTCCGCGTCATCATCTCCGTGGAAGAGGTGGATGACGAGCAGCTCGGTGAGGCCTTGGGCGATGATGGACGGCGGTATGCGGTGCATGCCCAGGAATTGCTACGCGCAATGACTGACGTTGGCGCCCGCAAAGCCTTCGCCTTCTACTCGCGGATCTCACAGTCGAAGCGTTTCGCGACCGCGCTCCAGGAGGCCGTCGGCGAGGGTGAGTTCTGGGCCCGTCAGATCGACGGCTCTTTCCCATCATGGCAGCGTACCCGGCTGCTTCACCAGTATGGCCGGGCACCTCGTGCGGCGCTGTCTTGTGCACGTTGCCTGGCTGAAGGGGTAGATGTGCAGGATACCGATCTGGTCGCCTTCCTGCACCGGCGGGAAAGCCACGTCGACATCGTCCAGGCGCTCGGCCGCGCCGTGCGCAAGGCGCCGGGCAAGCGCTACGGCTATGTCCTGATACCCCTGCGCCTGAAGCGGAGCTCCGGCGAGTCCTTCATCCAGGCCGTGGCGCGCAGCGACATGTCTACGGTCTGGCGGACCCTGGCGGCGCTCGCCGAGCAGGACGACGCGATGTTCAACGAGGTGCAGCGCGCCGCGGTGGACCAGGGCGAAACCGGACAGCCTGCGTCGCCCGGCTGGTTCAACAACCTGCACGTCATCGCGCCTGCTGGCCGTCCCGACGCCGGCGCCTGGGCCGCCAGTCTGAAGGCTGTGCTATCAACGGAGCTCGTTGGGCGCATCGCCGGCAGCTGGCCGCACTTTTACGGGCTCCTGCGCGGGTTCATGACCGACCGTGGCCATGCCCGCGTCCCGCGCAGCTATCGCACACCGAGCCGGCACACCCTGGGCGCCTGGTGCTCACGCCAGCGCGCGCTCCACCGGCTAGGCCGGCTTGCGCCCAATCGTGCCGAGCAGCTGGAGGCCATCGGCTTCGAGTTCGATCCGGGAGAGCATGCCTGGGAGCGGGGGTACGAAGCCTTGCGCAGCTATCTGGCTGATACGGGATCGCCCTCCCACGCCGTCGACGTCGTCACCTCAGACGGGCTTGCCCTGGGCCACTGGTGCAGCGAGCAGCGCAAGGCCTATCGCCTCGGCCGGCTGGCGCCGCGGAAAAAAACAGCTACTCGATGCCTTGGGCTTCACCCTAAGCCCCTTCGATGACGCCTGGGAAAAGCGGTATCAGGCGCTCGTGGCGTTCAAGGAACAGCGTGGCCACCTGCGCACTGCCCAGCGCCAGGTGCTCGTCGACGGTACCGATCTGGCGGACTGGTGCCGGAACCAGCGCAGCCGTCAGATTGACCTGTCCAGACGAGATCGGCTGGCCGCCCTGGGCTTCGACTTCGACGCCGGAGTATTGGATGCCCGCTGGGACGCCGCCTACGCTGCGCTGAAGCAATACGGTGCACAGCATGGCCATGTGAATGTGCCGCTCGACTTCGTGCTGCCCAATGGGACCGCGCTCTGTACCTGGGTCGGGAATCAGCGCGCGCGCTACTGCGACGGCCAAATGGACGAGCAGCGAATTGAGCTGCTGGACCCAGCTGGCTTTGTGTGGGAGATGTTCGGTGCGGCTTTCGACTAGGGCCTGCAGCACCTTGAGCGCTTCAAGACCCAGCATGGCCACTGCGATGTGCCGACAGCCTACGTGACTGCCGACGGTTACAAACTCGGCAGGTGGTGCTCGAATCAACGCACACGGCTAAAGGACAAACCGGAGGATCCCGATCCCGGCCGGTTGCTGGCTGCGGGGTTTTCCTTCGATCCAGCGGAAGCTGCGTGGCAACAGCACTATGCAGCGCTGCAGAACTACCTGACGGTCAACGGCAGTACCTCGGTACCGGTAAAACACGTGACTGCAGACGGGCTGTGGTTGGGCTCATGGGTGTCCCGGCAGAAAACCATGCTGAAGGCCGGCAAACTCGGTGAAACGAAGCAGGCAGCGCTACGCCAATTGGGCGTTTTCTCGTAGCAGCCTCAGCAGCGAGATGACTCACACCTACCGGCAACCTTTTATGGCTCACGTCTAAGATTAATGCCCGGGAGCTGCCAAAACAGCCCTAGCTACGTTGCGTGCTTAAGCACTTACGTATGTGTGTGCTTACCCGCGCAAGCATCGGCACGTCTGCAAGACTGTAAGAGCGCAGCTACGCGCTATCACCTGTGCAAATCATTTCTTAGCAGGAGCCGTGGCTTCCCCGCAAAATCGAACTTCACGCGCGATCTCAAATTTGCGCAGTCTACGTGCGCACATACTTAAGTACGCACTTAAGTATTTAAGTGGGCGTCTATCTCGTGTCGTGTGATGCGTGATCATGTCACCGCTAAGGGCGCACTGTATCCGCGAGCGCTCGCATAAAGCATACAAGCATACAAGCATACAAGCATACAAGCATACAAGCATACAAGCATACAAGCATACAAGCATACAAGCATGCAAGCATATTCGTTGGTCGCGTTTCCGGCAAGCGTGTTGCCCATCGCCCCCCTCTACGATGACGATCAAAGCGCATTCATATCGATCCCGATGCAGCCACCGGTACCAACAGGCGCGCTAGCGATACACCTGATGCTACACATCAATCTGCCCTCACCGGTCGGCTATCTCCGACTTCTGTAAAAAACCCCCACGCCTGGCACGCATGCTTGGATAAGCAAAATGCTTGGTTACTTATCTACAGAGCATCGACTTGCGGGCCTTAGACCTGATTAGCTTCAAGCTTCGCTAGCGACTACAAGGGAGTTTCGGATCGAGCAGGTAAGTATTTAAGTGCATAAGCACGCAAGCACCTAAGCTCTTACTCATGTAAGCACCTACTTGCTCGCGTGAACATGCAAGCGTATACTCGCATGGCTTGCTTGCATGAACCCTCGCGTAAGCAAATGAGCAAACACCCGCCTAAGTGGGCGAGCGCGTACTTAAGGAGATTTCTAGTGAAGACAGTGGCGATTGCGTCGAGGAAGGGCGGTGTTGGTAAGACCACCACGACTGAGGTCCTAGGAGTAGAGTTGGCCCGCCGTGGAAATCGGGTGATGCTGATAGATACGGATCCGCAAGGCAGCCTTACCGAATGGTGGCAAGAGCGTGAGATTGAGGAGCCGCAGATGTCAAACGTCCCATACGAGAGCTTAGGGGCGGCCCTGAGCGTCCTGGAAGGGGAGGGGTACGACTACGTCCTCATTGACACACCCCCTGAGTCTAACGACGTTATCACTGCGACCGTAAAATTCGCTGATCTCGTGATCATTCCGGTCAAAGCAGGCCCACACGATTTGCGTGCAGTAAGGCAAACGCTGACCTTGGTGAAGGATGAAAACAAGCCCTTCGTGTTCCTGCTGAACGAAGTGACGCTCAACACGAACATCACAAAAGACGTGATGGTGGCACTGTCTCAGCATGGCAAGCTTTGCCCACCGATGCCGCGCCGCACCATCATGGTCGAAGCCGGGATTGACGGTAGGGTACCGCAGGAGCTTCGACCTAGCTGCTCGGCAGCGCGTGACATCAGAAAACTATGCGACTACGTATCGGAAGAGTTAGAATCTCAGCAAGCACGTGCTTAAGTGCTTGCTCAAGCACTTAAGCACTCACATACATGTTTAAGTATTTGCAAAGAAGGTTAGACCTTATGGCTCGTACTCCTCGAGATCTTGGCTCAATGCTCAATACGTCCAAAACAACGGAGCCTGTCACATCTGCAGCACCGTCAGTACCCAGCGTTTATCAAAACCACTTGGCTGCTACGCAGCATACGACCGAGGAGCCCGCGCCAGCAGCGAAAGCTGGACAAAACAGGACACTCAGTGTGAAGTGCGACGCTGACCGATACAGGAAACTTCAGTTGGCGCGTATCGACCTAGGGCTGACAGGCCAGGACATCTTCATCGAAGCTTTCGATCTTTGGTGCGAGAAATACGGGCGATAGACTGTATGTCGCCTAAATACGATGGCTGGCACGCGATATCACATAGCTTCTGCCACACATCGTGAGGTAGCTCAGCTCAACCTGATGCATATCCTCACTGCCGATACCTTCAGTCACAGCGTTGAGCGTCTCAAGCTTGTTGGCCGCGGTAGGCTGATAGCTGCGTACGATGTGACTACCGATCAGTGTGTCTAGCGCTTGCCAGCACTGCACTTCTAGGATTTCATCCTTAAAAGCTACCAGGACTGGTTCGGATAGCTGCATTGGGATTCGTGGCTAGCGTTCCGCGCGCTCCTGCGGCACTAGATCATCAAGACCTCTTAAACCCTGATGAGGAGCTAGTATTCGTGACAGGCGAGGGCGCGGCTACTGTGCGTCGTGGCCAGCTAGCTGCGTGAGGCATCCCTCAGGTGCTTATCGAACGGACCTGCTTGATACTTGCTAAACCTCTAATGTCTTGCACCGCAGCTAGCCAACCTGGTCGTGCCAGCTTTTCTTGGATAGGTGCAGAACTGCCGAGACATGGATCAGTGAGGTACCTCAGTTCTATAGGATAAAAATTCGGTGCTTAGGTCTGTAGCCCTGTGACATCAATCAATTTGGTGTTTGGTCCCTTTCTGAGCAAAAGGTGATCACGTGCCAGCTGGGCAGGTTGCTCTTCAGTGTGTAGGGCGTCGTCGACTCTGGAATCTCGTGCGTTGCCATGGTTCGGCGCCGTCTTTGGTGTATTCCCACCAAGGTCACAGCGTTAGGTATTCGATTTAGGCGTTTAGCGAGGTCTTAATGGCTTACGAAGCCGGTTGGACCCTCAGGACCTGCCATCAACGGATATCTCGTTTGGTTGGCTGCCATCCGGTGAGATAGGTAGGTGCGCGCAGACGTGCACGACCGCCACTACACAGGCTACGGTTCCTTAGCCGTGATTTGTAGTCGATTACAGATCCTGGGTTCTGCCAAGGCGAGCTTATCCACAACAGCCAGCCCTTTAAGAGCTTTTTAGATCTTTTTTTCTTGTTTTTCTCTTGTTTTTAAGACGCTGGAAGCCGCGCCAGCAAAGGGTTCCAAGGGGGGTATCGACTACAGAATCCGGTAATGCGACTAGACATTACGGCTGAGGCGACTACGGATTCCGGGCTAGTCGACTACAGATTCCGGGAGTCACGACTACGGATGCCGGCTGTTATCCACTGGTGAGTGGTATCGCCTGCTACAGATTGCGGCTGTACAGATGCACAGCGCTACCACGAAGGCGATAAAACGGGGGGTTGAGTTTGCTCCTTCTCGAGGCGTTGAATGTGAAAACTGCAAGAAACCCTTCCTAAGATACTGATTTTAAACGAAAAACTAAGATTTCGTTTATCTGATGGGGCTTGCAGGTTGCACCTGCCATTCTCATCGGACGCTTCGTACCAGTGGCGAGACAACGCGTTCATCATGTCTAGCGACTACAAATTGTGGTAGTCATCGCAGCAATACTTCTTGGTGGTCAACGACTACAGATTACGGCTTAGCTGTCCTATATCCTGCTGAAACGACTACAGATTACGGTATCTCGTGCCGCAAGATCCCGGTGACTTTCCGCTTTACGACTACAAATTGCGGCACCAAACAGCGGATTACGAGGTAAAAAAGGGTTTTGCTCGTCTGATCGACTACAGATTACGGCCGTTTTAAGGCCGACCTCTTCCTGACGACTACAGATTGCGGCATAGCCGCAGGTAGGCGCCTACTCCGCGGTTCGAGCGCGGTCACCGCCCACGTGATACGACTACACATTACGGTAGCCAGCCGCTCAGACCCATTACTGCGAGCCCTAAACACGTGTCGACCATGCAATGCGACTACAGATTACGGTAGTGAATCGGTCGGACCTACCATGGCGCACCAAAGGGATCCCTCAGGTGCGTGTCGCGACTACAAATTACGGTACACACGCCTCTCAGAAGGTCTCTCGGTAGCACGTCACGCTGCCTTCGAACGATCCGACTACAAATTACGGTACTCGCGCGTCCGCTCGGACGATGTTTTACTACCTGCCAATACGTCTCTCCGAGACGACTACTATTTGATTCTGCCTTGTCGTCAAGGCAGTTGATTGTCGCGCGAAAAGCGCGCCGTGTGGGCTTTTGACTCTTTCTTCGCTTGACCCAGTATCGACTACAGGGGAAGGCGCTAGCAGGGTTTGAAGGCTTCCTACCAGGTCCCTCCATGTCAAAGGTATCCACCTCCGTTCCTGATCAAGCTGACCCTCGGCCGATTCGGGTAACGAAGTCAAATACGCTTATCACAGCGTCGTATCGGCTTACCCTCAACGAGCAGAGGCTGATCTTGGCTGCGATAAGCCAAATCGATCCTCGGAAAGGGATGCCGAAGAAAATTTCTGTGTCCGCGCTGCTCTATTCAGAGATATACGGTGTGCAGCTTCGTCATGCCTACGAGCAGATGAAGGAGACGGCCGACGTTCTGTTTGAGCGCGAGGTGAAGACCTTCGATGGATCCGCAGTGGAACGTAAGCGCTGGGTCGATGCTGCGCGTTACATCGCTGGCGAGGGGAGGGTGGAGCTGTTCTTCACGATCCACGTTATGCCTTACCTATCCCGACTTCACACCAAGCTCACCAGCTACGACCTCCGCCGGGTCGCACGTCTCGACTCTACTCACTCATTTCGGCTTTTTGAGATGCTCATGCAGTTCAAAAAAACCGGATGGGCATACATCGAGATCGAGACACTAAGGACCGCTCTAGGGCTTTCTGATGCCTACCAGCGCTTCAACAATCTCCGCCAACGCGTGATTGATCCTGCTGTGGAAGAGCTGCGTACCAAGAGTAGATTGGATGTCACCTACGAGCTGAAGCGGGAGGCAAGACGTGTCGTTGCGATCAAATTTATGTTCAAGGATCTCGCTCAACAGTTACCACTAAACCTAGGTGACGAGGAGCTTGTGCCTTTGAATGAAATTGATCTGCCGGAGGATCCCAGTTTACTGCTGGCGTCCGCTTTCGAAGATTTGAGTGAGGACGATCCGAACTTCACCTTTCCCATTGATGTAGATGAGTCCGGTAGCACTTAAAGCTTGTTCTCACCCGACCGCGACCACCGTGCCGGTGAGCCGCCTGCAATCGGGCTGCAAGACGCCGGCGCCCTGATCGAGGATTGTGCGGGTGCCTAGCAAGCCGTTGGCTAGCTAGTTGGGCAGAATGGCGAACGCCCCCCACACCGGAAAGCCCGTACCTCGGGCGATTTTGGGAAAGGTCGCTGAAATCAGGGCGCTGGCCTCGGGGGCCTGGTCCAGGTTGGCCAGCATTTCGACTCGGTAGTGATCGCGTCTGAGAATGTTGGACTCCAAGGAATAGTCATCGCGGCTGATGGCGCTGCCTGGATCGATATCCTTAGTCTTATGACCGGAAGCGGCGATTCTGTGCGCTCCGTAGAGGTAGGCAGGACTTCACGACTGCAACCCGCGCAGTAGGCTACGCCCTTGGCAACGAGACTCTGAATACGAGCCTGGTCCGGCCAGCGCTGTGACCAGCCGATACGTAAGGCAACGCAGGCGCCTACGGGAATGGGCCCAAGGTGCTTTATCCGGACTTGTACGTCGGCGAGCGTCACCTGGTTCGGGTTTGTTAAGGCGCTACAGCGTCAGATGCTGTCCAGCCAGAGATGCATTGGCGCCCGATAAACCACTCAACAGCTCTGGATTCTTTACGCAGGTGGGTAAGTGCTTGAGTGCTTACGCGCGCGTTTAAGCAAAAATTAGCTGTCTTGTTCGATTGCCACCGCAACCTGTGCCTGCAGCACGTTGTCGTGTAAAGGGTAGATACCGCTATGTCTTCTTATGCAGCTAGACGCAAACCAGCCCTGCTAATCTGCATGGTGATGGGTTCAGCCGAGCCTTGCGAGCTATAGCAGCTACTGATTCGGTCTTTAGCAGAGGCGCTGGCGCGAGCTGTATCAGCAACGGCGGTCTGATCGCGCAGATGGCCCCCTTGAGCTTGTCGTATGCATACGACAAAACGGCCAAGGCATCGGACCTGCTTCAGGCTGTTAGTTGGTGTACCTCAGATTTGTCGTATGCATACGACAGATTGGATAGCCACATTTTATAGCGGCTAGTAACCGGCTGCCGCAGCGCGCGAAGGAGGTTTTTCAAAGCCTGCAGAGTGGCGCGCTGGCCAAGCACCCCACAGCCAATGCGATCTACATCGCAGCGAAGCTGATCAGGCAGGGCACGTGGACTACGCCAAGACTTTCTCATCCGGCGAAGCCAGCCCGATGCCCGCGCAGCGATCCCTGCACGCCTGGGGATTGGGCCGCGCGGGTGAATAGCCAGCGTCGCGATCAGAACTCGAACGCGATCTGAGCTGCAGTTGGGTGAACTATGCGAATGGGAGCGACCTCGACCTGATCGGCCTTGCCCGCGTACAGTTCCGCGAAACGACCCCTGACCTCAGCTCCGGTAGTGCACGCTACGTCAAGCTTCAACAATCGCGCGAAGGTCAGCCGTACGTTCGCGAGAAGATTAGCTTCCTGCGCGGTGGGGATACAGGTGGGCCAACCCGAGACGAAGTGCAGATGCCGAGGGATGGTTGCTTCTGCGGCTTCGCGCATGCGGCATACCTTTTTCGCGTTTCGGAGCTGCTCCAGCGCTTTGGGGTCGAGCAGGTGAGGCGCAATGTCGCCGAGCCAAGCGCCAGATTGAAACGCGAACGAGGACGTTGCTTCCAGGGCGACCATCCGACGATAGGTGTCCTGATTGCCAACGCAGGTCGCGGAAGCGATGAGGTCCGGTTTGGAAGCCATGATGCAAAACGAGCAGCTCACGCGGCTCATACCGTACCAGGTGTAGGCCTCATGCAGCTCCCGGCCGTGGCCCGCAATTTCTCCCAGGACCTCTGGCAGCGTCCATTCGATGATCGAATTCCACACCAGGCCCTGCAGGCCTCGCCGGCTGAGTCGGGTGTCTACCTTGGATACTGGCATCTTGCTGCGGCTGGAGCTTTCCTGGCGACGGATGCCAGTGACGTTGATGATGTCTCGTCTGGGGAATCGCTTCTTGAGGTAGCTGGCGATCACCGCACTCTTGAGCTCCGGGGTGCAGAAGCGCATCGAGGGCGTGCTCCAGGGCAGGATCAGCTTGACGCACGAAAGGTCGGCGTAGCGACGAACGTTGTTTTCCCAACGGCCCTCCCAGCGCTTCATCATCCCGCCCGCCTCACGGCGAACGACGGCGAGCTCCCAGCCGATCGCGCTCGCGAGTTCCTGGCACTTGGGCAGGCTCTGCTCCCATTCCACCGAGCCAAGATCGGCATGGATCAGCAGCCGGGGCCCTCGGTGGCCAACCTGGTCGAGGTAGGTGGCCGTTGCCAGTGCACAGGCGTCCGAGTCCTTGCCGCCGCTGACGCCGATGGCGACCGCGGCATCACGGGAGAGGAGGGCATCAATTTCAGCAGTTCGGGCAACGACAGACATGGGGAGATCCACGGTTGGAAGGACCTCTGCAGGATCTCCCAATCCCCAGGAATGCAATGTTTGCACGGTTTGCGTCCATGTCGGACCACCCTTGCATTCTCAGGAAAGGTGCCAGGGTATCGGTGAACCCCTCATGGACCTGAGACGATGGATATTCGCTACGACGATTTCGTGGAGTTACTCGAGCACCTTGCTCACGCTCCGGAGAAAGACCGGCCACCGATGAGCGTCGCGTCCGTCATCAAAAAAGTGCGCAGCACCGGCAATCCGCGGCTGTACTACGCCCGGGGCCACGTGACGGTGACCTTCCAGACGCAGTACGGGCCGTTGCAGATCGGCGAGGCCTGGGTGGCCTACCCGGGCCCGGATGACGATACGACCGAGTGGGAGGTGTTCATGGCGGTCGAGCTACAGGAGCAGGTCTGGTCATTTGGTGACACCCGTATTATCGACTAGCACGGCGTCCCGTCACCGATTGAAGCGGGTGATCTGTGCATAGAGCTGATGGATGCGATCAGTTGGGTCGGCTGGGAGCCCTATGTGGAAGCGACGCTCCCAGCGCGGGAGGCAAGCTGGAACGCGGTCAAGGATCTGTACCCTGACATCCGGGTCGACCCCTGGGGCGCGGGGTGGGGTAAGCCAGGCCGGAAGGGCAGCAAGGGCCGAAAGAGCCGCAGCGGAAAAGGCCGATCAGGCCGGAAATCGGGGACCGCGCGCCGAGGTGGCAGATAATGCGCAGTAACAACCTGCAGACAATCGATGAACCGGTGTCCTGCCCGTATTGCTGAAACCGGGTACATTTCTTCATCAAACGGCACTACCAGGGTTCAGGCGATTACTTCGTCGACCTGGACGGAGGTACTGCGGACAACACCGACATGTACTCGAACCTGAAGGTCCGCGATGGAAAGATTCTATACTGCACCGACTGCGATGAGCCGGTTGCCCAATGGCGCCCGGGTGACCTGGGCAGGGTTCTGTCGGGACGCGTCGGTGAAGAGGGGAGGGGAGATAGATAAGCCAGAGCCTGCAGGCGCCGGCTGGCGCTCCACCTGGTCTCGCTGGATAAGCCACCGCAGGGCAAGCCGTGCAACGGATGCGGCCTGTGCTGTGTTGCCGAGGTGTGCGACCTCGGCAAGGAGCTGGGTGACGAGGAGAGGTGCCTAACGTTGATTTCGCTCGGCACCGGCCGTTTTGCCTGCGGGCTGGTAGCCGATCCCTATCGGTTTCTGCCGCCGGAGCGGTTGGCGCCTTGGCAAGCGATCGACCAGCTCGCCGCGGACGGCCAGGGCGAGGAGGCCTTGAAGGAGCATTACGCCGGCCTGCTGGGCACTGGCCGCGGGTGCGACGCCGATGACGAGGCTATCCAGGCGTTCTAGGTTGAAGCTGAGGTTAATAAGCAGCTAGCGTTGCTTTGAGGACCGATCCAGCTCCCGGAATACAGGCGTTTCATTGACGGATACGCAGGCGTTGGAAAGCAACCTGGCGCTCCTCGGCGCGGATACTGCCTGGTGAGGGTAAGGCGGGCTTTCGCTCATGTCGGCGCTATTACACGTCCTCTCGATGAGTACCTGCTTTGGAATCTGTTCCATCAGCTGGTGGGTACAGCGGACAACCACGGCCGGAATACTGCCATCCCCGCGCGATGGTGAGTCCGTTCGGCTTGCCTCGAGCTGGGGCCTGGCGACCATGCTATGGATGAGCACGGTATAAGCCAGGCCACTGGATGGCCGGCGCCGATGGGGCGCGCGGACACTATCGATGTGCGCAGCTTGGGGTGATCTGGGGGCTAAGGCTCGTTTGAGCGTCCGCGTGCGCTGTCTGGAATCCTGCAGGCGAGGGTGCCGACCAGGGCTTGTAAGCACGCCCTGAGCCCGCTCCGGCAGCTGGATGGTTACCTGCTGGACGCTGATCTGCGATAGCGAAGCCCAACACCGCGTGATGCTGGGTGGATGCGAAACAACTCGCCGGGCACGCCGGCGAGATTGGTATTTAGGTGGACGGCCCCTACGAGAAGGGCCTGCTGAGACGGGGCTGTGGTCGGACGGAATGGCTAGCTGGCGAAGGCTGCGGCCAGGGCTTTGGCGCGAGCTGACACCTTCAGCTGCCGCAGCTCGGCGTCTTCGATGGCGAGAGCGCTGATGAGCTCCTCAGCCAGCAGGTCGGCAGTGCTCAGATCCGCCTGGTCGAAGTCCAGTTCCAGCTCCTTGTACTTGCTGTAGGCGGTGACCTTCGAGGCGATTGCCTGGATGGCGAGAGGTCCGTATGCATCCGGATCCTCGTGGTAGAAGGCGAGGTCGCCGACGGCAAGGTCGCCCGCTTGGCTATGCGCGCCATAGGCTTCGGCCAGGGTACGAGCGTAGGCCGCCAGCTGGTCCGCGCTCGCCGGTGTCGCCGCTTGGCCGGCGAGATCAATGATGACTTCGGCCAGCTGCGCGGCAGTGAGGAGCGCCTCCGGCTCAAACGGCAGGATCTGGTGCTGCTTCATCGACAGACCCTTCACCAGGGCATCCCGGCTCATTACTTCGATGGGACCGAAGCGGGATGGCTCGTCGCGATGGAAGACCAGGCGGCCTGGTACGACAGTGCCCGGTGCTGTAGCGGTGGTAGTGGAGGGGAGGGTTTCGGTGTTCATGGTGAGGCTCCTGGTTGATATCTACCATCCACCCTGACACAGCTTTTCAAAACGCAAGGGGCCGCTTCTTGATAGGCCTTGCGTTCTATCGATTCTCCGTACGCTGGCTGCATCTACTGCAGGCAGCCAAGATGAATTCAATAGAACCTCTCGCCCAGGAAAGGGCTTCCTTCCCCCTGGAACACTACCGCAAGGCGATCCTGCGCAAGGAGGCCTATCCCTGGGCACGTAGGTATCTCGCCGCTCGCCAGTCGGCAGCTCACCGCGACGTGCTGGCCGCGGTGCCACCTTGCCTGCAAACACCCGTCCAGCTCATAGCCGAAGCGGTCGAGTGTGGTTGGCTCGTAGTGCCCAGCGGCAAGAACGGGACGTTCAGCGCTCGCCAATTTGCCGAGCGCTGGCGGATGGCCGCAGCGCTGCCGTGGCTGCCGGACATCCTGCAGCGCGCGCTAGAGGCCGAAGCAAAAGCGCGGCACCACCGCCCCGCGGAACGCCACATCTTCGGCGTTCGGCGGCTGCCCGGGTTCGTGGATCAGGCCCTGGCCCTGCCTCACCGCCTTTCCCGGCTTCCGCTCGATCACCAGGTCGGCGCCATCACGGCAGAGCTCTGGTTCCAGGTCCTGGCTGACGTGCACGCTACGACCGCCGCGCTCGCGGCGCAGATCGAGTGCTTTGCGCCGGCGTGGATGTGGGATTCGGCCGCGCCACTCGAACACCAGGTTTAGCGCCTACGGCAGCACGGATGCGCGCACCTGCTGGTTGCCTATGTGTCGCAGACCCGTGACCGCTGGATCGATAGTCCCGAGCAGAAGAAGCTCGAGGATGTGCTGTACCGAGGGCTACCGGTGGTTGAGTACGAACGGTGGTACCTGGAGAGGGCTACGCGTGCGCAGGATGAGGAGGAGGGGCGCTGGCGCGCGCACTTCGCCCGGATCCGCGAGCTCGCCGGAATTTTCGATGACGCTCGCAGCTTTGCGCGGATACCGCTGGGGCGGCTGATCCGCGAGCTTTCGGGCGGCCGCTTCACACTGCAGCGCGAGGCAGATTCAAATCCCGGGCTGGTCGTCGAAGTCTCGCCAAACTACCTGGTGGGCGCAGGAGAAGGGATAGAGGAGCCATTCGCGCTCGCAAACTTCTGCCAGGCGCTTGCCGATGCGCTGGCCGATGCGCTGGCCGATGTTCCGTGTTCCTTTCCTGGGTACCTTGAGGCGTGCCGCCAGGCGCGCGCCTCGCTCGTCGCGTTCCAATCCGACATGGCTGCGCCCTGCGAGCGTGCCGGCTAGCGCCTGAGACGAGCTACCTGCAGGTTCACACCCCTGGCCGGCGTGAACCTGGCCCGCAGCAGTGCTGAGCTATGCGAGGATGGTGATCATCTGGCCTATAGGGAGACCACCGGTGAAGGTACGCATTGAAGTAACAGCGGACGAGCTCGAGGACATGGGGTGCGATTCGGTCGAAGAGCTTGCAGCGCGCCTACGGGAGCAGCTGGATACCGGCGTTGTGGGCGACGCCGGCGAGGCAGGGAGCGATTGGCTCGTCTCCTACGAGCTGACGGCTAAGCTCGCGGGGTAGTGGAACGTGGAAATTGTTCCTGCCTTCGGTGCCGACGTCATGTACGCCCTGATGTGGCTCTGCGTGATAGCCAGCGTCTGTAGCGCCGGTGTGTGGCTGTGGAAGTTCCTCATCAACCTGGATATCCGACAGGACTACGCCCCGGCATTTTGGGCGATAAGCCTGGCCTTGGGAGCCATGCTTTTGTCGTATGGTCAGGGTGTGCTTGGCAGTGAGGCTCCGCAGTACGAGCGAGGCGAGGCGACGCTCATCACCTTCTGGATCTTGCTGTCGGGCGTCTGCCTCTTTGGGCCTTTCGCGCTCCTATTCCATCGCTCGCCGGATTCACCCAAAGGGCCCAGCGGCTAGCCCTCCAGCCAGCCTCTTGCTGGACGCCCGCCCAGGCGGTTCGTGTCACGTGGCATCCCACTCATCCCCCGGCATAATCCGCTTCATGAACTCGTCAAAGAGCGGCACGGTGAACGCAGTATCACCATGGTTAGGGCTCCAGATCATGCCTTTGGCAATCAGGCTATTGCGGGTCGGCCCAAGGGCTGTCACACGTCGCCCGAGCTTTTCTGCAATATCCCCTGACCTATGCGGCCCTGCACCAAGCTCAGCCATGGCGCGGAGGTACTTTTTCTCAGCTGGTGTGAGCCGATCAAAACGAACCCGGAAGAAGCTCTCATCAAGAGCGGCTACGGCCTCGCCAGTGGCGCGCTCTACGTCCAGCTTCGTGATGGGGCTCTGCTCTGCCACATCCCACGCATGCTTACCCCATTCCTGAAGGAAATAGGGATAGCCCCTGGTCTGATCCACAACAAGCCCTACAGCCTCGGCTTCGAACTTGACACCCTCGTCTTCAGCCGGCTTTACGATAGCTATTGCCGCTTCAGCCTGGCTCAGCGGGCCAATTTCCGGGTAGTCGAAAAGCCGCTCTGCATAGGACTTTGCGTTACCAGCTCGCCCGCGCAGTTGAGGCAGGCCAGCACCTACCACAGTCACTGGCAGCCGGCTCTGAGCGCACCGATGGAGAGCAGAGATTAATGCGGCAAGCTCACCTTCACCCACGTACTGAAGTTCGTCGATAAAGATGACCAGCGCGGTATCGCCTTGCCGAGCGGCTGAGCCTGCTTGCTCAAGCAAGGCAGCCAAATCGCTTTCGAGATCACCGTTGTCGGCAAGGCCTGGCTCAGGGTCGAAGTCCAGCCCTACCTCAATGTCGTTGTAGGTCACCTTCAAGGCCTTGGCGAAGCCTGCCAAGGCGCGCAGGCCACGCTGAGCCATGTCTTTCGCTGCCTCAACCCGGCTTAACCGAAGTAATGCGAGGCGCAATTGGGGGGCCAGCAGCGCTGGCAGGGAGCGACCTTCAGGTGCCTCGATACGGATCGTATGAACCCCTGCGGCCTCGGCATCTGTACGCATTTGGTCGAGCAACACGGTCTTGCCCACGCCGCGCAACCCGACCATCAAAACGCTTTTGGCCGGGTTTCCTCGGCGCAATCTTGCAATGCCAATCCTCACGCGCTCACGAAGTTCACCTCGGCCAGCCAACTCGGGTGGCGGCGTGCCGGCCCCCGGAGAATAAGGATTACTGATAGGGTCCATAGCTATACAAACCTTTGGAGGTTTATCGGATTTAGATAAATCTACATAAATTCGCTACAAGCTGCAAAGTGAGCGACTTCGAACAGCCAACTCGAATGCCCGGCGAATCGTCGCCAGATCTACCGTCAAATAAGGCTTTGAGTGGTTGAGGTGCTGGTGGCCCAGGATCGTCTGCACCATCTCCCGTCGCCGGCCGCGAGTACGCGAGCAGCCAGGGAGCGCTGCCCACTAACCGACACGTAGCGCGGCAAGGTCCTCGGGCTCGCCTTTGGGAGCGGAACATCCAGCTGCAGGTCTTCGCGCCGCCGCTCCCCATTCCGGAAGGGGCCAAGGGCGTCGACTGGAATGATGTGCTGTTGCAGCTGGGGCGGATGGGCTTTCCGCAGTGGGCGAGGAGGGAAGTTGCGTGAGCAATTACCTCTTCTATCCGCGGATCGTGCCCACGGCGCCAGGCAGCCACGGTATCGACCCCTTTGCGCCGCCGGCGACGTTTGCCGGCGGCCCGGGGGAGTACCGCACGCTGGTCAAGGAGCGGTACCGGGAGAATTACAGCCGGTACCGGATCCTGCTTCACGTAAGGGCCGCAGAGGAGGGCGCTACGCTGACCTTCCTCGGACCCTACGCCGCCGAGGCTCAGCTCATCATCAATACCTTGTTCGGTCAGACCGAACACCCTGAAAGGGTCAGTGTACGCTAACCCTTTTTTCGACTGACAAACTGACCGGCCAGGCGGCGAACTGCGTAAGCTCGGCCTACGTCTATACCGTCGACAGAGCTCAGTGCCTGATCACTGACCGGGTGCTGATCAATTTGGACAGCAAGTCGCCCAACATCAGCAAGGACGTGTATCACGCAGTAATAAGCCTATCGCGGTATGGAGTGGTGATCTATACCGACAACGACAACTCCCTGGCTGAGGTGGTCGATCACAACGCGCAGAAGAACGCCGCGCTCGAAAACAAGCAGCTGCGCCTGCACGCTCAGGAAGTGAAGCGCGACGTGGCGAAGGAGCAGAAGCAGGTGAGCGCAACGGTCCGCTTGTGGACAATATACTGGAGCCAACCAAACAACGTGATCACAGCGATACCGGCTAAGCCTTCGACCTCCAAGGGGGCGCACCGCTACGGGGCCTTGCTGGGGCTTCTGGTGATGTGTTCGAATCCCATCCTTAATCGCTGGGAGGTATGCCTTGAAGATCGCCCCCGATCGCCCGGGCCAGCCGAGTTCCACAGCCGACTGTTGCGGCGCCTGCAACACAACGACTCCGCCGCCTTCCGCTAGCCTACCAATCACGCTTAGTAGTAGTGGTTGACCTGCACCTCTCCCACCACACCTACGGTGATCAATTCTGGCCGTCGATGCACTTCATGCTGGTGTAGCAGCCTTGGGTAGCGAGAATCTGTCCCTACATCAGCCGCGGAACTGTCTGCTTAGACGCGCTGCTAAGTTCCAGGGTGCCGAACGAGAATGCTTATCTAAGCACGGCGTAAGTGAGTCTTACACCGCAGCAATTGTTTGACCTACCGCGGCGAAGCGGTCGAAGGCGTAAGGCGCCGGGTTGACCAGCGGGGTGCTGCCCAGTAGAAGGTCGGCGGCCAGTTGGCCGGCGGCGGGGGCGGTGCCGAAGCCGTGGCCAGAAAAGCCGGTGGCCAGAACCAGACCGGGTAGTTGGGCGACGGGGCCCATCACCGGAAGGGAGTCGGGCGTCACGTCGATGGTGCCGGCCCAGCTCTGGGCGATACGGGCTTGTTCGAATTCCGGCCAGGCGGCCCGGAGGTTGCGCAGGGCTTCATCGTTGAGGGCCTGGTTGACGGGTGGGTCTTGTACCCGGACCCGTTCGAAGGGTGAAGCGGCACCCTCTTTCCAGCGCCGTGCCAGGCGCAGGTCGTGCAGGAAGGGCTTGCCCAGGGAGACGCGCAGGTAACTGCGCTGGGCGCGGATGGCCGGCAGGTACTGGCGGCTGAGCAACAGGTGGTCGAGGGTCAGACTGGCGTCCAGCGCGCCGCGCTGGGTGATGATGAAGCCACCGTCGCAATGCTTGCGGAAGGAGAAGTCCGGTGCGCCCACAGCGCTCTCGGTCGGACCGGCCATGGGGTGGGTGCGCAGGACTGAGCAGGTGAGCGGCAAGGTTGGCAAGGCGATGCCTTGATTACCGAGAAAGCGTCGCGACCAGAGGCCGCCGGCCAGCAGCACCTGTTCGCAGCGGATCTCGCCACGCTCGGTGAGAACGCCGCTGATGCGTCCGCCCTGAGTGATCAGCGAGCGTACGGCGCAGCCTTCGATGAGGGTCGCACCCTTGGCCATGGCCGCACGGGCGATGGCGCTGCTGGCCAGAGTAGGTTCGGCGCGGCCGTCGGAAGCGGTGAAGATCCCGCCCACCCACTGGCCCCGCCCGCGGGGCACCCGCGCGTCGATCTCTCGGCTACTGAGCAGGCGGCTGTCCAGCCCCAGATCGCTCACGCTGCCGAGCCAGCCCTGGTGCGCGGCCATGTCTTGTTCGCGGCGCGCGAGGAAGAGGATGCCGGGCTGGCGGTAGCCCACTTCGGCGCCGACCCGCGCCGGTAGCTCTGCCCATAGCCGGTCGGCGGCCTGGGCCAGGGGCACGTCCACCGCATGGCGGTTGGTCTTGCGCACCCAACCGAGGTTGCGCGAAGACTGTTCCCCAGCGATACGGCCTTTTTCCAGCAGCAACACCGGCACGTTGCGCTCGGCGAGGGTGAGGGCGGCGGTGAGGCCGACGATGCCACCGCCGATGATGACCACGGGGGCAGCCGCGGGCAATTGGCTGGAGGTCTGAACGGGAGAGATGATCGGCGCCATGGGCTAGGGTCTCGAAACGGCAGGGGCGGGTCGGTGGACGCTCAAGGCGCCAGGTTCAGGCGCACCACTTCGGCGCGGGAGGCGCCGCGGTAGGCGGTGACTTCCAACTCGACGCGGTAGACGCTCGAGCCGAGCGGCGGACAGGTCACAGTGGTGGCCGGGTCGATGCCCGAGAAGCGCTCACCGACATAGATCATTACGATGGCCACGTCTTCGGGCTGCTGGATGAACACCCGCGAGAAGACCACGTCAGCCAGGCTGGCGTCGACGGCCGCCAGGGCCGTCTCGATGTTGGCGAACACCTGGGCGGCCTGCTCGACCGGGTCGTCGGCGATTTGCTGGGTCTGGGGATTGCGGCCCGCGGTGTTGGAGACGTAGATCCAGTCGCCGACCGCGACCAGGCGCGAGTAGCTGCCGAGTTCTTCGTATTTCGAGCCGGTCTTGAGTTTGGTAATGACGGTCATAGGGATGAAGCTCCTGGAATGGGGAGGGATTAGCTCAGGGCGGGGGTGTCCCAGAGGTTGAGGGAGACGCCGATGCCCTGGGCGACGGCGTTGCGGTAGATCACTGTGCCCCAGGCGACGTCTTCCACCGGCATGCCTCCCACCGACATGACGACAATTTCGTCTTCGTTGCGCCGGCCGGGGGCTTCACCCACCACCATACGGCCGATGTCCTCGACCTGGTCCAGGCGCAGGCTGCCTTCGTGGATCATGTCCATGAAGCGCACGCCGATCACCGGCACGTGACGATGGGCGGGCTTGGGCAGCTCTTCGAACCAGGCTTGGTAGAGGCCCAGGCAGTCCACCACCTTGCGCACGTCGTCGCGTTCCATGCCGGCGTCGAGGCGGCAGGAGGCGGGCATGGCCAGGAAGGCGCCGGGCTTGACCCACTCGCGCCGGACGATAGGGTAGGTCTCGGGGTCGCCGGTGGCGCCGGAGCTGCAATAGGTCACCATGTCCGAGTCGCGCACCACGGCTTCCAGGCTGTCCACTACCTGCACGGTGGTTATCTGCGGATAGGTCTGGCTGACCCAGGTGAGGAAGTCATCGAGGCTGCGCTGGCCGCGCGCCTTGATCTTGAGGGTGTCGATCTTCGGGCATGCGGCGATGAAGGCGGCTAAGGTGGTCTTGCCCATTACGCCGGGGCCGAGCAGGCCGACCACCCGCGAGTCCGGCCGCGCCAGGTAGCGGGCGCCGACGCCGGGGATGGCGCCGGTGCGGTAGGCCGATAGCAGGTTGGCCGACATGTGTGCCAGCGGTGCGCCGGTGTCCGGGTCGCTCAGGGTGAACATCAGGATGGAGCGCGGCAGGCCCTTCTCGCGGTTAGCGATGTTGGAGCCATACCACTTCACGCCGCATTTGCCGAAGCTGCCGCCCAGGTAGGCCGGCATGGCCATCAGCCGACGATCGGCGGTGGGCTTGGGCATGGTGGGGAAGGGTGATTCTTCCGGGAAGGTGATCATCGCGCCGTGGGAGTCGCTGTTGGGACCGGCCATGCGGTAGTCGCCGCGGTAGAGCAGGCCGAACATCTCTTCCATGGTGTCGACGCAGGCCTTCATGTCGGTCACGCCGGCGCGGATCATGTCGGCTTCGGAGAGGTAGAGGAAATCGATCTTGGTGCTGGCGGTCATGGGCGGATTCCTGCGGGTGCGGCGTCAAGGTCGGGGATCGAGGCGGCCATCGCCGAGCGCGTCCTGGTGGTGTCATCGCGACCACCGGATCTACCCCTGGGAGGGCCGCACGGAGGCGGTCGCCAGGGGCGCGACTGGATGGGGGCGGACAGGGATCTAGGGCGTCTCGTGTCGTGGTCGACGAATGGGCGAAGGCCGGGACGCCAGGGCGCGCCGGGGCTTCGTGGAATTACCTTAGAAGCCGGGGCAGGCGGCGTATTGTAGTTTTCGGACAGGTTCGGGTCGGCTAGTCTGGCATGTCGTTTGCCGCCAAGAGACTTATCTGAAAACGACCTGTACGCCCGATGAACCTTTCTCCCGCCGCCGCCCAGCCGCTGTACGAACAGCCGTGGTTCGTCCTCGACTCGTCCCAGTACGCCATCAGCGCTGCGGCCGCGGGCGGCGTGTCGCATTACTATTGCTTCGACGTGGCGCAGTCGGCGTCGGCTACGGTGGTGGTGCCCGACGGCTGCGTCGATGTGATCTTCGATTGCAATGCCGGCCAGCCGCGAGCCCGGGTCTGCGGGACGGCGCTGAACGCGCGGCGGGTGGAGTTGCTGCCTAACCACCGTTACTTTGGCGCCCGTTTTCGTCCCGGAGTGATACCGGGTTTCCTCGCGGTAACGGCGGAGGACCTCACCGACCAGGAGCATGACCTGCGTGATGTCACGCCCCAAGCCGAGCGGCTGCTGGAGCGGATCGTCCTGGCACCGGGTTTCGCCGCGCGCATCCAGGCCCTAGGCGGATTCGTCGACGCGCACCTGGCAGTGCGTGGCTCACGCCTCACCCAGTGGTTGATCGCCCAGGCGCTGGCCGGCAAGGGGGATGTGCGCATCGGCCACTGGGAGGCCAAGACTGGGGTCAATCGGCGCACGCTGCAGCGGCAGTTCAAGCGCGACACGGGGCTGGCCCCCAAGGCGTTCTGCCGCATCGTGCGGGGGCAGGCGGCGATGAACACCCTGCTCGACAATCCCGAGGTGTGCTGTTCAGACCTGGCCGCCGAGCTGGGTTTCAGCGATCAGTCGCACTTTCTACGGGACTTCAAGACGCTCACCAGCACCACCCCGCACGACTATCAACGGCGCCTACGCCAGGAGGGCTACGGTCAGCGGATCCATCGGCTGGAGCTGTGAATGCGCCACGACGGTGCGGGCTGCCCCAAAGCGGGTCAACTAGCGCGCGGAGTGTTGGAGGGGTGTTCGCCGAACAGGGTGCGGTAATAGCCGGCGAAGTGGCCCAGATGGACGAAACCATGATCGCTGGCGACGTGGGCGATGGTCAGGTGATCGGCTCGGCTGGTACGCAGGGTGCGGCGCGCAGCGTTGAGGCGGATCGCCCGCAGGTATTCCACCGGTCGTAGCCCGGTGACGCTCTGGAAGCTGCGCTGCAGGGTACTGCGGCTAACGTTCAGGCGGGCGCAGATATCCAGCACCGAGAGGGGTTCGTCGGGCGATGCCAGGGTCAGCTCCTGGCTTTGGCGCACCAAGTAGGCGCTCACTGCATGGTTGCCCTGGCGCACCGTCTCGCGGCCGATAGCGCCGCGCAGCAGGTCCAGAAGGCCTTCGAGCACCTGGTCTTCGAGGTGCCGCTCCGAGGACAGCGGTGAGGTCGACAGGCCGTACTGGAGCAGCCCGGCGAAGTGCTGGCGCATCCGCTGCGCCTGGGGTGGGCCGAGCGCGAGCCGCGAGAGCCGGGCTAGGCGGCGTAGTTCGAGGGAGGAGAATTCACGCTCTGCCACGGCTTCCAGCCGGCGTTCGTCCACGGTGATGGCGAGCAGGTCCAGACCGCTGGCGGCCTGGACGGAGAACTCCTGGCCGCCATAGAGCAGGGTGATGTTTTCCTCGCCGACGCTGCGGCCCTGGAACACCCCCGGTTCGGCGGCGCACAGCGGCAGGGCTACGCACAGCCGCCCGGCCGGGGCGACCCCGCGCTGGGTCACGCGGGTGTTGAGTATCTCCTGAAACAACTGGAAACGCTCGGCCGTGAGGTGGCGCAGGGTAGTGCGCGCATGCCCCTTGCTGAGCTGATCGTAGACCTGCCGCCAGCCCACCAGGGCGCTGGCATGCACGCCGACGTCGTCGTAGTGGGCCTGGTGAAGCAGCATGCGCCGAGCCTCCGTTGAGCTGTGCGCAGCGCTTGAAGCAAAGTTCGGACCTGTTCGCGCGCCGTGCTAAAAGGGAACCGCCACCACCAACTGCGAATAGACGTTGGTGCCGTCGCCGTTGGACTGATTGCCGCCGTCGGTCGCCGAGTGATCGGGACGGTAGAGGCCCACCAGCGGAGTGACGATCAGGTTCGGCGACACGGCCCATTCCACGTAGAGATCCAGCTCGCGGGCGTCAAGGTTGAGGCTGTCGCGGCCGTGCAGCGTGCGCAGGTCGAAATAAAGCGCTCCGACGGTAACGTTCTCCAGCGGATTGACCTTGAGCCCAACGTGGGTGATGCCGGCGTTGCTGTTAAAGGGCCCGGCGTAGTTGGCCGCCACCTCGCCCTGGAACCAGGTGCCGTAGCCGGTGCTGAAGCCGGTGAACAGCGGGTCCCAGTTTTGCGAGTAGCGTGTGTAGCGAAGGGTAACGGAGGGGGTGAGGAGCGCACGGGCGAATTGGTAGCTGCCTTCGAGGTACCAGGCATTCTCGTGGTCGCCCTGGGCGTCCTGCACCGCGTACTCGGCGGAGAAGTTAGCGTGCTCGATACCCGCGCTGCCTTCGGCGCGCAGGCTGTAGGTGTTCATGCCATCGCGCCGCTGCTGGAAGTCGCTGGCCCAGCGGTCGTCCACGTCCAAGCCGTGGATCCAGGCACCCGCGACGGTGCCGGCGGCCCCGGTGTAGCCGAGGCTGCCCACTGTCATTTCGCTGTTGGCCTGGATGCGGTTGTCGGATTTGAGCCAGGCGGCGCTGCCGTTCCAGCCCTGGTCGCCGCCTACCTTGACCACTGCGGTGCGGTCGAAGGCGTGCCGGGCGGCCAGGTAGTAGGCGCCGCCGCGGTTGTAGTCGCCGTCGGCGAGCCCCTTGCCGGGGTTAAGGCCGTCGTCGTTGATGAGGAAGCCTCGGCCCAATTTGTAGAGCTGGCGCCCGAAGGAGACGTCAACACCGTCCTTGCCCAGGGCCGGGAACAGGCCGCCAGAGCGCCAGCCGGCGTAGGCGTCCTCGATCTTGGTGGTGCGTTCGGAGCCGTCGCTCAAGCCACTGGCGTCGCCGTCGCCCCAGGTGCCCGACGACACCAGGGCGAAGGCGCCGTAGAGGCTGCCGGCTTCGCCCAGGCCGGTGTCGGCCTTGAGGCCGTATTTGATGAAGCCTTCGCGCCAATGGGTGCCCCCGTCGCCGCCGTCATAGCGCTTGCGGCTGTCGAACAGGCCATACACGGCCAGGCCGTCGACGCTGACGTGGGTGTCGCCGTCATCGTACAGCGGCAGGGCGTGCGCGGTTGGTAGCAGGCCGGTGAGCAATAGGGCGGCCAGCAGACTTTGGGGGATACGTAGAGGGGACATGGGCGATTCCTTCGACCAGGTGAAAGGGGGAGGGCAGCGTGCAAGGCAAGGGGGCCGCCCGGTCTGTGCTAGGTTGGCCCCGGGGATCAAGCGGGGCTGCTTCCCAGCAGGTCGAAACGTTGCGGCGCGGTGCTGCGCAGGCGGAGCGCGAGCAGAGCGCCGATCAGGGCCGCCAGCGGCACCACGGACCACAGGGCCACGGAGATTAAGGTGCTGGCGCCGGTGAGGACGTCGAAGTGGACGAGCGCCATCAAGAAGATGACGAACAGCGCCAGCCCCGACAGCGCGGGCAGGACCAGGCAGCACAGGCGGCTGTCCAGGTGCTCGGGGTGGCTGCGGAAGTAGCTGATCACCGCTAGGCAGGTCAGAACCATCAACAGGATCAGGCTCAGGGTCGCCAGGTTGCTCAACCAGGCGAACACCTGTAGCACCGGGTCGGCCCCGGCCAGGGCGAAGCCCAGCAGCAGCACGGCGGCGATGGTACTTTGCAGCAGCGAACCAAGGTGCGGACTCTGGTGGCGCGGGTGGGTGCGGCCCAGGCGCGGCGAGAGCAGGCCATCACGACCAGTGGCGAAGAAGTAGCGCGCGGCGGCGTTGTGGAAGGCCAGCAGACCGGCCAGCAGGCTGACAACGAACAGCAGGCGGATGCTCTGGGTCAGCCAGGTGCCCACGTACTGGTCCGACAGCCCATACAGGAAGGTGATGGGATCGGGCATGGCCTGCAGCCGTTCGACGATACCGTCGGCGCCACTGCCGACAATCATCGCCCACACCGAGAAGGTGTAGAAACCGCCTACCAGCAGGACGGCGATGAAAGTCGCCAAGGGGATGGTACGCTGCGGATTCTTGGCTTCTTCGGCGTAAAGCGTGGAGGCCTCGAAGCCGATGAAGGCGGCGAAACAGAACAGCAGGCCGATGGCGGGGTTGCCACTGCTCACCTGGGTCGGCGTGAAAGCGCTGAAGTCCACCCCGTGGGCGCCACCGGAGACCAGGATGGCCGCGTCCAGCAGCAGGATGACCAGATACTCCGCCACGACCATCACCGACAGCAGTCGCGCGGAGAGGTCGATGTTGCGGTAACCCAGGCAGGCCACCACGACCAGCGCCGCCAGAGAGCAGGCCCACCAAGGCACCTGCAGGCCGAGCAGCGCGTCGAAGTTACCCGCCACCACGGCGCCGAACATGCCGTAGATGCCGACTTGGAGGATGTTGTAAGCGACCATCGCCAGCATGCCGGCGGCACCGCCCCAGACACCGCCGAGGCCGCGTGAGATGAAGGCATAGAAGCCGCCCGCGTGGGCGACATGGCGAGCCAGGCGGGTATAGCCTACGGCGAAGCAGAGCAACACCCCCAGGGCGGCGAGTAGCAGCGCCGGAGTGCCCGCACCATTGCCGAGCATGATGCCAATGGGGAAACCGCCCGCCAGGACGCTCAAGGGACTGGCGGCCGAGATGACGAAGAACACGATCATGGCAACACCCAGGGTGCCGTGCCGCAGTTGCGCGGTACCCGGAGTGGAAGGGGATACGTTCATGATGAGGGCCGTGAGTGAGGGCAGACATGGAGGGAGGCCGCCCTCGCAGGGCGACTCGGTTGTTATTGTTCAGGCGTTACAGGAAATTTGATGCTAGGCAAGCATGGCCACCCCGGCTATCCCATTTTGGTCGCCTTTCAAACGAAGCGTTCGATAAAGGAACATCGATAAAAAGTGTCGCTCAAGTTGCGCAGAGTCGCCGGGAAAGTTGGGTGGGAAAGTTGCCCGAACAGGCCAGGGGAAGTTCGCGCTGAAACGGCGGATCGCGTGTAGAGAAGGGTGTCGTCCAGGCCGGTCGGTCGCGTTGCGCGGGCCTCGGGCGACGGCGGCGGCTGGCGGGGCAGGCAAAAGGGGCTATGATCCACGGCTTTGCTAACCGGGAGGGGCGCGATGCCTAAGCAGACTTCACGAACGCACCGGTTCGATCCGGTCAGCGAGGATTTTCACAAGGAAGACTTCCCGTTCTATTGGCTCGCGCGGGTCCATGCCCGCTACACCCTGGAGATGGAGCGGCGGCTGAAGGCCATCGAGCTGGACGTGCCGCGCTGGCGGATGCTCAACATTCTCCAGGAAAACGAGGTGGCCAGCATCTCGGAATTGGCGGAATTCGCCATTGCCAAGATGTCAACGGTGACCAAGATCATCTACCGCATGAAAGAGGCGGGTCTGGTCGACACCTATCCCAATCCGCAAGATGGCCGCGTGACCCTGGTGACCTTGACCGAACGTGGCCATCAGGCGTTTTTCGGCATGCACGAAGTTACTCAGGATTTATTTCAGAAAAGTTTTCGCGGGCTCACTGAGCCACAGCTCAGAAAGTTGAATTTGGTATTGTCCAAAGTCTTCGATAACTTAGTGTAAGTGCAGAGGCCTCACCCTATACCCTGGAGGTCGCGGTAACGCCGCGGCGACAGGCCATAATGTCGCTTGAACAGGCGAGAGAAGTGCGCTGCATCGGTGAAGCCCCACTTGTACGCAAGGGTGGTGATGGGCAGGGTGCCACCCACCAGTTCCTGAGCGCTGCGCTCCAGACGCTGGCGCTGGATGAAGCGGCAGAGGCTGTCGCCGTCGCCAGCGAATTGCCGGTAGAGTTGACGCACCGAGACGTTGAGCCGGGTCGCCAGGTCGTTCGGGCTGAGCGGTTCGAGCAACGAGTCTTGGATGAGCCGTTCCGCCAGGCTGCGCAGTGACGGATGAGCCGCTTTCGGGGGAGCGCCCCGTAGCAGTGGCACCACCAGACTGAGCAAAGCGTCCTGCAAGGCGTGGCCTTGGTGTTCGCTGCTGGCGGCATCGTCTTCGCTCAACTGCAGTAACAGGGTCTTAAGCAGGCGGGCGCTGAGCGAGCCGCTGGCCAATTTGCCGAAGCGTGGCGCCGAGGCGGGCAACGCCCGCTCCACGGACTCGCGCCCCAGGTGCACCGAGAGTTGATTGATGAGGCCCTGGGGGCGCATCTCATAACCCTGGGCCGAATCCAGCAACGCCAACTCACCCGGTTCGAGCACGAAGTGCTGCTGCGCGTTCTGCACGCTCATGCGGCCGTGGCGTTGCAGCACCAAGAAGTAGAAACGGTCGTCGGCCCGGCCGGCCTTGCCCCGCTCGCGCACGATAGCGCGGGCGTTGACGTGTATGTCAGCCACGTTCAGTCCGTCCAAGTTGCGATGTGCGATGTGGCCGACGAAGGGTTCGGCACCGTCCGCGCAATGGGTGACGAAACGTCCGCAGATGGCCTGGACGGCATGATTCCAGTGCTCGAAAGCCTGGCTGTGGTGTTCGTTCATGGGGCACACCTCACGTGTGGGCCACCCGGTATGGGGCAATAAGTACCACCCGGACGGCAATTCGCAATAACGTGAAATTTCAAGCATTTTTCGCGCCATCCGGTGTCGCGTCGCTTACTCGGCGCCGGTGTGCGGTGCCGAGTGGGCGGGCCTTCAGTAGCGGAGCATCACTGACTTCAATTCGGTGTAGTCGTCGATGAAGGCACTGCCGAACTCGCGTCCCTGGCCCGAAGCCTTGATGCCGCCGAATGGCACCGCTGGGTCGAGGAAGGTGTGCATGTTGATGTAGACGGTGCCGGCCTCGATCTGCGGGATCAGTCGCAAGGCGCGCGACAGGTCGTTGGTCCAGAGGCTGGCGGTGAGGCCGAAGGGCGAATCGTTCATCAGGCCGGGCAGTTCGTCCACGTCATCGTAGGGCAGCAGGCAGATCAGCGGGCCAAAGGTTTCTTCGTGCAGCAAACGGTCGCTGGCCGCGCGGGCGATCACCAGGGTCGGTTCGACGAAGTAGCCGGGCCGGTCCAGGGCGCGACCGCCGCAGACTACCTGGCCCTCTTGGTGGGCCAGTTCGAAGAAGCCGAGCATCTTGTCGAAGTGGGCGCGGTTGGCCAGGGGGCCGAATTGTACGGCTTCGTTCAGCGGCGAGCCGATGGTCAGGCCACCCAGGGCGGCGGCGAACTGGGCCGCCACTTCGTCCAGCCGGGCGCGCGGCACATAGACCCGCTCGGGCGCGGCGCACACCTGACCCTGGTGCACGTAGCCGGTCTGGATCAGGCCACCCACGGCGGCGGCCACGTCCACGTCGGGCAGCAGGGCGGCGGCGTTCTTGCCTCCCAACTCCAGGGTGACGCGGGTGAGGTTGGCGGCCATGGCCTGCTGACCGACCTTTAGGCCGGTGGGCACCGAGCCGGTGAAAGAGACCTTTGCCACCCCCGGATGGTCGATCAACCGGGCTCCGATTTCGCCGGTACCATTGAGCACATTGAGCGCGCCCGCCGGTACCCCGGCTTCGAGCGCCAGTTCCGCCAGGCGCAGCAGGGTGAGCGGGGTGTATTCGCTCGGTTTGAGCACCAGGGTGCAGCCAGTGACTAGGGCGGCGGCGATCTTCCAGATGGCGATCATCACCGAGAAATTCCACGGCACGATGCCGGCCACCACGCCCACCGGCTCGCGGCGGGTGAAGGCGGTGTAGCGCTCGCCGGCCTGGGAGGGGAAGGACGGGGTGAGGGTCTCGCCCGTGATCTTGGTCGCCCAGCCCGCGTAGTAGCGCAGGAACACTGCGCTCTGGCCCACTTCGAACAGCCGCGAGAGGTGGATGGACTTGCCCGAGCAGAGTGTTTCTAGTTGCGCCAGCTCTTCGCCGTGGGCTTCGATCAGATCGGCCAGGCGATTGAGCACCACACCACGCTGGTAGGGCGTGGTCTCAGCCCAGGGGCCGCGAAAGGCCGCCTGGGCACCGGCCACGGCGGCTTCCAGTTGCGCCGCATCGGCGCCCGCTACCTGGGCGATTACCTCACCGGTGGCGGGGTCGGTGATTCCGAAGGCCGGGCCGTTGCCGGTCTGGTACTGGCCGTCGATGAAGTGCCCGTGTGGGCGTTCGAGATAGGCGCGGACGGAGAGAAGCAGGTCGATGCGGGACATGGGGGGTACTCCGGGCAGGGAACTCAAAGGGGGAGGGCGAAGTTGATCCATAACTTGTCGCCCTCGGGGCGATTGCGGGCGTCGAATTCGTGCTGGTAGCGGCCGGCCAGGGTGATGCCCTGGCGCCAGGTGTAGGCCAGTTGCGGCCCCAGGGCATTGGCGCGCCCTCGGAAGCCGCCGAGTACCGCGCCGTCGCCGCGGTCATCGCTGACCTGGCGGTAGACATAGCCGCCCAGGCCCACCGACCAGGCGCCCAGATGGCGGGCGGCGACGAAGTCGGCGTGCAGCTCGTTGCCCGAGCGGTAGTCGGTGGCTCGGTTCTCGAAGTTGTAGTCGAACATGGTCTTGATCGAGAACTCGTAGCCGGCGGGATCGAGGTAGGTCACGCCGAACAGCGGTTCTAAGGTGGTGTAGTGGCGTCCCGGATTGGCCAGGGCGTCGCTGTCGTAGCGGCCGGTGGGCAGGTAGATGTCCACCCCGGTCACCCAGTGCCAGTTGCCGGCGTGCCAGCCGATGGCCAAGGGGTCGAAGATGAAGTCGCCCATGCCTTCGCGCTGTTGGTGAGCGCCGCCGAGATTCTTGACGTTCACGTCGGCGTAGACGAGGAAAGCGTGCATCGCCCAGTTGCCGCCGAGGATCTGCCGGTCGCTAACGTGGATGGCACGCAGCACCGTGGCGCTCACCGCCAGCTTGAAGTCATCGAACACCGGCGCCGAATGGGCAAAGCGGTCTGCGGTATAGAAGGTGTTGTAGCTGACCAGGTAGTTACCGGGCGGCGGCACCGCGCCGGTCATGAAGCCTTCGCTGCCATTGGCATAGGCGCCGCCACCGCCTTCAGTGGCTTGGACGGCGTTGCCGGTGGCCAGCAGGGCGCTGGCGATCATCAGGGACTGCAAGGAGGCCACGCGCATGGTGGGGGTGCTCGCTCGGGGCAGGATCACGCAAGGGGCGCGCCTCTCTTGGCGGAGGCCGCGCGGGATTCGGTCAGGGAGTGACGGGCACGGCATGGGTCAGGGACAGCGTGAGGCGTAGGGCGCTGTCATCGGCCAAGGCCAGGGGCGCGTGGCCGAGCAACAGGTCCGCGCCCCGCTCGCCGAGCATGATGGCCTGAGCGTTGGTGTTGCCGCTGGCGATCTGCGGGCATACCGAGAGGTCTACCACCCTTAGCTTGGCGATGCCGTGCACACGCAACTGCGGATCGGTCACGGAGGTGGCCGGGTCGGTGCCCATGCGGCAGGTGCCACCGGGGTGGTAGACGGTCTTGCTGCGCTGGCGGACGAAGGCCTCGATGCCGGCCATATCCTGCCAGTCCACGGCTTCCGGGGCGGTGACGCGCTTGATCAGCCGAGCCAGCGCCGGTTGCTGCATCAGCTTCAGCCCGGCCTGCACGGCGCGGATCTGCCCGGCGAGGTCGTCCGGGTCGCCCAGGTAGTTGGGGTCGATCAGCAGGCTGTCCGCCGCCTCGCGGCTACGCAGGCGCACCGTGCCGCGCGCCTTGGGTCGCAGGTGGCCGACCTTGACGGTGAGGCCGTGCTCGGCGGCGGGCGGCACCTCGCCGGGGGTGTTGTCGAAGTTGTCCATCACCGGCAGGAACATGAACTGGACGTCGGGGCGGTCGCTGCCGTCGGTGGCGAGAAAGCCGCCGCCTTCGAGAATGTTGCTGGTCAGCAGGCCTTGGCGGAAGGCCAGCCAGTGGGCCATGTGCTTGAGGCCGCGCAGGCCCTTGTCTTCGCCGAGGATGCTGCTCGGCGCGTGGGTGCTGGCATTGAGTGACAGGTGCAGGTGGTCGTGGAAATTGCGGCCCACCGGCAGGTCGTGCACGGGTGTGATACCCATTTCGGCCAGTTCAGCGCGCGGGCCGATGCCCGAGAGCAGCAGCAACTTGGCGCTGCCGAAGGCGCCAGCGCTGAGCACCACCTCGCGGGCTGCCAGGGCGATCACTGGCGGTTGGTCCTTGACGCTGTAGACCACCCCGGTGGCACTGCCCTGCTCGAGGATCAGCCGGTGCGCCAGGGCATCGGTCACCACCGTGAGATTGGGATCGTCGCGCACCCCGGCCAGGTAGGTACGCGCCGTGCTGGCGCGGGCACCGTTGCGGGTGGTGGTCTGGTAGAAGCCCACCCCGGTCTGGCTGGCGCCGTTGAAGTCATTGATATAGGGCAGCCCCAGTTCCTGGCCGGCGCGCACGAAGGCTTGGGTCAGCGGATGGCGATAGCGGTTCTCGCTTACCGGCAGCGGACCATCCTGGCCGTGGTAGGGCCCGCTCAGGCTCTCGTTGACCTCCGCGCGGCGGAAGTACGGCAGCACCTCGGCGAAGCTCCATCCGGGGCAGCCCCAGTCGCTCACCCAATCGTCGTAGTCCTGGTGTTGGCCACGGATGTAGATCATGCCGTTCACCGAACTGCCGCCGCCGAGCACCTTGCCCTGGGCGATGATCATTTCGCGGTCGTTGCAGTAGCGCTGCGGCACCGTCATGTGCGGCCAGGATTTCTTCTGGAACACCTGCACCACCGTGGCCGGCATGGTGTGGAAGGGGCTGTTGTCGCGCGGACCGGCTTCGAGCAGCAGCACGCGGCCGGCCTTCTGCTCTAGAAGGCGGGCGGCTACCACGCAGCCGGCCGAGCCTGCGCCGATGACGATGTAGTCGTAGTGCGAGTGGGACATGGCGCGAACCTCCGAAGCGGGGCGTGAATGACGCCGGGTCCGACCATTTCACCGCACGGCGCGTGGGGATACTTGTTCCTGGGGGACAACCTTTTGTACCTGCCTGCCAGCGTCACTGCCGCTCGTCGCTGCACGCTTTTTGGTACGCAGGTGCCTGCGGAAGAGGGTGAAAATTACCGTCCGACGAGGCCTTTTTTCAAGCTAAGTCATTGCTGTGCCTGGCGTCATTGGGTATGGCCACCACGCGAACCCGTTGCGTTTTGATCGCCTGAAGAGAGGCCACGAAAAAACGGATGGACAAACGTAATGAATTGATTTGTCAGGTTTTAAAGGGTTTTTCGGGTGGGCGCGGTAGGGGGCTCTACCTGAGGCGGGTGGTGAAGTTACCTGCATGTCGGAGGCGAAAGCAGGTGAAGAAAGGATGCGATCAATTACTTGACATTTCACGTTTCTATATCGATGTTAAGAAAAGCCGGTACCGCGTAGCCGGCCGGAACTTTCATCCACACAGGCGACAGTCATGACGATCGTGATCGAGGAAATGGCCTTGGGCGGCAGCGGCCCGACGGTGATGGTGAAGGACACCATCGACGTCGCCGGCTACCCCACCCGTGCGTCCAGCCGCGCCCTGCAGGATGCCCCGTTGGCCACTCGCCATGCGGTGGTGATCGAGGCCTTGTTGGCCGCCGGCTGCCGGCTCACCGCCAAGGTGGGGCTGCATGAACTGGCCTTCGGCACTACCGGCATCAACCACTACACCGGCACCCCGGAGAATCCCCACTACCCCGGGCGCATCCCCGGCGGCTCCTCGAGCAGTTCGGCAACCGCCGTGGCGGCCGGCCTGTGCGATTTCGCGCTGGGCACCGACACCGGCGGCTCGGTGCGGGTACCGGCCTGCTGTTGCGGGGTGTTCGGCTTCAAGCCCACCTTCGGCCGGCTCAGCCGCGCCGGGGTGATGCCGGCGCAGAGCAGCCTGGATTGCGTCGGCCCCCTGGCCGCTGACCTGCCCCGGCTGATACAGGCCATGCAGCTACTGGACCCGACCTTGCGACCGCTGCCGACGCTGACCCAGGCGCCCCGTCTGGGAGTGATCCAGGTGGCGGCGAGCGCGGCCGTCACTCAGACGCTCGATGCGTTGCTGGCGGCGAGCGAACTGCCCCAAGCTCGGGTGCAATTGCCTAGCTTCGACGCTGCCTACACCGCCGGCATGGCCGTCATCAACCACGAGACCTGGACCGCCTGTGGTGCCCTGGTCGACAGCGGCCTGGTAGGCGCTGACGTGGCCGGTCGCCTGCGCGCCGCCGCCCAGACCGATGCCGCCGATTTGGCTGCCGCCGAGACGGTGCGCGCGCGCTTCACCGCCGAGGTGGATGCGGCCCTCCAACACTGCGACGTGCTGGTGCTGCCGACGATGCCCGACTACCCGTTAGCGGTGGCCGACGCCGCCGATACCCGCGCCGTACTGGGCATGACCGCCTTGGTTCGCCCCTTCAACCTGTCCGGCCACCCCGCGTTAAGCATGCCCTTCGAAGGCTTCGATGGGCTGCCAGTAGGGGTGCAACTGGTGGCCGCCAAGGGCGCCGACGAAAGCCTGCTGGCCATTGCCAGCGAACTCGCGCGGCGTCTCGCCGCCCAGGGAGAACCGCTATGGAACCGTTGCTGAGCGCTGCCCGGGCGATTTCGCCCGTCCCGGCGACCGAGGCCTTCGACACACTGCTCGACGACATTCGTGTGCGCGCGCGCGCTGGTGAATTCGACCGTCAACGGCAGTTGTCCGCCGACATCATCGAGCGTTTCAAGGCTGCGGGCGTCTACCGCGCCTGCGTGCCGCGCCGTTTCGGCGGTGATGAGCTTTCGCCGGCCGAGTTCTGCGCCATGATCGAGCGCCTGGCCACCGCCGACGGCTCCGCCGGGTGGGTCGCCAGCTTTGGTATGAGCCCGGTCTACCTGGCCGCCTTGCCGCGTGCCACTCTCGACCAGCTCTATGCCCGCGGCCCGGACGTCGTGTTCGCCGGCGGAATCTTCCCGCCGCAACCGGCCGAGCCGACCGCCAGCGGCTTCCGCGTGCGGGGCCGCTGGAAGTACTCCAGCGGCTGCCTGGGCGCCGACCTCATCGGCGTCGGTATCGCGCCGAAGAACGGCGACCGCCTCGACCTGCCGCGCCTGGCGGTGATGCCGCGCTCGAAGGTCCGCATCGAACGCACCTGGGAGACCGTCGGCCTGCTCGGTACCGGCAGCCACGACGTGGTGGTCGAAGACGTGGAGGTCGCCCAAGCCTGGACCTTCGTCCGTGGCGGCCCCGCCCAGCTCGACGAACCGCTGTTCCGCTACCCCTCGCTGTCCTTCGCCACCCAGGTGCTTTCCGTGGTCGGCCTTGGCGTCGCCCGCGCTGCGCTGGACGAGCTCTGCGGCATGGCCAGCGGCCGCCTCTCGGTGACCGGCGCCCCGGCGCTGGCCGATCGTCCGCTGGCCCAGGTGGAGATCGCCAAGGCCGAGGCCGCCCTGCGCGCCGCCCGTGCCTTCTTCTACGAAGCTATCGACACCGCCTGGAGCCACGTACTGGCCGGCGACGTCCTGGCGCCCGAGACCATCAACCTGCTGCGGCTGTCGTCCACCCATGCCGTGCGCGTGGCGGCCGAGGTCACCCGTAGCGTGCAACTGCTGTCCGGCATGACCGGGGTGTACCAGAGCAGCCCCCTGGCGCGCTGCGTCAACGATGCTCAGGTCATCACCCAGCACGCCTTCATGGGCGACGTCACCTACCAGAACGCCGGAGCCCTGTTCTTCGGCAAGCAGCCCCTGCCGGGCTACCTCTGATCCCTCTTCAAGGAGCTTTCGATGAGCGAATCCAAACCCCTGCGCGTGCTGTTCTGCATGGGCATCAACCAGAACTTCTTCGACGCCCCGCGCGAGGAGCAACTGGAGGTGTGGGCCGCGTTCAGCGCCATGTGGAACGGCATCCACGACCTGCCCGGCGTCACGGTGTTGGGCAACATGGACGACGACCAGAGCATGGTCGGCCCCTCCAACTGCTATCCCTGGACCACTTACCTGCTGGCCGACGTGCCGGACCTGGCCGGCGTGCATGCCGCCTGCAACCTGTTCCGCACCACGGCCGTGGGCAGCGGCCCCTACAAGCTCTGGCGCTACGCCAAGGTCGAAGCCCGCGTGGGCCGCGAACTCGTGATCCAGCGGAGCTGACGCCATGACCGCCGCCCGTCTCGCCGAGCTCGAAGCGCGCCTGGCCACCCTCGACGTGGAACGCGCCTGCCGTGCCTGCATGAATCGCTACATGCAGCTGTGCGACACCCTGGACGCCACCACCGACCTGGACGCGCTGGCCGGCCTGTTCACCACGACGGCGCGCTGGGAGGGCACGGGGGCGCGCTACGCCAAGAGCTTCGGCGGCTATGAGGGCCGGACGGCGATTCGTGCCATGTTCGCCCGTTACACCGGCACCCCCGCGCACTTCGCGCTCAATGTCCATTTCCTCACCAGCGAATTGATCGAGGTGGACGCCACGGGCGCGCGCGGCAGCTGGGTGATGCTGCAGACCTCCACCTTCGCCGACGGCGCGTCCCATCTCAACGCCGCGCGCCTCGCGGTGCGCTTCGCCGAGGAAGACGGGGCCTGGCGCATGGCCCTGTTCCAGACCGAGAACCTCTTCAGCCGCCCGGTGGATACCTGGCGCAGCGACGCTGCGCTGCCGGTGCCCACCGCCGCGGCCGACTGACATACACCATCCCTTGCAGTCGGCCGTCTGAGCCGACGAGGAGCCACCGTGAACAACCTGATCGAGACCGTGACGCTGGACAGCGATCCCGCCGCCCTGGTGCAGCCCGACCGCGTCCATACCTCGCTCTACACCGACGCCGAGCTGTTCGACCTGGAGATGGAGCGCATCTTCTACCGCACCTGGGTGTGGGTCGCCCACGAGAGCGAGATCCCCGACGGCGGTAGCTACAAGACCGGCTACATCGGCAAGCAACCGGTCATCACCGTGCGTGACCGCAAGAAGCAGGTCCATGTGCTGCTCAACCGCTGCCGCCACCGTGGCGCCACCGTTTGCGAACACAAGAAGGGCAAGACGGCCAGCTTCGTCTGCCCCTACCACGGCTGGGGCTACGCCCTGGACGGCTCGCTGCGCGGTATTCCGCATCCCGACAGCTATGGCGACTGCCTGGAGAAGGGCGAGCTGCCCCTGGTCAGCCTGCGCACCGAAAGCTATGCCGGCATGATCTTCGCTACCTTCGCCGACGACATCGAGCCCCTAGTCGACTTCCTCGGCCCGGCCAAGAAGTGGATGGACTTGTTCATGAAGCAGGGCGCTGGCTACGGCATCAAGGTGCCGGGCGAACACCGCTTCCGCTTCCCCGGTAACTGGAAGATCCAGCTCGAAAACACCACCGACGCCTACCACTTCCCGCTGGTGCACAAATCCTTCCTGCACTCGGTCGATCAGCAAACCATGGACATGCTCGACTTCGTCGATGGTGCCGGCTACGTCGAAGACCTCGGCAACGGCCACAGCGTCATGGTCATGATTCCCGAACTGATCGACCTGGAAGCCAACCTCGACGCCCCCATCCCCGAGCGTTTCGAGGCCCTGGCCGCCGAGTTGCGCGCCGAGGACATCGAGGAGCCACAAGTACGCCGCATCGTTCGCGCCGTGGGCGGTTCCGGCTTCAACCTCAACCTGTTCCCCAACGTCGCCTGCTCCATGGCCTTCTTCCGGGTGCTGCAACCGATCTCCGTGAACGAGACCGAGATCCACCACGCGGTCATCACCATGGATGGCGGCCCGGCCGTGGCCAACCGCTATCGCCTGCGCCTGCACGAACACTTCCAGGGGCCACTGGGCTTTGGCACGCCGGATGACTCGGAAGCCTGGGAACGGGTGCAAAAAGGCGCCAACGCCGGCGAAAACTTGTGGATCATGCTCAACCGTGGTTTGCCCGGCGAGCGTCCGAGCGATGACGGCCTGGTCTCCGACGTGAGCGCCGAGACCGGCATGCGCGCGGCCTACCACCAGTGGAAGAAAATGATGGCGATGCAGCCGGAGGGCGGCGTATGAATCTGCAGTTGCTGCACCAGGTCACCGCCTTCATCTGGCAGGAAGGCGACATGCTCGACCACGACGACTACGACGCCTGGCTGGCGCTGTGGGACGAGAAGGGCACCTACATCATCCCCATCGACCCCAACGAAGAGGACTTCGAGAACACCCTCAACTACGCCTACGACGACGCCCACATGCGCACCCTGCGCGTGCAGCGGCTGATCGGTGGCGAGTCCATCTCCACCAGCCCCGAACCGCGCACCGTGCGTACCCTGTCGCGCTTCCGCATCCTTGCCGAGGAAGGCGACCTCGTCACCGTGCGCTGCGCCCAGAACGTCCGCGAATTCCGCAAGGACGTGCTCAAGCTGTACAGCGCCGACCTGGTCTACACGCTACAGCGGGCGGGCGACAGCTTTCGCATCCAGCGCAAGCTGATCCGCTTGATCAACTCCGACGATGCCCTGGCCGGCATCGGCTACATCCTTTAAGGAGATCGCCATGTCGCAGATCGCGCTCGTCACCGGCGCCGCCCAGGGGCTGGGCCTGGCCATCGTCGAACGGCTACTGGCCGCCGACCATCGCGTCGCGCTCACCGACGTTTCCGAGGCGCGTGCCCGGTCCGCCGCCCAGGCCCTGGACCCGAGTGGCGAGCGCGTCCTGCCGCTGGTGCTGGACGTCACCCGCAAGGCTGACTTCGAGACGGCCCTGGCCACAGTGCTGGCGCGCTTCGGCGCCCTGCACGTGGTGGTCAACAACGCCGCCATGACCCGCACCACGCCGCTGATGCAGATCAGCCCGGACGAATTCGACCAGGTCATGAGCCTCAACACCCGCAGCATCTTCCTCGGCTGCCAGGTGCTCGGCGCCCACCTCGCCGCGCAGGGCTATGGCCGCATCGTCAACCTGGCCTCGCTGGCCGGGCAGAACGGCGGCACCGCCACCGGCGCTCACTACGCCGCGTCCAAGGGCGCCATCGTCACCCTCACCAAGATCTTCGCCAAGGAACTGGCCGGCCGAGGCGTCACCGTCAACGCCATCGCCCCGGGCCCGATTGACTCGCCGGCGGTACAGGCGGCGGTGCCGGCCGAGCGACTGCCCGGCCTGCTCGCCAACATCCCGGTCGGCCGCCTCGGCGAGGCTGGCTTTCTCGGCGATCTCATCGTGCAACTGGCGCGGCCCGAAGCCTACTTCACCACCGGGGCGACCTGGGACGTGAACGGCGGCCTGTTCATGCGTTGACGGCCCGCCCCGGCGGCCCACTCCTTTCGCCCCGCCGGCTCACGCGCCACGGGGCCAGCTCCCACGAGGTAGCGGACATGACAGCAGCACTCATCGAGGTCGAGGTACGGCGGCGGCAGGTTCAGGGCGACGGCGTCGTCGTCCTCGACCTGGTCCCGGCGGCGGCCACCGACCTACCGGCCTTCGACGCCGGCGCCCACGTCGACATTCACCTGGCCCCCGGCTTGATCCGCCAGTATTCGCTGTGCGGCGACCCGGCCGAGCGCGGGCGCTATCGCCTGGGCATTCTCAAGGACCCGGCCTCGCGCGGCGGCTCCATGGCCGCCTTCGAGCGTCTGCAAGAAGGCAGCCGCGTGGCCATCAGTGCACCGCGCAACCTCTTTCCCCTGGCCGTCGACGCCCAGCGTTCGCTGCTGCTCGGCGGCGGCATCGGCATCACCCCGATGATCGCCATGGCCTACGCCCTGCACGCCCAGGGCGCCGACTTCGAACTGCACTATTGCGGACGTGCGCGGATACGCAGCGCCTTCCTCGAGGAGCTGGCCGCGGCGCCCTTCGCTGAGCGCGTGCATCTGCACTTCGACGACGAACCCGTCAGCGTGCTGGACCTCGCCACCGTGCTCGGCCAGGCCGACCCCGGCACCCACCTCTACACCTGCGGCCCGGCTGGCTTCATGGGCTGGGTGATCGAGAGCGCCGCCGCCGCCGGCTATCCGGCCGAGCGCATCCACCGCGAATACTTCCAGGTCGAGGTGGACGAGTCCGGCGCCAGCTTCGAGGTGGTCGCCGCCGCCAGCGGCAAGCGCGTCACCGTCGCCGAGGGTCAGAGCATCCTCGAGGCGCTGGGCACCGTCGGCATCAAGATCGAGGTGTCCTGCGAGCAGGGCGTCTGCGGCACCTGCATGTGCGGCGTGCTCGAAGGCGAGCCGGATCACCGCGACGTCTACTTCACCGACGAGGAAAAGGCCGCCAACGATCAGATCCTGGTCTGCTGCTCGCGCGCCCGCTCCAAGACACTCGTGCTGGACATCTAGGGAGACACAGCCATGGTCGATCTCTCCGCTTTTCGCAACGCCATGAGCATGCTCGGCGGCGCCGTGTCGGTCATCACCACCGACGGCCCCGCCGGCCGCTTCGGCTTCACCGCTTCGGCCGTGTGCAGCGTCACCGACTCGCCGCCCACGCTACTGGTGTGCATGAACCGCGCGTCCACCTCCAACCTGCACTTCAAGCGCAACGGTGTGCTTTGCGTCAACGTCCTCGCTGGCACCCAGCAGGGCCTCTCCGGCGCCTTCTCCCAGCGCGACCTGGACTCCGACGCGCGCTTCGCCCAGGCGCGCTGGCGCACCCTGGGCAGCGGCGCCCCGGCGCTGCAGGATGCGCTGGTCAACTTCGACTGCCGCATCGCCCAGGTCCACGAAGTGGGCTCGCACAGTATCTTCTACGGCGAAATACTCGGCATCCGCCAGGGCGAGGCCAGCGAAGCCCTGGCCTACTTCAACCGCGCCTACCATCGCCTGGGCGAGGATTCCAAGGCCGCCTGCTGAGCCGACCTTGCGCGTTCGCGCCGGAGCCGCCACTCTCGGGGCTCCTGTGCGGCACCCTGGGAGGGATGCGATGGAATTGCGGCACCTGCGGTACTTCCTGGTCCTGGCGGAGACCCTTAGCTTCACCCACGCCGCCGAGGCACAGCTCATCATCAACACCCTGTTCGGTCAGACCGAACCCCCTTGAAAGGGTCAGCGCACGCTGACCTGTTTTTTCGTCTGGCGATCAGCCCGGGTGCCTTTCGCCTCGCCAGGTACGCACCGGTTGCCAGCAGGCCGGCCGGTTTAATACTGTATAAAAGAACATCCCCATGGGACCTGTGGAGATGGCCCGCACCCCACCGCCGGCATTGACGCCCTATGACCAGCTTGCCGCAAGGGTTCATAGGCAAGTCATGAGCGCGCCTGGCGTCCGAGAAAAGCACGTCCACGTTGAACGACGCGACGCGAGAGATCAGGACTGGGACCAGCTGCTCGAGGCGATCAGCGAGATGGAGGACGTCATCATTGCCCACCGCGATGACGGTAGTGTCGACCTGTTCTGGAAGGTCAGCTACGACGACTTCTGAGTGATCGTATGACGCGCTGGAAGGTTCGACCCACAACCGCGCTAGAATCGGCGTTTGCAATTTTCGAAAGGCATGGAGACTAGGTTCCAGTTACCTGCCGAGATCCAAACGATGACCTATAAAGTTTGCAAAGTGAGCACCGCGGCCACGGACGTGCCAGGCGTCTATAACGTCCTGTTCAATGGCGACGACCGCTTCTTCCGCCGGATCGAGATCCACCTGAGCCGAGACCTGGGCGACAACGTGCTCGACTTCATCGAGCTCTACGGCCTGTGGTGCGCCCTGGTGCAATTCGAGCTGGCCGGGCACCAGCGTACCTGCGGCAACCTGAAGCTCGTGGTATCGCGCGGCGCGGTGAAGCGCCTGTTGCTCTCGGACAGCTCCAAGGGCGAGCTCTACGAGACGTCGAACGCGCTGCGCACCCAGTTCTTCGGCCTGAGCGGAATCAGCGTCGAGAAGAACAAGCCCTGGACCCGGGGGGATCACCAGGCCTTCTGCGTTAAGTGGGACGGAACGCCCCCTCCGCAACCGTCGGTAGAGAACCCGGTCTTCGGCAAGATCTATCTGACCCATCACACCCTGGTCGAGTACCTGGACGAGACGAAGGGTGAGTGCAAGCCGGAGAACGTCTTCCCGCGGCTGGCGCGGGTGGTCCGTGACCTGAATCGCGAAGTGACGCTTCCGCCCGACGTACTTCGGCATAAGCAGCATCGGCACGCAGGCAGCCAGGATGGCGTGCGATACCTTGGCAGCATGGCGGGCTGGCAGCTCGTGACGCGGCCCGCGTTAGACCGGTCGGGTCTGTTAGCGATCACCGTATACCAGAGGCAGGGGTACTGAAAGATCCATGGAATCAGGGCTCAAGCGATACCTTTCCAAGCTACGGCCGGAGCTGCTCGCAATGGTGCGCGCGGTCGAGCCGGCGCTGTGGGAAAGGATTCGCGACGCTACGGAGGAGGAGCAGGTCAACGCGTTGGCCAACTCCTATGCAGTCATGCAGGGCATCAGCCACCAGGCCCTCGGGCAGGCTGGCTTTGAGCAAGGCAGCCTGATCCAGCGGCGGGGGGAGCAGCGTATCTACTGCCTGCAGATCATCAAGATCGACTGGGACGCTCGCGGTAGGCCCGAAAGAATCTTTTTCTACGGGCACGACTCCAGCAAGGGCAATGCTCAGATGGATCTGCTTGGCAAAAGCAGTGAGTTCACCAGCATGCGTACTGGGCTGTGCATCGACGGACCTGACCTGCTGAGGTTCATCAGGTAGCGATAGCCCTGGGAGAATGCTTCCGTCGTGTGGCGAAGCTTCGGCAGCCTCTAATGCCGGCCTGGCTGGCGCCAGCATCTGAGTGAGGTGCCGCAGTATGACTGCAGTTCTCACCCCCCTATTGTACCCAACACGGTGACGCTCTCCTGTGTCTGCCCTGCCGCCGGCAGGACGTTTACCCAAAGCCAGCCGGCCCTCGGCGAGGGTACCTGCAAGACCTGGGCTGCCAAGCCGGAACGCGGCGCGGTCGGCAGGTCAAATGGTGTGGCGCGGCAGAAAGGCCAGCGGCACCAGGTGGACTTTCCCGGAGGCGATAGGGCATGTGCAGTCATTATGAGGCGCCGACGCCGGCGCGGCTGAAGAGCGCGTTCGGCGCGCCCATCGACGAGCAATACCAGGGCGAACTCTGGCCCCTTTACATGGGCCCCTTCGTTCGGCTGAACTCAGCCGAGGCGCAGGAGGACGGCGCACCGGAGTACCACATCTCGGTAGCCCAGTTCGGCTTGCTGCCTGGATGGGCAAAGGACAGGAAGCTCGGGCGCAGCACCTACAACTGCCGCTCGGAAACGGCCGCCACGAAGAACTCCTTTCGCACGGCCTGGAAGAGGGCCCAGCACTGCATCATTCCTGCTGCGGCGATCTATGAGCCAGACTGGCGCAGCGGAAAGGCGGTGCCCACGCGGATCGAGCGAACCGACGGCGGCCTGATGGCGATTGCCGGGCTATGGGAGGAATGGAGCGATCCAGACGGCAAGGGGCGCTTCAGCTTCACCATGCTAACCGTCAACGCTGACGATCACCCTTTCATGAAGAACTACCACCGGCCGGAAGACGAGAAGCGCATGCTGGCCATACTGCCGAATGGCTCGATCAAGGACTGGCTGATGGCGCCGGCCGAAGCCTCGACTGGCTTCCTGCGCCAGTATCCTCCGGACCGCCTCCAGGCGGCTTGAGCACTCCCAGCGTCTCGTGTCCACCGGCGCTGCGAGTGATGCAGTGCCGGTTTGTTTGGGAAGGGGTAGCATTACCGTGAGTGCGCAGGCGAGTCAGCGAGATTTGATCATGAGCGAGAGAGAGAACCTGGAGCTTGAGTCCCGGCGTCTTCAGGTAGAGATGCAGCAGATGATCGTCCAATCCATGAGGGATACGGCCGAAATAAACCGGAGGAACCTAGAAATGCTCTCCAAACCAGCCTGGCGATCGGCCGAGTATTTCTGGCTTCCCATCTTCGTCGCATTTGGAATTGTGTTCGGTACAGCCAGCGCGGTCGTTCTACTACACAGGCTGATTTCATAAGCCTTCCCGGTCTCGCTGCCTTTTCGTCCTTTAGATTGCTGACAAGCCTTCGCAAGAGGACTTTCGGGTCTGCCGCGCTAGCCTGAAGCGAGGTTGCCCTTAAAGAATTCAGCGTTCGCTTGCCAGAGGTCGTACTCACTTTGTGATGGATTATTCCTGCTCCTTCAGCAATACTTCTTTACTCTCTATCTTAAAAAAAGGAAGCGCTATGTCATTTGTTGTAGCGACTGGTGGAGGAAGCAATCTATCATAGACTTCTTCGGCTTGCGATCTCACGCCAATAACAAGTTTTTTGCCACTCGCTAGTGTGGCATACGCTACGTATCCGTTTTCCAGTGGATGTATTCTTTCACCTGGGATCGTCCCTGGATAGTTTGCGGCAGGGTAAAAGTCAGCTTTAACAGCAATAAATCTTATCGCTGAAAAAAGCCAGGGTTGATACGTTTCCGTCAAAAAAGAGTAGGCTGTGATCAAAACTAGTCCGGTCGCTATCGCTCCTGCGGAATGAAAAAAATCCACTACAGAATTACGTTTAAGTGAGATATTTAGCCCAACTATTTTAAGTAGGGGAGCTAGCATTTGAATCGAGCCTGACACCGCTGTCCTAATCATGACAGCAACAGCCAGTATGATTCCAAGTAATACTGATAATACAGAGGCCACAGCTATCAACGCCGGAATGTAGAAGAAAATTGCTAACAAGCTAACTGTCACATCAAAAGACTGCGGCGGTAACCCGAGCGCATGCGAAGTTAAGATACGAGCTAGGCTAGTGGCTAAGATTAAAACGAAAACATGCAGCAGCACGATGGGTGTTTTCCCGAATGGGCGATCCCACATAGCTTTCATCCATCTAGCGCCTGGAAGGCACCAGACTATGAACCCTAAAATTATCAGCGCGTATGCTAGGGTGCTTGCGACCTCTAGTACAATCTCACCTATTAGTCTTGACAATATCGCTCCCGAAAAGAATGTTAGAAGCGCAGCGAAATAAAAGCGATATGGCACAAGCGTTATTTTATATATACTATTAAACCACTGCATTTTCTTCCTTTATATCTCCGATTTGATGTGGCTCATCAATTATACTGTGCCGGGGAAGACATGAGCCCACCGTAAAAAATGAAGGAATTGTTCGTCGCGGCGATGATAGGCTTATGATCGATGCCTTGCTATCTACGATTCTGAGGTATGAGCATTCGTATGGCAAAATCGATGGGACGGCATTCGTTCTCAGCCTGAGCATACTTTGCATCGTGGAGATGGATTTAGGAATAGTATCCACAATTTTTCTCATCTGGTGCACAACTGCTCATGCCCCATTAGGCGCACCGGGTCAATTGAACTCCACGACCATTTCGGGCGTTGTATTTCATTACTCTTGAAACGTTCAACGATGCTGTCCAATTCGGGTTTGTTTGAAACTCCAATGATAGGCAGGATATCTTCAAAATATTTTGAAGATGATGCTCGGGCAAAAATTTCGAACTCAGGCGCATGAAAGTTGAGATGTGATAGGGTAAGTGGATACCACCAGAAGTTTTTGGCTGCGCCATAAAGATAAAGCACGAAATCAGCCTGCATTATATTTCTGAATTCAATGGGGCCTCTTGTGGATCTGTCTTTGATCAGGTCTGCTTGCAACGATGTGCGGCCTAGTTTTAGCCTTCGATTACGATGTTCAAGGATTCCGGAGTCTCGAAACAAGACTCTATAGTGCTGAGCTGACTTTTCTCCGATAGTACCGGCTTTCGGCACATAATAAGGGGTCTCTAATAGGTATGATGCACATAAAAACCTTTCGTGCTTGATAAGAATTGCGATGGTTGAAACAAACAATTCGTGAACAATAAATTTATAGTTGTCAAACTCTACATCTCGGTAGCTATTGGTATTTTCGTCAGGATAGCAATATGCAGCTATTCTCTCAAAAAAACGGTGTACAGAATTGGGCTTTTCCAGTCTCTCAAAGTACTGTGCCATCGCTTCTATCAAGTTTAGAAATTCAACTTCATAGATATAGGCCGCTTCTATACTCTCAAGGAATCTTTCTTCGAAACTTTCTTGGTTCTCAAAGCTTATGCGAAATTTCTGTATACCCAAAGCTAACGCTCCAAGGTATTCGTCGATTGCGCCGTAAGCATGCTCACGTCCTCCTCTAACAGCTTCTATCGCTCTGCGGAACGCGATGTTTGTTCCGACATCGATGGATTCCGTTTGCTGTAAGAACGCTGGGGGTGGACCAATTTCGGGACGCTTATGTAATGGTTTGTCGTATATCCAGCGTAGAAGTTTTTCGAAGTTTTCAGCGTATCTACCGTGATCGCTCAGATCGATGTAAATTCTTCCCTTATAATAAGTGGGTAGATAAGGGTTTCCGTGCTCATTACGAGCTGGCAAGGACTGCTGCAAACTTTCCTGGATCCTCATTATCATAAATGCTTCGAGAAATAATCTGTGTCTCCGTACCTACGCCTGCGGCTCGCTTGTCAGCCTTTTCTGCGTAGGAACTATCGCAGATCATAATAACCTTTTTAACATCTGGATCTGTCACCATACGCTCCATGAACGCATGTGTGCTGTCTCCCTCCCTAAGATCCCATTTGTCAAATAGGACATGCACGCCGTGGTGGGCTAATTGGATAGCTAGGTCAGCAACCCATTGTTCGTGATCTAGCGATGACCAACTGTACGAGATGAAAAGCTTAGGACTGACTTTCTCGCCCATTTAATTCCCCCTAAACCAGACTGGTTAGTTTTTCATCTACATTTATCTTTGATGTTTCCCAAAGTTACGCTGGAATACAGCGCGGCCTTGATATGGCGTTCGACTATCCAAAATCCCATGGCCGTAAAATTCATCAGAGTGGCGAAAATTACAATCCAAAGCGCGTTATTTGACTGCATGCTCAGACCGAGGTGCAGTAGTACTATCGCGTCATAGGACAGAGCGAAGCTTTCGCCGGATACGATCAAAAGCAGGCTTTTGGAGCAGCCGTAGTCAATTTTGGGCGAAGCCATGAGGCATTGGTATGACCCCACGATATCCGCACGTTAAAACAGATCCGCTCGTGGTACGGCTCCTCATGTTTTTCTTTGGTAGGGCTTTGGTATGGCATGGTAGCCTATAGATTCCGGAGCAGCTAGCACGATAGGTTCTGTTCATTTTAGTTGTCAAGGCTAAGTAGAGATGTCGCTCTGCTGACCAAGTAAAAATGTCCGTATCAAATCGCTGAAAAAATATGTTTCCGATAAATTCGGAAGGGTCTGCGGCCACACCAGATTCGAGAGTGGCGTAAAGGACCTTGTCTTAGGTTATGCTAATTTAGCTGTTGAGCTCTAAACCCCTACTCAAGCCATAACAGCCCACATCTAGATGTTGGAACGAATATTGCGATATACAGATCAATATTAGTTGAGGGCATTGGGAGTGTTAACAATGAGAGATTATAAGCCGCTTGACTCAGACCGTTGGAACTCCTGGAAACCATCAGAATTGGCAAGTCGGCTTAGCAATGTAAATCATCCATGGTGCATTGTCGGAGGCTGGGCACTCGACCTATGGCTCGGTGAGCAGACCCGTAATCACGAGGACCTAGAATTTACGATATTGCGCCAAGATTTCTGGGCATTTCAGCAGGTGCTCTACGATCATGAGCTGTATGTCGTACATGACGGCGAGTTGACCTTTCTCCCTCCTGACCAGCCCCCGACGCCGGGCGTTCAGCAGCTGTGGTGCTTGGACACAAGGGATCTATCGTGGCGGGTTGACATGATGATAGAGCCAGGAACCAGTGAAACCTGGATCTACAAAAGAGACCACTCAATCCGAGCCTCGCGCACAGAAATGGTTTTCCGCGATAGAGATGGCATCCCATATCTCCGGCCTGCGGCGATTTTGCTATTCAAAGCGAAACATCTTCGTGGCAAGGATGTAGATGACTTCAATAAGGTGGTTCCAAAGCTACCTGGCAGCGAGCGTGCTTGGTTAAGGCATTATTTGACTCAGCTGCATCCTGATCATTTGTGGCTGAAAGAGCTATAGCTATGTGATTGGTGGAAAGATTGCACTATTTCCAGATTAAGAAGGCATGTTCAACTACAAGCGGCCGCGATTAGCAACGATAAATCCATGTGTCCCAATACTCAGCGCATACCGGTAGAGCGCGTCCAAAGACCGGAACACTCTCACTGGTTCGCGCCTGGATCTTAGAGTAAAATGTCGGCTTTCTTTGCTGAAGCGCACCTGAAGCTGCCAACCGTGTCCTTCGGGACTTGGAACAGTTCGCGCATCGCCTATCGCCCCAGGTGCCACTAAGGCACTGAGCCCTTCAGTGCTAATCGACTGGCGTATGGCGTGTCCTCTTCTTTGACAGTGGGCTTTGCTGCAGGGCAGCTAGGATGTCCTCTGGCATGAACTCTTTTGCCTTCTTCTTCGGCGGCTCCTGGCGTTGCGCTTTGGTTGGCTTCGGATTGCCCGGTACCGCCTGGGAGCGACGGCTATCCCGCTGCTCTTGCATCCGCTGCGCGACCTGTAGGACGTGCCCCAGCCGCTTGTTATCGACGATAGCGCCCTGGTTAACCTCGGGCAGTTGATCGAAAACGCCAAAGGGCAGGGGAACGCCTTCCGATCTGATCTCTATGCGCCCGCATGGATAGTGATAGATGTCCACGTAGTGGCCAGCCAGGCCACGCGTCTGCGGGGTGTCATGGATCAGGTAAAGGCGTTTGTCGTATTGCAGGGTTAGTCTTTTCGAGACTCGCCGGGGCTCGCGCCAGGTGAGGATCAACGATAGATCTTCATCGTCACGTACCGGGCGGTGAGCATCGAAGTCCGAACGGGCCGGTTTGCCGAAGCGACGATTGTAATCGGCGATGAAGAGCGGCAGATAAGCATTGGCGGCTTCGACGGTGCTGATGTTTCGTAGTCGCAGTTCCTTGACCAGGCGATCCTGCAAGGTGAGATGAGCACGCTCGACACGCCCCTTAGCCTGGCTGGAGTTAGCGCAGAAGGTATCGATATTCAGCTCGAACATGGCCCTGGCGAAGTGCGTGTGGCCAGCGCCGCCCTGGGCGTCCTTGCTGTTGACTCGGAACACACTAGCCTTGTCGCTATAGAGCGCCAATGGCTTACCGTGTTGCTCCAGGTAGGCCTTGGTAGCCTGAAAGTAGCTGAAGGTCGACTCACTACGGGTGAATGCCAGATGCATCAGCCGACTGGTGGCGTCATCGATGTAGACCAGCAGGGTGCATGCCGGAGCTCTGTCCTCGAACCAGCGATGATCGCTGCCATCGATCTGGATCAGCTCGCCCAGGCAGGCTCGGCGATTACGTGGCTGGTATACCTTGGGTGGTCGCTGCCGACGAGGCGTCCATAATCCCGCATCAATCATGATCCGCCTGATCGTTTCCTTAGCCAGACGCAGGCCGTGGCACTCGGCCAGCTTCTCGGTTGCGAGCGTAGGTCCGAAATCCTGATAGTGCGCGCGGATTAGGTTCGCGGCGCGCCGCTCAAGGCTAGGCCGCAGCTGATGATTGCTCGGCTGGCCGCGCTTACGTGAGGTCAGGCCCGAAACGCCGGCGTCCCGGTAACGCTGCATCAGGCGGTGAACCTGTCGCGTGCTCAGTTGCAAGCGCTGGGCGGCGCGCGTAGGCGTGAAGAAACCTTCGGTCACCGCCTGGATGACCTTGAGGCGATCGACTTCGCGTAGGCTCATCGTGATCCGCTCGTAGGCTGACATCCCAATCGCTCCGCATCGGCTGCAAAGCCGGTAGGCTAGCCGCTTGGTGTGATCGGGACATTTCTATTTGGCTGGATCGCGACATTACTAAATGGCCGTAACATTTTCACTACGCATAATCTTTGTTATGTTAAATAACTTTCGCTGCTTTGGCTGGCGCGCTCGTCAACCATACCGCCTGTCCTCTCCTATCGATCAACCAAGGTAGTGCCATGTCCAACACGCAGGGACCGTTGCCAGAGTCGACCACGCCCCCTGATCCGCCGCTAACCGGCGGGCTCTTCACTGCTGAAGAGCTGGCCGAGATCCAGGCGCAATTGACCATTGAGAAAACTCAGCTTGAGATCAAGAAGCTCAAGCTCGAGGTGAGGGATTTGCCCTTCGAGCCAAGGCGGAAATGGTTCACCCTTACACTCGCAGCGTTCGGTGCTATCATCGCTGCATACGCGGCCTTCAAGAAGGCACCGGAGGCACTGCCCTCCCTAGGAGTATCGTATGAACGCTCAGCCCCAATCGCAGCGCCCGCACCTGACGCCGGATCAGGTCAAAGCTCGCGCTGACTATCTGAACGGCATTGCTAAGATCCGCGCTGACGTGTCGGCAACCCTTGAGCAGGTTGACCGGGACAGTGAGCGTATGGGTCGGCCGTTTTGGAAAGTGTTTCCGTTCGTAGGCGGTGCCATCACAGCGGCCGCGGCAGCTACGCTCGTACATTTTCTGATGTAACCGTTTTCTGCTAAATGAGCCCTCGTTTGAGGGCTTTTTTGTGCCTGATCTATCACTCAACGTTACCGTACACCCCTGATCGCCACCGACCACTATTCGTCGATGTGAGTCGCCGCTTACGCTCGTCTAGTGCTTATTCATACCCGGGAAGGGAGTGAATCGGGTACAGAACCTGCTCGTTGCTGAATAACGTTGTGCCCATCGACTCTCTAGTCTGGATGCGCACATGACCCCTACGTTAGCTACTTCGGTAGCCGTCAGCCCTCCTTTCTCCCCTACCTCCTGCCTGCCAGCGCTGCTGGAAACCTACGGCGAGGTGATGACGCCGGAGCAAATTGCAGTTGAGCTCGAGTATAGCGCCGGCTACGTACGCAAGAAGATCGGCTGCGCCAAGTACCAGCATCTGCCCTGGGTGATGTCGATCGCGCCACACCGGCGCCGGCAGGGCCTTGTTTGGGTCTATGCCACCTGTGGGGTCGCAGCGTTCCTGGAAAGCCAGCGAGCATCGATCGAGCCGGATAGCGGCTTTTCCAAAAACCTACCGCCGTTACTCGAGGCATACGGAAAAGCAATGACGGTAGAGCAGGCAGCAAAAGCGCTGGGCTACCGCTTGAACTATGTCAGCAAGAAGATCGGCAATGCCTCCTACCAGCAACTGCCCTGGGTGACCGCCATTGCCCGGCACCGGCGCAAGCGCGGAGCCCGGTGGGTCTATACGACCGAGGCAGTTGCTCTGTATCTGGACCGCCTCGAATGAGGCGCTCATTCGTGTCGTTAACGCTGGCTGCCACGCTTTGGTCGATTGCACCTATAAGTGGGGCCGTCGCAGCGGAGAGCGTGGCTGAGGCAGCGAAAGATTCTTTCGCTGCACCTGGTAGCGAGAGCTTCTATCGCGGTAAGGCCGAAGGTTGGTTCTGGTACAAGGACCCGCCCGAGGACGAGCCGGAGCTCGAGGTAAAAGCCCCGCTCCCTCCTGCACCGCCACCTGCGCCGATGCAAAAAGCCGAGCCGCCGGCGGCGCCTGCAGCGGCTCCTGGCCCCGAGCTGTTCAGCGTCGCGTGGATCCGCGACAACCTGCCCAAGTACCGCGATCGCGCGATCGACAATCCGACCGATGCCAATGTGCAGGCCTACTACTACCTGCAGCGCGTGATGATGGACAAATCGTCCAAATTCTCCGAGCGCTCCAGCCAGGTGATCATGCGTGACCCGTTCTTGGACGAGGACAGCCGGCGTCCGGTGGCCACCTATGCGGCCAATGCGCTCAATCGGGAGGTGTCGAACAACCGGGACCAGGTGCTCAAGGGCCTGGCCAACAAGGTCGGCCTGTTCTTCTTCTTCAAGGGCAACTGCGTGCTCTGCGCTGAGCAGGCAGCCGTGCTGCAGTCCCTTACCGCGGCCACCGGCATCCGGATCATCCCGGTCTCGCTGGATGGCGCGCCCCTCGACAATGGGCTGTTCCCGAATTACCGCACGGACGATGGCCAGGCCAAGAAGCTCGAGGTCTATCAGGCCCCTGCCCTCGCCCTGGCGATCCCGCCGGGCCGCACCGAAATCGTCGGCTACGGCGCCATCACCTTGGACGTGCTGTTCAACCGGGTCCTGATCGCTGCGCGCGAAGCCTCGCTCATCGACCAGAAGACCTTCGCCTCCACGCAGCCCTTCTTCGACAACGGCCTGCTGACCCTTGAGGACAACGACGGGCTCAGCCAGGACCAGATCGACCAGGACCCCGCCGCATTCGTTGAGAGCATGCGCCGCAAGCTCGCCCGCAAGACCATAGATGGAGAGGTGCCCCATGAGGCGCAGTAGTAAGCAGTCGTTGTGCGCAGCCGTGCTGGTTGTGGCCCTCGCGCCCCTGGGCGCCCATGCCAACATCGAGAGCCAGCTGGACTTGATGTTCAACTCGATGTCCAACAGTACCGACCCGGGCATGTACCAGACGGCAACCCGAGGCGTTGTCAGTGGCGGCTCGATGCGGATCCGGAATCAGATCGCGACGGCGCCGGTCGTCTCCTTCCGGCCGCCCTCCTTCCAGGCCGGCTGCGGTGGCATCGACATGTTTGCCGGCTCCTTCTCGTTCATCAACGCGCAGCAGTTCGTTCAGTCGCTGCGCTCCATCGCCTCCAACTCGGTCGGCGTAGCGTCGGGCTATGCGTTCAAGCTGGCGCTTAAGGCCATGGGGCCTACGGTTGAGAACACCATCGCCAACCTGCAGGAGACGATGCAGGACCTCAACGGCCTCATGTCCAATAGCTGCCAGCTCGCCCAGGGCCTGGTGACGGATGCGTTCTCCGCCTTTGAGGGCAAGGACAACATGCAGACGGCCACGGGGAACACCGTGAAGGGCCTCGCTGACAGCTTCGGCTCTCTCTTCTCCGGCAGCACCAACTCGAAGTCGCCGACGGAAGAGAAGAGCAAAGCCGGCAACTTCGTCAGCTGCGAGGACACCGGCAACGTCGTCTGGTGCGCCATGCAGCAGTACAACAGCCAGCAGTTCTTCAAGTACGGCTCGCAGCAGACCGACGAGATGATCATGTCCTTCACCGGCTCGGTCGTCATCACCGGCCTGGTGGACGCGGCCGATGGCAAGGGGCAGGTACCCGAGACCAAGCCGATATTGCCGACCAGCATTTCGCTGCAGGACATCGTCGAGGGGCAGAAGACCCAGACGGTGCCGATCTACTCCTGTGCCGGGGACACAGCGGCGTGTCTGGCGCCCAGTACCAACCCGATCGCCTTCGACGGCTTGGCGGAGAAAATCATCAAAGGCTTCAATGGCTCGAACGGCTCCGTCGGCATCGTGAACAAGTGGGCGACTAACACAGGGGCATTCACCAACGATGAGCAGGCCATCCTCAACATGATGCAGAAGCCGGGCTTTGCCGGCATGGTCCAGCGCCTGTCGCAAGGTAGCGAATCGATGGCCCGCGGCTTCGTTTCTGCCCACGCGAAGATGCTCGCGCTCGAAGGCGCGTATTCGCTGGTGAAGTCCTACATCGACACGGCTGAGACAGTGATCACCCGGGGCAAGATGGTCGACAAGCTAGGCAAGCCCGCGGGGGAGTTCATCGGGTCCGCACGGGACCGCTTGGTGCAGGAGCACCAGGCGCTCCTGAGCCGCTACGGCAATGAAAACGACCTGGTGCTCGATTACGAGGCGCGCATGAAGGTGCTGCCCACACCGGCGGCATTCATCAACGTCGAAAAACCTGTGCAGGGAGCTCAGTAATGGAATTCTCGATCTACTCAGTGGGGTCGGCGACCTACCTCGAAAGCATCCTCAACGCCGTGGCCATGATCTCGGGATCGGGCAGCATCGAATCGTTGGCCAAAGTCGGTCTGTTGATCGGCACCCTCTTCCTCGGCTTCCAGGCGGTATTCAAGAACCAGGCTATTCCTTTCCAGCAGGTGGGCGTCGCCCTGATTCTGTACATGGCGCTGTACGGCCCTACCGGCCGGGCGGTCGTGGAAGACGTTTATGACGGCACAGTCGTGGTCGTCGACAACGTGCCGATCGGACCGCTGTTCGTAGGATCCGTGGTCTCCAACATTGGCTACAAGCTGACCCGGGAGATGGAGCAGGCCTTCTCTACGCCGGCCATGACCACCTATGGATTCGCCGACCCCCTGACCACCTTGATGAAGGTGCGTGGCGCCACCCGCAATGCCTTGGCGATGCCGTCCGTGATGGGCGACACCCGGGCCGGTGGGGACTTCGTGCGGTCGTGGATGACCTATATCAAGGAGTGCACCCTGGTCGGGGTGGGCCGCAACGTGGCCGCCTACGGGGCACTGATGCGAAGCAACAACCCCGTCGATGCCATGAGGTTCGAAAGCCAGGTCTACGGGACCGAAATCTTCGAGGGCAATACCGGCGTTGGTACCTATTACACCTGCTCCGAAGCGCACACCCGGCTCAAAGCCCTTAGCGCTTCCACGCAGAGCGGCATCATGGATGATGTGGCAAAGCTCGCGTTCCAGAAGCCCGGCAAGACCGTCACCGGTGACGATGTCACCACCCGGGTGGACGACGCGCTGCGCGGCTTGAATCTCCAGGTGGCAGACGCTCGTGCCTTCACCATGGCCTCCGTGCTGCTCCCGATCTTCGAGCGGGCGCCGGCACAGAAGGCCCTCGAGGATCAGCAAGGCGCCTACGCCATCATGCTCAGCCAGGCCCAGGCGCAGCAAGCCACTCAGTGGGCTGCCGAAGGCTCGATGTTCACGCGCTACGTCCGGCCGTTCCTGACGTTCTTCGAAGGCCTCATCTACGCCATCACCCCGATGATGGCGTTCCTCCTGGTGATGGGGACCTTCGGGATGAACCTCATCACCAAGTACATCACCATGCTGTGCTGGATGATGCTGTGGCAACCCATGTTGGCCATCGTCAATCTCTATACCAACTGGTACACCGGCACGGTGATGGAAGGGCTGCTCGCGACCACCAGCAGCGTCACGGACGGCAATGCGCTGTCGTTCGAGATGATGAAGCAGATGATGCCTGCCTTGGACAGCGCGATCGGCGTGGCCGGCTTGATGGCATCCTCGGTGCCAGTGATCAGCATGTTCTTGGTCTCCGGCAGCGCATTTGCCTTGACGAGCATGGCACAGCGCCTCGGCGGTACGGATCAGATCAACGAGAAGATCGTGACACCTGACGTCGTTACGCCGTCTGCGGGCCTGCAAACAACACCCTATGCGACCGACGATTTCGATAAGGGTCTGCGGAAAACGGGGTCCGAGAACCAACGCGGTAGCATCGCTATCTCGCAAGGACTGACGCAGACCGAACAAAGCCAACGAGTACAGGCCGAGCAGTCATCGGAGGCGTTCAGCAAGCAGTTGATGAGCACCTACGCCAAACAGTTTGAGAACGCCAAAGGCATCGCTCAGCAAGCGGAGATTGGTCGGTCGCTTCAAAATACCTTCGGACTCTCTCAAAACGCGGATTTCCAAAAGCAGGTCCAGGCGCTACGCGCTGAAGGAATGACCAATAACCAGATTGACGCGGAAGTCGCTCAAAGAACACTCGGCGCCAGTGGATCAGCAGGCGCGAGTAATGGCGCCTTGAGTGCAAACATCAGCGCGGTAGGCCAAACATCGAAAACGTCGATAGACTCAACCATTCAGAAGGTTGATTCCTCGCAATCTCAAAGTAAGGCTGCCGGTCTAGGTGAAACGGTACGCAATGCTATCGACAAGACTGAAGGCTTCAAAGCGGCTGAAAGTTTCCAAAACAATCAGCGTTTGAGCCTTTCGCAATCAGACCAAGAAAGTCTAAGCAGAAGTGCGCAAAAGGCCATTTCTGATCAGAAGGCATACACGCAGACTGCAGCATTCAGCAAGTCGGCTGGGTTGAATGAGACGATCTCCGTTGACTCGTGGGCTGGCAGGGCAATCCGCGAGGGAAAAGCAGATACGCTGGTTAACGAAGCAATGAACAAATACCCGGAACAGTTTCGCGAGAACGTCGCGCAGAATGCGAGCATGCTCGATTCGGATCGTCGCGATGTTGGTGCAGCGTTACTGACGTTAGCTAAGAATAACGATCTAGGGGCCTTAACCCGCGCGCCGGCAACGCATGATGAGTACGCAAGCCCTGGGCAGCTTAAACCTAGCGACTATTCGAATATAAAGGGTGTAAACACGGAGAGGCTTGATCAAGAAACCAGTAGTGCAGGGCATCAAGTTTCAGGTGGCAACTTTAATAGTGAATTTGATTCGGGGTATGCGCGAGCTTCAGGCCCCGCTGCAACGGCGCAGGTTGGAGCCGCGTTTCATAAGCACGGTGCGACGGTAGAGAACGACGCTCAGGCCTATGCAGGCCAAGCGAACAAAGAGGCTAGACATCGGGCCGAGGGTCGACTCCGCGATACTGCTAGGGATGTAGATAATAGAAACGAGTCGGCCCTAGGTGTCTATCCGAGTGCGATCATCAATACCGCTAAAGATTGGGCCGGGTTGAAGCCATCTTATGAGGCTTACAAGGAACATGGCGAGAAACGATTAGGATTGGAGCCTGAGCAGGCGGCTGTCTATGCGGGTGCGAAAATAGGCAAAGTCAATGACGAGAAAATCACGGCAGACTGGAATAACTACGTGGAAAATAATCGCATAGACAAAGAGGTGGCTGCCGGGATGTACCAGAAATTGATTCAGGCTGGAGTTGCGAATAACGGCGATGGAACGCTTGGCGACGTTATGACCCTCAATCGCTTGGATAACGCTGAAAGTGAATTGTCTCTACACTCAATGCCGCGAGGGAATTGATAGAATAAAAGCCCGCCATATGGCGGGCTTTTATTTAAGACTCACCCGACAGATTTCGAATTACCTGCGCATGATCATTGTCTTTAGTAAACAGAAATTGCTCATGAGCAGTATACTCGTAGACCGGCGTTTTTCTGACGTCGAAATCGGTGGGCTGATTGCCTATCCCTTTTATGAGTTCAATCAAAAAAATAAACTCGGAAATTAATAGATATATCCCTGACATCTTCGCAGGAGCTTCATATATGAAAGCGGCTAGACTACCGCCGATGGCAATCAAGGAAAATGCACATACCAGCACAGTGCCATACGGTCTTGCCGCTAGATAGCTGTTAACTATAATCAACATCAGCACTGTCAGTCCGCCAATAAAAAACACATCCCGAACTTCTACGTTGCCAACGTGACAATATACCATTCCCATCGCTGCCAAAGTCATTGCCACCACAAATCTCATGAAGTGAGAAAGCTTGCTTTTCGAAAGTGCTGCATCAATATCGCGTAGTATTTCTAGCCGCGGGTGGACATCTGCTTTCGAAACTTGATTGCTTAGTTCATCTACAAGATTTACCGCAATTGCCAAGTCTCGTTGAGACAAATCTCGCTTTTGAACAAGAATTTGCAAATGAGATAAGGGAGCCTTGATTCTTGGCGGCAGGCGCCGAAGGCGATCGAGGTCTATATGCTCCAATTCAATGCTTTCGGGAGGAAACGCGAGGTAACCTTCCAGCAATGCTTCCGCCCTACGCACTTCCCCGGCAATGATCGGATGCATGATGCACCTCCTGATTCGATAGACCTATGGTATCGCAGGTCCCAAAAACGCAAGGCTCGCTAAGCCGCCGTTCGCGCCGCTGATGCGCCCTTCCCTCCGTGTTCTGGGCCGCCGCTAAGGCGAGCCAGGCTCTGCGCCAGGCGCGGTTGCTTGTTCGCGTACTAGAAGGTTCGCCTCGAAATGGCCGATAGCCAAACGCGCTGCCTCAGCAAAGCTTGCGATGGACAGGGCTACCCACAGGAGATGGGGCGCGGCCTCGTCATCCAGATGATCGACTGACACCGCATAGGCGCCGCCCCAGCTGGATGAGTCCTGGATCTGGACGCGTGTCGGTTTCCCGCGGTGCTGAAGCACAAATTCGGGGTCGCTAAGATCGGTGCCGGGTCGCTTCTTGAAGCTGTAGCTGGTCATGTGATCGTCCGCTGGATGGGGAAACTGTGTGCCTCAGCAGAACGTATCTGACGCGGTGGAAATGCAACCGGGTCGCGACGCTATCCCCCCTTGCGAGCGCCTGGCTTGCCCTGGGCCACATAGGCGATGCCACCGAGCCGATAGGTCGAGGGCGTAAGGAGCGCAGGTCGGGCGCTGTCCTGCGGCCGCTGGCCACCGGTGGGCGGGTAGAGGTTGCGCTCTGGCCAGACCCTCAGCGCGCGCCTTCACATCGCCGCGCTGCCGGCCGCGCGCGCCACGATCGACGTTGCGCAGGGCCGAGACCTTCGGCTCGGCTTTGCCGGCGATCACGAACACCGGCAGGTTTGCCTTGATGATGGCATCCCATGTTCGCCGCGCTCACCGAACTAGAGCGTGCAGCGTGGATGTGGCGCCACGGCCTGGTGCTTGATCCTCACCTGGTCGTCTGCCAGGTTCGCGATGGTGCGAAGATCCTGGTGCTCGGGCGTCTGCTCGATCGGCACTCCCTGGTGCTGCGCCCTACTCTCAGCCTCCGCCTGCAGCTGCTCATACACGGTGGACACCGGCACCCTCTGTTTGCTGGTGGTGTGGCCAGGCCAGGTGAACGAGATCCGCTGTGACGCTCCATCGAATGCGTGGATGGTTTGCGGCGACGTCGCCCAGGGCGCTCTTGCGTAATTCGAGCTCGTGATGATGCGCCGCTCGGGTGCCTTGATGATCAACACGTCTTGCAGCGCGCTCGCCTGCAGGCGGAAGTAGCCCGGCTGGCGCATGACGGGGTCGGCGGCATAGCCATCAGACACACATAGCCAGGCGTACCGCTGCTTCAGCTGCTTTGGTCGATCGTCGGCTGGACGGTGCGGTCGATGGGCAGCCAGGTACTTAGGGAGGGTACGCTTCGCTAGCGGAGCGCCCGAGGGTAAAGCGGCGCCTCCAGAAACGTTCGGATCTTCGATGAAAGCCTGCCTGCAGCAGAGCTATTCGCTGTCGCTGGTGTGTGGAAGCCGCAAAAGGATGCCAGTGTGCTGACGAATCAAGAGATCAAATGGGCAGCGTTGCTTGTAGTGGTGGTGAGCGTTGCGAGGGCGCAGTTGCGAAAGCGGTGGCCTGACCAGGTGCGACGATGGGAGCATCTGGTCGATCTGTCGATCTTGGTGACGGTGATCTTTCTGATGATGGCAGCCCTGACTAATCTAGGCAGGGAGCCGGGCCGACCGATGCCCGCAGGGCCGACCAGGATTGCCTCTGTGACGCTGACGGATATCTCACTCGAGATCCACATCTGAGTGCAGGCGTTATGCCGGTGACTCGTAGGTGATGCCGCCCAGCCGATACGTCGAAGGCGTCTTGAGCGGTACCCGATCACCCTCCTCCACATCTGACCGCTGGCCATTGGTAGGCAGGTAGAGGGTTCGCTCTGCCCAGACCTCAGCCCGCGCCTTCACATCGCCGCGCTGCCGGCCGCATGCCGATGTTGGTATTCCCCTCACTGGCTATTTGCGTTACTTGCTAGTCACTTCCTCAGTGATCGAGCCGAGGCCACTGACTTTGGTGGTCTGTAGCGTTGTCTCAGTGTTGCGCAGGAACCGGCAGGGTTGCCTCGCTATTCCACAAGCTGACAGGCCGGCTGAATAGGTTCTCGGTTTGGAAATGCGCCATCCGCCAAGCTCCTTCTTCAAAAATAAAGTCCACCTTCAGCCGAGCGGCATTGAGGTGAGAAGCGCCGTCGGCGAAGGTGCTGGTTTGCAACATAACCCAGTGGCCGACGCCGCTCTCGTGCTCCACTGTGATTACCTCGCTAGTGAGGAAGTGCACGTTAAGCGCGAAATGCGCGGGCGTCTTCATGTATGTAGCGAACATGGCTCGGATCTCCTCTCGGCCCTGGTAGCCGCCGAAGCTGCCGGCGTAGCGGGCGCCCTTGCCTTCCCAGCGTGCGTCGCGGGTGAACAACTCGCTCAATTCCTCCAGCGGCGTCGCGGCGTTCAGTTGATCGCACAGGGTCATGTAGCGGTTGATGCAATAGCGAATCGCCTGCTGGTGTTCGAAGGCTTCCAGGCGTTGGTGCAGGCTAAGCAAGTCGATCATGGCGCATCTCCAGCGAAGGGATCGGGGGTCGCGCCTGAAGCCGCGTAGACATTCAGCAGCAGTCGCTCCGCCACGGCCAGCAGCCGTTCATCCGCCCCTTTGGCGGCCACCAGTTGCAGGCCGGCGGGCAGACCATTGGCGGTCGTCAGTGGGATGGTCAGGGCGGGATGGCCGGACAGATTGAAGGGACGCACCAGCGAGGTCATGCCCAGCACCGCACGGGTATCGGTAGCCTCTTCCAGGCGTAGCGGTACCGCGGGCATGGTGGGCAGCGCGATGACGTCAACACTGCTCAGCACCTCATCCACTTCCGCGGTGAAGGCGCGACGAATCCTTTCGGCTTGGGCCAGTTCCGCTTCGGTGGTCTGGCCCGCGGCAATCAGGCGCTGGGCGACGTCCGCGCCGACCTTGCCGGAGGCCAGCAAGGCTTCGCAGGCAAGAAAGGTTTCCTGGTTGATGACGGTCATACCCGCGGCGTAGGCCGCGTCGAAATGGCATAAGCGCATATCCGTCAACGCTAGCCCGCTGGCGAACAGCGCGCCGGCGACGGCTTGTTCCACCTCAGGCTCAGCCGTCACGCGAAGCACCGCTAGGCTGGCGCTCTCCGGCACTGGAAGCGGTTGGAAGGTCGGATCCATCAAGGTCATGGCCTTACCGAGCATGGGCAGGGAGGCAGCCAAGGGACCTACGCAATCCAGGCTGCTCCGCTCCGGCATGACCCCTACCCGGCTGATCCGGCCATAGGTTGGCTTCAGACCGAAAATCCCGCAACAGCAGGCCGGAATACGCACGGAGCCCCCGGTGTCGGTGCCCAGGCTGAAATCGGCCAGTCCGGCGGCCACGGCAGCGGCGGAACCGCTGGAAGAACCACCCGGGATCAACGCCGGATAGCGCGGGTTGACGGGGGTACCCTGGTACCTGTTGAGCCCCGTGGTACCGAAGGCCAGCTCGTGCAAGCTGACCTTGGCGGTGAGGTGGGCGCCGTTGGCCAGCAGGCGCTCCACCACGTCCGCGTGGCGCCGCGCGGGGGGTGCATCCGCCAAGGCTCGCGAGGAGGCCCGGGTGGGATAGCCGGCCACGTCCAAGGTGTCCTTGACGACGACTCTGGGGCCGCCGGGCGTGCCCAGGGCGAGGGTTTCAACGATGAGGTTCATCGGGGTATCTCCTTACTGGACGGTCCGCGTGCCGATACCGCACGCGGTAGACGTCGGGGGTTCAATTCACGAGCTGACCTGGGGGGACGCCGACGGCTCTGCGGAAGCGGTGCGCGGCACGGGCTGCGCCGGACGAATGGAGATGACCGCGACCGTGGTGATCGCGCCCATGACGATCAGCATCACCGATACCGGCCAAGCATCCCTATAGAGACTGAACAGCGCTGTGGCGGCCAGCGGCGCCATGCCGCCCGAGAAGATGGAGGCGATCTCGTGTCCCATCGCCAGGCCCGAATAGCGCACCTTGGGCGGGAACAACTCACCCATGAGAGCGGGTTGGGTACCGATCATGGCGCCGTGGCAGACGGCCATACCGATCAGCGCAGCCAGGTAGACCCACAGCGCCTCATGGGTATCGAGCATCCAGAAGAAGGGAAAGGCGAACAGCATGAGGCCGACCGAGCCGATGGCGTAGACCGGGCGCCGGCCGATGCGGTCGGACAGCCATCCCCAGAACACCAAGGTGAAGGCCTCGACGATCATCGCCAGCATGACGCTGGCGAGCACAAGCTGGGTATCCAGGCCGGTGAACTTGGCATAGGCGACGGTGAAGGCCAGGAATAGATACGCACTGCCGTTCTCGGCGATGCGCAGGCCAATGGCTTGCAGCACCGCCTTGGGATGTTCGCGCAGGACTTCCATTACCGGCATGTGCACCGCGGCCTCCTGCTCGACCGTCTTCACGAACTCCTGGCTTTCCGGCAGGCTGCGGCGGATGTACACGCCGACGCCGAAAATCACGATGCTGGCCAGGAACGGCAGCCGCCAGCCCCAGCTCAGCAAATCGTCCTGCGGCAACAGCTGCACCAGATAGAAGGCGACCGCCGACAGCACGAAGCCACCCACCACTCCAAGCTGGCTCCAGGCGGCATAGAAGCCAACCCGGCCCTTTGGCGCGTTCTCGCTGATCATCAGCACCCCGCCGCCCCACTCGCCCCCCGAGGCCACCCCCTGCAGGATTCGCAGCAGCACCAGGCAGACCGGCGCCAGGTAGCCCGCCTGTTCGTAGGTGGGCAGCAGTCCCATGGTGAAGGTGGCAATCCCCATGATGGCGAGGGTCATCACCAGCGCCTTCTTGCGCCCGGACTTGTCGCCGATGTGGCCGAAGATCAGCCCACCCAGGGGCCTCGCCAGAAACCCCACCGCGAAGCCGGCGAATGAGGCCATGGTGCCCAATATCGGATCGGTACCCGCCGGGAAGAACAGAGGTCCGAAGATCAGCGCGGCAGCCGTACCGTAGAGGAAAAAGTCGTACCACTCTAGGGCATTGCCCAGTACCGACGCGAAGACGATACGCCTCAGGGTGCGGGGATCGTTCTGTTGCTGTCGTTGAGTGTTGAGAGAGGTCATGGGCGATAGGTCTCCGGGTCTGTTACCAGAACTTCCAGGTATAGGAAGTGATCAGGCGGTATTCGTTGTAGTCGGTTTCGTACTTGCGCTGGACATGGAAGTTCTTGAGTTCGAAACTCAGCTGTTTGAAAAGTCCGCTTTGCACCGTGTAGTTGATGATGACATCGCGCTCGTTCTCAGCATCGTTTTCCAAGCCCGCTCCACGATCAATGTCGGAGCCTTTGATAAAACGGGCAAATAAACGCAGGCCCGGCAACCCCACTTCAGCGAAGTTGTAGCCGTAGCGCACCGACCAACTCCGCTCTTCCGGGCGAATGAACGGAATACCCGACCAGTTAGGCAGATAGAGTTGCGGCGCATAACCGTTGAGCGTCGGAAAGTTGGTCTCGCCGAGCATGCGCTGGTAACTAATACCTATTAGATGACCGCTCTTCTCCAGGGTGACCAGGCCGCTGTAGGCCCGGTTGTCGACCGGGCCGCCCCGGGCACTGCCGTCTTCCCGGTTGTTGAAGTAGCCGAGCTGGGTGCTCAACAGGTAACCATCACCGAAGGCCAGGGCATGCTTGAGGCCGCCGTAGTCCTGCCGGTAGATGTCATTCAGGACACCATGGAAATAGCTGACGCTCAGGTTAGGCGTGATGGCATAGGTGGCTCCCGTGAAGTCCAGCCCGTCGCTATCCTGGCTGTCGCTCGTCCCGTAGCGATACAGTCGCTCATGATTAGCGGATTCCCGCGTCACGATGGACCAGAAGCGTCCGGCCGTGAGCTGTAAGCGGTCGATATCGCGGGATTCGATGACCGCACCTTGATAAATGGTGTCGAGCAAACGGCTGGGGTCATTGGAGGCCACCGGCAGGTTTGGCTTCTGGTCGCCGATCTTTACCAGGGTCTTGGCGAACTTCAGTTTCAAGGTCGCGCCGGCCCGGCCGTAGTCGTCCGCCGCCCGCTGGTGGTAGAGGCTATAGGGCAAGGAACCATCGTTGCCGGTCGAGTCCAGGCGCAGCGCGTATTGCCCATTCACATCCAGGCCGACGGCCAGCGGCGTATCGGTGTAGCCCGATTCGAATTGCAGATCGAAGCCCTGAGACCAATTACCGACCCGGTCTACCGGAGCATCGCTATTAGTGAAGTTTCGATCCAGATAGAGGTTTCTTAGATTGATGGAAAGATGGCTATCGTCGCCGATAGCGGCGACGACATTGAATGGAAGTGCCGAGCCGAAGAACAGACACAGCGATGTAGTACGCAACGGCGAATAGAGTTCCATTGTGCAGCCCTGAAAGGGTTAACCAGCAAGGGGTAATAGTAAATCCTGGGCAGAATCAAGCCGCGGCGTATTACCGCCCGCATATAACCTATTGTTTTTGTTTTGTTTCAGTTGAGTCAGATATCGAGTATCAACCGTTTGCCGCGCGCCCGCGAACAGCACAGGACTATCTGTTCATTGCTCTGCTTTTCTTCGTCGGTGAGATAGACGTCGCGGTGATCCGGTTCGCCTTCGAGGACATCGCACAGGCAGGTGCCGCAAATACCCTGCTCGCAGGACACCTCGACTTTGATGCCCGCGGCGCCCAGGGCGGCAACGATGCTCTGCCCCTCCTGGACCTGTATCGTCTTGCCACTCCGGTTGGCGACCACCTCGAACCCGGCGCCCTCGGTATTGGTCTCGGCCTGGAAGTACTCGCGGTGGATGCGCGATTCGGCGTAGCCCTGCGCGCGGGCGCCGGCGATGACCCAGTCCATGAAACCGATCGGGCCGCAGGTGTAGAGGAAGCTATCGGCGGGCGCCTCGCGCAGCACCGCGTTCAGGTCCAGGCGCCGCTCGGTGCCTTCGTCGTCGAAATGGGTGAATACCCGTGCGGCGAAGGGCGCGGCCTGCAATTCCTCGACGAAGGCGCAGCGCTCACGGGAGCGGCCGCTGTAGTGCAATTCGAAGGACTGCCCCTGGGCATGGAGGCTGTAGGCCATGGCGATCATCGGGGTGATGCCGATGCCGCCCCCCAGCAGCAGCGAGTGGCTGGCCTCCGTCGCCAGCGGGAACAGGTTACGCGGAACGCTGATGCGCAGGTCCGTGCCCGGCAGCAGGCGCTGGTGGACCTGCGTCGAGCCGCCGCGGGAATTGGCGTCCTTGAGGATACCGAGACGATAGACGCTGGCCTTACCGGGATCACCGCACAGCGAATACTGGCGTACCAGGTCTGGCGCCAAGTGCAGATCCACGTGCGCGCCGGCGGTGAAGGCGGGCAACGCCTGGCCATCGCGGGCGGCCAGCTCCAGGATGACCACCTCGCCGCCCTGCACCTCCCGCTTGCGTACGGTCACGTCCAGCAAAAGATCCGTCATGACCGCCTCCTCACAGGATGTAGCCGATGCCGGCCAGGGCATCGTCGCTATTGATCAGGCTGATCACCTTGCGTTGGAGCTTGAACTGCCCCTCGGCCCGTACCAGCTCGTAGGTCACATCGGCGCTGTAGTGCTTGAGGCTTTCCTTGCGGAATTCGCGCACGTTCTGGGCGCAGCGGACGGTCACGGTGCTGCCGTCGTCGGCCAGCACGCGAATGCGCGACAGCGTCCGCACGGTGCGTGGCTGCGGGCTGGTGGAGATCGACTCGCCGCTGATCAGTCGTTGCACGCGCAATTGGCGCATGTGGTGGTCGTCATAGGCGTAATTGAGGCTGTTCTCCGGGTCGGTTTCCTTGGGGTCGATGGGAATGATGTAGAGCCCCTGGGCGGTCCACTGGTCGAGCCAGGCCTGGTAGTCGCCGTGGTCGAGCATGTCGCCTTCCTGCCAGATGAAGGCGGTCACTTCGTTCAATAGCTGCAGATTCATAGTGCGCTCCCGGCTCAGGCCGACATCATCTTTTTCCATTGCTGATACGCCGCCCGCATACCGGTCTCGGCACTCACGTCGGAGATCAGCCCATCCGCGCTGGATCGCTCGCCGGGTAGGCCGCGATTGAGCATGATCCAGAGGTCTTCACCGGCGCTGGCACCCTTCTGCACCCGCTCCCAGGCCTCGGAATCGTCCGGCGTGCCGAAGCCCATGGGGCCCTGGAAGTGCTCGTGCAGGCGCAGGCGGTAGCGATTGGCCACGGCCGGCCCTCCGGCCATGGTGATCACCGAGTGATGGATCTCGGTCTCGGTGACCGAAATCGGTTGCAGCACGCGGAAGAAGGCCATGGAGCAGGCGACGTTGGGGAAGAGATTGAGATTGAAGCCGGTCCCGCCGACGGCGCGGACGATCCTGCGCACCTGCTGTCCGTCGATGCCTTCGGCAAGCAACTCGTCGGCCAGGGCGGTGAAGCGTTCGGGAATGGGCTTGTCGAGATCCGCCTCCAGATCGACCAGCTCGGGAATCATCACCATCACGCTGTGGCCGTTGCCCAGATCCTCGACGTAGCCGGGGCCTTTGACGAAGTCGAACAGCTCCAGGGTCTGTTCGTCCACGGACGACAGGAAGCTCTTGTGCACCAGCGGGAAATGATAGGCGTCGGTGGTGTTTTCCAACTGGATCTTCCAGTTGCCGGGGAAGCGGAAGCGATGTTCGCCAGGCACCGCGATGCCGTAGCCGGCGCCCTGTTTCATGAACAGGTCCATCCACTTCTTCGCCGCGCCGAGGAAGTCTGTCAGCGGCTCGATGTTTGCCTTGAAGGTGGCGAAGACCATGCCGGCGTAGCTTTCGGTACGCAGACTCACCAACGGCAGCTCGGCCTTGTCGATGCAGTCGCCGTAGCTTTCCGGGTGCGGAATGCCACGCAAGGAGCCGTCGAGGGCGTAGCCCCATCCGTGATAGGGGCAGACGAAGCTATTGGTCTTGCCCTTCCTGTGCTCGCAGACGGTGGCGCCGCGATGGCGGCAGCGGTTGAGCAGGACGTTGATCCCCTTCCTGCGATCACGCACCACGATCACCGGCTGCTTGCCGATATAGGTGGTCTTAAAACTTCCGGCATCGGGGATCTCACTTTCGTGGGCCACCCAGATCCAGGTGCTGTAGAAGATCTTTTCCAGCTCAGCATCGAACAGCGCCGGGTCGGTGTACAGCGAGGTATGGACGCGGTCAGCCTGCACCAGGGTGGCGGGCTCGGCCGTCAGGTTGATGGCAGGGATCAGCTTGGTCACGGAAGTCACCTTCATCAGGGGTGGCGCTCGGTCTCCCGGGCAGGCCGTGGCCGCCAGCGCTCACGCACGGCACGGTGCCCAGGGGGTTTCGGGTACAGCGGCAGGGGTCTAACCAGGCGAGGAGCAGGCGTCACTACCGCTGAAGCGGCGGCTTGGCCAGCGGCCGATGATCGTGCGCTGGCTCGTGGTCGAAGACGGCTTGTGGGGCACGGTCATGGCGGAATCCTCGTTATTGTGTGCGTCCTTCAGGAGGCGCTTTATGACTCACACGCTAAGGGGACCGCGGGGGTGGCTCAATGACAGGCAGGATGAAAGTCGTTGCGTTGAGTGCAACGAGTGACGCCGCCAGAGCATGCTGTCGTTACAGCGAGCGGCGCATCGTCTTGGCCAGATCGGTGGCCAGCGCACGGCTCAGGGCGTCGAGCGTGCGCCCACGGCGGGTGATGATCTGAATCTCGGTGGCGGCCATTTCCACGCAGTCGATGGCCACCGCCTTGAAGGTGCCGCTGCGCAGTTCCTCGATGACCGGCAGTTCCGCCAGCAGGGTCGCGCCCAGGCCAGAGCGGACGAAGTCGAGGATCACCGCCAGGGAATTCGAAGTCATCGAAGGCGTGATATCGAGCCCGCGTTCGCGGCAGGCTGCATCGAAGAGTTCTCGCACCCGGAACCTCGGCCCCGGCAGTACCAGAGCCTCGTCTGCCAACTCGCCGAGGGTCACGGTGCTGCGTTCGGCAAGTCGGCTGTCGCGATGGACAATGAGGCGCAGCGGTTGCTCCAGGCTGAACAGACGGGTCAGGCGTGCCGCCTGGTTGGGTGAGAACGCCACGCCCAGGTGAGCTTCATCCGCCATCACCATGCGCTGTACCTCGAGCGAGGGCGCGCTGATGATCTCCGTCTTGTGGGCTTGGTGGTCGCGTATCAGCTCCTGCAGGGAGTTGATGGCACGGGCGCCGAGCAGGCCCTCGCCGATGGCGATGACGGTGGTGGCCTGCACCATGTCCCGCAACTCATCCAGGCGTCCCATGAGCTGCGCGTACTGGGCCAGGCGCTCGACGTAGTAGTCCACGGCCGCCTCGCCCGCCGCCGTGAGATGCACGCGGTGGGTGCCCTGCCTGACCAGCTCGATATCCAACTCCTCTTCCAGCTTGGCGATCTGCCGGCTCACCGAGGAGGTGGCGACGCCGAGCTCTTCGGCTGCCGCGCGCATCGAGCCCTTTTGCTGGCTCACATAGAGGTAACGCAGGCGATTGTCCTGCAGGTCGATCTGGTGATGGGTGCGCTTGGCCATGCCGGGTTCTCGGTCGGTACGCCGGCGAGAAAGCCCTCGCGAGCGACCCGGCGTCGGTCAAGATCCTACAACAGATCGACGGAGCCACGCCTCGGACGGCTACCCGGTACCTGGACATTCATGGATAAGGCGCACTCGGCGCGATGCCGGCGAACAGCGCTCCAGCGCTGTCGTAGGTGGATTCGCCCAGAAAGGCGTGTTGGGTCACCACCATCGAATCGCGCAGGATCCACTGCAAACGATGGTCGGCGAAGATCGCCGTCGTCCCCGCCAGCCGATAGGCCATGGCCACCACCTCGGCGCAGGTGTGGGCCGCGTGGGTGGCACTCAGGCGCAGCAGGTTGGCCTGGGCCTCACTCACCGGATTACCGGCCAGGATCGAATTCCACACGGCGTCGGGTGTTTCGTAGAAGAAAGCCCGGGCGCTACGCAGCTTCGCCTCGGCTTTGCCTAGCTCGATGCGGTAGTAGGCCCTATCTCCCAGACGTGGCGCCCCGGTTACCGTCTTGGTGCTCCCCGACATGCCGATCACCAGATCGAGCGCTGCCCGGGCCAGACCGAGATTCACCGCCGCATGGACCTGCGCCTGGTAGGAGACGGAAGGATAGCGATAGAGCGGCTCGTCTATAGTGGCCGGGGTACCGCGCACGAAGGTCCAGGCATGTTCGACGACCTTGTCGTGCAGCTTAAGGTCATGGCTGCCCGTCCCCTGCATACCCACCACCTGCCAGTTCTCGACGATCTCCACCTCGGCGGCGGGAAAAACCGCGGTCAATGGCTTACCGGCCGTCTTGTCGCCGCCGCTGGCTGGGGTGCCGCCAATACCCACGCCCATCCAATCGGCGCCCTTGCAGCCGCTGGCGAAACGCCAGTGACCGTTGACCTGCCAACCGCCTTCGATGGCTCGGGCCGGTTGCAGCGGATAGAGTCCGCCGGCATAGACCTGGTCCGGTCCCTTGGCGTAGATCAGCGCCTGGGTGGCTGGCGGCAGCGAAGCAAGATAGATGTTGGCCGACCCGAAGGCCGCGACCCAGCCGGTCGAGCCATCGGCCTCGGACACCCGCTCGACGATCCGCAGAAAGTCGCTGGGCGGCAAGGCATCCCCGCCGAAACGCCGGGGCGTACTGGCGCGAAAGATGCCCACGGCCTTCATTTTCTCGATCATGTCGCGCGGCACGTGGGAGCGCTCGTTGAACTCCTGGCGCCGAGTGGCGATTTCCGCGATCACCTCGTCCAGTGTCGGGCTTCTGGCCCAAGCGGGATCACCTTCCATCGTTTTACGCAGGACTGGATTGACCGTACTGTTCATTTGACGCTCCGACTGGATGAATGACTAATGTCCTCAGCATGGGCGCAGTAGTTGAATGCGATCAAATTCTAAAGATGAATACCGCGAATGCGCCAGATGAATTCAGTCACGAACAATATATTTTGGAACAACCCACAGGAGTCATTCTCTGTACTTATATGCAACATGACGAAGATGAATTTGACCGGTCGTGGCTCAGCTTCCAGGATAAAAGCGTTCTCTTATCATTTCGGGACCTCGACGCTCATGAACACAACCAATAAAGAAAACTTTCGTCAGGCGCTGTCCCTGTTGTCGGCGGCGGTCAATATCATCAGTACCGATGGCCCCCACGGCCGCCTGGGGCTGACCGCCAGCGCTGTGTGCTCGGTCACCGACAGCCCGCCCACCGTGCTGGTCTGCATCAACCGCAACAGCTCGATCCACGACGCCCTGCTGGGTAACCGCGCACTCTGCGTGAACATCCTGCCGGGCCATCTCGAAGAGACCGCGCGGCGCTTCGCCGGCATGACCGACGTCCCTCCCGCCGAGCGCTTCACCCATTGCGATTGGCAAGCAGGCGCCTCCGGTCTACCGGTACTCGGCGAGGCGCTGGCCAGCCTTGAAGGCCACATAGTGGACGTCAAGGATGTCGGCTCACACTCGGTGCTGTTCGTCGAGGTCGAGCATATTCACGTGGGCGAACACCGCGAGGGTCTGACCTACTTCGGCCGCACCTTTCATCGCCTCGAACGCTTCGCGGCTCAAGTTCAGCACGCTTCGGCCTCGTGAGGGAGCGCACCCATGACCCTTTGCCTGTTTCTTACCGCCTACCAGGAAGACGTGGCTTCCAAAGTCGATGAGGACTGGCTGGATGCGAGCCTGGCCGAGGTGGACGGGGTGCGCGAGCTCATCCTGCACCTACCCTTCGCCTTCGACCAGGGCGATCCTCATCTGGTCGCCGCGGAACCGCCCCGGTGTGTGATCCAGCTGTACTTCCCGTCCCTCTCTGCGCTGGAGCAGGCCCTGGTCCGCCAGGGGCCGTTGACACGACTGCTGACGAAAGCGGAGCTGACCGGCTATCGCTGGACGCAGCAGGCCATGCTGGTCCGCTCTTTCATGCCTGTCACTGGAGCAAGCCAGCGTTCGACGGGCGTCACCTATCTGGTGGAATACGACGGACACAGCGCAGACGACGATCACTGGCTGGCCTGCTATCTCCGGCAGCATCCACCGCTGCTGGCGCTGCTGCCCGGGGTACGGACGGTGGAGGTCTATACCCGTCTGGACTATTGCAGCGATCTGCCCATCGCGCGGGCCAGGGCTCTGCAACGCAACAAGGTGGTGTTCGATTGCGCCGCGGCACTCGCCACCGCCCTCGCCTCGCCCCAGCGTGATCGGCTGCGCGAGGATTTCCTTAGCCTGCCGACCTTTACCGGCACGAGCCCCCACTACCCCATGCAAAGCGTCGCGCGGCTAGCTTGAGTCCCGAGCGGTACCGGCTGGCTCAGGCTCGCACGCGGCGCTGAAGAGCTCCACCAGCCGGTCGCGCAGCCAGGCGATGCCGGTATCAGCCGCAAAGCGGCTGTGGCAGTAGATGCCCACCGAAATCGTTGGCAGCTCGATGGGCAGGCGCAAAAGCCGGTAGGCCTGATTACGGTTGACCTGCTGGGCGATGGCGCGTGGCAGGATCAGTGCCAGCTCCGTCGTGGCGACGATCTCCGGTGCTATGGTGAAATTGGGCACCTTGAGGGCGATGTCCCGGTGCAGGCCGGCCGTGCGAAAGGCGTTGTCCGCCGTCTGGCCGTGGCCCGTCACGTTGCTGGATACTTGGACATAGCGCAGCACCCGCAACTGATCGAGACTCAACTCGGCGGTCTGGAGCGGATGATCCTTGCGTAGCAGGCAGATGAATTCGTCGTCCAGTAGATTCTGGTAAAGACAATCCTCGCTGGGGTCCATCAGATAGCCCACGGCCACATCTACATCCCCCTGACGCAGCGCCGTGGCCAATTGGTCGATAGGCAGCGGCTGCACCTCCAGAGCGATGTTCGGTGCTTGGCTGGCCAGCCTCTCCATCAGGCGGGGCAGCACATACAGCTGGGACATGTCCGACATCGAGAGCCGAAAGGTTCGAGTGGCGGTCGCCGGGTCGAAACGCGAGGTCATCATCAGCGCCCCCTGGATCGTTACCAGGGCATGTTCAATGGGGCCGAACAGCCGAATCGCGGCATCGGTGGGCTCCATGGCGGTCAGGGTGCGTACGAATAGCGGATCGTTGAAGACGTCTCGCAGACGCCGCAACGCATGGCTTACGGCGGGCTGGCTCAGGTGCAGGCGTTCCGCCGCGATGGTCAGGCTGCGGTGCTCCCAGATCGCCAAGAAGGTCTTCAACAGGTTCAGATCGACCGTGGCCAGGTTGATGTGCTTGGTCATAGGCCCTCTCGCAATGCAATCACCCAGCAACTATTCATTATGCCGACATTGCACGCTCGGTGCGGCGAATTTCACGACGCTTCTCTAATAACACCTAAGCAGCGCATTTTCCTACAACTTTCCGCGCCGAACATCGAATAAGCCGCCCCTATTCATCTCGTGCATACAGCCAATAATTCCTGATCATTTGACCGCCCGCGAAATGGCCTCTTACTTTGCCCAGGCACGGTCGCCGACACTTTGGCGCATTATTGAATCGATGCGAAACGTTGATAACAGGAAACCCTCATGACAATACGTGTGGAAGATAACACCAACCCTTCGCAGCGTCCGCGCGCGCTCAAAGCGGTATTCATCTCGGTGATCGGACAAATATTGGAATGGTACGATTTCTTTCTCTACGGAACGGCCGCGGCCTTGGTCTTCGGCGAACTGTTCTTCCCCATCGATGAAGATCCGCTGACCGGTATTATCGCCGCCTATGGTGGCCTGGCGCTGGGCTTCGTCGCGCGCCCGGTGGGCGGCATCCTCTGCGGTCACCTCGGCGATCGCTATGGCCGCAAGGTGGTGCTGACCCTCACCCTCGCCGCCATGGGCGCTGCGACCTTCCTCATGGGTCTGCTGCCCACCTACCAGCGTATTGGTATCGCCGCGCCCATCCTGCTGATTCTGTTGCGGCTGGTTCAGGGGCTGGCGGCTGGTGGCGAGTGGAGCGGCAGCATCCTGGTGATCACCGAGAACACCCACCGCAGCAAGCGGGGCCGGTTTTCCGCGTGGGCCCCATGCGGCGCCGTGGTGGGCTTTGCGCTGTCTACCGGTGCCTTCTTGCTCGCCGAGACGATCTCCGGACCGGCGTTCCTGACCTGGGGTTGGCGACTGCCCTTCCTGTTCAGCGTCGTGTTAATCGGCGTTGGGCTGTATTTGCGTAGCCACATGCACGAAAGCCATGAATTCGCTCAGGTCGCAGATCAGGGCAATGCCGCCCAGTCACCGATCATGGAAGTGCTGCGCCGCCATCCCCGCCAGGTGTCGATGATCTTCGGCCTGCGGCTGGGAGAAGGCTGCGCCTCCTGGATGTATTTCACCTTCTCCATCGCCTACGGCAAGTTCTTGGGGCTCTCCAACACCTTCGTGCTGAGCGCCCTGACCTTCTCCATGCTGCTGATGATTCCCTGCGCGCTGCTTGCCGGCTACGCCTGCGATCGCATCGGGCGCAAACCGGTATACCTAGCCGGCGCCCTGGGCATGTTGTTCCTCGCCTATCCGCTATTCCTAATGTTCGACTCCGGGACACCGTGGCTCATCGTCACCGGATTGGTGCTGGCCAACGGCGTGGTGCTTGGCCTGCTCGAGGGCGCACAGCCGGCCTTCATCAGCGAGCTGCTGCCGGCGCGGCTACGTTTTTCCGGCCTGGGTATCGGCCGGGAAGTGGCGTCCGTGCTGGGAGGTGGACTAGCACCCATTATCGCCACCGCGCTGCTGGCGCATTATCGCACGCCTGAACCCATCGCCCTTTACCTGGGCTGCATGGCCCTGATCACCGTGATCACCACCTTCTACACCCCGGAGACCTACACCCGTCAGCAGCGTCGGGAAGACCGCGCAAGGTTCAGTGCAGGACAGCAGCCGGCGGGCGCACAGCCCTATTCGCCAGCGCCGTCAGGGGTGTAACCCCGTTACCTCGGCGCGTGCCATCAGGCCCCCAGGGGGTAGCCGTCTCCGGCCCGCCGGACGGCTAGAGGGGTATAGCGGAGTTGACGCTGGGGTCGCATCAGGTCCGCCGCCGGCAGATTCCGTCCCGGGCCATGCCTGGCGAAAAAGTCAGGCCCGTTGCGCAGCCGTCTCCTGCACCGGCGCCAGAAGCGGCATACGATCGTCGGCCCGGTAGCCGATGACGATCGGCGACACTACCTGTTTATCGCTCGGGGGTATGTCGCCGCTTTCGTCGCGGTGCAGTCGGCGCACCGAGGCCAGCACCAAGGTGATCCCCAGTCCGGCCGCCACCAGGCCGATTGCCGTCAGCAATTCGTTGGCCTACTGCGCCATGCGGATGTTCAATTCTTAGCGAGCGAAGAGCGCCAGCAAATGGTCGGCGTAGCCGGGTCGTGGCGCGGAGGGATAGAGCAAGAAGGGCTCTTCCGTCAGGCGTGCCAGAACCTTGGCGCCGAGCAGTAAGTGCCCGGCGGGCAGGACCGCCACCAGCGGATCCTCGTGCAATACCTCTTGCATCACCGCGGCATCCTCCTTTTGTACTTGGTGACGATGATCTTTTGACGATGGCAGCGTACCAATTTTGGTAGGGAGCTGCCTGCAGGGCCGCCCAAAACCGCCTCCGTTACGCTGACGCATATTTCGTACGCATCCACATCTGAACCCAGGCACTAGGCCTGTGACTCGTAGGTGATGCCGCCGAGCCGGTAGGTCGAGGGCGTAAGTAGCGTAGCTCGGACGCTGTCCTGCGGCCGCTGGGCACCGGTGGGCAGGTAGAGGTTGCGCTCTGCCCATACCTCAGCGCGCGCCTGCACATCGCCGCGCTGGCGGCCGCGGGCCGCACGATCGAAGTCGCGCAGCGCCGAGACCTTCGGCTCGGCCTCGCCGGCGAGCACGAACACCGGCAGATTGGCCTTGATGATGGCGTCCCACTTCTCGCCGCGCTCGCCGAACCAGAGCGTGCAGCGCGGGTGCGGGGCGACGACCTTGTGCTTGATCAGCACCTGGTCGTCAGCAAGGTTCGCGATGGTGCGCAGATCCTGGTGCTCGGGCGTCTGCTCGAGCGGTATCCCCTGCTGCTGCGCCCTACTCTCGGCCTCCGCCTGCAGCTGCTCGCGCACGGTGGCCACCGGTATCCGCTGGTTGCTGGTGGTGTGGCCAGCCCAGGTGAACGAGATCCGCCGCGGAGCACCGTCGAAGGCGTGGATGGTGCGCTGCAGCTGCTTGGTGGTGACGCCGGCGCCCAGGGCACGCCGCAAGAGCCGCGGCCGCATCTCGGGGGTGTAGCCCAGGGCGACCCGAAGCGCTTCGATCTCGTCGGTGACCACCTGCTTGCTCACATTGATGGCCAACACCTGCGGCAGCACGCTCGCCTGCAGGCGGAAGTAGCCCGGCAGGCGCATGACGGTGCCGGCGGCTTGGCCAACGTCGCGTTGGTGGCTGGCCAGGGCCGCGGTGGCCAGCGCGATCGCCGCCTGACCGTCGACTTCCTGGACCTCGAGTACGTCGGGCGTCTTCTGCTCGTTCAGCAGCGGCACCTGCCACACGCGGCCATCGACCACCAACCCTGGCCAGGTCGAATTGAAGCTGACCAGCTGCTCGACGAGCACCTGGTGCGCACGCTGGATCCCTTCGTACATGGCGGTGCCCTCCTCACGGGCGACGTTCCCACTACAGAAATATACCACCCCTGTACAAAGAGAGCCCCTATTCAACCTCTTCCCCCTTCCACCCCAAGCCCGCCTCGCCTCTTTCCTTCCTTCTTTCCTTCTCTTTTTTCCTTCCCTTTGCCTCCCATCGCGCGCGGGGCGCGGGTGGTCGGTGGGGGGAGCTCGGGTGGAGGGGGTGCAGGGGGGTTGGAGTGAGGGGTTTGTGCAGGGGTGGTATATTTTAGCCCGTCGAATGCGGTGCCTCATCGGCTTATCAATACATTAACTATCTTTATCCAGCGCCGCGGCAAAGCTTGGCAGTATCCCTGAACAGGGGCGCCACTTCCGGCACCCTCCTTCAGGAGCAGCACCATGCCGCAACGCCGGATCCGGGCGCGCCTCAGCTGGCTCGCCATCGCCCTCTCCACCACCCTGGGTCTGCTCGACCTGCAGAGCGCCTCCGCCGCCCGCGCCCTGCGCTTGGCCCACGCCTCCAGCAGCGACAGCCTGATCAACCAGGCGGTGCAGCGCTTCGCCGAAGAGCTCAAGACCGAGTCCAAGGGCGAGTTGACCGTCAAGGTCTTCCCCGATGGCCAGCTCGGTGACGAAGGCCCCATCGCCGAGGGTGTCGGCAACGGCTCCATCGACATCGGCCTGGGCGGCGCGGTGGACGCCATCGATCCACGCCTCAACGTGGTCTCCCTGCCCTTCCTGTTCCGCGACGCGGCCAACGTCCACGCCTTCCTCGACGGTCCCCAGGGCAAGGCCCTAATGGGCCTCGGCCAGGATCACGGCTACATGCTGCTGGGCGCCCTGGATTCGGGTTTCCGCCAGTTCGCCAACAGCAAGCACCCCATCGTCGCCCCGGCCGACCTCGCCGGCCTGAAGATCCGCACGCCGCCGAATCCGGTGATCCTCGCCACCCTCAAGCAACTCGGCGCCCTGGCCCAGTCGATCCCCTTCGGTGAGGTCTACAGCGCCCTGCAATCCGGCGTGGTGGATGGCGTCGAGCCGGAAATGCGCGACTTCTACGACCAGAAGTGGTTCGAGGTGGCCAAGTACCTGTCACTGTCCAACTACATCTGGTCGGCCAACTACTGGTTCATGAACAAGGACACCTACGACGGCCTGAGCGAGCCCCAGCGCGCGGCGCTGCGCAAGGCAGCGCCAGCGCAGGCCTGCTGGCGATCCCCCGTCACTCGGTGGCCAGGCCTCCAGAATCGGCCAAGCTTTTTGATATCCAGATGGAGCAGGTCTAAGACGGGCATGTTTATGCAGGTTCATACGGGGCTCCTGGAAGGTTGTGTTGGTTGCGCTTCCAGAATTCCGGGAACGCCCCGGATGAACAACCTACTGAGAAATCACAGCTAGAGGCTGGATTCCGCCCGGACTACCCTTTATCGAAGTCTGTAGCCCATACCTTTTCACCTAAAAAGCTGCCGTTATAGGGCCATCTTTTCTTGCGGCGTAACCTGGGCGAGCTCCACCTGCCGCACCTGCACCTGACCGTCGGTGAGGTCCAGGGACAGGGACAGGGACAGGGACAGGGACAGGGACAGGGTGCGATGATCGGCGCCGCGAACGTGAGTACGGACGGGGTGGAGAACCTGTTATCAGGCCTACGGGATACGTAGGCCTGCAACCTCCGCGCATCCAAATACGGTTATCAGCTGCCCCCCAGCGCCAGTCTCGGCACCCTGCCCGAGCGTCATCTCACAACCCAAGGAACCCTCTCATGGCTGATACCTTCCAGCTCAACCTGGGCTCACTCAGGTCGAGCGTCAATCTCACCCTGCATACCCACCATGCTTCCCGGCTCTGGTTCGGCCGACAGCGCTCCGACAACAAACCCGGCATGATCGGCTTGTCCGGCTTCTCCAACATCATCAACCGCATCTCTGCCAGTGCCGCCAAGGACGATCCCTATTCCGATCTCTTCCTCATCATCATCGAGGACAAGATCGAGGAGTCCGAGCGGCAGCTGACCGCTATAGATGAGCGACCGGACCAGGTCATGGCGATGCTCCCCAAGCAGCTCGATGTCGGCACCAACCTGTCGATCCAGCCGCTCAAGCTGCCGCTGTACCTGAACTCGCTTCTGGCCTTCAAAGGCGTGTACCTGCTGACCCGCTATGACGAGCTGGTGCGCCGGATCCTCCTGGCCGCGCACATCGGCTTGATCGACAACGGTTCCAAGGAAGGTTGGCTGGACGAAGGCGCCGCCGTACTGCGCCGCCTGTATGGCGTGGGCCAACGCTACAAGGGCTACAGCGGTGCGTCGCGCGACGACATCGCCGCCAACAACGCCCGGGCGACCAACGCCAAGGAGATGTACGGCTTCCTGGAAATGCCCAAGGACGTACTCGAGGGCACCCGGCGCAGCAAGTTCGCGCCCGCCATCCAACGCCCAGGCGATACGCCGGCCGCCTCCAATAGCGGCGACGACGGCTTCGATGGCGATAGCGCCGATGAGGATGAGCATTTGGGCGCAGCCAGCAGGTCGCACAGCGCCACCGAGATGAGTGAGGCCTGATCGCGATGGCATGGCAACAGTCCACTCAGGGCTCGAAAACAGCAAACCTGCAACAGGCAGCCTTCCAGCCCCTGCAACAGGATGCCTTCGCGAACCTGCAACATGCTCCCTTCTACAAAGGGCTTTTAAAACCCTTTAAGGGTAAGGGGGAGCTGGACCAGTTGGCCGAGCAGTGCCGTTCCCTTGAAGCCGACCTGAACACCCTGGCCCAGGAGCGGATCCTCGCCCAGGCCCACCGTTTCCCCTTCACGCTCATGCCGATCCGGATGACCCACCAGCACACCTCGGCTGGCCCAGTTTTCCTGCGTTGGCAGCAGAGTGGAACGCGGAAGATGAACGTCTATTTCGATAACAGCATCCGTCTGCAGGATGGCTCCTACGAGGATAGCGGCGGCTTCTGGGCCAATGTCGAGCTCTGGCACCGCGACGCGGAAAGCTACAGCCGGCTGTACCAGAAAGGAATGCGGATGCTGATCGAAGGGCGGGCAGTCCTCGATAGCTGGAAGGACGGCAACGGTGTCGAGCAAGCGGCGATGAAGGTCCAGGCCAACTGGATCGCGTTCCTGCCGCACCGGATCGAATCCATCACCCTGGGCCAGGGCACGGGTCTGAGTCAGTCGCGACCGGTCTCGAACGGCTCGGCTCCAGCTCGCGCTCCGGTCCCCACCGGTGACGACTTCGACGACAACATCCCCTATTAGCGCTCATGAAAAAATTCGCGCCCTCAGCGTGGCGCTGCCGGAAGACAGGATTCACTCAGCGTGATCTTGTAGCACCGATGGTCACCGCTGAGAATAAAACCTGATCGGTGAGAACCTTTCGCGAATAGCGTTGACATGCAAATGAGAATTGATACTATCAGGTCAGCCGGTCGCGAGATCGGTCGAGATCTGAGAGTCCTGCGGTCGACCTTTCAGTTATCTCCTCATCAGGCTAATCACGGTTTGGGCCCGGCACTGCTGGGCCTTTTTTTGTTCGCGATTTGGCATCTCTTTTACTAGGTCGCGCCTTAGCGTGACGCCACTGAAAGCGTTACAACGCCCCTAACGTAGGCTCGCCGCTGCATACCGGTCGCACTCCGGGACACAAGCTAGATTTGGCGGGTCAGCCATCTGGATATCGACGCGACCGCTTGGGTCCGGCCAGACCAGCGTACGATCTCTTTAATCTGCTAACCGAGGTAGGACGTTCTGTGATTCAGCGGCGTCGAGATGACACTGCGCTAAAGAATTACAAAAAATTGCAGATGAATTGGCTTGGAGGTCACCGTCGCAGACCTCATGGAGCCCGGAATGAACCTACGTCTGCTACGTATAGCCCCCCGCATCACCATCTGCTTTGGAGCAGTCACTTTTTTTGTAATACTTTTAGGTGCTTTTGCCTTCATGCAGTTGAAGGCTCTGCGTTTAACTGAACAGACGATGGAGTCTGACTGGCTAGCGAGCGTTCAGACGGCGGATGACATCCAAATCGCACTGCTGCACACACGCCTCGAAAGCATTCGTCTCCTAGCGACAGACGACGCAGCGGCGGCCAGTGCCGCCATCGGGCAAATTCAACACAACCGCGAGATCCTTAACGCACGGACCACGTTCTATCGTGACCACTTAATTTCCGATGACACTGAACGTGCAGGACTTGAGCAGGCTGCACAGCACATGAAGGCTTACCTGGATGGGCTAGATCGGATTGTCGCCGTGATCAAATCTGATCGTGCACAAGCTGTCTTGCTAGCGAATGGTGAGCAAAAGAAACTGGCCGAAGCGTATCAGGAGCAGCTGACTAAGCTACGGGAGATGAACGCCGCGGGGGCCAAGCAGGCGGGTCAAAATGCGCTGGAAATCTATCAACATAGCGTTCGCATTATGGTCCTCATCGTGCTACTGGCAGTCGTCAGTACGCTCTTACTCGCTTGGCGTTTGACTCGTAGCGTTGCTCACCCAATTGGCGCCTCACTCGTTGTGGCCAACGCCATCGCCCAGGGGGCTCTCACCAGCAATATCAATCGCACAGGTGTCGATGAAGCAGCTGGTCTTATGCGCGCCTTAGGTCAGATGCAAGACAATCTAAAGGACACTCTCCACGGTATCTCGAACTCATCCGCTCGGCTTAGTGGAGCTGCGCACGCGATGAAAAATGTAACCGATGAGGCTAGTCAGACCTTATCCAGCCAAAACGCGGAAATTGATCAAGCCGCCACGGCCGTAACGCAAATGAGCGCGGCAGTCGAAGAGGTAGCGCGCAATGCAACCTCTACATCTCAGTCTGCTAAAGAGTCGAGTACCGCCGCCGTATCAGGAAATGAAAGGGTCAGTGAGACGCTGCACGCGATGCAGCGTCTCACTGACCAAGTCCAGACCACATCCTCTCAAGTCGAGAGCCTAGCCGGACAAGCTCAGGACATCGCCAAGGTTCTTGGGGTCATTGGTGCAATTGCCGAGCAAACCAACCTGCTCGCCCTGAATGCGGCTATCGAGGCAGCCCGCGCAGGTGAGCAAGGTCGCGGGTTTGCAGTGGTTGCCGATGAGGTCCGTGCATTGGCACATCGTACTCAGTCCTCCACTCGCGAGATCGAAAACATGATCTCGGGCATTCAGCAGGGATCTGCCCATGCCGTTCACGCGATGAAAGCCAGTACGGCCCAGGCTCACGAGACGTACGCTATTGCTCAAGCTGCAGGGCAGGCGCTGAACGACATTCTCGAAGCCGTAAGACTCATTGAAGAGCGTAACCTTCAAATTGCAACGGCTTCTGAAGAGCAAGCCTATGTAGCGCGAGAGGTTGACCGTAACTTGCTGAGTATTCGCGACCTCTCAATCAAGAGCAGTGACGGCAATTGTAGAACAGTGACAGCTAGCGACGAGCTATCCGCTATGGCGGGTGAACTCGAGGTGTTGGTTAGGCGATTCAAGCTCGCATGAGCACCTAAAAATCTTTCGTAGTAAGGTTATGGTAGTGAGCGGCGGTACCCTGGCCGAAAACGCAGAGTCACGATCTTCTTCAGAGAAGAGAATAGCGATGTACCGGACCCGTTATGGCTTAGCTCCGTTGTAAAGAGAACTCTGTGCTGCTCAAGTATGAGTCAGCACAGATTGCCCATCACCTCGGGTACGCCTGAACTGCTGCAGAACGCGGCCACGACATCAGTCTGAAGATGCCCTACCCGAGGGTATGAACCTCCGCCGACAGGTCTCGTGCGCTCCTACATTCGCCGAGAAAGCATCTGCTGGTCGGCTGGTGGCGGCTGACTCAACGACGGATGCTGAGGGACCTGGACATGCTGTGCCACAAACTCATTGTGCGAGCTGGTCGGTTCCCTATCTGCGTAGGACTGGTCTGGCTTTATTATCGAGATTGCCGATACCCGGAGATCTCTTCGCTTGGGGCATGTGCCCGCAGATCGCGCCCCTGACCGAGGGCGGCATGGTGTTCGCTGCGACTGGTCCGGCGGCAGTACCTTACGATTATCTCCTCCTCAGGCTAAACCCAGCTTTGGCCCGGCGCTGCTGGGTCTTTTTTGCCCGCGATTTAGCATCCTTTCTGTAAGGTCGCGCCTTGACGTGAAGCTGCTGGAGGCGTCCATCTCTTTTTCCACCAATCCAAAGCGTATGGATCTACTGCAAAAGCAAACCGGCATAAGCCGTAGTGCATCGCATACTGACCTGACGCAGGCGCGCATAACGGTCGTTACTCACGCCAGATACGCCTTAAATGGAAACGGATAGTATCCATAATGATACCAAATGTTACTCAACTTTTCGTGATGGCAGCCGCTACCTCCTGTACTTCCATAGCGGAAAAACTTTCATGTCCAGCATTTCATCGTTAAGTGGCGTCACTTTCAGCAACGCAATTACTGCGACCAACTCGACTGCCAGCGCCACAAGCAAGACCAGCGCTGCGGCTACGGACACCTCGGCAGCTAGCAGTACGTCGGCAACTCAAGGTGCGGGAAGCAGTGCCAGTGCCAGTGCCAGTGCCAGTGCCAGTGCCACACCCGTAGGGGGCGCCTCCGGCGGAAGTTCAACCAGCAGCTCGTCGTCCGACAGCACCTTAGAAAAACTCAAGCAGGCAATAGAACAGGCCTCCAAGGAGTTACAGGAAGCCCAGCAGGCGTTGAGCAAATCCAGTCAAGGTAGCGGTAATGACAGCGAGCAGGAACAACAAGCAAAACAGACTGAACAGCAGGCCGCGCAGGCGCGGGTAGCCTCCGCCAGCGCCGCGCTGGCCAGTGCCTATGCTGCCTACAGCCAAGCCCTCAGCGAATCTGGTTCAAGCACCAGTGGTACCTCAGTGAACACCAGCGTTTGATAGCGCTAATGATCGGCTGAATTACAACACTGCGGCGTTTGAGACCGCGAAAAGATCTGCCTCAACCTATGCGGGCCTGGGTATGGTTTCGTCTTTACCCGGATACCTGTCCATCGCGACCCTAGACCTTCTTTCAGTTTCCCGCAGGTCTGCGCGATGTTCGCTTTGGGTATGAGCTGTGGCTAGGCCATCACTACGCAACGCCTCAGGCACGCTCCAGCTCCTGCAGCGCGCCGTTTTCGACGGCTACGACTTTGGCCTCAAGATGCCTTACCTCGAAGGGGCCAATCGGCTGCTGACGAGCCGGGGCGGCTCCTTCATTCGCCGCGGCGAGCATCCGTTGTCCGGGTATTGGCGGCTGCCCCAGCGGCGGCTGCTGGAGGACCTAGACGTGCTCTTTCACCAGCTGGGCGAACTGGCCGATGGTCGATTCGTCCTGGACGGGTCTGGTTTCAGCCGCAAGATCGCCGACGCCCAGGCCGATCCTCGGCGAGACCTTTTCATCTGGGGAATGCGTCTACGGATCGCGCCGCTGTCCGGTGGCGGAGTAGTGCTGTCCGGGGACTATCACCCGGGCTGCGTGGCCGTGGCCAAGCGCATGCAGGGGCTCTTCCTTTCCACCAGTCGCGCCTGGCGGGTGCCGGCCTCGGCCGAGCTGCTGCGTAGTAACCTCATCCTGGAGCTGGGGCTGCTCGAGGAGCAGTTCGAGATGCTCGACGTGCTCCAGGAGCTGCTGTCGGATGGCTCGGTCAGCGCCGCCCGTGACGTCACCGCGATGTCGATTGGAGGACCACCCCAAGAGCGAAGCGCGTCCTCAGCCGACGAGGACAGTGCGGCGGACGTCTACCTGGCCGCGGTGCCGGACATCGCCAAGACCAGTTGGACCCTGCAGGCCATCGAGGCCGAGCTCAAGCCGTATTCGCTGATGTCTCACCAGCCTGCCGGGATCCGCCACCTGCTGCAGCGCACCAGCGCACTGCTGGCCGATGACATGGGGCTGGGCAAGAGTCGCCAGGCGGTGATTGCGGCCGGCATTCAGTCCGCCGGCCACCAGATCCTGGTGGTGGTGCTGGCCAGCCTCGTCATCAACTGGGAGCGGGAGATCCAGGCGGTCTATCCAGACGCGCGAATCGCCCGGCAGCGGTATCAGTCGGATGCCCAGTGGGTGATCGTCAATTACGAACGCCTGGGCGATTTCGTG
>NZ_JAVSJB010000019.1:0-99573 GCF_032027545.1 Pseudomonas oryzihabitans | reverse complement strand
AGCGCGCAACCGCTGTCGGGCCTGCGCATCCTGCTGATCGAGGACGAAGCCAGCGTGCTACTGGCCACGGCCACTTTGCTGCGCCACTGGGGCTGCGAGGTGCAGACCGCCAGCGGCATTCCGGAAGGCTTCACCCCCTGCGACCTGGTGATCACCGACTTCGACCTCGACCGTACCGCCTCGGGCGCCGATTGCCTGGCCTACCTGCGTGACCTGCAGGGCCAGCACGTCCCGGCCATCGTCATCTCCGGACACGACGTGACTCAGGTGCAGCGTGCTATCGACGATCCGCGGGTACCGATCCTGTCCAAGCCGGTCCGGCCCCACGAGTTGCGGGCGCTGCTGCGGACCTTCAGGCTGGAGTCGACGACTCCCGCAGCGCTGGTCTGAGCCCGGCCTGCATGCCCACGGCCACGGCGGCGCAGCGGCTGTTGACCTCCAGGGCACGCAGCAGCGAGGACACGTGCAGGCGCACGGTGAAGGGGGAGATGCCCAGTTCCCGGGCGATCTCCTTGTTGCTCAGCCCCTGTACCAGGCCTTGCAACACCTCCAGCTGACGGGGCGTCAAGGCGCTCAGGGCACCGCCGGCATGGGTGTCGGCCGGTCGGCCGGGCATCGCCTGCACCACGAACTCCCCAGCGCGGATCTTGCGAATAGCGGCGGCGATGGTGGCCGGGGGGAGGCCCTTGCCGATGAAGCCGTCGGCGCCCGCGGCCATCACCTGGTCGATGACGTCGGGGCTTTCCAACATGGAGATGACGATCAGGGAGCTGCGGCGGAATTCGCTGCGCAGAGCGTGCAGCGAGGGCCGCAGGTCCTGTCCATGGAAGAGCAGATCGAGCAGCAGGCCGGCCGGCGGTTCACCCTGGCGGGCCAAGTCGAGCGCCTGCTGCAAGGTGCCGGCTTCCTCGACATGGAGGTCGGAAAATTCCTGGCGCAGGATACGCACCAGGCCATCGCGAAAGAGCGGATGGTCGTCAGCGACTATGAAGCGTTCCATCGGCATGATCCTGACTGGCCTGTCGTTACCCCTTGCTCATAGGCAAAGGGCGTTCCTTGGGCGGTCATCCTACCTCACTATGCCGGAGCGCTCTACCTCAAGGTCTAGAGCGCTCGATCTGCCTGATTGGACGCCCAGTTGTCGGCGCATCAGCCATTCGAAGGCACCGGTCAGCAGCAGCGCCGCACAGGCCAGTCCAAATGCCAGGCCCCACCAGACGCCATGGGGGCCGATACCCAGCTGGACGCCCAGCAGCCAGGCACCGCTGGCGCCGATCAGGCAGTAGCAGAGCAAGCCGCCGTAGAAGCCCAGGCGTGCCTGGCGGATGCCGCGCAGCGCCCCCTGGGCGATGCTCTGGGTGCCATCGAAGATGACGAACACCGCCGCGATCAGCACCAACTGGCGTGCCAGCTCCGCCACCGGGCTCTGCGCATCCGGGAGGAACAGCCTCACCAGCCAGCCGGGAAAGCTCCAGAACAGCAGGGCGATGCCCAGCATCACCAGCGCGCCGCCGCCGATGGCCAGCCGCCCCACCAGCAAGGCTTCGCGCGGTCGCCCGGCGCCCTGGTGCTGGCCGATACGGATGCTGGTGGCGTAGGAGAGGCCGGCCGGCAACATGAACACCAGATACACCAGCTGATTGGCGATCTGATGGGCCGCCAGGGCGGTGGCACTGAGGGCGCCCATGCACAGCGCCGCTGACAGGAACAGGCAGGCCTCCACCGCGTAGGTGCCACTAATCGCCAGCCCCTGGCCGAGGGTATCGGTCAGGGCGCGGCGGTCCGGGTGGCGCAGGTAGTGGGCGAGGGGATAGGCGGCGTAGGCCGAGTGGCGCGCGATGTACAGCGCCAGGCACAGCGCCGCGCCGTTCATCACCACCGCGGTCACCGCGCCTATGCCTGCCAGCCCAGGGCGTGGCAGGCCGCCCCAGCCATGCAGCAGGGCGAGATTGAGGAGGGCGTTGAGTGCTGCTGCGCCGAGTACGATGATCAGCACCGGGCCGGGACGGTCCAGGGCGCTGGTGAAGCCGCGCAGGGTCATGAACAGCAGGTGGCCGGGCAGGGCGAAGGCCAGGCAACGCAGGAAGGTCCCGGCGGCCTGGCGACTGTCCTCCGGCTGACCGGCGAGGGCCAGCAGCGGTTCGATGTGCCAGAGCAGGCTGCCGGCCAGGGCCGCCAGGGCCAGGGCGATCCAGATACCGGCTGCGGTCACCGCCGCCACGCCCTGGGTATCGCCCGCGCCCCGGCGCAGCGCCGCCAGGTTGGCCACCGCGGTGATCACGCCCACGCAGATCACCGAGACGAAGGAGTACACCGCCGCGCCCAAACCTCCTCCGGCCAGCGCCGCCGGCCCCAGGCGCCCCATCATCAAAGTATCGGTGAACACCATGGCCACGTAGGCCAACTGGGCACCGATCAGCGGCAGGGCCAGGCGCAGCAGGGCGAGCAGTTCGTGACGCAGCGAAGACATGGGTGATCTCGAGCAGGATGACAGGCGCCGGCGGCGACAAGAACTCATTGTTCGCTGCTGCCGTACCGCCCACAATCGGAAAATAACCATGGCACCCATGAGTCTGAGTCATGCCTGAGTCGTCCTCGCGCCTGCCGCCGCTCTATGCCCTGCGCGCCTTCGAGGCTGCCGCGCGGCAGGGGTCGTTCACCCGCGCCGCCCAGGAACTGTCGCTCACCCAGAGCGCGGTCAGTCGTCACGTGCGGACGCTGGAAGAGACCTTCGGCTGCCGCCTGTTCGAGCGCGCCGGGCGGCAGTTGCTGCTGACCGAGGCCGGCAAGCTGCTGCTGCCGGGGCTGACCGAGGGCTTCGAGGCCCTGGCACGAGCCTGTGGCAATCTCGCCGTGGAAGAGGGCACCTTGCGCCTGAAGGCGCCCACCAGCCTGTCGTTGCGCTGGCTGCTGGCACGCCTGGGGCGCTTCCGCCAGGCCAATCCACAGCTGGACATCCAGCTCACCAGCGTCTGGATGGCCAGCGACCGCGTCGACTTCTTCCACGAACCCTTCGATTGCGCCGTGCTGCTGGGCGATGGCCGCTTTCCGGTGGAGTGGGAGGTGGTGCCCCTGTTCGAGGAGTGGCTGGTACCGGTCTGCTCGCCGGCCGCCGCCCGCAGTGGTACCTGGGACGTAGCCCGTCTGCAGCGCGAGGAGCTGCTGCATCCGACCTTCGATCGCCGCGACTGGCGGCGCTGGCTGCAGGCCATGGGGCTGGCCCAGGCGGTACCCCTGGCTGGCGGCCAGGTGTTCGATACCCTCGAACTGGGCATGGCCGCCGCCGCCCGTGGCTATGGCGTCTCCATCGGTGACCTGGTGATGCTCGCCGAGGACGTGGCCGCCGGTCTCATCGCCTTGCCCTGGCCCGACGCCGTGGCCAGTGGCGATGGCTACTATCTGGTCTGGCCGCGCAATCGCCGCGGCCAGGGACGCTTCCAGCGGCTGGCCGAGTTCCTGCGGCAGGAGCTACAGCAGCAGCCCCTGCCGGATGTGCGTCGTCATATGTGAATCTATTTAACAAAGGGCTGAAGTTCCGCAGGGCGACGCCGATAATGGCAGAGAACCTTTCTGGCAAGCAGCCTCCAGAGCTGCCCCTTTCGCCTTGTCATGCTACGCGCCGACCGGACAGTCGGGCGCGAAGGAGCCGCCATGTCCACTCTTCGTCGTAAAAGTATCGCCCGACAACTTGCCTTGGCCCTCAGTCTGGTACTGATGATCGTCATCGCCGGTAGTTGCCTGTTCGCCCTGCACGCCCTCAGCGTGTCCATCGAAGGCACCCAGCGCAAGCACCTCGGCAGCGAGGCCCGTCTGCTCGCCGACCAGCAGCAGACCTTCCTCGGTACTCTCAAGGTCAGCACCCAGCGCCTCGCCAATCTGTTCGAGCGCCGCTTCGATGTCGGCCTGAGCCTGTCCGGCGAGCGCCTGCCCCTGGGCAGCGCCACGGCCCCTGCCCTGCTGTTCGCCGGTCAGACACTGAACAGCGACTTCAGCCAGGTCGACGACTTCACCCGGCTGACCGGCGGCGTCGCCACCATCTTCGTGCGTGATGGCGACGACTTCACCCGCATCACCACCTCGCTCAAGAAGCAGGACGGCAGCCGCGCCATCGGTACCCAGCTGGATCGCAAGCATCCCGCCTATGCTGGACTGCTGCAGGGTCAGAACTACGTTGGCCGCGCCCTGCTGTTCGGGCGTTCCTACATGACCCAGTACACCCCGGTCCGTGACGGTGCCGGCAGGGTCATCGCCGTGCTCTTCGTCGGCTTCGACTACACCGATGCCCAGGCCCAGCAACTGGCCCAGCTGACCCAACTGCGTATCGGCGAGACCGGCTCCCTGGCCCTGCTCGACGAACAAGGTACCTGGCTGGTCGCTCCGGCCAACGCCAAGCAGACCGACGAACTGCTCGCCGATCTCAAGCGCGATCCCAAGCAGCGCGAGCTCAGCTGGCAGGATGGCAACCAGGACTTCCTCAGCGTCATGGCCCCCGTTGTCGGCGAAGGCTGGACCGTGGTCGCCACCCTGCCCAAGGCGGAGCTCGACGCCCCCGTCCATGCCGTCGGCCTGCGCCTGGCCATCGGCAGCCTGATCGCCCTGCTGCTGGCCGTGACCGCCTCCGTCGTGCTGCTGCGGCGCAAGCTCAGCCCCCTGGCCCAACTGGTGGAGCGCGCCCAGGCCCTGGGCCGCGGCCAGCTCAGCGTGCGTGTCGATGCCCGCAGCAACGACGAGATCGGCGAACTCGCACTCAGCTTCAACCAGATGGCCGATGCACTGTCCACCACCGTCGAGCAGGTCCGTGGCTCCTCCCGCGCGGTCACCGAGCGCTCCCAGGAACTGAGCCAGCTCTCCGACCAGACCCTGCGTCGCTCCGCCGAGCAGTCCACCCAGATCGACAGCATGGCCAGCGCCGTGGAGGAATTCAGCGCCACCGCCCAGAACATCGCTGATGGCATGCAGCGCACCGAGCGCCTGGTGCAGGAAAACGCCCAGCAGACCCGTACCGGCACCCAGGCCATGCAGGGTGCCTCGGGCGCGCTGGAACAGATCGCCGATTCCCTGTCGAGTACCGCCGAACTCATCAAGGGCCTGGATGATCGCTCCCAGCAGATCGGCGGGATCATCGGTGTCATCAGTGGCATCGCCGAGCAGACCAACCTGCTGGCGCTCAACGCCGCCATCGAAGCCGCCCGCGCTGGCGAGCAGGGCCGTGGTTTCGCCGTGGTCGCCGATGAAGTCCGTCAACTGGCCGGCCGTACCAGTTCCGCCACTCGCGAGATCTCCCAGATGATCGGCGCGGTGCAGGACGAAACCCAGCGGGCCATGGGCGCCATCGATGAAGGCAATCGCCTCATGGAGCAGGGCCTGGCGCGTAACGCCGATGTCGCCCAGGCGCTGCGCAGCATCGACCAGCAGGTCGCCGAAGCGGTGGAGCAATTCTCCGGCATCGCCCAGGCCACCGCCGAGCAGAGCACCACCGCCACCGCCCTGAGCCGCAACATCCAGGCGATCGCCGTGGACAACGCCGCCCAGCGCGACGCCGCCGAGGTCCTGGCGGGCACCGCGGGCGAACTGCGCCATCTGGCCGAGGACCTGAGCTCCGAGGTGGGCCGCTTTAGCTGAGTCCATCTCCGGGTAAAGGAAAAAGGGAGGCTTTGGCCTCCCTTTTTCCATTCTGCTTACTATGGCGCTTGCCGACCGGCAATACTCTGACTACTGTATGCAAATACAGTATTGAGGGAGGGGTGACATGGGTGTATCCAATGAGGCGGTGCAAGCCGTCGAACGCATGCTGAGCACACTGCGCGCGGAGCGGGACGACTATCGTGAACTGGCCCACCAATGGCGGGCCATGTGTTTCGAGCTGGCGCAGGAAAATCAGGCGCTACGGGATCGGCTACAGGAGCCGCCCCGACATTACGGCGAAGATGCCGGCCGCTAATGGGCTGGACGATACTGCAGTGCCTCGGCCAGTTGCGCCCGCTGGATCTCGGTCTGACCCTCCAAGTCGGCCAAGGTCCGGGCCACCTTGATGACCCGGTGCAGGGCACGCAGCGATAGATTCAGGCGCTCACCGGCACCCTCCAGCCAACGTTGATCCGCCTCGCTCAATGCACAAACCTGGTGCAGCTGGTCCAGCCCGAGCAGCGCGTTAGGGCTGCCCTGGCGCGTTATCTGGATGGTCCGCGCCTCTGCCACCTGACGGGCGGCTTCCGCCGTGGTGAGTTCGGCGACGGGCGAGGCGCCCAGGCGCAGATTCTCGCGAGCCACGGTCAGGTGCAGGTCGATCCGGTCGAGCAAGGGGCCGGAGAGCTTGGCACGATAACGCTGGACCTGCTCTGGACTGCAGCGGCAACGCCCGGTGGGATCGCCGAGATAGCCGCAGGGGCAGGGATTCATCGCCGCCACCAACTGGAAACGCGCCGGAAAACGCACCCGCTCCCGCGCCCGGGCGATGACGATCTCGCCACTCTCCAACGGCTCACGCAGCACCTCCAGCACCTTGCGATCAAACTCCGGCAGTTCGTCGAGAAACAGCACGCCGCGGTGGGCCAGGGTGATCTCGCCGGGACCCGGGCGGCTACCCCCGCCCACCAGCGCCGGACCGGACGCCGAATGGTGCGGCTGGCGGAAGGGCCGTTGCGGCCAATGCTCCAGCGGCTCGGGTCCGGCCACGGAATGGATGGCGGCCACCTGCAGCGCCTCGTCCTCGTCCAGCGGGGGCAAGAGCCCCGGTAGGCGGCTAGCGAGCAGGGTCTTGCCGGTCCCGGGTGGGCCGGCGAGCAACAGGTTGTGGGCGCCGGCCGCGGCGACCACCAAGGCACGCTTGGCCGCCTGCTGACCCTGCACCTCGGCCAGGTCCGGATAGGGCAAGGGTGTGCGCAGCAGGCCGCTGGGCTGGTAGGGGGCGAGGGGTGCCTGGCCGCTCAGGTGGCCGGCGAATTCCAGCAGGTGATCCACCGCCAGCACTGCGAAGCCGCTGGCCAGGCAAGCCTCCTCGGCATTGGCGCGGGGCACCACCAGTACCCGTCCGGCCGCGCGAGCGGCCAGCGCTGCGGGCAGCACGCCACGGATCGGCCGCACCGTACCCGACAGTGCCAGCTCTCCGAGGCATTCGTAACGCTCGAGTCCCTCGGCGGGCAATTGCCCGCTGGCGGCGAGGATGCCGATGGCCAGGGCCAGGTCGAAGCGGCCTCCATCCTTGGGTAGGTCAGCCGGGGCGAGATTGAGGGTGATGCGGCGGCTGGGAAAGTCGAAGCCGGCATTGAGGATGGCGCTGCGCACGCGATCCTTGGCTTCACGCACGGCCGTCTCGGGCAGGCCGACGAGGGTAAGGGCGGGCAGGCCATTGGCCAGGTGCGCCTCGACGACCACCGCCGGGGCTTCCACGCCCACCTGGGCGCGGGTATGGACGAGGGCAAGCGACATGATCTCTCCTTGATCGCGGTGCGCCAGTCGAAGACTGCGCCATCCTGGCGCAGCCGGTACGGATTCAGTCGGCGGGCGCGACGTCCGTGGCCGGGGTCACCGGCGGGGTGCCTGCGCCGGACTGGGTCTGCTCCAGTTCGGTCAGGCGCAGTTCGAGGGCTTCCAGGCGGGCACGAGTGCGCGCCAGTACCGCCATCTGGGCATCGAATTCCTCGCGGCTCACGACGTCGAGCTTGGCCAGGGCGCCCTGCAGCAGGGCCTTGAACTGGCTCTCGATCTCCGCCTTGGGCAACGGCGAATCCTGACCGAACAGCCGGCTGGCCTGCTGAGTCAGGGAATCGAACAACGAACGGGTCGTGGACATGGGCATCCCCTGCTGAATCAAAGCCCGAGTGTAGCACAGACCCCTCCGGGTCCCGCCCGGCAGGCCTTGCACTGCTTTGGTGCGAGTGTGGCGCTGCGGTTGATCGGTGTTGGTGCAAAGTCCTGCCCGCTCGAAGCGAATTTGCCCCGTCAAGTGGCGTTCGAAGCGTGCGGCCCGCGGAATCCGTACCCGTTCGCAAAACTGGCAAGCTTTCTGCTACTGCCGAATCAGACACGGGCGTCGGAGGGCGCCTGGCCAGAGGCGCGCCACGGCCGCTTCTGCCACGACCACGGCGATCAACACGTCGGCGGTTAAACAGACGGTCACTGCGCTAGACTTGGACCGGGGTTTGTTTTCCTGGGGCAAGTCCACTCAATCGGGAGAAGTTCATGAAACTAGTCACCGCCATCATCAAGCCATTCAAGCTCGACGACGTGCGTGAGTCGCTGTCCGAGATCGGTGTGCAAGGCATCACCGTTACCGAGGTCAAGGGCTTCGGCCGCCAGAAGGGCCATACCGAACTCTATCGCGGCGCCGAATACGTCGTCGACTTCCTGCCCAAGGTCAAGATCGACGTCGCCATCGCCGACGATCAACTCGACCGCGTCATCGAGGCCATCACCAAAGCTGCCAACACCGGCAAGATCGGCGACGGCAAGATCTTCGTGGTGAACCTCGAGCAGGCCATCCGCATCCGTACCGGCGAAACCGACACAGACGCCATCTGACGATTTAAACCGACAGCCCAACCCCAAACGAGCCCCAGGAGAAACAACGATGACTCTGCGCACGTACGCAGGGCTAGGAGCCCTCATGTCTTTCGTAGCGCTGCCGGGCCTGGCCATGGCCCAGGAAGCGGCTGCGGTCCCTGCCCCTGCCATCAACAGCGGCGATACCGCCTGGATGCTGGTCTCGACGGCACTCGTGCTGTTCATGACCATTCCCGGCCTCGCACTCTTCTACGGCGGCATGGTTCGCGCCAAGAACGTCCTCTCGGTGATGATGCAGTGCTTCGCCATCACCGGTCTCGTCAGCATTCTGTGGATGCTCTATGGCTATAGCCTGGCCTTCGACACCACCGGCATGGAAAAGGGCGTCACCAACTTCAACTCCTTCATCGGCGGTTTGGGCAAGGCCTTCTTGTCCAGCCTGCAGCACGACGCCGTCACCTCGGCTACCGCGCTGTTCCCGGAAAGCGTCTTCGTCACCTTCCAGATGACCTTCGCCATCATCACCCCGGCGCTGATCGTCGGTGCCTTCGCCGAGCGCATGAAGTTCTCCGCCATGCTGGTGTTCACCGGCCTGTGGTTCACCTTCGTCTACGCCCCCATCGCCCACATGGTCTGGAGCGGTGACGGCGGCCTGCTGTGGGACTGGGGCGTGCTGGACTTCGCGGGTGGCACCGTGGTGCACATCAACGCCGGTGTCGCCGGTCTGGTCGCGGCCCTGGTACTGGGCAAGCGCAAGGGCTACCCGACCACCCCGATGGCTCCGCACAACCTGGGCTACACCCTGGTCGGCGCCGCCATGCTGTGGGTCGGCTGGTTCGGCTTCAACGCCGGTTCCGCCGCTGCCGCCAACGGCACCGCCGGCATGGCCATGCTGACCACCCAGATCGCCACTGCCGCCGCGGCCCTGGGCTGGATGTTCGCCGAGTGGATCACCCACGGTAAGCCGAGCGCCCTGGGCATCGCCTCCGGTGTGGTCGCCGGTCTGGTCGCCATCACCCCGGCCGCCGGTACCGCAGGCCCCATGGGCGCCCTGATCATCGGCCTGGCCGCTGGCGTGCTGTGCTTCTTCAGCGCCACCACCCTCAAGCGCAAACTCGGCTACGACGATTCCCTGGACGCCTTCGGCGTACACGGTATCGGTGGCATCGTCGGCGCCCTGCTGACCGGCGTCTTCGCGGCACCGGCCCTGGGTGGCTTCGGTACCGTGACCGACATCGGTGCCCAGCTGTTCATCCAGTTCAAGGGCGTGGCCTTCACCATCGTCTACACCGGTATCGTCACCTTCGTGATCCTCAAGGTACTGGACGTGGTCATGGGCCTGAGAGTCAACGAGGAAGAAGAGACCGTGGGTCTGGACCTCACCCTGCACAACGAGCGCGGCTACAACCTGTAAGCCCGACTCTGCCGAAAAAGGCGCCGCGAGGCGCCTTTTTCACGTCTGCCATACGGCTGGAACAACCGCCGCCGTGCTGTGTCTAGACTGCACGCCAGCGGTGAGCATTCACCGCTTTGCTTTTCCGAGCGTCGCGCTAGAATGCGCGCGCCTATCGATCGGCGGTGACTGTTCATGTGGCTGCAGCGGACCTTTGCCCTGCGCGCGCGCGCGCGTGGCTTCCATCTGATCACCGATGAGGTGCTGGCTCAGCTGCCTGAGCTGAGCCGTTGCCGAATTGGCCTGTTGCACCTCTGGCTGCAACACACCTCGGCCTCCTTGACCATCAACGAGAATGCCGATGGGGCGGTACGGCGCGACTTCGAGCGGTTCTTCAACCGGCTGGTGCCCCAGGGGCAGGCAGGTTACGAACACGACTACGAGGGCCCGGACGATCTGCCCGCGCATTTCAAGAGCAGTCTGCTCGGGTGCAGCCTCAGCCTGCCGGTGGAGCAGGGCCGCCTGGCCCTGGGTACCTGGCAGGGCATCTACCTGGGTGAGCACCGCGATCAGGGTGGGGCACGTCGCGTGATCGCGACGCTGCAAGGCGAATAGCCAGGAATTTTTCTTAGGAGGTCGCGTCAAAACGCGCGGCCCGATTTTCCCAATGTGTTTGGAGGCGGTTTATGAGCGACGAAGAACTGGAACAGGACGACCTGGAGACAGGCGCGGAAGAGGAGGGCGACAACGAGGAGTTCGCCGCGGCGACCGAAGACGCCGAGTCGGAAGAGAGCAGCGACAGCGAAGCGCCTGCGGCTGGCGGCAAGGCCAAGAAGAAGCGTGAAGCCGAGCCCGAGGAACTGCCTTCGGTAGAAGCCAAGCAGCGCGAGCGGGAAGCCCTGGAAAGAGCTATGCAGGAATTCCTGGCGCGCGGTGGCAAGGTGCAGGAAATCGACGCCAACGTGGTAGCCGACCCGCCCAAGAAGCCCGACAGCAAATATGGCAGTCGTCCCATCTAGGATCGCGCCATACCGCCTACGAAACCCCGCCTCCGCGGGGTTTCGTCCATCTGGAGATCACAGCAGCGCCATTACCATGATGAAGCCGGTGAAGGCCGCAGCCATGGTCGCCAGGCAGGCCATGCAGATTACATCGTCTCTCTCGTACATGTCGGTAGCCCTGGAAGCCCTAGTGGGTGATGGCATTCTGCTCTTCTGGCCAATACCTGCCTGTGCGACTCATCGCAAAAGGCCATCATCCGAACTCGGCTCTGCCAAGTGGTTCACCAATGCCGCGGCGGTCCGTAATAAGGACGCGGTTCGTAGGCGGGCTGGGCGGGGTAGTAGCCGGGTGGCAAGGGGCGCCAGTGCGGCGCGCCGTAGCCCGGTTGGGGGTAGGGCTGGTAATAGCTGTAGGGATAACGATCCCGCAGGTAATAGGGGTGATGGCGATGATGCCGTCGGTACTCGCCCACCGGTACGAAGCCAGCCGTATCGGCACCGGCGCCGTCCCAGCGCGCGCGCTCGGGGCCTGGATCTTCGTATGCCGCGGCCAGGCCGCTGGCGGTCAGGGTGGCGGTCAACAGCAGTATCAACGACGCTCGGGGTGCCATGGAGTTCTCCTCGCGGCGCTCGATGGGCCGCGTCACCATGAAACACCTTTGGCTGTCAGCGGGCGTCAGGCCAGGTAAAGGTCCGGTAAGACCGGCTCAACCCCAGTCCAGGCCCTGGATGCTCACGGCGACGATCAGGGCCAGTGCCAGCAGGCCGATGCCGCACATCAGGATCACCAATTCGAGTTGATCCAGGCGTCGCTTCATCCCTGCCACCAGTGCCAGAAGGTGAAGCCGACCAGCGTCAGGACCAGGCCAAGGAACAGTTGATTGAGCCACAGGCTGACGCCATTGAGCAGGCTCAGCCAGAGTGGCGGCACGGGTTCGGTAGTCGGGGCGGAGCGTGCCCGGGTGGCGTCGCAGGGCAGGGCGGATAAGGGCCGATTCATGCAGGTAATCGAGCGATTGGGCATTCAGCGAGCGCCTCCGTGCGCTTTTAGCGAGGGTTGGCCGCCCGGTCGCGGGTAGCCGCGATCGGCCGCCTGGAGGGGCCACCGGTCGCGCTGCCGATCATCGCTGAAAATGTCGCCATATGGGTGACGACTCGGTGAAAAGGTCGGGCTGTTCCCACTCTTGCCGGTATTTAGCGGCCAGGACAAGGGCTGGGTGGACCAGGGCCTGTCGCTGGCGCTTGAGTGGAGGGCGCCACCGGTGCAGCCTGAGCGCTTAGGACCCTGCCCAACACCAGCTGAGAAAACGTCATGACCAATCTCTTCAGCGACCTGCCCGAGGCGATCACGGCGGAGGTATTCACCACCCTGCTCGACCGCGCCGGCTGCCGCATCGAGCGCATTCTCTCCCAAGGCCAGACCACGCCGGCGGAGGCTCCCTACCGGCAGGCGCACGACGAGTGGGTGCTGTTGCTCGCCGGGGCGGCGCGGCTCGCCCTGGAGGGGCGGGAGGTCGCGCTGCGGCCGGGCGATACGCTGTTCATCCCGGCGCACACCGAGCATTGGGTGACCTACACCGATCCGGCGGTCACCAGCGTCTGGCTGGCGGTTCATATCGGCGAAGCCTAGACGGCAGCCGCGCCGGCCTCGGCATGATGGTGGCTGGCGCTGCCTGGACGTCTGAAGCGCCCGACAGCGCCTGAGACCTCAGCCGACCAGGGTCACCGGGCCGTGGTCGTCGCAATGGCCATCATGGACATGATGCAGGCGGCCATCCACCAGGTAGTCGACATGATCGCCATGGGGAACGGCTTCGTGGCCGCAATCGGGGCCATGGACATGATCGGCTGCGTGGCCGCTGCTCTGGCCATGAGTGCACTGGTCGGGATTGGTGGCGCTAACGGCGATGACGTGTTCGTCGACGTGATCGCCATGCATGTGGTGCAGGTGACCATCGTGAAGATAGTCGACGTGCCCGTCATGCTCGATGGCGGTGTGTCCGCAATTCGGCCCATGCTGATGGCTGTGATTGGCGTGATGCTTGTCGCTGCAACTGCTCATGCTACTGACTCCGAAAAGGGTGGCTGTCGGGTGACGCCGGGCCATTACAAAGTCTGAAGTGGGTAGAGGGTCAAGCGGATTCGAACAAACTTTCGGTCACCGAGTCCTCTAGGGCGCGCTTTTGCGCCGTTCGGCTCGGCATCATCAAGGCTGGACAAGCTCTGGTGAATCCATGGCGCGTCCCCGGCCTTGGCTGCCGGATGGCCACCGCCACGCCTCTTTTCGCAGGCACAAAAAAACCGGCGCTAGGCCGGTTTTCTGGTCTCTGGATGCCAGCGGCACCTCGGAGGTATGTCTTGGTGCCAGGGACAGAACCGAACTGATTCGCCCAGGCCTTGCAGTTATAAGGGTTTCACGTGGGGCCCTGAAATCCTACTCACATTCCTACTCACATTTGCCAGCGCTGGGTTTGTCACGATTCGACACCGAGTCGGGGAATCGAATCGTGACATGTCACGTTCAGCCAGTTATCAGCCGGCGCAGAGGGCCATTTGTTTTGAAGTCGTTGGCCACCGCCTGATAGCTCGCCTTCACCGCGCGCTGGGTGGACTGCTCCATCTGCATCAGCATAGCCGCGTCCGGGTTGCCATTGACCTGCATATGGACGGTCGGGGCGCCCAGGTGGATAACGGTATCGCCGCCTCCGCCACCATGGGCAGCGACACCCAGCGAGCCGTCCGGGCCGCGCGTCAGCGGCATGATCGCCTCCGGCCCTGCCTCGCCCATCACCCCAAGGCCGCCAGCCATCCTGAAGGCCGTTGGCTGGTCCACGATGCCGTTCGTGAAGACACCGCCGTTGGCGAACATCTGGACACCGCCATTCCAGGCGCCGCCCTTGGCCTGCTGGAACATCGAGGCCACGCCAGCACCCCAGCTGGTCCCCGCGGCAGCACTGACCGCGCCGGCCAACGCCTTGCGGATCTGGATGCGGATCAGGTCCTGGACGATGGAGTTGGCCAGGTCCTTGAACGACAGCTTGCCGGTGGTCACGAAGTCGACCAGCGCGTCCTCAGCGCCGGTGAAGGCGTTTGTGAACAGCTCCTGGAACTGTCCAGCAGTGTCGGCGACGCTGTCGCGGTAGTTGTCCAAGGCCGCGGCCATCCCGTTGGTCCAGTCAGCCTGGGCGGCGTCGACCTTGCGGAAGCCTTCTTCCATGGCGGCCACACGCTTCGGGCCGTACTCCTTCTCCAGTCGGATCTGCTCATCGAAGGCTTTGCGCTGAGCGTCGGTCTCGGCCAGGTTGCGCTGGGTGCGCAGGTCCAGAATCTTCTGGTTGTTCTCGCGCTCCAGCTCCAGGCGTGCCTGTGAGCGCTGCGCCTCCTTGTCGCCCATCCCCACGGCATCGGCCTGGGCCTGATACTGCGCCCGGGCGTTGGCCAGATCCTTCTCCAGATCCGCCTGGTACCGCATAGCCTCGCTCAAGCCGTTGGCGGCCGCCTTGGCCTGGGCGTACTGGTCTTCCAGCCACCCGACCGACGTGGCGTATTCCGAGAGGCTGACCTTGTTGTCGGCCAGCAGCAGGTCCAACTGCTCGGTGCCCTTGGTGTAGTCGTCCAGGGCGGCGCCCACGGGGTCGTAGGCGCGTTTTAGCTGGACGTATGCGGCGGCGGCCTCGCGGAGCTTGGCGTTCAGCTCCTGCTGGTTCTTGGCCTGGGCCTTCTCTGCGTCCTTGTCGGGGCCGTTTCGTCCCTGCAGTGCAGCCAGGTTGGGAGTAGCGCGAGGCGACGGGTTGGGAGCTATCGGCGGCGCTTTCATGCTGCTCATGCTGGCCACCAACTCCTGGCCCTTCTTCAGCTGCTCCTGGGCGTCCTTGAGATCGGCCTCAATATCCTTCACGGCGCGGCTACCGCTGACCCCGAAGTCATCGAACAAGGCAGGAAGCCCGCCCATTGCTTTGGCTTGCTCAAGCTCATGGCGCAGGCTCGCCACTCGATCTTCAAGCCGTATCAGATCATCCAAGGCCGGACCATTGATCGCGGCCGCCATAGACTCAGCGGCAAAGCGGGTGATGTTCGCTATTTCCGATGCGGCACTTGCAAGGAAGGTGGTGAACTTGAGCACGCCTGCCGCCAGGTCAGCCAGGCCTTGAACGAAGCGCGGATCTGTAACAGTGGCGCGAAGGTCGGCCATCGAGTCATTCAGGGACGAAAGGTCGACGTTCGCCAGTCCGGCAACCATCTGGTTCTCGATGCCATGCAGCTGATCGCCGATGTCCTTGAGGATCTCGTTCGCCTTCACCAGGTCGTTCACCTGCTGGGGGTTGAGCGAAATCCCGAAGTCCCGCGCCTGCTGCTTGTAACGCTCCAGCTCGGCGCCGCCGTTCTCCAGCAGTGGGAGCAGGCGGGACAGGTCGTTGCCCAGGCTCTCCAGGATGTTGGTCTTCTCGGCCTGGCTGCCGACCTTGGACAGGCTAGCCGCGATGGCTTCCAGCTGCTTGTCCGGGCTCAACTGCGCCAGAGCCTTTGCAGATAGGCCAAGCTTGTTGAGCGCGTCCACGGCCTCGCCGCCGCCGGTCACCAGCACGTCACCGATCTTGTCGTTCAGGTCCTTGAAGATGTCCGCGATGTTGTCGCCGGACAGGCCGGCGCGCTCGGCGGCGTACTGCCATTCGATCAGCGTCGTGGTGTTCATCCCGAGCGACTTCGCCCACCGGTCACTCTCCGCGGTGGCCTCGGCAGTGCGCTTGAGCAGTGCCAGTGACGCGGCACCCGCGGCGATCGACGCCGTGGCGAGGCCAGCCATCGCCACACCGGTGGTCTTGCCGGCGGCCAGGGCGGCGCGGCCGATGCGGTTGAAGGCCAGATCGATGCCAGCCAACTGCTTGTTGATTCCGGCGCTACTCGCCGCGACCGTGCTGTCAGCCTTGGCCATTTCCATCCGCAGCTGTGCGGTGGTGGCCTCGATGCGGACCAGCATCCCTTGAACGTCTGTTGCTGCCATGGTGGTGTTCTCCTGCCGGAGCCACCGGGGCGGCGCCGGGGTTAAATCAGAGGTTAAGTCGAGGTTAACTTTTAACTTTTCAGGGCGCCGGCTTTAACAATTATCGCACCCCTTTAACACGTCCCAGCCCATTGGCGGCGCTGGGTTGGCTCGGTTTTTGCCCTTTAACATCCAGGCGCCGGCCTTTAACAAATTCCCCCAGATGAAAAAAATCTGTGCGTGGGGGACCAGGTGGTCTCGGAAACGGGAACTCCCAACATTTTGCCCACCCCCTGGGTCTGCTCGCCGGCTAGAGCTGCAGCTGCTTGGCCACCTCGTCGGCGTCCACGCCTTTGCTCAGGGCCGAGCGCGCGGCTCGCGTCATCTCGTTCAGCGCCTTGTCCTCGAAGCGCTTGGCCATCACCTCAGCCTTGCGGGCGATCTTGATGGCCAGGGCGCGAGGGAAGGGCGCGCGGCGGGTAGCTGGGAAGTCGCTCATGGGTCACCTCGTCGAAAGGGTGGTGCCCGCCACCAGTGGGAGTATCGCCATACGGCCTCCACTGCGCGGGCTGTCGGGGTTCTGTTGATGGGCACTCACCGACTGATCCCATCCTGGCTTCCCTTGCGGGCCGCCCAGGCGGCGGGTGGATTACTTGCTGGCGGTGGTGGTCAAGGGCACCAGGCGCACAGCAGCAGGCGCGAACACGGCCAGGCCGGCGCGCAGCTCACTCAGTAGCGTGACCAGGTTGGTGACCAGGTTGTCACGGTCGAAGCGGCTGGCGATCAGCACCGGGCGCATACGGTCGAGGACGGCCACCTGGGCAGCGTCCAGCAGCAGCGCCTGGCCGCGGGCCATGCTCGGGGTCTCGATCACGCCATTGCGCCACAGGCTGGCCGGTGCGGGGCTTTGCGGGCCACCCAGCAGGTACTCACCGTTGGCGTTCTTGGACTTGTCCACGTCGAACCAGTCGAGCGGGTTCATGATCACCATCGACGGGCGCCAGCCCGCGGCCTTCATCTCGGCAGCGGCGGCGCCGATACGGTCGACCGGGCTATCCGAGGCAGTGGGCGTGAACGCCAGCGCCTGCTTGACCAGGCCGAGGATCTTGCCGGTGCCGCCCTGGCCATTGATCACGGCGTCCTCGAGCTTGGCCAGCAGGCCATAGCCCAGCAGGTTGCCGATGTAGGTCTGCAGAGACGGCTCGTCGTCCAGCACCTGCACCGACGCGCGGGTCCAGTGGGCGATGGTGTCGACGTTGGCTACAGCCTGTTGCAGCTCCATGTTCGACTCGGCCTTCAGGGTGCCTTCCAGCACCTGATAGTCGGCGTTGTTCGTGAAGCTCTTCAGCTGGGTGAACTCGTAGGTACCGCCAGACACCGGGATCGAGCGGAGCGCGTCGAGCAGCTGCAGCGACTGGCGCGGATCGTTGAACACACCGGTGGCGCGCTCGGTGATGCCCTGGTACTGGCTATCACCGGTCTGGCCGCGGCCGGCGTTCACCAGGGTCTTGATGCTCAGGCTCGGCAGCTCCACCCGGCCCGTGTCCTTGGCGCCGTTGCGGATATCGGCCATCCCCTGGGATTTGACGAACACCCCAATGGCGTCGGTCTTGCTGCCGCCGAAACCGCCGCGCAGCTTGACGCCCTTCATTTCCATGTTCTGGACAGATTCCAGGGCCTTCTCGGCGATCTCTTTGGTTTCGTCGTGCTTGCGCGACAGCTCGGCAACAGCCTTGCCGTGGTCGTCGATGGATTTGGTCAGCAATTCGAGGGACATAGTGATTCCTCAGTGAGCCCGCAGGCTCTCCGTGATGCGTTGGAGTTTGGCCGCGATCTGGGCCAGTTCTGTGCTGTCGTCGGGTCGCTCATCGCGAACGAGTCCGTTCCAGCCGCCCGCCATCAGCCTTTTGGCTTCGCGAGCAGAGAGCCCCAACGCATCACGCGCGGCGCGTTCAAAATCCCGAGGGTTCGGGTCTGCCGGGTCGAAGGCGCACTTGACGCTCACGATCCGGGCATTGGGGTTGGCGGCGATGCCCACCAGGGACACCTCCACCAGGTTGATTTCCTTGAGCAGTCGGACGCCGTTCACCAGCTCGGCACCGCCGGGCGGGATCATGTAGCCGATGCTCAGCGCCAAGGCGCCATCCTTCGCCAGGGCGTGGGCCGCCTTGGCTTGCGGGACATCCATCGTCAGCCGGCCGTCCGCCTTCAGGCCCTGGGCGTCTTCCAGGAACGAAGTCCAGACGCCAACGGGGTTGCTCTGGTCGTGCTGCCAGAGAAGAGCGGGGCGGGTGCCGGCGGCGGCGTGCTTCGCCAGGCTCTTCGCGAAGGCGCCAGGGGCCACGATGTCGCCGTGGTTGTCCGGGTCGCCGCCGAAGGTCGAGGCGTAGCCAGTGAAGCTTCCGACCGATTCGTCGGAGGCCAACTTGAGTTGCAGAGGGGCGGTATGGAATGGGCGCATCAGCGATGTCTCCAAGGGAGCAAATGGGTCGATTCATTTGCCGCTCGAAGCGCATCACGCGCATCTTGACGGGGGACGCGAGCATCACGCTCACGACTCGGCAAGTATACCAAATTGCGAGCCACGTCACTCGCCTTTTGTTTGCTGCCAGGCTTTCCCTCAGATTGAGGAAAAGATATCGGCGATTCCTGAAATTGCGCAACCGGTGCGCACTTCCTCAGGTTGAAGAAGTAGGCCTGGCGATCTACCGGCTTTCCGGTAGTTGGAAACGCTCGGGTAACGCTGCGACCGTTAGTGCCCAGAATTTTCTGGGCACCTGCCTGGGGGTGTGCGGCGCTGGCGTTGACCCAACTCCTCAGCTTGAGGGGTCTGCGAATTTGCAGAGGCCCCTGATAACCCAGTCGGTTTCGGTTGGGTTCGATTCGCTTACCTGTGGGTTTCCTGAATCTCAGGACACCGGCGGAAAATTCCGCCGATCCCAGGTGATCCAGTTCTGGATGATGGCCCCGATCGGAGCCATGGAGCAGAAGTGCGCCATCCGTGGAGATGAGCTGAAAAGTCAGCCGGTCTCCCAGTTTGCGGGAAACCTGCGGACTAGTTTGCGAGGTGCAATTTGCGCCGCGAGGGCCGCCCGCCATTTGCACCCTGTTTTTATCGTGTTTGGAGCCTTGGAAAAGCATGAGCATTGCCATGGTTTCACCTGGGTACCTGGTATACGTATAAAAGGGTGCGCACTTTCTGCGTACGTAAAACCGTGTTTATGGCGCAGTTTCTGCGCACGTAGAGCCCAAAAAGGCCTGTTTCAGGGGTGTTTTCCCCGTCTACGTGCGCAAAAAGTGCGCGGTACAGTCGCAGAAAATGCGCAGGATCAAACGCAAGCCATCAGCTCGGTCATTTGCCGGCGTGGCGCCTTCGTCGGTGCCACCTCCAGGCCCTTTCCCTCGCATTCGTTGATCGGTAGCCAGCCAAGCGCGTAAAGCGCGCAGCGGGCGCCGTGACGGGAGAACAGGCTGCTCCGGGTCTGGATGATCCAGCCGGCGGCCTCAAGCTCCTTGAGGGCCTTTCGCAGCGTGTTGTCTGAGCCGATCCCCCATTCCTCGGCCATCGTTCGGGTCGCCGACAGGTCGCCGTTGTTGCGCCCGTTGTATTGCGCACACAGCTCCTGCAGGACGACCCGGGCCACGAAGCTCAGCGCCCGATGCCCAGGCGACTGAACCATGCGGTTCTGCGTCTGGAAGTGCTTCGGGCCACTGGTCTTCTGGTTTCCCTTCGTCTTGCCGGCCACGGCTGGATCAGTCCCAGAGCGTGAAGCGGACGACCTGGGCGTCACCAGTGCAGCGGGCGGCAATGTCGCGGGCCTCCTGCTCGGTCTCCAGGTCGTAGGCCACCTGGCGGACGTACTTGCCATCCAGGCAGATCCACACGCCGAAGGAGAAGAGGTCGCCGTTCTTGTCGCGCTGCCAGTGGCTGGGGTGCTTGGAGCTAGCCATGGGGGACCTCCCGCGCGTCCCTGTTGCCGCGAATGGCCACTTCCATGAGCATTTCCACCGGCACGCCCCACAGGCTTAGCTCCATCGACATTCGGTACAGCGTGCAGACCAATACCTCGGCGGTCGGCATTCCCTGGGCAATGGCGTAATCAGTCAGCTGCGGCCAGATACGCTCGTACAGGAACTCTTCGTGATCTTCGAGCGAGGAGACCTCGCGCTGGACCGGAGGCTTAACGCTGGCCATGGGTCACCCCCTGGGCGCGACTGACTTCGCCCATCAGCAGGATGGCCAGCTCCCGGCATTGGTCTTTCCAGCGCTCGTCCAGCTCATCGAAGGCAGGATCAAAGATTTCGGTGTGGAGGCGAGCCTTCCAGGTGTCGGCCGTGGCTTGGATCAGCGCCACGTCTTCGGCGGACAGAGTGATGGTGATTGCGCTCATTTGGCACCGCCTTGCGACTCGATGTCGCGAGCGATCGCCATGTGGGCGTTGTAGCGGCGGAGGCGGGTCGACAGGGAGGAATCAGCGTGCAGGGCGGAGAGCGCCATCTGGCGGTGCGCAGCGGCACGGGCACGGACGGCGGACGGATTGCGGGTGGGGATCATGGGCGAAGCTCCTATACCGAGAGAGGAGCTGCCGTCTTCGTCGCCAAACGAAAGGCGGCAGCTGTGCGCAGGTTGGCGAACCGGGGGTATAGGAAACCCGGCAGACCTTTCGGTCTCCCACGCACAGCTGCCATAACACTGGTCAGCGAGCACAAAAAAAGCGCTCGCAGTCGTGATCTGGGCGCTGTTGCGCCTACACCTAATCGGGTCGCCAAACCCGGCCGCAGATTTTGCTGCGACAGGGCTACGATAGTCGGGACGCCTGGGGATGGCAAGGGAAATCATGCGGCCACCTCGCCACCGCCCGACAGGTAGTACACAGCGACGCGCGAGTGGTAGCGCCCCTGATCGTCGTACAGCGGCTTGAGGTGGGTCTGGATCGGGTGACCCAGGTCGCGCAGCTCCTTGATGCGGGCGGCCGGCTGCATGATATTCAGCTCGGAGCGGGCCTCGATGGTGCTCACCGGGCCGTGGCGCAGGCTCTCCAGGAAGCGCGCACGCTGGGCGGGAAGGGTGATATTCTGGACGCCGGTATCTTGTGGGCTGCTCTCTTGGGGGCGGCCTATTTTTTTGTCGGTCATTTAGGCGTAGGCGGCCTCCCCTCGTGCAGCGGCGATGCGCTGGTCAACCCAGGCGGCCACTTCCTGCTCGACCCATACGGCGTGACCGGGGGCCAGCTTCACCTGGCGGGGGAACTCGTTGCGGGCGATCAGGCGATAGATCTGGGTGCGGCTGAGGCTGGTCAGTGCCTCGACCTGGTGACGGCGGATGAAGCGGCGGGGTTCTGCGGTAGCCATTTAGTGCCTCCAAGGGCGCTGTGGGGATGGCTACCGATATTTATGCTGTATGGATAAACAGAAAACTGGTCGGACGTCACGGATAACCCCATATCCGTGACGGAAAACCCCATATACGTTACGTCCGTGGGGGTTTCTTTGTGCGGCCTCCCTTCGTCGCGTAGGCCGGCGCTACTGGCTTGATCCAGACCTTCAAGCGATCCGCCTGCTCTGGCATCTGGTCGCTCAACCCCTCATCGATCATCGCTGCCCAAACTCGCTGAGCCATGTCACCGATCCGGATCGCTTGTTCCAGGTCCTGCTCCCAAAGCTCGGCGGCAATCGCACGAGCACGGTCCGATGCGAGGGCGATCGCATGGTTTCGGGCGGACAGCCCCTTGAGCGAGGCGCGCTCTCTTTCTGCAGTGCGGGCTACGTCGTCAGCGGTATTGCTCAGGGCGGCAAGTAGCAGGCAAGTCACGGCGTAGCGCAGATCATGCGATCGTGCATCATCGCCGCCCGCCACATCCTCGAAGATATCGAAGGCCGATTGCAGTGATCGGCTTGGGCGCAGGTCTTGCTCAAAAAGTAACGCCGCCGTATCGCGCAGCTCATCAAACGATGCGTACTCACCATCATGGGCAAAGCAGTGCGTTAGGGGGCCGATGAGCTGTTGATAAAGCGGCAGGAAGCGGCGGTTAGCTGGAAGATTGCGCTCTGCTGCAATTTCGGCCGGGTCGCGCGCGTTTCTTTCTTCAGCCTGATCGACGAGCCGGCGAACTTCCTCCTGCTCTTCGGGGCTCAGATCATCCCATTCACGCATCTGCCGCCCTCCTGAATGGCACCACGTCAGCGCCCGCGCACAGGGCGTCCAGCTCATCGGCCCAGGCCTGCATCATCCCGCGGCGCTGCTCCAGGTAGTGGGCATGGTTGTAGGTGCCCCGGATCTCGTCGGCGTCGCCGTGGGCCAGCTGCCGCTCGATCCAGTCGCGGTTGTAGGCCCGTCCGTTCAGCTCGGTGCTGATCAGGTGCCGGAAGCCGTGGCCGGTCTGGCGGTCGCCGTAGCCGATCAGCCGGAGGGCCTTGTTGATCGTGTTCTCGCTCATGGGGCGCTCCGGGCGGGCCTTTCCAGCGAAGACCAGGGGATAAGCCCCGGTCAGCTCATGCAGCTCGCGCAGCAGCGCCACAGCCTGGCGGGGCAGGGGGACGATATGCGGGCGCCGGGCCTTCATCCGCTCGGCCGGCACTGTCCACGTCGCCGCGTCCAGGTCGAACTCCGCCCAGGGCGCTTGCCGTAGCTCGCCAGGGCGGGCCGCCGTGAGCAGCAGGAGGCGGATCGCGTGGCGGGTGTGTAGATCGCTGCGAGAGGCCTCCAGGGCGCGCAGGAGGGCCGGCAGCTCGTCTAGAGGCACATGGGGATGGTTGCGGGCGCGCGGCGCGTGTGCGGCCACCACGTCGAGATCTGTCGCCGGGTTGGTGGTGGCGCTGCCGTTGGCCAGGCCGTAGCGGAAGATCTGGCTCAGCCACTGGCGGATCTTGCCGGCCGCGTTCAAGGTGCCGCGCTTCTCCACCCGGCGTACCAGCGCCACCAGGTCGGGGCGGGTGATCTCGGCCACCGGCCGCCGGCCCAGCTCGGGCAGGATGTCGTTGTACAGGTAGAGCCTGGCCTTGTAGCGGGTGCTGTCGGCCCACCGGGGCGAGCAGTAGGCAAACCACTCCTCGGCCAGTTGCTCGAACGTGTGGACCTCGGCGGCTCGCGCCAGCTTCTCGGCTCGCTTCACATGGGCGGGGTCTTGGCCTTCGGCGAGCTGCCGGCGGGCCTCGTCGCGGGCGGCGCGGGCCTTGGCCAGGCTGACGGCGGGGTAGCTGCCCAGGCTCATCATCTTGGCCTTGCCGGCGAAGCGGTACCGGAAGCGCCAGAGCTTTCCTCCGGCGGAGGTAACCTCCAGGCACAGGCCCAGGGCGTCGGCGATGCGGTAGAGCTTGTCGCGCGGCTTGGCCGTGCGGACTGCGGTATCTGTGAGTGCCACGGGGTGTTCCCTGGGCGCCGCTCTGGGTGCGGGATGGCGGCTTCTGTGTGAGTAGATTTTGGGGCCGAACTATCAGCTACTCACCAATCTACTCACATTTTCCGGGGCTGGAAAGGGATTGGTAGGGAACGCTAGGCACAAAAAAACCGCCACAGTGGGCGGTTTCTCTGGGTTTCCCGAGTCGCTAGGGACTGCTAGGGAAGGGTACTTGGTGCCCAGGGACGGAATCGAACCGCCGACACGGGGATTTTCAATCCCCTGCTCTACCAACTGAGCTACCTGGGCAACGGGGCGCATTAAAAGCGTTTCTCGACCTTGTGTCAACAGCGAGCCCAAAAAAATTTAGATTTTTCGGGCGCTTAGCTGTTTGTCAGGTGCTTGGCGGCACGTAGCCCTCGGCCTGGGCGTAGTCTTCACCGGAGAGGAACTTGTCCATCTCGGCCTGGAGGAACTTGCGATCCTCGGCGTTCATCATGTTCAGCCGACGTTCGTTGATCAGCATGGTCTGGTGCTTCTGCCATTCCTCCCAAGCCTGCTTGGAGACGTGCTGGTAGATGTCTTCGCCCTTGGCGCCGGGGTAGGGCGGACGGTCGAGGGCGGGCAGCTCCTGCTTGTGCTTGCGGCACATCACGGTGCGGGTCATGCGGATTCTCCTTTGAGCGCCTGCTCGGCGCGCTTGAGCAATTTCTGCACCGGGGCAGCGAGGCCCAGGCGCGGCGGGGAGGCGAGGTTATACCAAAGCCAGTCACCCTCGGCCACGGCGTGGCGGCGATGGTCCACCTGCACCAGCCAGGGTTCGATGGCCAGCTGGAAGTGGCTGAAGGTATGCACCAGGCCGGGCAGCGCCTGGCGTTCGTCGACGGTCAGGCCCTGGCGTTGGGCGAGGGCAAGGAGTTCGGCTTCGTCGGCCACTTCCGGTGGCCCCCAGAGGCCGCCCCAAAGGCCGGTGGAAGGCCGGCGCTGCAGCAGCACGGCGTTGTCGTCGTTGACGAACAGCGGCATCAGCGTATGCCGCTGCGGCAGCGTCTTGCGTGGCTTGGACGCGGGGAAGTCGGTCTCCCGGCCCAGCAGGTGAGCGCGACAGCCGGGCTTGACCGGGCACAGCAGACAGCTGGGTTTGCTGCGGGTGCAGAGGGTGGCGCCCAGGTCCATCATCGCCTGGGTGTAGTGGCCCACCCGCTCGTGAGGCATTAATCGCTCGGCCACGTCCCACAGGCGCCGGGCCACGGCGGGTTCGCCCGGGTAGCCGGGGGTGGCGGTGTAGCGGGCCAGGACGCGCTTGACGTTGCCGTCGAGGATGGGCGCCCGGATACCCAGGCTCAGGCTGGCGATGGCGCCGGCAGTGGAGCGACCGATGCCGGGCAGCTCGGCCAGGGCCTCGACGCTGCGCGGGAATTCGCCGCCATGGTGCTCGACCACGGTCTTGGCGGCCTTGTGCAGGTTGCGCGCGCGGCTGTAGTAGCCGAGGCCGGTCCAGAGATGCAGCACCTCGTCCTCGGGGGCGGCGGCCAGGGCCTGGACAGTGGGCAGCGCCTGCATGAAGCGGTCGAAGTAGCCCAGCACGGTGGCGACCTGGGTCTGCTGGAGCATGATCTCCGAGACCCAGACGCGATAGGGGTTCACGGCCTGCTGCCAGGGCAGGTCCTTGCGCCCGTGCAGGTCGTACCAAGCCAGTACGGCGGTACCAAAGGCGTCGTCAGTCATCGGCGTTGCAGCAGCCCTCGAATGGCGTTCTGGATGTCGGGGCTGATTTTATCACCGAGCTTCTCCTCGATTTTTTCGTTCAGACGATTGCCGGCGGCGCGGGCGATGATCTGGCCCATGGCCTCGCGGTCCAGGCGGCAGGCCTTGGCGCCCAGTTCCATGGGGCCACGGCAGTGCAGCGGCCATTCGATGTCGGCATAGCGCTCGCCGACCTGGCAGCCAGGGTCGGCGGCGGCGTTGGTGTCGCCCTGTATGGTGATGCCCAGGCGATAGTCGAGGCCGAGGGTACGCAGGTCGATGTCGCCCGTGCCCTTCGCCGCCAGGCCCGGCACGCTGACGCTCAGGTCCTGGTTGCGTGCCACGCCATTGACGATGGTGAGGCTGCCACTCAACTGGCGGAAGGGGGTGTTCTGGCCGCCGTGGGGTAGCTCCAGCGGCTTGCGGTTGAGCAGGGCGATGCCCTGGCAGAGCTGGCTTTCGACGTTGGCGTCGATCAGTTGGCCGTTGCGCAGGGCGAAGCGGGCCGTGCCACCCAGGTTGTCGATCAGGGCACGCTGGCTGGCGCCGCTGCTGCGCAGGTCGGCGTCCAGGTCGAGCAGGCCTTCCACCGGCGGCTTCTGCCCCTGGGCCTGGAGGATGCGCTCCACCGGCACAGCCTTGATGCGCTCCTGGACGGTGAGTTGCGGTTGCGCGCCGCGCACGTCGAGGGCGCCGTTGGCCTGGAAGTGGCCACCGAAGAGTTCGCCTTCCAAAGCGCTGAGCTGCAACTGGCCAGCGGCGGCCTTGGCCTTGAGGCTGGCGTTCTCGAAGGGCAGGCGGTTGAGGGTCAGGCGCTGCAGGCTCAGGTCGACGTCGGCATCCAGGCTGCGCAGGCGCTCCACCGGCAGCAGCGTCTCCTGGCTCCAGGCATGCTGGGTGGGAGCTTCCGGCAGCGGCGAGTTACCCTGGGTGGCGGTGGCATCGACCTGGGCGACTTCCTCTTCCCGTGCCTGGTTGGCCTGGCGCGCGGCGGCGGCCTTGGCCGGCAGGTAGCGATCCAGATCCAGGCTGTCGCCACTGAGCTGGACGCGCAGGGCGCGGCGGGCGATGTCGTCCAGGGCGACGCGGCCCTTGAGGATGCTGTCGTCCAGGCTGAAGTTGAAGTCGTTCAGCGCCAAGGCATTGCGACTGGCCTGCACCTGGGCGTTCATTTCGAAGCGTTGCAAGGTCTTGTCGTCGGCCATGGCCGGCAGCTCGACGCCGATGCCGGTGAGGAAGGCGCGCAGGTCCAGGCGGGCGATGGAGAGGCCGCCGGTCAATTGGGGATCGGTCTCGAGACCGCTCAGCTTGAGGTCGCCCAGGGCCTTGAGTTCGTTGGCGGTGAGCTTGAGGCTGGTCCATTCGGCGGTCTGGGCGCGGCGGTCGACGGCCAGCTGGCCGCTGGCGGAATAGTTGACCAGCTTGCCGTTGAAGGGCTCGCCCGTGGCATCGCCGGTCAACTGGAGATTATCCAGGGCGTACTGCTGGCTGGCCGGATCGAAGCGGAATTCGCCGCTGAGCTGCACGGTGGCGTTCACCGGCGGCTGGGTGGTACTGGCAGTACCGGCCAGCTTGAGCGGGATGGGCGTGCCGGCGTAGATGGCGCCGGTTTCCAGGTCGATGCCTTCGAAGGCGTAGTGGGCACCGCTCTGGGCATCGCTGTACTCGATGCGCGAGTTGCGCACGGTGAGACTCTCGACATTGAGCTTGAGCGGCTGGCGAGCGGTCGTCGGGGAGGCGGGCGCTTGGCCGTCGGCCGGGGCGTTGGCTGGCGTCTCGTTCTGGCCAGGCCGAGGGGCGGGGCGGCCGATCTCGGCCCAGTTGCTACGGCCTTGGTCATCGCGGCTGGCGGTGAGGTCCAGGCCATCGATCTTGATGTCGCTCATCTCCAGGTCGCGGCGCAGCAGCAGCGGCAGCAGGCGCACCGACAGGATCAGCCGTTGCACCTGGGCGAGCTGGCGGTCCGGGGTGGCGGCGCTGGCCAGGGTGGCATCGTGCAGTTCGACACCCAGCCAGGGGAACAAGCTCCAGCCGATGTCGCCCTTGAGCTGCAGGTCAACGTTGGCCTTGTCGCGCGCCAGCTGGCGAATCTCGTCCTTGTAGTCATTGGGATCGACCAGGTGGGTGAGGGCGAAGCCTACGGCGACCAGCAGGAGCAGCAGGCCGACGAGAACGATACCCAGCACTTTGGCGAAAGCTTTCATGGCGAGGAAATTCCTGTTCCGACGGGCGATGGCGCGACTGGCCAGTATAAGGGTAGGAGCCTGCCCGAATGACATCGAGGTGTCGGGCCTGTGACAGCGATGGTGATCGCCCGTTTCGTCGGGCGTCTTGCACCGCCCGTAGCCTGGCAAATGAGAAAGGCTGGCAGTTGGCCGAGGGTGCGCTTTAATGTCGCGCACCTTCGGTCGGTTGACGCCGTTTCTTTGACTCGTTTATGGGGAAGCGTGCAGGGAATGTCCACCGGCCTGGCCGCTACACACTAGAAAAGGGCTGAACCATGAGCACTAGATTGACCGCTGGGGGCGCCGCTTCGGCACGCCCGGCTTTTCTCTCCAAGGAGCGCATCATCGCGCGTCCCGGCTTCAACCGCTGGCTGGTACCGCCGGCGGCGCTGGCCATCCACCTGTGCATCGGCATGGCCTACGGCTTCTCGGTGTTCTGGCTCCCGCTGTCCAAGGCCATCGGCATCACTGCCGCCGTGGCCTGCCCAGTGGAAATGGGCTTCTTCGAGCAGATTTTCAGCGCCACCTGTGACTGGAAGATCTCCCAGCTCGGCTGGATCTACACCCTGTTCTTCATCTTCCTCGGCTGCTCGGCCGCCCTGTTCGGTGGCTGGCTGGAGCACGCCGGTCCACGCAAGGCCGGCGTCGTCTCGGCGCTGTGCTGGTGCGGCGGTCTGCTGATCTCCGCCCTGGGCATCTACACCCATCAGATCTGGATGCTGTGGCTGGGCTCCGGCGTCATCGGCGGTATCGGCCTGGGCCTGGGCTACATCTCGCCGGTGTCGACCCTGATCAAGTGGTTCCCGGACAAGCGCGGCATGGCCACCGGCATGGCCATCATGGGCTTCGGTGGCGGCGCCATGGTGGGTGCCCCCCTGGCCGACCTGCTGATGCGCCACTTCGCCTCCGCCACCGAAGTCGGTGTCTGGCAGGCCTTCCTGGTCATGGCGGTGATCTACTTCGTCTTCATGATGAGCGGTGCCCTGGGCTACCGCGTACCGCCGACCGGCTGGAAACCCGCCGGCTGGACGCCTTCGACCAAGAAGGCGCAGAACGCCATGATCACCAACCGCCACGTCCACGTGAGCAAGATCTGGGGTATCCCGCAGTTCTGGTTGGTCTGGGCCGTGCTGTGCCTGAACGTGACCGCCGGCATCGGCATCCTCGGCATGGCCTCGCCGCTGCTGCAGGAAGTCTTCGGTGGTCGCCTGCTGGGCAACGGCCTGACCTACGGTGAACTCAGCGCCGACCAGCTCAAGCAGATCGCCGCCATCGCCGCCGGCTTCACCGGTCTGCTGAGCCTGTTCAACATCGGCGGTCGCTTCTTCTGGGCATCCTTCTCCGATTACATCGGCCGCAAGATGACCTACTTCGTCTTCTTCACCCTGGGCTTCGTGCTCTATGCCATCGTGCCCTGGACCGGTCACCTGGGCAGCGTGGCGCTGTTCGTCTTCGCCTTCTGCCTGATCCTGTCCATGTACGGCGGCGGCTTCGCCACCGTGCCGGCCTACCTCGCCGACCTGTTCGGCACCCAGATGGTCGGCGCCATCCACGGTCGCCTGCTCACCGCCTGGGCCGCGGCCGGCGTCTTCGGTCCGGTGCTGGTCAACTACCTGCGCGAGTACCAGCTGAGCATGGGCATCCCCCGCGCCCAGGTGTACGACATCACCCTGTACATCCTGGCCGGCCTGCTGGTGCTGGGCTTCATCTGCAACCTGCTGGTGTGCCCGGTGGCCGACAAGCACTTCATGACCGAGGCCGAGCTCGCCGTCGAGCGCGCCAAGAGCCATGACAGCAGCGCCGGCAGCGTCCAGGTGCTGGAGTGGAGCGCCGATCCCAAGACCAAGCCGCTGGCCATCGCCGCCTGGCTGGCCGTGGGCATCCCGCTGGCCTGGGGTATCTGGATCACCCTGCAGAAAACCGCTGCCCTGTTCAGCTAAGTGGCAACGGGCGCCCGACGAGGGCGCCCCTCCCGGTGGGGCGCTCCGTCCCGCCGCGCTTTCGATCCCGCCCCCGCGCGCCTATAATATCGGCCCTTTCGCCCACCGATTTTCGCGGAGCAGGCTATGGCCGAACGCAAGGCAACCGTCGAGCGCAATACCCTGGAAACCCAGGTCAAGGTATCCCTGGACCTGGATGGCACCGGCGCGGCGCGCTTCGATACCGGGGTTCCCTTCCTCGAGCACATGCTCGACCAGATCGCCCGCCACGGGCTGATCGACCTCGACATCCACTGCCGCGGCGACCTGCACATCGACGACCACCATACGGTGGAAGACATCGGCATCACCCTCGGCCAGGCCTTCGTCAAGGCCGTTGGCGACAAGAAGGGCATCCAGCGCTACGGCCATGCCTACGTGCCCCTGGACGAAGCCCTGTCGCGGGTGGTCATCGACTTCTCCGGCCGGCCCGGGCTGCACTGGAACGTGCCCTTCACCCGCGCCACAGTGGGCCGCATGGACGTCGACCTGTTCCTCGAATTCTTCCAGGGCTTCACCAATCACGCCCAGGTGACCCTGCACGTCGACAACCTGCGTGGGGTCAACAGCCACCACCAGATCGAGACGGTGTTCAAGGCCTTCGGCCGCGCCCTGCGCATGGCCCTCGCCGAGGACCCGCGCATGGCCGGCGTCATGCCTTCCACCAAGGGGTGCCTGTGATGCAGACGGTAGCCGTCATCGACTACGGCATGGGCAACCTGCACTCCGTGGCCAAGGCCCTGGAGCACGCCGGTAGCCACCAGGTGCTGGTGACCGGCGATCCCGCGGTGATCCGCGAGGCGGATCGCATCGTCCTGCCCGGCGTCGGCGCCATCCGCGACTGCATGGCCGAGATCCGGCGCCAGGGTATCGATGAGCTGGTCCGCGAAGTCAGCCAGGATCGCCCCTTCCTCGGCGTCTGCGTCGGCATGCAGGCGCTGATGCAGCGCAGCGAGGAGAACGGCGGCGTGGACTGCATCGGCCTGTTCCCCGGCGCCGTGCGGCGCTTTCCGGGTGGCATGCAGGAGGAGGGTGAGACCCTCAAGGTGCCGCACATGGGCTGGAACGAGGTCGGCCACGTGCTCGACCATCCGCTCTGGCACGCCATTCCCGATCGCGCCCGCTTCTATTTCGTGCACAGCTTCTACGTCGAGGCTGGCAATCCGCGCCAGGTGGTCGGTCGCGGTCGCTATGGCCTGGACTTCGCCGCGGCGCTGGCCGACGGTTCGCGCTTCGCCACCCAGTTCCACCCCGAGAAGAGTGCCGACTGCGGTCTGCAGCTCTATGCCAACTTCCTCGCCTGGGACGGCCGCTGGTAATGGCGCGCAAGCCGCCCGCGCCGCTGGTGACGCTCGAACCCGAGCAGACCCAGCGGCTGGTCACGGCCTTGCAACGTCTGCTGGACGATAATTTCGAGGTTCGCCTCGGCCGGTTCGAGGTCGAGGAATTGCTGGATTTCTTCGCCCGCGAGTGCGGGCCGCTGTACTACAACAAGGCGGTTGCCGACGTGCAGGCCCTGCTCAGGGAGCGCGTCGACAGCCTGGAAAGCGACATCTGGGCGCTGGAAAAGCCCTAGATCGCCCTCACCCCGAGAGCCAAGGTATTGCCATGCTGATCATCCCCGCCATCGACCTCAAGGACGGCGCCTGCGTCCGCCTGCGCCAGGGGCGCATGGAAGATTCCACCGTATTCTCCGACGATCCCGTGGCCATGGCCGCCCAGTGGGTCGACGGCGGCTGCCGCCGGCTGCACCTGGTGGATCTCAACGGCGCCTTCGAAGGCCAGCCGGTCAATGGCGAGGTGGTCACCGCCATCGCCAAGCGCTATCCCGGCCTGCCGATCCAGATCGGCGGCGGCATCCGCTCGCTGGAGACCATCGAGCACTATGTCCGCGCTGGCGTCAGCTACGTGATCATCGGTACCAAGGCGGTCAAGCAGCCGGAATTCGTCGGCGAAGCCTGCCGCGCCTTCCCAGGCAAGGTCATCGTCGGCCTGGACGCCAAGGACGGCTTCGTCGCCACCGACGGCTGGGCCGAGGTCAGCGAGCTGCAGGTCACCGACCTGGCCCGGCGCTTCGAGGCCGATGGCGTCAGCGCCATCGTCTACACCGACATCGCCCGCGACGGCATGATGCAGGGTTGCAACGTCCCGGCCACCCGCGCCCTGGCCGAGGCCACCAGCATCCCGGTGATCGCCTCCGGCGGCATCCACAACCTGGGCGACATCCAGAACCTGCTCGACGCCCGCAGCCCGGGCATCATCGGTGCCATCACCGGCCGCGCGATCTACGAGGGCACCCTCGACGTCGCCGAGGCCCAGGCGCTGTGCGACAACTTCAAGGTCTGAGGACACAGTCATGGCGCTGGCGAAACGCATCATCCCCTGCCTCGACGTGGACAACGGCCGCGTGGTCAAGGGCGTCAAGTTCGAGAACATCCGCGATGCCGGCGATCCGGTGGAGATCGCCCGCCGCTACAACGAGCAGGGCGCCGACGAGATCACCTTCCTCGACATCACCGCCAGCCACCAGGGCCGCGACACCACCCTGCACACCGTGGAGCGCATGGCCAGCCAGGTATTCATCCCGCTGACCGTGGGCGGTGGCGTGCGCACCGTGCAGGACATCCGCAACCTGCTCAACGCTGGCGCCGACAAGGTCTCGATCAACACCGCGGCGGTCTTCACCCCGGAATTCGTCGGTGAAGCCGCCGCACGTTTCGGCTCCCAGTGCATCGTGGTGGCCATCGACGCCAAGCGCGTCAGCGGCCCTGGCGAAACCCCGCGCTGGGAGATCTTCACCCATGGCGGACGCAAGCCCACCGGCCTCGACGCCGTGGCCTGGGCGCAGAAGATGGAAGGCCTGGGCGCTGGCGAGATCCTGCTCACCAGCATGGACCAGGACGGCATGAAGAACGGCTTCGACCTGGGTGTGACCCGCGCCGTGAGCGAGGCGGTGGGCATCCCGGTGATCGCCTCCGGCGGCGTCGGCAACCTGCAGCACCTGGCCGACGGCATCCTCGAAGGCAAGGCCTCGGCCGTGCTCGCTGCCAGCATCTTCCATTTCGGCGAATGCACCATTCCCGAGGCTAAACGGTACCTGGCCGAAAAAGGGATTGTGATACGCTCCGCAAAATCTTGATTACCGGCGGTGCCGGCGGGGAGTTGGGGGCGTGCGCAAGGGATTCTGGGCCGGCGTGGCAGGGCTGCTGCTGTTGACGACGATGGCGGCCAGGGCGGAGCTTCCCGCCGGCTACCAGCTGACGTTACTGACCGAGAACTTCCCGCCCTACAACTTCGCGGTGGATGGCAAGAACTTCGCCCGCGAGGACGATCTCAAGGGTATCGCCGTCGACATGGTCCGCGAGATGTGCAGGCGCGCCGGCATCCCCTATAGCCTGACCCTGAGATTCCCCTGGGAGCGCATCTACGGTACGGCGCTCAACCAGGCCGACCACGGCGTCTTCGTCACCGCCCGCCTGCCCGAGCGCGAGGCCCTGTTCAAGTGGGTCGGCCCCATCGGGCCGGACGACTGGGTGCTGCTCGGCCGTCCCGACAGCCATCTGCAGGTGCGCAGCCTGGACGATGCCCGCAAGCAGCAACTCAAGATCGGCGCCTACAAGGGCGATGCCATCGCCGACAGCCTTGTGCAGCAAGGCTTCACGCCGGAACTGGCGCTGCGCGACCAGGAAAACGTGCAGCGCCTGCTCAAGGGACAGATCGACGTCTGGGCCACCGGCGATCCCGCGGGTCGCTACCTGGCCCGCCAGGAAGACGTCAGCGGACTCAAGACCCTGCTGCGCTTCAACAGTGGCGAGCTGTTCCTCGCCCTGAACAAGCAGACCCCCGACGAAGTGGTGCAGAAACTGCAGAAGGCGCTCGACGAAATGCGCCAGACGGGCGAAGTCCAGAACATCTTCAATCGTTATCTGTAAGGTCGCCCGGTCGGGCCGGCCTGGGATCGAGCGGTCGCTTAAGGAGAGGGAAATGCACAAGTCGTGGTTGAGTATCGCGGGTGCTCTGCTGAGTTGCACCCTGGCACTGGGTACGGCCCGGGCGGAATTGCCGCCGGGATATCGCGTCGTTCTGCTCACCGAGAACTTCCCACCGTTCAACATGGCGGTGGACGACAAGAATTTCGCGCGGGACGAGGCCATCGACGGGATCAGCACCGACCTGGTGCGCGAGATGTTCAAGCGCGCCAAGATCGACTACAACCTCTCGCTGCGCTTTCCCTGGGATCGTATCTACAACCTGACCCTGGACAGCCCCAACTATGCGCTCTTCTCCGTCTCGCGTACCGAGGCGCGGATACCGCTGTTCAAGTGGGTCGGTCCCCTGGGCAAGACGCGCAAGGTATTCATGGCGCTGCCGGGCAGCACCGTCAAGGTGCCTGATATGGCCGCTGCGGCCAAGCTGCGCGTGGGCGCCTACAAGAACTCCGCGGTGAGCCTGATGATCCAGGAGAAGGGCATCGTCCCCATCGACGCCCTGCGTGATCAGGAGAACATCGCCAAGCTGCAGAAGGGCGAGATCGACATCTGGGCCACCACCGACGTGGTCGGGCGCTACCTGGCCAAGCAGCAGGGCGTGAGCAATCTGCAGACGCTGCTGAGCTTCCAGGAATCCGACCTCTACCTGGCGCTGAACAAGGACACTCCCGACGAGGTGGTGACCCGCCTGCAGCAGGCCCTCGACGCCATGCGCAAGGAAGGGGTGGTCGACAGCGTCACCAACAACTACCTCTGAGCCACCGGCGACCATCGGTCGCGCCAAGGTGGCAGCAAGTCGTCCAGCGCCGGTCTGGGTGGGTATGGCCGTGCTAATGATGGCACATGGCTTGCTCCCTGGCCTGTGCAGGGCCGACGAGGGTCTCGCAGAGGGCTCGGTCGCTGGATCGAGCGGGATAGGCAACGACCGTGGCGGCAGCATCGGGGCGAGGGGAGAGGTCCCGAGGCCGGCCGGCTCGCGGCGAAGAATCGACCTTCGAGGCGATTAGGGAGTAGCGATGCGAACGTTCTGGTTGCGTATGGCCGCTGTACTGCTCGGCTGCACGCTGGGTACGACCCAGGCCCATGCCGAACTGCCCGAAGGCTATCGGGTAGTGCTCTTCACCGAGAACTTCCCGCCGTTCAACATGGCGGTGGACGAGAAGAACTTCGCGCGGGACGAGGCTATCGATGGCATCAGCACCGACCTGGTGCGCGAGATGTTCAAGCGCGCCAAGATCGACTACAACCTGTCGCTGCGCTTTCCCTGGGATCGCATCTACAACCTGACGCTGGAGAACGCCAACTACGGCATCTTCTCCACCACCCGCACGCCTGAACGCGAGGGGCTGTTCAAGTGGGTGGGCCCCCTGGCGACCATCTCCTGGGTGGTGATGGCGCCGCAGAACAGCAACATTACCGTCAGTGACGTCAAGGCGCTGGGCAAGTACCGGGTGGGTGCCTACAAGAACGATGCTGTCAGCCTCTTCCTCGAGGGGCAGGGCCTCATGCCCATCAATGCCCTGCGCGACCAGGAGAACGTGGCCAAGCTGCAGTCGGGGCAGCTGGACCTCTGGGCCACCACCGATCCGGTCGGTCGTTACCTGGCCAAGCAAGCCGGGGTCAGCAATCTCAAGATCGTGCTACGCATGCGTGAGGCGACGCTGTACCTGGCGCTGAACAAGGACACCCCCGACGAGGTGGTGAAGCGCCTACAGCAGGCGCTGGATGCCATGCGCCAGGAAGGCGTGGTCGACCGCATCACCAAGAACTATCTCTGATCCCTAGCGATAACGCCCGTCGCGACCATGGCTGGCCATGGCGCGATTGGCGCGCAGGGCGATCATCTGCGGCAGGTCGATGATCTCCACGCCCTGGGCCTTGAGGGCGGGCAACTGCTGAGCGAGCACGGCCAGGGTCGCCGGATGCGGATGGCCGATCAGCACGGCGCTGCCCTGGCGCTGTGCCAGGCGCACCCCTTCGGCCAGCTGCGCGGCGACCGCCGCTGGTGTCGCTTCGTTATCCAGGAAGACATCGCGCGAGGCGCTGGCCAGGCCAATCTTCTGAGCCTCCGCCGCGGCGACCGTGGCGGCGCTGGTGCGGCTGTCGAGAAACAGCAGATGGCGCTCCTGCAGGACCTGCATCAGCTCGGCCATGGCCGGTCGGTCGGCGGTCATGCGGCTGCCTTCGTGATTGTTCACGCCATCCGCCTCGGGTACCCGTTCCAAGGCCCGATCCAGGCGCTGCAGGCGCTCGGCCGACGCCATTTCCGGATGCCAGGCATAGGGACCGCCGGCCGGATCCATGGGCAGGTGCAGCAGCACCGTGCGGCCGGCGCGGTGGGCCTCGGCGGCCAGTTCCGCGGCGTGCTGGGTCTCCGGAATGATCGCCAGCACCACGGGCGCTGGGAGTGCCAGCACCTGACGATCCCGCGTTAGATTCTGGCCGAGATCGTCGATGACGATGGTCAGGCGGGCGGGGTCGGCGTAGGCGAAGCTGCTGGCCGCGAGGACCACGGCCAGCAGCCAGGAGCGCAGCCTCACGGCGTATGGGTGACGTTCAGTCCCTTGAGCAGCGACAGCGCCTGGGACAGCTGGAAGTCGTCATCCTGCGGCCGCGGGCTCTGGTTGGGTGCCTTGCTGCCAGTAGGCCGGTCGGCGCCACCGTTGCCGTTGCCCAGGTGGCCGGCCAGGTCCGCTTCGCGGAAGTACTCGTCGCCACCGCTCTGCGGCGTGACCTTGGCCGGGGCCACGGCGATGTCCGGGGTGATGCCCTGGGCCTGGATGGAGCGGCCGCTCGGCGTGTAGTAGAGCGCCGTGGTGAGCTTGAGGGCGCGGTCGTTGTTGAGCGGCAGCACCGTCTGTACCGAGCCCTTGCCGAAGCTGTCGGTGCCCATGAGGATGCCGCGCTTGGAGTCCTGCAGGGCGCCGGCGACGATCTCCGCTGCCGAGGCGCTGCCGCCGTTGATCAGCACCACCAGCGGTACCTTCTCGCTGGGGTCGGCGGCATCCGCCGAGAAGCGCAGCTCGGAATTGGGCAGGCGGCCCTTGGTATAGACGATCAGGCCGTGGGTCATGAAGGCGTCGGCCACCTCGACCGCCGCCTGCAGGACGCCGCCCGGGTTGTTTCTCAGGTCGAGAACCAGGCCCTTGAGCTTGCCCTTGTTCTCCTGACGCAGCTTGTTCAGCGCCTTGACCGTCTCCTCGCCGGTGTTGACCTGGAACTGCGAGATGCGCAGCAGGCCGTAGCCGGACTCGAGCAACTGGCTCTTGACGCTGTTGACCTTGATCACCGCCCGCGCCAGCTTGACGTCGAACGGTTGACCGCCACCGCGGACGATGGTCAGCACGATGGGGCTACCCGGCTTGCCGCGCATCTTGTCGACGGCCTCGTTGATGGCCTGGCCCTTGGTCGGCTGGCCATCGATCTTGACGATCAGGTCGCCGGGCTGCAGGCGCGCCTTGGCCGCCGGAGTGTCGTCGATGGGCGAGACCACCTTGATGAAGCCGTTTTCCTGGCCGACTTCCAGGCCCAGTCCACCGAATTCACCACTCGTGGTTTCCTGCAGTTCGGCGAAGTCCTTGGGTTCGAGGTAGGCCGAATGCGGATCCAGGTTGCTGAGCATGCCCTTGATGGCATTCTCCAGCAGGACCTTGTCCGAGACCGGCTCCACGTAGGCGGCCTTGATGCGATCGAACACCTCGGCGAAGGTACGCAGCTCGTCCAGGGGCAGCGGAGCGCTGGCCGGGGCATCGCTGGCGGTGCCCGGGGCGACCGGGGTCACGGCCGCCGGCGTACTCTGCGGCGATTGCGCCTGGACGACTCCGGCGCCACCGAACAACAGGGCGAGGACCAGGACGGTGGGACGAAAGCGATGCGGCATGTGCAGCTCCTAAACCGGGGTGTGTCGCGCTATCCCTGAGCACGACACCAGATGACCGGGTCCGTCGGGCGACCCTGTTGGCGAATGGCGAAATACAAGGCGGAAGCTTCCTGACCGCCGCTGGCACCGACGGTCGCGATGGCGTCTCCAGCCTTGACCACGTCACCCGCAGACTTCAGCAGGCTCTGATTATGTCCGTACAGGCTGAGATAGCCATTCCCATGATCGATGATGACCAGTTGGCCGGCGCCCCTTAGCCAGTCGGCGAAGACCACCCGGCCATCGTGCACCGCCTTGACGCGGGTACCCGCGCCGGCGGCGATCAGCACGCCGTCCCACTTCGCCCGGGGATCGTCGCCGCGGGCGCTGCCGAAACGCGCCACCAGGCGGCCGTCGACCGGCCAGGGCAGCTTGCCACGGGCGTTGGCGAAGGCACCGCCAAAGGCAGGTGCTGCACTAGACACCGCCAGCTCCGGGGCGTTCGAGCTGCGCGGGGCTTTCGTGTCGCTTTCCGCCTGGCGCCGCGCGGCATCGCGGGCGGCTAGCGCCCGCGCTTCGGCCAGCTGACGCTGGTGGGCTGCCTCGGCCTCGCGGGCCTGGTGGGCGAGGGTTTCCTCGATGGTCTTGAGCACCTTGTTCAGCGCCGCCTGATCCTGCTCGCGGGCCTGGATCTCGCGACTCTTGTCGCGGTAGTCGTCGTTGATCTTGGCCAGCGCCGCCTGGCGTTCCTTGCGCACCTCGGCCAGTTCCGCCTGGCGCTTCTCCAGGTCCTCGCGGCGCGCGACCAGCTCGCCCTGCTCCTGCTGGATACCCTGTTCCACCTCGCGCAGTTCGCGCAAGGTGTCGTTGAAGCTGGCGAGCTGATCCAGCCGGGTGCGGTTCAGATAGTTGTAGTAAGTGAGAGTGCGACTAACCTTCTCGGGATGCTCCTGGTTGAGCAGCAGCTTCAGGTATTCCTGGCGTCCGCTCTGGTAGGCGGCGCGGATCTGCACGGCGATCAGCTGCTGTTGTTCAGCGCGGGACTGGTCGAGCTTCTTCTTGCGCCCGTCCAGCTCCTGCAGCTTTTTTTCGCCGTTCTCCAGCTGCTTCTGCAGCGAATCCACCTGCTTTTCCAGCTCACCCAGCTGGGTTTCGGTGCCCTGCAGCTGCTTCTGCACGCCGGACTTCTCGGCCTGCACCTGCTTGAGCACCTTCTGCATCTCCTGGATTTCCCGGCGAGTCTGTTCGATCTGCCGCTGGGTTTCGGCGCGATCGTCGGCCAGGGCAGGGGCGAGGAAGCTGGCTAACAGGAGAAAGGCGAGAACACGGCGCATGCGAGGTCGTACATTGCGAGGGCGAAGCCCCTAGTATGCCCGTCACATCCGGCAAAAAAAACGGCAAGGAGCGCCATTCAGCGTTCACGGCCCGACCAGGCGGCCGGGCTGCGAACGAGGGGGCATTTCCGTTTCAGTAACCGACGGTGAAGCGGGTGCGGTGGTGAGCGGGACGCTCGACCTCGTCCAGCAGGGCCACGGCGTAGTCCTCGTAGGAAATATGGCTGTTGCCGGCGGCATCGAACAGCAGGGCGTCGCGGCCCAGGCGGAACTGGCCGGTACGCTCGCCGGCGGCGAAGACCATCTGCGGGCTGACGAAGACCCAGTCGAGGTCCCCAACGTCGCGGAGCGCCTCCAGGGTGGCGATGCCAGCGCCGGCCTCGGTCCGGTACTCGGCGGGGAAGGCGGGAGCGTCGAACAGCCGCGAGCCGTCCGGCAGGTTCAGGCTGGCGGCGCCGCCGACCACCAGCAGGCGCGGAATGCCCGAGGCGCGGGCGAAGGCGACCAGGGTGGCCGGGGGGACGTCGGCGAATCTCAGGCTGCTGATCAGCACCTCGCAACCGGCCAGGGCGCGGGCGGTTTGCGCGTTGCCGACATCGCCGCTGACCACGGTCAGGCTGGCGCGGGGGGCAGGCGGCCGGGGTCGCGGACCAGGGCGGTGACCTGGTGACCGCGGGAAAGGGCTTCGTCGAGCAGGCGGCTGCCGACGTTACCGGTAGCGCCGAGCAGAGCGATGGAGGTCATGGCGGGATCCTGATGATGAATGGAATCCCAGCCTAGCCAGAGCGCTGCGACCGGCCAAGAAGGCAGTTCGCGGTGTGCTGGTTACCCGGCGATAACCCACGGCTTCGAGGGTATGGCGCCACCGGGGGGCTGTGTATACTGGCCGGCATTTTAGCCCTTCTTGGATAGCTCCTTCATCATGGAATTTCTCGGTCGGGTGGTCGAATTCGCCACCCATCATCCGCTGCTCGTCGCCGCCTTCCTCGCCATCGTCGCCCTGATGCTGTTCAACGAGACCCGCCGGGGCGGTCGTAGCCTGTCCACCAGCGAGCTCACCACCCTGCTCAACCGCGAAGAGGGCGTGGTGCTCGACATCCGTCCGAGCAAGGACTTCGCCGCCGGGCATATCGTCGGCGCGCTGAACATCGCTCAGGAGAAAGTCGCCAGCAGCCTGTCTCTACTGGAGAAGCACAAGGCCAAGACCCTGATCGTGGTGGACAGCGCCGGCCAGCAGGCCGGTGCCGTGTGCGGCGACCTGCAGAAGGCCGGCTTCACCGCCGCTCGGCTGAATGGCGGTATCGCCACCTGGCGCGCAGAGAATCTGCCCCTGGTGAAGTGACCCCTTGCGTGGCCGGAGGCTCGGCCACTGGAGACCGCGTATGACCGACGTCGTCATCTATACCAGTGCCTGGTGCCCCTATTGCCATCGTGCCAAGCACCTGCTCGATCGCAAGAACGTGGCGTACCGGGAAATTTCCGTCGACGGCCAACCGGCCCTGCGTAGCGAGATGGCCCGCAAGGCCGGCCGCACCAGCGTGCCGCAGATCTGGATCGGCAGCACCCACGTCGGCGGTTGCGACGATCTCTATGCCCTAGACCGAAGTGGACGCCTCGATCCGCTGCTGTTCGCCTGACCAACACTCACGTCATTACTCAAGGCCCTACCATGACCGACCAAGCCAACGGCGCCCAGGAAGACGGCGCTCAGTTCTCCCTCCAGCGCATCTACATCCGCGACCTGTCCTTCGAGGCGCCCAAGAGCCCGGAAATCTTCCGCCAGGACTGGCAGCCCAACGTCAACCTGGACCTGGCCACCCGCCAGAAGACCCTGGGCGACGACTTCCACGAGGTGGTGCTGACCCTGACCGTGACCGTCAAGAACAAGGAAGAGACCGCCTTCATCGCCGAAGTGCAGCAGGGTGGCATCTTCCTGATCAAGGGCCTGGACGCCGCCTCCATGGCGCACGCCCTGGGCGCCTTCTGCCCCAACATCCTGTTCCCCTACGCCCGTGAGGCACTGGACAACATGGTGGTGCGCGGCTCCTTCCCGGCGCTGATGCTGCAGCCGGTGAACTTCGATGCCCTGTACGCCCAGGAACTGGCGCGCATGCAGACCGCCGGCGAAGCCTGATCGGCTGAGCTGCGGCACCGAACGCCCCTTGCCAGGGGCGTTCTGCTATCTGGTCTTCAGAGTCTGTTCAAAGACTGCTGCGCGTCGGTCAAGCGGCGTTGAAAAGACCCTGGGTCGCCAGCCCGCCTAGGCGGCCCCGTCGGAATACTCATTTACCACGCGTAAACCCGAACGCGGGTCCGATCCGCTTCCTCAGGTCATTTCGCCTTGTTTGTCTCTAGCTCGCGAGCCTTTGGACCGGCTCTGAGCTTGCGACTGGCGCGCCAGAGATCGAAGCTGAACACCGCCAGCCCGGTCCAGATGCAGAGGAAGGCGAACAGTCGCTCGCGCGGGAAGGGCTCGCCATAGAGCCAGACCGCCTGGACCAGCACCAGGGTCGGGGCGAGGTACTGCAGGAAGCCCAGGGTCGAATAGGGCAGCTTGCGCGCCGCGGCGTTGAAGCACAGCAGCGGAATCAGGGTGATAGGTCCGCAGAGCACCACCAGCAGGCCCAGCGACGACTGCCAGGTCGACGCCTGCAGGCTCACTCCCTGCGTCAGCAACGGCAAGGCGATCAGGGCGACCGGCACCAGCATCCAGCTCTCCACCACCATGCCCGGCAGGGCGGCCACCGGCGTCTGCCGCCGGACCAGGCCGTAGAAGGCGAAGGTCAGCGCCAGCGCCAGGGAGACCCAGGGCAACTGGCCCAGCGTCCACAGCTGTTGCGCCACGCCCAGTACCGCCAGGCCCACGGCGAGCCATTGCAGGGGGCGCAGCCGCTCGCGCAGGATCACCAGGGCGAGCAGGATGTTGACCAGCGGATTGATGTAGTAGCCCAGGCTGGCCTCGACCACGTGGGCGTTGTTCACGGCCCAGATGTAGACCAGCCAATTGCAGGCCACGAGGGCGCCGGACAGCGCCAGCCAGGCCAGCCGCCGCGGATGGGCACGTAGCTCGGCCCACCAGCCGCGGTGCCGCCAGACCAGCAGCAGCAGGGCGCTGAACAGGGCGGACCAGAGGATACGCTGGAACAGGATCTCGAGGGACGGCAGCGCCGCCAGCAGCTTGAAGAACAACGGGAACAAGCCCCACAGCCCATAGGCGGTGAGGCCCAGGGCATAACCCTGGCGCAAGGCAGACATGGAAGGTCCTTAGGCAGGCAACGTTCTTGTGCAGGCAGGATAGCGCAAGGGGCGACGGGATGTCGGGTGAGGTGGTGCGCTTGCAGTCTGATCGTTGCCAGGCTCAATCGCGGCCATGGGCCGCTCCTACGGATCAGGAGCGGTCGCATCGGCGGACCGCCATGGCCGCGATCATCGCCGTAGCGTGGAAAACGGCGCAGCCTTTTCCATGGGGAGTTCGCCACTGGATGTTCCCTCACCCCAGCCCTCTCCCCGAGGGAGAGGGGGCGCTTCGAGCGGATGTTCGTCTTCGGTGGCTCAGGCGATAAGACATTGCGCCTACAAGCACCTGATCCGTAGGAGCGGCCCACGGCCGCGATAAACGTGCTACGACTAGAACAACCGCAACGGTGCCTCGTCAAGGGCCGCGCGCTGTTCGCGCAAGGTGAGGATCTGGTCGCCCCAATAGCGCTCGCTGCCGAACCAGGGAAAGCTCTTGGGAAAGGCCGGGTCGTCCCAGCGGCGCGCCAGCCAGGCGCTGTAGTGCATCAGCCGCAGGCTGCGCAGGCCCTCGATCAGCGCCAGCTCGCGCGGTTGGAAGTCATGGAATTCCTCGTAGCCGTCCATGAGTTCGGAGAGCTGCGTCAGCCGCTCCTGGCGATCACCCGCCAGCAGCATCCACAGGTCCTGCATGGCCGGGCCGTGGCGGCAGTCGTCGAGGTCGACGATGTGGTAGGCGTCGTCGCGGCAGAGCAGGTTGCCCGGATGGCAGTCGCCGTGCAGGCGGATGAGATCGTAGCTGACGCCGTCGAAGAGTTCGTCGAGGCGCAGCAGCAGGTCGCGCGCCACCGATTCGTAGGCGGGCAGCAGGCTCTTGGGGATGAAGTTGCCGGTCAGCAGGGTATCCAGGGAGGCATGGCCGTAGCCCTGGACGTCCAGCGTCTCGCGGTGCTGGAAGGGGCGGCTGGCGCCTACCGCGTGCAGCCGACCGAGCAGTTGGCCCAGGCGATGCAACTGATTGAGATCGCCGGGCTCCGGTGCGCGACCGCCGCGGCGGGGAAAGAGCGCGAAACGAAAGCCAGCGTGGTTGAATAGCGTCTGGCCCTCGCGCTGCAAGGGCGCGACGACGGGCACCTCACGTTCTTCCAGCTCGGCGGAAAAGGCGTGCTCTTCGAGAATGGCCGCGTCGGTCCAGCGGTCCGGGCGATAGAACTTGGCGATCAGCGGGGTCTCGCCCTCGATGCCGATCTGATAGACGCGGTTTTCATAGCTATTCAGCGCCAAGACCCGGGCATCGCTGAGATAGCCCAGGCTTTCGATGGCGTCTATGACGAGGTCGGGACTCAGATTTTCGAACGGATGAGACATGGCGCGCTCCTCGGTCACGGGGGACGATGGCGATTGCCACCCTGCATCCGGGAGATGCTAGCGCATGCCCGAGCCCCATGGCGAAGGCTCGGGTGCTATCCGCTCGCCGGTCAGGCGCCGATCACGCCGCCGTCTTCCCGGGTGATGACCATCACCGAAGAGCGCGGTTGACCGTTCGGCTGCGCCTCGGGGAAGGTCGAGCCGCCTTCCTCGCCCGGGTGCTGGATGCCGACGAACATCGTCCTGTAGTCCGGCGAAAAGGCCAGGCCGGTGACCTCGCAGCCCACCGGGCCGACCAGGAAGCGGCGCATCTCGCCACTGCGCGGATCGGCGCAGAGCATCTGGTTGTTGCCCATGCCCTCGTAGTCGCCCTTGTTGCTGTACTTGCCGTCGGTGAGCACCCACAGCCGGCCGGCGGTATCGAAGCCCAGGCCATCGGGGCTGTTGAACATGTTCTCGGCATTGATCTGCGAGGAACCGGCTTCCGGCTTGCCCGGGTGCACCTTGGGGTTGCCGGCGATGACGAACAGATCCCAGTCGAAGGCCAGGGCGGCGGCATCGTCGCCGTCTTCGCGCCAGCGCACGATCTGGCCATAGAGGTTGTTGGCGCGGGGGTTGGGGCCGCCCACCGGCTGGCCATCCTCGCCGCGCTTGGTGTTGTTGGTCAGGGTGCAATAGACCTGGCCGTCCTTGGGGCTGACGGCGATCCACTCGGGTCGGTCCATGCGCGTGGCACCGACCTGGCTGCCGGCCTGGCGAGCGTGGATCAGCACCTCGGCCTGGCCGGCGAAGCCGTTGGCGGCGGTCAAGCCATTCTCGCCATGGACCAGCGGCAACCACTGGCCACGACCCTTGGGGCGATTCGGATCACGGTCGCCGTCGTCGAAGCGGGCGACGTAGAGGGTGCCGTGGTCGAGCAGGTCGCGATTGGCCTTGGGATCGTCCTGCAGGCGGTCGCGGCTGACGAACTTGTAGATGAATTCGCCACGCTCGTCGTCGCCCATGTAGACCACCACGCGGCCATCGCGGGTATGGGCGAGGGCGGCGTTCTCGTGCTTGAAGCGACCCAGGGCGGTGCGCTTGACCGGCTTGGCCTGGGGGTCAAAGGGGTCGATCTCGGTGATCCAGCCGTGGCGGTTGAGTTCGTTGGGATTCTGCGCCAGGTCGAAGCGGTCGTCGTGCAGGTGCCAGTCGTTCTCCACGCTGGCGTGTTTGACGCTGTATCTCTTCTGGGCGGCGTCGAATTTCAGTTCGGCGTTGCGACTGCCGAAGACGTCGGTGAAGTTCTCTTCGCAGGTCAGGTAGGTGTGCCAGGGCGTGGCGCCGCTGGAGCAATTCTGGAAGGTGCCCAGTACCTCGCGTCCAGCCGGATCGGCGGCGGTCTTGAGCAGGTCGTGACCGGCGGCCGGACCGCTCACGGCGATGGGCGTGTTGCCGTGGATGCGTCTGTTGTAGGGCGACCCCTGGACGAAGTGCCACTGGCCGTCCTTGCGGCGTACCTCGATCACCGAGAGGCCTTCGGCGGCCTGGGCCTTGCGGGTATCTTCCAACGACTTGGGCGGGGTGCCGTGGCTGAGCAGGTAGCGGTAGTTGGTGTATTCATTGTTGATCGCCATCAACGCCCGGTCCGGATCGTTCGGGAAGGGGTAAAAGGCCATGCCGTCGTTGTTGTCGCCGAACTGGACCTCCTGGTCGGTGGCGCTGGGACTGCCATCGGGGCGGAAGGCCGGGCCGTCGGCGTGCAGTGGCTGGCCCCAGCTGATGAGCACGCTGGCGCGGTAGCCGGGTGGCACCATCAGGGTGTCGGCGGTGGAGGCCGGGATGTTGGCGAAACCGATCAGCGGATTGCCGTTGGCGGCGCTGACGGCGTCGGCCAGGGCGGTGCGTCCGAGCAAGCCGCCGCCGAGGAACAGGGCAGCGCCAGCCAGGGCGCCCGCGCCGATGAAGCGCCGGCGACTGAGATGGACGATACGTTCGAGGTCGGTCTGCTCGTCATGCATGGTCATGGCTCCTCACGGGTATGGGGCGAGGCTAGTCAGCGCGGATGACGGTTTGGTGACAGCCGCCTAGTCGCCGGGCGGCGGCGTCCGCGCCAGGCAGTAGACATCGATTCGGCGGGCACCGGCACGCTTGAGCAGCCGTGCCAGGCTGTCGGCGGTGGCGCCGGTGGTGAGCACGTCGTCCACCAGGGCCAGATGGCGACCGGTCAGCTCGGCCTCATTCACCAGGGCGAAGGCCTGCTTGAGGTTGCGTCGCCGTTCACTTGCCGTGAGGCCCTGCTGGCTGTGTTGTTCCTGTACCCGCTGCAAGAGCCTGGCGTTCACCGGCAGTCCTAGCGGCTTACCGAGCCAGTCGGCCAGCAGTGCGGCTTGGTTGAAACCGCGCTGGCGCAGCCGCTGGGGCGACAGCGGAACCGGCAATAGCAGCTCCGGCCGCGGCTGGCCTTCGTCGAACAGGTGCTGCAGATGACGAGCCAGCAGCGCGCCAGCCAGCCGTCCGAGATTGCCCTGGTCGCGGTGCTTGAAGGCGTTGATCAGGCTATCGACCGGAAAGGCGTAGCGCCAGGGCGTCAGTACCTGGTCGAAAGCCGGCGGGTCGGCGAGGCAGCCGCCGCAAATGAGTCCAGCCACCGGCAATGGCAGGGCACAACGTTGGCAGTGGGGGCCGAGCCAGGGCAGCTCGGTCTCGCAGGCCTCGCACAGGGCGAGGCCCGACGGTAGCCAGCTGGCGCAGAGGGCGCAGGAGGTTCCGGGCCGTAGACGCTGCCAGTGATGCCGCAGATAGCGATGGAGGGAGGTGGGCATGTCGGCATCCGTGCCGAGAACAGACCCCTACTGTGCCAGGCCGAGGGCCTGGTCGCCAGTCAGCCGCGGATCAGCCAGCTCATCACCATCAGGCCGAGGATCAGCCAGATGACGCCGCCGACGATCGAGCGGGCCATGAAGGCCCGCACCGCGGCGTAGAGCAGCAGCAGGCCGATGGCGAGGACGACGAAGCTGATGTAGGAGTCGTCCATGCCGATGGAGCGGGCCATGCCATGGAGAAAGTCGTGCACGGCGTCGGCGATGCCGCCGAGAACCGAGCCGAAGAGGTCGATGATGAAGCGGATGACCTGGCCGAGCGCCGCGCCGAGCCAGTCGAAGAAGCCTTCAGTACGCATGGATGTTTCCGAATCCTTGGCAATGTCCCTTGGAACCCGCAAAGCTCGCCGGGTTCGCCAGCGATCCGCGCTACACTGCGCGTTTTCCGTCGCACCCTTCAAGTTCTTGCGAAATGACAGCCATCCCTGCCTTGCCTCTGGTCCTGCTCCCGGGCCTGCTCTGTGACGAGCGTCTCTGGACCACTCAAGCTGCCGACCTGGCCGCTACCTGTGCCGTGCACATCCCCGATCTCACCCGCGACGCCAGCATCGCCGCCATGGCGCGGCGGGTGCTGGCCGGGGCACCGCCACGCTTCGCCCTGGGCGCGCTGTCCATGGGTGGCTACGTCGCCTTTGAGATCCTGCGCCAGGCGCCGGAGCGGGTGGTACGGTTGGCCCTGTTCGACACCATGGCCAGTCCGGATGGCGAGGCGCGCGCCGCCCAGCGCCGGGCCATGCTCGAACTGGCGGAACGCGGTCGCTTCCTCGGCATCAGTCCGCAACTGCTGCCGCGACTGATCCATGCCTCGCGCCTGGGCACCCCGGTCGCCGATACCGTGCTGGCCATGGGCAAGGCGGTGGGCAAGGAGGCCTTCCTGCGCCAGCAACGGGCGATCATCGAGCGCCCTGATTCGCGGCCGACCCTGGCGCAGATCCAGGTGCCGACCCTGGTCGTGGTCGGCGCCCAGGACCAGCTCACCCCACCCGCCGAAGCCGAGCTGATGCACCAGGACATCCAGGGGTCGCGGCTGGTCGTGCTGGACGAGTGCGGTCACCTGCCACCGCTGGAATTGCCCGAGCGGACCACGGCACTGCTGCGGGAGTGGTTGGCTTAGCCTTGCACTTCTGTCGGTTCAAGCAGTGCGGCTAGCTGCGCGCCCGGTATAGCCTCCTGGGCGTAACTGAAAGTGCCCTGGGTGCGTACCTCCTGGGCCGCCCTCAGCAGCGCGCCGAAGGCGGCGCGGGCGAAGGAGCCGCCCACGCTGATCCGCCGGACCCCCGCTGCAGCGAGCTCCGCGACCGAAAAGGTCGGGCCGGCGAGACCCATGACCACGTTCACCGGCTTGTCGACAGCCGCACAGACCGTTTTTATCGACTCCAGATCCGGCAAACCCGGGGCGTAGAGTACATCCGCTCCCGCCGCGGAGAAGGCCTGCAGGCGCCTGATGGTGTCATCCAGATCCGGGCGGCCGCACAGGTAGTTCTCGGCGCGCGCGGTCAAGATAAAAGGACGTCCCCGCGCGGCTTCCGCAGCGGCCTGGATACGCTCCACCGCCAAGGAAAAATCATAGAGCGGGCTGGCCAGATCGCCGGTCGCATCCTCGACGGAGCCGCCCACCAGTCCCACGTCACAGGCCAGGCGGATTGTTTCGGCGCAGGTTTCCGGTGCCGTACCGAACCCCGCTTCCAGGTCGGCCGAGACCGGTAGGTGGGTGGCGGTGACGATTTCCGCGGCATTGGCCAGCAGTTCTTCACGGCTGAGCGTGGCGCTGGAGTCGCGCTTGCCCTTGGCGAAGGCGTAGCCGGCGCTGCTGGTAGCCAGGGCCTCGAAGCCCAGACCGGTCAGCAGTCGCGCAGAGCCGGCATCCCAAGGGTTGGGAATGACGAAAGCTCCCTGCATGGCATGCAGATGCTGGAAACGAGCGAATTTTTGGCGTTGATCCGTCATGGGCGTTCCCTCTGGATGGCGAAGCAACTATAGCCAGGCAGAGCTAGTGTGGTGTTTCAGAAGTTACCTACACAATTTTGGCGGCGCTTTTTGTCCGCAGCGGCGGACCGCCCTGGACGTTGTTGCCACTCCTCGCCATAGCCCTGCTATGACTCGTCGCGGCGCCTAGCCCATTCGGGGCGCCGAACCGAACAAAAAATCACTCGCCAATTCTTGCGCGAACTTCTGAAACACCACACTAGGTTTCGTCCAGCGCCAGGAACCCGGACTCGCCCAGCCCCTCAATTGGACGAGCCCTGTCGAGGAGCCTGCCATGCGTCGTCACCAACCCCTGTCCATCCTGTCCCTGGTACTGGGCCTCGCGCCCACCGTCCTGGCCCTGGCCGCTCCAGCCGTTGCCGACGAGCCCGAACGACTGTACTTCGCCGATGACGGCATCATTCCCAACAGCCGCCTCCCGGTGTTGCTCTATCGCCAGGTCCCCCTGCAGGGGACCGACCGTGCGGCGGCGTTGGAGCGGCTGTTCGCCGAGCACGACTGGCCACCGCAGTGGCGTTATGGCGTCTACGACTACCACCACTACCACCCCAATGCCCATGAGGTCCTCGGCGTGGCGCAGGGCCAGGCAACCCTGCGCCTGGGGGGCGAGCAGGGGCAGGACGTGAGCGTGGCAGCGGGCGACGTGGTGGTGTTGCCGGCAGGGACCGGCCATCGCAGCCTGGAGTCCAGCGCGGATTTTCTGGTGATAGGGGCTTATCCGCCCGGCCAGGAAGACTTCATCACCCAGCGCGCCGATCCGGGGGTCCATGCCCGGTTACTGGAATTGATCGCCCAGGTGCCTTTGCCGGCGACCGATCCCGTGACCGGCCGCGAGGGACTCTGGCGTTAGCAGAGTCGCGCCAGGGTCGCCTCGTCCGGCTGGCCGGCGAAGAAGGTCTTCAGGGCCTGGCGAAAGGGCTCGGGGTCTTCGGCCACGGCGGCGAAGAGGGTCAGGCTGGAATGGAACTTGAGATCGTCCGGCTGCCCGAACAGCGCCGTGGCGGATAGCTCGGGATGCTCCAGCGCCGCCGCGGTGATCTCCCGCAGCCGTGGTCCCAGCAGGGGATGCGCCAGATAGGCGCTGGCCTCTTCGCGGGAGGCGATGGCGTAGCGCTGCGCCGTCTCGCTGCGGCCGAGTCCCTGGATCTGCGGGAAGACGAACCACATCCAGTGGCTGCGCTTGCGACCGGCGCGGATCTCCGTCAGCGCGGTCGCGTAGGTGCTGGCCTGGGCGTCGATGAAGCGTTGCAGATCATGAGCGGCGGGCATGGCGGAAACTCCGGGCCTTTTGCCTATCGGCAGGCCGGCCCGGAGGAAGTGCCACCGATGGGACGAGCGGTCAGCCGCGTACCGTGCGATAGCCGGACTCGCTGCTGTCGGGGATCTCGTCCAGATCGATCCGCGAGGTTTCGGGCAGGCTCAGGCCACCGACCAGGCCGAGCAGGGCGACCAGGATCAGGTAGAGCGCCGGCGAGAGATTGCTGCCGGTAGCGCCGATCAGCCAGGTCGCCATCAGCGGCGCGGTGCCACCGAAAATGGTGTAGGCCAGGTTGTAGGTGATGGCGCCTGCGGTGTAGCGGGTGCGGGTTGGAAAGACCTCGCTGAGCAGCGGCGCCGTCACCACGTTGCACAGCACCGCGCCGGCGCCCAGCAGCAGGCAGCCCAGCAGAGCCGAGCCGAACTGGCCGCTGCTCGCCAGCAGCAGCGCCGGATAGACGCCGATGGCCAGTACCAGGCTGGCCAGCACCGTGGTCATGCGGCGGCCGATCCGGTCGGTGACCCGTCCCAGTACCGGACAGGCGCAGGCGGCGGCGAACAGGGTGATCAGGCTGATGGCCAGGGCCGCGGCCCGGTCGAAGCCGCCGGCCAGCTGCAGGTAGGTCGAGAAGTAGGTGGTGAACATATAGAAGGACAGGGCCGTCAGCGAGATGAAGGCGCCCAGGCGCAGGATGGAACGGCCCTGCAGGCGCAGCGTCTCGCCCAGCGGCGAATGACTGACCTCATGGCCGGCTTCCAGCGCCTGGAAGGCCGGGGTCTCGTCGAGCTTCAGGCGCAGGTAGAGGCCGATCAGGCCCAGCGGCGCAGCCGCCAGGAACGGGATGCGCCAGCCCCAGTCGGCCATGGCGCTGGCGCCCAGCAGGCGCTCCAGGCCCCAGGCGGTGAGGGCTGCGCTGGCGAAGGCGAGAAAGGTGGAGACCGGCACGAAGCTGCCGTAGCGGCCGCGGCGATCGTGCGGTGAATGCTCCATCACGTAGGCACAGGCCCCGGCGTATTCGCCACCCGCGGAGAAGCCCTGGGCACAGCGGATCGCCGTCAGCAGGATGGGTGCCCAGATGCCGATGGTGGCGTAGCTGGGCAGGATGCCGATCAGTGCGGTGGCGCCGGCCATGATCAGGATGGTCAGCGCCAGGGTGCGCTTGCGGCCGATGCGATCGCCGAGCAGTCCGAAAACGATGCCACCCAGCGGCCGGAAGGCGAAGGCCACGGCGAAAACGGCGAAGGTCTTGAGTAGCCCGGCGGTGGCATCGCCGCTGGGGAAGAAGTGGGCGGCGAGCAGGGTGGCGAGAAAGCCGTAGAGGGCGAAATCGAACCACTCGACGAAGTTGCCAATGGACGCGGCGGAGATGACCTTGCGCAGGGTGGCGGGGGAAACGGACGTCGCTGTCTGACTCATGGCGGGCCTCAGGGAAAAGAAGGATACGGAGGCAGAACGGGGGCGCCTTGTTTATGGTGGTGGAAGCGGGGCGTACCGCAGGATCGACGCTAGTGTGGTGTTTCAGAAGTTCGCGCAAGAATTGGCGAGTGATTTTTGGGCCTGGGCTAGGCGCCACGACGAGTCATAGCAGGGCTATGGCGAGGAGTGGCAACAACGCCCAGGCCAAAAAAGCGCCGCCAAAATTGTGTAGGTAACTTCTGAAACACCACGCTAGTCCTTTTCCCGCTCGCGGGCAGTCCCCGCAGCGACTTTTCCACCGTTGGAACCGACTTCAGGAGCCGCCCATGTCCATGACTACCGCCTATGCCGCCCAGGAACCCACGCGGACCGAGGTCGATGCCCTGCCGGGGGTGACCCTGCTGGAGTTCGGCGCGCCTTGGTGCGGTCACTGCCGCGCCGTTCAGCCACCGCTCGCCACCGTCCTGGCGGAACGCCCGGCCGTGCGCCATCTCAAGATCGAGGACGGCTCCGGGCGTCGTCTGGGACGCAGCTTCCGCATCAAGCTCTGGCCGACCCTGGTCCTGCTGCGGGACGGCCAGGAACTGGCGCGCCTGGTGCGTCCGCGCGACGCCCAGGCTCTGGACGAAATGCTGGCGCTGGCGGACTGACCGGTCGCCCGTCGCCGCTTGACAAGGACAGGGCTAGAACATAAGTTTCAAACAACTGTTTAAACGCTCGCGGGCAGCGGCCCGCCTTCCTCGACAACAAGCATTCGCAAAGAGGTAACAGTCATGCCCGAATACAAGGCCCCCCTGCGGGATATCCGCTTCGTTCGCGACGAACTGCTGGGTTATGACGCGCACTACCAGAGCCTGCCCGGCTGCGGCGACGCCACCCCCGACATGGTGTCCGCCATCCTCGAAGAAGGCGCCAAGTTCTGCGAGCAGGTGCTGGCACCGCTCAATCGCGTCGGCGACCAGCAGGGCTGCACCTGGAGCGAGGAGGGCGTGAAGACCCCCGACGGCTTCAAGGAAGCCTATGCCCAGTTCGTCGAAGGTGGCTGGCCGAGTCTGGCGCACAACCCGGCCCACGGCGGCCAGGGCCTGCCTGAGTCCCTCGGCATCTCCCTGTCGGAAATGGTCGGTCAGGCCAACTGGTCCTGGGGCATGTACCCCGGCCTGTCCCACGGCGCCATGAACACCCTGGAACAGCACGGCACCGACGAGCAGAAGCACACCTACCTGGAAAAGCTGGTGACCGGCGAATGGACCGGCACTATGTGCCTGACCGAACCCCACTGCGGTTCCGACCTGGGCATGCTGCGCACCAGGGCCGAGCCGCGTCCGGACGGCAGCTACGCCATCACCGGCACCAAGATCTTCATCTCCGCCGGTGAGCACGACATGGCCGAGAACATCGTCCATATCGTGCTGGCCCGCCTGCCCGACGCCCCCGCCGGCACCAAGGGCATCTCGCTGTTCATCGTGCCCAAGCGCCTGCCCGACGCCAGCGGCGCCGCCGGTGAGCGCAACGCCGTGCACTGTGGCTCCCTGGAACACAAGATGGGCATCCACGGCAACGCCACCTGCGTGATGAACTTCGATGGCGCCACCGGCTTCCTGATCGGCCCGCCGAACCGCGGCCTGAACTGCATGTTCACCTTCATGAACTTCGCCCGCATCGGCACCGCCCTGCAGGGCCTGGCCCATGCCGAGGTGGCCTTCCAGGGTGGCCTGAAGTACGCCCGCGAGCGTCTGCAGATGAGGTCCCTGACCGGGCCCAAGGCGCCGGATAAGCCCGCCGATCCCATCATCGTGCACCCCGATGTGCGCCGCATGCTGCTGACCATGAAGGCTTTCGCCGAAGGCAGCCGGGCGATGATCTACTACACCGCCAAGCTGGTGGACATCCTCAAGTACAGCCAGGACGAGGAGCAGAAGCAGCAGGTCGAGACCCAGCTGGCCTTCCTGACGCCCATCGCCAAGGCCTTCATGACCGAGGTCGGCTTCGAATCGGCCAGCCACGGCGTGCAGATCTATGGTGGCCATGGCTACATCGCCGAGTGGGGCATGGAGCAGAACCTGCGCGATGCGCGCATCGCCATGCTCTACGAGGGCACCACCGGCATCCAGGCCATCGACCTGCTCGGTCGCAAGGTGCTGATGACCCAGGGCGAGTCGCTCAAGGCCTTCACCAAGGTGGTGCACAAGTTCTGCCAGGCCAACGCCGAGAATGCCGAGCTCAAGGCCTTCGTCGAGCCGCTGGCCAAGCTGAACAAGGAGTGGGGCGAGATCACCCTCAAGGTTGGCATGGCTGCCATGAAGGATCGCGAGGAGGTGGGTGCCGCTGCCGTCGACTACCTGATGTACTCCGGCTATTGCTGCCTGGCGTACTTCTGGGCCGACATGGCGCGGGTGGCTGCCGAGCAGCTGGCCGCCGGTACCGACGAGGCCGCCTTCTACCAGGCCAAGCTGGCCACCGCGCGCTTCTACTACCAGCGCCTGCTGCCCCGTACCCGCGCCCATGCCGAGGCCCTGCTGGCCGGCGCCGGCAGCCTGATGGCCCTGGCCGAGGAAGACTTCGCCCTCGGTTACTAAGAGGACGAGGCTCTGCTGAAAACCCCGCTTTGGCGGGGTTTTCGCTTTCTTGTGGGCGCGAAAATTTGGCGCTGGCGGACCTCTGATCGGCTGACCATCAGGTCAGATCATGAACCTATGTCTCCCTTCGGGTTCGGTCTTACACTCGGGTCATACCGACAAGAACACCTTCCGAGGAGACTCGACATGGCCGACTATACCCCGCCGCTTCGCGACATCCGTTTCGTGCTGGATGCCGTCCTCAAGGTCAAGGAGCGCTGGAGCCAGTGGCCCGCGCTGGCCGAGGTGGTCGACGGCGAGACCGCCGATGCCATCCTCGAGGAAGCCGGCAAGCTGTGCGCCCAGGAGCTGGCGCCGCTCAATCGCAATTCCGACGAGGAAGGCTGCCACTGGAAAGACGGCGAGGTGACCACGCCCCAGGGCTTTCGCGCGGCTTACCAGGCCTTCGCCGAGGGCGGCTGGGTCGGCGTCGGTGGCGATCCCGAATACGGCGGCATGGGCATGCCCAAGGTGCTCACCGCCCAGGTCGAGGAAATGATGCACGCCAGCTGCCTGGCCTTCGGGCTCTATCCGATGCTCAGCGCCGGTGCTTGCCTCGCCCTGCACGCCCATGGCAGCGAGGCGCTCAAGCAGGCCTACCTGCCCAATCTCTACAGCGGCCAGTGGTCCGGCTCCATGTGCCTGACCGAACCCCATGCCGGCACCGACCTGGGCCTGATCCGCACCCGTGCCGAGCCCCAGGCCGACGGCAGCTACCGCGTGACCGGCACCAAGATCTTCATCACCGCCGGCGAGCACGACCTGACCGAGAACATCATCCACCTGGTGCTGGCCAAGCTGCCCGATGCGCCGGCCGGCTCCAAGGGCATCTCGCTGTTCCTGGTGCCCAAGATCCTGGTGGACGAGGCGGGCAATCTGGGCGAGCGCAACGCCGTGGCCTGCGGCTCCCTGGAGCACAAGATGGGCATCAAGGGCGCGGCGACCTGCGTGATGAACTTCGACGGCGCGGTCGGCTACCTGGTGGGCGAGGTCAACAAGGGCCTGGCCGCCATGTTCACCATGATGAACTACGAGCGGCTGGGCGTCGGCATCCAGGGCCTGGGCTCCAGCGAGCGTTCCTACCAGAACGCCCTGGCCTATGCCCGCGAGCGCCTGCAGAGTCGTTCGCCCACCGGCGTCCAGCAGCCGGCCAAGAGTGCCGATCCGATCATCGTCCATCCCGATGTTCGTCGCATGCTGCTGACCATGAAGGCGCTCAATGAAGGCGGCCGCCTGTTCTCCAGCTACGTCGCCCTGCAACTGGACACCGCCAAGTACAGTCCGGAGCCGGCCGAGCGCGAGCGCGCCGACGCCCTGGTGGCGCTGCTCACCCCGGTGGCCAAGGGCTTCCTCACCGACCTGGGCCTGGAGCTGTGCGTGCATGGCCAGCAGGTGTTCGGCGGCCATGGCTACATCCGCGAATGGGGCCAGGAGCAACTGGTGCGCGACGTGCGCATCACCCAGATCTACGAGGGCACCAACGGCATCCAGGCACTCGACCTGGTGGGGCGCAAGCTGGCCGGCAGCCGGGGCGCGCTCTATCGTCCCTTCAGCGAAGAGGTCCATCGATACCTCGCCAGTCTGCCGGCGGATAGCGAATTCGCCGCCCCACTGCGCCAGGCGCTGGATCGGCTGGACGGCGTGACCGAATGGCTGCTGCAGGCTGGCGCCGCCGATCCTCAGCAACTGGGTGCCGCCTCGGTGGATTACCTGCACCTGTTCGGCTACGTTGCCTACGGCTATCTCTGGACACGGGCAGCTGCTGCCGCGGAGCAGGAAGACGCCCTCTTCGCCGAGGCCAAGCTCGCCACGGCACGTTTCTATTTCGCCCGCCTGCTGCCGCGCACCCTGAGCCTCGAGGCTGCCGTGCGCAGCGGGGCGCAGCCGCTCTACGCCCTGGCTGAGGAGGCGTTCTAACCGATTGACACGCAAGGCAAAAAGCGTATCCGTGTAAGCCTTGGCTTACATGATGTCACCGTGATACGCCATCGCCTATCCGTGCCGGGCTGCGTAATCTACACCCATCGGATCGCGGTACAGGATGTACCCAGCGCTCCAGATGACTTCAAGGAAATGTGGCCAGGATGGCCCCCCGGCAAGGATGTCGGGCAGAGACTCTCAGGGATAGATGGCCAAGGATTGGCGGCCCGACAAGGATGTCGGGTTAAGTCTGCGAAACCCCGCTTCGGCGGGGTTTTTTATTGCCTATCGGAACCTGATTCAGGCCGTACCAGTCTTAGAGGCATCTTCTTGTCTGCCCTGTACTGGAGCCTGAAATGGACCTCATCCGCCTGATCTTCGCCATCATCCTGCCGCCCGTGGGTGTCTTCCTCCAGGTCGGCTTCGGCGGCGCCTTCTGGCTGAACATCCTGCTGACGCTGCTGGGCTACATTCCGGGTATCATCCACGCGGTTTGGGTGATTGCCCGTCGCTGATACGAGGCGCCAAGGTCCTCGTCCCGTCTGAAGCCTGCCGCTGGCCCGCGAGCTGGAGCCAACCGTGATGAAGGCACCGATGGTCGCCAGCGCTGTACCGGCTACAGCGAGGCGCCTGTGGTCGTGCACCGCGCGTCTAGCCTGCCGGGCAGGACGGCTGCGCTGCTTTGGATCGCGCTCCGATCAGTGATGGCACTCTCCCGCAGGTGGAGGCTCTGCCGTCGCCGCTCGTTTCGTCCTGTACAAGGCTTTCAGATCCCATGAATCGCGAGTCGCTTCTCGATCAGACGCACTTCAGCAAGATACTCAAACGCAATCTGACCCTGCCCCTGGGTATCGGCGTCTTCAGCGCGATCTTCTTCATCGCCATCATTCTCTATCTGCTGCGGGTGACTCAGTGGGTGGAGCACACCGACCGTGTCATCAGCCAGGCCAACGCCAATTTCCGCCTGGTGGTCGACCTGGAAACCGGCATGCGCGGCTACCTGCTCAGCGGCAACACGAGCTTCCTGCAGCCCTACGAGCGGGCCCTGCCCCAGGTCGAGCCGCAGCTCGATGAACTCAAGGAGCTGGTCAGCGACAGCGCGGTGCAGGTGCGGCGCCTGGAGCGCATCCAGGCCACCCACCGCGACTGGCAGCAGTACGCCGCCCAGGTCATAGACGCGCGACGCACCGGTGGTGATTTCCAGACCTCGCTGAACGATGGCCAGGGCAAGAACCGCATCGACAGCATCCGCCGCGACTACACCGATTTCATCGCCTACGAAGAGCAGATGCGCGCCGAGCGCACCGAGACCGCCAGCCGCATGACGGTGGTCTTCGTCGTCGCCTTTCTGGTGGTCAGCCTGCTGCTCTCGGCGGTCATGGCGTTCTTCGGCCGGCGCGAACTGCTGGGGCTGTCCGCGACCTACAACCGCCTGCTCGACCAGCAGGCCGAGCACACCGAGAATCTGGAGCGGCAAAGCTGGTTCCGCTCGGGCCAGAATCAGTTGTCGGAAGCCGTCATCGGCCAGACGGCGCTGGGGGCCCTGGGGCAGAGCATCCTGCAATTCCTCGCGCGCTACCTGGGCGCCGCCGCGGGCGCGCTCTATGTGCGCCTCGACGACGGCAGTCTCGAACGAGTGGCCGACTACGCCCTGGACGACGAGGGCCGGCGGCGTCGCCAGCGCCTGGCGCCGGGCGAGGGACTCGCCGGGCAGGCCGTGCTGGAGGGGCGCAACGTGGCGCTGGACCAGTTGCCGGCCGACTATCTCAAGGTCAACTCGGCGCTGGGCGACCGCGACGCCAGCGCCGCGCTCATCGTGCCCATCGAGAACGATGGCCGGGTCAATGGCGTGATCGAGCTGGGCTTCCTGCGTGGTCTGCGCCCGCAGGACGAAGAGCTGCTGACGCTGATCGCCGACTCCATCGGTTCCTCGGTGGAGGCCGCGCGCTATCGCGAGCGACTGCAGCAGGTGCTGGCGGAAACCCAGCAGCTCAACGAGGAACTGCAGGTGCAGCAGGAAGAGCTGCGCACGGCCAACGAGGAATTGGAAGAACAGTCCCAGGCGCTCAAGGAGTCCCAGGTCCATCTGGAGCAGCAGCAGGCCGAGTTGGAGCAGACCAACGAGCAGCTGTCGGAACAGGCCCAGGAGCTGCTGCAGCAGCGCGACGTGTTGGACGACCGCAACAACCGGCTCAACGAGGCGCAGGAGATGCTCGAGGAGCGCGCCCGCGAGCTGGAGCGCGCCAGCCAGTACAAGTCCGAATTCCTGGCGAACATGTCCCACGAGTTGCGCACGCCGCTGAACAGCTCGCTGATCCTGTCCAAGCTGCTGGCGGACAATCCCGCCGGCAACCTGAGCGACGAGCAGGTGCGCTACGCCGAATCCATCTATTCGGCGGGCAACGACCTGCTCACCCTGATCAACGACATCCTCGACATCTCCAAGGTCGAGGCCGGCATGCTGGAGATCCGCCCGGAGCAGGTGTCCCTGCGCCGCCTGGTGGAAAGCCTGAAGACCGCCTTCGAGCCGGTGGCCCAGAACAAGGGCGTCGCCTTCGTGGTGGAGCTGGATGCGCGCATGCCGCCGGCCTTCTACAGCGATCGCCAGCGGGTCGAGCAGATCCTCAAGAACCTGCTGTCCAACGCCTTCAAGTTCACCGAGCACGGCCAGGTCAGCCTGCGCCTGTCCCTGGAAGACGGCCAGCCCAGCTTCGCGGTCAGCGATACCGGCATCGGCATCGCCGCCGAGCAGCAGGAACTGATCTTCGAGGCCTTCCGTCAGGCCGACGGGGCCATCACCCGGCGCTACGGTGGCACCGGGCTGGGGTTGTCGATCTCCCGCGACCTGGCGCTGCTGCTGGGTGGCACCCTGAGCGTCACCAGCCAGCCGGGGGAGGGCAGTACCTTCACCCTGCGCCTGCCGCTGGAGTACCAGGAGGCCACCGCGCCCGCGCTGCCGGACAGCGCCCCTGGCGTGGCTGTCGCGCCGGTTGCTCCGCCCGCGCCCCTGGCCGCCCTGGCTGCCACGCCGCGTCTGCCCTCGGCGCCACCGATCACCGAGGCGGCGGCGCCAGTCGGCACGGCCTTCGCCGACGACCGCGACAGCTGGCCCTATCCGGATCGCCGGGTGCTGGTGATCGAGGACGAGGTGCCCTTCGCCCAGATCCTCTTCGATCTCGCCCACGAGCTGAAGTACAGCTGCCTGGTCGCCCATCGCGCCGAGGAAGGCTTCGCCGCCGCCCTGGAGTACCGCCCCGACGCCATCCTGCTGGACATGGGCCTGCCGGATCATTCCGGCCTCACGGTGCTGGAGCGGCTCAAGGAAAATCCGCTGACCCGGCACATCCCGGTGCACGTGGTCTCGGCCTCGGATCGCGTCGAGACCGCCATGCACATGGGCGCGGTCGGCTACGCCATCAAGCCCACCACCCGTGACGAGCTCCGCGAGGCCTTCACGCGGTTGGAGGCCAAGTTCGCCGCCGGCATCAAGCGGGTGTTGCTGGTGGAGGACGACGCTCGGCAGCGCGACAGCATCGCCAAGCTGATCGGTGACGTGGACGTCGAGATCACCGCCGTGGAAATGGGCAGCCAGGCCCTGGAACTGCTGCGCGTCGAGGTCTACGACTGCATGGTCATCGACCTCAAGCTGCCCGACATGGAAGGTGGCGAATTGCTCGAGCGCATGGCCAGCGAGGACATCTGCTCCTTCCCGCCGGTGATCGTCTACACCGGGCGCAGCCTGTCGCGCGACGAAGAAGCCACGCTGCTCAAGTATTCACGCTCCATCATCATCAAGGGCGCCCGCTCGCCGGAGCGCCTGCTCGACGAGGTGACGCTGTTCCTGCACAAGATCGAAGCCGACATGCCACTCGATCGCCAGCGCATGCTGGAAAGCGCCCGTAGCCGAGAAAAGGCCTTCGACGGCCGCACCCTGCTGCTGGTGGACGACGACGTGCGCAACATCTTCGCCCTCACCAGTGCCCTGGAGCAGAAGGGCGCCAAGGTGGAGATCGCCCGCAACGGCCTGGAGGCATTGGAGAAGCTCGACAACAGCGACACCATCGACCTGGTGCTGATGGACATCATGATGCCGATGATGGACGGCTATGAAGCCATGCGCGAGATCCGCAAGCGCCCGCACATGAAGAAGCTGCCGATCATCGCCATCACCGCGAAGGCCATGAAGGACGACCAGGAGCGCTGCCTCGCTGCCGGAGCCAGCGACTACCTGGCCAAGCCCATCGACCTGGATCGGCTGTTCTCGCTGATCCGCGTCTGGATGCCGTCGCTGGAGCGGCTGTAGGTCATGAGCGAGCGGCTGCAGGACATCGAGCTGAGGCTGCTGCTGGAAGGCATCTTCCTGAGGTACAGCCACGACTTCCGCAATTACTCCAAGGCCTCGCTCAAGCGCCGGGTGCTGCAGGCGCTGGCGCGCTTCGACTGCCCGAGCATCTCGGCGCTACAGGAGCGGGTGCTGCGCGATCCGGCGCTGTTCGCCGAGCTGCTGCAATTCATCACCATTCCAGTGAGTGAGATGTTCCGCGATCCGGGCTATTTCCTCGCCCTGCGCGAGCAGGTGGTGCCGGTGCTGCGCACCTATCCCTCGCTCAAGGTGTGGATCGCCGGCTGCAGCACCGGCGAGGAAGTCTTCTCCATGGCCATCCTGTTCCAGGAGGAGGGCCTGCTCGACCGGACCCTGTTCTACGCCACCGACATCAATCCGCGCTCCCTGGAAAAGGCCCGCCAGGGCATCTTTCCGCTGGAGAAGATGCGCGCCTATACCGCCAGCTATCAGCGCGCCGGTGGCTCCCGGGCCTTTTCCGACTACTACACCGCCGCCTACGATGGCGCCCTGTTCGACAAGTCGCTGATCGCCAACGTGACCTTCGCCGACCATAGCCTGGCCACCGACAGCGTCTTCTCCGAGACGCAGCTGGTGTCCTGCCGCAACGTACTCATCTACTTCAACAAGAATCTGCAGAATCGGGCGCTCGGGTTGTTCCACGAGTCCCTGAGTCACCGCGGCTTTCTCGGCCTGGGCAGCAAGGAGTCGCTGGACTTCTCCGCCTATGCCAGCCACTTCGAGCCGGTGGTGAAGCAGGAACGACTGTTCCGCAGGCTCTAGCATGTTCCCGCCCTTGAAGCCGCTGCGCCTCATCGTCATCGGAGCCTCCGCGGGTGGGCTGCAGGCGCTGTTGCGTCTGTTCAGCGGCCTGCCGGCCAGCTATCGCCTGCCGATCGCCGTGGTGCTGCACCTGCCCGACGACCGCGCCTCGCGACTGGCCGAATTGTTCCAGGCGCGGCTTGCCCTGCGCGTCCGTGAAGCCGAGGACAAGGAGGCTATACTGCCGGGCACCCTGTATTTCGCGCCGCCGGGTTATCACCTGCTGGTGGAGGACGACCTGAGCCTGTCGCTGTCGCGCGACGAGCCGGTGCAATTCTCCCGGCCGTCCATCGACGTGCTGTTCGACAGCGCCGCCGACGCCCTGGGCGAGCAGGTCTGCGGCATCCTGCTCACCGGTGCCAACCACGACGGTGCCAGCGGGCTACATGCCTTGAGTCGCGGCGGTGGCGTCACCGTCGTCCAATGCCCGCGCTCGGCCGAGGTTCCGACCATGCCCGAGGCGGCGCTGAAGAGATTCCACCCGGATTTCGTGCTGGATGTGCCGGGCATCCATCAACTGCTCATCGAGCTGGAACGCGACCATGGCTGAAGTACCCGTCGAACAGGCGAAGCTCCTGCTCGTAGACGACCTGCCGGAGAATCTTCTGGCCCTGGAAGCCCTGCTGCGCAGCGAGGCGCTGGAGATCTTCCAGGCCGGCTCCGCCGAGGCGGCGCTGGAGCTCCTGCTGATGCACGAATTCGCCCTGGCGATCCTTGATGTGCAGATGCCGGGCATGAACGGCTTCGAACTGGCGGAGATGATGCGCGGCCTGGAAAAGACCCGGCACATCCCCATCGTCTTCGTCAGCGCCGCCGGCCGCGACCTGAACTATGCCTTCAAGGGCTACGAAAGCGGCGCGGTGGATTTCCTGCACAAGCCCCTCGATGTCCATGCGGTGAAGAGCAAGACCCGGGTGTTCGTCGACCTCTACTGGCACCGCAAGCGCCTGGCCGAGCAGTTGGTGGCCCTGGAGCAGAGCCGCCAGGAGCAGGAGGTGCTGCTCGCCGAGTTGCGCCAGACCCAGGTGGAGCTGCAGCAGGCGGTGCGCACCCGGGACGACTTCATGTCCATGGTCTCCCACGAACTCAAGACCCCGCTCAACACCCTGATGCTCGAGGCCCAGCTGCGCCGCATGTACCTGGACAAGGGCAAGCTGGAGGCCTTCACCCCCGACAAGCTGGCCGGCATGGCCGAGCGTGACGAGCGCCAGATCCAGCGCCTGGTGCACCTGATCGACGACATGCTCGATATCTCGCGCATTCGCACCGGCAAGCTCTCCATCCGCCCCTCGCAGTGCGATCTGGCGGCCTTGGTCAACACCGTGGTGGACAGCTTCGCCTCGCAATTCGCCGCCGCCGGCTGCCCGGTCGAGCTGCACGCGGAAGGCCCGGCGCCGGGGTTCTGGGACGAATTCCGCATCGAGCAGGTGATCACCAACCTGCTGACCAACGCCATGCGTTATGGCGCAGGCCGCCCGGTGCAAATCAGCCTACGCAGTGACGGTGCCGAGGTGGAGTTGAGCGTCAAGGACCAGGGCATCGGTATTCCGGTGGAGCACCAGGCGCTGATCTTTCGTCAGTTCGAACGAGCTACCGGCACCGAAAACATTGCCGGTCTGGGCCTCGGTCTTTACATCGCCGACCAGATCGTCAAGGCGCACCGTGGCAGTCTGCACGTGGAAAGCATCGCGGGGCAGGGGGCGACGTTTCGCCTGCGGCTGCCCTGTCTGCCTGCGTCGGTGAGCGTCGCCTGAGTCTGGGGTGAAGTAATACTCGCCTTGGGCCGAGCGTGGCTTCACCGCTGCCTCGGCCGAGCGTTGGGCGGCATTGACAGGATACCGGGCAGCCGCGAGAATCCAGAAAAGAGGTGGGATGTCGTACCTCTTGCCAGATAACTCCATAAGAAGGCGCCCGTCATGTCCGAAGTCCAGTCTTCACCCTTCCATCGTCTGCTGCTGACCGGTGCCGCTGGCGGTCTGGGCAAGGAGCTGCGCCAGCGGCTCAAGCCCCACGCCAAGATCCTGCGCCTGTCCGACATCGCCCCGATGGAACCCGCTCAAGATGCGGCGGAAGAGGTGGTCACCTGCGACCTGGCTGACAAGGCCGGCGTCCACGCCCTGGTGGAAGGGGTCGACGCCATCCTGCACTTCGGCGGCATCTCCACCGAGCACGCCTTCGAACCCATCCTCGAGGCCAATATCCGTGGCACCTTCAACCTCTATGAGGCGGCGCGGCGTCACGGCGTGAAGCGCATCGTCTTCGCCAGCTCCAACCATGTCATCGGCTTCTATCGCCAGGACCAGCGCATCGACGCCAGCGTGCCCCAGCGCCCGGACAGCTACTACGGCCTGTCCAAGGCCTTCGGCGAAGATCTGGCCAGTTTCTATTTCGACCGCCATGGCATCGAGACGGTGAGCATCCGCATCGGCTCCTCCTTCCCCGAGGCGCAGAACCGCCGGATGCTCGCCACCTGGCTGAGCTACGCAGACCTCACCGACCTCATCCTGCGCAGCCTGACCACCCCCGACGTCGGCCACACCATCGTCTACGGCGCCTCCAACAACCGCGACAGCTGGTGGGACAATCGCCTGGCCGCGCACCTGGGCTTCCAGCCCAAGGACAGCTCCGAACCATTCCGCGCCAAGGTCGAGTCCCAGCCTCTGCCGGCGGCGGATGATCCGTCGCGGGTCTACCAGGGCGGCGCCTTCGTCGCCACCGGCCCCTTCGACGACTGAGATGCCTGCAATGACTGCCGAACTGCTCGTCGATGCCCGCAACGCTACCGGCGAGTGTCCGGTCTGGCAGTTCGCCGAACAGGCGCTCTACTGGGTCGACATCCCTGCCAAGCGCCTGCATCGCTGGACCCCGGCCGGTGCCCTGGACAGCTGGAGCGCGCCGGAAATGCTCGCCTGCATCGCTGCCCGCGCAGACGGTGGCTGGCTCGCCGGCCTGGAAAGCGGGCTCTTCGCCCTGCAGCCCGAAGCCTCCGGCGAGCTGAGCGGCGAACGCCGGGTCACCCTCGACCATGCCCAGCCGTCCATGAGATGCAACGATGGCCGGTGCGACCGCCAGGGCCGCTTCCTGGTGGGCACCATGGTGCAGGACATGGCCCAGGGCATCGCGGCTGGCCGTCTCTACAGCCACACGGCAGGCGAGGGCGCCCGGCTGTTGCTGGACGACCTTATCGTCCCCAATGGCCTGGCCCTGAGTCCCGACGGCCGCATCCTCTACCTGTCCGATTCCCACCCCAGCCGGCAGCTGATCTGGGCCTTCGACTACGACCCGGATACCGGCACACCCAGCAACCGACGGCTGTTCGTCGACATGAACGCCCATCCCGGCCGGCCCGATGGCGCCGCGGTGGATGTCGACGGCTGCTACTGGATCTGCGGCAACGACGCCGGCCTGATCCACCGCTTCACCCCGGATGGTCGCCTCGACCGCTCCCTGGCCGTGCCGGTCAAGAAGCCCGCCATGTGCGCCTTCGGCGGGTGCAACCTGGACACCCTGTTCGTCACCTCCATCCGCCCGGGCGGCGATCTCAGCGACCAGCCGCTGGCGGGTGGATTGTTCGCCCTGAACCCTGGGGTGCAGGGGCTAGCGGAGCCGGCTTTCCGCGGTTAACCAGGGGCAACTCCAGAGGTATGGCGGCGAGGACGAGACCTCGCCCTGATCGGTGTCCAGTAACGTCGGGACACCGGTTGTCATGGTTTTGTCATCTTCTTTGCCGGGCACGGCGGCCAAGCGGCTTATAATCCAGTTTTACTGCCGTACCGCGCCGCCATGACGACACTGCCCGCCCACCGTCCCACTGTCCGTTACTACGGCCTGGAATGGCTGAGATTCCTCATGGCGCTGTACATGGTCGTCTACCACCTGGGCGGGCTCTACAGCGATCTACCGGATGCCTTCCGCCGCCTGGCCGGCATGGGCTTCTTCGCCACCAGCACCTTCTTCCTGCTGTCCGGCTTCCTGCTGGCCCACGTCAGTCTGGATCGCCAGGGCGCACTCAAGGGCAGCTCCCGCGGCTTCGTGCTGCGCCGCCTGTGCAATCTCTATCCCATTCACCTGCTCACCCTGCTGGTGGCCCTGGGCCTGGCCTATTGGCTGTCCCAGGACTCCTGGCTGGAGCACGGGGTGCCGGTCTACTACAACCAGCACCCTTACCTGCACCTGGAGGAGGGTAACGAGCTGGAGGAGATGTTGCCGCTCTCCTGGCTGGCCGCCACCACCCACGTGCTGCTGCAACTGCTCCTGCTGCAATCCTGGGAGCCGCGCTTCCTCTGGCTCAACGGCGCCGCCTGGTCGATCTCGGCGCTGCTGTTCTTCTACCTGCTGTTTCCGTTGCTCGGCCCGCGCCTGATGCGCCTGCGTCGCTGGGCCCTGGCCGCCGCCACCCTCTGGGGCCTCTATCTGCTCGGCCCGCTGCTGGCCACCTGGGCCCAGGCCTTCGACACCGTCACCGTGGGCGTCATCCACCGCAATCCGCTGATCCGCCTGCCGGAATTCCTGCTCGGCATCCTGCTCTATCGCGCCATGCAGGAGCCCTGGGTGGCCGAGACGACCCAGCGCCTGCGCGTACCCCTGCTGCTATTCGGCCTCACCGGCCTGTGGCTCGGCGCCCTGCTGCTGGAGGGCGATGGTCGTCGCTGGTTCTACCTGGTCCACAACGGCTTGCTGACGCCCTTCCAAGCCGCGGTACTGCTGGCCTGCGCTACCTTCGGCGAGCCCGGCCGCGCCGGTGTGCGCCGCCTGGCCCGGCGCCTCGGCGAGGCCTCGCTGTGTATCTTCGCCGTCCATACCCCACTGATCGGCGTGCTCGAACCCTGGACCCGCACCCTGCTGGGCTGGATGCACCTGGCCGGCGACAGTCTCGAAGACCTGGCCGAAGACGTCGGCGAGGCACTGGCACTGCCCATCCCCATACCCGGCTGGATGCTGCCGCTGCACCTGGCGCTCATCGTCCTCCTTGGCTTGGCCATGCAGCGCTGGGTAGCCGGCCCGTTGCGGCGCTGGCTGCAGGCCCGGCTGCCCAAGCTTTAACTTACATAGGCTAGGCGCTTATTAAGGTTTGATGAGTTATCCTTTAATAAGCCGATTGCTTATTAACGGATAATGCCATGCGAAAGCAGGATTTGAGTCCCGAGCGCCAGGCCTGCCTGGTTCGCTGTCCAGACTATCCCCATTGCCACGCGCTAGTGCCTCCGCCCGTGCCGCGTCGGTTGCCTAGCGGGGCCAAACTGGACCGCGCCTTGCAGGACGCCAAAGAGGCTCTGGGTATGCTCAAGATTTCCAGCCAACTGCTGCCCAACCACGACCTGATCACCCGTACCCTGGCACGGCGGGAAGCGGTACACAGCTCGCAGATCGAGGGCACCCGCACGCAGCTTCCTGAACTGTTCGAGTATGAAGTGACGGGTGGCGAGGGCTTGCCCGCCGATGCGGGCATTACCCAGCGCTACGTGCAGGCGCTGGAATTTGGGCTTGCCAGCTATCGCCAACAGGGCAGCCGAGCGGCCTTGGATGAACGTCTGGTCAAGCAACTGCATGCAGAACTGATGCATGACGCTGGGGAAGCCTATCGACCAGGTGAATACCGTCTCACTCAAGTCTGGATCGGCCAGGGCCGACGGATCGAGGATGCCACCCTCGTGCCGCCGCCACCTGAATACCTAGCGGATTGTATGGCTGCCTTCGTGCGCGATGTGCTGCAGTACACGCCTGGTGAGGACGAACAGGGTGAGCTCTCCATCGTTGCGCAGTTGGCTCTCGCGCATGCCCAGTTCGAGACCATCCACCCCTTCGTCGACGGCAATGGGCGGGTTGGGCGCCTGCTGTTGCCATTGCTGCTGGCCACCGAGGGTTATCCACCGCTGTACCTCTCCGGCTTCCTGCTACGTAATCGGCGGGACTACTACGATACCCTGGCGGCTACGCAGCTTCGTGGCGACTGGGCTCCCTGGTGCACCTTCCTGGCCGAGGCTGTCACCCATGCCTGTCGCTCCGCCTTAACCATCGCCCAGGATATGACGGCGATGGAGCAGCGCTGGCAAAAGCAACTCGAAGCGCTCGGATTACGCCGTGACGCTGCGGCGCTCAAGCTGCCCCGCCTACTACTGGCCCAGCCGGTCGTGACCGTGCGCCAGGTACAGCTATGGCTCGGCGTGTCCTTTCCAACGGCCAACAAGGCCTTAGAGATTCTGGTCAACTGCGGCATCCTTAGCGAGCCGGCGCAGCGTCGCCATCGGGTCTACCATGCTCGCGAGTTACTCGACCGGTTGAGCCAGGATTAACACCTTAAGATCGCCTTAAGCCTGCCCGGCTAGCCTCGCCGCAGGAATCCGCAGCGGAGCTGAGCCTTGTCCAGCGAATACGAAGTCCACGGCCCCCACGATCACGAAGTGGAACACGCCGCCCACGGCGCCCAGCACCGCGATAGCCTTACCGGCCGCATCGCCGTCACCACCGCCATCCTGGCGACGCTAGGCGCCCTCTGCGCCTACCAGGGCGGCAACGCCGAGAGCCTGGCGCTCTACTACAAGAACGAAGAAGCCATCGCCAAGACCGAAGCCGCCAACCAGTGGGGCTACTACCAGGCCAAGGGCGAAAAACAGAATCTCGCCGACCTAGGTGCCGCCCTCGCGACCAACCCCGACACCGCCCAACGCTTCACCCAGGACAGCCAACGCTACGCCCAGCAAAAGGCCGAGATCCGCACCAAGGCCGAAGCCCTGGAAGTGAAGGTACAAGCCAACGAATCCCTGAGCGAAACCCAACTCCATCGCCACCACCGCTGGGCCCAGGCCACCATGCTCATGCAGGTCGCCATCTCCCTGGCCGCCATCACCCTGCTGACGCGGCGCCGCTGGCTGCAGGCGGCGGTGTATGGCGTGGCGGGGGCAGGGGTGGTGGTTGGGGTATTGGCGCTGTTGCATGTCTAGTCATCAAGGCATTGCCAGATAGCGACCGTCAGGCGGCTCTCAAAGAGAGAACAGCCTGCTAAGAGCGATAGAATTAGCTTTACTGGGCTGTCGAGTTCTGTATACGTTACAAGTCATTGACCTTGTTACGCATACAGAACATGGACAGCGAGCTCATCAGCCAGCGTCTCGGCAGCCAACTCCGCCAGCGTCGCCTTAATCGAGGCCTGACCCAGGCAAACCTTGCCGAACTGGCAGGGCTTACCCGCCAGAAAATCATCGCCGTGGAGCGAGGAGACCCTCGTGTCGGTATGGCCGCCTATGCGCGCGCACTCGCAGCCTTGGATTGCGAGCTGGCGGTAGTCCCCGCCGCTTTGCCGACACTGGACGAGATCCAAGGGGTGTTCGACTGATGAAGACCCGGCTGCGCGTCGCAACCCCGTCAGGCGAGAGCGGAGCGCTCGTATCTCAGGATGGCGATTACCTGTTCCGTTACCAAGATGAAGCCTCTGCGCAGGCCGCCGTCAGTTTGCTGATGCCGGTGCGCCTGGATGACTATCGTCGCCGCGAGCTGCATCCAATCTTCCAGATGAATTTACCGGAAGGTTACGTACTGGAGCAGCTACGTAACCGGCTGGCCAAGTTGGTCCCTCTCGATCCCATGGCCCTGCTGGCGCTCACCGGCAGTAGCTCGCCCATCGGCCGCGTGACGGTCGCCTCTCCCGAGATCGATGCCTTGCTGGAGCGCCAGCGCTTTCCAGGCGAACGGCTTAGCGAGATCCTCGCCTGGGATGGCACGGAAGACCTGTTCGTCGAATTGGTGGATCGCTACATCCTGCGCGCCGGTATCTCCGGCGTACAGCCCAAGGTCTTGGTACCTGAGCGAGAGGATGCCCGCTTCACGTCGAGAACCGCCGAGTTGATCATCAAAAGTGGCAGCGCCGAGTTTCCGGGCCTGGCGATCAACGAATACCTCTGCATGTCCGTAGCCCGCGAAGCGGGCATTCCGGTGCCGGAGTTCCATCTTTCCAGCAACGCCAAGCTCTTCGTCATGCGTCGTTTCGACCGCGATGAGCATCTCGATCCTCTCGGTTTCGAAGATATGGCGGCGTTGATGGGCTTGGCGGCGGAGCAGAAATACAGCAAAAGCTACTCGGCCATTGCCAAGGCCATCCGCCTGTTCTGCGCGCCTGATCAGGTCCGCTCCTCATTGGCGCAACTCTTCGCCATGGTGAGCCTAAGCTGCATCCTCGGCAACGGCGATGCCCACCTGAAGAACGTCGGGCTGCTCTATTCCAATCCTGCCCAGCGTGATGCCCGGCTGGCGCCCGCCTACGACATCGTCAACACCACCGCCTACATTCCCGAGGATGTCCTGGCGCTGGAGTTGATGGGCAACAAGTCGCTGTTCGCCTCGCGCCAGGGCCTGCTGGACTTTGCGCGTGTCTGCGACGTTGAACGACCGGCTGAGGTGATCCGGTTCCAACTGGAGGCGCTGGAACGGGTACTGCAGCGTTCGACTGAGCTTTGCATCCAGGCGCCACAGGTGGTCTCTGCCATCCGGCATTGCGCTGCGCCCTTCGTGCAGACGTTCGGCTGAAGCAGTAGGACTCGGGAAAGGCAGGGCAAAAGCCCAAAGCCCAGGCACAAAAAAGCCGCGCAATGCGCGGCTCCTGAAAGCTGGTGGGCCCACACGGACTCGAACCGTGGACCAAAGGATTATGAGTCCTCTGCTCTAACCAACTGAGCTATAGGCCCTATAGCGCGGTGGAGTATACCGGGGGTGGGCAGGATCGCCAAACCCTTGTCGGGCATAAAAAAACCGGAGCCTGGGCTCCGGTTTCTGCTGCAGCGTGGGCGCCTTACTCGTCGAGGAAGGAGCGCAGGTGTTCGCTGCGGGACGGGTGGCGCAGCTTGCGCAGGGCCTTGGCTTCGATCTGGCGGATACGCTCGCGGGTGACGTCGAACTGCTTGCCCACTTCCTCGAGGGTGTGGTCGGTATTCATGTCGATGCCGAAGCGCATGCGCAGGACTTTGGCTTCACGGGCGGTGAGGCCGGAGAGCACGTCGCGGGTGGCTTCCTTGAGGCTTTCGCTGGTGGCCACTTCGATCGGGGACTGCATGGAGCTGTCCTCGATGAAATCGCCCAGGTGCGAATCCTCGTCGTCGCCGATGGGTGTCTCCATGGAGATCGGCTCCTTGGCGATCTTGAGCACCTTGCGGATCTTGTCCTCGGGCATCTCCATGCGCTCGCCCAGCTCTTCCGGGGTCGGCTCGCGCCCCATCTCCTGCAGCATCTGGCGGGAGATCCGGTTCAGCTTGTTGATCGTCTCGATCATGTGCACCGGAATGCGGATGGTGCGCGCCTGGTCGGCGATGGACCGGGTGATGGCCTGGCGAATCCACCAGGTGGCGTAGGTGGAGAACTTGTAGCCACGGCGGTATTCGAACTTGTCCACCGCCTTCATCAGGCCGATGTTGCCTTCCTGGATCAGATCGAGGAATTGCAGGCCGCGGTTGGTGTACTTCTTGGCGATGGAGATCACCAGGCGCAGGTTGGCCTCGACCATTTCCTTCTTGGCACGGCGAGCCTTGGCCTCGCCGATGGACATGGCGCGGTTGATGTCCTTGATCTGCGAGACTTTCAGCTCGTAGTCACGCTCCAGCTCGGCCAGCTGGGTCTGCTTGGCCTGGATGTCGGCCTGGAAGCGCTCGAGACCTTCGGCGTACTTGGGCTTGCCCTTGAGCAGGCCGGCGGTCCAGTCGGTGTTGGTCTCGTTGCCCGGGAAGTGGCGCAGGAAGTCGGCACGCGGCATGCGCGCATCGCGTACGGCGAGCTGCATGATGGCGCGCTCGAGGCCGCGCACCCGCTCCAGTGCCTCGCGGACGCGGGTCACCAGCGCTTCGTACTGCTTGGGCACCAGCTTGATCGGCGAGAACAGCACGGCCAGGGCGACGAATTCTTCCACGGTGCGATCATCGTCGCGGCCGTGCTTCTTCATTACCTTCTGGGTCTTGTCCAACTGCTCGGCGACTGCGCCGAAACGCAGGCGGGCTTCTTCCGGGTCCGGGCCGCCGTCGCCTTCTTCCTCGTCGGCGTCGTCGCTCTCTTCCTCTTCTTCCTTCTCGTCGTCCACGGCCTTGGCGTCGGTAGCCTTGTTCGGGACAGGCAGCTCATCGCTTTCGTTCGGCAGGCTGCCGTCGTCGGGATCGATGTAGCCGGCGAGGACGTCGGACAGGCGACCGCCTTCGGTGGTGACGCGGGTGTATTCGCTGAGGATGTAGTCGACGGTGCCCGGGAACTGGGCGATGGCGCCCATGACTTCGCGGATGCCTTCCTCGATGCGCTTGGCGATCTCGATCTCGCCTTCGCGGGTCAGCAGTTCCACGGTACCCATTTCACGCATGTACATGCGCACCGGGTCCGTGGTACGGCCGACATCGCTCTCCACCGCGGCCAGGGCGGCGGCGGCTTCTTCGGCGGCGGCTTCGTCGGTATCGGTCTCCGCCAGCAGCAGGGCATCGGCGTCCGGCGCGGTCTCGAATACGTTGATCCCCATGTCATTGATCATGCGGATGATGTCTTCCACCTGTTCCGGATCTGAAATATCCTCCGGTAGGTGGTCATTGACCTCCGCGTAAGTCAGGTAGCCCTGCTCACGCCCACGGGCGATCAATTCTTTCAGACGGGATTGCTGTTGCGCTTTTCCGGACATAGGTACCCTTCCACTGAAGGCTTAGGCGGGCAAAAATAAGCTGAACATTATAGCCGGTTAGACGGTGTCCGTGCCAGTTAGGTCACGGTGCCCGCTGGACGGCTAAGGAGTTCGCGTAGGCGGTCCTTGTCTTCGGAGCTCAGCTCGCTCTGTCGCGCCTTGCGTAGGAGTTGCTCCAGCGAGCGATCACGCTGGCTGGCGGCTAACCTCGTTATGGTGTCGAAAAACTGTTGTTCAAGGTTGTCGCCGGCGATCAGCCATTCTTTTTCCGCCAGGGCGCGCAAGAGCCGTCCCTGTTCGGTGCCGTGCCAGCGAGCGATGAGTTGCAGGGTGCTCTGCCCCGGTTTCTTCTGCAGCGCCTCGACCAGGGCGACCAGTAACTGGGCGTACTGATCGCTTTCCTCGGCCAGGTTGCGCGCATCCTGCACCGCCTGGGCCAGGGTCGGGTGATGCAGCAGGCTGCGCAGCGCCGCCAATACCGGCGTTTCCACCTTGACCGGGGGTTGGCGCGGAATGCGTTCACCGCCGCCCTTGCCATTGAAGTCCTTTTTCCAGCCCTTGCCCCCACCCTTGCCCTCGCGGCGTGGCGTCCACTGCTGTTGCGCCGGGGCTTCCTCGGCATGGGCGTAGGCGTAGTCGCCATAGTCCATGGGCGGGGCATCTTGCGGTGGGGCGGAGGGCGCCAGCTGGCTCAGGGCGTCGTTGCCCAGGCCGGTGAGTTCGCTCAGACGCTGGCGCATCAGCAGGCGCAGGTTGTTGCCGGGGATCTTCTCGATCAGCGGTGCGGCCAGGGTAGCGAGGTGGGCCTTGCCCTCCAGGGTGGCCGGGTCCGCCTCGATCATCAGCTGCTGGAAGAAATACTCGGCCAGCGGCTGGGCCTGCTGGACGAAGCGGGCCTGGAAGGCATCCGCGCCCTCGGCACGCACCAGGCTGTCCGGGTCCTCGCCTTCGGGCAGGAACAGGAAGCGTACGCGGAAGCCGTCCTTGAGCACCGGCAGGGCTGACTCCAGGGCGCGCCAGGCAGCGCTGCGGCCGGCCTGGTCGCCGTCGAAGCAGAACAGGATGCTCGGCACGATGCGGAACAGCCGCTTGATGTGCTCTTCACTGGTGGCGGTGCCCAGGGTGGCCACGGCATTGCGGATGCCTTGCTGGGCCAGGGCGATGACGTCCATGTAGCCTTCCACGACGAGGATCTCGTCCAGGTCGCGGTTGTGCTTGCGCGCCTCGAACAGGCCGTAGAGTTCCTGGCCCTTGTGAAAAACCGGGGTCTCCGGCGAGTTGAGGTACTTGGGCTTGTCGTCGCCCAGCACCCGACCGCCGAAGGCGATGACCCGGCCCCGGCTGTCGCGGATCGGGAAGATCACTCGGTCGCGGAAGCGATCGTAACGCTTGCCGCTCTCGGCGTTTTCCACCAGCAGGCCGGCGTCGAGCATGGCCTTCTGCTGCAGGTCATCGCCACCCAGGTGCTTGCCCAGGTTGTCCCAGCCCGGCGGGGCGAAGCCCAGGCCGAAATCGCGGGCGATCTCGCCGGTAAGGCCGCGCTTCTTTAGGTAGTCCACCGCGGCCTGGCGCTTGGGATGGTTGCGCAGCGCCAGGCGATAGTACTCGGCGGCGGCGGCCAGCAGCGGGTAGAGCGGCGAATCCGTGGGTTGCCGCGGCTTGCGCCGACCGCCACTCTCTTCCCGCGGCACGTCCACACCGGCCTTCTTGGCCAGCTCCTCGACCGCCTCGGGGAATTCGAGGTTGTCGTGGTCCATGATGAAGCCCAGGGCGTTGCCGCCGGCGCCACAGCCGAAGCAGTAGTAGAACTGCTTGTCGGGGCTGACGCTGAAGGAGGGCGTCTTCTCGTTGTGGAAGGGGCAGCAGGCCATCCAGTTCTTGCCGGCCTTCTTGAGCTTCACCCGCGCACCCACCACTTCGACGATGTCGGTGCGGTTGAGCAGGTCGTCGATGAAGCCTTGCGGGATGAGTCCGGCCATGGTCAGCGTCTGGATGGAGGAGCGAGTGGCGGAAGGTGGAGCGAGGAGGGCAGTCTAGCGCCAGCGGGTGTCTAGGGCGAAGCGGGAATGCCAGAAACGAACAACCCGACCAGAGGTCGGGTTGCTTGTGACGCCAGGAGAGCGCTGTAACTCAGTACAGACGCTCGCGACGGCGCTGCTCGCGCTGTACTTTCTTGGCGTGGCGCTTGACCGCGGCGGCAGCTTTACGCTTGCGCTCGGCGGTGGGCTTTTCGTAGAACTCGCGGCTACGAACTTCGGCCAGTACACCGGCCTTCTCGCAGGAACGCTTGAAACGACGCAGCGCTACGTCGAAGGGTTCGTTTTCTTTGACTTTGACGTTGGGCATCCAGGTCGTACCTTCAAATTTACCGAGGTTTAATCCAACGCTAGCGGCAAAAGGGCACGGGAAGCGTCGGTTTTTAAGGGTTGCGGATAGTAACGCCTCAACCGCCCCGCTGCCAAGCCCCGGCGGATGAAAAGCGCTGGCCGGTGCTGGAAGCGGCGCTTATCATGCGCAGCCTGACATCTTATACCCTCGAAGGCTTATCTCCATGCGTGTTCTGGGACTGGAAACGTCCTGCGATGAAACCGGCGTCGCGCTCTACGACAGCGAACGGGGCCTGCTGGCCGATGCGCTGTTCAGCCAGATCGATCTGCACCGCGTCTATGGCGGCGTGGTCCCGGAGCTGGCCTCGCGCGATCACGTCAAACGCATGCTGCCGCTGATCCGCGAAGTGCTGGACGGGGCGGGCAGCCGTCCGGACGAGGTGGACGCCATCGCCTACACCGCCGGCCCCGGCCTGGTCGGCGCCCTGCTGGTGGGGGCGGCCTGCGCCCAGGCGCTGGCCCTGGCCTGGGGCGTACCGGCCCTGGGCGTGCACCATATGGAAGGCCATCTGCTGGCGCCCATGCTCGAAGAGGCACCGCCGCAATTTCCCTTCGTCGCCCTGCTGGTGTCCGGTGGCCACACCCAACTGGTGCAGGTCGATGGCATCGGCCGCTACACCGTGCTGGGCGAATCCCTGGACGACGCCGCCGGCGAGGCCTTCGACAAGACCGCCAAGCTGCTGGGGCTAAGTTATCCGGGCGGACCTGAGATCGCCCGCCTGGCCGAGCGCGGCGTAGCAGGTCGCTTCGTCTTCCCGCGGCCCATGACCGATCGCCCGGGCCTGGAATTCAGCTTCAGCGGTCTGAAGACCTTCACCCTCACCACCTGGCAGCGCTGCCAGGCGGCCGGTGACGACAGCGAGCAGACCCGTTGCGACATCGCTCTGGCGTTCCAGACGGCGGTGGTCGAGACCCTGGCGATCAAGTGCAAGCGCGCACTGAAGCAGACCGGGCTCAAGTCGCTGGTGATCGCCGGCGGCGTCAGTGCCAACCGTGCGCTGCGCGAGACGCTGGAGCAGATGCTCGGTGAGCTGGGTGGTCACGTCTTCTATGCCCGACCGCGCTTCTGCACCGACAATGGCGCCATGATCGCCTACGCCGGTTGCCAGCGGCTGCTGGCCGGCCAGCACGAGGGGCCGGCCATTGCCGTCAAGGCGCGCTGGCCCATGGAGCAGCTGGCGGCGCTTTGAGGTGGGCGGGTGACGTCGCTGGGCAATCCCTGCGTAGCGCCAGAGTCAAAAATGACGCTCGGTGCCCTGACGCAGGGCGCGCAGATTATGGCGATGGCGAATCAAAATGAGGGCGGCGAGCAGCAGCATCGGTGCCAGCAGGTCCGGGCGCTGCCAGGCGAACAGCGGCAGGATGCCGAGCACGGCGACCAGCGACGCCAGGGAGGCGATGCGCAGGGCGGCGAACACCGTGGCCCAGAGCACCAGACCCAGCAAGGCCGCGGGTGGATAGAGCCCCATCAGCAGACCGGCGGCCGTGGCCACGCCCTTGCCGCCGCGGAAATGGAAATACAGAGGATAGAGGTGGCCGACCACGGCAGCCAGGCCGATCCAGGCCTGTTGCAGCGGGGAGAGTGCCAACTGCTGGGCGACGAGCACCGGGATGAGGCTCTTGGCCAAGTCGCCGGCCAGGGTCAGCAGGGCCAGCTTGCGGCCGGCCAGGCGCAACATGTTGCTGGCTCCGGGATTGCCGGAGCCGTCGTGACGTGGGTCGCGGGTGCCGAACAGGCGACTGAGCAGCACGGCGAAGGATAGCGAGCCCAGCAGATAGGCTAGCAGGAGCAGCAGCCAGAACATGGTAGGGTTCCGCGCCAGGGTATGGTTCGATTCTACCGACAGCCCGCCGCCCGACGATAGGCCGGCGGCGACGATCAATAGAGCACGGCAAAGGTGCGAGGCGAAGGCAGTGGACAAGGTTTTCATCGAGGGGCTGGAGGTCGACACCGTGATAGGGGTGTACGACTGGGAGCGTGACATCCGCCAGTGCCTGCGCATCGATCTCACCATGGGCTGGGACATCCGCCCGGCTGCCGAGCACGACGAACTCGAACACACCCTGAACTATGCGGCGGTAGCGGAGCGCATCACCGCCTTCGCCCACGAAACGGCTTTCGAGCTGGTCGAGACCTTCGCCGAGCGCCTGGCGGCACTGCTGCAGGCGGAGTTCGCCCTGCCCTGGCTGCGTCTGCGCATCACCAAGCCCGGTGCGGTGCCGACCGCGCGGGGCGTGGGCGTGGAGATCGAGCGGGGCCAGGCGTGACCCGCGTTTACCTGGGGCTGGGCAGCAATATCCAGCGCGAGCAGCACCTGGGCATGGCGCTGGACGAACTCGCGACGCTGCTGACCGCCCTGCACTGCTCACCGGTATTCGAGAGCGAGGCGGTGGGTATCCGCAGCGCGCCCTTCCTCAATCTGGTCGTCGCGGGTGACACCGACCTAGATCCCGCTACCCTGAGTCAGGCGCTCAAGGCCATCGAGACCCGCAGCGGGCGCTATGCGCCGGATCGCCAGGGTCTGCCGTTGGACATCGACATCCTGCTCTACGGCGAGCTGACCGGCGAGGTCGCCGGCCTGACCCTGCCGCGCGCCGAGATCCTGCGCAACGCCTTCGTGCTCTGGCCCCTGGCGCTGCTGGCCGGTGAACGGCGGCACCCGAGCGATGGCCGCCGCTTCGACGAGTTGTGGCAGGAGATGCGTGGCCAGACCACCCAGGTATTGCGCCCGGTATCCTTCCTTTGGCGCGGAGGGGATCTCACACCGGAGGCGTTGCTCGGCGCCAACCTGTCGTAGCGCCTTGCTGTTGGGTTTCTGGCTTCGGCTTCCGAGAGCATCGCGGCCATTGGCCGCTCCTACAGGAAGAGGTACGCCGGTTTGACGTGATCTTTGCCGTGGTTAATGAAACAGAACGCCCGCTCGGATAGCCCCCTCGGGAGAGGGTTGGGGTGAGGGCCTCCTCGCCACCAAGTCTCCAGTGGAAAAGGCTGCGCCGTTTTCCACGCTACGTGAGGTATCTCCACAGCGATAAGACAGTTGCTCCTACAGCTACACCTGTGCCCGTAGGAGCGGCCCATGGCCGCGATATATGAGGGCTCCAAGCGGGCTCGGTCTAGCAACGTTGGGGCTTCGCTGCGCTCAGCGCCAACCTAAGAACCTGTTCACGATCTGCTGCGCGTCGGCCAAACGGCGTTGAACGCGGCTTGGGTCGCCAGCCCGGCCTGGTCGGCCCCATCGCAATGCTCATTTACCTCTCGTCAACCCGGGCGCGGGTCCGATCCGCTTCCAGCTATTTTCGCGGGGCCGCCTAGGCCTTGTTTGTCGCTAGCTCGAGAGATCTTGAACAGGTTCTAAGAGAGCTGTGCCAGGGCTTCGATACGGGCTCGCTTGAGGGCTTCGCCCAGGGCTGCACCCTTGAAGCCCTGGGCGACCAGCGGCTGCACTGCCACCCCGCGCAGTACCTCCGCCGCTTGGCGTAGCAGGGCCAGCGGTGGTTCCTCCTCGTCCGGCCTGGTGGCCGCCACGCAGGCACAGGCCTGTAGGAATTCGTCGAAGCGCGCTGGGCGCCGCAGCACGTCGAAGCCCTGCAGCAGCTCGAACCAGGCCTCCGGTGTCAGGCGCTCCGCTTGCAGGGCCGTGGGCCAGTAGCGGGCTAGCAGCAGCGCCAGCTCGGCGGGTTCATGGGGGACCTTGAGGCGGATGTTGATAGCGGCCTGTCGTTCCTCCGGTACCTCCAGGAGCAGGCAGGCCCAGCGCACGTTCAGCGAGGCCTGTACCTCGGCGGTCTGGCGCAGGGTGGCATAGAGCCGCGCGCCTGGCTCAGGCGAGTCGGCTTCCAGGCCTGCCGTCACTTCCGGCAAGAGCACGGCCAGGGCGCCGCAGTCATGGAGGACCCGGATGAAGACATCCGGGCGGTCTTCGAGCAGGGCACGGGAGGTTTCCTTCCACAGTCGCTCGGCGGTCAGGGCGTCGAGTTCGCCGCTGGCGACCATGTCCTGCATGAGCCGTAGGGTCTCGGGCGCCACCGCGAAGCCCAGGCTGCAATAGCGGGCGGCGAAGCGGGCGACGCGCAGTACCCGCAGCGGGTCTTCGGCGAAGGCCGGGGAGACATGGCGCAACAGGCGCGCCTGGAGATCGGCGCGGCCGCCATAGGGGTCTATGACGTGGCCTTCGTCGTCCTCGGCCATGGCATTGATGGTCAGATCGCGGCGGATCAGGTCCTGTTCGAGGGTGACGTCCGGCGCGGCATGGAAGGTGAAGCCTCCGTAGCCGCGTCCGCTCTTGCGTTCGGTGCGGGCCAGGGCGTATTCCTCGCCGGTTTCGGGATGCAGGAACACCGGGAAGTCGGCGCCCACCGGGCGATAGCCCTGGGCGGCCAGGGTTTCGGCGTCGGCACCCACCACGACCCAGTCGACTTCGGTGACCGGGCGACCGAGCAGGCGATCGCGCACCGCGCCGCCCACCTTGAAGATTTGCATAGAAAAAGACCTCCTTGCGGAGGTCTAGGATAGCGGAAAGACGATCAGGACTCAGATCGGTGAGGCCAGGTCCAGGCGTCGGTCGTGGTCGCGGCTCTCGTGACGCGGCGGGACGTGGAAACTCTGGGTGATCTCCTCGCCCCTCATGCTTTCCAGGCGAATGTCGAAGCCCCACAGGCGGTGCAGGTGCCGGAGTACCTCGTCCGTCGAGTTGCCCAGCGGTTTGCGGTCGTGCTGGAAGTGCCTGAGGGTGAGGGAGCGATCACCGCGGCGGTCGACGTTCCAGATCTGCACGTTGGGTTCGCGGTTGCCCAGGTTGTACTGGGCGGCGAGCTGCTCGCGGATCAGGCGATAGCCGCCGTCGTCGTGGATGGCCGCCACCTCCAGTTCGTCGCGTTGGTCGTCATCGAGGATGCTGAACAGCTTGAGGTCGCGGATCACTTTGGGCGAGAGGAACTGCAGAATGAAGCTTTCATCCTTGAAGCTCTTCATGGCGAAGGTGACGGTGGCCAGCCAATCGCTGCCGGCGATGTCGGGGAACCAGCGACGGTCTTCTTCCGTGGGGTTTTCGCAGATTCGGCGGATGTCGCGGAACATGGCGAAGCCCAGGGTGTAGGGGTTGATACCGCTGTAGTAGGGGCTGTCGAAGCCTGGCTGGTAGATCACTCCGGCATGGGATTGCAGGAATTCGAACATGAAGCCTTCGGTGACCAAGCCTTCGTCGTAGAGGTCATTGAGCAAGGTGTAGTGCCAGAAGGTGGCCCAGCCCTCGTTCATCACTTGGGTCTGGCGCTGCGGATAGAAATACTGGGCGATCTTGCGCACGATGCGGATCACCTCACGCTGCCAGGGCTCCAGCAAGGGTGCATGCTTTTCCAGGAAATAGAGGATGTTCTCCTGGGGTTCGGCGGGGAAGCGTGCGCCTTCGTCGAGCAGCTCCTTGCCGGCCAGCTTGGGAATGGTCCGCCAGAGATCGTTGACCTGGCGCTGTAGCTGCTCTTCGCGCTCCTTCTGCCGTTGACGTTCTTCAGCGGCAGAGATCGGATAGGGACGTTTGTAGCGGTCCACACCGTAGTTCATCAGGGCATGGCAGGAGTCCAGCAACTCTTCCACGGCGTCGATGCCATGGCGCTCTTCACACTGGGTGATGTACTGCTTGGCGAACACCAGGTAATCGATGATGGAGCTGGCATCGGTCCAGGTGCGGAACAGGTAGTTGCCCTTGAAGAAGCTGTTGTGGCCATAGCAGGCGTGGGCGATCACCAGCGCCTGCATGGTCATGGTGTTCTCTTCCATGAGGTAGGCGATGCAGGGATCGGAGTTGATGACGATCTCGTAGGCCAGCCCCATCTGGCCGCGGCTGTAGTGCTTCTCGGTGTGCAGGAAGTGCTTGCCGTAGGACCAGTGGTTGTAGCCGATGGGCATGCCGACGGAGGCGTAGGCATCCATCATCTGCTCTGCGGTGATCACCTCGATCTGGTTGGGATAGGTATCCAGGGCATAGCGCTTGGCGATCCGGGCGATTTCCCGGTCGTAGGTCTGGATCAGCTCGAAGGTCCATTCCGAGCCAGTGGAAATGGGCTCACGTTTCATGACACGAGTCTCCGCTGGAACAGTTCGCGGAACACGGGATAGATGTCACCCGCCGAGACGATCTGCTGCTGCGAGAAGGAGTCCGGGAAGCTGCCGCGGACGTTCTCGTATTCGTACCACAGCGCCTGGTGTTCGCGCGGGGTGATCTCCACGTAGGTGTAGTACTGCATGAACGGCAGGATCTGCTTGGTCAGGATCTCCCGGCAGATGGGGGAATCGTCGTTCCAGTTGTCACCGTCGGAAGCCTGGGCGGCATAGAGGTTCCACTCGTTGACCGGATAGCGTTCGGCCATGACCTCCTGCATCAGCTTGAGGGCGCTGGAGACGATGGTGCCGCCGGTTTCCCGGGAGTAGAAGAACTCTTCCTCGTCCACTTCCTTGGCGCTGGTGTGGTGGCGGATGAACACCACTTCGATGCGCTCGTAGTTCCGCTTGAGGAACAGGTAGAGCAGGATGTAGAAGCGCTTGGCGATGTCCTTGGTGGCCTGGGTCATGGAGCCGGAAACGTCCATCAGGCAGAACATCACCGCCTTGGAACTGGGGCTGGGCTGCTTGGACAGCAGGTTGTACTTGAGGTCGAAGGTGTCGAGGAAGGGGACCTTGTCGATGCGCGCGCGCAGTCGCTCGAGTTCGGTTTCCAGCGCCTGGATGTCGCCCAGGTTGTCGGGTTCCTCCACCCGCAGGCGGGCCAGTTCTGCCTTCACTTCACGCAGCTTGTTGCGGCTGCCGCCGGATAGGGCGATGCGGCGGGCATGGGAGGCGCGCAGGGTGCGGATGATGTTGATGCGGGCCGGGTTGCCCTCGTTGCTGATGCCGGCGCGTACCGTCTTGAAGGTGTCGGTGCCAGTCAGCTGCTTCTTGACCAGGTTGGGCAGTTCCAGATCCTCGAACATGAATTCGAGGAATTCGTCCTGGGTGATCTGGAAGGCGAATTCATCCATGCCTTCGCCACTGTTGCTGGCCTTGCCCTGGCCTTGACCACCGCCGCCGCCTTGGGGCCGCGGGATACGCTCGCCGCTGACGAATTCCTTGTTACCCGGGTGGACGATGGTCTGGCGTCCGCCCTTGCCTTGATAGAGGGCGGGCTCGTCGATGTCGCGGGCAGGAATGCTGATCTGCTCGCCGTGCTCCATGTCGGTGATGGAGCGCCGGCTCACGGCTTCCTCGACCGCCTTCTTGATGTGCTCGCGGTACCGCCGCAAGAAGCGCGTACGGTTCACCGTGCTCTTGTTCTTGCCGTTTAGACGCCGGTCGATGACATAACTCATACAGGCCCTCCGGGCTATTGCAGGACGCCGCGACGACGCCTCTGGCGCGCCGTCGCGGGTTCAGCCTCAGGCTGCCTTACTGCGACTTGCGTACCCGTGAATACCATTCGGACAACAGTCGTACCTGCTTCTCGGTGTACCCGCGCTGGACCATGCGGGTGACGAAGTCGCTGTGCTTCTGCTGGTCCTCCTTGCTGGCCTTGGCGTTGAAGCTGATGACCGGAAGCAGCTCCTCGGTGTTGGAGAACATCTTCTTCTCGATCACTGCGCGCAGCTTCTCGTAGGACAGCCAGCTCGGGTTCTTGCCGTTATTGTTGGCACGGGCGCGCAACACGAAGTTGACGATTTCGTTGCGGAAATCCTTCGGATTGCTGATGCCGGCCGGCTTCTCGATCTTCTCCAGTTCCTCGTTGAGGGAGGCCCGATTGAGGATCTCGCCGGTTTCCGGATCGCGGTATTCCTGGTCCTGGATCCAGAAGTCCGCATAGAGCACGTAGCGGTCGAAGATGTTCTGGCCGTATTCGCTGTAGGACTCGAGGTAGGCGGTCTGGATCTCCTTGCCGATGAACTCCACGTAGCGCGGCGCCAGGTATTCCTTGATGAATCTCATGTAGCGCTCGCGGGTCTCGGCCGGGAACTGCTCGGCCTCGATCTGCTGTTCCAGCACATAGAGCAGGTGCACCGGGTTGGCCGCCACCTCGTTGGCGTCGAAGTTGAACACCCGCGAGAGGATCTTGAAGGCGAAGCGGGTGGAGAGGCCGTTCATGCCCTCGTCGACGCCCGCGCTGTCACGGTATTCCTGGATCGACTTGGCCTTGGGATCGGTGTCCTTGAGGTTCTCGCCGTCGTAGACACGCATCTTCGAGTAGATGTTGGAGTTCTCCGGCTCCTTCAGGCGCGAGAGCACCGAGAACTGCGCCAGCATCTTGAGGGTGTCCGGCGCGCAGTGGGCCTTGGCCAGGGAGCTATTGATCAGCAGCTTGTCGTAGATGTGGATCTCGTCGGAGACGCGCAGGCAATAGGGCACCTTGACGATGTAGATCCGGTCGATGAAGGCCTCGTTGTTTTTGTTGTTGCGGAAGGTGTGCCACTCGGATTCGTTGGAGTGGGCCAGGATGATGCCGCTGTAGGGCAGGGCGCCGAGGCCCTCGGTGCTGTTGTAGTTGCCTTCCTGGGTGGCGGTCAGCAGCGGATGCAGGACCTTGATCGGGGCCTTGAACATCTCCACGAATTCCATCAGGCCCTGGTTCGCCCGGCACAGGGCGCCGGAATAGCTGTAGGCGTCCGCATCGTTCTGCGGGTATTCCTCCAGCTTGCGAATGTCCACCTTGCCCACCAGGGCGGAGATGTCCTGGTTGTTCTCGTCGCCTGGTTCGGTCTTGGCGATGGCGACCTGGTTGAGGATGGAGGGGTAGAGCTTGACCACCTTGAACTTGCTGATGTCGCCGCCGAATTCCTGCAGGCGCTTGGCCGCCCAGGGCGACATGATGCTGCGCAGGTAATGGCGGGGAATGCCGTAGTCCTCTTCGAGGATCTGGCCGTCTTCGTCCGGATTGAACAGCCCCAGGGGCGATTCGAACACCGGCGAGCCCTTGATGGCGTAGAAGGGGACCTTCTCGATCAGGTGCTTGAGTTTCTCCGCGAGGGACGACTTGCCACCACCCACCGGGCCGAGCAGATAGAGGATCTGCTTCTTCTCTTCCAGGCCCTGCGCCGCATGGCGGAAGTAGGACACGATCTGCTCGATGCAGTCTTCCATGCCATGGAAGTCGGCAAAGGCAGGATAGCGACGGATGACCTTGTTGGAAAAGATGCGGGATAGACGTGAGTCGCTGGTGGTATCCACCAGCTCGGGTTCGCCGATGGCCATGAGCATGCGCTCGGCGGCACTGGCAAAGGCGGTACGATCCTTCTTGCAGATCTCAAGGTATTCCTGAAGGGAATACTCTTCCTGACGAGTCGCTTCGAAACGCTCCTGGAAGTGACTGAAAATGCTCATGACGTCTCCTCGCTGGATACCCTGGACCAGCTTGGAATCGATGCCTGGAGCCTTGCCTTGCTGCCGGTGGGGAGCGGTCATGCCGGGCGACGAACGATAACGTCTGCACTACCTTCGCTGTCGTCTTGCCTGATCGATCCTTATCGCCTGCAGAGTAGGGTTGGGTTTCGAGAGACGCACGAAGGAGACCGATGGAGACGGTCCCCCTGGAATTCCCCCGAATCTCCAGTGGTTACACCGATGGTCCAAAGCCGGTTATCGAGCCCGACGTTTCCGCCGGGCCTGATTCCAGAATAGTCCTATCTGCGAGATGTGGAAGAGCCAATTCGGTTTATTCTTGTAACGACAGCGTCAATGGTCTGTGTTAAGTGACCGAGGGCTCAGCCCTGGCCGCTCTCGGTGTGCTCCGGATAGCGGGTGCGCCAGTTCTCGAAGCCACCATCGACGCTGTAGACCTGGCTGAAGCCCTGGCCGGCGAAGAAGGCCGCAGCGCTCTGGCTGGAGTGGCCGTGGTAGCAGAACACCAGCAGCGGCGCGTCGAGATCGGCGGCAGCGATGAAGTCGTGGATGTTCTGGTTGTCGACCCGCTGTGCCCCGGCTACGTGCAGGCTGGCGTAACTGTGCGGATCACGGATGTCGACGATGCGGGCGCCCTGATCGCGCAGTTCGAGAGCGCGGTCGGGGGAGATACAGGTGATTTCGCTCATTTCTTCTCCTTGCAACTGCAGAGATGACGGCGCTGGCCGTCGACGTCGAGCAGGGTCATGTCGCCACCCCAGACGCAGCCGCTGTCGAGTGCCTCGACGTTGGGCGTTGCGCAGCGGCCCTTGAGCGCGGCCCAGTGACCGAACAGGATCCGCACGTCCCGGGTTAGCCGATGCTCATGGCTGAACCAGGGGGCGAAGCCGACCGGGGCGCTGTCCAGGCCTTCCTTGCTCTTGAATTCCAGCTGGCCTTCCGGGCTGCAGAATCTCATGCGCGTCAGGTAATTGGTGATCAGGCGCAGGCGCTCCTGGCCCTGCAGCTCATCTTGCCAGAGTGCCGGCTCGTTGCCATACATCTGTTCGAGAAAACGCACATGCGCCTCGTCGTCGCGCAGCACGGCTTCCACCTCGCCCGCGAGGCTCAGCGCCTGGCTCAGCGTCCACTGCGGCGGCAGGCCGGCATGGACCAGCACGCAATTGCGTTCGGCATCGTGCTGGATCAGCGGCAGGTGGCGCAGCCAATGCAGCAATTCATCGCGGTCTGGCGCGGCGAGAATGTCGCCCAGGGTGTCCTGCTTCTTCAGCTTGGCGCCCCCGAGCGCCACTGCCAGCAGGTGCAGGTCGTGATTGCCCAGCACGCTGACCACCGAATCGCGCAGGGCGTAAAGGTATCTCAGGGTTTCCAGCGACTGCGGGCCGCGGTTGACCAGATCACCCACCAGCCAGAGGCGGTCCTGCGCGGGATCGAAGCGGACCTCGTCGAGGAGGCATTTGAGCGGGTCGAGGCAACCTTGGAGGTCGCCCACAGCGTACAGCGTCATCGGCAGTCCTAGTGTAGCGCGCCCGGTACGGCCAGGCGGAAGGTGGGAATGGCAGCCTCGAAGGGATGGCCGTCGCTGGCGACCATCTGATAGCTGCCCCTCATGCTGCCCACCTGGGTGGGCAGCAGGGTGCCGCTGGAGTAGCTGTGGGTCTCGCCCGGAGCGATCAGGGGCTGCTCGCCGACCACGCCTGGGCCGCGGACTTCCTGCACCTCGCCATTGCCGTCGGTGATGATCCAGTGCCGGCTGAGCAGTTGCGCCGGCAGGCGGCCGTCGTTGCGGATACGCACGTCGTAGGCGAAAGCGTAGCGCTCCTGGCTGGCGCTGGATTGTTCGGGCAGGTAGCGGGTGGTGACCTGCACGGTGATGAGGTAGCGCGGATCGGACTCGGTCACGTCAAAGGCTCTCTACGAAGGGGAGGGGCTCAGTGGGCCGCCAGCTGATTGGCCAGGCGCACGTAGGCGGCCAGGTCCAATTGCTCGGGCCGCAGGCCGGGGTCGACGTCGGCCGCCTCGATGGCTGCGCTGTCCAGGGTGCCCTTGAGGGTGTTCCGCAGCGTCTTGCGGCGCTGGCCGAAGGCCTCGCGTACCACGCGTTCCAGCAGCACTGGGTCACGGGCCGTGTGCGGTCGCTCGGCATGGGGCACCAGGCGCACGATGGCCGAATCCACCTTGGGCGGCGGATTGAAGGCCCCGGGACCGACGTTGAACAGGTGCTCCACGCGGCAGTGGTACTGCACCATGATCGACAGCCGTCCCCAATCACCGTTGCCGGGTACCGCGGCCAGACGCTCCACCACTTCCTTCTGCAGCATGAAGTGCATGTCGGCGATGATGTCGGCGAAGCTGAGCAGGTGGAAGATCAGCGGCGTGGAGATGTTGTAGGGCAGGTTGCCCACGACCCGCAGGCGCTCGCCATTGGCGATGCTGGAGAGGTCGTACTTCATGGCGTCACCCTGGTGCAGGGTGAACAGCGGATTGAGGCCGAACTTGAGCTTGAGCAGCGGGATCAGGTCCTGGTCCAGCTCGATGACGTCGAGGTGGGCACCGCTGCCCAGCAGGCCCTCGGTCAGGGCGCCCTGGCCCGGGCCGATTTCCAGCAGCCGCTCGCCGGGTCGCCCATGGATGGCGCGCAGGATGCGATGGATCACCCCGGCGTCGTGCAGGAAATTCTGGCCGAACCTCTTGCGGGCGCGGTGTTGGTAGAGCTCGGTCATCAGGTGCTCCGGCGCAGGCGCCGGGCCTGCGATTCAAGACGGCAAAGACCCGCCAGTTTAGCAGACCCTTGACCGTCACCGGGGCGCTCAGGTCACCGAACGGCGATGGGCTGCCATGGCGTAGGCGGTGTCGAGGGCGACCTTGAGGCTGCCGGTGTCGATCCGTCCGCTGCCGGCCAGGTCCAGGGCGGTGCCGTGGTCGACCGAGGTACGAATGATCGGCAGGCCCAGGGTCACGTTGACCGCGGCGCCGAAGCCCTTGTGCTTGAGCACCGGCAGGCCCTGGTCGTGATACATGGCCAGTACCGCGTCGCAGTGCTCGAGGTGCTTGGGGGTGAAGAGGGTATCGGCGGGCAGCGGGCCGACGAGGTCGAGGCCCTCGGCGCGCAGGGTCGCCAGGGCCGGCTCGATGATCTCGATCTCCTCGCGGCCCAGGTGACCACCCTCGCCGGCATGGGGATTGAGTCCGCAGACCAGGATGCGCGGCCGGGCGATGCCGAAGTAGCGTCTCAGGTCGCCGTCGAGGATGCGGGCCACGTCCAGCAGCGTCTGGCGGTCGATGGCATCGGCCACTTCACGCAGCGGCAGATGGGTAGTGACCAGGGCGACTCTCAGGCCCTCGGTCGCCAGCAGCATCACCACCTGGGGTGTGCGGGTCAGTTCGGCGAGGAATTCGGTATGGCCGGAGAAGGCCACGCCACCGTCGTTGATCACGCCCTTGTGCACGGGAGCGGTGATCATGCCGGCGAAGGTGCCGTCCAGGCAGCCCTGGCCCGCGCGGGTCAGGGTTTCCAGCACATAGGCGGCGTTGGCGGTATCGAGCTGGCCCGTGATCACGGGGGCACCCGGCGGGGTATCCCAGACGTAGAGCGCACCTGCCGGTGCGGGACGGTCGGGCCAGGCGGCCGGCGATACCTCGATCAGGTCGATGGCGAGGCCCAATTCGGCGGCGCGCACAGTCAGCAGGTCGCGACTGGCGATGGCGATCAGGGCGTGGGGTTGGGCATCCCGGGCGAGCAGCAGGCAGAGATCGGGACCGATGCCGGCAGGTTCACCGGGGGTGAGGGCGAAGCGCAGGACCATGCACAGCTCCTGAAACAGACAGGCCGCAGGGGATGCCTGCGGCCTGGGGATTACTGCTTGATCTCGACGTAGGCTTCGTCGCGGATCTGTCTCAGCCAGGTCTGCAGCTCCTGGTCGTACTTGCGGTTACGCAGGAGATTCAGTGCCTGCTGTTCGCGGGCCTGCTGGGTGTTGTCGGTGGCCCGACGGCCCAGGACTTCCAGGATGTGCCAGCCGAAGGAGGTACGGAACGGCTGCGACAGTTGGTTGACCGGCGAGTTGTTCATGACCTCGCGGAATTCCGGGACCAGGGACTCCGGGTTGATCCAGCCCAGGTCGCCGCCATTGAGCGCCGAGCCCGGATCTTCCGAGAAGCTCTTGGCCAGGGTGGCGAAATCCTCACCGTTCTGGATGCGCTCGCGCAGCCGTGCGGCCAGGCGCTGGGTCTCGGCATCGCTACGCACCGCGTTGGGCTTGAGCAGGATGTGACGGACATGGACTTCGTCGACGATGCTCGCCTCGCCACCGCGCTTCTCTTCCACTTTCAGGATCACGAAGCCGCCGGGTACGCGCACCGGCTGGGTGATGCCCCCGACACCGACGCCGCCGATCAGGCGGTCGAAGGGCGGCGGCAACTGGGCAGCCTTGCGCCAGCCGATCTCACCGCCATCCAGGGCGTTGTCGCCGGCCGAGCGGGCGATGGCCAACTGGTTGAAGTCGGCGCCCTGACGCAGCTGGTTGTAGGTGTCCTGGGCCTGGCGCGCGGCAGCGTCGAGACCCGCGGTACCGGCGTTATCCGCCACCGGGATCAGGATGTTGGCAAGGCGGTATTCTTCGGAGAGCTGCAGCTTGCCCAGGTCCGAGGCGAGGAAGTTCTGCACTTCCTGCTGGGTGACCTGCACGCGCTGGCCGACCTGGCGCTGACGCACCCGGCTGATCATCATCTCGCGACGGACCTGTTCGCGGGCCGCATCGTAGGAAAGACCATCGCGGGCCAGGGCCTGGCGGAACTCGGCTACGCTCAGGCCATTGCGCTGGGCGATGGTGGCGACGGCCTGGTTGAGTTCGTCGTCGGAGATTTTCACGCCCATGCGCCCGGCCAGCTGCAGCTGGATGTCTTCCAGGATCAGGCGTTCGAGTACCTGCTGACGCAGCTCGCTTTCCGGCGGTGCCGACGCGCCGCGGCGGGTGATGTTCTGCTTGACCTCGTTGAGACGCTGATCGAGCTGGCTCTGCATGACCACGTCGTTGTCGACGATGGCCACGACCTTGTCCAGCGGTACCACGGCAGCCTGAGCCAGGGGGGTAAGAGCGAGCGCCGCGCCCAGGGCGAGCGGGCGCAGGGCGTTACATAGCTTGGTCTTCACGTTCACGATAGCCTTGAATGCCTCTGTCCAGGAAGCCTTCGGTCTTGCCGCCGAAGACGTTGCCAAGCCCTTTGAGCACGATCTGCAGGAATACCCCACGGTCGGCTTGGGAACTTTGCGATGTGTAGTAGACGTCGTCTTCGCTCTTTAGCCAGTAGCGGCTGATCAGACGCAGTTTCCAGCAGCAGTTGTCGTATTCGAAGCCACCGAAGGCTTCCAAGGTACGGCTCTTGTTGTAGTCGAACTGCCAGCGGGCGATGGCCGACCACTGGGGCACGATCGGCCAGATGAAGGAGATGTCGTGCTGATCGATCTTGTAGTCGTCGCTGTTGTAGGTGAAGCGGCCCAGGTTCGGATCGTAGACCCGGACGTTGTCGCGGTAGCGATAGCCGACGTTCAGGACCTTGCCCGGCTCGGTTTCCGGCTGGTAGTGGAACATGACGCTGCCGGAATCAGTGTGATGCAGTACCGGGTCCCAGTTGTATTCGCCATTCACGCGCCAGTCGCGGTTGAAACGGTACATACCGGCCAGGGCATAGGGTGAGCGCGAGGTAGTGGCATCATCGGGCAGTTCGTTTTCCAGGCCTGGCAACTGCACCTCGCGGTCGCGGAAGTAGAACAGTTCGCCAAAGCTTACGTTGGCGCGCTCGAAGCCATTAGGCTCGATGAAGCGGCTAGTGGCGCCCAGGGCAATCTGATTGGCATCGCCCATGCGGTCGGCACCGGTGAAGCGGTTGTCGCGCCACAGCGAGCTGTAGCTGAAGGTGTATTCGCCGGTATCGAAGACCGGGATGTCACTCTGATCGCGGTAGGGGACGTAGAGGTACTTGGCGCGAGGCTCCAGGGTTTGCTTGCCGCCCTCGCCGAACAGGTTGGAGCTGCGGTCGAAGTAGAGGCCGCTATCCAAGCTGAACAAAGGGACGCTACGGCTAGGGCTACTGTCGTAATTGCCACCGGACTGCGCGATCTGGTTCTGACCTTGAGTGTCCAGATCCAGATCGTACTGGGTGTAGTAGTAACGAACCGCCGGCGTCAGGAAGCCCCAGCTCTGGGTCATGGGCAGGGCCATGCCGGGCGCCAGGTTGTAGCGATTACCGTTGGCGCGGGCTAGCCCGAAGATGTTGACGTCCGGGCGGGTACGAATGTTGGTCTGGTTGCCGTTGTCATCCAGGTCGAAGTAGACGTTGTCGTCGAAGCTGCGCTCGAAGCGTACCGCCTCGGTGTCGTAGGTGAAGTCCAGGCCGCCCGGATGGTAGGGCAGGGCACCGTTGACGGTCAGCTGCGGCAGGCGGTTGTAGGGCGTCACGTCGGAGACCGTCGCCAGCTGGTAGGCCTGCATGTTCAGCGCCGCGGTGAAGGTGTCGCCGCGGTAGGTCAGGCGCCCCTGCTGGTTGACGTAGGTCGGCTTGTTGATGCCGAGGTCGGTGTCCAGGTCCTGGAAGTAGTAGGGGTCGCTGATGCGGGTATAGTCCACCTCGGCCATCAGGCGCGAATCCAGGCCGCTGCGATTCTTCCAGCCGTACAGCCAGCGGTTGTCGGTGGCTTCCGGTTCGCCCTCGTGCTCGGGATCGCTGTCCTTGAGATAGGAGCCGTAGACCTGGCCTTCGCTGCTGCGGGTCAGGTAGCGGAACTCACCCTCGGTCTGCAGGCCGTGCTTGGCCATGAAGCGCGGATAGAGGGTGGCGTCGTAGTTGGGCGCCAGGTTGAAGTAGTAGGGCGTGGTGATCGCGAAGCCGGTGTCGCTGGAGGTGCTGATCGAGGGCGCCAGGAAGCCGGACTGCCGACGGTCGTCGATCGGGAAATAGATGAACGGCGTGTAGAGGACCGGGATGTCCTTCACCCGCAGGGTGGCGTTGGTCGCGTAGCCCAGGCCCGTCGCCGGGTTCAGGGTGACGGTGTTGCCCTTGACCTGCCAGGCGTTGCTGCCCGGTTCGCAGGTGGTGTAGGTGCCGTCCTTCAAGCGAATGATGGCGTCGTCGCCGCGCTTGGCGTAGAGCGCGCTGCCGCGGGCATGGCTCTGGTGCATGACGAATTCGGCGTTGTCGACCTGGACCTGGCCGTTGTCCAGCTGCATATCGGCCTTGTCGCCGACCATCAGCAGGCCGTTGTCGCGGAATCTGACGTTGCCCTTGAGCTCGCCGCGATTCTCCAGCTGGTGCAGGTTGGCTTCCTGGGACTCCACCTGCATGCCGCCCTGGCGCAGGACCACGTCACCGGCGAGGGTGGCCACCTGCTGTTCCTGCTCGTAGCGCGAGGCCTTGGCGGACACATAGGTGGGGGCCTTGGCGGTCGGGGTGTCGTCGTACATGCCCGGACGCACCGGCTCGACATAGGCGCCGCTGCAATAGGGCGCGGTCTCGGCCAACTGGGCCGCGGTGAGCCGATCACGCGGGACCCAGTCCAGGTGGCTGTAGTCGGCGCTCCGGGACTTCAGGGCGCGGCCCTTGCTCTCGGTCACCAGCACGGCGGCGTCGCCTTTGCGCGCGGCGGGCTGCGCCGCGACACCCGCGGTCTCGCCCTTGCTCGGGCGAGGCGGCAGCGCCGCTGCCGGGGCCTGGGTGTTGCACGACCAGCCACCGCCAGCGCCGGCACTACAGCTGAACTGTTCGGCGGGCGCGGCGATCAGGGCGGTGACGGGCTGCATGGCGAGCAGGCTGCCGGTTACCAAGAGGGGAAATTTTCTGCGAAACGCGGGGGTTTTCACGGCCATCCTTAAAGTCGTCCTGCACGCCAGCCATTAAGGGGCCGCGGCCTCTCGATGGGCTCAAAAAGATAGCGGATAATAAAACATGACCTGCGCATCGGCTAGGGCCGGGGGATCCGCTGTAAATGACTGAAGATGTTCGCTTAAACCAGATAGAAGACTGGCTGGCTACCGTTTTGCCGGAAATTTTCCGGGCGCAGGCCTGGGGCGAGGTGCCGTCCGGCAGCCTGACCGCGGCCAGCAGCGATGCCAGTTTCCGCCGTTATTTCCGCTGGGCGGGCGAAGGGCGCAGCCTGATCGTGATGGACGCCCCGCCGCCGCAGGAGGACTGCCGCCCCTTCGTGCGGGTGGCTGCGCTGCTGGCCGCTGCTGGGGTGCATGTACCGCGCATCCTGGCCCAGGATCTGGAGCGCGGTTTCCTGCTGCTGAGCGACCTCGGCCAGCTCACCTACCTGGAGGTGATCAACACGGCGAACGCCGACGATTATTTCGCGGCCGCCATCGAGGCGCTCCTGGCCTTTCAGCGCAAGCAGCCGACGAACGGCAGTCTGCCGCTCTACGATGAGGCTCTGCTGGCGCGGGAATTGGCGCTGTTTCCCGAGTGGTACGTCGGCCGCGAACGGGATACGAGCTTCAGCGAGACGCAGCGCGAGCGTTGGCAGGCCGTCTGCCGCCTGCTGATCGACAGTGCCCTGGCGCAGCCCCAGGTGCTGGTCCATCGGGACTTCATGCCGCGCAATCTGATGCTCAGTACCCCCAATCCGGGCGTGCTGGATTTCCAGGATGCGGTCATCGGCCCGGTCACCTACGACATCACCAGCCTGTTCAAGGATGCCTTCCTCAGTTGGCCGGAGCCGCTGGTTCAGCGCTGGCTGCTGGGCTACTGGGAGCAGGCACGTGCCGCCGGGGTGCCGGTGCAGGCCGAATTCGCCGACTTCCAGCGGGCCTCGGATCTGATGGGCGTGCAGCGTCATCTCAAGGTGATGGGCATCTTCGCCCGCATCTGGCATCGCGACGGCAAGCCGCGCTATGTCGCCGATACCCCGCGCTTCCTTGCCTATATCCGTACCGTGGTGGCGCGGCGGCCTGAGCTGGCCGACCTGGGCGCGCTGCTGGATGAGTTGCATGCCGAGCGAGTCGACGCATGAAGGCCATGATCCTGGCGGCGGGCAAGGGCGAGCGGATGCGACCGCTGACCCTGACCCGGCCCAAGCCGTTGATCGAGGTGAATGGTCGGCCACTGATCGAGCACCACCTGCTGGCGCTGGCCGCGGCCGGTATCACCGAGTTGGTGATCAACCACGCCTGGCTGGGCGATCAGTTGGAGGCAGCGCTCGGCGATGGCCGCCGGTTGGGCGTTGCCATACGCTTCTCCGCCGAGGGTGAACCGCTGGAAACCGGAGGCGGCATCTTCCGCGCCTTGCCGCTGCTGGGCAATGCGCCCTTCGTACTGGTCAATGGCGACATCCGTACCGATTTCGACTTCGGCACCCTGGCGCTGCCGGCGGACTGCCTGGCACACCTGGTGCTGGTCGATAATCCCGCCCATCACCCGGAGGGTGATTTCGGACTGGTGGAGGGGCGGATCAGCCTGGAGATTGCCCCGCGCTTCACCTACAGCGGCATCGCCGTGCTGCATCCGCAGCTGTTCGCCGGCTGCACGGCCGGGGCCTTCCGGCTGGTGGACGTGCTGCGCCCGGCCATCGCGGCGGGACGCGTGTCCGGCGAGCGCTGGCCGGGGCGCTGGGTCGACGTGGGTACCCTGGAGCGTCTGGCGGAAGCGGAGTCGCTGTTCGGTACCGCCTCTTGAAGCTCTGGTTCTGGCCGCTGACGCTGCTGGGCTTCCTGGCCGGCTGGGCCGTGGCCAGCATCCCGGGCGCGCTGCTGGTGGCATTGCTCGCCCATGCGGGGGAGCGCCAGTTGGGGTTGACCTCCGTGACGGGTTGGAAGGCCCGTTGGCGAGGGCGGCCCGGTCGCTTCGAGCACCGGGCGCAATTCCAGATGCTCGGGCGCCTGGCCAAGCGCGGCGGTCGCGTGCTCACCGCCCACATCCGCCAGGCCGAAGGCGAGATCGAGCGGCTGGGCTTGAGCACCGACGACCGCCGGCGCGCCATTGCTGCCTTCGAGGAAGGCAAGGGTGGGACCTTGCCGTCGGCGGTCGAATTGCAGCACCTCAGCGAGCGCGCGGAACCCATCCTGCGCGCCTGTTGGCGCATGGTCTGGATCAGTGGCAGCGTGCGCCCTGGCGATCGCGACGAGATCCTCGGCTGGGGGCAGACGATGGGGCTGGCCGAAGCCCAGGTGCTGGCCCTGCAGCCGCCGGTGCCGACGGCGCCGCGACAGCCCGTCAATGACGAGAAGTACCGCCAGGCCCTGCAACTGCTCGGCGTCACCGAGGATGCCGATGCCGCCACCGTCAAGCAGGCCTATCGACGCCTGCTCAGTCGCCATCATCCGGACAAGAAGGCGGGAGCCGGCGCGGCCCAGTCGGCGGTCTATGCCGCGGCCCAGCGCACCGCCGAGCTGCATGCCGCCTATCAGCTGATCAAGACGCGTCGGGGCTTTCGCTAGCCGCCGGGGGCAGGCGATCCAGCCAGGCGCGCAGGCGGCGGACGGTCTGTTCCTGCTCCGCTGCGCGATCGCCGGGGATGACCGGCAGTTCGATCTGGCGATAATTCTTGTTGGCCTTCTGCGCCGCGCGCTCCTTGCGGCGCTGGGCGGCCGGCCCCGGTGCGTGCACCAGGTCGGCGATCTGCAGGTCGGTCTTGCCCATGGTGGCGTCCAGCCGTGCGGGCAGACCCTGGGGTTCGCGGCCATCGATCAGCGCCAGTTGCTTGACCTCGGCCGGTTCCTTTTCTGCCAAATAACGGGCGGCCCAGTAGGCGCCGGTGCCGTGGCCGACCAGCACGATGTGTCCGGCGCCCTGCTGCAGTGCCAGATCGATACCGGCGGCGATGCGCGCCAGTACGCGCGTGGCCTGGGCATTGGCTGCGGCCTCGGGATCGACCGGGGCGACCGCTGCCTGGGCCGGTTCGCCGCTACCGGCTTCGGCCTGCGTCGGCGCCGTGGGCGCCGTGCCGGTGCCCCCGGTCACCGGGGGTGGCGTCTGCTCGCTGTTGGCCTGGGCGTCGGTGTCCGCCGGTGCGGTATCCCGCTCGATCGCCACCACGGGATCGTAGGGGTCGGGCAGGCTCAGAGCGATGGTCTGCCAGCCAAAGATAGGCAGTTGCTGGCGCACCGGCGCTATCACATTGGGCCAGTCGGCGGATTCGCCATCGCCCGGGACCAGGATCACCGTGCCGGTGGCCTTGGCGCGGGCTGCCGGGAGCAGCAGGGCGAGAAAGGATTCGTCGCCGGCCTGCAGGGTCTTCTGCTGCTCGGCGGGCAGTTGCCGCATCAGCGCCTGCTGCTGCTCCTGGCTGCGCGTCAATGCTGGCGCCAAGGCTGTGGGGGCCGCAGGCGGTTCCGGCGCCGGGGTGGGCGCTTCTTCGGCAAGCACCGGGGCGGCGAGGCCGAGCAGGAGGAGGCAGAGTGGCAGCAGGGCGGGCGACGACATCGACGGGAATCCTCGACAAGGGCACGGTTGACCCTGGCGAGCCTACCGCCGTTCGGCCCGTCGCGGCAGCGGGAACGCCTTAGCGGCGCGCGGATCTCCGTTACAATGCCGCCACTTAACCTTCGCCGAGGCTATCCCATGCAACCCTTCGCCATCGCTCCCTCGATCCTGTCCGCCGATTTCGCCCGCCTGGGCGAGGAAGTCGACAAGGTCCTCGCCGCCGGTGCCGACATGGTCCATTTCGACGTGATGGACAATCACTATGTGCCCAATCTCACCATCGGCCCGATGGTGTGCAAGGCGCTGCGCAACTACGGGGTGACCGCGCCCATCGACGTGCACCTGATGGTCAAGCCGGTGGATCGCCTCATCGGCGACTTCATCGAGGCCGGTGCCACCGACATCACCTTCCATCCCGAGGCGTCCGAGCACATCGACCGCTCGCTGCAACTGATCAAGGATGGTGGCTGCCGCGCTGGCCTGGTGTTCAACCCGGCCACCTCGCTGGATGCCCTGAAGTACGTCATGGACAAGATCGACATGGTACTGCTGATGAGCGTCAACCCCGGCTTCGGCGGCCAGACCTTCATCCCCGGCACCCTCGACAAGCTGCGCGAGGCCCGCGCCCTGATCGACGCCTCGGGTCGGCCGATCCGCCTGGAGATCGATGGCGGGGTCAACGTCAAGAACATCGGCGAGATCGCCCGCGCCGGGGCCGACACCTTCGTCGCCGGCTCGGCCATCTTCGGTCAGCCGGACTATGCCGCGGTGATCCAGGCGATGCGTGCCGAGCTGGCCAAGGCCCAGTCGATATGAGCGCGCTGGTGCGGCTCGGCGGCGGGCATCCGCCCGAGCTGGTGATGTTCGATCTCGACGGTACCCTGCTGGATTCCGCGCCGGACCTGGCCGCGGCGGTGGACGCCATGCTCGAACGGCTGGGCCGCGCCCCGGCGGGTCTGGCCAAGGTCCGCCTGTGGATCGGCAACGGCGCCCGGGTGCTGGTGCGTCGCGCCCTGGCCGACGACATGGCGCATGCCGCGGTGGACGATGCCGCCGCCGACGAGGCCCTGGCGCTGTTCATGGAACTCTATGGCGGCAGCCACGCCCTGACTCGCGTCTATCCCGGCGTGCTGGACAGCCTGGCGCTGCTGCGCACCCTGGGCGTGCGCCTGGCGGTGATCACCAACAAGCCGGAGCGCTTCGTGGCGCCGCTGCTGGCCGACATGGGCCTGGGCGACTTCGACTGGATCGTCGGTGGCGATACCCTGCCGCAGCAGAAGCCCGATCCGGCCGGGCTGCTCCACGTGATGGCCCGGGCGCAGGTGTCCGCCGACCAGGCGCTGTTCATCGGCGATTCACGCAACGACATCCGTGCCGCGCGCGCTGCCGGGGTGCGCTGTGTGGCCCTGAGCTATGGCTACAACCATGGCGAGCCCATCGCCAAGGAGATGCCGGACCTGGTCGTCGACGACCTGCGCGAACTGTTCATCTAGGCTCTGCCCCGAGCCGGCCGGTTGCCATGCCGCGCCGGCTAGGCTAACGTGGCCGCTCTACCCGCCCAAGAGCAAGAGATCGCATCGTGGTGGTCACCCGCACAGGCTCCTCGCGAGCATGGATGAAAGTCATCAAGGCCCTGGCCCGTTGGCGCTGGCGCGCCTGATTTCGTCCCTGCCGGTATCTGACCGGCGCGCTGTGCACCCGACCTTTCGTTTTTCCTCGCCACGAGGCTGATCATGACCCGCGACGACTTCCTGCGCCTGGCCGCTCAAGGCTATAACCGCATTCCCCTGGCCTTCGAAACCCTGGCCGACTTCGACACCCCCCTGTCCCTCTACCTGAAGCTGGCCGATGCGCCCAACTCCTATCTGCTGGAGTCGGTACAGGGCGGTGAGAAGTGGGGGCGTTATTCGATCATCGGCCTGCCGTGCCGGACGCTGCTGCGCGTGCACGGCTACCAGGTGACCGTGCACGAGGGCGAGCGGCAAGTCGAGGCCTGCACCGTCGAGGACCCGCTGGCCTTCGTCGAGGCCTTCAAGGCCCGCTATCGCGTGCCGGTGGTGCCCCATCTGCCGAAGTTCGATGGTGGCCTGGTGGGGTACTTCGGCTATGACTGCGTGCGCTACGTGGAAAAACGCCTGGGTGCCTCGCCCAATCCCGACCCGCTGGGTACGCCGGACATCCTGCTGATGGTGTCGGACGAAGTGGTGGTCTTCGACAACCTCGCCGGCAAGCTGCATTGCATCGTGCTGGTGGACCCGGCCCAGCCGGAGGCCTACGAGCAGGGCCAGGCGCGTCTGGCCGCGCTGCGCGAGCGTATCCGCCAGCCCATCGCTCCCCGGTTGGGTCTGGACTTCACCGCCATGCAGGTGCCTGGCGAGCCGGCCTTCCGCTCCAGCTACAGCCGTGACGACTACGAGAATGCCGTGGCGCGGATCAAGGACTACATCCTGGCCGGCGACTGCATGCAGGTGGTGCCCTCGCAGCGCATGACCATCGATTTTCAGGCCGCGCCCATCGACCTCTACCGGGCACTGCGCTGCTTCAACCCCACGCCCTACATGTACTTCTTCAACTTCGGCGACTTCCACGTGGTGGGCAGCTCACCCGAGGTGCTGGTGCGGGTGGAGGACGGCGAGATCACCGTGCGTCCCATCGCCGGTACCCGCCCGCGCGGGGCCACCGAAGAGGCCGATCTGGCGCTGGAGCGCGACCTGCTGGCCGACGCCAAGGAACTGGCCGAGCACCTGATGCTGATCGACCTGGGCCGCAACGACGTGGGCAGGGTGTCCGCCACCGGCAGCGTGACCCTCACCGAGAAGATGGTCATCGAGCGCTATTCCAACGTGATGCACATCGTCAGCAACGTGACTGGCCGACTCAAGCCGGAGCTGAGCGCCATGGATGCCTTGCGCGCCATCCTGCCGGCCGGCACCCTGTCCGGGGCGCCGAAGATCCGTGCCATGGAGATCATCGACGAGCTGGAACCGGTCAAGCGTGGCATCTACGGCGGCGCCGTGGGCTACCTGGCCTGGAACGGCAACATGGACACCGCCATCGCCATCCGCACCGCGGTGATCAAGGACGGGGAACTGCACGTCCAGGCGGGCGGCGGCATCGTCGCCGACTCCCAGCCGGCGGCAGAGTGGGAAGAGACCCTGAACAAGAGACGCGCCATGTTCCGCGCGGTGAAGCTGGCGGAGGGTAAGGTTTAAACCGCCCGCCACGTGTTAGCGGATAGCCGCCTTGGGCCGCTCCTGCAGGCTCCGATGTAACCGTAGGCGTGGCCGCGATTAGGTCGTTAGTCTGGGGGCCGCTCGCCAGGCGATGCAGGCGCCTGGCGAGCGGCAGATCGTCGAGGGCGGCGCGACACCTGCCAGCGAATGCCGTTCTGCGCGGACTGCCCTGGAGAGCGATCCAGAGCGGTGCGCGCTGCATCGTTCCACCTCCGCCTCCACAACTATTTGCTGTCGTTAAGCCAGTTATTTGTGTGTTGTGCCTGGGGCTTGGGCTTCGCCAAGATGAGTGCCTCGATAAACGCCGTGGCGGCGATCATTCCAGGGAGCTTGGCGCATGTTGCAGCAATTGCATGGGGAGTTCGTGAGCGAGGGGGCCGTGGTCCTGCGTGGCTTCTTCAAGGCGTGGATAGAGCCTTTGCGCGAGGCCATTGCCTACAATGAAGCTCATCCTGGCCCGTTCTTCCGCGACTACACCAGCCGGCCCGGGCAGCCGCGCTTCTTTGGCGACTATTGCAACTGGCAGAAGGTGCCGGGCTATCGGGATTTCATCCAGCACGGGCCTGCCGGCGCCGTGGCCAAAGCCCTGATGGGGTCGCAACGGGCACGCATTTTCCATGAGCACGTGCTGGTCAAGGAAGCCGGCAACGACAAGGCCACGCCCTGGCATCATGATGAGCCCTATTACTGCGTGACCGCCAAGCAGACGGTCAGCATCTGGTTGCCTCTGGATCCGGTGGCACGCGACAGCTGCGTGGAGTTCGTTGCCGGATCCCATCGCTGGGGCAAGCTGTTCAGACCGAGCAAGTTCACCCAGGGCAGCTACGACCATCGGTCGGACGTGCTGGAGCCGGTGCCGGATATCGATGCGCAGCGCGACCAATACAACATCCTGGGATGGGAGCTGGAGTTGGGCGATGCGGTGGCCTTCGACTATCGGACGCTGCATGGTGCGCCGGGCAATCGCTCGCGCTCCCAGTCGCGCCGCGTGATTTCCACCCGCTGGCTGGGCGATGAGGCCGTCTACGTCGACCGCGGCGGCGAGACTTCACCGCCCTATCCGGAGTTGGCCAAGAGCTTGCTTCCAGGTCAGCCGCTACCGGAAAGTCTGTTTCCCTATTGCGCCTGAGCGAACGCCGGGCTGGCGGTCTGGCCTCGTATGAGTGGATGTCGTTCGAAGCGGAGTGTGCGTGGCTGCCTATACCCTGCGTCAACTGAAGTACTTCGTGACCACCGCCGATTGCGGCAGTGTGGCGAAGGCGTCGCGCCAGCTCTTCATTGCCTCCCCGGCGATAGCCTCGGCGATCAAGAGTCTGGAAGAGAGCTTCGGGGTACAACTGGTGATTCGGCAGCCGGCTCAGGGGGTATCGCTGACGCCGGCGGGAAAGCGCTTCTACGGCAAGGCACAGCGGCTGCTCCGCAACGCTCGCGAGTTCGAATACGAGGTCTCGGCTGATAGCGATGAAGCCGCTGGTCAGATCGAGGTCGGTTGCTTCGAGACCCTGGCGCCACTCTATCTGCCCCGTTTGATCGCGGGGTTTCGCGCGCGCCGTCCCGGTGTCGCTATCCAGGTGCACGATGGCGAGCAACAGGAGCTGGTGCAGGGACTGACGAGCGGGCGCTTCGACCTGGCTATCCTGTACGACATCGGCCTCGATGCTACCCTCGCGGCAGAGTCGCTCATGCCGCTCCATCGTCCCTACGTCTTGCTGCCCGAGGCGCATCCACTGGCCAGGCAGGAGTACGTATCCCTACGGGATTTGGCGGCCGGGCCCATGATTCTGCTGGATGTGCTGCCTAGCCGGACATACTTCATCCAGGTCTTCGAGGCCTTGGGCCTGTCGCCGAACATCGCGTTCAGTTCGCCCTCCATCGAGATGGTGCGGGGGATGGTGGGGCACGGCTTCGGGTTTTCCTTGCTGGTGACGCGACCGCATGCGGATACGACCTACGATGGCAAGCGTCTGGCGTGTCGCCAGATCGTCGAAGACGTCGTCGGTTCGAACCTGATGGCGGCCTGGCTCAAGCGGGCGCCGTTATCGCGATCGGCACGCCTGTTCGTCGATTATTGCAAGGAGGAACTGGCCGGGGTTCCGATCCAGGCATGAAAGGGGTTGCCGAGCGTGGGGCGCCGCTCAGTTCCCGCACTGCCGGTGGTCGTGGAAGCGGTCGGCTGCCTGTCCGAGGGATCGCGGCCATGGGCCGCTCCTGCGGATACATCGAGCGCCTGTAGGAGCAACTGTCTTATCGCGGCCATGCCGGTGCGCCGTAGCGACCGCTCTGGTCTGGACTATCGCGGCCATGGGCCGCTCCTACAAAAGCATCACCCCCTGTAGGAGCGGCCCATGGCCGCGATAAACCGACATGCCATCCAGC
>NZ_JAVSJB010000018.1:0-110334 GCF_032027545.1 Pseudomonas oryzihabitans | reverse complement strand
ACAGTATGTGAATCGCACGTACCGCCGTAGCGGTACGCTGTGGGAAGGTCGCTTCCGCTCTTGCCTCATGCAGGAGGAAGCTTATGTGTTGGCATGTTATCGATACATTGAGATGAACCCTATCCGCGCCGGTATGGTTGAGCACCCGGCGGAATATCGCTGGTCCAGCTATCGGGTTAACGCACAGGGTGAGCCCTCGGTGCTGGCTTGCCCACACTCACTCTACCAAGCGTTGGGTCGAGATGAAGTGCTCAGGGCTCAGGCTTACAGGGCGTTGTTCCGTTATCCGCTAGATCCAGGGCTAGTTGATCAAATACGTGCTGCGACGAATGGGAACTACGCACTGGGAAGTCCGAAGTTTTCTGCCGAAGTGGAGGCCGCGTTGGGGCGAAGAGTCACAGAAGGTAAGCCAGGGCGCCCCAAGAGCGCGCCCGATCTTTTGTAAAACGTGGTCTGTCCCCTATTACTCCTGGAGGTAGTTATGCAATACGCGTCTTTAAGCTATGAAGACTTTGTAAGTGTGACTGATAGTACTGTCGTTTGGACGTCGGCAGCAGAGGTGCCTGGTTTTTTTAAGGATCTAATTTTCAAGGAAAGGAAAAAAATAGATGTATATACTCCGCTCGAAAAGGGTATTGATTGGCTGTTTGAACTAACTCGTAAGCATCAGCCTAGAACAGGTAATATTTTAGTGGGGGGTAATATTTTTGCTTGGTATGATTTAAATGGAGGGGAGTACTCTACAGCAAAGCTGGGGTTGGACTTGAATAATAAAGTTATAGTCGTAGGGAGGTCGCATCATAGGCGAAATCCTTCAGATAATGAGTTTAATGATTTTAGGTTCGCTAAAGAAAGATATGATAGCTTGCCTCTTTCTATTCGGGAGGCTTATTACTGTAGGTTTGATGGCCTCGATATTCCTGATAGTCCTGCGGTAGGAATTTATAGCCGCTTGCTGCCCTTCCATATCGGGAGGCCTTGGCAAAGTTGGGATGGCTATCTTGAAGAGTTTAAAGGATACAGGAAAAAATATCTGCCTTGGCTGGAAGAAAGGATCCCAGGAGTTCTTCCTGCACGCAAAAGCTCTCCCTGTACAAACTTCATGATGTTTCTCGACAGCCGGCCTACCCTAAGAGGAAAAGAGGGTGATGTCTTGTTCGTCAAGAATCACATTCAAGATGGTGTGATCTATCATATCAAGGACGCGGACATCGAAAATATACGCATACTGTCCGAGCCAGCCGAGGCCATAGATAGGTACTGCGAGCATGTTCTTCTAGAGAAACCGGGCCGTTTTGATTTCTTGCCCTATACCTCAGAGATGTAATGTCGGCATCAAGAGCGCCTTGCTAAAGCTGTAGTAGGTTATTAAGGCAAGCAGTATTAGCTGACCTACCAGACGCCCGAGCAGACGGTGGCAGCCGTCAATCACGACGTCTCCAGCGAGCGCGACGGCAGCAATGCCCTCAAGCCGATCTTCAATGCCGACGAGGTGCAAGCCGGCTTCGAGATCACCGGCAAGTTCGTACAGAACGTGGGCAGCTACCTGGACCAGAAGGGGCGTGAGGCCGACGCCGCCCAGAAGCAATACAAGGAACTGCTGAGCGCGGCGAACGACCCTGCCAAGAACCTCACTGACGAGCAGCGCCAGCAGTACCGCGACCAGGGCCTGGCCTATCGCGACCAAGCATGTGCCATCGACAACGACTGGGGCGCAGGCGGTACCTACCGGCAGATCGCCACGTGCCTGGTCGCCACCGCCAGCGGCAACATCAGCGCCAGCAACGCCGAGTTCGTGCAGAACATGGTGGTCAACTATGTGCAGCAGCAGGGTGCGGGCTACATCGGCCAACTGGTCAAGGAAGGCGAGCTGACCGAAGGCAGCCCGCTACATGCGGCGCTGCATGCCATCGTCGGCTGCGCGGGGTTGGCGAAGCGTCACTCAGCCCGCCTTGATCAGGCTGCGCAGCGGCAGGGCGTTCTTCACCACCGGTGACTTGATGACGATGTAGCTGAAGTATTTCTCGATGCCGACGTTGCGGTCGAGGATGGATTCCATCAGCTCCTGGTAGTGACCGATGCTGCTGCACATGAAGCGCAGCAGGTAGTCGTAGCCGCCGCTGATGAGGTGGCATTCGAGGATCTCGTCGACCCCGCGGATGAAGGATTCGAACTTCACGAAGTCGGCGCGCTTGTGGTCGGAGAGGGTGACTTCGGTGAACACCGTTACCGAGTTGGCGATCTTGGCCAGGTTGACGTGGGCCTCGTAGCCGCTGATGTAGCCGGCCGCCTCCAGGCGCTTGACCCGCTGCAGGCAGGGGCTGGGCGAGAGGCCGACAGCTTCGGCGAGGCTGACGTTGGTCATCCGGCCGTCCTTCTGCAGTTGCACCAGGATGTTGATGTCGATGCGGTCCAGTTTCGTTGCGGCGTCCATCGTCGTTCCTCGCAGTCGTGAACGGCAGGCTAGGCACGCAGGGCGGTCTGATGCGCATGCACCAGATCGGCGAGACTCGCGTACTCGCATCGCGTGCCATCCAGGGCCTGCCGCGAAAGGTTCCAGGGCCGCGAGCGGTCGCGGCGCAAGGTACACAGCGGAAAATCCACCAAGGGGTTCCAGGGGTCGTCCGGTTCACTGCCGCGTACCGGCAGCAGATCCTCACGCGCCAAGCCCAGCGCTTCCAGAGTGTCGTCCAGCGCCGGGCGCAGATCGCCACCCCGGTTGGGCACCACGGCGGCGAACACGTCCGGCAAGCGTGCCGTGACCGCCGCGGCTTCGCCGTCATCGGGCGAGGCCAGCAATACCAACCGATAGAACTTGCTCAGGTACTGCAGCGCGCCCGGCGCATCCTCGAACACCGGCCAGCACGTCGTGGCGTTTCCAAAGGCCACGCTGGCATCCAGGTCCTCGTCCTGCTGCAACTCCTGCGCCAGGCGCTGGTGGATGCGCAGGTGCAGGCTGGCCTGGCTGGCGGTCGGGGCCGCCTGGCGCAACTCGCGGGCCAGGCGGTGATAGCTGCCGAGCAGCCAATCGGGATGGGTGCTCAGTCCGGCCTGCGCCACGATGGGGCGCAGTGCTTCCACAATGCCGCCTTCACGGTCGATAAGGGTGCCGTAGCAGGAAAAGCCAAGGGCTTGGTAGCGCGTTATTCTCATGATCGGTTTCCCCTGGGCGCCGCCCCGGCGGGACCTGGCGGCGTTGCGTTCGACCTCAGGCACCAGCCTGGGCGAGGGCGTGGCCGAACATCTGCAAGGCTTCGGCCAGTTGCGTCTCGGTCGTGGTGAGCGGAGCCAGGAAGCGGATGACGTTACGCTCCACCCCGCACTTGATCACTAGCAGGCCGGCCCCGCGGGCCGCGTCGATAACCTGCTGGGCGAGGGCGGCGTCGGGGCTGTGGCCGTCCGCGCCGACCATCTCCACCGCCAGCATGAAGCCGCGCCCGCGGACCTCGCCGATGCGCGGATGACGGCGCTGCAGCTCGAGCAGACCGCTGCGCAGCTGCTCGCCGAGGGCGACCCCACGGGCGACCAGGTCTTCTTCGGCGAAGATATCGAGCACCGCCAGGGCCGCGGCGCAGGCCAGGGCGTTGCCGCCGTAGGTACCGCCCAGGCCGCCAGGCAGGGGGGCGTCCATGATGGCGGCGCGGCCGACCACGCCCGATAGCGGCAGACCGCCCGCGAGGCTCTTGGCCACCGTGACCAGATCGGGCTGGATGCCGGTCTGCTGGAAGGCGAAGAGGCTGCCGGTGCGGCCGAAGCCGGTCTGGATCTCGTCGGCGATGAGTACGATGCCGTGCTGGTCGCACAGGGCGCGCAGGGCCTGGAGGAATTCCACGGGCGCGGGGCGGAAGCCGCCGTCGCCCTGCACCGGCTCGATCAGGAGGGCGGCCACCTGGTCGGGGGCGACCTGGGTGGCGAACACCTCGCGTAGCCCGGCCAGGGCTCGCTGGGTGTCCACCCCGTGGAAGGCGTCGGGGTAGGGCGCATGGTAGATGTCGCCCGGGAAGGGGCCGAAGTTCTGCTTGTAGGGCTGGGCGAAGCCGGTCAGGGTCACGCCCAACAGGGTACGGCCGTGGAAGCCACCGCGAAAGGCGATCACGCCGGGTCGCCGGGTGTGGGCGCGGGCGATCTTGATGGCGTTTTCCACGGCTTCGGCGCCCGAGGTCAGCAGCAACGTCTTGTAGGCTTCGCCGTTGCCGATCAGGGTGTTGAGCCGGCTGGCCAGTTCCAGGTAGGGCTCGTAGGCCATCACCTGGAAGCTGGCATGGGAGATTTCCCCGACCTGGCGGCGCACGGCCGCCACCACCCGCGGGTGATTGTGGCCGACGTTGAGCACGCCGATGCCGCCGACGAAGTCGAGGTAGCGGCGCCCGTCCACGTCCCAGACTTCGCTGCCCTGGGCGCGGGCCACCACGACGGGGTGGGCGGTGATGATGCCGCGCGGAACGCTCTGTTCGCGATGACCCAAGAGGCGGTCGGTGGCTTTGGCAGCGGAATTCATGAAGGGATCTCCAGGCAGGGGCGAGAATTCCAGCCTACGCAGGCCGCAGGGTGGGTAACGCTGAAGTTGCCGGCTCCGGCATCGCGATCGACTGTTTTGCTCGGGGGCGACGGCATTTTCGGTTGCCTGCTGGCCCTGGTTTCAGTCCAGCCCGCCCAGGTGCCAGGCCTTGACCTCCAGGTACTCGTCCAGCCCCAGGTGCGAACCCTCGCGGCCCAGGCCGGATTGTTTCACGCCGCCAAAGGGCGCGACCTCCATCGACAGGGTGCCGGTATTGAGCGCCACCATGCCGAACTCCAGTTGCTCACCCACCCGCCAGGCGCGGCGCAGGTCCTGGGTGTAGTAGTAGGCGCCCAGGCCGTAGGGCGTGGCATTGGCCAGGGCCAGGGCCTCGGCTTCATCGCGGAAGCGAAACAGCGGCGCCACCGGGCCGAAGGTTTCCTCGCGGGCCAGCAGCATGTCCGCCGTGGCACCGGTGAGCACCGTGGGCGCGACGAACTGGTCGTGGCCGCTGGGCAGGCCGCCGAACAGGGCCTTGGCGCCCTGGGTGAGGGCGTCGTCGACATGGCGCGCCACCTTGTCCACCGCCAGGCGGTTGATCAGCGGGCCGAGGGTCACCCCGGCCTCCAGACCATTGCCCACCTTGAACTTGGCGACCTCGGCGGCCAGGCGCTCGGCAAAGCGGTCGTGGATGCCGTCCTGCACCAGGATGCGGTTGGCGCAGACGCAGGTCTGGCCGGCGTTGCGGAATTTGCTCTGCAGCACCCCGGCGATGGCCAGGTCCAGGTCGGCGTCGTCGAAGACGATGAAGGGGGCGTTGCCGCCCAGTTCCATGCTGGTGCGCTTCACCGTGGCCGCGCACTGCGCCAGCAGCAACTGACCGATCCGTGTGGAGCCGGTGAAGGACAGCTTGCGTACCGCCGGATTGCTGGTCAGCTCGCTACCGATGCCGGTGGGCATGCCGGTGACCACGTTGAATACCCCGGCGGGGAAACCCGCACGGTCGGCCAGTTCGGCGAGCGCCAGGGCCGACAGCGGGGTGAGATCCGAGGGCTTGATCACCACCGGGCAGCCGGCGGCCAGGGCCGGCGCGGCCTTGCGGGTGATCATGGCGTTGGGGAAATTCCACGGGGTGATGGCGGCGGCGACACCCACTGGCTGACGAATCACCAGCACCCGACGATCCCGGGCGGGGGCTGGCAGGATGTCACCATAGCTGCGCCGGGCCTCTTCGGCGAACCATTTGGCGAAGCTCGCGCCATAGGCGATCTCGCCCCGGGCCTCGGCCAAGGGCTTGCCCTGTTCCAGGGTCATCAGCAGGGCCAGGTCCTCCTGGTGTTCCAGCATCAGCCCATGCCAGCGCTCCAGCAGGGCCGCGCGCTCGGCGGCCGGACGCTCACGCCAGGCCGGCCAGGCCGCTTCCGCCGCGGCGATGGCGCGGGCGGTTTCCGTGGCTTCCAGCGCCGCGACCTGGGCGATGGTCGCGCCGGTCGCGGGATTTTCCACAGCGAAGGTGGCGCCGCTGTCGGCGGCTATCCAGTGGCCGTCGACATAGGCGGATGCTTTGAGCAGGCGGGGATCCCGCAGATCGAGGTGCAGCGGCATGGTGGCGCTCCCAGTGGCAGGTCAGGCCCTGAGTCTAGGGAGCAGCGGCGGTGGCGAATGCCGAAATCGGCCGCTGCGAACCGGTGCCGAACGCGTTCGCGGCGGCGTTGCCGCAGTTTGTGCGGTTGTCTGCTGGCCTGCCTTTATTGACGGTCGGCGTCCGCGTCCAGCCCCTTCACCGCCAGGTCGAGGAAGTTGGCCAGCGCCTGGAGGCGGGCACTGCGCTGCTTGCGGGCGGGGATCAGGAGGGTGATGGGCGCACTGTCGAAGCGCCACTCCGGCAGCAGCCGGACCAGGGCACCGCGCGCAATGGCATCGGCGACGTCCCACTGGGAACGCAGCACGATGCCCAGGCCCTGTTCGGCCCAGCGGCGGGCCACGCTGCCATCGTTGGTGAGCAGCGCCGGTTCGATGCGTAGCGTCTGGCGCTCCTGGTCGTTGCGCGGTTGCCAGAGGGTCACGTCCTCGTCGTTCTCGCGGATGCAGATGCAGCGGTGCCGCAGCAAGGCCCTGGGCCCCTGCGGCTCACCGTGTTCGGCCAAGTAGGCGGGACTGGCGCACAGCCAGCGTTCGTTGTGGGCCAGGGTCTTGGCGATCCAGGAGCTGTCGTCGATGGCGCCGATATGAATGACCGCATCGCTGTCGTGCCGGTCGGGCCAGGGGGTCTCCCGTAGGTCCAGTTGCAGGCGCAGTTGCGGGTGCAACGCGGCGAAGCGCGCCAGCAACGGAGCGATGCGCTGGCGGCCATAGCCGAAGGGCGCCGCCAGGCGCAGGGTGCCCACCAGCTGCCGATCCTGGCGGGTGAAGGTGTCGGGCAGGGCCTCCAGGCGGTCGAGCAGTTCGCTGCATTGCTGGGCGAAGCGCTCGCCGTCAGGGGTCAGGCTCAACCGCCGGGCATCGCGATTGGCCAGGGCCACCCCCAGCCGTGCCTCCAGCTTGCGCAGGCGAGTGGAGAGGGCGGGCGGCGAAACGTTGAGGGCGCGCGCCGCCGCACTCAAGGAATCGGAACGTGCCAGCAGCACCATCAGGCGCAGGTCTTCGATGGCGATCATTAATCTGAGCTGAAGGAATGAGTCAGTTGAATTGAAGCACAGGTTCATGCTGGCTGGGTACAGTCGAGCCATCGCCCATTGGTCGAGTCCCCGTCATGACCCTGTCCCTGCTCACCCTCGATACCCCCGCCGCGCTGATCGACGAGACGCGGACGATGCGCAACATCCAGCTCATGCAGGACCGCATGGACGCCCTCGGCGTGCGTCTGCGGCCCCATGTGAAGACCAGCAAGAGCGAGCCGGTCATCCGCCGGCAAATGGACGCGGGCGCCCAGGGCGTAACCGTCTCCACGCTGCAGGAGGCCGAGGCCTGTTTCGCCATGGGCATCACCGACGTGCTCTATGCCGTGGCCATCGCGCCGGCGCGCTTGGAGCAGGTGAGCGCCCTGCGGCGCCAGGGCTGCCGGCTGAGCATCCTGACCGACAGCCTGGCCGGGGCCCAGGCCATCGTCGCGGCCGGACAGCGCTACGATGAAGCCTTCGATGTCTGGCTGGAGATCGACTGCGACGGCCACCGCGCCGGCCTGCAGCCGGCCGATTCCAAGTTGCTGCAGGTCGCCGAGGTGCTGCAGACCGGCGGTATGCGCCTGGTCGGGGTGCTCACCCATGCCGGCTCCAGCTACGAATTGAACGATCCCGCGGCGCTGCAGGCCCTGGCCGAGCAGGAACGTGCCCTCTGCGTGGCAGCGGCCGAACGGCTGCGTGCCCAGGGCTTCGCCTGTCCGCAGGTGAGCATCGGCTCGACGCCCACGGCGCTGTCGGCCCTGGATCTGGCCGGCGTCACCGAGGTGCGCGCCGGGGTGTACGTCTTCCAGGACCTGGTGATGCACAACGTCGGCATCTGCCAGGCCGAGGACCTGGCGTTGAGCGTCCTCACCACGGTGATCGGCCACCAGCCGGAGAAGGGCTGGGTGCTGGTGGACGCGGGCTGGATGGCGCTGAGTCGCGACCGCGGTACCCAGCGCCAGCAGCGCGACTTCGGCTACGGCCAGGTCTGCACCCTGGACGGCAGCTGGCTCGACGGTGCGCTCTTGTCCGGCGCCAATCAGGAGCACGGCATGATCAGCTTTGCCGAAGGGGCCCCCGCCGATCTGGAAGAACGCTTCCCGGTGGGCAGTCGCCTGCGCATCCTGCCCAACCATGCCTGCGCCACCGGCGCCCAGTTCGAGCGTTATCACGCCGTGGACGCCAAGGGTGCCATCACTGTCTGGAGTCGCCTGCATGGCCGCTGATCCCGAATTCATCCGGACCGCCCAGGCCGCGCCGCCCGGTGGGCATTACTCCCAGGCGGTGGCCTACCAGGGACTGCTCCACGTATCCGGGCAACTGCCGGTGCGCCCCGACGGCAGCCATGCGGTCGCGGCGAGCTTCGCCGACCAGGCGCGCATCGCCCTGGACAACCTCTGCGCCATCCTGGCCGCTGCCGGGCGGGGGCCACAGGATCTGCTCAAGGTGACCGTCTATGTGGTGGGCATCGAGCACTGGCCCACCTTCGACCGCCTCTATGCCGGGTACCTGGGCGAGCATCGCCCGGCGCGGGCGGTGGTGCCGGTGCCACAGTTGCACCATGGTTATCTCGTCGAGATAGAGGCGCTGGCGCGCGCCGACTGATCGCTTGTCGCTATCTGGGAGCTACCCCTCATGCTGCTGGACCCTTCGTTGCATCCGCTAATCGATTCCCGTGTGACCCTCTGCTGCTATCTCGCTGGCCGCTGGGTGCCGGTGCCTGGCGCTGCCCGGGCCACGGTGACGGATCCCGCGACCGAACGTCCGCTCGCCGAGGTGGCCCTCGGCGGCGCTGCGGAGGTCGACCAGGCGGTGCGGGCCGCCCGCAGCGCCTTCGACGCCTGGTCCGGGCGGCCGCCGATCGCTCGCGCCCAACTGCTGGAGCGCTTGCAGACCCTGCTGGCGCAGCGTGCCGAAATCTTCGCCCAGGTGATGTCCCGGGAGATGGGCGCGCCTCTCGCCGCGGCCCGTGCGCTGCAGGTGCCCCTGGCCCTGGAACACCTGCGCGTGGCGCGCGAGGTGGTGAGCGACTACGCCTTCGAGCGCGCCGAGGGCGCATTGCGCATCAGGCGTGAGGCCATCGGCGTCTGCGCCCTCATCACGCCCTGGAACTGGCCGCTCTACCAGATCACCGCCAAGGTCGCGCCGGCGCTGGCCGCCGGCTGCACGGTGGTGCTCAAGCCCAGCGAACTGGCCCCGCTGAGCGCCTTGCTGTTCGCCCAGGCGGTCCATGACGCGGGGATACCCGCAGGGGTGTTCAACCTGATCAACGGCGACGGCCCCACGGTCGGCGCGGCGCTGGCCGAGCATCCCGACGTCGACATGATTTCCATCACCGGCTCCAATCGCGCCGGGGTTCAGGTGGCCCAGGCCGCCGCCGGTACGGTCAAGCGCGTGACCCAGGAACTGGGCGGCAAGTCGCCCAACTTGCTGCTGCCCGATGCCGATCTGCCAGAGGCGGTGGCCAAGGGCGTGCTGGCGGCCTTCCGCAACAGTGGCCAATCCTGCAGTGCGCCGACGCGGATGCTGGTGCCTCAGGCGCAGCTGGCCGAGGCAGAGCGCCTGGCGGTGGCCACCGTGGCGGGTCTCGTGGTCGGTGATCCCCAGGCGCCCGCGACGACCCATGGCCCCCTGGCGGAGGGCGCCAGGCTCGTCTGCGGTGGACCGGGGCGCCCGGATGGCTGCACCACCGGTTTCTATGCGCGCCCCACGGTGTTCTCGGCGGTCACCTCCGGGATGCGCATCGCCCAAGAGGAAATCTTCGGGCCGGTGATCTGCCTGATTCCCTACGATTCCGTCGAGGAAGCCATCGCCATCGCCAACGACAGCCGCTATGGCCTCAGCGCCCACGTCCAGGGTCGGGACCCCGACCAGGTCGCCGCGGTAGCAGCCCGTCTTCGTGCCGGGCAGGTCCATCTCAACTATCCGGCCTGGAACCCCTGGGCTCCCTTCGGCGGCTACAAGCGCTCCGGCAATGGGCGCGAGTATGGCGTCCACGGTGTGGAGGAGTATCTGGAGACCAAGGCGATCCTCGGCCACTGAGCCTTTCAGGCGAACAGCGGATTGTCCCTGAGCGCCGCCACCGCCAGGTCGATGAAGGCCCGCACCTTGGCCGGCGCCTGGCGACCTTCGGGGTAGATGAGGTGGATCGGCAGCGGCGCTTCCTCGTGCTCGGCGAGGACGATCTGCAGCGCGCCTTCGGCCAGGGCCGGCGCGATCTGGTAGTGCAGGACCCGGGTGAGGCCGTGACCGGCCCTGGCCGCGCCGATGGCGGCCGCGTTGGTGTTGCAGTGCAGCAGCGGATCGACGCTCACCCGTTGGCCGCCGGCGAAGCGCCATTCCGGTGATGACCAGGCGCTGTGGGACACCAGGATGCGGTGCTCGCGCAGCGCGGCAGGGGTACCGGGCACCCCATGCGCCTGCAGATAGGCAGGGGCGGCGCAGACTACCCGGCGCACGCTACCCACCTGGATGGCGGTGAAGCCCGAATCGGGCAGATGTCCGATGCGCAAGGCGACGTCCATGCCTTCCTCGACGATGTTCACCGGCCGGTCGACGAAGAAGGTGCGGGCGCGCATCTGCGGATAGCGTTCGAGATAGTCCAGTACCAGCGGCAGCACGTGCAACTGCCCGAACAGCAACGGGGCGGTGATCGTCAGGGTGCCGACCGGCTTGGCGTAGTGGCCGGCCGCGGCCAGCTCCGCTTCGCCAATGTCGGCGAGGATGCGCCGGCAATCCTGCAGGTAGCGGGCGCCGGCCTCGGTGGGCCTGACCGAGCGGGTGGTACGCACCAGCAGGCGTGCGCCGACCAGTTCCTCCAGCGCGGCCACCAGGCGGGTCACCGCCGGTGCGCTCAGGTGCAACTCCCGGGCGGTACGGGCGAAACTCTCGGTTTCCGCCACCTTCACGAACACGCGCATCGCCTGCCAACGATCCATCTGCCTCGCCGTCCTGTCCTGTCGACCAGGCTCCATGGTAGTCAACTTCAGGCTGCACGGATCACAGATCGAGCTCCAGGCGGTCGGTGCCAGCCGCCGGCACCGCGCAGCACAGCAACGCCTCGCCGGCGGCGACCCGCGCTACCGGTTCGCGCGCATAGGTGACGGCGCCGCCGAGCAGTCGCGTCCGGCAACTGCCGCAATGACCTTCGCGACAGCTGAAGGCGGGGTCGAGACCACGGGCTTCGGCCAGTTCCAGCAGCGAGCCCGCCGCGGGGGTCCAGCGCGCCTCCTTGAGCGAGGCGGTGAAGACCACCGGCACGCTGTCCGTGGCCGCGGCTGGACGCACAGGAGCCGCCGCTTCCAGGGGCTGACTGCGGCGCAGCGCCGCCGGGCCGAAGGCTTCCGCATGGATGCGCGCGTCCTCGATGCCGTAGCCGCGCAGGCCGTCGTACAGTGCCTGGGTGAAGGCCGCCGGACCGCACAGGTAGAAGGCGTGATCGCCGAAGGGCAGGAAGCGTCCCAGCACGTCCAGGTCGATCCGCCCGGCCACCTCGTAGTCGGTATCCGCCACGGCCCCGCGGGTATCGCTCAGCGCTCGCACCAGGCGCACCGTGTTTCCTGCGACGGCCAGCAGTTCGGCCAACTCCGTATCGAAGGCGCGCTCGGTCTTCGACCGGGCGCCGTAGAAGAGGGTGATCGGGCGCTGGCGCTGGGTTCGGCGCCCTTCGTGGACCAGGTGCCTGAGCATCGCCAGCAGCGGGGTGATGCCGATGCCGGCAGCCAGCAGTACCAGGGACTGGTCGGCTGGCGCCGCCAGGGTGAAGTCCCCCGCCGGCGGGCGCGTGTCGAGCAGATCACCCTCGTGCAGCTGGTCATGCAGCCAAGCGGACACCAGCCCCTCGCGCTTGACGCTGATGCGGTAGTGCCCGTCGACCGGTGCACTGGAGAGGCTGTAGCTGCGCAGCTCCGGGGCCTGGCCGGCGGCCGGGATGAGGCGTACCGGCAGGAACTGGCCGGCCTGGGCGGCCGGCAAGGCCGTGCCGTCTGCCGCGGCGAGATGGAAGGAGCGGATGGTGGCACTCTCCTCGACGACGCGGATGACGCGCAAGGATCGCCAGCGGTTGCCGAGTTCCCGGCTCAGCAGGCGCTCCCGCGCCTGCGCCCAGCTGCCGGTCAGCTGGCTGCTGTCCGACTCGCCCCCGGCCCGCGCCCGCCAGCGCAGGGTCAGGGCGGCGCGGCGCCGGACTATACGCTGTGGGCGGAAGCGCCAGAGGCGCTCGGCGCCTTCGAAGGCGGCGATTTCGGGGGAGTCGAACAGCACCTCGGCCAGGCCACTCAGTTGCAGTACGTCGCCGCGCTCGTCGTCGACGAACAGCAGTCCGGCTTGGCCGTTGACGGCGATGTTGCCCAGGGTGTTGAAGAACAGGTTGCCGTTGAAGTCGGGAATGGTCAGCACGCCCTCGGCATCCACCCGGACGAAGCCCGGCTTGCCGCCGCGGTGGGAGGCGTCCACCCGGCGCCGTCCCTCCTGCTCGGCGTAGGAGGCGACGAAGAAGGCATCGGCCCCTTCGATCAGTTGTCGTGCCGCGCCATCCAACACCTTGAGGGGTTCGACGGCCGGGGTGGTCACGGTATTCGACGGTTGGCCGGGTTGCAGGTCGCGCAGCTGGATGTAGCGTGGGCAGTTGCCGAAGCTCTGATCCACGCTCACCCGCAGGCCCTGGGGCGTCAGCTCGATCTCGCCGTTGACGCGGTTGCGCCGCCGGGTGTGCAGCTCGATGCCCAGCAATCCCACTGCTGCGCCATCCCCCAGGCCCGCACCGGCCGGATCGCCTGCCGGTAGGCCGGCCGCGATGTCCAGCCGCGTCGGGGTCGGTGCGCTGACGAAGCCCGGCGCGCCTTCCAGGATCGTCGCCCAGGCAGCGCCCGTTGCGTCCACGCTACCCAGCACCAGGAAGGGCAACTGCTGGTAGAAGACGCGGTGCTGTTCGGGCATGAAGCTGCGGATCACCCGCGGGCCGATCTCGGCCATCCGCTGGCGGACGCCGATGCGTTCCTGCAGGGCGGTTTCGCCGGGGTGCCAGGTGGGCAGAGCGTTCAGGGGCGTGCTCATCGACGTTGCTCCTCGCGGTGGGGCAGGCGGGTGATCCAGCCGGCTCAGGCGCGCAGACCGGCAGCCGTCTGCGGGAAGGGCACGAAGCCCGGTAGAGCTTCCACTCGCTGCAGGAAGGCCCGCACGGCGGCGTAGGGCGCCAGGTCCACGTTGCCTTCCGGTGCCCCGGCCAGGTAGCTGTAGAGGGCGACGTCGGCGATGGTCGGATGATCGGCGGCCAGCCAGTCGCGGTGGGCGAGATGATCTTCCAGCCGCTTCAGCAGGACCTGGGCACGGGCGATGACCTCCTGCGCATTCAGGCGGGCACCGAATACCGTGATCAGCCGCGCCGCTGCCGGGCCGTAGGCCAGTTCGCCCGCGGCCACCGACAACCAGCGTTGGACGGCGGCGGCCCCGGCCGGGTCTTCCGGCAGCCAATCGGTGCGGCCCAGTTTCTTCGCCAGGTAGACGAGGATGGCATTGGAGTCGGCGACGACCACGCCGTCGTCCTCCAGCACCGGCACCTGGCCGAAGGGGTTGAGGGCGAGGAACGCCGGGGTGCGGTGCTCGCCGGCCGCGAGGTCGACCTCGACGAGTTCGGGCGCAAGGCCCAGCAGCGAGGCGAACAGCACGGCGCGATGGGCATGTCCAGACAACGGAAGGTGGTAGATCTTCATGATCCAGCTCCTGGCAGGCATCGGGCCAAGGGTGGTCCCGATTCGTGCCGCCAGCTTGGGATCAGATCGCTTTTTAGGGAATCGGCCTTCTCGTCAGTTCAGCATTCCGCAAAATGGAATGATCGACCTAGCCTTGGACGAAGGCCAACACCCGCCCCAACATGGCATCGCAGCCGTCCAGCTGCGCCTGGCTGACGAACTCGTCCGGCTTGTGTCCCTGAGCCATGCTGCCTGGGCCGCAGACCACGGTGGGAATGCCGGCGGCGGCGAAGAGGCCGCCTTCGGTGCCGAAGGCCACGGTGCCGAAGTCCCGCGAGCCGCAGAAACTCGCGATCCACTCCGCGGCCTCGCTTTCGGCGGCGGTATCCAGGCCGGGATAGCTGGAAAGTTCGGCGAAGTTGACCGCACTGTCAGCGCTGATGGCCTTCATCGCCGGTAGCAGGCTGTGCTCGGCATAGTCCCGCAGCTGGTGGATCACCTGGTATGGGTCCTGGGCGGGCAGGGCGCGGATCTCGAAGTCGAAGGCGCAATCCTGGGGCACGATGTTCAGCGCCTGCCCCCCACCGATCAGCCCTGTCTGCACCGTGGAAAAGGGTGGATCGAAACGGACGTCCCGTCGTTCCGGTGCCTTGAGGGCCTCGCTCAGCCGGCCGAGTTCGACGACCAGGTGGGCGGCGTATTCCACGGCGTTGACCCCCGTGGGCGCATAGGCCGAGTGACAGGCCGCGCCGTGCACCTTGCAGCGCATGGCCACCTTGCCCTTGTGGCCGAGCACGGGCTTGAGTTCGGTGGGCTCGCCGATGATGCACAGCAGCGGCTTGACCGGGCGCTGCGCCAGCTGGTCGAGCAGGCTGCGTACCCCCAGGCAGCCCACCTCTTCGTCGTAGGACAGCGCCAGGTGCAGTGGGTGACGCAGGGGGGCGCGGACGGCCTGGGGCACCAGGGCCAGCAAGCAGGCCAGATAGCCCTTCATGTCGGCGGTGCCGCGACCATAGAGGCGGCCCTCGCTTTCACTGAGTTCGAAGGCAGGCCGGGTCCAGGCCTGGCCGTCCACCGGCACCACGTCGGTATGCCCGGAGAGCACGATGCCCGGTACGTCCGCCGGTCCCAGGGTGGCGAATAGATTGGCCTTGGTACCTTCGGCGTTGTGGATCAGCTCATAGGGCACGCCGAAGCCGTCCAGGTAGCCGGCGACGAAGTCGATCAGCGCCAGGTTCGACTCGCGACTGGTGGTGTCGAAGGACACCAGCCGGGCCAGGAGGTCGCGACTGCCGCTCATCGATCATCTCCCGGTACGCCGTAGCCGGGGGCGAGATCCGGGCGTACCGCCCGGTCGAGGTAGTCCTGCAGCTGAGGTTCGTAGGCGCGCCAGAGGCTGGCCAGTTGGCCGATGGGGTCCGTCTCGGCCCAGTCGACGCGCAGATTGACGAGGGGCCAGCTCGGCTCGCCCACCACCAGCAGCGCGGCGGAATGCACGGGACCGGCTTCGCCACCGGCGGCCATGGCCGCCTGCATGGCCTGTACCAGCCGTTCGGCGAGGACACCTTGGGCCTGCTCGAAGGCTTCCACCAGGGCATCCACTACCGCCGGGCTCGCCAGCAGGTTGCCGGCGCCCACGCAGTCCCGGCCGCTGCGGGCCTGGTGCACGCCGAGGGTATGGGCACCGCTGTGGTGGGCACTGCGGCCCTGGGCGTCGATGACGGTCACCTGGCGATACTCGGCGTAACCGTCGCCGGCCAGGCTCTGGGCCAGGGCCGCCTCGGGTGTCAGACCTTGAGCCAGTCCATCCAGGGTACGGGGTCCCAGGGCGGGCAGGGTGATGTTCTGTGAGCTGACCGCGCCGACCCCGGGCCGCAGCCAGGGGCAGCGGGCGCCCACGGCGATGCTCGAGGAACTGATGGCGATGCCGAATTGACCGGTCTCGGCGCAGCGGGCGGTGATGGAAAAGGTCATGGCACGGCCTCAGTCGGGAATCACGGCGATGACGTCGATCTCCATCAGCCACTGGGGCTGGCCCAGGGCCGCGACTACCAGCCCGGTGGAGATGGGGAAGACGCCCTTGAGCCACTTGCCGACCTCCTGGTACACCGGCTCGCGGTAGCGCGGATCGATCAGGTAGGTGGTGGTCTTGACGATATGGCTGAGATCGCTGCCGGCTTCTTCCAGCAGCTGCTTGACGTTCTTCATCGCCTGCTCGGCCTGGGCCCGGGGATCACCCAGCCCGACCAGGTTGCCCGCGAAGTCGGTGCCCACCTGGCCGCGGACGTAGACGGTGTTGCCGGCGCGCACCGCCTGGCAGAGGTCGTTGTCCAGGGTCTGGTTGGGGTAGGTGTCCTTGGTATTGAACATGCGGATACGGGTGTGGGTCGGGGTGGCCATGGTGGGGGCTCCTGGTCTCGAAAAGGGCTTCAGGCGGTGCGCGAGCGCTGGACCGGCAAGGTGGTGGCTGCGCCTGGGCGGTACTCTTGGTAGCGGCGCTGGATGGCGATCTGGTCGGCCACGTGGCGGGCGTCGTGCCAGACGCCCCAGATGAAGGCCGAGCCGCGACGACTGAGCCAGGGCAGGCCGACGAAGTAGATGCCCGGCTCGGCGCCGACGCCGCGCTGGTGCCTGGGCTTGCCGTTGTCGCCGAAGGTGTCCACCTGCAGCCAGCCGAAGTCGGTGGCGTAGCCGGTCGCCCAGATCACCGCGCTGACGCCGGCGGCCTTCAGGTCGAGTTCCTTGAGCGGTTCACGAATGCAATCGGCGTCCGCCACGCGCTCGCGGGCGTCGGGTTCTTCGGGCAGGTCGAGGCCGTGGCGGGCGGCATAGGCATCGGCGGCGTCCAGCAGGGCCAGGTAGTTGGCATCCCCGGCGTCGAGATTCTGGTTCAGATCCGGGCGGAAACGCACAGTGCCGCCGACGAAGGTGTCGGTGAGGCCTACCAGGGTCATGCCGGCCTGGGCCAGGCGGCGGAAGTCCACGGTATGGCCGCCACGGGCGCCACTGACGGCGATGGTCACGTGCTCGCGGCCCGGCTGCATGGTCTCGGTGTCCCAAAGGCCGAGTACGCCCAGCCACCAGCAGAAGTCACGCCCGCGATAGGCGCGCGGCGGCCGGTCGTGGGGACCCACCGAGAGATAGACGCGCTTGCCGGCGCGCAGCAATTCCTCGGCGATCTGCACCCCCGAGGAGCCGGCGCCGACCACCAGCACCGCGCCCTCGGGCAGTTGCTGGGGATTGAAGTACTGGGCGGAGTGGATCTGGTAGAGCCCGTCGTCCTTGGGCGCGATGGCCGGGATGACCGGTTTCTGGAAGGGACCCGTGGCCACCACCACCCGCTGCGCGCTCAGGTTGCCCGCCGAGGTCTCGACCAGGAAGCCGCTGCGGCCCTCGTGACGGCATACCCGGGTGACCGCGACGCCGGTACGGATGGGCGCCCCGATCTGCCGCGCATAGGTCTCGAAGTAGGCGGCGATCTCGTCCTTGCCGGGGAAACCGTCCGGGGGCGTCTGGAATTCCAGGCCGGGAAAGCGATCGTGCCAGGCGGGGCCATTGGCTACCAGGGAGTCCCAGCGGCCGGTACGCCAGGCTTCGGCGATGCGGTTCTTTTCCAGCACCAGGTGTTCGATGCCCAGGCGGCCCAGGTGTTCGCTCATGGCGACTCCAGCCTGGCCGGCGCCTATCACCAGGGTGTCGATAGCGGTCGGTAATGCGGTCATGACGGTACCCTTAGGCCGCTCCGCAGGGGGCGGCCGTCATCATAAGAACCTGTTCATAGTCTGCTGCGCGTCGGCCAAACTGCGTTGAAAACGCCTTCGGAATACTCATTTACCATTCGTAAACTCCGCTTCCTCAGCCGTTTTCGCCTTGTTTGGCTCTAGCTCGCGAGATTTTGAACAGGCTCTAAGCAGTAGGAGGGCGGAGCGCGGAGGCTCCGCGGCGATCAATCCAGCACGGAGGGGTCCGCCTGGATCATCAGTTCTTTCATCTCGGCGAAATGCTGCTCGGAGAAGTCGGTGATGCCTTCCCAGGCCCGCGCGGTCTTCTCGGCGACCTCGTCGGAGAGCACCTTGAGCGGCTGACCGGTGGACCAGGCGGTGACCAGGATCTGGCAGGCGCGCTCCAGGGTCCAGATGTCGTCGAAGGCCTGGCCGATGGTGGGAGCGATGACCATGACGCCGTGGTTGCCCATCAACAGGCGCTGCTTGCCGTCGAGCAGGCCTGCCAGGCGCGCCCCTTCGGCCTCGGTATCGGCCATGCCGCCATAGAGTTCGTCCACCGCCAGGCGATTGAAGTAGCGGGCGGTGTTCTGGTCGATGGGCGGGATCTGCGGCTTGGCCAGGCAGGCCACCGCCGTGGTATGGACCGGATGCAGGTGCAGCACGACCCGTGCCTCCGGCAGGCGGCGATGGATCTGCCCATGGATCGACCAGGCCGTGGCATCCACCTCGGGGCGCTCGGCACCCTGGGGATCGTCCGCATCGAGCAGCAGCAGGTCGCTGGCGCGGATGCGCGAGAAGTGCTTCCACTTGGGGTTGATCAGGAAGCGCTTGCCGTCGGGGGAGACGGCGGCGCTGAAGTGGTTGGCGACGGCTTCATGCATGTCGAGGTGGGCGATGACGCGAAAGGTCGCCGCCAGATCGATACGCAGCTGTTCCTCGTGGGAGAGTGCCATGGTCGTGACTCCGGAAGGCTCAGGGCTTGGGCATCAGGGCGGCGATATCGGCCTCGGTGGGCGCCTGGAAGTTGTACTTCTTCAGCAGGGCGGCGTATTCCGGGGTGGCGCTGTATTGCTTGAGCGCGTCCACCAGGGCGGTCTTGATCTGGTCATTGCCCTTCTTCACGCCGAAGCCGTTGAGCACCGGATAGATCAGGCTGTCCGAGGAGATCACCACGCGATTGCCGAGCTTTTCCACCAGGCCGCGGGCCACGGCGGCGTCGGTGATCTGGGCCTCGACGGCCTTGGACAGCAGCGCCTGGGTGGTCTGGGGATCGGTGCCGTATTCGCTCACGGCGATGGGCTGCAAGCCATTCTTCACGCAGTATTCGTCGGAGAGCTTGTGCAGCTGCTGCAGCCAGGAAGTGGCACCCATGGAGCCGATCTTGTGACCGCAGAAGTCTTCCGGCTTCTTGGGCTGATAGTCGCTGCCCTTGAGCGCGATGATCGACTCGCCGCTCTTCAGGTAGGGGATCATGTCGATCACCTTGAGGCGGTCCGCGGTGATGTACATGGACGAGTTGACGATATCGAAGCGACCGCCCTGCAGGCCGGTGATCAGGTTGGGGAAGCGGGTGTCCAGCGTTTCCACGCTGCGCCCCATGATCTTGCCCAGCCCATCGACCAATTCGATGTCAAAACCCGCCGGCTTGTTGTCCTGCACGTACTCGTAGGGGAAGAAGGTCAGGTCGGAACCGGCGACCAGCTTGCCCGGTTGCAGGAAGTCGGCCGCGGCCAGGCTGGAGGCCAGGGCCAGGGTGGCGCCCAGCACGGTGGTGGAGAGGATTCGAATCGAGGCGGCGCTGAATCTTTGCATGGCGATGCTCCTTGACGGGTAGGAAAGATCAAACGGCGGCCTGGTCGAGCCCGGCCTGTTGGACGAAGAAGGAGGCGCCGCGGGGTTTCTGCGGCAGGCGTACGCTGTTGGCCACGCTGCGTACCAGGCCGCTTTCCTGGCCGGCTACCAGCATCCCGGCGTGCTCGCTGGGCAGCGGGTTCTCGCCGAAGGGCAGGGCGTCCTCGGCGGCGTAGACGGCGATGAACAGGGTGCGCGGGAGTTCGGTCTGGTTGGGGCTGGAGGCGTGCAACAGGCGGGTGTGCATGAAGCACACCGAGCCGGCGGGGCCGAAGCAGGCCACCGGCTCGCCGCAGTGTTCGGCCACCACGCTGTCGTCCACCGCGCCGCTGAAGCGGCCGTCCTGCCAGTGCGACCACAGCGGGCCCTTGTGGCTGCCGGGGATGACCGTGAGCGGACCGTTTTCCGGGGTGACCTCGCTCACCATCAGCAGCGCGGTGACCACGTCATCGTTGCTGTGCGGGGTGAAGAGGAAATCCTGGTGCCATTTCACCTGGGTGGCGGTGTGCGGCAGCTTCGAATTGATCTTGCTGTGGTGGAAGCGGGTGCCGCTGCCGCCGATCAGCTGGGCCGCGACCTGGGCCATCCGCGAGGTGAAGGCGACCTGGCGATAGGCCGGCGAGATCTCGGTGGGGGAGCTGACCCGGCGCAGGGACGGGTGATCGGGCCGGTGGTCCAGTTCCACGTCGAAGCGCGCCCGGCCGTCCAGGGTTTCGCCCCAGGCCTCGGCGTGGCTCCGACTGTCTTCCACCCAGCGTTCGAAATCGCTCTGCAGGGCGGCGATCTCCGCGGCCGTCAGCAGGTTCTCTACCACCAGGTAACCGTTCTGGTGGAAACTTTCCAGTTGCGCTTGCTCGATCATCTCTGTTCTCCGAAAGCCAGGGTGGGGGTCAAGCCAGGGACACGTCCTTGAGGAAGGCCTCGACGCGCGGATGCTGGCCGTTACGCAGTATCTGGGGCGCGTCATCGCAGACCACGCGACCCTTTTCCATGAAGACGATGCGGTCCGAGACCTTGAAGGCGAAGTTCATCTCGTGGGTGACGATCACCATGGTGATGCCCTCGTTGGCCAGCGCCTCGATCACCTGCAGCACCTCGTTGACCTTCTCCGGATCTAGCGCCGAGGTGGGCTCGTCGAACAGCATGATCTGCGGTCGCATCATCAGTGCCCGGGCGATGGCCACGCGCTGCTGCTGGCCACCGGAGAGCTGGTGCGGATACTTCCAGGCGTGGTCGAGCATCCCGACCTTGTGGAGCAGGGCGTAGGCCTGCTGCTTGAGCGCCGCGGGGGTATCCAGGCGGTGGTAGCGCGGGGCGAGCAACAGGTTGTCCAGCACCGTGAGGTGGGGGAAGAGGTTGAAGCTCTGGAACACCATGCCGATGTCCAGGCGGTGTTCGCTGTGTTCGATGAAACGTGGCTTCTGGGCGCCGTCCTTGCGCAGGTGGATGAAGGGTTGGCCGTTGATACGGATCTCGCCGTTGTCCAACTGCTCCAGGCCGTTCAGCAGGCGGATCAGGGTGGTCTTGCCGGAGCCCGACGGGCCGATCACCGACACCACCTCGCCGGGCTGGATCTGCAGGTTGACCGAGCCCAGCACCTCGACGTCGTTGTAGGCCTTGTGCAGGCGGGCGGCCTGCAGCGCCGGGATGGCGGCGTCCCATTGCGGCTTGGCGCTGGCGGTGGAGGCCTGGGTGGCCAGGGCCAGCACCTGCTCATCGGGGGTGCGCACCACCTTGCGCTGGGTGACGTCGAGGAAGCGCTCCAGGCGTTTGAGCAGGAAGTCGAACAGGGTGACGATTAGCACGTAGTAGAAGGCCACCGCCGCCATGGTCTCCATGACCAGGAAATTCTGCGAATAGAGGCGCTGGCCGACCATCAGGATCTCGGTGAGGGAGATCACCGAGACCAGCGAACTGAGCTTGACGATGGAGATGTATTCGTTGGCCAGCGACGGCAGCGCCACCCGCAGTGCCTGGGGGATGACGATGCGCCATTGGGTGCCGAGAAAGCGCAGCCCCAGGGCCCGTGCCGCCTCGTTCTGACCCTTGGGGATCGACAGCAGGCCGCCGCGGTGGATCTCGGCGACATAGGCCGTCTCGCTGATGACCATGCCGATGAGACCCGCCCAGAAGGGATCCGCCAGCACCATCGAGGTCGAGGGCAGCGCCTGCGGCAGGTTGTAGATGAAGATCAGCAGCACCAGCAGCGGCACGCTGCGAAAGAACCAGATATAGCCGCGGGCCGGCAGGCTTAGGGCGGGATGCCGGGACTGTTTCGCCAGGGCGATGAAGAAACCGAGGGCGATGCTGATGATCCAGGTGAGGGTACTGAGTTTGATGACCGTCCAGGTTGCCAGCCAGAATTGAGTGTCGCCGATGAGGCTGAACATGTAGTTCCAGTCGAAAGTCATGGTGGGCCAACCTGTCGCCATTTCAAAGAAAGTGCGCGCTTTCGCGAAGCGTCCGCACTGTTGCTAAGAACAGAATTGGCGTCCGCCAGACTCACCGTCAATTAACAAATTACGGGTCATTGCATAGACTTTTCCTAAGCATTGAGCGGCGGCTTTTTGTTCTGCGCGATATACGCCCCAACGCAGGGCAGGATGCAATCACAGGGTCATGAGATGCAGTATTTTGGTGCGTTTTGGCCCGGACAGTGGATGCCATTGCTCGTCTGCTGCAGCGGGCGCAGCGCCTGACAAGACGGGTCGCGTGGCCCCGCTGCGGGGAATGGCATGGCTTTCGCTTTTATGGTTTCTTCTATGCAGATATCTATTCCGAAAAGTTTTATCCTATGGAAGCGCCATGACTCGTTTCACCCTGAGACAACTTCGTTATTTCGTGGCGGTGGTCGAAGAAGACAGTATCGTCGAGGCGGCGCGGCAACTGCATATTTCCCAGCCGTCCATTTCCGTGGCCATCAAGAATCTCGAAGAAAGTTTCGAGCAGAAGTTGTTCATCCGTCATCACGCCCAGGGTGTATCCCTTACCGCTAGCGGACGTCGGCTCTACGAGAAGGCCAAGGAGCTGCTGCGGCTGTCGTACGAGTTGGAGCAGAACGCCCGTGCCGAGAACGAGATGGTCTCGGGTACCGTCGCCATCGGTTGCTTCGAATCGGCGGCGCCGCTCTACATCCCCAAGCTGGTCGCCGGCTTCAAACGGCTCTATCCCGAGATCACCATCCAGCTGCACGATGGCGAGCAACACGAACTCATGCACGGCGTGCACCGGGGCCGCTTCGACCTGGTGTTCCTCTACGATCTGGAGCTGGGCGACTCCATCACCAAGGAAAAGCTCAACGCTCCGCACAAGCCCTATGCGCTGCTGCCCGCCGCCCACCCCCTGGCGGGCAAGAAGGCGGTGACCCTCAAGGAACTCAGCCGCGAACCCATGATCCTGCTGGACGTGGTGCCCAGTCGTAACTACTTCATCGACATCTTCAAGGAAAAGGGCTACCACCCCACGGTGGCCTACAGCTCGCCCTCCATCGAGATGGTGCGCTGCATGGTGGGGCAGGGCCTGGGCTTTTCCGTGCTGGTCACCCGGCCGACGACGGACATCACCTACGACGGCAAGCGCCTGGCCCAGGTCAACATCCACGACGACATGCCGGCCTCCACCTTCATCATGGCCTACCTGCGCAACAACGAACCGAGCAAGGCGACGCGGCTGTTCATGGACTATTGCCGTGAGATTGACCTTTCCCCGCTGCCGGCGGAGAGCCTGGCGCGCTGAAACTCATGCAGGCCCTTTCCCGTCTTCCAGGCGAAAGGGCAGGGTAGACGACTTCCGGGGTGGTCCTCGCTGCTCCGTGTAAAGTAGAATCAATATCATCTATGCAACATCGACCAGGTAGCACCGGACATGAGTGACATGGCAGCAACGGCTCCGGCAAGAGCACCCTGCTCAAGGCCTGCGCCCGACTGCTGGAACCTCGCCAGGGCCAGGTGCCAGGCCCTGTCGGCCTATGACCGGCGCCTGGACCTGACGCCTGGCAATGTCTGGATCGAGGACGGCCACCTCCAGGGGCGCTGGCGATCGGCCCTGCCGTTGAGCGATACCCGGCCGCTGCCCGCCCTGGAGGATCACGCCACTGCACGGGCGGTGCTGGCTCGTACCCTGTTCGGCGATCTGCTGCGACCGCTCTGGGAGAGCCTGGCGCGGGTCGGCCGCGTCTCGCTCCGCATCCTCTGGGAGAACGCCGCGGTGCGGCTCTACTCGCTGTATGACCGGCGCCTTGCCGAACTGGCCGATCCGGCCATCCGTGCCCGCTGCGCCGGGGATTTCGCCTGGCTGCTGGCGGCCACGCCAGCGGAGCTGGGGTTCGAGACCAATCCACTGGCGCAGTTCCGCCGCCCCGCGACCGCCAATACCATGGGGCGTCCCGTTCGTTTCCGGCGTACCTGCTGCTTCTACTACCAGGCCACGGTACCCGCCGAATACTGCGCCAACTGCCCGCTGATCCGCCCCCGGGAGGGCGCCTGCCCGGGCATCTGAGCGATCTGTTCCAGGCCTTGCTATCCGGTGCCTTGGCCAAGGAGATGGCGGACCAGGTCCTGCGTGCGCAGTTGCGGCAGCGGCTGCGCGAGGGCCGCTGAAGCCACTACGCCGGCTTGGTGCCTATCTGTTCGCGGAGCAACTGGAGATAGCGCCGGGCGCCCAGCCCCTGGGGCCGGTTCTTGATCCAGATGACATCGATCCAGCGGCGAATCTGACTGGCCATGTTGTCGAATTGCACCTGTTCGAGCAGGCCGGCGGCGATCAGCGGCCGCACCAGCGGATGGGGCAGGTAGGCCCAGCCCAGGCCGGCCTGCACCAGGTCCAGGGTGGCCAGGTAGCTGTCGGTCAACCAGACCCGTTGCGACAGCACGATCTGCGGGTCCGAGGCATTGCGGTCGCCACCGGCCACCACGATCTGGCGGGTATCGGCCATCAGCGTCTCGTCCAGCGGTCGGCCCGCCCGGGTCAAGGGATAGCCGGGCGCGGCGACCGCCGTGAGCAACTGGCTACCGGCCTCGGCGAAGCCTTCGTGCTCGTCGATGCCTGGACGCTCGAAGATCAACGCCATGTCCACGCTGCCTTCGTGCAGCAGCCGGATCGCCTCGGCGCGCGCCGCCGAGCGGATCTCGATTTCCAACGCCGGGAATTCTTCGGCCAGGGTCACCAACGGGCGACTCCAGGCGCCGGTCTGCAGCTCCGGCGCCATCACCAGCACGAAGCGCCGTTCAAGGCCGGCGTGCAACTGCAGGGCATGGGCGTCGAGCAGGTTCAGCTGGCTGGCCACCTGGCGCGCCTGGGGTTCGAGGGCGCGGGCGGCAGGCGTGGGCAGGGCCTTGCGGGTGGCGCGGTCGAACAGCACCAGATCCAGTTCCGCCTCCAGTTGGGAGACGGCCATGTTGACGGCGGATGGCACCCGACCCAGCGCCCGGGCGGCGGCGGAGAAGGAACCCTCGTCGATCACGGCGAGAAAGATCTTGAGCGTTTCGCTGGTGAAGGCCACGACTGTCAATTTTTCTGATAACGATCGTCTTTTTGTATCAGTCAGGAACACCTAAAGTCCATCGAAACAGCGATGGATAGGTGTCTTATGCCTCGGTCAATGGTAGGTCAGGTGGCTTTGGTCAGCGGTGTCGGCAGTGCTGCCGGCATCGGCCTCGCCTGCGCACGACGTCTGGGCGCGGCCGGCGCGAAGCTGATCGTTACCGCCAGCAGCGCGCGGGTAGCCGAGCGGGTGGCGGAGTTGCGCAACGCGGGCTTCACCGTCGAGGGCCGGGCGCTGCTGGACCTCACCGAAGAAGCGGCAGTCCTGGAGTTCGCCCGCTGGGCCGAAGGGCGCTGGGGGCGGATCGATGTCCTGGTGAACAATGCCGGGATGGCCATGCAGGGCAGCCCGGAGCCCCTGGTGGAGTTGGCCCGGATGAGTCTCGCCGACTGGAATCTGTCGCTGGCGCGCAATCTGACCAGCGCCTTTCTGCTCACCCGCGCCGTGTTGCCCGGCATGCAGCAACGGCGTTATGGCCGCATCGTCCATGTCAGCTCGGCCACTGGCATTCGGGCGGGCAACGTGGGGGAGGCCGCCTACAGTGCGGCCAAGGCTGCCATGGTCGGCATGAACATGAGTCTGGCGCTGGAGGTGGCGGGCCAGGGCATCACGGTCAACGCCGTGGCGCCCGGTTGGATCGCCACCGAGTCCAGCTTGCCGGAAGAGTTGTGGGCGGCGACCCACGTTCCCGTGGGCCGCGCCGGCCGTCCCGCCGAGGTGGCGGCGGCGGTCACCTTCCTGGGCTCGCCCGAGGCGAGCTACATCACTGGCGAATGCCTGGTGGTGGACGGCGGCAACAGCCGCCTCGAAAATAAGGGAGCCTGAGATGCAACCTGTCGTGCTCATCACCGGCGTACTGGGCGGCATCGGCCAGGCCATGCGCGCGCACTTCACCCGCCACGGCTGGCGGGTGTTCGGCACCGATCTCGACGCCGCGGCGCTGGCCGCGCTGCAGGCCGACGGCGAGCTGGCCGGTTTCCACGCCGCGGACCTGCGGCGGGCCAGGGTCGCCCAGGAGGTGGTTCAGGCCGCGCTGGCGAACCTGGGGCGCCTGGACGCCCTGGTCAATTGCGCCGGTGTCTGGCGCGAAGGCCCGGCGGAGACCTTCAGCGAGGAAGACTTCGACCTGGTGCTGGACGTCAATCTCAAGGCCAGCTTCTTCCTCTGCGCCGCGGCCATCCCGGCCCTGCGCGAAACCCAAGGCGCCATCGTCAACATCAGCAGCGACGCCGGCCGCCAGGGCAACCGCAACGCGGCCGTCTATTGCGCCAGCAAGGGCGCCGTTACCCTGATGACCAAGGCGCTGGCGCTGGATCTGGCGCCCAGCGGCGTCCGCTGCAACAGCCTCTCCCCGGGTGACGTGGCCACGCCGATGCTGACCTTCCAGGCGGAGCGCTACGGCAATGGCGATCCGGCCGGCTACCTGCAGGACCTGCTCGCCAAGTATCCCCAGGGCGAGAACGCGACCTTCGTCCAACCCGACGAGGTCGCCGCTCTGGCCTTCTTCCTTTGCCAGCCCTCCGCGCGCTCCATCACCGGGGCGGACCTGGCCATAGATCGCGGTATCTCGGCCGGCCACTGAGCCGGACCAGCCCCTTCATTCAACCTCGGAGACCTAGCGTCATGACCACCAGTGGCATCAGCGAAGCGGCAGTCACAACCTTCACCACCCGCGAGCGCGAGCGCTTCCTCGCGCAGAACCCCAAATCCCGCGTCCTCGCCGAGCGCGCCCGGCGCTCCCTGTTCGGCGGCGTGCCGATGCACTGGATGAGCGACTGGTCGATGCCCAGCGCACTCTTCGTCAGCCATGCCCAGGGGGCCCGCTTCTACGACGTCGACGGCCATGAGTACGTCGACTTCTGCCTGGGCGACACCGGCAGCATGTTCGGCCACTCACCCGCGCCCATCGCCAAGGCTCTGGCGGAGCAGGGCGCTCGGGGCCTCACCACCATGCTGCCGGGGGAGGATGCGATCGTCGCCGGCGAACTGCTGGCCGAGCGCTTCGGCCTGCCGTTCTGGCAGGTAGCGGCCACCGCCACCGATGCCAACCGCTATGTGATCCGCTGGGCGCGGGCCATCACCAATCGCAAGATGCTGCTGGTGTTCGACGGCTGCTACCACGGCACCGTCGACGATGTAATGGTGCGCTATCAGGATGGCCGCACCGTGCATCGCGGCGGCCTGATCGGCCAGGTCAGCAATCTCGCCGAGACCAGCCGCGCCGTGCCCTTCAACGACCTGGCGGCGCTGGAAGCGGCCCTGGCCCAGGGCGACGTCGCCGCGCTGCTCTGCGAGCCGGCCATGACCAACATCGGCATGGTGCTGCCCGAGCCCGGCTTCATGGAGCAGGTGCGCGCCCTGACCCGCCAGTACGGCACCCTGCTGATCATCGACGAGACCCATACCCTGTCCACCGGCCCCGGCGGCTGTACCCGCGCCTGGAACCTGCAACCGGACTTCATCACCTTCGGCAAGCCCGTCGCCGGTGGCGTGGCCTGCTCGGCCTATGGCTGCAGCCATGAAATGGCCCAGGCCATGCGTCTCGCGCAGCAGCACGCCAGCGAGACCAGCCACGGCCATGGCCACAGCGGCATGGGCACCACCCTGTCGGCCAATGCCCTGGCCATGCACTGCCTGAGGGTCAACCTGGAAGAGGTGATGACACCCGCCGCCTACGACCTGATGCTGCCGCTGGCCGCGCGCCTGGCTGCCGGTTTGCGCGAATTGATCGCCCGTCACGGGCTGGCCTGGTCGGTGACCGAGCTGGGCGCCCGCTGCGAATTCCAGTTCTGCGTCACCCCGCCCAGGACCGGCGCCCAGGCCGAAGCGGCCTTCCACGATAGCCTGCAGCAGGCGCTGCACCTCTATCTGATCAACCGCGGCATCCTCATCACGCCGTTCCACAACATGACCCTGTGCTGCCCGGACACCACCGCGGCCGATGTCGATCGCCTCATCGCCACCCTGGATGACGCCCTGACCGAATTGCTGGCCGTGCCCGGCGCCCGTTGCTGAACAGAAGAGAACTCATCATGAAATTCGCCGATCCCCAGGAAGCCCGGGATTTCCTCGCCGCCCACCCCGAGGTGCGCAGCATCGAGCTGATGCTGATCGACGCCAATGGCGTGCCCCGCGGCAAGCTGCTGCACCGTGACGAACTGCTGGCCATCTACGAGCAGGGCCGCCCGTTGCCCAGCTCCATCCTGGCCCTGACCATCCAGGGCGAGGACGTCGAGGCCACCGGCCTGGTCTGGGAAGTGGCCGATGCCGACTGCTGGACCTATCCGGTGCCCGGTAGCCTGACCCTGCAACCCTGGCGCTCGTCCCCGACCGGCCAGGTGCAGGTGACCATGCACCCGACCCAGGGCCTGCCGGCGTCCCCGGCCGACCCGCGGCATGCCTTGATCCGTGTGATCGAGCGCCTGCAGGCCGATGGCTTCCATCCGGTGATGGCGGTGGAGCTGGAGTTCTATCTGCTGGATCGCGAACGGGATGCCGAAGGGCGTCCGCAACCGGCGCTGCTGATGAACGGCGCCCGGCCCCAGGCACCCCAGGTCTATGGAGTGTACGAGTTGGAACAGCTGCAGCCGTTCCTGGACGATCTCTACGCGGCCTGCGAGGCGCAGGGCCTGCCGGTGCGTACCGCCATCTCCGAATACGCCCCGGGCCAGGTCGAGCTGACCCTGGAGCATCGCTTCGATGCCCTGCAGGCCATCGACGAAGGGGTGCGCTACAAGCGACTGGTCAAGGGCGTGGCCAATCGCCATGGCTTGCAGGCCTGCTTCATGGCCAAGCCCTTCGGCGACCGCGCCGGCAGTGGCATGCACCTGCACGTCAGCCTGGCCGACGCCGAGGGCAACAATCTCTACGCCAGCGAAGACCCCGAGGGTACGCCGCTGCTGCGCCATTCCATCGGCGGCATGATGGATAGCCTGCTCGATTCCCTGGCCATCTTCTGCCCCAACGCCAACTCCTACCGGCGCTTCCAGGCCAACAGCTATGCGCCGCTGGCCAAGAGCTGGGGGGTGAACAACCGCACCGTGTCCTTCCGCGTCCCGGGCGGCTCGGCCGTCAGCCGCCACATCGAACATCGCATCTGCGGCGCCGACGCCAATCCCTATCTCGCCGCCGCCGCCATCCTCGCCGGGATCCACCAGGGCATCCGCGATCAACGCGATCCCGGCCCGGCCATCGTCGGCAACGGCTACGAGCAGGCCACCGAATTCCTGCCTACCGACTGGTTCACCGCGCTGCAGGCCCTGGAGCGCTCCAGCTGGGCGCGGGAAGCCCTGGGCGAGCGCTTCGTCGAGATATATCTCGCCATCAAGCGTACGGAGTACCGGCAATTCATGGCCGAGGTGGGCGAGCAGGATTGGCGGTGGTATCTGACCCACGGTTGAGCCAGGTAGCGATGTCGTCGTCACCTGAATTGGTAAAGGAGATCAGGCAGATGGGAGGCTGCCGCCGTTAGCCGGTAAATCCGAAACGGCCGTCCGCCGGCATTTTTGTCGCTGCATCCGACGTTGCATGCTAGGCCTTTTCAAAAAGGGGGCGGACGAGAGCCTATGCCGAACATTCCCCCTCTGCTCAAACTTTGCTCCCTGCTTTGCGTGGTTTCGCTGGCGGCTGGATGTACCTCCAGCGTTCCACCCAAACCTGCTCCGGTCAGTTATCAGACCAACTTCACCCCTACGGATGAGTATGCCGTCTTGATTCTGCGGAGCACGGGTGCCCCCATGCCAGTAGCCTATTCGCTTACGTCGAAGGAGCACGGCGAGGTGCAAGTTGGAAAGGTCTACGACGGCGCCACCGGCGACGAGTTGCTATTGCCCTGGATTGCAAAATTTTCCAAGAAGATGAACAGCGGTCTACTCAAGGCGGTACCGTCTAGAGAGACAGTTTTGGACGTTGGAACGCTCTACGGGGTACATGGAAAATCCGAATGGTCGAATGCCTCGGGGGGAAAGGGATCCTGTGGGCCGGTATACAGCACTTTCACGCCTGAGCCCCACAAGCGTTATCTCGCGCTATTCACCTTTTTCAATGGCTACTGCAAGCAGGAGATATTCGACGTTACCAATGGGGCGCCAGTGTTGCTCAAACGTGAAAGCTAGCCGCTGAGAAAGAAGACGACGGCTACCTATCGGACATGCTTCGCTGATTACGCCAGACGAAGCGTCTCGTACTACCGGTAAGGACTCGCCGTGGTATCGCCCGCTATTGGAACTTGCCTTCAGCCGCCAATGCCGTCAGCCACCGTCCATCCCGCCGCGACGGGCGCCGATGTAGGCGCTCGTCCAGCAGGGCCAGGGCCTGCTCGCTCTCGCCGCTGCGCATGAGGGCCACCAGCAGGGTGTCCTCGAAGACCTCGCGTTGGGCGCCACTGCCGCCGATGCGGGCGATATCGGCGCGGACGGGTTCGAGCAGTTGGATGCAGCCGCGATAATCTTCCTCGGCGAAGGCCAGCAAGGCACGACACAGCAGGGCGACGACGGGGCCAGCAGGGAGGGTGCCTGCCTCCAGCCGTGCGGCTAGTCCGCTGAGGCGGGCGTCCACGGCGGACCGGTCGCCCGTCGCTGCGGCAAGCATGGCCATGTGGACATCGGCGAAGGGCAGCCCGGGTTGCGGGAAGAGACCGCTGGCGCTGGTCGCCGTGGCTTGCCAGAGCGCTGCCGGTACCTCCCGGCCCTGGAGTGCCAGGCGCCACAGGAAGGAGGCGTTGTCGCTCACCCGGTTGAGCGGGCCGGCGGTGGAGTGGGCCGGCGCCACATAGGTTTCGTAGAACGCCAGCGCACCCTGGTCATCACCGCGTTCCAGGGCCACCAGCGCACCATGCCAGGCGATATGCCCGTGCAGCGTGCCATGACGGGGATACTCGGGCAGCCAGTCGGCGATCAGTCGTGCCGCCTCTTCGCTGGCGCCGGATTCATGCAGCACATGGGTGAGGGCATGGGCAGCGTTGACGTTCTGGCGGCGCAATTCGAGGGCTTTTTCAGTCAGCGTCCGTCCGCGCAGCACATCGCCGTTCTCGCCGAGCGCCCAGCCGTGATATGTCTGGAACCACCAGTCATCCGCGGCGAAGTGCCGGGCATGGCGTTCGCAGAGGTCGACGCGGGCCTGGTCATGGTCGGCCCGGCCGGAGAAGGCCAGGAGACCGAAAGCGCCCAGGGGCAATCCCAGGATCAGGATATCCCGGGGCCAGCGTTCGGCATGGTCCAGGGCGCCTTGCAGCGCCTGGGCGGACTCACCCGCCACCAGCCGCTGCAGCACCTGGACGTGGCTGCGCTCGCGCTCCGTCCCGCGCTGTACGATCAGGCGTTGCGCGCGCTCGACGGCGCTGCGCGCCGCGCTCACCTCGTTGTCGATCAGGTGCAGGCGGGCGCGGGCGGCCCAGGCCAGGGCGAAGTCCGGGTCCAGGGCGATCGCTCGCTCCAGGGACGCGTCCGCACCGGGCCAGAGGGACAACAGCAGGTCCACGCCGCTCCGGTAATGCTCGGCAGCGCCGGAGGAGGTCGATAGCGGCAGACCGTAGCGGTCGTTGGCAGGCATGGCGATCTCGACCGGACAGATGCTGTGACAGCCCCGTTACCCAGCCGATTCCGCTTGGGGCGCGACGCTGGCCTCGACCGCCTTGTCCTTCGCCGGCGCCTTGTCGCGACGGGCCTGTGCACGTTTGCGGCGGGCCTGGCGCGACGCATGCAGTGCCTGGGAGGCGGTCACGACGCCAACCGCTTGACCGGTCAGGTCAAGACGGGGCGCATTTTCCTTCATGCTCGCCCAGTAACGACTGCCCTGGCACCAGGCCGCGATACCCAGTTTCAACTGGTCGATGGAGATACCGAGCGTTCCCAAGTGCTGCTCGGCATCCTTGAGGATGCCTTCCTTGAGCGGCACCTTGGGCGCCGGATTGACCGGGAAGGCCAGCGGGAAGTGCTTCTGCAGGCGCCGAATGGCCTCGAAAGCCGCTTCCTCTTCGGGAGACCTGACTTCGCGCGGCGGCTTCTGCGGCTTCTGAGGTCTTTGCGCCTTCTGCGACTTCTGCGGAGGTTGCTGCTTGGTAGCAGGTTGCAGCTGCGCCTTTTCGGCGCGGAGCCGGTCGCGAAGCTCGGCTAGTTGTTCAAAACCCATTGTGCAGCTCATCGGTAGCGGATTTGGTCGGGCGCGAGGATACCCTAAGCCAGGCCTTCGCACAGCGTTGGCGGTCTGCGGGGGCGCGATCAACCGACGAAGGTACCGGCTCCATGCACACTTTCGGCACTCGGCAAGCGCACCGGGGCGATCGCCTGACATGTACCTTCCCGCCGGGTGAATCGAAAAAAGCTGCACGGGGATGGGACCAAATCCGCCCAACGGTATGCGCCGCCCCTGTAGCCGAAGGTGCGTCTGGAAGTGCCCTTCGCAGCGCTTTCGTCATCGACAGGCGGCGATGGCCAGGGTGGCGGCCGCGGTACGGGTTTCCACGCCGAGTTTCACGTAGACGTGTTCCAGGTGCTTGTTCACCGTGCGGGGCGAGAGGCCGAGGATGTCGCCGATGTCGCGGTTGGTCTTGCCGCAGGCCACCCAGTGCAGCACCTCGACCTCGCGCCCGGTCAGCTGGTAGCGGCTGCTGAGCGGTGCCAGGTCCAGCTTGGTTGCGGATGGCGGGCGGCTGGGCGGCAGCCTCCTGGCCGCCTGGAGTTCCCGGGCCGTGCGCAGGTGGGCGGCCACCCGTGCCAGCACCTCGTCGGTCTTCAATGGCTTGGTGACATAGTCGATACCGCCGGCGGCGAAGGCTTCCACCACGTGCTCGCTGTCGGTCAGGGCGGTCATGAACAGCACCGGGATGTCGGCGAGTTCGGCCTGGGCCTTGATCCGACGGCAGGTCTCGAAGCCGTCCAGACCGGGCATCACCGCGTCCAGCAGCACCACGTCCGGCCGGCGACGCTGCATGCGCTCCAGGGCACTGGCGCCGTCCATGGCCACCAGCACCATGTAGCCGGTGGCGTCCAGGGCGTCGGAGAGCAGGGCGAGATTGTCGGGGGTGTCATCGACGATCAGCACGACGCCGGCGGGAGCGGGCTGTAGGGCGGCATTCATGGGTGTTCTCCTTCCAGGGGCAGGTCGGCCGGCTGCAGGGCGTCCTTGAGGCGGCGGTTGAAGTCGTTGAGCTGGAAGCGCTTGACCAGGGCGCGTAGGGACGCGACGTAGACGGCGCTGGCGGGTTCATCATGCTCGATCCGGTCCAGGCATTCGAGGATACCCTTCACATAGCCCAGGGCACCCAACTCCCGCAGCTCGGCCAGACTGGCGGCGCTCGGCGCCTGCAAGGGCGCGAGTGGCAGCTTGGCCGGCCCCTCGGGGCGCTCCAGCCAGTGCAGGTCCAGGTGCCTTTTGATCTTTTCCAGCAATTGCGGCGTGTGCACCGGCTTGGCCAGGTAGTCGTCGCAGGCAGCGGCGGCACTGCGTTCGCGGTCGTCGGCGAAGGCGTTGGCGGAGATGACGATGATCGGCGCCCGGGAGAGGCCGTTGTGGCGGATCAGGGTGCTGGTCTCCAGGCCGTCCAGCAGCGGCATGGCGAGGTCCATCAGGATCAGGTCGGGCTGCCACAGGGCCACCTGGCGAATGGCGTCCTGGCCGTTGCTGGCCTCGGCCAGCTCGAAGCCCAGGGGTTCGAGCATGCCGGCCAGTACGCGGCGGTGGTCGAGGTGGTCGTCCACCAGCAGTACCCGCCGGCGCGGCCCGTGGTAGCCGCTGATGTGATGTTCGACATGCACCAGGGCCTGGGGTACGCGCACCTCGGAGAGGAACAGCCGGACCACGAAGCGGGTACCCTGGCCGGGGGTACTCTGCACATCCAGGGCGCCGCCCATCAGGGTTACCAGCATCCGCGTGATGGTCAGGCCCAGGCCGAGGCCGTTGTCCTGGCGCAGCGGGTCACCACGCTCGAAGGGTTGGAACAGTCGCTCCAGCTGCTCCGGGGCGATGCCCTGGCCGCTGTCGCTGATCTCGAAGGTGGCGGTTTCCCGGGCATAGGTCACCCCCAGCACCACGCCGCCCCGGTCGGTGTAGCGCACGGCATTGCCGAGCAGGTTGATGAGGATCTGGCGGACACGTTTCTCGTCGCCGCGCACCACCGCCGGCAGGCGGCCCTGGGCGTCGAGGCGGAAGCTGAGGCCCTTGTCCTGGGCCTGGGGGGCGAACATCTGCTGCAATTGCTCGATGAATTCCGGAAAGGCGATTTCCGAAGGCTCCAGGTTGAGCTTGCCGGCCTCGATCTTGGCCACGTCGAGCAGGCCGTCGATCAGCGACAGCAGGTGCGAGCCGCTGCGGTAGATGGTGGCCAGGGCCTCCTGCTGGCGACTGCTGCTGGTGGGGTCGCGCTGTAGGATCTGGGTGTAGCCGAGGATGCTGTTCAGTGGCGTGCGCAATTCGTGGGACAGGCCGGTGACGTAGCGACTCTTGGCGGCATTGGCGGCTTCCGAGGCTTCCTTGGCGCGCTGCAGGGCCTCGTCGGTCTTGCGGTGGGCCTGGATCTCTTGCATCAGCAGTGCCGTCTGGCGGGTCGATTCCTCCAGCGCCACGTGGCGACTCTCGCGGGTCAGCACCACCCACCAGGCCAGCGCCCCGGCGAACAGGGTGAGCACCATGAAGGCCTTGAAGAAGCCCTGGTAGAGCAGGTGGCGCTCGTCGCCCTGGAGGCCCTGGGAGACCTGGCTGTAGATCAGCGCCAGGGCGCAGAACATCAGCCCGACCATGACCAGGAGCACACCCAGGTAATGCGCCAGGCGGGTATGCAGGCGCGGCACCGAGGTATTCGGCAGCAGCCAGCGCAGCAGGGTGTCGAATTGCGCGGCCAGGCGTGCCTCGGGTTTGCACAGGTCGCCGCAGCGCGCATCCAGGGCGCAGCAGAGCGAGCAGATGGGCGCGCCATACGCCGGGCAGAAGGCGATGTCCTCGCGCTCGAAGGCATTGGCGCAGAGCACGCACTCCAGGTGGACCTGGGCGGGATGGAGCAGCTTCAACACGCTGGTGCGGGCGATGTAGTAGCGGCCGCGGGTGAGCCAGGCCAGCAGTGGCGCGCAGACCAGCGCGGCGAGCAGGGACACCGCGGGCGACGCGGCCTGGGCCAGGGCGCCGAACAGCCCGGCGTGGGCCAGGCCGGAGAGCAGCGAGGCCAGCAGCATGGCGCCGACGCCCACCGGATTGATGTCGTAGAGGTGCGCGCGCTTGAATTCGATGTGCTTGGGCGATAGGCCCAGGGGCTTGTTGATTACCAGGTCGGCGACCACCGCGCCGATCCAGGCGATGGCGATGTTGGCATAGAGCCCGAGCACCTCCTCGATGGCCTCGAACACCCCCAGCTCCATGAGCATCAGGGCGATCAGCACGTTGAACACCAGCCATACCACGCGGCCGGGATGGCTGTGGGTGACCCGGGCGAAGAAGTTGGACCAGGCCAGGGAGCCGGCATAGGCATTGGTCAGGTTGATCTTCACCTGGCTGACGATGACGAACAGCACCATGGCGCCCATGGCCCATTCCGGCGAGGCGAACACGTAGCCGAAGGCGACCAGGTACATCTGGGTCGGTTCGGCGGCGCGCTCCAGGGGGATTTCATGCTGCAGGGCGAGAAAGGCCAGGAAGGCGCCAGCGAGCATCTTCAGCGCCCCGGGCAGGATCCAGCCGGGGCCGGCCAGCAGCAACGCCGCCCACCAGCGGCAGCGGTTCTCGGCGGTCTTCTCGGGCAGGAAGCGCAGGTAGTCGACCTGTTCGCCGATCTGGGTCACCAGCGCCAGGCCCACGGTACAGGCAGCACCGAAGTACAGCAGGTTGAAGGCGCCGCCCTCGCCCTCGCGTCCGGCGAAGGTGGTCCAGTCCGCCAGGGCGCCGGGGTTCTTGGCGATGACGAAGGCATAGGGCAAGGCCAGCAGGATCAGCCAGAGCGGCTGGCTCCACAGCTGCAGGCGGTTGATCAGGGTGATGCCGTAGGTGACCAGGGGAATGATGATGATCGAGCAGATCACATAGGCCAGCGCCAGCGGGATATGGAAGTACAGCTCCAGGGCCAGCGCCATGATCGCCGCTTCCAGGGCGAAGAACAGGAAGGTGAAGCTGGCGTAGATCAGCGAGGTGATGGTCGAACCGATGTAGCCGAAGCCGGCGCCGCGGGTCAGCAGGTCCATGTCCACCCCATAGCGCGCCGCGTAGTAGCTGATCGGCAGGCCGGTGAGGAAGATCACCAGACTCACCGCCAGCACCGCCCAGAGGGTGTTGGTGAAGCCATAGCTGATCGCCAGGGCGCCGCCGATGGCCTCCAGGGCGAGAAAAGACAGGGCGCCCAGGGCGGTATTGGCGATACGGAACTCCGACCATTTGCGAAACGAGCGCGGCGTATAGCGGAGGGCGTAGTCCTCCAGGGTCTCGTCGGCGACCCAGCTGTTGTAGTCCCGCCGGATCTTGGCGATGCGTTGCGTCCCGGTCTGCTGCACGGCAGGGCTCCTGGCGGTTCGGCGCTCGGCTCGTCAGGCAATTTCCGTGCCCCGGCTGGAGGCCTCCGGGCCTGACGCCTCGGTATGGCGCGCCGCGGCAATCCTGCTTGCTCCGCGCGGGCGCGCGCGAGACAGAGGATGCCCCAGGGTGTTGCAGTGGGATGTACGTCAGATGACGTAGGCCCTTACGTCATCCTGCGTATGTTCCCGGGCGGCACCGGCGCCCCATCCTTGCTCCGCAGCGAAAACCCGCAGTCCTGGCCACCAGGGACGAACGGCAATCACCTAGAGGAGCGAGAAGATGCACAGATCATCGGGCGTGAAATCCAGCCTTCCCCGGCGCCTGGCGCTGGGCGCCGCGGCGTTGTCCCTGCTGGCGGCCAGCGTGTTCAGCCAGGGCGTCATGGCGGACGCCGCCAATACCACGGGCCTGGCCGTCACCGACAAGGAGGTCACCGTCGGCCAGTTGCATTCCGCCACCGGTACCATGGCCATCTCCGAGACCGGTGCCATCCAGGCCGAACGCCTGGCCATCGAGCAGATCAACGCCCAGGGCGGGGTGCTCGGCCGGCAGGTCAAGATCGTCCAGGAGGACGGCGCCTCCGATTGGCCGACCTTCGCCGAAAAGGCCAAGAAGCTGCTGGAAGCCGACAAGGTGGCCGCGGTGTTCGGCTGCTGGACCTCGGCCTCGCGCAAGGCGGTGCTGCCGATCTTCGAGAAGGACAATGGCCTGCTCTACTACCCGACCTTCTACGAAGGCCTGGAGCAGTCGAAGAATGTCTTCTATACCGGCCAGGAAGCTACCCAGCAGATCCTCACCGCGCTGGACTGGCTGGCCAAGGAGAAGGGCGCCAAGACCTTCTACTTGGTGGGCTCGGACTACATCTGGCCGCGCACCTCGATGAAGATCGCCCGCAAGCACATCGAGAACGTGCTGCACGGCGAGGTGGTGGGGGAGGAGTACTACCCGCTGGGCGGCACCCAGTTCGGCTCCCTGACCAACAAGATCAAGCTGAAGAAGCCCGACGTGGTCTTCGCCGCGGTGGTGGGCGGTTCCAACGTGGCCTTCTACAAGCAGCTCAAGGCCGCCGGCATCACCGCCGCCAAGCAGAACCTGCTGACCCTCTCGGTGACCGAGGACGAGATGCTCGGCATCGGCGGCGAGAACATGGCTGGCTTCTACTCCTCGATGAAGTACTTCCAGACCCTGGACAACCCCAACAACCAGGCCTTCGTCGAGGCCTTCAAGGCCAAGTACGGCAAGGACGCGGTGATCGGCGACGTGACCCAGGCCGCCTACCTCGGGCCCTGGCTATGGAAGATGGCGGTGGAGAAGGCCGGCAGCTTCGACGTCGACAAGGTGGTCGCGGCCTCGCCGGGCCTGGAACTCAAGACCGCGCCGGAAGGCTACGTGAAGGTGCACGACAACCATCACCTCTGGAGCCGCTCGCGCATCGCCCAGATCCAGCCGGACGGCACCTTCAAGGTGGTCTACGAGTCCCCCGAGCTGATCGAGCCCAATCCCTTCCCCAAGGGCTATCAGTAAGAGCCTGTTCGGGGTCGCCTCCGCGGCGGCCCCGCCCACCTTCGCGGGGAGATCTCCATGGAAAGCTTATCCGACTTCGGCGCGATCGCCGTGATGCAGGGCTTCAATGGCCTGTCGGTGTTCTGCGTGCTGCTGCTGATGGCGCTGGGCCTGGCGATCATCTTCGGGCAGATGGGCGTGATCAACATGGCCCATGGCGAATTCCTCGCCGTCGGCGCCTACACCACCTATGTCGTGTCCACGCTGATCCAGCATCACCTGCCCGCCTTGCAGCCCTATTACTTCCTCTTCGCCATCGTCCTGGCCTTCTTCGTCGCGGGCGCCATCGGCTGGCTGGTGGAATGGGCGATGATCAGCCGGCTGTATCAGCGGCCGCTGGACACCCTGCTGGCCACCTGGGGCCTGTCGCTGATCCTGCAACAGCTGTTTCGCTCGGTGTTCGGTGCCCGCGAGGTGAGCGCCGAGATGCCGGAATGGCTGATGGGCTCCTGGAGTCCGACCGCCAGCATCGACATCCCCAAGAACGGCCTCTTCGTCATGGCCGTGACCGTGCTGCTGACCATCACCCTGTTCCTCATGCTCTATCGCTCGCGCTGGGGCCTGCAGGTCCGCGCCACCATGCAGAACCGTTTGATGGCCCGCGCCGTGGGCATCAACACCCGCCGCGTCGACCGCCTGACCTTCGCCCTGGGGTGCGGCGTGGCCGGGGTGGCCGGCGCGGCCTTCACCACCATCGGCTCCATCGGCCCCACCGCGGGCTCGCTGTACATCGTCGATACCTTCCTGGTGGTGGTGTTCGGCGGCGCGGCCAGTCTGCTCGGCACCATCGCCTCGGCCTTCGGCATCGCCCAGGCGCAATCGCTGCTGGAGTTCTTCCTGTCCGGCTCCATGGCCAAGGTCCTGACCCTGTCGGCGGTGATCCTCATCCTGATGCTGCGGCCCCAGGGGCTGTTCTCGGCAAAAGTCCGCAAGTAGGGAGCTGAAGATGAACAAGGCAATCGACAACCTGCTCGGCGGTCGCCAGGGTGCCCTCGGGCTCATGGTGCTGGCCGCGCTGATCCTGGTGGTCTGTCCGCTGGCGCTGGATACCTTCCGCCTGAACCTGGTCGGCAAGTACCTGACCTATGCCTTCGTCGCCGTCGGCCTGGTGCTGTGCTGGGGCTACGGCGGCATCCTCAGCCTCGGCCAGGGCATCTTCTTCGGCCTGGGCGGCTATTGCATGGCGATGTTCCTCAAGCTGGAGGCCTCGGACCCGGCGAGCACCAAGATCCAGTCAACTCCCGGCATTCCCGACTTCATGGATTGGAACCAGATCACCGAGCTGCCCTGGCTCTGGCAGCCGTTCCACAGTTTTACCTTCACCCTGGTGGCGGTGGTCGCGGTGCCGGCGCTGCTGGCCTTCGTCATCGGCATGGCGATGTTCAAGCGGCGGGTGGGTGACGTGTACTTCTCCATCGTCACCCAGGCCATCGCCGCCATCCTCAGCATCCTCATCATCGGCCAGCAGGGGCTGACCGGTGGGGTCAACGGCATCACCGACCTGAAGACGGTACTGGGCTGGGATATCCGCCCGGACAGCGCCAAGGTCATCCTCTACTTCGTCAACGCCGCGCTGCTGTTCGCCTGCATCCTGCTCGCCCGCTTCGTGCTGGCCTCCAAGCTCGGCCGGCTGCTGGTGGCCATGCGCGACAAGGAAGAGCGGGTGCGCTTCTCCGGTTACGACGTGGCCAGCTTCAAGATCTTCGTGTTCTGCCTGGCCGCGGCCTTCTCGGCGGTGGGCGGGGCCATGTTCGCCTTGCAGGTGGGCTTCATGTCGCCGTCCTTCGTCGGTATCGTGCCTTCCATCGAAATGGTCATCTTCGCCGCAGTCGGTGGGCGCCTGTCGCTGCTCGGCGCGGTGTACGGCACCCTGCTGGTGAATTTCGGCAAGACCTACTTCTCCGAGTCCTTCCCCGAACTCTGGCTGTACCTGATGGGCGGGCTGTTCATCGCGGTCGTCCTCTATTTCCCCAATGGTCTCGCCGGCCTGTGGAAGAGCCATGGCCTGCCGCTGCTTGCACGGCTCAGACGCCGCCAAACCACCCACGCCGTCGCAGCGCCGGCCACGACCACTGCGACCAAGCCCTCTACTCTGGAGACCACGCGATGAATACCAGCCCCGTCGGTTTCCAGCTGGCCAAGCCGGTACTGGCCGTCGAAGGCCTGACCGTCTCCTTCGACGGCTTCAAGGCGGTAAACGACCTCAACCTCTATGTCGACCGCAACGAGGTGCACGTGGTGATCGGTCCCAACGGCGCCGGCAAGACCACGGTACTCGACCTGATCTGCGGCAAGACCCGCGCCACCGCCGGCAGCATCGAATTCAACGGCCGCGAGCTGACGAAGATGAAGGAATTCGACATCGTCCGCGCCGGCGTCGGCCGCAAGTTCCAGAATCCTTCCATCTACGAAAACCTCACGGTGTTCGAGAACCTGGAAATGTCCTATCCCGAGGGCCGCAAGGTCTTTGGCGCGCTGTTCTTCAAGCGTAGCCCGGCGGTGGTCGCGCGGGTGGAGGAGGTGGCCGGGCAGATCTTTCTCGCCGACCTGCTGCACCAACAGGCGGACCTGCTCTCCCACGGCCAGAAGCAGTGGCTGGAGATCGGCATGCTGCTGATGCAGGACCCGGAGCTGTTGATGCTCGACGAGCCGGTGGCGGGCATGAGCGTGTCCGAGCGGGCCCAGACCGCCGAATTGCTCAACCGCATCAGCCAGGGCCGCTCGGTGTTGGTCATCGAGCACGACATGGAGTTCGTCAAGAGCATCGCCCACAAGGTCACGGTGCTGCACCAGGGCAAGGTGCTGGCCGAGGGCAGCATGGAGGCGGTGCAGAGCAATCCCAAGGTTATCGAGGTGTACCTGGGGCACTGAAAATCTGAGCCTTCGTCCATCTCCACTCACCCAGCCGATCACGGGAGATCCCGGCCATGTTCACCATCCAGAACCTAGTCTCAGGCTACGGCCAGAGTCGCATCCTCCACGAGCTCAGCCTGGATGTGGCGAAGCAGGAAATCGTCGCCGTCATGGGCCGTAACGGCATGGGCAAGAGCACCTTGTTTCGCAGCCTGATGGGCATCCTGCCGAGCTGGAGCGGCAGCGTGGCGGTGGACGGCCAGGACGTCTCCCGGCTGGAGACCCACCAGCGCGTCGAGCGCGGCATCGCCTACGTGCCCCAGGGGCGGATGATCTTTTCCCATATGACGGTGCTGGAGAACATCCAGACCGGCCTGCCGGCCTCGGCGAAGGGCAGGGTGCCGGACGATCTCTATGCGCTGTTCCCGGTGCTGCACGAGATGCGCCAGCGCAAGGGCGGCAACCTCTCCGGCGGCCAGCAGCAACAACTGGCCATCGCCCGCGCCCTGGCCACCAATCCCAAGGTGCTGCTGCTGGACGAACCGACCGAGGGCATCCAGCCCTCGATCATCAAGGACATCGCCCGCACCCTGAAGGAGATCCGCGCCCTGAGGGACCTGACCATCGTGGTCTCCGAGCAGGTGCTGTCCTTCACCCTCGACATCGCCGACCGCTTCCTGGTGATCGAGAAGGGCCGCTTCGTGGTGGAGGAGACCGGCGACAGGGTCGATGAGGCCATCATCAGTCGCTATCTGTCGGTCTGAGCGCCTGTTCGTCGTCGCTGGTTCGTCACGCATTGATCGCGGGCATGCCGGTGCGCCGTAGCGACCGCTCCTACGGGTATCGGCTCGCCTGTAGGAGCAACTGTCTTATCGCTATGGATACACCCGTAGCGTGGAAAACGGCGCAGCCTTTTCCACTGGAGACTTGGTGGCAAGGGGGCGCCCTTACTCCAACCCTCTCCCGAAGGGAGAGGGGGCTATCCGAGCCAGCGTTCAGGTCCATCAGTCCCAGCAACATCGAGATAACCCGTCGTACCTCACCTGTGGGAGCGGTCGCTACGGCGCGCCGGCATGGCCGCGATAGCGAACGTCCACCTTCCGCTTGCTCGTGTGGTGTTTCAGACGGTCGCCGCTGAAACACCACACGAGAACATCCCTCAGGACGCCCGGGCCAGCACCGCGTGCAGCAACACATCGGCACCCGCGGCCAGGTGCTCCTGCTGGGCATCCTCCAGCTCGTTGTGACTGATGCCGTCCTTGCAGGGCACGAAGATCATGGCGCTGGGCGCCACCGCGGCCAGGTAGACGGCGTCGTGGCCGGCGCCGCTGACCACGTCCATGCTGGCCAGCCCCAGGGTGTCCGCCGCGCTCCGTACCAGCCCGATGCAGTCGGTATCGAAGTGGCAGGGCTTGAAGTAGACGACCTGTTCCACGGCGACCTCCAGCCGCGCATCGCTGGCCATCAGCGCCGCGCAGCTGTCCCGTAGCGCCTGGTCCATGGCGGACAGCACGGCGTCGTCGAGGGCGCGCAGGTCGACGGAGAACTTGACCGTACCGGGGATGGTGTTGCGCGAGTTGGGCGACACCTGCAGGAAGCCGACCGTGGCCCGCGCATGGGGGGCGTGGTCGAGGGCGATCTGGTTGATCCGTTGCACCAGCTGGGCGGCCGCCAGCAGCGCATCGTGGCGCTGGTTCATAGGCGTGGGGCCAGCATGGGCCTCCATGCCGGTGACCACCACGTCGTACCAGCGCTGGCCGAGGGCGCCGGGGACCACGCCGATGGTCAGGTCGTGGGCCTCGAGGACCGGTCCCTGTTCGATATGGGCCTCGAAATAGGCATCGAACATCCCGTTGGGCACCTCGCCGGGCGCCTGGCTGCCGGCGCAGCCGATGCGCGCCAGTTCACCGCCCACGGTCAGGCCATCGATGTCCTGTCGCGGCAGCACCTCGTCGAGGCCGAAGGCACCGCTGAACACGCCGGAGCCCATCATGACCGGGACGAAGCGCGAGCCTTCCTCGTTGGTCCAGGCTACCACCTCCAGGGGCGCGGCGGTGCGGATGCCGGCGTCGTCCAGGGTGCGTAGCACCTCCAGGCCGGCGAGCACGCCGAAGTTGCCATCGAACTTGCCGCCGGTGGGCTGGGTATCGATATGGCTGCCCATGGCGACGGCCCGGCGACCAGGGTCGGTGCCTTCACGGCGGGCGAAGATATTGCCGATGGCGTCTACTCGTACGCCCAGCCCGGCTTCCCGGCACCAGGCCACGAAGAGGTCACGCCCTTGGCGGTCCAGGTCGGTCAGCGCCAGTCGGCAGACGCCGCCCTTGGCGGTACCACCGATCTCGGCGAGGTGCATGAGAGACTGCCAGAGGCGGTCGGAATCGATCTGCAGGGTCATGGGTAGCTCCAGTCAGGACAGACGGTGGCCGGTCAGGCGACGGGCCAGGGCGATGAGGGAGAGATCGCTGCCGCGCGGGCCGATCAGCGACAGCCCCAGGGGCGCACCTTCGACCCGCAGCAGCGGCAGGGAGAGCTGGGGGCAGCCGGACAGCACCGACAGGCAGAGCAGGCGGATGGACAGGTTCCGGTAGTCCTCCAGCGTCTCGTCCGAGGTGCTCAGCAGCGGCGCGACGTCCGGCATGGTCGGCAGCAGGAGTACGCCGTCCCGGCCGAGCAGCGCCTGGAAACGTTCGGCGAAGTCCTGCGCCGTCTGCCTGGCGGACGCGACCTGGCCGTCGTCGAGGGTCTGGGCCCAGGCCACGCGTTCCTTCACGCCCGGCCCGAGCTGGACCGGATGACGCGAGAGGAAGTCACCCTGGTTCTCCCAGACCTCGCGGCCCTGGATGTGGCGGAAGGCCCAGTAGAGTTCGTCCAGGGGCAGCACCGCGCCCTTGACCGGGGTCGGCAGCAGTTCGAGCTCGTCCAGCAGGGCGCGGGTGGCCTCGCGGACGCTGGGGGTGACCAGGGCCAGGAGGTCGGTCGCCAGCAGCAGTCGCGGCAGCGCTGGCAGGGGGCTGGGATCCGCGCCGAGCAGCACGTCGCCGACCCGGGCGAAGGTGTTCAAATCGCGGGCGAACCAGCCGCAGGTATCGAAGCTGTGGGCCAGCGGCATGCAGCCATCGAGGCTGATGCGGCCGTGGGTGGGACGCAACCCGATCAGCCCGCAATGGCTGGCCGGCGCCCGTACCGAGCCGCCGGTGTCGGTGCCGAGGGCGAAGTCGCACAGTCCGTTGGACACTGCCGAGGCCGAGCCGGAGCTGGATCCACCGGGAATCCGCAAGGGCGCGGCGCCATTGCGCGGTGTGCCGAAGTGGGCGTTCTTGCCGGTCATGGAAAAGGCCAGTTCATCGGTGATGACCTTGCCGGTGAAGCGGGCACCGGCCTCGAGCAGCTGCCGGACGACCGGGGCATGGCTGGACTTGAGCCCGGACGCGGCCAGCTTGTGCGGATTGCCGCAGCCGGTGGGGTAGCCGGTGACGTCGAAGAGATCCTTGACGGCGAAGCTCAGGCTGCCGAGTGGGCCACTGTCCGCGTGCGGGACGAGACTGTCGGGGTAGGGCAGGTAGCAGTGGGCGTGGGCGTTCATGGGGGCTCCGCAGGCGTTCGAAAGGGGGGATTCAGTAGGGGGCGCTGCGCGGTGCGGTCTGCGCCAGTTGCCAGCAGGCCGCGCGGTGGCCATTGCCGAGCGAGGTTGCCTCCGGCACCACCTGGTGGCAGTGCTCCTGGGCCAGTCCGCAGCGTTCGGCGAAGGCACAACCGGGCGGCAAGCGAGACAGGTCCGGCGGGGCTCCGCCGATACTGTCCAGGCGCTTGCCCTTCTGCAGCGCCCCCTCGCTACGGCTTTTCAGCAGCGCCTGGGTATAGGGATGGCGGGGCTGGGTGAGCAGGACGGCCGCCGGGCCTTCCTCGACGATGCGGCCGGCGTACATCACCGCCATGCGGTCGGCGACTTCGGCGGCGGCGCCGATGTCATGGGTGACGAAGACGATGGACAGGCCGAGCTCGCGTTGCAGCTCGCGCAGCAACAGCAAGATCTGGATCTGCACCGTGGCGTCGAGCGCCGTGGTCGGCTCGTCGGCCAGCAGCACCTGCGGATTGCAGGCCAGGGCCAGAGCGATCATGGCGCGCTGGCGCATGCCGCCGGACATCTCGTGGGGAAAGGTATTGAGACGGCGCTCCGGGCTGGGGATGCGCACCCGTTCGAACAACCGCAGGGCGCGCGCCCGGGCCGCGTCCTTGCTCAGGCCCTCGTGGCGGCGAATGGCCTCGCCGATCTGCTGGCCAAGGGTGTAGACCGGATCGAGGGCCAGCAGCGGCTCCTGGAAGATCATGGCGACGCGCTTGCCGCGCAACTGGGTCAGCGCCCTGGACGACAGCGCCAGCACATCCTCCCCGGCGATCTGCAGGCCGCCGGCATAGCGGGTGGTCTTTTCCGGATGCAGCCGCATCAAGGCGCGCAGCGTCACGCTCTTGCCGGAGCCGGACTCGCCGATCAGCGCGAGTACCTCGCCCTGGCCGACCTCCAGGGATACCCCGTTGACGGCCTGGATGCGCTTGCCCGGCGGGTGGAACTCCACGTGCAGGTCACGCAACTGGATGAGGGCCTCAGACATGGCTCGCCTCCGGGGACGGGGTGGGGGAGAGGACGTAGCCGGAGTCGGGCTCGTAGCGCAGGCAGGCCACGCTGCGACCCGGCTCGGCCTCCGCGAAGCGCGGCGCGCGCTGGGCGCAGACGGCTTGCGCGTAGTCGCAGCGGGTATGGAAACGGCAGCCGGACGGGGGCGCTATGGGATTCGGCGGATCGCCCGCCAGGGGTGCCTCCTCGGTCCGGTGCAGGGGATCGGTACTGGGCATGGAGCGCAGCAGCGCCCGGGTATAGGGATGCAGCGGCCGCTCGAACAGGGCATCGGCCTCGCCCACCTCGACCACCTCGCCGAGGTACATCACCAGCACCCGGTCGGAGACGTAGCGCACCACATTGAGGTCATGGCTGATGAAGAGGTAGGTCAGTCCCAGCGCCTCTTTCAAATCCGCCAGCAGGTTCAGCACCTGGGCTTCCACCGACTTGTCGAGTGCCGAGACCGACTCGTCGAGGATGATCAGCCGCGGCTCCAGCGCCAGCGCCCGGGCGATGTTGACGCGCTGCCGCTGGCCCCCGGACAGCTCGTGAGGATAGCGTCCGGCGAAACGGCCCGGTTCCAGCCCGACCCGCGCCAGCAGGTCATGGGCGCGGGCCAGGGCCTCGGCGCGGGAGACGCCGTGCACGGTCGGGCCGAAGGCGATGGAATCCTCGAGGGTCATGCGTGGATTGAGCGAGGCGTAGCTGTCCTGGAAGACCATCTGGGTCTGCCGGCGATAGTCGCGCAGAGGTAGCACCGCGCCGACGGTCTGGCCGTCGAACACCAGCTCGCCGCTATCCTGGCGGGTGAGCTGCATCAGCAGCCTGGCGGTGGTGGACTTGCCGCAGCCGGATTCGCCCACCACGCCGAGGGTCTCGCCCTTGAGCAGGGTGAAGCTCACGCCATCCACCGCGCGCACGGCCAGGCGCTCTCGGCGCAGGCTGAAACCACTTCGCTTGAGCGGAAAATGCTTCTTCAGGTCACGCACGATCAGCAGCGGCTGGGCGGGACCGCCGAGGTCGCGTGGGTCGATCGGGGCGGGCAGGGGCGACGGGCTCATTGCTTGACCTCCATGGCCGAACGCAGGCCGTCGGCGAGCATGTTGAAGGACACCGAGGTGATGAAGATCAGCAGGCCGGGCAGGGCGGCGACCCAGGGCTGGCTGTAGATGGCGGTGCGCAGGGTGTTGAGCATCAGCCCCCACTCCGGCTCGGGCGGCTTGACGCCGAGGCCGAGGAACGACAGGCCGGAGGCCAGGATCATCGACACCGAGATCAGGCTGGTGGCATAGACGAAGATGGGCCCTATGACGTTACCCAGCACGTGCTTGCGCACGATCAGCAGCGCCGAGGCGCCACTGGCCCGTGCCGCATCGACGTAGTCGCTGCGCCGCACCGCGGTGGTCACGCTCTCGGCGATGCGGGCGATCTGCGGCACGAAGACGATGGTCAGGGACACCAGCGCATTGGTGATGCCCGCCCCCAGCGCCCCGGACAGGGCGATGGCCAGCAGCACCGAGGGGAAGGCATAGAGCACGTCGATGCAACGCATGATGACCGTGTTCAGCCAGCCACCGGCGTAGCCGGCGACGATGCCGAGGGTGCCACCGAGGACGAAGGCCAGGATCACCGGGGCGATGCCCATGAACAGCGACAACCGGGCGCCGAGGATCAGCCGCGAGAGCAGGTCCCGCCCGAGTTCGTCGCCACCCAGCAGCAGCCCCGGCGTGCCGATGGGCTTCAGTCGCTTGAGCATCGAGGTGGCGAAGGGATCGTGGGGCATGATCCAGGGCGCGAACACCGCCATGAGGATCAGCAGCAGGATGAGGCTGGCCGAGACCATCGCCAGCGGATTGCGCACCAGCCGGTGCAGCACGTTGGCGAGGTGGCTGCGCGAGCGCACGACGCCGGGCGCAGAGGAGGGGAGGGACGTCTGGATGGCGGCGGTCATGTCAGCCTCGTTCGATACGGGGGTCGAGGACGGTCTGCAGCACGTCCACCAGGAGGTTCAGCAGGACGAAGAACAGCGCCAGGATCAGGATCGACCCCTGCAGCAGCGGCAGGTCGCGCTGGAAGATCGCCTGGTTGAGCAGGAAGCCGGTGCCGGGCCAGGCGAACACCGTCTCGATCAGGATCGAGCCGCCCAGCAGGTAACCCAGTTGCAGACCCACCACCGCCAGGGCGGTGGGCGCGCAATTCTTCACCACGTGGCGCAGCACCCCGCCTTCGCTCAGGCCACGGGCGCGCAGGCCGATGACGAATTCCTGCGCCAGGGTGTCCGCCACCAGGGCCCGCACGGTGCGGGCGACGATGCCCATGGGGATGAAGGACATGGTCACCGCCGGCAGGATCAGGTACTGGACGTGGGCCCAGTCCCAGCGCCAGTCGCTGGAGCCGCCCGGTCCGGCGCCGGTGGCCGGCAGCCACATCAGTTGGGCGGAAAAGACGATGACCAGCACCATGCCCAGCCAGTAGTTGGGCAGGCTCACGCCGATGACCGACACCAGCGACGCCAGGCGGTCGGCCCAGGAATTGCGGAAGTAGCCGGCGACGAAGCCGAACAGCGAGCCCAGGCTGAAGCCGATCAGGCTAGCGAGCACGGCGATCATCAGGGTGTTGCCGACTGCCTTGAGCACCTCGCCGGTGACCGGCCGGCTGGTGGCGATGGAGGTACCCAGGTCGCCGTGCAGGGCGCGCCACACCCAGCGCAGGAATTGCTCCGGCAGCGGTCGATCAAAACCGTAGATCCTCATCATCTGCCGCTGCAGCTCGGCCGAGGCATCGGCGGGCAGGATGGACACCAGCGGATCGCCCGGCGCGATGTGCACCAGCATGAAACAGAGGAAGTCCACCCCGAGCATGATGGGGAGTGCATAGAGCAGACGGCGAAGCAGATAGCCGAGCATGGTGGGGGGCCTCCGGGCCTGTGCCTGCTGGAGTCCGTGCCGGTTGGGCACGGGGATGACCGCCCCGGGGGGAGGCGGCTCTGGCGGCGTCAGTCCATCGTCATGGTGGCGATGTCGATGAACCAGCTCCTGGGTTGCACCACGTGCCCGATCTTCGGCGAGAGCGCGCGCGGGCCGACATCGTGAGCGACGAACAGGAAGGGCGCCTCGTCGACGATGTTGGCGTGCAGCACGCCCAGGGCCTGGTTGCGCGCCTGTTCATCGAAGGACGTGCGGGCCTTGGCGATGAGCTGGTCGGTCTGCTCGTTGGTGTAGTAGCCCCAGTTGTTGGAGACCGGCGGCAGGGCCTTGCTGCTGACGAAGCGCACCATGGCGAAGAAGGGGTCCATGGTCGCCGCGCTTACGTTGGTCGCGTCCGCGCCGTGCGCCGCCGGGTCCTTCGCGCCGAGGCGCCAACTGGAGTACAGGGTGTTCCATTCCAGGACGTCGAACTGCACATCGAAGAAGCACTGCTTGAGGTTTTCCTGGATGTACTCGTTCATCGGCAGCGGCTGCATCTGGCCGGAGCCCGAGGCGGAGGTCTGCACCTTGATCTTGGCCGGGTGGTCGGCGGAATAGCCGGCGTCGGCCATCAGCTTCTGCGCCGCGGCCACGTCGTAGCGGACCTGGAAGCTAGGCGAGCCGCGCCAGGGGTCGCCCGGCTCCACCACACCGGTCGCCGGTTCCATCTGTCCGCTGAGCAGGGTCTTGAGTTCGTCGCGGTTCACGCACAGGTTCGCCGCCTGGCGCACGCGCTTGTCGTGGAAGGGCGACTGCGGCAGCAGGGAGAACTGCCAGGGCCAGAGATGCGGCTGCAGGTTGGAATAGATTGTGTAGCCACGCGCCTTGATGGCGTCGAGGGCATCCGGCGCCGGCGCTTCGATCCAGTCCACCTGGCCGGACATCAGGGCGGCGGTGCGGGCGCTGGCTTCCGGCAAGGGCAGCAGCACCACGTGATCGATGCGTGGGCGGCGCTTGGGATCCCAGTAGGCGGGGTTGGCCGCCAGCTCCAGCCGCTCGCGCGGGACGAACTTGGCCATCTTGAACGGGCCGGTGCCGGAGGCGTCGGCGGCGAAGGCCGTCCAGGCCTGCTGGGCGCGTTGCGCCGGATCGGTGACGGTGGCCGGCACGGCGTCGAACTTGGCCTGCCAGTGGGTCGGCGAGGCCATGAACAGGTTGGTCAGGTTGTAGGGCAGGAAGGAATCCGGCTCGGCGGTGGTGAGTTCTACGGTAGAGGAGTCGATCACCCGGGCGGACCTCAGGGTCGGCATGCGCGAGGCCGTGACACCGATCTGCGAGGGATCGTATTGCGGCGCCGTCTTGTTCAGCACCTTGTCGACGTTCCACACCACCGCCCTGGCATCGAAGGGCGAGCCATCGTGGAAGGTCACGCCCTGGCGCAGCTTGAAGATCCACTTGGTGTGGTCGTCCGGGTCGACCGACCAGGATTCCGCCAGGTCGGGAATGAGCACGCTGGGCTTGTCCGCCGCGCTGAGGTCCCACTGGGTCAGGCCGTCGTAGAGGGTGATGCCGGTGAAGCGGTTACCCTCGTAGCCCTGGTCCGGCTGGCCCAGGGTACGGGGAATGTCCCCGGCGGTCATGGCGATGCGCAGGGTCTTCTCCTGCGCCGCGGCCAAGCTGCTGCCGCCCAGGGCGCAGGCCAGGGCGAGGGTCAGACCGGCAAGCCGGGCAAGCGGCGCGGAACGGTTCGTGTCATCGCTCATCGAGATCCCTCATCGGTTGAAAGTGGCTGAGGGTGAAAAAGCAACGCACGTGCCAATCGATATTTATATATCGATTATCGATTCAACTTGGTGATCGCCCATGGCGAGGGGGCGCGCCAGACGTTCCGCGGTACCACCCGTGCGCCTAACCCGCCGGCCTTGCCCCAGTCAAAATGGTGCGCAGACCCATGGGCCGTGCGCCGTTAATGCGCGAGGGACTCGGAAATGTTGCGGGCGCAGTCGCGCACCAGGGGCGCGAGTCGCTGCGTCGCCTCTTCCAGGGTCCAGCGGCTGGTCGGTGGCGAGAGGTGCACGGCGCCCGCCGGTACGCCGTGCCGGTCGACGATGGGGGCGGCGATACCCATGTCGCCGAGGAACAACTCCTCGCAATTGATGGCATAGCCCAGGTGCCGGGCGGTCTGGATGCGGGTGAGGATGGCCTCGACGTCGGTCAGGGTGCTGGGGGTGCGCGCCTCGCGCGGCGCGGCGGCCAGCACCGTACGTACTGCCGCATCGTCCAGGCACCCCAGGTAGGCGCGGCCCGAACTGGTGCAGTACATGGGAATGCGCATCCCCACGGGCGTGAGCACCGGGATGGTCTGGGTCGTCATGATCTGGGCGATGTACACCATGCTCTGGTCAACCGGCTCGGTGAGGCTGGCGGTCTCGCCGGAGGCCTGGGCGAGCTGGGCCAGGTAGGGATGCGCCAGCCGCACCAGGGGATGACCCACCAAATAGTTGAAGCCCAGCTCGATGACCTTCGGCAGCAGTCGAAAGCGCCGGGTGCGGGGGTCCCGACCCACGTAGCCCAGCACTTCGAGGGTGTGCACGGCGCGCTGGGCGGAGGCCTTGTTCATGTCGGTCAGCCGGGCGATCTCGCCGAGCGTCAGGGTGCGCTGCGCCATGAAGGTCTGCAGGACCTGCAGGCCTTTCCCCAGGGACAGGTTGAACAGCGGGTCAGAGGGGGCGGGCGGGGTCGAGTCTTCTGCACGCATCGACAGGGTCCAGGCATGAGCGGGTTGCACCAACCTCGGGTTGGTGATGAGGGCCGGCGGGCGCCGCCGGTGAACTGTAGCGCACTCACCGATCCAGCGGGCGTGCCCACCTGCAACCTCCTCCGGTTCCAGGGCTCCACGAGACGGTCGCTACGTCATCCAACGTATTTCCCCCGTTCGCCCTGGCATCAAGACTAGCTCCCGGCACCCACCCCGGCCCGATGCGCGGGCTATCCACCAGGTCCAAGGAGCTTCGTCATGACCGACACCCTGATCCAGGTCGACCTCAACCAGGCCGCCACCGAGAACGAGAACGTCCACAACCGCTGGCACCCGGACATCCCCATGGCCTGCTGGGTCAAGCCGGGCGATGACTTCATCCTCGAGACCTACGACTGGACCGGTGGCGCGATCAAGAACGACGACGACGCCAGCGACGTGCGCGATGTCGATCTGTCCACCGTGCACTACCTGTCCGGGCCGGTGGGGGTGAAGGGTGCCGAGCCGGGTGATCTACTGGTGGTCGACCTGCTCGACATCGGCGCCAAGGCCGAGTCGCTGTGGGGCTTCAACGGCTTCTTCTCCAAGCAGAACGGTGGCGGCTTCCTCACCGACTACTTCCCCTCGGCGCAGAAATCCATCTGGGACTTCGAGGGGATGTTCACCAAGAGCCGGCACATCCCGGGGGTGCGCTTCGCCGGCCTGATCCACCCCGGGCTGATCGGCTGCCTGCCGGACCCCAAGCTGCTGGCCAACTGGAATGCCCGCGAGCAGGAATTGATCGACAGCAACCCGACCCGGGTGCCGCCGCTGGCCAATCCGCCGTTCGCCGCCACCGCGCACCTGGGCAAGCTCACCGGCGCGGCGCGTGACGCAGCCGCTGCGACCGGTGCGCGCACCGTGCCACCTCGCGAGCATGGCGGTAACTGCGACATCAAGGATCTCTCGCGTGGCTCGAAGATCTTCTTCCCGGTCTATGTCGAGGGCGCCGGGCTCTCGGTGGGCGACCTGCACTTCAGCCAGGGCGATGGCGAGATCACCTTCTGCGGCGCCATCGAGATGGCCGGCTGGGTGCACATGAAGGTCGAGCTGATCAAGGGCGGCATGGCCAAGTACGGCATCAAGAATCCCATCTTCAAGCCCAGCCCCATCGTGCCCACCTACAACAACTTCCTGATCTTCGAAGGCATCTCGGTGGACGATGCCGGCAAGCAGCACTACCTCGACGTCAACCTGGCCTACCAGCAGGCCTGCCTCAACGCCATCGAATACCTGAAGAAGTTCGGCTACAGCGGCGCCCAGGGCTATTCGCTGCTGGGCTCGGCGCCGGTGCAGGGGCATATCAGCGGGGTGGTCGACATCCCCAACGCCTGCGCCACCCTCTGGCTGCCGACCGACATCTTCGAATTCGACATCAACCCCAGCGCCGCCGGCCCGACCCGCTACCTGGACGGCAGCATCGACATGCCCATCGCCTACGACAAATGAGCCGTTCGGGCGCGGCCACCCACCGCGCCCAGCCGCCAGGAGCCCGCCATGCCGATCTACGAATACGACTGCCCACACTGCGGTGACTTCACCCTGCTGCGGCCCATGGCCCAGCGCGATGACCCCTGCGCCTGCCCCGACTGCGCGACGCCGAGCCCCCGGGTGATCCTCAGTGCACCCGGCCTGGCGACCCTGGCCGGGGGCCAACGCCGCGCCCATGAGACCAACGAGCGTGCACGCCACGCGCCCCAGTCGCTGGAGGAATACAAGGCCAGGCGCAGCCATGGCACCGGCTGCAGCTGCTGCGCGCCGAGCAAGCCAGCGGCGCGCACCAAGGCCAATCCCCATGGCTTGAAGACCAGTCCATCAACCCGGCCCTGGATGATCAGTCACTGATCCCCGGTCCAGCCCTTTCCCAGGAGCAACCCGATGCGCCATGGTGATATCTCCAGCAGCCCCGATACCGTCGGTGTCGCTGTCGTCAACTACCGGATGCCACGTCTGCACAGCAGGGCGGAGGTCCTCGACAACGCCCGCCAGATCGCCGCGATGATCAAGGGCATGAAGCTCGGCCTGCCGGGCATGGACCTGGTGGTGTTCCCCGAGTACAGCACCATGGGGATCATGTACGACCGCGACGAGATGATGGCCACCGCCGCGACCATTCCGGGCGAAGAGACGGCGATCTTCGCCGCCGCCTGCCGCGAGGCTCGGACCTGGGGGATCTTTTCCCTCACCGGCGAACGCCACGAGGAGCATCCGCACAAGGCGCCCTACAACACCCTGGTGCTGATCGACGACCAGGGCGAGATCGTGCAGAAGTACCGCAAGTGCATCCCCTGGTGCCCCATCGAAGGCTGGTATCCCGGTGACCGCACCTACGTCAGCGAGGGCCCCAAGGGCCTGAAGATCAGCCTGATCATCTGCGACGACGGCAACTACCCGGAAATCTGGCGCGACTGTGCGATGAAGGGCGCCGAGTTGATCGTGCGCTGCCAGGGCTACATGTACCCGGCCAAGGAGCAGCAGGTGCTGATGGCCAAGACCATGGCCTGGGCCAACAACTGCTACGTGGCGGTGGCCAATGCCACCGGCTTCGACGGGGTGTACAGCTATTTCGGCCACTCGGCGCTGATCGGCTTCGACGGTCGCACCCTGGGCGAGTGCGGCGAAGAGGAAATGGGTATCCAGTACGCCCAGCTGTCGATCTCGCAGATCCGCGATGCCCGCGCCAACGACCAATCGCAGAATCACCTGTTCAAGTTGCTGCACCGCGGCTACACCGGCGTCTACAACTCCGGCGATGGCGACAAGGGCGTGGCCGATTGCCCCTTCGACTTCTACCGCACCTGGGTACTGGATGCCCAGAAGGCCCAGGCGGACGTCGAGCGGATGACCCGCCCCACCATCGGGGTGGCGGACTGCCCGGTAGGCGAGCTGCCGCATCCCGGTCAGGAACGGCAATTGGGCTGAGCCGCCAGGGAGGAGGAGGGTGCATGCCATTCGTCAACGACCTGCTGGAGCATAACCGCGGCCAGTTGGCCCGTGAGGGCCAGGCGCCGCTGCCCTCGCGCTTCCTCTTCGAGCCGGCTGCGGTCATGGCCCTGCTGCGCGCCCGCATCCTTGGCCAGGACAGGGTGCTCGACCAGGTGGAAGCCTTGCTCAAGGTGGTGAAGGCCGACATCGGTGATCCGGAACGACCGCTCGGTGTCAGCCTGTTCATCGGCCCCACCGGGGTCGGCAAGACCGAGGTGGTGCGGCTACTGGCCCAGGCCATCCACGGCCGCCCGAATGCCCTGTGCCGCATCGACATGAACACCCTGGCCCAGGAACATTACACCGCGGCCCTGGCCGGGGCGCCCCCCGGCTATGTGGGCAGCAAGGAAGGCACCACTCTGTTCGATGCCGAAGCCATCGCCGGCAGCTATGGCCGCCCCGGCATCGTGCTGTTCGACGAACTGGAAAAGGCCGATCGCCAGGTCATCCGCACCCTGCTGAACGTCCTCGACAGCGGCCAACTGGTGCTCAGCGCCGGCAGCAAGCGTCTCGACTTCCGCAACAGCCTCATCTTCATGACCAGCAACCTGGGCGCCCGCGCCGTGCAGGCCTACAGCACCCGCTTCGAGCGCGGCTGGCGGCGCTGGCTCAACCTGCTGCCGCAGGACCAGGGCCGTATCCTGGAAGAGAATCTGCACCAGCACTTCGATCCGGAATTCCTCAACCGCATCGATCGCATCCTGGCCTTCGAACGCCTCGAACACGACTGGCTTCCCGGCCTGCTCGACATCGAGCTGGGCAAGCTCAACCAGCGCCTGGGCCGCCACGGGCGCAGCCTGGAACTGGACGAGAGTGCCAAGGCCTTCCTTTGCCAAGGACACGATGCCCGCTTCGGCGCCCGCGACCTGGTCAGGCGCCTGCGCCGGGAATTGGAACCGGCGGTAGCCGCCAGGCTGCTGGCTCAACCTATGGCCTGCCGCCTGCTGGCGTTGTACGGGGAGGAGGGCCTTATCGTTCGGGCGTTGGACTGACCCAGATCCTCACGACAATGAGGGCTGATAGGAATCAGCAAGGTAGCCAGTCTCAATCTTTGGTGCCCGGTCTGGCTGATCCGGGCGTCCTCTATCTTGGGGAAAAGCCACGCTGGAAAAGCTCAGCCCGGTGGCGAGCGAGAGGAGGGTGGCCGCCCAGGTTAGCCGGCCCTATTCGAATCCTGCTCCGCTGCGAGCGGGATACGGTCGATGACGTCCTGATAAGGCGCCAGGTCGAGAAAGGCCTCGACCCGGACGGCCTGGTCATCGTGCATGTCGAATATCCAGACGTATTCGTTGCGATAGGGCGCGCCATCGCGGGCGGTGGCCGTGCCCTTCCAGCGCACCACCACCTGGTTGCCCTGCGCCCAAATGGCCTGCACCCGGGGCACGATTGGCGTCGCCAGTCGCTGTGCGAAGGGCCGTACCGCGCGGTGCAGGAACTCCTGGCGACCGCGATAGACACCCGCAGCGGGGCCGCTTCCCTGTATGGTCCAGACCACGTCGGGCGAGATGACGTCCTCGAAGAAGCTGCCAGTGCCCGCTGTCCAGTTGGTGAAGGCCCGTTCGATGACCTGACGATTGCGCTCGGTGGTGGACTCGGCGGCTGCAGCGGTACCGACTAGCGCAGCGAGCATAAAGAGTGCGGTCCAGGCGAAACGATTTGATGGCTTCATGGTGGTTAAACCCCACAGCTAAGGCTCGTTGATGGGCGTCATGCACGGCTCCGAAATGGAGGCATCGCTTGAAAAACACCATAAGCCTGCAAGCCTGGCCAGATAATCCTCGAAAGCCTGGACAGTTCGATTAGCGTTTCTTACCAATCAGACCAGGGACTGCATTCGCCATCGGTGCTTGAGGTCGATACGTGCTGCGGGAAATCACCGTCCTAGGCCAGGATTTGGTTGTTTTGTCAGGGGGTCGTCAAGCTACAACGCGTTAGCGTCGATTCGACAGCCGGGCCATCTGCAGCCAGGGAAATGCGCCAATCGCGTTTCGATTGGAAACATTTGTGTTTTTCCATTCGTTTTTTAAAAGCGGTCCGTGACGTTCCGACCATTGATTCAAGCGGTTTGGACCCGCTGGCATATCCCGTTAATCGCGGAACGTAATCTCTTGAGAGGGCTACGAACGTGTAAAAGTCGGCTGCTCATCGAAGCTTCGATTATTGGCAGGCGAGGCCATGAGTAATCCCTGACCGCCAGCTACTAAAATACTTGTAACGCTAGGACGAACCTAGCGATTTCCGTCCGAATGACCAGACCTCATAGAGAGGCTCTCATACGCAGCATTGCGGCAGACCTCTAAGATCTCATCGGCGAGTGGCGAGTCATCGGGGCAAGCCCGTGACAGCAGTAGCCCGCCCACGACCTGTGCTATCAGGGCCAAATTCATGCTCCGAGAACGCCCGATTTGCTCACCAACCTCAGCTTCGCTGGTCTGCGTCGCCAAGAACTTCAGCATACCTTCCAATCCTTCGGCGAAGATCGCCTTGGTGGAGCCTGCTTGCCGGGCTGCATCCGTGCAAAGCGCCGCCATGGTACAGCCATTTCGGACATTGTCTCTGTGTGTCCGGGACAGGTAATGGCGGATAAATCCATGTTCATCAAGAACCTCGGCTTTCATTGCACCCTGAGCAAAGCCGCAGGCGGCGGCCTCATCCAGAAGGTCAGCCTTCGACGCGAAATTTTTGTAGAACCCCCCATGCGTGAAGCCCGCTTCTGCCATGAGCTCTGCGATACCTACGCCGTCATAGCCACGCTCGCGGAATAGATAGGACGCGGTTTCGACGATACGTGCGCGGTTGGCTTGCGCTTGTGCCTTAGTCACCTTCATGTCCGGCCCCTTATCAGCTCGACCTGCAAGAAAAAGCTTCACTATACATTGATGTTGATCATCATCAAAGCCATTGACGCCTTAGATTACGATTGACATCATTAAGGTGCGCCTGCGGAATCGCCTCACGCTATGCGCCGTCAGCGCAGCCGGATCCCTCCACGCTCTACGGAGCTGGGCCAAAGCTACGTGGGCTACCCCAACTCTCTATAAACCTCGAGAAATCAGCCATGACACCTCTCTCTACCGTTCTTATTACAGGTGCTTCCACCGGTATCGGCGCGAGCTATGCCGAGCGCTTTGCACATCGGGGGCACGATCTGGTTCTGGTTGCCCGGGATCACACGCGTCTGGAAGCCCTTGCTCAAAGGCTAAGAGAAGAGGCTGGCGTCGGCGTCGACATCCTTCCGGCCGACCTCACTCTGGCCGACGACCTAGCGACCGTTGAGTCGCGTTTACGTGAGGACACACGCATTGAGATATTGATCAACAACGCTGGAGCTGCACTCTCTGGTCAGTTCGTTGATCAGTCCACAGAGGCGGTCGCGCAGTTGGTTTCACTTAATACGGTAGCTTTGGTGAGGCTAGCCAGCGCTATAGCACCGCGGTTGGCGGCAGCTGGAAAGGGCTCGATCGTGAACGTCGGTTCAGTGGTGGGACTAGCACCTGAGTATGGAATGTCTGTCTATGGCGCTACCAAAGCGTTCGCTCTTTTTCTTTCCCAAGGCTTGAGCCTCGAATTGTCACCGAAGGGCGTTTACGTCCAGGCAGTACTACCTGCTGGAACTCGAACCGAGATTTGGGGACGTGCGGGCATCGATATTGCCACGTTACCCGATCTGATGGACGTAGATGAGCTTGTTGATGCGGCGCTTGTGGGATTCGATCGAAAAGAACTAGTCACTATCCCAGCGCTACATGTCGCAGCTCGCTGGAATGCTCTGGATGTTGCCCGGCAAATGCTGCTGGCGGATATCAAGCAAGCAAACGTCGCGGAGCACTATCGTCCTGATCTTTAGGTCGCGCCGTACATCACCTGGCTTGTGATGGAGCTGCGCCGCGCTGGCAAAGCGTTCGGATTTGGCCACCGCAGTTCCTCACGGAGTAGGTGATGACTTCAGCGAAGGCGAAGGTCGTAGGCGAAACATCTCTGCCGGCGTATTCATGGATCAACCCTCAAGGATGTTGGCCTTGGCGGGACATTTCAGTATCACGATAAATTTCGGCGTGTCAGCACCAGCGTTCCTTCAAGCACAAGGACGAGCGCTGAACGTTACGCTATCTTTCACTACACCCCTCAAACCTGGCAGTCGTATTTTTCGGAGAACTTCCTTCGCATGAAAGCATTCATCATTGATCGGTATGGAAAGCAGATCTTAGGCAGGTTGGGCGATATTCCGTCACCAGAAATGAAACCAGACGATGTGCTCATCCAGATTCATGCAACAAGCATCAATCCATTGGACATTAAAATAGGGAGGGGTGAATTCAAATTCATCCTTCCCTACACTCTGCCGCTGGTATTAGGTAGTGATGTGGCCGGTACCGTAGTAGCTGTGGGCTCGGAAGTTCATCACTTCAAGCCTGGTGATGAAGTCTATGCCCGTCCGGATCATGACCGGATTGGGAGTTTTGCCGAATTTATCGCCATTAAATCGTCCAGTATCGCGCTAAAGCCCACCACCATCAGTATGGTCGAAGCTGGTACCTTACCTCTCGTCGCCTTGACTGCTTGGCAAGCCCTCGTTGAGACAGCGAAGATAAAGAGGGGGCAAAAGATACTGATCCATGCCGGCTCCGGGGGAGTTGGCAGTATCGCAATTCAGCTTGCCAAGTATCTCGGAGCATTTGTCGCGACTACGACGAGCAGTTCTAATGTTGAGTGGGTCAGGGCACTCGGCGCTGATGTTGTCATTGATTATCGACAGCAGGACTTCGTGGAAAGTCTTCGGGATTACGATGTCGTCCTGACCAGCCTCGGCGCGATTGAGCTGAAAAAATCCCTTGGAATTATTAAGCCAGGCGGCCATCTTGTCTCTATTTCTGGGCCGCCAACTCCACAATTTGCTGATGATCAAAAATTAGCTTGGCCATTAAAACAGATTATGCGCCTATTGAGCCGTGGCATCCGTAAGCAAGCCCAGGCTCGCGGAGTTACTTATACGTTTGTGTTTATGCGCGCGGATGGGAACCAGCTTGCTAAGCTGGCGACCTTAATCGACCAGGGCGCAATTCGTCCAGTGGTTGACAGAGTGTACTCGTTAGCAGAGGCGGCAGAAGCGTTGGCCTATCTCGGGAGCGGAAGAGCGAAGGGAAAAGTCGGAATGCGGATCGCGGTACCCGGTTAATTTGCGGTGACTGATAACGCCCAGTAATGGAAGTGACTGGACGTCAAGGGGAGGGTGGTTGCGCTACCTTATCTCTCCTCAAGCTTACTGGCATTGACCGACAGTAGCCCAAGCTTTAGCTATATATTGTCGGAATTGATGTCCTCTTCCTCAAGAGCTTGGCTATTTACTTCATGTGCCATGCTAAACCTAACAATTGAAAGTTTGCAGTGTGATGGAGGGAAGCCTGGGATCTGGCTCGTAAGTGAGGAACAGCGTTCGCGTGCCAGGTTTTTTTACCAGCTCCGTATGGGTCTTGAGGCAATTGATTTCAATGCTTTTATGAGCGGAGATCTCTCAGCTGCAGCTCTGAATTGCTGTGATGCACGGAATGGCCACTCGGTACGAAGGGCTGCGGAGCTGCAATCGAGTCGAGCCTGTCAGCTTCATTCCACTAAGCCCGCGACTTCAAGGCGGGCGGTTTTCCATTCAAGTCGTTGAATGACATCGGGCGGCTGACCTGCCAGGAAGGCCATCAAGGGTTTGGGTCTTTCCACTCGGGTCGCAATCGGTGCAGGAGAGGCTAGCCCAATTGACCATCCTAGGAGGACCAGCAGAGATGTATTCAATTTAACATAATATACATTATGCGAAGTTATGCCTGTGAAGGCAGACCCTGGGCCTCGTGCTTTTTAAGCTTGAACCCTTCAGCTTGGTTCGCTCCCTAGCCTGCCAGGATCGTCGCCAAGCGATGCCAGTCACAGACGCTCATCACCCGGCGCTGCAGAATCCGAGTGCTCGTTCTGCCGCCGCTCATCGTTGGCCTGAACCCCAGGCGTATGCCTGTGCGGGTTTGAACAAGTCGCTACCGACAGCTTTAATCCGATGACGCCTTCGCCACGCCACGTCCCGTCGATTCCCCATTTCTTCCAAAGGAGCTTTGCATGGCTTATCAAGCCGCTTCCGATCGCTACGACCGTATTCCTTATCGCCGCGTGGGTCGCAGCGGTCTGGTGCTGCCGGCGCTGTCCCTTGGGCTGTGGCACAACTTCGGCGACAGCACGCCGCTGGATCGGCAGCGCGCCTTGCTGCGGACCGCTTTCGACCTGGGCATCAATCACTTCGATCTGGCCAACAACTACGGCCCACCCTATGGCAGCGCCGAGATCAATTTCGGCCGGCTGCTGCGCGAGGACTTCGCCGCCTACCGCGACGAGCTCATCATCTCCAGCAAGGCCGGCTGGGACATGTGGCCCGGACCCTATGGCCAAGGTGGCGGCTCGCGCAAATACGTCCTGGCTAGCCTGGACCAGAGCCTCAAGCGTCTGGGGCTGGACTACGTCGACATCTTCTATTCGCACCGTTTCGATCCGGATACGCCGCTGGAGGAAACCGCCGGTGCCCTGGCCACTGCGGTACAGCAAGGCAAGGCCCTCTATATAGGCATCAGCTCTTATTCAGGCACCAAGACCCGCGAAATGGCCAAGCTCCTGGCCAACTGGAAGATTCCGCTGCTGATCCACCAGCCGGCTTACAACCTGCTCAACCGCTGGATCGAGAAAGATCTGCTGGACGCGACCGAAGAGCTGGGTAGTGGCGTGATCGCCTTCACGCCCTTGGCTCAGGGACTACTGACCGACAAGTATCTCAATGGCGTGCCCGCCGATGCCCGGGTCAACCAGCCTGGTGGCCAGTCGCTGCAGCAGGGTCATCTGTCTGCCGAGAATCTCGCGCGGGTCCGTGCCTTGAACGATATAGCCAGGCGCCGCGGCCAGAGCCTGGCCCAGCTGGCCCTGGCCTGGACCTTGCGCGACTCACGCGTCACCAGTGCCCTGATCGGTGCCAGCCGGCCAGAGCAGATCGTGGAGAACGTGGCGGCGCTGGACAATCTGGCCTTCACTGCCGAAGAACTGGCCGAGATCGATACCCATGCGGTCGAAGGCGACATCAATCTCTGGGCCAAGCCGTCGAACGCCGAGTAAAGGGCAACCCATCCTGGCGCACTTGGACTCCGCGTTCGCCAGCGGCGGGCGAGGCGCCGCTACCCTCGCCCGCCCTCACCCGCCTCGCGCCTGGTTCTCAGCAGTCCGCGCCGATACTCACTCGGCGTCTGCTGCATTTCGTTGCGGAAATGCCGGTTGAAGTTGGACAGATTGGAATAGCCCACCGCGAAGCAGATGGTGGCGATGGAGAGCTCCGCCTGCATCAGCAAACGACAGGCACGCTGGATGCGCAGCTTGCGCGCCAGCTCGATGAAGCCATGGCCGGTGACCTTCTTGAAGAAGCGGGAAAACCCGGCCTCGCTCATGCCCACCCGCCGGGCGATCTCGGGCAAACGGATATCCTCGGCCAGGTCGCTCAGGAGGTAGTCGAAGGCCTGGTGCACCCGCGCGGCGCTACGGGCGTCCAGCGCCGGCGCATAACAGGCACTGGCGAGGACGATCACCTCGTCAGCCGGCGCCTGGGCCAGTTGGCCGAGCAGCCGGAACAAGGTGAGCAGCCGCGCCGCACCTCGCGCCTGGCCGATGGCCTCGATCAGCTCGGTGGCGTGCCGGGCGGTCTCGCCCCTGAATTCCAGGCCACGCCTGGCCCGCTCCAGCAGCGGTAGATAGTCGCCCAGTTCCGGAGCCAGGGTACTCAGCGCGCGTAGCCAGTCGCCCGTGAACTGGATGACCACGTCGCGCCCGGCGAGTACCTGGTCCGGCGGCAGATCGCCGATCCAGTCGTGCGGGAGATCCGGGCCGATCAGGGCGACGTGACCGGCCTCAAAGGGACCGACATAGTCCCCGGCCAGCAGTCGTCCGCTGCCCTGGCGGATCAGATGGATCTCATACTCCGGGTGATGATTCCAGCGGGCGAGCGCATAGGGATAGTCGTGCTCGTACCAGCGAAAGCTCTGGTCTGGCTCGGCCAGGATCACTTCCAGCTCCGCAGGTCGGGTTTCGAGGAAGGCGGAAACCGTCATGGCGCTTGCTCGGTTCGTTGTCGTGGGATCACTCTGCCCGCCCTCACCCGCTGCGGTCTACCGATGTTTTTTTGACTGCGCTGCAGCGGACGCTTCACATCAAAAAAGTATCAGCGATTGGTCAATGGCAGGTTAGCAAAGGCCTCGATGCTGCTGTTGTAATCAGTGCCGCCGCCACGACAAATCAAATTTCCATCGGCGGCGCTCGATCCATAACAACAACAAGCTGCCCGTCGCGGCAGCCACGGAGAGACAGGATGAAGCCTTCCCTCGCTTTGCTGCTGTCAACTGCACTCGGCTTGACCGGGGTCGTCCAGGCCGCCGAATCGGTCACCATCGCTACCGTCAACAACAGCGACATGATCCGCATGCAGCGGTTATCCCAGGTGTTCGAGCAGCAGCATCCCGACATCAAGCTCAACTGGGTGGTTCTGGAAGAGAACGTCCTACGCCAGCGGCTGACCACCGACATCACCACCGGGGGTGGCCAGTTCGATGTCCTCACCATCGGGACCTACGAGACCCCATTGTGGGGCGCCAAGGGTTGGCTGGAACCGTTGCAGGCTCTGTCGGCGAGCTACGACGTCAACGACATCTTCCCCGCGGTGCGCGAGGGACTGTCGGTCAAGGGCACCCTCTATGCCCTGCCGTTCTATGGCGAGAGCACCGTCACCTACTACCGCAAGGACCTGTTCCAGCAGGCCGGCCTGAGCATGCCCGCCGAGCCCACCTGGTCGCAGCTCGGCGCCTTCGCCGCCAAGCTGAACCAGCCGGACAAGGAGCAGTACGGCCTCTGCCTGAGAGGCAAGCCCGGGTGGGGCGAGAACGTCGCGGTCATCAGCATCCTGGCCAACGCCTTCGGTGCCCGCTGGTTCGACATGCAGTGGCAGCCGCAGCTCACCAGTCCCGAATGGCAGGCTGCCGCCACCTTCTATGTCGACACGCTCAGGAAATACGGTCCGCCCGGCGCTTCCAGCAACGGCTTCAACGAGAACCTGGCGCTGTTCAACAGTGGCAAGTGCGCGCTGTGGGTCGATGCCAGCGTGGCGGGCTCCTTCACTACCGACAGGAGCCAGAGCAAGGTGGCCGACGAGGTCGGCTTCGCCGCCTCACCCCGTGAAGTCACCGACAAGGGCTCCTCCTGGCTGTACGCCTGGTCGCTGGCCATTCCGGCGAGTGCCAAGCACAAGGACGCGGCCAGGACCTTCGTGACCTGGGCGACTTCCAGGGAGTACGTACAGCTGGTGGCTGACCGGGATGGCGTCGCCAACGTACCGCCGGGTACCCGTCAATCCACCTACAGTTCGGCCTATCTGGCGGCTGCACCCTTCGCCAAGATCACCCTGGACATGATGCAGCATGCCGATCCCGCCCATCCCTCGGCCCAGCCGGTACCCTACGTCGGCATCCAGTACGTGACCATCCCCGAGTTCCAGGCCCTGGGTACCAGCATCGGCCAGCTGTTCGCCGCGGCCCTTACCGGCCAGATGAGCGTCGAGCAGGCGCTGACCGCCGCCCAGACCGCGACGGTGCGCGACATGAAACGCGCCGGCTATCCCAAGTAACCGACTGACCGCCGCGGTGCACCTGGGGCACCGTGGCCCCAAGCTGCCCAGCGGAGCGACGAGCATGAACAGACTGGAAGGAAAGAGCGCGCTGATCACCGGAGCGGCCCGCGGCATTGGCAAGACCTTCGCCAAGGCCTATCTCGAGCAAGGCGCGACGGTGGCCATCGCCGACATCAACATCGACAAGGCTCGCGAGACCGCCGCGGAGCTGGGCGATCGCGCCTATGCCGTGGCGTTGGACGTGACCGACCAAGTCGCCATCGACGCCGCCATGGCCCAGGTGGTGGCCACGACAGGTAAGCTGGACATCCTGGTCAACAACGCGGCGCTGTTCGACCTGGCACCCATCGTCGAGATCACCCGCGAAAGCTATGACCGGCTGTTCGCCATCAACGTCGCCGGTACCCTCTTCACCCTGCAGGCCGCCGCGCGGCAGATGATCGCCCAGGGCCACGGCGGCAAGATCATCAACATGGCCAGCCAGGCCGGCCGCCGCGGCGAAGCCCTGGTCGCGGTCTATTGCGCGACCAAGGCCGCCGTGATCAGCCTCACCCAGTCGGCGGGTCTCAACCTCATCGAACACCGTATCAACGTCAATGCCATCGCCCCCGGCGTGGTGGATGGCGAACACTGGGAAGGCGTGGACGCCCTCTTCGCGCGTTACGAGAATCGCCCGCTGGGCGAGAAGAAGCGCCTGGTCGGCGAGGCCGTGCCCTATGGGCGGATGGGAACGGCGCAGGACCTGGTGGGCATGGCGCTGTTCCTGGCATCCAGCGACAGCGACTACGTGGTGTCCCAGACCTATAACGTCGACGGTGGCAACTGGATGAGCTGAGCGATGCGCCCTCAGCTCAGGTCGTGCAGGTCCTTGCCGAGCGCCGGACCGATCCGCAGGTCGGCAAAGGTCACTTCCAGGCCTTCGCGCTCCGGCGAGCAACAATAGGGCCCGACCTGGGGCGCCCCGCCCTCGCCCTTCGCGAACCGGCACAGGCGCAGCAACGGCCAGACCTGGCCGTCCAGCGAGTACTGGATGCGCAGCACCTCGGCCTGCAGTGTCAGGCGCAGCCAGAAACCGTGCAGCGCATCCGGTACCGCCCCCAGCGCCCAGTCGGAATGCCCCAGGGTCAGGACGCTGCCCAGGTGGGCGATGCCGTCGTTGATTTCCAGCCCGCTCTTGCACCACCGCTCGCTGCTCAGGCGCACCATCAGCCCAGCCTGATCGTACAGTGCGGTGAAGGTACCGGTAATCCTGACTTGCGCAGTGAAGTCCGCTGCCACCGGATGGCCGAGAAAATGCCCGTTGTCGCGCGCGAAGCCGTACTGGGTCTTCTGCCAGAAGTCGCTGCCGGCCTCGGTGCGGACGTGCAGCGAGCCATAGCTCTCGGACCAGCGTTGCGGCTCGTTCAGCCATTGGGGAGACGGGGCGTTCGCGGATTCCATGGCAGCATCCAGAGTGGAGTTGGGCTGCGAACACCTTAGTCCAAGGTGCCGCGGCGCGCCAAAGGAGGTAGCTGCGGACGCTAGCCGAAGAAGGCCAGCACCTGATGTGGATAGAGCTTGGTGACCATCATCAGGACGATGACGAACATCCCTGAAAACCCTGCTACGCCCATCCAGAACCAGAGAGCGTACGCGCGCTGGAATTCTGGCCCGAGCGCCCTGCCCTCGGCTACGGCGCGCTGAGCCAGCTTCAACATCCGACCTTGCAGCCAGAGCACGGGTAGCCAGAGCCCGCCTATCGCGAAGAACAGCACCAGCGAACCCAGTACCCAGCCCGAAGACATCGGTAACCCCAGCAGGCCGACCAGCGCGATGCCCGTGCCCAACTGCAGAAAGCCCGCCGGCGTGGTGATCCAGGTATCGAAGAACACCACCATCCGCGCGACGTGCGCGACCACCTGAGGGCTACGACTGCGCGCAGCGGCAATCAGGTAGAGATAGGAGCCCATGCCGAAGCCGAACAGGAACACGGCAGCCAGGATGTGCACATACTTCAGCGCCAGATAGGTCATCGCGTCCACTCCGTGACCGTGATGAACGAGGGTCCTATCTCGTCCAGGTATTCCCGCAGGTCCAGCTCGCCCACGCAGATGCGGGCACCAGGGACAGGTCGATAACCGGTGGCCATCTTGCGCGCCAGGGCGATGGCCGCGCAGCAGGGAATCTGCGGCCCCTTGTCATGCGTCGCCAGCAACTCCCAGCGGTAGGTCAGGGGTTGATCGTCCGCTGCCAGGCCGGTCAGCTCCAGATAGAAGGCACTCTTGCCGTTGCCGAACGGTTCGAATCCCTGGCCTAAGCGATGCAGCCAGCGCGCCGCCAAGTCGGTGTCGCTCACCAGGCCGCTACGCACAAGCCGCGCCAGCAGATAGTTGGCCAGGGTGCCCAGGGCCAGTCCGGGCCCGGCTTTGAAGCGAACGTCGCGTGCGCCGTAGCGCTGGGGAAAGAGCGCCATGTCCGGCACGTCGACATCGGCGACCAGTCGCCAGCCGCCGATGCCCTTTATCTTCACTGGGTACAGGCCCTGCCACCCCGCTACCTCGACGGGCTGGCCATTGCGCCATTGCGGGATGGGGCGGCCGGCATAGCTGAGTACACCCTTGATGGTGGAAAGGCCTGGCATCCTGGCGGACGAGGTGATGCCATAGTGCAGCGTTTCGACGCGAACTCCGTTGCCTGCTCGTGCGATGAAGGCGTCGATGACGGCCGCTGACAGGGTAGGTACCGAGCTACAGCCACTGAGGATGGCGACGCCGCGGTCAGAGGCCGCCTGGTTCAGTTGGGCGATACCTGCCACGAATTCCCGCGCGTCGGACAGATCGCAGTAATGCGCACCGGCTTCGATGCAGGCGCGGGCAACGTGATGACCCTGGCCCTGGAATGGCCCGGCGGTATGGATGACGAGATCGACGTCGAAGGTGCGCAAGGCAGCGACGAAATCAGGTCCGAGTACATCCCCCTGCCAGGACCTCGCCCCCAGCTCCGCCGCCAGGGCAACCACCTGGACCGAGCGCCCGGCTAGCACGAGGTCAATCTTCTGCTCCCGCGCCAGGCGGCGACTGATGATGGAACCGAAGTTTCCGTACGCACCGACCACCATCACGCGCAGTTCTACCGGCATCCATCCCATCCCCTGTCCAACCACCAGACTCGTCCCCGAACTGACGGCGACGTTTAGGGGAGCATAGGACAACTCAGGGACGCATGCAGGGCTCGCTTCAGTCTGCCGAAAGACGGTACCGGGCATGGCTTGGCGATTCGGCGAGACTTTTCGCCAGGCAAGAAAAAAGGGAACCCTCGGGCTCCCTCATCCAGGTACGTCGTTGTCCTTTTGTTTTTGTTGTCGGACGTCAACGTCATCGATTGTCAGTACGCCCCACCAGGAGGTGGGAAGTGAACAGATTACTTTGGTCACTCGAAGTGAGCTCCAAAATGATCGGTTCGCGAGCTTCAGCCGTCTTGTTCTTGTTGTGGGCTTGTGGCGGCGCATCTTGTTGTTCTTGTGCCAATAATAAAGCAGGCACTGTGCCAACATTATCAAGTCATTGAAAATAAAGGATTTTAAAAAATAACAACCAGTCACAGGCCCGGCGCAGCGAAGATTTCGTTACCTTTTCACCCGCTGCCGAAGGATCTCGTTACGACCTGGCTGCATCCGGTAACGCCCTTGCCTCACCCGCCTCGATCAGCGACTGTAGGTCGAACGCTTCAACGTGGCTTCGTTGTTTCGCTGGGCGGCTGGCCGTTCCGGATTGTCCGTGGGCAGGTACAGCAGCCGTGTGGCCAGCACTTCGCGACGGGGCTTGATGTCGGGACGCAGCGCGCCGCGCTGGGTGCGATCGAAGTCACGCAGATCCACTACCTGCATGCCGTCCTGGGCCGGCACCACGAACACGGGCAGGTTGGCGTGGATCATGGCATCGTAGCGGCTTTCCTCACCGAACCAGAGCATGGCCCTGGGATGAGGCGCGATCTTCTTGTGCCTGACCAGGATGTCGTCGTCCGCCATACGGATCAGCGCCTGGTGCTCCTGCCATTCCGGCGTGCGATCCAGGGCGATGTGCTCTCGATCCGCTCGGGCCAGGGCCAGCGTCTTGAGCTGCTCGCGGACCTTTGCCACCGTGACTCTCTCGCCACCGGCGGTATGGCCGGCCCAGGTGAAGGTCAGCTGGCGTACCGGATCAGGGAAACCATGCACCTTGCGGATCAACTGCTTGGTATTGAAAGCCCCGCCCAGCGCTTTGCGCATGATCCGCGGCCGTGCTTCCGGTGCCAGTTCCAGCTCGAGCCGGGTCTGCTCGATGGCTGCGCTGAAGGTGTGCTTGCATGCGTTGATGGCGAGGATTTCCTCCACCAGGGGTTCGCCCAGGGCTATGTAGCCCGGCAGGCGGCTGACCGTTCCGGGGGCCTGCCCAGGCTGGAGGTGGAAGGCCAGCAGGGCTTCGCGCGTAAGCTCCATTGCCGCACTGCCCTCGAAGGCCTCGACCTCGATGAGATCGGGCACTCGTTGCTGCGCCAACAGTGGCAGTCGCCAGACCTTGGCCGCCACTACCCGGCTTGGCCACGACTCATTGAAGGCGGCGATACTCGCCTGGAGATTTTCGAAGGCGCTCTTGATGTCTTCGTACATTGCAGACTCCAGCCAGATAACTGCCAAATTGTAGCATTTTGGCGCATTATTGCCTCATTCTTGATTACCTTGCACGGGAGTCAAGCAGGGCAACCGTTCATACTATAGGGGTGGTATTGTTCTCTGCTGGATTCAGTATCTGGGTGAACTGAGCCTTGCCATCCAGATCCCGCAGGGTGACTGTCAGCTGTCCTGACTGGCCATCGATCTCCACCTCGCCGAAGAACTGAAAACCGGCCAGGGGTGAGGTATTGGGCTTGGGCGGTGCCTTCTGGAAGACCACCTCTGGACCGAAGGTGGCATCCAACGGATTAGGCCCGAAACTGCCAGCGTTGAGCGGCCCGGCGACGAATTCCCAGAAGGGTTCGAAATCCTGGAAGGCGGCTCGATCCGGGTGGTAGTGGTGCGCTGCGCAGTAATGCACGTCGCCCGTCAGCCAGACGGTGTTGCGGATGTGTTGGCGGGTGATGAAGGTCAGCAACTCGGCGATTTCAAGTTCCCTGCCCTTCGGAACGCCGGGATCACCATTGGCGATCGCCTCCCACCGGGCTTGGCCCTGGGCATCCTTGCCGTCGGGCACCTGCAGGCCGATGGGCATATCCGCAGCGATGACCTTCCAGGTCGCTCGCGAGGCCTGCAGCTTGCCTTTCAACCAGTCCAGTTGCTCTCGCCCCAGAAAAGCCCCCGCCCCGCCGGCGTCATGGCCCAGGTTGCTGTCGTTGCCGGCGCGATAGCTGCGCATGTCCAGCACGAAGACATCCAGCAGGGGACCATAGGCGACCTGCCGATAGATGCGCCCTGCCCCGTCGGCCGAAACGCCGCGCATGGGGGCGTACTCCAGGAACGCCTGGCGCGCCCTCTGGCTCAGGATGCCGATATCCTTCACCTGGTAACGCTCATCCAGCTCCTTGGTCGGCGACCAGTTGTTGGTGGTTTCATGATCGTCCCACTGCCACACCTGTGGCACCTCGGCATTGAAGCGGCGCAGATGATCGTCCATCAGGTTGTAGCGGTAGTTGCCACGGAATTCGGCCAGCGTCTCGGCGACCTTGCTCTTGGCTTCGGTGGTGAGATTGCGCCAGATGCGGCCCTCCTCCACGGTCATTTGCGCCGGCACCGGGCCATCCGCATAGATGGTGTCGCCACTGTGCAGGAAGAAATCCGGTCGGCGTTCGCGCATGGCGGTGTAGATCCGCATGCCGCCGATGTCGGGATTGATGCCGAAGCCCTGGCCCACGGTGTCGGCGCCCCAGACGAAGCGAATGTCGCCGCGCTGACCCGGAGCCGCGCGCAGATGGCCCGTGACGGCTTCGCTGAGCGCTCCACTATCCACGTCCTCGAAGCGGACCCGATAGAAGATGCGCTGATCGGCGGGCAATCCGCTTAGATCGAGGCGCGCCGTGTAGTCCTGGGCCGCGGTAGTGACGGGCCCAACGACCCTACGTGCCGAGCCGAAACTTTCCCGGGTATCCCACTCCACCAGCAGGCGCGCCGGCCTGTCCGTACGACTCCAGATCAGGGCGCGATCCTGGGTGACATCACCGGACTGCACCCCATCGGTGATGGCGGGACGCCCACCGGGCGCGGCCCAGGTACGGGAGCCCAGGGCAGGCAGCAGCAGCGTAGCGCCCAGGCCTTGCAGGACACGACGGCGATCGGGACGGGTCAGGGACATGGCAGGTGCCTCCAGCGGAAAAGCCCTAGCACTACCCTGACCTGATGACCTGGTTGTGACAAAGAGGGGGTTTAAAGAGTGGCCTCTCTGATGCAGGGGTGGTATTAAGCGCTGGCATGCCTGGGCCTGCACGCCGTGAAATGGCATCATGGCGCCCTTGTTGCGACCCGCCGCCATGGCTGTCGCGAAGTTGCCTGGAGCCCCCATGTCCGCGAGACCCTACATCACCGTCACCCCTCCCAACATCGCGCTGCAGGGACGGATCGCCCCGCCCGGCTCCAAGTCCATCACCAACCGGGCCTTGCTGCTGGCGGCCCTGGCCAAGGGCACCAGCCGCCTCTCCGGCGCGCTCAAGAGCGACGACACGCGCCACATGTCCGAAGCGCTGCGGCAGATGGGCGTCACCATCGACGAACCCGACGCCACCACCTTCGTGGTGACGAGCTCCGGCCGCCTGCAACGCCCTGAGCAGCCCCTGTTCCTGGGCAACGCGGGTACCGCCGTGCGCTTTCTTACCGCGGCAGTGGCGACCGTCGACGGCGACGTGACCCTGACCGGCGACGCCTACATGCAGAAAAGGCCCATCGGGCCCCTGCTGGAAACCCTGAGCGCCAACGGCATCCAGGTGGACGCTCCCACTGGGTGTCCACCGGTGACGGTAGCGGGCCAGGGTCGCTTGAACGCCCGCCGCTTCGAGGTGGACGCCGGTCTTTCCAGCCAGTACGTCTCCGCCCTGCTGATGCTCGCCGCCCTGGGCAGCGAACCCGTGGACGTCGCCCTGCGCGGCAGCGAGATCGGTGCCCGTGGCTACGTCGATCTCACCGTGGCCGCCATGCGTGCCTTCGGTGCCGACGTGGAGCAGCTCGATGCGGCGACCTGGCGCGTCGCCCCGACCGGCTACGTCGCCCGTGATTACTTCATCGAGCCGGATGCGTCCGCCGCCACCTATCTCTGGGCCGCCCAAGCCCTGACCGATGGCGCCATCGACCTGGGAGTGGCCGACGCTGCCTTCACCCAGCCCGATGCCAAGGCGCGTGAATTCATTGCCGCCTTCCCGCGGCTGCCGGCCGTCATCGATGGCTCGCAGATGCAAGATGCCATCCCTACCCTGGCGGTGCTGGCGGCGTTCAACGAGACCCCGGTACGCTTCGTCGGGCTGGCCAACCTGCGCGTCAAGGAATGCGACCGCGTCGCGGCCCTGCACGACGGCCTGAACGCCATCCGTCCCGGCCTGGCGACGGTCGAGGGGGACGACCTGCTGGTCGCTGCCGACCCGGCCCTGGCCGGCAGCCAGGTCGAGGCGGTGATCGAAACCCATGCGGATCACCGTATCGCCATGAGCTTCGCCCTGGCGGGCCTCAAGGTCGCCGGCATTCGCATTCTCGACCCGGAGTGCGTCGGCAAGACCTATCCTGAGTACTGGAATGCCTTGCGCAGTTTGAATGTCCAACTGAGCGAGGGTGTCGAAGCCTGACGCGCGCCAGTCACAGGGAAGCCACGAATGTCGATTTCTTCGCTCGAGCAGCAGGCGCTGGCACAGCTGACGTCCCACGCCCTGATCATCACTGATCGCCAGGGGCGCATCGAGCACTGGAATCGCGGAGCCGAGCTGCTCTGTGGCTGGTCGGCAGCGGACACCCTCGGCTGGCTACTCTCTGACTTGCTGGCCGCGGAACGGGATGGCAGCTTCCTCGCCACGGCCCAGCACCAGGCACTGATCGAGGACCATGGCCGGGGCGCGGGCTGGATCGGTATCCGCAGCGGGGAAATCCGCTGGGTGGAGGTGGCGACGACGGCGCTGAGAGAGGCCGACGAGGTCAGGGGTTTTGCCCACGTCCTGCAGGATCGCAGTGAACAGCTGGTGACCGAGGAGCGGGTACGTCTGGCACAACTGGTCGGCCGGGTGGGTACCTTCGAACTCCTGCCAGGGGAATCCCGCTTGCTGGTCTCCCCTGGCTTCTGTCATCTCTGGGGATTGCCGGAACGGCGCAGCTATCGGCTGGACGACTTGGTCAAGCAGCTGCATCCGGACGACGTGAGCACGCTGCGCACCCTGACCGCCACCCCTGACGATGACGCCCTGGACTACCTCGAATACCGGATCCGCCGCGCCGACACGGGCGAAGAGCGCTGGCTCGGGCGGCGTGGCCAGCTGATGACCGGCCAGGGGCCCCAGCGTTACCTTGGCGTCTGCTACGACATCACTGAACGCAAACACAACGAAGCCGCCATCACCGAGCGGGATCTCTGGCTGCAGGAGCTTTATCACGGCATGCGCGAGGGTTTCTACATGGCCCAGGCCATCCGCGACGAAGCCGGGCGCATGGAGGACTTCCGCTTCCTGGAGGTCAACCCCATTTTCTCCAGCCTCACCGGCGTCCCCTTGGACCAGGTGCTGGGCAGGACCCTACGCGAGTCCATGCCGCAACTGGAGGCGGGTCTGCTGCCGGCCTATGCCGACTTCATGAACTCGGATGCGGAGTTCGTCCAGTTCGATATCCTGCTGCACATGCCACACGAGCACTGGTACGAGGTACGCGCGCATCGGCTGCCCGGTGATCGCTTCGCCGTGCTGTTCATCGACATCAGCGGCCATCGCCGGCAGTCCCAGGAGCTGGCGCGCAACGAGGCGCAGCTGCGGGCCATCATCAACTCCATCGACCAGATGGTCTGGGCCACCCGCCCCGACGGTCACCATTTCTACTTCAACGACCGCTGGTACGAGTTCACCGGCGTGCCCGTAGGCTCCACGGAAGGCGAAGGCTGGGCCAACGTGTTTCACCCTGACGACCAGGAACGTACCTGGAAAGTCTGGCACCACAGCCTGAGCACTGGCGAGCCCTATCACATCGAGTACCGGCTGCGGCATCGCTCCGGGCGCTATCGCTGGGTACTCGGCTGGGCCCAGCCGGTCCGCGACGCCATGGGACGGATCGAGCAGTGGTTCGGTACCTGCACCGACATCCAGAGCATCGTGGACGCCCGCGAGGTGCTCACCCGCTCGCGCCAGGAACTCGAACAGCAGATCGAACTGCGGACTCGCGAGCGCGACCGGATGTGGCGCATCAGCCACGACCTCATGGTGATCTGCCACGCCGATGGCGAGGTCAAGACAGTCAACAGCGCGGCGACCCGTCTGCTGGGTCGCCGCGAAACCGATCTCGCTACCTTGCAACTGACCGAGCTGGTCCATCCGGACGACCAGCACCAGGTCTTCGACACCCTGCGCAGCCTGGGCTCACGCCAGGGCGCCGCCAGCCTCAGGGCCCGCGTACGAGCCCGTGACGGTAGCTATCGCGTCCTCGACTGGACGGCCAGTGCCGAAGACGACCTCATCTACGCCGTGGGCCGGGACGTCACCGAACAGCAGGAATTGCAGGAACAGCTGCGTCAGGCGCAGAAGATGGAAGCGGTTGGCCAGCTCACCGGCGGCATCGCCCACGACTTCAACAACCTGCTGACCGGCATCATGGGTAGCCTGGACATGCTGCAGCGCCACCACAAGGCTGGGCGCCAGGACAAGTTCGACCAGTACCTCCATTCCGCCCTGACCTCCGCCCAGCGCGCGGCCGCGCTGACCCAGCGCCTGCTGGCCTTCTCCCGGCGCCAGGCATTGGACCTGCAACCGATCCAGGTCAACGACAGCGTACGCTCCATGGAGGAGTTGTTGCTGCGCAGCCTGCGGGGCGACATCGGCCTGGTCCTGGATCTGCATGCCGACCTCTGGCAGGCCCTTACGGACGCCCATCAGTTGGAAAGCGCCCTGCTCAACCTGGTCATCAACGCCCGCGATGCCCTGCCCGATGGCGGGACGATCCGCATCGAGACGCGCAATGTCTACCTGAGCGAAAGCGGCAACGGCCTGGATGCGGTGAGCGCCGGAGACTATGTCGCCCTGCTGGTGGCGGACGATGGCACCGGGATGCCGCCGGAAGTCATGGCCCGAGCCTTCGATCCCTTCTTCACCACCAAGCCCATCGGCCAGGGCACGGGGCTGGGCCTGTCGATGATCTACGGCTATGCCAAGCAGTCCAAGGGCCACGTCCGGCTCGACTCCTTCCCCGGGCGCGGTACCACCGTGGGTCTGTACCTGCCGCGCTACCTGGGGGCCGATGTCGAGGTGCAGCCTGCGACACCCTCCACCGTGACGCCCAATGGGGCCGGCAAGACCATCCTGGTGGTCGAGGACGAGCCCGTGGTCCGGCAGATGGTGGTGGAGCTGCTCAGGGAACTGGGCTATGCGACGCTGCAAGCCGAGGACGCCCGTGGTGCCCTGCCGATCCTGGAAAGCACGCGTCCCATCGATCTATTGCTGTCGGATGTCGGCCTGCCCGGCATGAACGGTCGCCAACTGGCGGAAATCGCCCGCCAGCACCGGCCCGGCCTCAAGGTCGTCTTCGCCACCGGCTACGCCGAAGGTGCCCATCTGGAGGGTTACCTGGAACCGGGAATGACCCTGATCGCCAAGCCCTTCAACCTGGACGTGCTGGCGGCTCGCGTCGGGGAAACCCTGGCCGCCACGGATGCCGGCCTCACCGATGGTCCTGCCCGCCTGCACGACGTCGATAGTTGAGCGGGCTCTGGCCGGTCCCGCGACGAAAGAAGCGGGCGAAGTAGGCGGGATCGGCAAAGCCCAGGGCGTCGGCGATTTCCGCGACCGGGGCCTGGGTGAAGGTCAGACTGCGCCGCGCCTCCAGCAGCAGGCGCTGATGGACGATCTCCAACGCCGAGGCGCCGGCCAACTCACGGCACAGCGTATTCAGATGTACCCCGGAGATGCCCAGGGCAGCCGCATAACGCCCCAGGTTCCAGTGGGCACGATAATGCTGCTCCACCAGGGCTAGGAAACGTCCCAGGTGTTGCTCGGCACGCCGTGGCAAGGCCGCTGCCACAGCCCGGGTCTGCTGGCGGAGCAACCAGATGGCCAGGCTGTCGAGCAGGGCCTCGAGCATCACCTCGCGTCCGGGTCTGCGCCCTTCGTATTCGCCGACCAGCTGGCCAACCAGTTGATCGATCCATCCCGCTTCCGTCGCGGCGAGCGGCAGCCGCGCAGCGCTCTGGAACAGCCCCTGGCCGGCCCGCTGACAACGTAGCTTGAGGCGCTCCACCTGGGGCACGGGCAGGGTGATGACAAAGCCCTCCACCGCCGGATCGAACTCGAAGGCATGGACGCAGAGTACCGGCAGCACCACCAGCAAGGGCCCGGACAGGGCACCGTGCCAATCCTCCAACTGCAGCTCCACCCGCCCCTGGCGGACGTACAGCAGTTGCACCAGGTCGGCATGGCGATGGGTCGCGATGTTCCAGGCGTGGAGGCGGCTACGGCTCTCGATCGTCTCGCAATGCAGCAGATCGGGATCGGGCCAGGCCTGGGCCTCGCCGTACAGCTTGAAGATGGGTGGATAGGCGTCACTCATGATCCAACCTCGGGCGATAGCCGCACGAATCATTGAAAAGTACCAGATTTCAGACGCCAACAGGCTGACCACCCTGCCGTAAACCGTCCAAAAATACCGGGGAGCCCTACAAGAACGCGGCGATCACGCCCCACAAGAGGACACTTCCATGCACACCCGAGTCGTCATCATCGGCGCCGGCCCTTCCGGTCTGCTCCTCGGTCAGCTGCTCACCCGCTCCGGCATCGACAACATCATCCTCGAGCGCCAGAGCGCCGACCACGTCCTCAGCCGTATTCGTGCCGGCGTCCTCGAACAGGGCACCGTGGATCTGCTCCGCCAGGCCGGCGTCAGCGCGCGCCTGGAACGTGAAGGCCAGGTGCACGAAGGGGTGGAATTCGCCATCGACGGCAAACGCGAGCGCCTGGATCTGAACGACCTGCTGGGCGGGCGCTGTGTCACCGTCTATGGCCAGACCGAGGTGACCCGTGACCTGATGGAGGCGCGCGGCGCCAGCGGAGCCGCCACCCTGTACGAGGCCAGCGACGTGCAGCCGCACCAGCTCAAGGGCGACCGGCCCTACGTCACCTGCCAGGTCGCCGGTGAAACGCTGCGGATCGACTGCGACTACATCGCCGGTTGCGACGGCTTCCACGGCGTGTGCCGCCGCGCCATCCCCGCCGGCGTGCTCACCGAGTACGAGCGGGTCTATCCCTTCGGCTGGCTCGGCCTGCTCAGCGACACCCCACCCGCCAGCGAGGAACTCATCTACGCCAGTCACGCACGCGGCTTCGCCCTCTGCAGCATGAGATCCGCCACCCGCAGTCGCTACTACCTCCAGGTGGAAGCCGGTGATTCGGTGGAGAACTGGTCGGATGAGCGCTTCTGGGACGAACTCAAGGCCCGTCTCCCCGCCGAAACGGCCGCTCAGTTGGTGACCGGACCGTCGTTGGAGAAAAGCATCGCCCCGCTGCGCAGCTACGTGGTGGAACCCATGCAGTACGGCCGGCTGTTCCTGGTCGGCGACGCCGCCCACATCGTACCGCCCACGGGGGCCAAGGGCCTCAACCTGGCCCTGGGCGACGTGCGCAATCTGCACCTGCTGCTGGAAAGAGCCTATCGCACCGGCGATGCCGCCTGCCTGGAGCGCTACTCGACACTCTGCCTGAAGCGGATCTGGGCCGCCGTACGGTTCTCCTGGTGGATGACCACCGCCCTGCACCGCTTTCCCGATACCGATGCCTTCACCCAGCGCGTCCAGGATGCCGAATGGTGCGCCCTGTTCGATTCCAAAGCGGGGCGTACCACCATCGCGGAGAACTACGTCGGATTGCCCTTCCCGGCGCTGGATTGAGCGGGATTCGTCACGGGTGGTGACGGGCACGCGACTGGTGCATGATGGCGCCCCCGTTCCACCTGGCCTGCCCTTCCCATGCTCGACTTCGCTCTGGACCCCACGACCCTTCTGCTGCTCGCCGGGGTCGCCTTCCTCGCCGGCTACATCGACGCCATCGCCGGCGGTGGGGGGCTGCTGACGGTCCCGGCGTTACTGATGGCTGGCGTGCCGCCGCATCTGGCCATCGGCACCAACAAGCTCAGCTCCACCTTCGGCAGCGCCACGGCGGCCTACACCTTCTATCGCCGCAAGCTCTTCCAGCCACGCCAATGGCGTAATGCGCTGATCGCCACGGGCGTCGGGGCCGGCGCGGGTGCGCTGATCGCTCATCACCTACCAGCGGATTTCCTCAATCAACTGTTGCCGGTGGTAGTGTTCAGCTGCGCCCTGTACCTGCTGTTCGGCGGTACGCCCAAGGCCCCGGTGCTTAGCGATGCCCCCGTACCGCAACGGCGCCAATGGCCGCAAGGCGTCACCCTGGGCATGTACGACGGGGTCTTCGGCCCGGGTACCGGCGCCTTCTGGACGGTCAGCAGCCTGCTCCTCTACCCACTCGATCTGCTCAAGGCCAGCGGTGTCGCTCGCACCATGAATTTCGTCAGCAACGGCGTCGCCCTGGCGATGTTCATCATCCTCGGTCAGGTACTCTGGGTGCTGGGCCTGACCATGGGGCTGTCGTTGACGCTGGGTGCCTACCTGGGAGCGCGCAGCGCCATCGCCGGCGGTGCCAAGTTCATCCGCCCGGTGTTCATCTGCGTGGTGTTGGCCCTGACCGTGAAACTAATCTGGCAACACTGGTTTGGCGCCGCCTAACCGCTCGACCCGGTACAGGTCGATCAGATAGCGGGAGATGGAGAACGGCGGCGGCAGCAGCGGCAGATCCCGCAGGTCGAACCAGCGGGCATCCTCGATCTCATCGGGCTGGCAGCGAATCTCACCGGCCCGGTAATCGACGTGATAGCCGAGCATCAGGGAGTGCGGATAGGGCCAGTTCTGGCTGCCCTGATAGCGCAGGTTACCCACCGTGACCCCTACCTCCTCCATGATCTCCCGGTGCACACAGGCTTCCGCCGACTCACCGGGTTCGACGAAGCCGGCGAGGGTACTGAAGACACCCGGCGCGAAACGCGGCGAGCGCGCCAGCAACACGTCGTCGCCGCGGGTGATCAGGGCAATCATGCTGGGGGACAGCCGCGGATACTGAGTGAGCCGGCAATTCGGGCAGGTGAGACCACGCTGGCCGTCGAGGGCGAAGGTCCGGGTGCCACATTGGCCGCAGAATCTATGCTGGCGGGCCCAGACGCCGATCTGATTGGCATAGCCCATCAGCTTGAACAGCGCATGGGGCGATTGCAGCATCAGCGGGCGGAGCGGCTGCCAGCTGCAGCCTTCGACGTCGGTCGGAGCATCCAGCTCCAGGAGGGTCACGGCCTGGGACTGCCATTGGCCGAGACCGTGACGATCACCTTCCAACCCATGGATGCGCGGATCGTCCGCGCTGAAGAGCACGTCCGCTCCGCTGCTGAGAAAGGCCTGGCCACTGTGCACGACCAGCAGGCCGGACGACGGTTGGGTCGTCTGGAACCAGCCGGGCTGCCACGCGGTCATGCGGCGGCCGAAGTCCAGCCCAGGGCACGAATGCTCTGGGCAGCGATGTCGAGGATCTCCGGCGTGCCGTCCTGACTCTCGGTACCACCGCTCTCAACGAAGAACTCAATGCTGCTGAGAGCGTCCGCCAGGACTTCCAGGGTGGCAGGCTCGCAAGCCTGCCCCCCTTCGATCATGCAGCGCTGGATGTAGCCAGTGCAGGCACGCACCAGCTCGGCGGCACGGGGGTTACCGAGGAAGAACAGCGCTCCGCGCACGGTATCGAGCAACGCCGGAACGGTGGCCAGATGCAGGACATCGCCCCGCGAATCGAGGAAGGCACCGATGGCCCGCTTGGCCTCGTTCAGGCCATTGTACGCCTCGCGATGCAGCAGGGCCTGCGCCTCGCCCAACTGGTAATGGGCGACGCTGACCTGGACGTCCTTGGCTTCGAGCGGTACGTCGAGCACCATGGCCTGCCCCTCGGGCTGCGCCACCAGGCTCTCCACCAGCAGCAAGGCGTCCGCCAGAGGAATCAGGTCCTCCAGGGTCAGGGATTTGTCCTTCCACTGGGAAAGCGTGGGCAGGCACCGCTGCAGTACCTCGCCCGCGTTCTGCTGGCCGACCATCTCCAGCGTCTTGCCGAGCAGTCCGACCTGGACATAGAGCCGGGAGAAGTTGTCGGACACCGCCGAGCGACTAGATTCAGAACCTTCGCGGACCTCGTTCTCGATGACGTCGATCAGGTCCTTGACCGTTTCCAGCTCTTCGCGAATCGCCGCGGACAATGAATGCATGACCGCATGGCCAGGGCCGGCGAGGCGCTTCTTGCCCGCTTCCAGCTGGGCATCGGTGAAGCCCAGGCGCTCGATACCATAGGCTGCCATCACCTGGCGCGGATGATCGCTGTCGACACCGGCGAGCGCCAGTAAGTAAAGAAGCTCTTTCAAGGTGCTGCGCGCCGGCTCGTGCAACTCGTTGCCGAGCATCTGCCGCAATTCCCGGTCAACCCGGGCGAACAGTTGCTTGCGCTCGCGCGTGGCGGTCAGGCGGCCCTGGGCAAAGCCTTCGGCAGCGGCCGCGGCGACCCACGGCAGGTAGCCGCCGACATGGTCGTGCAACAGGCTCGCAGAGCGCTCCAGCGCCCGCGCCATCAGCTTGAGGCTCGCGGCGGTGTTGACGTCTCGCAGGAAGCCCAGCAGGCCGATCTGGTACGTCCGCCGCATACTGCGCGCCTGGTTCTGGCGGTCGCGATAGGCCAGCCGGGTCGTGGCGCTGAGCGAAGGCCGCTGATCCAGGCGAACGCTGAAGAAGTAGCTTTCCGGCAATTCCGGCTCACCACCGGCCAGCCGCAGGGCGTTGATGGCCGGCAACAGCAGTTCGGGCATTTCATCCTGCCCGCTGCGCAATTGTTCGAGATAGCGACGCAGCACATGCAGACCGCGACAGATCGACATCAGGTGCTCGTCATGCTCGGGGCCGGCACCGGCAGGGATGTCGTTGGCGATCTGCAGCGTTTCATGCGCCAACAGTTGAGCGCCTGACAGCTCGATGAGCGTCAGGGCGCCGCGAATCTGGCCGATGCTTTCGACCGCACGTTGCAAGAGGCTGCTGCAATGCCGCTCGACGATGAATCGTTCAAGATGGGATTCAGCTTCCTCAATGGTCGCGAACAACTGTTCGCGGACCAAGCTCAAAGCTCTCGCTCCGGTCACCATGGTGCCTTACGCCTCCTGCGCCATTACAACCTCGCAAACGCCACCCAAGAACGGGATCAAAGGCTTGCTATTCCTGATGAAGCTAAGGTACCCGGATCATCCTGATCAGGTCACGCCAACCGTTTTCTTCCACCTGCGCATCACCGCAGAGGCGTTCGAGCGGAACCTGCCACTCTCGTCGCCGCCCGCCAATTGATCGTACAAGCGCAGCGATCACGTTGATTCGCCATAGGAATCCTGAAAGCGAACAAAGTTCCAGGTGATTCGAAATTCGGCACTTCATTCAGGTCCAAACGGTCAGCGTGCACCATCTTTGTTGAACGATAGCTGAAAATTGTGAAGCCTTTCTGCTTATTCGGACGAGCGTAGGCCCTGGCGCCCTGATCTACCAATCCGCCGGAAGAGGCATGAACCGTAGGACTATTCGGCGCGTTCGCCTGCAAGCCAGAGCGGGGTCCTGCCGCAACTCTTCTCGATGGCCGCCAGGCGCACCGCGTGGGCTTCGAGATCGGCGGTCGTGGCGCTGATCACCCGGGTGCGGGGGCGATCGGCCGGCAATCGCCTGATCGGCATCACATAGTTGCCGTCACCGTTGCCTTCCTGGCCGTGGGCCGCCAGCGACAGGCTGGTCTGGCCACCGGTCATGGCGAGGTAGACATCCGCCAGGATCTCGGCGTCGAGCAGCGCGCCATGGAGTTCGCGGTTCGAGTTGTCTACCCCATAGCGTTTGCACAGGGCATCCAGGCTGTTGCGCTGGCCGGGGTGCCGACCACGAGCCATGACCAGGGTATCGAGCACCGTGCAGTGCTGGGTGATGTCGGCGCGCTCGGGGTGGCTGCCCAGCCGGGCGAATTCGGCGTTGATGAAACCCACGTCGAAGGGCGCGTTGTGGATGATCAGCTCGGCGCCTTCGATGAACTCGAAGAAGCTGTCGGCGATCTCGGCGAAACGTGGCTTGTCGGCAACGAATTCGTCGGTGATGCCGTGGACGGCAATGGCGCCCTCGTCGATCTGCCGATCCGGATTGAGATAGACGTGGAAATGACGCCCGGTCAGGCGCCGCCCGATGACCTCGACGCCGCCGATTTCGATCACGCGGTGGCCATCGGTGACCGGCATGCCGGTAGTTTCGGTATCCAGAACTACGTATCTCATCGTCACCTCTCGCGCCGCTAGGCCTTAGCGGCCTGTTTGATCTGTCGGACTTCATCCACCCCACGGTTGGCCAACTGGTCGGCCCGCTCGTTCTCCGGGTGACCGGTATGGCCACGCACCCAGCGCCATTCCACGTCGTGGCGCTGGACCTGCTCGTCGAGGGCCTGCCAGAGCTCGGCGTTCTTCACCGGTTGCTTGGCGGCCGTCTGCCAGCCGCGCTTCTTCCAGTTCACCAGCCACTGGGTGATGCCCTTCATCACGTACTCGGAGTCGGTGGTCAGGCGGATACGGCACGGCCGCTTGAGCGCGGCCAGGGCCTGGATGGCCGCCATCAGTTCCATGCGGTTGTTGGTGGTGTTGGCTTCACCGCCCCAGAGCTCGCGCTCCGCGCCACGGAACTTCAGCAGCGCGCCCCAGCCACCCGGACCGGGATTGCCCTTGCAGGCGCCGTCGGTAAAGACCTCGACGATGTCGTCACTCATTGGATTCACTCGATTCGCGCCGGGCGATCTTGGCCACCGGCATGGGCACCAGCTTGCCGCGCGGTTCCTTGCGGACCTGAGGCACGGGACGCAGCCCGAACATCAGCTTGCGGGCCGACAGCAGATAGAAGCCCGCCCCCGCGGCCTGTTCGCTGTGGGGATCGATGTCCCCCTGCTCCATCCAGGCCAGGCGCTGTTGCCACTTATGGGATGAAAGCGGCGGACGATAACACCCGAAGCGGCGTTTCTCCAGCGCGAAGCCCAGTAGCGACAGCCAGTCGGCGACGCGGCTGGCCCCGTAGCAGCGGGCCTTGCGCAAGGCATCGCGCGCCAGATAGTGCCGCACGCCCCAGAGGCTCCAGGGGTTGATACCCACCACCACCAGGTGCCCGCCGGGCCGTACGCTCAGGGCCGCCTCGCGCAGCAACCGGTGGGGCGACAACGAGAAATCCAGCCCGTGTTGCAGCAGCACCACGTCGGCAGCATGTTCTCCCAGCGGCCAGGCCCCCTCCTCGCAGACGATATCGACATCGCCCAGCGGCGGCCCGATGCGCACGGCGTGCCGCAACTGGCCGCAATTGGCCGGCGCGGCCGGATGAGGCCCATAGTGGATGAGATAGCTGCCGAAGTGGCGCTTGAGTTCCTCGTCGATCAGTACCCGCTCCTGTTCCAGCAGCAGTTGCCCCAAGGGGCCGGCCATCCATTCCCGGGCGGAACTCATGAGCTTGAGCCAGCGCGGATCCACCTGGGCCGAGAATTCATCGTGCATCGTCTGGTCCTCTCATACAGAAGCCGAAACCGTCGCCGTCCTCGAGACTGCTACCCTAGGAACTCGCGTTCCGACCAGAGAGCTGCCCCCATGTTCGACATCCTTCCCCTGCCCGCTTTCAACGATAACTACATCTGGCTGATCAAGGACGCCTCGACGAGACGGGCGGTCGTCGTCGATCCGGGTGACGCCGGCCCGGTCCTGGCCTGGCTCGATGGCCATCCCGACTGGCGGCTGACCGACATCCTCGTCACCCATCATCACCACGACCATACCGGCGGCATCGCCGCCCTCAAGCAGCGTACCGGCGCCCGGGTCACCGCGCCGGCCGACGAAGCCATCGCCGACGTCGACCTTCCGCTCGCGGACGGCGATCGACTGGCGGTGCTGGACGCGACCGTCGAAGTCATTCGCGTGCCGGGGCATACCGCTGGTCACCTCGCCTACTACGTTCCTGGCGAACAACCGCTGCTGTTCAGTGGCGACACGCTCTTTTCCGCAGGCTGTGGCCGCCTGTTCGAAGGCACCCCGGCGCAGATGCTGAATTCCCTGCGCCGCCTGGCCAGCCTACCGGACGAAACCCACCTCTACTGCGGTCATGAATATACCCAGAGCAATCTGCGCTTCGCCCAGGCGGTGGAGCCGGACAACGCCGCCATCCAGGCTGCCGCGGCCGAGACCCAGCGCCTGCGGGCTGCCCAGCGGTCCACGCTGCCGAGCACCCTGGGCCGCGAACGTACCATCAACCCCTTCCTGCGTAGCGGCGAACCCAGTGTCCGGCAGCGCCTGCAGCAGGAACGCAGCGTAGCGGCGGACGCGCCGGAGGATACCTTCTTCGCCGCCCTGCGCGCTTGGAAGGACACGTTCTGACACGCAATGGCGAGGCCCGGCAAGGACGCCGTGGCGCCTGGTTTTCCGTCGTCGTACAGGTCACAGGCTAGTGGGTTGTTCCTTGACCCCTCGGGAGGCGGTTCCTAGAATCGCCCATCCTCCAAATCCCGGAATGCCCAGACCGATGCCGCCAGCGACGCCGAAAACCCGCGAAATAGACGTGCTGGCCACCTCCTTCAAAGTCTCCGCCCTGTGCCTCGCCCTCTTCCTCGCCGGTTGCCAGAGCAACCAGCAACAGCCGGAAAGTGCCTACCAGGCCGACCTGGAAATGACGCCGAACAAGATGCAGCGTCCACCGGAGTGGCTGCGCAAGGCGCCGGCGGCGGCTGCCACCAGTGGCGACATCTGGGACCGAGTACGGGACGGCTATCAACTGCAGGGCCAGGGCGAGAACACCACCAACCCGCGCATCGATCGCCAACGGCTGTGGTACGCCAGTCACGAAGCCGCGCTGGCCCAGTCCTGCAGTCGCGGCGCGCCCTATTTGCACTACATCGTCGAACGGTTGGAAGAGCGCAACATGCCGCTGGAACTGGCACTGCTGCCGGTGGTGGAAAGCTCCTTCAATCCCAATGCCCTCTCCCGCAGCGCCGCTGCCGGCCTGTGGCAGTTCATCCCCACCACCGGCGCGTACTTCAACCTGCGCCAGACCCGTTTCTACGATGGCCGCCGCGACATCACCGCCTCCACCAATGCCGCCCTGGATTACCTGAGCAAGTTGCACGACATGTTCGGCGGCGACTGGCTGCTGGCCCTGGCCGCCTACAATGCCGGCGAAGGCACGGTCAGCCGCGCCATCGAGCGCAACCAGTCGCTGGGCCTGCCGACCGACTACTGGAACCTCTCCTCGCTGCCGCCGGAAACCCAGGACTACGTGCCCAAGCTGCTCGCCGTCTCCCAGATCGTGCGCAACCCAGGCGCCTATGGCCTGGCGCTGGAGTCGATCCCAGACGAACCCTATTTCGAAGTGGTGGACATCAAGCAGCATCTGGACCTGACCCGGGTCGCGGAGCTGGCCAACCTGGATGCCAACGAACTCTATCGCCTGAATCCGGCCTACACCCAGCGGGTGGCCATGGACGGTCCCAAGCACCTGCTGGTGCCGGCGGAGAAGGCCAAGCGCCTGATGGCCACCCTGCCCACCATCGCCTCCGATGCCGAGGTGCAATGGCAGGAGTACCGGGTGCGCCGCGGCGACACCCTGCGCACCATCGCCAAGCGCAACAAGGTCAGCGTCGAACAGCTCGCTTCGCTCAACAAGCTCAGTGGCAACACCCGACTGGCCGCCGGCCGTGAACTGATGATCCCGCGCCGGCAAAGCGGCAACGCCACCACGCCGCTGGAGACCATCGCGGTGGCCGAAGAGCCGGTGGTGCGCACCTACAGGGTCCGTACCGGCGACAGCCTCTGGTCCATCGCCCGCGCCAACGACGTCGAACTGGCCGATCTCAAGCGCTGGAACGACCTGGGCAAGCGCGGCCTGAAGGTGGGGGAAACCCTGAAGCTGCACGACAACGCCGTGGCGACCCGCACCACGACCGCAACCGCGGTGCCGGCGTCCTACACGGTCAAGACCGCCAAGAACAGCAAGGGCGCGCCGACCTACTATCGGGTCAAGGCGGGCGATTCGCTCTACCAGATCGCCAAGCGTTACAACATCGGCGTACAGGCGCTGCAGGACTGGAATCCGCGCATCGCGTCCGCCCTGACCCCGGGCCAGACGCTGACGCTGTTCCTCAACTGAGCCGCGACCGCTCACCGCAGCGGTCATCCAGCGCTTTTGTCGAAGGTATCGACCTGCTACCTTACCGCCCCACCCGTGCCTGGCCCCTCAGGGGGCCCCGGACAAGGTCTCGCTCTGCCCCGTGCAGAGCCCTGCCCAACCCGGACGCCAGCCTAGCGGCGGTCGCTCCGGATTCAACACAGAAGAGGAAAAAACCATGGGATTTCTCGCCGGTAAGCGCGTTCTCATCGTCGGCGTCGCCAGCAAGCTGTCCATCGCCTCCGGCATCGCCGCCGCCATGCATCGCGAGGGCGCGGAACTGGCCTTCACCTACCAGAACGAGAAGCTCAAGGGCCGCGTCGAGGAATTCGCCGCCGGCTGGGGCTCCAATCCCGAGCTGTGCTTCCCCTGCGATGTCGCCGACGATGCCCAGATCGAAGCCGTGTTCACCGAGCTGGCGAAGAAGTGGGACGGCCTGGACTGCATCGTGCACTCGGTCGGCTTCGCGCCCGGCGACCAGTTGGATGGCGACTTCACCAGCGTGACCACCCGCGAAGGCTTCAAGATCGCCCACGACATCAGCGCCTACAGCTTCGTCGCCCTGGCCAAGGCCGGTCGCGAGCTGATGCGCGGCCGTAACGGCAGCCTGCTGACCCTGTCGTACCTGGGTGCCGAGCGCACCATGCCCAACTACAACGTCATGGGCATGGCCAAGGCCAGCCTGGAAGCCGGCGTGCGTTACCTGGCCGGCAGCCTCGGCCCGGAAGGTACCCGTGTGAACGCCGTGTCCGCCGGCCCCATCCGCACCCTGGCTGCCTCTGGCATCAAGAGCTTCCGCAAGATGCTGGCTGCCAACGAGCGCCAGACGCCCCTGCGTCGCAACGTGACCATCGATGAGGTCGGCAACGCCGGCGCCTTCCTGTGCTCCGACCTGGCCTCGGGTATCAGTGGCGAGATCCTCTACGTCGACGGTGGTTTCAACACCACCGCGATGGGCCAGCTCAACGACGACGAGTGATCGCGGCAGTTGCCTGATCACTGCGAAGGGCCGGCGATTTGCCGGCCCTTCTGCTTTTAGCTGTCGCTGCGTACCTGCGCATGGCTGATCAGCGCAAAGATCAGACTGCCGCCGACGATGTTGCCAGCCAGCGTCGGGCCGGCGAAGGTCAACCAGAACTCGCTCCAGGTCGCCTCCCCGGCGAACACCAGGTAAGCCACCTCCAGGCTGCCCACGACGATGTGGGTGAAGTCACCCAGGGCCATCAGGTAGGTGATGAGCACGATGATCCAGATCCTGGCGCTTTCCGCCGCAGGCAGCATCCAGACCATGGTGGCGATCATCCAGCCCGAGACTATGCCCTTGGCGAACATGCCGGCGGCATCGTTCTCCATGACCTTGGTGCCGATCTCGATGAATTTGGCATCGGTCTTGGCATCGAACAGCGGCAGGTGCAGGATCACATAGGCCACCAGCATGGTGCCCAGCAGGTTGCCGATCAGCACTACGCCCCACAGCCGGCCGAGCCGACCGACGTTGTGCAGCGTAGGCTCGCTCATCACCGGCAGCACTGCCGTCAGGGTGTTCTCGGTGAACAACTGTTGGCGCGCGAGGATCACCGCGAGGAATCCCGCCGAATAGCCGAAGCTGGCGATGACCTTGGTGTAACCACCCGCGGGCAGGTTGGCGTTGAGCAGCCCCATCGACATGAGCGACAGGCCCATGGTGAGTCCTGCCGCCAAGGCGGACCAGAACAGCGCGGCGATGGTCCGCTCCAGCTCGTGATCGCCCTGAGTACGGATGATCTCGTGCAACACCACCGCCCGCGGCAGCTGGTTATCGTCGACATCCTCCTCTTCTTCCCGAGTCAGCTCCGGGTCATCCGGTCCCGGTTCCTTGCCCTTGCGGTGCTCTTCGGCCTTTCCCTGGTCGTTATCCATCAGATGGCCTGCTCGTCCCAGAGAAGTTCGTCGTTGTCACCTATCTCGGCTACCCGATTGAGGGCGGCATCGGCGGCTTCTTCGGCCTCGGAGGCCAGATCGAAGTGGCGCTCGGTGGCGACCTTGTGGAAGGTCGGTTTCGCGTCGTCCTGGCGCGCCTTGACGGCGATGACCGCGGCGAATCCCTGCTCAGCCGGGACGGCGGACGAGATGGCTTCGTGATGAGTGAAATGCTTGATGGCCATGGATGCCCTGGTCTCCCAACCTGCGGCGGCCGGACTGGCCGCACCTGATCAGTAGACTGTTCCAGCGGGAAAACGATCTATGGCTTGCGCCGCTCAGTTGCCGAGCAGCTTCTGCACCTGCTGATGCAGGCGTTCCAGGGAAAAAGGCTTGGTAAGCAGGGGAATACGACCCAGCAACGGCGAGCCGGTATCGATGATCTCGGCAGGGTAGCCGCTGATGAACATGACCTTGAGGTCAGGACGCAACTTGAGTGCCGGCTCGGCGATCATGACCCCCGATACGCCGTCGGGCAGCCGAAAATCGGTGATGAGCAGATCGAGGCGAGGCCTACCGGCGAGGATGCGGAAGGCTTCCACGGAAGAAGGTGCCTGGAGAACGGTGTAGCCCAGTTCAGAGAGATAGTCTGCCAGAATCATCAGTATCTGCGGCTCATCCTCGACGACCAGCACCACCTTGTTCGTTTCCACGCTCACCATCTAACCCCTGTACGCACGCATTCGGCTCGCTTGGACCCAAGAGAGCCGTAAAGTTCCAACTCATTGCAGCAGTTACAGGCCGCTGGCGGTACCAGCGGCCTGTCGCCATTACTGCTGTTTCTTCTGGCCTTGCTCGTTGAGGGTGGTCTTGCCAGCACCGGTCGCGGCGCCTGCGCCCTCGCCGGTCTTCTGGCCGGACGGGGTACCCATGCCAGCGCTGTTGGCTTTCGGCGGATTACCCGCGCTTTCGGCGGCGAAGGCAGCGCCACTGACGGCGATCAGACCAGCAAACATCAGAGCAGCGGTTTTCTTTGCGTTCATGGTAGGACTCCGGTTGGTTTGGACACTGTTTTAGGCAGGCCAAGCGCCGATTCGTTCTCTCATTGTGCATACGGGGGCTGTAACCGAATGCGAACTGCTGCAAAGACGGCAACCTTAGCACGAAAAGCCCATGCCAGAGCGGTTCCTGGATAGCGGATACCAGGGCACCATGTCGCTGCGCGGCAGGGTCAACCCTGATCGCCGCCCCCGACGGGCAGGACAGTCCCGGTAATGTAGGAAGCTTCGTCCGAAGCCAGGAAGAGAATGGCGCCCGCTTGCTCGTCCAGGGTGCCGTAGCGCTTCATCAGGCTGCTGTCGCAGGTCTGGTCGACGATCTGCTGATACCACTGGCGGTCCTGCGCTGATTCCACCTGCTCGTTGCGCGGAATGCGCCGTGGCGGTGCCTGGGTACCACCCGGTGCCGTGGCATTGACCCGGATGCCCCGGCCGGCGGTTTCGAATGCCAGGCAGGCGGTCAGGGCATTGATGCCGCCTTTGGCGGCACCATAGGGCACCCGGTTGATACCACGGGTGGCGATGGACGATACATTGACGATGGCGCCCTGCCCTCGCGCCAGCATGTGCGGAAGTACCGCATGACAGCACCAGAGCGTGGGAAACAGCGAGCGACGGATTTCCGCTTCGATCTCCTCGACCCGATAGTGCTCGAAGGGCTTGACCCAGAGAGTGCCGCCGACGTTGTTGATCAGGACGTCGATCCGTCCCTGCCAGGCGTGGGCCTCGCGCAAGACCCGCTGGCAGTCAACGGCTTGCTCGAGGTCGGCCGTCAGGGTCAGGCTGAGGTCGTCCCGCAGTTCATGGACCAACGCCGAACGATCGATGGCCACCAGCAGCGCCCCCTCCGCTCGCAATCGCTCGGCCACTGCCCGCCCGATGCCTTGCGCCGCACCGGTCACCACCACGACCCTGTTGGAAAATCGGCCATTCATGATGCTCTCCTCAGGCGGCGTTGCCGGCCGTCACGACCGTGGGCGTGAATTTCTCGTAATGGAAGCTGGCAGGCTCGATGCGCTGCTCGCCCAGGTACTGGCGGACCGCGTCCACCATGGGCGGCGGTCCGCACAGGTAGAGGTCGACGTCTCCCCCGTTCAGCGCCTGCGCAGGTAGGTGCTGGGTGACATAGCCCTGACGCGGGTGCTGGGTCCGCGGGTCCGCGACACAGGTCAGGACGCTCAGGCCCGGCAAGCGGCGGGCGTAGGCCTCCAGTTCGTCGACCAGCACCAGGTCCTCGTCGTGGGTCACGCCGTACAGCAGCTGGATCGGCTGCCGGCAGCCCTGTTCGGCCAGCACCTCCAGCATCGACAGGAAGGGCGCGAGCCCGGTGCCTCCGGCCAGGAACAGCAGTGGCCGGCGGACTTCACGGAGGAAGAAGCTGCCCAGGGGACCGCTCAGGCGCAGCTGATCGCCGACGCGCGCCTGCGCCAGCCAGCCGCTCATGAGTCCGCCAGGCACCTGCTTGACGAGGAAGCTGGCCACGGCCTCCCCGGGCCGGCTGCTGAAGGAATAGGCCCGCGTCTGGCCGCTACCGGGCACCTCCAAATTCATGTACTGCCCCGGGAGAAAGCCCGGCGCGCGATCCAGGGTCAGGCGCAGGGCGACTGCGGCGTCGCCCAGGCGCTCGAGTCCGGCGACGCTGGCCTGGTAGGTGGCCACGCCGGTCTTGCAGCGGGCCGCGGGCACGGGCACCCGCAGCACGCAGTCGGAAGTCACCGTCATCTGGCAGGTCAGCACCCGCCCCTCGGCGGCTTCGCTGGCGCTCAGGGCATCTTCGAGGTAGTCCTCGCCGAGGGCATAGTCGCCCTTCTCGCAATGGCACTTGCAGGTCCCGCAGACGCCATCTGAGCAGTCCATGGGGAGGTTGATGCGCTGGCGGTAGGCGGCATCGAGCACCGTCTCGCCAGGGTTGCAGTCGATGAAGCGAGTGACGCCGTCTTCGAACGTCAGGGCCAGGGTATAGCTCACGGCGGCGTCCTCCTAACAGTGGTAGATGTCGATGACCTGGTGGATGTAGTCGTTCTTCAGCACCACCTTCTTGCGGGTGATCAGTGGCCGCTCGCCGCGTAGGTCCAGCTCGTAGAAGGAAGTGCCGAAGAAGACGTCGGTGGCGCGATAGCGATGGCTCAGGGTCTGCCAGTTGAAGCGCAGCTCGGCCGTCTCGGCATCCACGGCCAGGACTTCCAGGTTGGTGATGAAATGGGCCGTGCGCGGCTCCGGGGTGCTGGCGCTGGAGCGCTCGGTCTTGATGCGAAAGAGGCGGTCTTCCAGGCCTTCACGATTGGGGTAGTAGATCAGCGAGATGTGCGCCTGGGGGTCCTCGACCAACTGGTCGTTGTCGTCCCAGGCGGGCATCCAGAACTGCACCTGGGGGCTGTAGCAGGCGACCCAGTCGTCCCACCGGCGATCATCCAACAGGCGGGCTTCGCGGTAGACGAAATCGATGAGTTGGCTTCGGACGATGTTCATGCGGCGCCCTCCCCATCGGTGGCCACCAGAATGGCGCGCTCCCGCTCGATGGCCTGCCCCAGGGCCTGGGCCCAATAGGCGTGCTGGCGCACGAACAGGCCCTCGTCCTCGGTACGGGGGCCGGACAGCAACGGCGCCATGCCCAGTGCGCGGGCGTTGTCGTCCGCGCCCGCTTGCCAGTGCCGCGCGCCGCGGGAGAGGTCGTTCCACAGCGCGGTATTGCCCTGGTAGCCGCCCTGGCAGGCGCGGAATTCCTCCAGGTCGTCCGGCGTGCCCATGCCGCTGACGTTGAAGAAGTCCTCGTATTGGCGGATGCGCAGAGCGCGGTCGGCAGCGCTTTCGCCCTTGGGTGCGAAGCAGTAGATGGTCACCTCGGTCTTGTCGACCGCCAGGGGCCGCACCACGCGGATCTGGGTGGAGAACTGATCCATCAGGTAGACGTTGGGGTACAGGCACAGGTTGCGGGTCTGGCCGACGATGAGATCGGCCCGCTCCGCACCGAGCCGCTCCCTGAGCGCCTCGCGCTGGGCGTACACCGGACGCACCTCGGGATTGAGCAACTGGGTCCAGAGCAGAAGGTGGCCGTGCGCGAAACCGTAGACGCCGCCGATGCTCTTGGACCAGCCGTTGGCATCCACGGTACGGGTACCTTCGGCCGCGTAGTTGCGCCGCTGCATGGTGGCGGAGTAGTTCCAGTGCACGGAGCTGACGTGGTAGCCGTCCGCGCCGTTCTCCATCTGCAGCTTCCAGTTGCCGTCGTAGGTGTAGGTGGAATTGCCACGCAGCACCTCGATACCCTCGGGTGCCTGGTCGACGATCTGATCGATGATGACGCGGGTTTCGCCGAGATGGTCGGACAGCTCGGGCACCGCCGCGCTGAGCGAGCCGAACAGGAAGCCGCGATAGCTTTCGAAGCGGGCCAAGCGGCTCAGGTCATGGGAGCCGTCGCAGTCGAATTGCTCCGGGTAGGCGCCATGCTTGCCATCCTTCACCTTGAGCAGCTTGCCACTGTTGCTGAAGGTCCAGCCATGGAAGGGACAGGTGAAGGAGCTCTTGTTGCCCTGCTTGCGACGGCACAGCATGGCGCCGCGGTGGGCGCAGGCGTTCACCAGCCCGTGCAGCTCGCCCCGCTTGTCGCGGGTAATCACCACCGGTTGGCGACCGATCCAGGTGGTGAAGTAGTCGTTGACGTCGGGAATCTGGCTCTCGTGGGCCAGGTAGACCCAGCCGCCTTCGAAGAGGTGCTCGAGCTCCAGTTCGAACAGCGCGGGATCGGTGAAGACGTTACGGCGGCAGCGGAAGACGCCACGGGCCGGGTCGTCTTCGACGGCGCTGGCAACCTGCCGGGCGAGGCGGTCGAGCATGCTGATCATGGGGTATCCCTCGGTTGTTGTTGTGTCAGGCCAACCCAGGGTAGGAGCGGCGGTACCCCGCCAATAGCCGTGGCGTGCGAATCGCTATCCGCCTTGTGCGCCCTCCTCGCGCCCGCGCTTCCAGGTGACCGACGGCCGTTCGCCGAACCTCTTGCGATAAAGCTCGGCGAAGCGCCCCAGATGCACGAAGCCGAGGTCTAGGGCCACGGCAGTGACACTGCAGGCACGCGGGTCCAGCAGCCGTTGCCGGACCTGCTCCAGCTTGCGTTGACGGATGTAGTCACCTGGGGCAACGCCGACATGGCGCTCGAACAGGCTGTAGAGCGTGCGCCGGCTGACATTGGCTACCTGCATCAGGCGCTCCACACTGATGTCTTCGCCGAGGTGCTCATCGATGAAGGCCTGCAGCACCTCGAAGCGGCGGCTGCCGGCGGTGAATACGGTGGGCACTGCCCAGGTGCTGTTCTCCACCAGCGCCAGTAGCTTGCTGGCCACCAGGCGCTCGTACAGCGCCGAGGTAGCGGGCGTGGCTACCTCCTCTGCCTCCAGGCACAGCAGCTCCAGCAGCGCCAGGAAGTTGCCCACGGCAACAGCGTCACCGGCCTGATGCTCGAAGCGAACGCCCGTGGCGGGCAGTGGACAGCCCTGGGTCAGGCAAGCCGTCTCCAGCACCCGCACTGGCAAGGTGAGGATGAATTTCTCGCAGTCCTCCGAGTAGGTGAGGTCGACCGGCTCGTCGGGATTGATCAGCAACATCTGCCCCGGCGCATACACCCGCTCCCGCCCTGCCCCGCGCGCGAGGCAGCGTCCCTGGAGCAGCACCTGCAGGTGAAAGACGCTTTCCAGTGCCGGACTGGTGACCTGCACCTGGCCGCCATAGCTCAGGCGGCAGAGATCGAGGTTGGAAAAGCTCCGGTGCAGGATGCTCGCCCGCGGGCGGTCGCGTACCGGCAGGCGAATACGGTGATGGCCCACGTGCTCGTTGACGTAGGCCGATACCATGGCTGCATCGGCCTGGGCGAACACCAGGCTGCGCTCGCTGAGCAAGGTCATGGTCGGAACCCCTCTTGTTGTTGTAGTGGATCGAGGCGCACGGCAAAGCCCGGGACACGAGGCGCCCCGGGCTTTCGGCGGGTCAGCACCGAATTCAGGCCTCCAGGGCGCGAACCCGCTCGCGACGTTCCTCGGCGGCCGGCTCGGCGGCGGGCTGCAGCTCGAAGTCGAAGTCGATCTCGGCGAAACGGCCGGACACGCCCAGCGCCTCGGCACGGGCCGGGTCTTCGCTGAAGGTGATCTCGGCGATCAACTCGTCACGGGTGGCGTAGGCGAAGTCGTCATGCAGGTATTGGTCGCCGGCCAGGTTGATCTGGGTGGTCAGGTGGCGATGCTGGGGCGCAGAGATGAAGAAGTGCACGTGGGCCGGACGCTGGCCATGGCGACCGAGCTGGTCCAGCAACTGCTGGGTAGGGCCATCCGGCGGGCAGCCGTAGCCGGAGGGGACGATGCTCTGGAAGCGATAGCGCCCTTCGTTGTCGGTGACAATGCGGCGACGCAGGTTGAACTCGGACTGACTGGGGTCGAAGTAGGAATAGGTACCGCCGGTATTGGCGTGCCAGACGTCGACGATGGCACCGGCCAGTGGTTTGCCTTTCACATCCCGCACCACCCCCTGCATAAACAGCGGCGTACCGGCGTCGGTACCGTCATCCAGACGGGCACTGCCCTCGCACAGCGGCGCTCCGGCCACGTAGAGCGGGCCCTCGATGGTCCGCGGGGTGCCACCGACCAGGCCGCGCTCGGCGTCCTCGGCATCCAGGCGCAGATCCAGGTAGTGCTCCAGCCCCAGGCCCGCGACGACCAGCCCCGCTTCCTGGCGCGCGCCGAGCACATTGAGGTAGTGCACCGCGGCCCAGAATTCCTCGGTGGTGATGTCCAGGTCGTCGATGATCCTGATGGTATCGGTCAGTACCCGGTGCACGATGGCTTTCATGCGCGGATTGCCGCCGGCTTGCTCGAAACCACTGACGGTTTCGAAGAATTTCTGCACGTCGGCGGTCTGGGCGATGCGTACGGTCATGGTGATGGTCCTCGTATTGTTCTTGTCAGGCAGTCAGGCACATTGCAACGGGATCAGCGGTCGTCGACGTGGATCGACGACGGGTGTCGGCACAGGGCGGAGACCTCGATCTCCATGTAGGGGTACAGCGGTAACTGCATCAGGGTGTCGTGCAGTGCCTGAGCATCGGGTACGTCGAAGATGCTTACGTTGGCGTAGAGCCCGGCGATACGCCAGAGGTGACGCCAGGTGCCTTCGCGTTGCAGGCGCTGGGCCAGCTCCTTCTCGTCGGCCTTGAGCCGGGCGGCCTGCTCGGCGGGCATGTCGGTGGGCAGCTTCACGGTCATGCGGACATGGAACAGCATCTCGAAGACTCCTCTCTTGAGCGTGATTAGCGGCGGGCGAAGCGCGCCAGGCGCTCTTCGTCGAGGACGACGCCGAGTCCCGGCGTGGTCGGGATCTGCAGTTGGAAATCCTGGTAGCGCGGCGGCTCGACGAGGATGTCCTCGGTCAGCAGCAGCGGGCCGAAGAGTTCGGTGTGCCACTCCAGGCGGTCCAGGGTCGCGAAGGCGTGGGCGCTGGCCAGGGTGCCGATGCTGCCTTCGAGCATGGTACCGCCGTAGAGGCCGATGCCCGCGGCTTCGGCGATGGCGGCCGCGCGCAGTACCGCACGGGGGCCGCCGGTCTTGGCGATCTTCAGGGCGAAGATGGGCGCGACGCCTGCCTGCGCCAGGGCGAAGGCATCCGCCACCGATTCGATGGCTTCGTCGGCCATCAGCGGGATCGGGCTGTGGGCATTGAGACGGGCCATGCCCAGTCGATCATGGCGCGGCAAGGGTTGCTCGATCAGTTCGACGCCTGCCTCGGCCAATTCACGCGCGGCCTTGATGGCGACTGCCTCGCTCCAGGCCTGGTTGACGTCGACCCGGACGGACGCCCGATCGCCGAGGGCACTCTTGATCGCGCCGACATGGGCGACGTCCTGCGCCGGCGTCCGGCTGCCGATCTTGAGCTTGAAGTGGCGGTGGCGACGCAGGTCGAGCATCCGCTCGGCCTCCTCGATATCCCGGGCGGTATCGCCGCTGGCCAGGGTCCAGGCGCATTCCACGCCGTCGCGCACCCGTCCGCCGAGCAGCTCGGCCACCGGCAGGCCCAGCCGCTTGCCCTGGGCGTCCAGGATGGCGGTCTCGACGGCGCTGCGGGCGAAGGTATTGCCTCGCACGCTACGGTCGAGGCGCTGCATGGCGGCGTTGAGATTGGTGGCGTCCTGGCCGAGCAGCAGCGGCGCGATCCAGGTATCGAGGTTGGTCTTGATGCTTTCCGGGCTTTCCCCGGCGTAGCTCAGACCGCCGATGGTGGTGGCCTCGCCCATACCGACGATACCGTCGCTGCAGTGGAGCTTGAGGATCACCAGCGTCTGACCATGCATGGTATGCATGGCGAGCTTGTGCGGACGGACGGTCGGCAGGTCGACGATCAGGGTCTCCAGCCGTTCGAAGGTAGGACAGGCCATGGGCTCAGTACCGCTGCGCGTTGTTGTTTGAGCCGAGATTGACGCGCCGGAAGACCTCCGTCCAATATGGATTAGGTCTGGCTTCATACCCTGGAGGTATCGTGGAACTGCGGCAGTTGCGCTATTTTCGCGTCTTGGCGAACACCCTGAACTTCACCCGGGCCGCCGAGCTGCTGCATATCGCCCAGCCGCCATTGAGCCGGCAGATCCAGCAGATGGAAGACGAGCTAGGGGTGACGCTGGTGGAGCGCGGGCGCCCGCTCAAGCTGACCGATGCCGGCCGCTTCTTCAACGAGCAGGCGTCGCAGCTGCTCGAACAGTTCGAACGCCTCTGCACCGATACCCGGCGCATGAACGCGGCCAGCCGTCGCTTCCTCAGCATCGGCTTCGCGCCCTCGACCCTCTATGGTCAGTTGCCGGAGCTGATCCGCCGCCTGCGCGCCCATGGCGACATCGAGCTGAACCTCGCCGAGCTGATCACCCTGCAGCAGATAGAAGCCCTGAAGACCGGGCGTATCGACATCGGCTTCGGTCGCATCTTCCTCGACGACCCGGCCATCACCCAGTTCGTGTTGCGCGAAGACCCGCTGGTGGCCGTGCTGCCCCAGGGTCATCCGCTGCTGGCGGTACCAGTGAGCCTGGCCCAGCTCGCCGAGCAGCCGTTCATCCTCTACCCTGGCTCGCCGCGCCCCAGCTATGCGGATCACGTGCTCAAACTCTTCGCCAGCGAGGGCCTGACCATCCATGTGGTCCAGACCCCCAACGAACTGCAGACCGCCATCGGCCTGGTGGCCGCTGGCGTCGGCGTGACCCTGGTGCCGGCCTCGGTGCAGCGACTGCACCGCGACGACATCGGCTACACCGCCCTGCTGGACTCCCAGGCTACCTCGCCCATCGTGGTCAGCCACCGCACCGGCGACGGCTCGGCGATGCTGCTGGAGGTGCTGGCAGAGTTGCAGCAGCTAGCGCGCACGCCGAATGTTTCGGACTAGACGGCGAACTCCTGCACCATCCGATTCAGGCCGACGGCGAGCCTGGAGACTTCGGCGCTGGCCGTAGCGTTCTGGGTCGCACCCGCCGCGCTCTGCGTCGCGAGATCGCGGATGCTGGTGATGTTGCGGTCGATCTCCCGCGCTACCTGGGCCTGCTCTTCCGCGGCAGTGGCGATCACGGCATTGCGCTCGTTGATCTGGCCAATGGACCCAGCAATCTGCTCCAGCGACGCATTGGCCAGTTGCGCCACAGCGCTGGAATCACCAGCCAGTTGCTGACTCTGCTCCATGGCCCGCACGGCCTGGGACGAGTCATCCTGGATGGCGCCGATCATCTGCTCGATTTCCCGGGTCGACTGCTGGGTCCGATGCGCCAGCGCCCGTACCTCGTCGGCCACCACGGCGAAGCCACGGCCCTGCTCGCCGGCCCGGGCCGCCTCGATGGCGGCGTTCAGCGCCAGCAGGTTGGTCTGCTCGGCGATGGCGCGGATGACCTCGACCACGGTGCTGATGTCCTGGGCGCGGGACGACAGCGCCCGTACCTGTTCGCTGGTACTGAGCACGTTCTGGGTCAGGGCTTCGATTGAGTGGACAGTGCGCGCCACCTTGTCCAGGCCTTCCTGGGTCAGGTCCTGAGTGTGGCGGGAAGTAGTCGCGGCGTCGGCCGCGTTGAGCGCTACCTCGTCGACCGCAGAACTCATCTCGGTCACGGCACTGGCGGCCTGGTTGACCTCGTCGTTCTGGCGAATGAGACCGCGGCTGGCCTCGTCGATCACGGTCGTCATCTCTTCCGCGGCGGAGGCCAACTGGGTGGAGCTGTCGGCGATGTGGGACACGGTCTGGCGCAGATTGTCCTGCATCTGGGCGAGCGCCTGGAGCAGCCCGGCGGCCTCGTCGCGGCCGACCACGGTGATTCGTTCGGTCAGGTCCTTGCGGGCGATCCGCTCGGCGATCCGCAGCGCTTCGCCCACGGGACGGGTGATGCTGCGCACCAGCAATAGCGCCAGCACCACGGTGACCAACATAGTCGTACCAATCAGGCCGTAGACCCAGGTCAGGCCACGGGTGAAGGTGGTCCCGGCTGCCACCCCGGCAGCCTGAGCGCCCCGTTCGTTGAAGGCCATCAGGTCGGCGATATTCTTCTCCAAGGCGTTGGTGAGCGGCCGGATGGAGGTATTGATCAGACTGACGGCACCCGCGGTGTCACCGGCCCGCAGCTTGGGTTCGAAGGCGTCCAGCAACTGGCGATAGGCCTCCGCCCCCTGGACGACGGCCGTATACAGCCGCCTGTCTTCTTCGTTGGAGACCGTCGTCTCGTAGCCCTTCACGGCATCGAAGAAGGCCGTGCGATAGCCGGGAAAGGCATTGATGGTCTGCTCGCGCAGGGCGGCGTCCGGCGTGGTGGTGCCCCTCAGGCTTTCCAATCGCAACCGCAGCAGCCCGCTGCCCATGCGCCCGGCGAGCTGGTTGCCTGGCAGCCAGTTGGTCTCGACATCCTGCTCCGCGCCGTACAGCCGATTCATCTGGAGCACGGCCACCGCGCCGAGCGCGAAGACGATCAGCACGATGACGGAGAAGAACAGCAGGGCGCGCGGTGCGACCTTCAGACTGCGCAGACTCATGGAGCGATACTCTTATTGATTGACTAAAAGAGCTATCGACGACACCCCGAAGCCTTGAGTCGGGAGTGATGGGTGGTCAGGGAGCGGCGGTCAGCGGTAGGCCTCCACGGATTCACGCGTGATTGATTCACAGCAGCCGTAGCGGATAATCGAGAATCACGCGCAACTGGTCGACGGAGCCACCGGTGGACAGCGAGCCACGGTGCCACGCCTGGCGTACCCGGATCGAAAGCCCCTTCGCCGAGCCGGATTGGACAAGGTAGCGACCTTCCAGGTTGAGCTCCCGCTCGCGGTCATCCGCACCATACAGGCCGCGATAGGCGCTGTTGGCAGGCAGGTTGCTGCCATCGATGTCGGAGCCCTTGATATAGCGGGTCATCAGGCTGAGCCCCGGCACGCCCAGGGTCTTGAAGTTCAGGTCGTAGCGCGCCTGCCAGGAGCGTTCGTTCGGGGCGTTGAAGTCGGAGAACATCGAGGCGTTGCCGAGGAACAGGCCACCCCCGACACGGCCGTTATCGCCGAATCCAACGTAGTCGAAGGGCGTATCGCCATCGATCCGTTGCCAGCCGAGGGTGAACGTCTGAGGTCCCTGGGTGTAGGCCACAGCAAGGCTATAGGCGGTATTGTCGATAGGACCGGCCTTGGCCGCGCCGGTGTCGAGCGTCCGGTAGAGGTTAGCGTCGAAGGTCAGCGACCGGGTGCTGGACAGCGGCTTCACCAGATTCAGGTTGCCGTAGTACTGGTTCCAGATGTCATCCAACTGTGCGGCATACAGGGATAGGCTGACACCTTTCACCGGGCTGTACTTACCCCCGGAGAAGTCGAGATGGTCGGCGCGTCGACGGGCGTAGCCGGCCCAGAGATCACCGTCGTGGTTGGTGCTGACCTGATCGGTCGCCGAGGTGAAGTGACCAGCTTCCAGCAGCAGATTGGCGACGTCGGTACTGGCCAGGCTCCAGCCCGTGGCGGTCTGCGGCAGCAGCCGACTGGTGCTGATGGCGAACACCGGTGCGGTAGGCGCCTGCTGACCATAGCGGACTACCGTTTGGGCCAGCCGCAGCTTCATTGCCGCGCCGGTGCGGGAGTAGTCATCGGCGGGCTGGTTGCCGGCATGCACCGGCAGGTTACCGGTACCCCGCCGCCCAGGACCGCCGTCGAGTTTCAGGCCCAGGTAGCCGAAGGCGTCGATCCCGAGTCCCACGTCGCCCTGGGTGAAGCCGGACTGATAATCCAGCAGGAAGCCCTGGGTCCAATCCTCTTGATCCAGGCGCCCATTGCGCCGATCGCTGCCGAAGTAGTAGTTGCGCGCGGTCAGGGTCAGCTTGCTGTCCTCCACGAAACCCTCGGCGAACACAGCCTCGCCATTCCCCAGCAAGGTGCAGCCCCCTACCACTCCCAGTGCCAACGGACCGAGCAGTCTGCCGACGCCCAGCCGGTGGGCGTCGGCAACTGTTACATCCTCTTGAAGCGAGCGTTCCATGATGTCCTCTGATTGCTGGATATAAATCGCGGGTGTCCGCATGCCTGCCAGGACGGCTAGCCGCCCGGCTGGAAACAAGGGTTCGAAGGTGGGCGACACCCTGCCTCAGATAAGGGCTTCGGCGAGTCGTCCGGCTGGTGGCGTCTGCCACTGGGCAGGGGTGGCTGGATCGCTCAGTTGAAGGCGTCGGTCGGCCACGGCATCGACCAGGGCTTCATCGTGGCTGACCAATAGGATGGCCGTACCCGCTTCCTCCGCCGTTTCCACCAGCAGCTCGATCATTTCCTTCTGGGTGATGAGGTCCAGCCGCGAGCTGGGCTCGTCGGCGAAGATGAGCGCTGGATCGAGCAGCAGTACCCGTAGCAGTGAGAACCGCTGCAGCTCGCCTCCGGAGATATTGCCCGGCAGACGGTCCAGCAGGCGCTCGTCGAGGCGCAGTCGCTGCATCAGCCGCCCGATGCGCGCCGCATCCAAGCGGTGCAGGCGAACCAGATCCGCCAGTAACTGGCGGATCGTCGCCGCCGGGGCGAAGGCCGAAACCGGGTCCTGGTGGAGTTTCTGGAAGGCGAAGCGGCTCAAGCCGTCCTGGCGCCGCAGCCGACCGCCGCTGGGCGCCGCAAGTCCCAGGACGATATCGCCCAGCGTCGACTTGCCACAGCCGGACGGCCCCGTCACGCCGAGGATCTCTCCCGGCCTGACTTCGAACGAGAGGTCTTCGAACAGCTGCCGGCCGCCACGGCTGGCGCTCAAGCCCTCGACCGCCACCACCGGCTCACCCTTGCCCTGCCGCTGCGGGCGACGGCACCAGTGCGCGGGATCGGCCGCCAGCAGTTGCCGGGTATAGGCGTGCTGGGGGGCGCCGAGCACCTGCTCGGCCGTGCCCGACTCGATCACCCGGCCCTTGAGCATGATCATCACCGCTCCACCGAGCCGTCGAGCGACCTCCAGGTCATGGGTAATGATCAGCAGACTGCCGCCCTCGGCCAGCAGCGTCTCGAGCAGGCCGATTACCTCGTCGATCCGATCACGATCCAGGCCCTTGGTGGGCTCGTCGGCGATCAGCAGCGGCGCCCCACCGGCATGGGTGGCGGCGAAGGCCAGCCGTTGCGCCATCCCCCCCGACAGCTGGAAGGGATACTTGCGCTCGGCACCCGCGAGCCCCAGGCGCGCCAGATCCGTCGTAGCCTTCTGCCGCGCCGCTGCGCCCGGGAGTCCCACCACCCGGGTGTAGGTCTCGCTCACCTGGGCCAAGGCCCTCATGGTCGGGTCCAGGCTCAGCCAAGGCTCCTGGGGCAGCACTGCCAAGCCCCTGCCCCACTGGCGTCGCCGCCCTGCCTGGCGCCCGTCTTCACTGAAACCGTCCGCCAGGCCTATCCGGCCATGGGCTTCGAGGCCTGCCGGCAGGTTGCCGACGACACCCTGGGCGAACAGGCTCTTGCCCGAACCCGTCTCACCGATGATCGACAGCACCTGTCCTGGCGCCAGACTGATGGACAGCGGCTCAACCAGCGGCGTATCGCCGGCGCGGATTTCCAGCGCCGTGGTGGTCAGCAAGGTGGTCATGGCTTGCGCCCTCCGGTGATGAGCAGCAGCGCCAGCACGGTCAGAAAGATCGCGCCGATCGGCAGGGCGATGACCAAGGGCGCCTCGGCGTAATAGGGCAACAATTCGGTGATCATCAATCCCAGCTCCGCGGTCGGCGGTCGCACGCCGATGCTGACGAAACCCAGCGCGGCAACGGCCATGATGGTCGAGGCGGCGCCGAAGGCGGCGATGGTCAGCAGCACCGGTGCCAGCTGCGGCCAGAGGTGCCGACGCACGATGTACAGGGGACCGAAACCCAGCAACTGGCTGGCGGCGACCGCCGGCGAGGCCAGTACCGTACGCGCGAGGGCGCGGGTCATGCGGAAGTACTCCACCCAGAGCACCAGGGCGACGGCACTGTAGAGCGCGACGAAGGAGCCGGGAAACACCGCGACGATCAGCAACACCAGCAGGAGCCCCGGCACGGCAAGGAACAGCTCGGCCAGCCCGCCCAGTAGCCTGTCCACCCAGCCGCCCTGCCAGGCCGCCAGGATGCCCAGCAACAGGCCGGGAACGGCGGCGGTGCAGACACTGATGAAGGCCAGCCCGAGGGAAAAGCGCAGGGCCACCGACAACCGCGCGAGCATGTCGCGCCCCAGGTGGTCGGTACCCAGGGGATAGGTGCTGCTGGGCGCGGCGAGGATCGCCAGGTAGTCCTGGCGCGCGATGTCGCCCTGCCAGAGCAACGGGATGAGCACGGCGACGGCGATCAGGGCCACCAGCAGGCCCAGTCCCAGCGCCCGGGCGCCGGTACGCGCTGGAGGTGCCGTGAGTACGGCGGCGCTTTCCAGGTTCATGCAGGCCTCCCACGCGGATCGAGCAGATGGTTGGCCACGTCGACCGCCGTATTGAGCAGGACGAACAACAAGCCCATCGCCAGGGCCGTGCCCTGCACCATGGGCACGTCGCGCTGGACGATGGCATGGACCAACCCGTGGCCGATGCCGGGCCAGGCGAACAGTGTCTCCACCACCACCACCCCCTCGATGAGATACACCAGCTGCACGCCCAGGTAGGTCACCACCGGCACGCCGATGTTGCGCAGGCCGTGGCGCAGGAAGACGCTTGCACCGCGCAACCCCTTGAGGCGCCCAAAGCCGTAGTAGGCCGAGGCAGCCACCGCCTGGGTGGCGTCCCGGGCGACGCGGGAGGACACCGCTGCCAGCCCCAGGGCGAGGGTCAAGGTCGGCAATACGCTGTGCCAGAAGGTGCCGTGTCCGGCCGCCGGGAACAGCTGCCAGGAGATGGCGAACAGCAGCACGAAGAGCACGCCCAGCACGAATTGCGGCAGCGCCCGGATTGCCGTGGTCAGCACCAGCAGAAGGCGGTCCAGCAGACCGCCTGGCCGTAGACCGGCCAGCACACCCAGCGGCGGACCGATCAGCAAGGACAGGCAGACCGCGCCGATGGCCAGGCGCACGGAGCTGCCCAGCTCATGGGCGACCACCTCGATCACCGGTTTGCCGGAAACCAGCGAATGCCCGAGATCGAGGGTCAGCAGATCGCCGATCCAGGCCAGGAAGCGCCACAGCAGCGGCTGGTCGAGCGCCAGTTCCGCTCGCACCGCCTCGGCGGCCGCCGTGTCCACCAAGTCGTAGCCATAGCGTCCGGCGGCGATGCGGTAGGCGGCGTCCCCTGGCAGCAGGCTCATGAAGAGAAACGTCAGAGCACCCACCAGCAAAGCCACCAGGCCCGCCTGCAGCAGGCGGAAGGTCAGAAGGCGCGTCATTCGACCCACCGCATCTTGCTCAGGCCGAAGGTCCGCTCGAAGGGATCGATGGCGGCCCCCTCGACGGCAGTGGACACGGCGAGGGTCTGCCGATACCAGGCCACCGGAATCACCGGCAGCTCCTGCTGGACCTGGGCCATGGCGATGCGCCGTTGCCGCTGCTGCTCAGCCGGATCTTCGGTGGCCAGCAGGGATACCAGCGCCTGGTCGAAGGCAACGTTCCGCCAGCCCATTGGCCCCCACTCGGAACCGCCGTTGCCGAAGTCGTTCAGCAGGGTGACCAGGGGATCGGGTACCAGGGCGAAATTGCGCCCATAGAGCGCGAGCTGCAGCGAGCCGTCCTGATGGGCCGCCGGGATGGCACTGGAGTTCTGCACGGCGACCTCCACATCCACCCCAACTTCGCGCAGTTGCGCCTGCAGCGCCGTGGCGATCAGCGGCAGCTCCGGGCGATCGGCATAGGTCAGCAGCTTCAGTCTGAGGGGTGCGCCATCCTTCTGCAGGATGCCGTCGCTCCTGGGCGTCCAGCCCTGCCCGGCCAGCAGTTGGCGCGAAGCCGCAGGATCGTAGGCAAGTGGCGCCAGTTGCGGGTCGTGCCAGGCCGGTACGTTCTTGGCGAACAGCTGGGTCGCCCCCGTCCCCGGTGCCCGCAAGACGGCGGCGGCCACCCCTTCACGCTGGATGGCGAGGCTGAGCGCCTTGCGCACCTCTACCGAGGCCGTCGCGCCCGCGCCGGAGTTGGGGGTCAGCAGCACCACCCGGGGTACCGGCTCGATGAGTACCTTGAGGGCGCTGGAGCGCCTGAGTCTGGCGATGCTCGGCGGGTCCAGCTGGAATACCAGCTCGGCATCGCCGCTCTCGGCCATCAGGGTACGTGTCTCGCCGCGGCCAGCGGCCAGATAGGTCGTCCTGCCGATCTGCGGCCGGGTGCCCCAATAGCCATCGAAGCGCTCCGCAGCCAGTCGCTGGGGCGGCTCCAGAAGCGTCAGCCGATAGGGGCCGGTCCCGATGATCCGCTGTACCTTGCCCTCGGCGTCATAGGACGCCGCCGCGAGGATGTTGGTGGACGAATGGGCCAGCAACGCCAACAGCGGCTTGAAGGGCTTGCCGAGCTGGATCACCACCTCGTTGCCTTGCGCCGTGACCGCCTCGATCCCGGCCTGCCGGAGCACCCCGGGCTTGCCCCGCGCGGCATTCAGGGCGGCCGCGGCGACCTCAGCCGTGAGGGCGCTGCCATCATGGAATCTCACCCCCTGCCGCAGGGTCAGGCGCCAGGTCCGGCCATCCGCCGACACCTGCCACTCCTGCGCCAGGCCCGGTGCGGGCTGCCCCTGGACATCCGCTTCCAGCAACGTCTCCGCGATCTGCATGCGCTGGAAGACGAACCCGGAGATCGACGGATCAAGGCCACCGATCTCGAAGGGCCCGACCACGTCGAATACCCGGTCCTGGGCGAAGGCACCTGGCAAGGCCAGGAAGGTCAGCGTCGACGCGGTAACGGCGGTACGGATGCAGCGAGGGATAAGCATGGTGTTCCTTACGAGCGACTGTCTCATCGCAGCCCGAGCCACGATGGAAGGGGTGAGAGCGGCTGGCTCTGCGGGCCCAGGATGCTGACGGCACCGTTCTGCCCTTCGGCTGCAACCCCGAACCCCGTCATCCAGGCATCCGACTTGTACCCAGACCTGGGCCAGCCCACGAAAGCCGCACGTTATATCATAACAATTTCGCGAAATCCGTAATCCATACGTAACCGCAACATCCTGAAACAACAGTGCTTTCCGTTGCGCCTGACCGTTCCTACCGGGTCACCGTCAACAGCGGGAACCGCTCCGACAAGGGCCGACCTACACGATCGGTCGTGAGCGCGACACCTGGAACGAACCAAGGGGAGCCGTCATGCAACGACTGGGGACGGCGCGGCGCCCGGCCGCCCCACCCCTCCCGCTGCGGCTCGATCAGGCAGCCACGCTCAGTCCACTGCTGGAGCTGCTGGTGCCATAGCTGCCAATACTCTGGTACTGGCGCAGAACTGCCTGGACCAGCTGATTGTAGGGAGTCGAGGTGGTCTGGCTGGTCGTATCGCTGGACGAAGACTGAGTCTCGCTCGACTTCGGCGGCGGGGGTGGCGGCAGGCGTCCGCCGCTACCTTCGCTGCTGGCCAGGCCCTCGCCAGAGACCTCATCTTCACCCGCCGGCGGTGGCGCGAATACCGAGGCGAATTCGTTCTCGCCCACGCTGCCGTCGCCGTTCTGGTCCAGCATGCCGAGTAGCTTGTCGACGTCGATGTCACCGTTCGCCGCATCGCTATCCTGGCTGCCACTGGCCGCGCTGGCGGCGGTGGCGAGCTCGCTCTTGCTGATGGCGCCATCGCCGTCGCTATCGAGCTTGGTGAACAGCTTCTTCAACGGATTGTCGTCATCGCTGCCACCGATGCGACTGTCCACGCTGCCGCTACTGTTGCCGTTGCCTTTGATCGCGCTGGCACTGCCATAGTAGCTGGAGTAGCCACTGCCTATTCCGCTGATCATGGGAATTTCTCCTGGAAGATGCGAGACGTAGGTATCCCGCACGATCCAGTATCCAGCCGCTACGTATCGGCGATTTACCGCCTTTGTATGCCCCCCGACACAAGCTAGGGTGGCGGGCGGTGCAACGTCACCTGGCAGGTCAGGCCGCCCCGGGGGGTTTCCTCGAGATTCAGCTCGCCGCCCATGTGCGCCGCGGCCTCGCGAGCGATGGCCAGCCCCAGCCCCGTACCGCCGGACGATCTGTTGCGTGAGCCTTCGAGGCGATAGAAGGGCTCGAAGACCGCCTCACGCAAGGCCGCGGGAATGCCCGGCCCATGGTCGACGATGCGAATGACCAGGCGATCGGGTCGTTCCGCCAGGCGGATTTCCGCGTGCCCGGCGTAGCGCAGGGCATTCTGCAGCAGATTGGTCAGGCACGAACGCAGCGCCATGGGAGCCACCCGCAAGGGCACGCAGGTACCCTCGACCGACACCTGGGCGCCCTCCTCCTCGGCATCCTCAGCCATGGCCTCGACCAGCGCCTGGACGTCGCACAGCACCGGACATTCCTCACGATGCTGTTCGCGCAGATACCTCAGGGTGCCATCGAGCAAGGCGATCATGTCGTCCACGTCCTGGCTGACCCGGGCATGCAACCGGGGATCGTCGATGTCTTCGATGCGCAGCTTCACCCGGGCCAAAGGCGTGCGCAGGTCGTGGGAGATGGCCGTGAGCATGCGGCCACGCTGCTGGATCTGATCGAGCAGGTGCTGGTGCATGCGATTGAGTGCCCGGGCGGCCTCGCGGGTTTCCCAGGGGCCGGTGACGGGAATGGGCGAGCCATCGAGATTGTGGCTCAGATGCTCCGCGGTCTGCGTCAACTGGCGCAGGGGCCGCGTCAACAACCGCGCGCCCAGCCAGGCGGCGATCACCAGGGAGCCCAGTTGGAACACCAGCGGTCCGCCCAGCAGCCATTCCACGCGTCGCCACCAGTTGGGCTCCTTGTCGGGAAAGCGTTCCGGTGGCGGCGGTGGCCGCTCGAAGGGCGCTTCCCGCATCGACAGCGGAGGTCGGGGCGGCGCTCGGTCACCGAACTCATGCCGGAACCAGAAGAACGCCAGCAGGTGTCCGAGCAGGATGGCCAGCAGGAACACGCCAAACAGCCGCGCGAACAGGGTATCCAGGCGCCGCATGGCTAGGCGCCTATCTGCTTGGCATCGAACAGGTAGCCTTCTCCGCGCACCGTCTTGATCAGTTGGGGCGCGCGGGGATCATCGCCCAGCTTCTGCCGCAAACGGGACACCTGCAGGTCGATGCTTCGATCGAAGGCCTCGATGGCGCGGCCCCGCGTGGCATCGAGCAGTTGCTCCCGGCTCAGGACATGGCGCGGGTGCTCGATGAACACCCACAGCAGCCGCACCTCGGCATTGGACAGGGGCACCATCACGCCCGCGGGCGAATGCAATTGGTGCAGGACCCCGTCCAGCTTCCAGCCATCGAAGCTGACGCAGGTACGTGGCGCCTTGCGCGGGGCGTGGCGATTGTCCTGCGTCCGCCGCAGCACCGACTGGATACGGGCCACCAGTTCCCGCGGCTCGAACGGCTTGGCCATGTAGTCGTCGGCGCCAAGTTCCAGCCCGATGATCCGGTCGGCGGGCTCGCACTGGGCAGTCAGCATCAGGATCGGAATGCCGCTGTCCCGCCGCAGCGCCCGGCAGAGGGACAGGCCATCCTCCCCCGGCAACATCAGATCCAACACGATCAGGTCGAACGCCTCTTCCGCCAGCGCCCGGCGCATCTCCTGCCCATCGCCCACACCCCGCGCATGGATGCTGAAGCGCGCCAGATACCCACAGATCAACTCGCGAATCGGCGGATCGTCGTCCACCAGCAGAATGCGGGACGTCCAGCGCGGGGATTCGGATGGAAGCGACATCGTGGTTACCTGAACAGTCATACGATCTGGAAGCGCATGCTAGCCGGTCCGCCAGCAAGGCAGCTACGGATCGGAATGTAGGCTTGTGTAAAGGTCGTCAAGGGCTGGATACGGAGCGTGAACCCGCCAAGCCTCCAACTGCCAAGGAGTCGATGGACTGTGCGCACTCGCCGGCAATCGCGATTGCGAGGTCGCCTTATCGATGGTAAATCGAGAGAACGTTCCGTCGCTTTTCCAGTTGTCCCGCGTGGGCGAAGTCGTCAAGGCCAGTACTCCTCTCCTGGGCTCATGACAATGCCTGCCACGGTGTCGTCTACCCTGTGTCGGCCCTCAGGCCTACGCGAGCTACCTTTCCTGCAATCCTGTCGGAACGCCATCCTTGACGAGCAGATCAGCCGTACCGGCTAGCCCTGAAGCGAATCCCGAGTCCGTCGCACTCACTGTCCTGCTTCAGGCCTGCGGCCAGGGAAACCGCCTGGCGTTCGAAACGCTGTACCGCGTGACCTCGAGCAGGCTGTTCGGCGTATGCCTCCAGTACGTGGGTGATCGTGCGGAGGCGGAAGAGGTGTTGCAGGAGGTCTATACCACCATCTGGCTAAAGGCCGGAACGTACGACGCCAGGCTTTCCAGCGCCATGACCTGGATGGCGACCATCGCACGGCACAAGGCCATCGACCGACGTCGAGCGCAGCATCGCCACGAGTCACTCGACAGCATTGCCGAGTGGACAGCCCCCCACTCCGTTGCCGAAGACTTCGAAACGCATCGACAGAGTCGCCAGATCGATCACTGTCTGAAAACCCTGGGAAAGGACCAGCAGGCCTATATCCGGGTCGCCTTCTTCGAAGGCTATTCCTACGCTGAATTGGCCGCTCGCCACCGCATCGCGCTAGGAACGATGAAAAGCTGGATTCGGCGGGGCCTTCTGCAACTGCGCGCGTGCCTGGGACTATGAACGACAAGGATCTTCCCCCTACCGACCAGCACTCTATGCTCATCGCAGAATATGCCTTGGGCGTGCTGTCCGCTGAAGAACGCCTGCAGGTGGAGGAGCTTCTACGGCGGGATCCTGCACACCGGGAGCAGCTAGCGGCCTGGCAGCGGCATTTCGCCGAATGGCTCACCGAGTTTCCCGTCGTCGAACCGCCCGCTCGCGTCTGGCAGGATATCCAGCAGCAGCTGTTCCCGGTGGAGCAACTGCCGCCCGAGCCGATACGTCACTGGAGCAACGCGCGCCTGTGGCGCTGGACAACGGCGATGGCGCTGGCCGCCGCGCTCGTGCTGGCAATGTTCGTGGTGCTACGTCCAGTCCAGGCACCAGCCCCCGCCCTGCTGGCACGCCTGGAGCAGCGCGACGGCGACCTGCTGTTCAGCGTCACGCTGCAGGCAGGTGGCCGCCAACTGCTGTTCGCACCTACTGGCAAGCCCAATTGGCCGGATAGGAGCGCAGAGGCCTGGATCATAACGGCCGACGGCAAGCCCCATTCGCTAGGGCTGCTTCAGGACCATTCTGCCGTGGCGTTGGCTGTGCCCGCTGAACTCGCGATGGCGGTGACCCCTGGTGCGGTGCTGGCGGTCTCCATTGAACCCCTGGCCGGTTCGCCGACCGGCGCTCCCACGGGGCCAGTCATCGCTCAAGGAAAAATAATCGCGCTCTGATGCATCCGTTTCTCGGACGCCTCCGTACATTCATCACCCTCATTTGGAGGGCCGAAGAACTCAGGAGACGAATAATGCACACCTTGCTGAAACGAATTGCCGCTGTAGCCAGTCTCGCGATCCTTTGCGCCACCGTCCCGCTCAGCTTCGCCGCCGATACCGTGATGGTAGGCGGTGCGCCAATGTACCCGTCCAAGACCATCGTCGAGAATGCGGTCAACTCCAAGGACCACACCACCCTGGTAGCCGCCGTCAAGGCAGCGGGCCTGGTCGATACGCTCAATGGCGGCGGCCCCTTCACCGTCTTCGCTCCAACCAATGAAGCCTTCGCCAAGCTGCCAGCCGGCACGGTCGATACCCTGGTCAAGCCCGAGCATAAGGCCGACCTGACCAAGATCCTGACCTATCACGTAGTACCTGGCACTCACACCGCCAAGCAACTGATGGCCGAAGCCAAGATGCATGGCGGCATGGCCAAGCTGAAAACCGTCCAGGGCGAAGACCTGACCGTGAAGCTGCACGACGGCAAGCTCTGGATAGTCGACGCCAAGGGCGGCAAGGCAGCCGTCACCATCGCCGACGTTATGCAGTCGAACGGCGTGATCCATGTGGTCGATACCGTGCTGATGCCGAAGTAACGGGCAGGCACACCGCGGACACGTATGGGCCAGCGTCACGTTTGACTCTCGGCATAGCGCTTGGGCGCTGTGCCGAGAGGCATTGCTATCTAATGCCTCCTTTTCCCAGCAAAGAATCCTACCGTTAGGAGGAAAAAGATGAATCCACGTAACTTAGTTACCTAAAAAATGGCAGCACCGGCGGGAACAGCGCTGTTGCTGCTTGTTCGACCACACCTGGCAGTCTGCTTCCCGTCGAAAGTTCGGGTTTCCTGATAGACTCGGACTCCATCCCGCATGACGCGGACCTGGGCCGTATAGCCCGTGCTGCCATCCCTCCGGCGGCGTGAAGTTATCGTCCCCTTTATTTGCTACGGCCTTGATTGCCGTTGCTGCCTTGCGGCAACGCGCCTCAAGAACAGGCTGACATGTAGCAAGACGGGCCTAGAACAGACGTACCCTGATGCTTGCCGAAACCGTTCCAACCTCAGTCACCACGTACCCAGAGCCA